>NZ_BAEI01000001.1 GCF_000241325.1 Gordonia polyisoprenivorans NBRC 16320 = JCM 10675 | reverse complement strand
GGGTCACAAGAACAACGGCAGCCACCACACTCCCGGTATCAGCACGGGCATCGTGACCACACCACTCGCGATCGCCGCGCCGACGAATTCGCTCGTCGCGGGTAGCGGTCCGGTCGGGTGGTGGAGGGCCGTTCGATCCGGCTTCGCCGGGTGTCGCGCGGGTCGCGAGATGAACGCCGTGATCACCAGCACCACCGATGTCCACGCGCCGAGGACCGCTTGCACCCCGTGGACGGCCGCCAGCACCAGGACCGGCCGCCACCACCGACCGCCGGAGCCGGAGATCTCGGCGTCGAGGCCGCCCAAGCCGCCGATCATGAACAGGACGCCACCGACGAGGTAGCAGACCCCGGCCGCGCCACAGGCGATCCATGCGCCGCGTAACAACACTTTCGTGGCCGGTTGGCGGGGACTGTGACCGGCTGGGATCCCGGCCGCCGACGTGGCGGGTGCCATGGGCGGGTGCGGGGTGTGGAATCGGGGAGCGTGCATGCGCAAGGGCCTTTCGGCGACGGGGTTTTCCCCAGTCAAGTGCCCGGATGGGCCGATGGCATGAGCGAATTCCTCAGGTGTGGACAGATCGCCGCCTGTGGACACGAGGCGTGCGCTCCGACGCAAGGTGCGCTATGTGCGAGCCCGGTGGGGGCAACGCCGGCACACCGGACCACGGCGGCCCTCACAAATCTGGGACAATGGGCGGCGATGATCACCTCACCGCCGCCCGGCTCCGGGCATCACGGCTCGGCCCTGGCCGCCGTCGTCGACCTCGACGCCATCGCCCACAACGTGGGTGTGGTGCGCGAGGCAGCGGGTACGGGCGTGATCGCCGTGGTCAAGGCCGACGGGTACGGGCACGGTGCGGTGCCGGTGGCACGTGCGGCCCTGGACGCCGGAGCTGCCGAACTGGGCGTGGCGGTGATCGGCGAGGGACTCGCGCTTCGGGCCGCTGGGATCACCGAACACATCACGTGCTGGCTGCACACCAACAGCGCGGACTTCTCCGCCGCCATCGACGCCGACCTCGACGTCGCACTCTCGTCGGGTCGTCAGCTCGCGGCCGTCCTCGAGGCGGCCCGAGATCGGGGTACCGCGGCCACGGTCACCGTCAAACTCGACACCGGCCTCGGGCGCAGCGGGGTGGCGCCGGAGGAATGGGCGGATTTCGCCGACGATCTCGCGAAGGCCGTCGCCGAGGACGCCGTCCGGGTACGAGCGCTGATGTGCCACCTCGCCCGCGGCGACGAACCCGAGCACCCGTTGAACTCGCTGCAGGCCGAGCGCCTCGACGAGGCGCGCGCCGACCTGATCCGTCTCGGCGCGCCGCCGGAGGTCATGCACATCGCGAATTCTCCTGCGGCACTGACCCGCCCGGACCTTGCGCGCGATCTCGTGCGGCCCGGAATCGCCCTCTACGGCGGGGTACCGATCCTGGGACGTGAATTCGGGTTGATCCCGGCGATGAGCCTGCGTGCCGAGGTGGCGTTGGTGAAGAGAATCCCGGCCGGACAAGGGGTTTCCTACAGTCACACCTGGACCACCGAGCGCGACACCACGATCGCGGTGATCCCGGCCGGATACGCCGATGGCGTACCACGACTCGCGTCGGGACGGTTGCGGGTCCGAATCGGCGATCGTGTCTTCGGTCAGGTGGGCCGGGTGTGCATGGATCAGTTCGTGATCGACCTCGGCCCCGACGGTGGCGGCGTGCGCGAGGGTGACATCGCCGAGTTGTTCGGTACCGGCGTCGGCGGCGGACCCACCGCGGCGGAGTGGGCCGAGACGATCGGCACCATCGACTACGAGATCCTCGCACGGATCGGCGGGCGAGCGCGCCGCGAGTACGTCTCATCCCGGCGGCAGGAGGCGACGTGGTGAACTCCACCGAGCGTGTCGGCCTGGCAGCCGGACTCGCCGGGGTGGCGACCCTCGGCGGGCTGGCCGCCGCGGGAGCGGCACGCAGCGCCACCCGGCGTCGAATCCGACGGGGCCAGGATCCCTATCAGGGGATCGATTTCACCACGATGTACCAGGATCGGGCGTCGACGGTGACCGCGGCCGACGGCGTGCAGCTGGCGGTACGCACCGTCGACCTCGGTGGCCTCGAGCCGGACGAGACGCCGGAGCTGACCGTGATCTTCGTGCACGGGTTCAGCCTGCGGCTGGCGAGCTGGCACTTTCAGCGCTATGCCCTGGCACAGCTGTGGGCCGATCGCCGAATTCGCATGGTGTTCTACGACAATCGCGGTCACGGTCGCAGTGGCGAGGCCCCCGCGGACACGTGCACGATGCAGCAACTCGCCGATGACGCCGTCGCGATCCTCGATGCCACGGCTCCCGAGGGGCGGGTGGTCCTGGTCGGGCATTCGATGGGCGGGATGACACTGATGGCGCTGGCGCGGCGGTATCCGCAGCTCTTCGCCGCCGACGGCCGGATCGCGGGAGTGGCGCTCGTGGCGACCGCCGCCAGCGGTCTGACCGAGGCCGGACTCGGTCGGGGACTGCGCAATCCACTGCTCGACGGGTTCGCGGTCGCCGCCCGCAACACCCCGCGGGTCATCGAGGCGGGCCGCGACCTGACCCGGCTACTCCTCGAGCCGGTGCTCGTCGCCGCCAGCTTCGGCCCGGATTTCCACAGCCCGGCTGCCGGGCGGGCGGTGGAGAAGATGATTCAGAACACGCCCATCGTGACCGTGGTCAACTTCCTCAACGCGCTGGAGCGTCATGACGAGTGGATGGGTGTTCCGGTGATCGCCCAGGTGCCCTCGGTGGTCGTATGCGGCGACGAGGACCGGATGACGCCGTTGCCCAATTCGCTGCAGCTCTACGGTGAACTCGGCACCGACTCGCGGATGGAGGTGGTCGACGGCGCCGGGCACATGGTGCAGATGGAGGCGCCCGACCGCGTCACCGACGCGATCGCCGATCTCGTCGACCGTGCGCGTCCGGCCCGCCCGGCTCCGCGGCGTCGCTGGTGGCAGCGGAGGCTGCGCGCATGAGCGGACCGCAGACCCGCGATCTCCCGGGCGTCGCCGACACCGAGATGTTCGGAGAGGAACTCGCGCAAGGACTTTCGGCCGGTGACCTGGTGATCCTGGACGGACCACTGGGTGCGGGCAAAACCGCCCTCGCCCGCGGCATCGGGCGAGGGCTGCACGTCGCCGGTCCGGTCTCCTCACCGACGTTCATCATCGCGCGCGAACACCGGCCGACCTCGGCCGGTCGGCCCGGGATGATTCACGTCGACGCCTATCGGCTCGGGGGGCTCGAGGAACTCGACGCACTCGACCTCGACACCGACCTCGCCGACGCCGTCGTGGTGGTCGAGTGGGGCGAGGGGGTGGCCGAACGTCTGGCCGAGCGACATCTGCTGGTACGTCTGGTCCGCGACCCCGACACCGACGTGCGCCACGCGAGTTGGGAATGGGTGAATCACCGATGAGCACACCGGAATCGACACCGTCGGCGCAGTCAACGTCGGCGCAGACGGCCCCCGGCACCGTGGCGGGTGAGAGCACTCCAACCGGGCGCACTCGGACCGTGCTCGTGATCGACACCGCCACCGATACCGTCGTCACCGGGATCGGCCGCATCACGACGACGGCCGGGGCTCCCGAGTGCCATGTGGTCGCCGTCCGCGCGGTGGCCGACGGGCGTCGCCACGCGGAGATCCTGACCTCGCTCATCGCCGAGGTACTCGAGGAATCGGGCGTCGGCCGCGATGGCATCGACGCGGTGGTCGTCGGAACCGGGCCCGGGCCGTTCACCGGCTTGCGGGTGGGCATGGCAACCGGCGCCGGATTCGGTGACGCCCTGGACATTCCGGTGTTCGGCGTCTGTTCGCTCGATGCCATCGCGCACGATGTGGGGCGCGTGAGCGCGCCGGGCGCCACGGTGCTCGCGCTCACCGACGCGCGCCGCCGTGAGGTGTACTGGGCGCTCTACCGCGACGGCGGGCACACCCGCACGCGTGGACCCGAGGTGAGCGCTCCCGGTGTCGTCGCCGAGATCCTCTCCGACTCGGGTGTCGACGCGGTCGGCGGGTCGGCGGCCCACCTGCGCCAGAGTGGTTGGGGTGGTGACGATCCGGCGATCACCGTACCCTCGGTCGCCGGATTGCTCGGTGCGGCCGCGATCGCGGTGACCGGTGGGCAGAGTCCACCGCCGCTCCTTCCGCTCTATCTGCGCCGACCCGATGCGGTGGAACGAAAGGACCAGCAACCCAAGAAGGTCGGCGCGTCGTGACCACCGGTGCGCCGATCATCGATGCTCTCGACTACCGCGACATCCCCCGTTGTGCCGCCCTGGAGAAGGAGATGTTCGCCGGCGATTCACCGTGGCCGGCAACGGCTTTCCGGGCAGAGCTGAACGCGCCGTATAACCGCTACTTCGCGGCCCGGGACGAGCTCGGTGGTGCCGTCGCCGGCTACGCGGGTATCTCCACCCTCGGATCCGAGGGCAGCTTCGACTGCGAGATCCACACGATCGCCGTCGCGCCGACCCATCGCGGACGCGGTTACGGCAGGGCGTTACTCGATGCGCTGCTCGAGGTCGCCGACTCCGTCGACGCACCGGTCTTCCTCGAGGTGCGCGTCGACAACGTCACCGCGATCGCGCTCTACGAGCGCAACGGTTTCGTGACGTCGGGCGTGCGGCGCGGCTACTACCAGCCCTCGGGTGCCGACGCCTACACGATGATCCGTCCGTCGGCCTCCGGTCGGGTCGGCGTCGACGAGACACTGGATTCGGCAGGCAAGGGCGGGCAGCACACATGATCGTGATGGGTATCGAGAGCTCCTGCGACGAAACGGGAGTCGGGATCGTGCGCTGGGAGCCGGGCACCGACGAGCCCGGTCGGGCGGTCCTGCTTGCCGACGAGGTGGCCTCCAGTGTCGACGAGCATGCCCGATTCGGGGGAGTGGTCCCCGAGATCGCCTCCCGCGCACACCTCGAGGCGATCGTGCCCACCATGCGGCGGGCTCGCGCGGCGGCCGGGATCGATCGTCCCGATGCCATCGCGGTCACCATCGGCCCGGGTCTGGCCGGGGCCCTGTTGGTGGGAGTGGCGGCAGCGAAATCCTATGCGCTGGCCTGGGATGTCCCGCTGTATGCGATGAATCATCTCGGCGGACATGTCGCGGTCGACACGCTGGAGCACGGACCGATGCCCGAATGCGTGGCCCTGCTGGTCTCCGGCGGGCACACGCACCTGCTGCACGTCACCGATCTCGCCGAGCCGATCGTCGAGCTCGGTACCACCGTCGACGATGCGGCCGGTGAGGCGTTCGACAAGGTCGCCCGCCTGCTCGACCTCGGTTTCCCTGGTGGACCGGCTCTGGACAAGGCTGCAGCGCTTGGGGATCGGGAGGCGATCGCGTTCCCCCGGGGAATGACCGGGCCCCGCGACGCCCGGTATGACTTCTCGTTCAGCGGGGTCAAGACGGCGGTGGCCCGCTACGTGGAGAAGTGTCGACGAGACGGCGTCGAGGTACCGATCGCCGACGTCGCGGCGTCCTTTCAGGAGGCGGTCGCCGACGTGTTGACGCTCAAGGCCGTACGTGCGTGCGATGACCTCGGCGTCGACACTCTCGTGCTCGGAGGCGGGGCGACGGCCAACTCGCGTATTCGATCTCTGGCGCAAGAACGTTGTGCTGCAGCGGGTATCACGCTGCGGGTACCCACTCAGCGCCGGTGCACCGACAACGGGGTGATGATCGCGACGCTCGGCGCCCACGTCATCGCCGGCGGTGCGCAGCCCTCACCGCTGACGGTGGCGACCGATCCGGGGATGAGCGTGCAGGTCTCGCAGTTGTGACGGCGGAGCGCTGCGTCAGGTGGTGGTGAACCCGCCGCCGGACACCTCGGGGCACGTCACGCACTGCTCGGCGAGGATTCGACGTTGGGTCGGCCGGGCATCGGTGTACCGTCGCGCTCCCTCGTCGGTGAGAGCAGCGAACACCGACCGTCGGTCCGTGGCGCACATCGTGCGCTCGACGAGTCCGTCCTTGTCGAGTCGGGCGACCACGCGCGACAGTGCGCTCTGCGTCAGATGCACCCGCCCGGCCAGATCGCTCATCCGAAGGCTGTGATCCGCTGCGGCCCAAAGAAGTTCGAGGACCTCGAATTCACTGGAGGACAGTTGGTGCAGCGTCTGTAGTTCGCGGTCGAGGGTGCACTGGATGCGGTGGAAGCGGACCGAGAGATCGTGCCATGCGGCGGCGAGTTCCTCGGCACGGTCGTCGCTGGCGGCGCCGGCTCCGCTCGTCGCGTCTCCTTCTGCCGCCGTGGTCATGGCCGCAGCATATCACTGCCACCGCATCTTATGCGTGAGAAAACAATGTGAGATCAAATAATGTAGACGCATTAGATGCGTATGCATATAGTGATCGGCATGGCATTCACAGATCGCAAGGTGGTTTCCCCGGCCGTGCCGGGACACACGGGGGCGCCGCGCGCGCCGCACGACGCGTCACCGCTCGACCCGGCCGACCATGTGGCGGCCGGTCATGTCACGACCGGATCGGGTTGGCCGGCGCGAACCTGGATTCTGCTCGTGGTGCTGGCCGGCGCCTTGTTCCTCGACGGGCTCGACGTGTCGATGGTCGGGGTCGCACTTCCCTCGATCGGCTCCGATCTCGGCATGGGGCAGAGCGAGCTCCAATGGATTGTCAGCGGATATGTCCTGGGCTACGGCGGTCTGCTCATGCTCGGCGGCCGGGTGAGCGATCTCCTCGGCCGGCGGCGGGTCTTCCTCGTCGCGCTCGGCGTCTTCGCGGTCGCGTCGGTGGCCAGCGCCGTCGTCGACATCGACATGCTGATCGTGGCCCTGCGATTCATCAAGGGGGTGGCGGCGGCGTTCACCGTGCCGGCCGGGTTGTCGATCATCACGACCACCTTCGCCGAGGGGCCTGCGCGCAACCGCGCACTGAGCATCTACACCGTCTGCGGGGCCAGCGGCTTCTCGCTCGGTCTGGTCTTCGGTGGACTGCTCACCGAGTGGTCCTGGAGGGCCACCCTGATGTTCCCGGGACCGGTGGCGATCGGATTGTTCTTCGCCGGGCTGCGGGTCATCCCGCGCGGTGAGCGGGTCGCGTTCCGCTGGGCGCAGTTCGACGTCCTCGGTGCGGCGACGAGCACGGGTGCGCTGCTGCTGCTCGTGTTCGCGGTGGTCCGGGCTCCCGAGATCGGGTGGGCGTCGACGGCCACCATCGGCACCTTCGTCGCCTCGGCCGTGCTGGCCGTCGCTTTCCTGGTCATCGAGATCCGGCACCGACACCCGCTCGTGCGACTGGGCATCCTGCGGTCGTACCTGCTGGTACACGCCAACATCTCCGGTGCGCTGATGTTCGGCGGGTATGTCGCCTTCCAGTTCGTCGTCACCCTCTACCTGCAGGATTCGCTCGGCTGGACCCCGCTGGCCATGGCCCTCGGCTTCTTGCCGGCCGGGTTGATCGTCGCGGCCAGCGCGACCCGGATGGACCGGGTACTCGACCGCGTGCCCACCCCGTTGCTGATGGTGCTGGGATTTGCGGCCTTTCTCGGCGGATACCTCTGGTTCGCACGAGCCCAGCCCGGCATGGCCTACGCGGATTTCCTGTTGCCGACCATCATCCTGCTCGGCATCGGTTTCGCGCTCACGTTCCCGTCGGTGACCTCTCAGGGCACCGCGGGCGTCGACGACGACGAGCAGGGGCTCGCGTCCGGATTGGTCAACACCAGCGTGCAGATCGGCGGGGCGGTGATGCTCGCCGTCGTGACCGCCGTGCTCTCCAGCTCGGGGGAGCACAATCGACCCGGCGAGTTGCTCGGCGGGATGACCACGGCGATCTGGCTGGTCAGCGCGCTGTCGGTGATCGGTCTGGTCGGCGCGGTGGCGGTGAGTTGGTTCGGTCGACGCGACGCCGCCGCGGGTGGAGGGCGGTCGGGCGAGCCGAGGGACGAGCCTGCCGCATCGCCGGCCGCAGCGGTGGCGGAGGTGTCCGTTCCGCAGCCGTGTGCCCACTGCTGAGAATTTTGCACCCGCCGCCCTTGAGTGCTGGCACTCGCATGTATAGAGTGCCAATAGGCACTGTGTTGTGAACCTCGGCACCCGCGACGACGAGGTTTGTGGCAGAGCCCCCCAATGCAGGTCAACTGCAACAAGTACATCCACTTCTCGAACGAGAAAGTTGAGGACTGACATCGTGGCGAGCGTGAACATCAAGCCGCTTGAGGACAAGATCCTGGTGCAGGCCGTCGAGGCCGAGACGACCACCGCGTCGGGTCTGGTCATCCCGGACACCGCCAAGGAGAAGCCGCAGGAAGGCACCGTCATCGCAGTCGGTGAGGGACGGGTGACCGAGCAGGGCAACCGTGTCCCGGTCGACGTCAAGGAAGGCGACACCGTCATCTACAGCAAGTACGGCGGCACCGAGATCAAGTACGCCGGCGAGGAGTACCTGATCCTGTCGGCGCGCGACGTGCTCGCGGTCATCGGCAAGTAAGAGCGCAACGCGTTGGAGCGACACGAGAATTCGTGAACCTCTCTCCGCCCCGGTGCCCCTTGGGTCACCGGGGCGGAGTTGCCTGACCGCATCGGTCACACGGAACGCTCCATTCCCGACCCCCACCACCTGTTCGCGCATCACTCCCTATCTCTCGTGCGTTTGCCGCTCCCCCATGTGTTCGCGCCGCGCCGCGATGCAGGAGGAGCCGGCGAGGAGCGTAGCGACAAGCCGGCGACGACGAAGTGCGGCGACTTGAGGCGCGAACACCCGCGACTCGCGGAGCGATCGCAGAAAGTACAGAAACTCATGTCCAAGCAGATCGAATTCGATGAAAAGGCGCGCCGCGCGCTCGAACGCGGCATCAATCAACTCGCCGACACGGTGAAGGTCACGCTGGGGCCCCGTGGCCGCCACGTGGTGCTCGCCAAGGCTTTCGGCGGGCCGAGCGTCACCAACGACGGTGTCACGATCGCGCGTGACGTCGATCTCGAAGATCCCTTCGAGAATCTGGGTGCGCAGCTGGTCAAGTCGGTTGCCACCAAGACCAACGACGTGGCCGGGGATGGCACCACCACGGCGACGGTTCTCGCGCAGGCGATCGTCTCGGCCGGTCTGCGCAATGTCGCTGCCGGTGCGGGTCCGATGGCGCTCGGCGCAGGCATCGGCAAGGCTGCCGACGCCCTGAGCGCCGAACTGTTGCGGACGGCGACGCCGGTCGAGGGGCAGAAGGCGATCTCGCAGGTGGCGACCGTGTCCTCGCGGGACGCCGAGATCGGCGAGATGGTCGGTAAGGCGATGGAGACTGTCGGCGTCGACGGTGTCGTCACCGTGGAGGAGGGTTCGGGCCTGAGCACCGAACTCGATGTCACCGAGGGTGTCCAGTTCGACAAGGGCTATCTGTCGCCGTACTTCGTGACCGATGCCGACGCACAGGAAGCCGTTCTCGAGGACGCGCTGGTGTTGTTGTACCGCGACAAGATCAGCTCGCTGCCGGATTTCCTGCCGCTGCTGGAGAAGATCGTCAACGCCGGCAAGTCGGTGTTGATCATCGCCGAGGACGTCGAGGGCGAGCCGCTGTCGACGCTCGTGGTCAACTCGATCCGCAAGACGATCAAGGCCGTCGCGGTGAAGGCCCCGTTCTTCGGCGACCGTCGCAAGGCGTTCCTCGAGGATCTCGCCGTGGTCACCGGCGGGACCGTCATCTCCTCCGACATCGGGCTGAGCCTGGCGACCGCCGAGCTGGACCTGCTGGGGTCGGCGCGGCGCGTGGTGGTCACCAAGGACACCACGACGATCGTCGAGGGTGCCGGGACCGCGGACGCGATCGCCGATCGCGCCGCCCAGTTGCGTCGCGAGATCGAGAACAGTGATTCCGACTGGGATCGTGAGAAGCTCGCCGAGCGGCTCGCGAAGCTGTCCGGTGGCATCGCGGTGATCCGGGTCGGGGCGGCCACCGAAACCGCGCTCAAGGAGCGCAAGCACCGCGTCGAGGATGCGGTGGCCGCGGCCAAGGCCGCCGTCGAGGAGGGCATCATCGCCGGTGGCGGTTCGGCCATCGTGCAGGCCGCCAAGGTGCTCGACGCTCTCGCCGACTCGCTGCCCGGCGACGAGGCGCTCGGCGTGCGGGTTGTTCGCGAGGCCGTCAAGGCGCCGCTGTTCTGGATCGCCACCAACGCCGGTGTCGACGGAGCGGTCGTGGTGAATCGCGTCGCCGAGTCCGGTGCGGGGGAGGGCTACAACGCCGCCACCCTCACCTACGGCGATCTCATTGCCGAGGGCATCATCGACCCGGTCAAGGTCACCCGCTCGGCGGTCGTCAATGCCGCGTCGGTGGCCCGGATGGTTCTCACCACCGAGACCGCGGTCACCGACAAGCCCGAGCAGGCCGCCGAGGCCGGTCACGGACACGGGCACGCGCACTGACGGTCGGTCTTCTTCACGACGGTTTCTTCACGACGATGCCGGGGTGGTCACCACAAGGGTGACCACCCCGGCATCGTCATGTGGTGAGAGGGGTGTCGGGGAGGTCGTTGCGCCCCGGCGGTGGTTGGTGCGCGTTCAGCTCGCGATACGGCGTCCGACACCGCGCTTCATCAGCATGCTGCGTTCGGATTCCGACAGCCCGCCCCAGATGCCGTACGGTTCGGCCACCGCGAGTGCGTGCTCGCGGCATTGGGCGATCACCGGGCACTGATGGCACATCTCCTTGGCGCGCCGTTCACGCTGTGCCCGGGCCCGGCCGCGTTCGCCGTCGGGATGAAAGAACATCGACGATTCGACACCACGGCACAGGCCGTGCATCTGCCAATCCCAGACGTCGGCGTTGGGGCCGGGAAGGTGGTTCGGTGCAGGCATGGCAGCATCTCCTTCTGCAAGGGCGTGGACTCGCGTGGACCTTGTGGGCGTCGAGTCGCGACGTGATCCGACGGTGGCGCCGGTCTGGAGTTCATGACGGTCGTTGTCGTGGTCGTTTCCGGCGACGCAAGAGAACAGTAAGCGGGCCTGAGAAACAACGTCAATACCGTCAATCAGCGGGAAATGATCGAAAAGATTCCGCCATTGTTAACGCAGTGTTAGCTAGAGTCCCGGCGCTAGCACAGCCGTGCCGACCGGTGTTGCGGGGGCGTCCGTGGCCTGCGGAGATGCGGTGTGAGCAGTGCGTATTGGCGTATCCGGAAGGAAATGGGAGGGCGTGGAGAAATGGTGCGGTACGAGCGGCCAAGATATTCGATTAACCTGACGGAAACCGTCACGTCATCGACCGTTGATGCCACCGAGATTTTTAACAATTGTGTCGCCGAGTTAAATTCATGCTAACTGGGACGCCGGACGGTGACGCCGGACACGTTTTCGCTGGTGATGAGCGCGTGCGGCGGTGGTGTACGGCAGTCGAGACCGGTGGGCTCGGGTACGGGGCGGCCGCGTTGACCGCGCTGGCGGAGTTGGTGGCCGACGCCCGGCGTGCCGGCGACGGTCCGATGGCGGCACTCGCCACGAGCACCGCGGCGTCGCTGTACCGGCAGTCGGGTCGTCACCGCGACGCGCGTGCCCTGGACTCGCGCGCGCTGGCATACGTCGATGCCGCCGGGTCGTCGCCACGGCACGCTGACTCGAGGTGGACTCGCGCCGCCCTGGCCGACACTCTCGTCAATCTCGCCGCCGACAATCTGGGGTTGCTGCGGTTCGGTGTGTCGCATCGACTCCTCGAACGGGCCGATGTGGTCCTCGGACGGCCGCAGGATCTGGGCGAGGGTCCATGGCTGCCCGACGCCCGGTGCCGGCTTCGATTGCTCTGGGTGCGTGCGGAGTGGGCTCTCTACACCGGCGACGCGAAGCACGCGGTCGAGGTCGCCGAGCGAGCGCAGGCACAGCTCGCCGACCGCGCAGACCATGGAAGCGAGCGCCATCGGATCAAGACCGGGCTGGTCCTCGCGGCTGCGCGCGCCGGCGCCGGGCAGACCGAGCACGCACGACAGGACGCCTCGACGGTGCGTGATCAGGCGGCCGAGGCGGGCCTGCTTCCCCTGTGCTGGGCAGCGTCATCGCTGTTACAAGGACTCGGCGACGCCCCGGATTCGGGACCCGGCGGTCCAGCGCCTTCGACCGGCGCCTCCGTCATCGATCTGCATCGATTGCTGATGGAGCGCGGCATGCCGTTCGTGACGTCGGCGAACGATCGCTAAGGTATTTGGGGTTCGCCGCGCCCGCATGGCAGTCCCCGCGCAGGGCGGCACCGCTGTTCAGGCCGTCATGGCACCGCAACGGACCAGGTGAGGTCCGCCACACACTATGTAACACGGGGATCTCGACTGACGATGAAACTGACGGGTGATGAGCTGGACGCCGCCGTCCGCGCCGCGAGGCAGGGCGATCGCGTGGCTCTCACGTCAGTTCTCGAGAGTGTGCATGAACCCATCCTGCGCTACTGCCGAGGGCGAATCGGAGTCGGAGAGCGCCACTTGTTCTCCGCGGATGACATTGCGCAGGAGGCGTTGATGGCGGTGATGACCGCGCTGCCCCGATATGAGGATCAGGGCAAACCGTTCATGGCCTTCGTCTACGGCATCGCGTCCCACAAGGTCGCCGACGCGATGCGGGTTGCCGGTCGGGTCAAGGCCGATCCGGTGGAGGCGGTTCCCGATGTCACCACGGTCCTCGGCGGGCCCGAGGAGATGGCATTGGACTCCGATGCCAGCCGACGGATGCGACAACTGCTGTCGGTGTTACCCGACAAGCAGCGCGAGATCCTCGTGTTGCGACTGGTGGTCGGGATGTCCGCGGAGGAGACCGCCGACGCGGTCGGCAGCACACCGGGAGCGGTGCGCGTCGCCCAGCATCGAGCGCTGGCAAAACTGAAAGACGAGCTGAGGAAGGCAGGTGGACGACGCAATGAACGACGAGCATGACCGGCGTCGACCCATGCCGGGCCCGCAGCCGTCGGGGGGCGTTCCGGGTTCCGGTGTCGGGCCACATGCACCACGTGGCCACGGCCATTCCGGTGCACCCGACGACAACGATCGACGAGCCGACATCGACCTGCGGCAGGTGCACTTCGATGACGCATTCATCGACGCGCTCTCCCATGACGTGCCCACGCCCACCCGTGACGACACCGAGTATCAGTTGGCCGCATTGCTGTCGGGTTGGCGCCACGAGGTTCTCTCCGAGCCCGCACCGCCGATCCCCGGTGTCGCCGAGGTCGAGCGCGCGATGGCGGCGCGCTCCGGTGCACGTCGCGGTGGCAGGGTGGTGCGCTCGCTGCGCGTCGTCGCCGGTGCGGCGGCGATCGCGGTGGTCGCCGCAGCCGGTCTGACCGTGGTGAGCGAGGGCGCCCAGCCGGGCGACTCGCTGTGGGGTGTCAAAAAGGTCGTGTTCGCACAGGCCGCGTCGGAGACGCAGGCCGCCTACGACGTGCGTTCGGATCTCGAGCAGGCCGAGGCGGCACTCGCCTCCGGTGATGTCACCCAGGCGCAGCAGCTCATCGCGCGGGCGCAGACCAAGATGGGCCCGGTACGCGACTCGCAAACCCGGGATCAGATGAATCAGTGGATCACCCGGCTGCAGTCCGACGAGTCGGGCACACCCGCTGCGCCCACGTCGCAGCGTCCGGGTACCACGGCTCCCGATGCCAGTGGCACCGAGACCAGTGCTCCGCAGACCTCGGATCAGACGAGCGTTCCCTCGGAGCCGTCGTCGACGCCGACCACCACACCGACGACCACGCCGACGACCAGTTCACCGCCACCGACGACGGCGACGACCACCACGACCACGCCGGCAGGCTGATCGCCGCCTGCCTGATCGACGTCTGCCTCATTGACGTCTGCCTCATCGACGTCTGCGGGGGCCGGCCGACACCACCCGACCGGAACGCCTGAGCGATCAGCTCAGCGTTCGTCGCCGAGGTGGTTGTGCGCGTCGGCGTACCCGCGGCAGTAGTCCCACGTGACGTAGTCGTCGGGGCGGGGGTCGACGGCGGGCTCGTGCGGACGCACGGTGCCGTCGATCAGAAGCTGTAAAAGGTTGGCGCGCAACATATCCCAGTCGTGGTAATGGTCCTCGTGGCAGTCTTCGCACACGACGACGAGGCCACGGACCCCGCGATGGGCCAGGAGTGCCTCGTAGACGGCCAGATCGGCGAGATCCTCTTCGACCGCGACCCGCTCGTTCTCGTCGAGGGGGATGCCGGGCTCCATCGAGTCCAACGCCGACGCGGGATCGCTGGGATCATCGGCGAACGGGTCGGGCGGAAGTCCTGGTGGCAAGTGGTCACGCACACCTCCACCGTAACCGATATCGCGTGACCTGCGCCGCATCGGTTCCACAGTTCGACGGGCCGATACGCGCATGCTCCACAGGGGTCACGGGTGAGCTGAATCGCCGCATTGGGTTGTGGCTCCGGTTGCCCGATACCATGGACCGATGACCCACGTTCGCACCGGTGGAGACGATCCCGGCAAGGTCGCAATGCTCGGCCTCACCTTCGACGACGTCCTGTTGCTACCCGCGGCATCGGATGTGATCCCCAGCGAGGCCGATACGTCCTCGCGGGTGACCAAGAACATCTCCCTGCGGGTGCCCCTGGTGAGTTCGGCGATGGACACCGTCACCGAATCCCGGATGGCCATCGCGATGGCCCGCGCCGGCGGCATGGGCGTATTGCACCGCAATCTGTCGATCGCCGACCAGGCCGCCCAGGTAGAGACGGTCAAGCGCTCCGAGGCCGGCATGGTCACCGACCCGGTCACCTGCTCACCGCACAACACCCTCGCCGAGGTCGATGCGATGTGTGCGCGTTATCGCATCTCCGGGCTGCCCGTGGTCGATGAGAAGGGTGAGCTCGTCGGCATCATCACCAACCGCGACATGCGATTCGAGGTCGATCAGGACCGGCCGGTCGCCGAGGTGATGACCAAGGCCCCATTGATCACCGCCCAGGAAGGGGTCTCCGCGGAGGCCGCCCTGGGTCTGTTGCGGCGCAACAAGGTCGAGAAGCTGCCGATCGTGGACGGCAACGGCAAACTGACCGGGCTGATCACCGTCAAGGACTTCGTCAAGACCGAGCAGCACCCGTTCGCGACCAAGGACTCCGACGGCCGGCTGCTCGTCGGCGCCGCCGTGGGTACCGGTGACACGCAGTGGGATCGGGCCATGGCACTCGCCGACGCGGGTGTCGACGTGATCATCGTCGACACCGCCCACGCCCACAACCGGCTGGTGCTCGACATGGTGTCCAAGGTGAAGTCCGAGGTCGGCGACCGCGTTGAGGTGGTCGGCGGCAACGTCGCCACCCGGGAGGCCGCGCAGGCACTCGTCGACGCCGGCGCCGACGCGGTGAAGGTCGGCGTCGGGCCCGGCTCGATCTGCACCACCCGCGTCGTCGCCGGGGTGGGCGCCCCGCAGATCACCGCGATCCTCGAGGCGGTGACGGTGTGTCAGGCGGCCGGCGTGCCGGTGATCGCCGACGGCGGACTGCAGTACTCCGGCGACATCGCCAAGGCGCTGGCCGCCGGCGCGTCGACGGCGATGCTCGGGTCGTTGCTCGCCGGTACCGCCGAGGCGCCGGGCGATCTGATCCTGGTCAACGGCAAGCAGTTCAAGAGCTACCGCGGCATGGGATCGCTCGGTGCCATGCAGGGCCGCGGGCAGGGTAAGTCCTACTCCAAGGACCGCTACTTCCAGGACGACGTCCTCAAGGAGGAGAAGCTCGTCCCGGAGGGCATCGAGGGTCGGGTCCCGTTCCGGGGTCCGCTGAACCAGGTGATCCACCAGCTCGTCGGCGGCCTGCGTGCAGCGATGGGCTACACCGGTGCCACCACGATCCCGGAACTGCAGAAGGCGCGCTTCGTGCAGATCACCGCGGCCGGACTCAAGGAGTCCCATCCGCACGACATCACCCTGACCGCCGAGGCGCCCAACTACTATTCTCGCTGAGTTCGCCTCGACGACTCCGACCCGCAAGTTCACCGGTCCGCACGTGAGGCGGCCCAGAAGACCCTCGTGGCGTGCGTTGCAACATGACCGTGCGCCGGACAGAAAGGCGCAACGGTGCGTGACCTCGTGGACCTCGGCATGGGCCGGACGGCGCGGCAGACCTTCGAACTCGACGACGTCAGCATCGTTCCGTCGCGGCGGACCCGGTCGTCCAAGGATGTCTCGACCGCATGGCAGATCGATGCCTACCGTTTCGAGGCGCCGATTCTGAGTCACCCGACCGACGCCCTGGTGTCGCCTGCGGTGGCCATCGAACTCGGACGACTCGGCGCTCTCGGTGTCATCAACGGTGAAGGGCTCTGGGCGCGTCATCGCGACGTCGAGGACAAGATCGCCGAGCTGGTCGAGGTGGCAACCACCGACCCCGATCCGCAGGCCGCGGTGCGGCGCCTTCAGGAACTGCATGCGGCACCGCTGGATCCCGATCTGCTCGGTGCGGCCGTGGCCACCATCCGCGAGGCCGGGGTGACCACCGCGGTACGTGTCAGCCCCCAGCACGCACCCGAGCTGACCCCGGCCCTGGTGGCCGGTGGTGTGGAGTTGCTGGTGGTGCACGGCACGATCATCTCCGCCGAGCACGTCGTGCAGGGTGCCGAGCATCCGCTCAACCTCAAGACCTTCATCGCCGACCTCGACATCCCCGTCATCGCCGGCGGGGTGCACGATCATCGCACCGCACTGCACCTGATGCGCACCGGCGCCGCCGGCGTCATCGTCGGTTACGGCTCCACCGCGGGTGCCACCACCACCGGCGAGGTCCTGGGTATCGGGGTGCCGATGGCCACCGCGATCGCCGATGCGGCCGCCGCCCGGCGGGACTACCTCGACGAGACCGGCGGACGGTATGTCCACGTCATCGCCGACGGCGACATCCACACCTCCGGCGACCTCGCCAAGGCGATCGCCTGCGGAGCCGACGCGGCGGTGCTCGGCACTCCGCTGGCCGCCGCGGCGCAGGCCCCGGGGCGGGGCTGGTACTGGCCGTCGGCGGCCGCGCATCCCGACACCCCGCGTGGGGCCATGTTGCAGGTGGCCACGCCCGACGGCCGACCGACCCTCGAAGAGATTCTCACCGGCCCGTCCGCCGATCCGTTCGGGGAGTTGAATCTGGTTGGCGCACTTCGTCGTTCGATGGCCAAAGCGGGCTACTCCGATCTCAAGGAGTTCCAGAAGGTCGGGCTGACCATCCACCGCTGAGGGGAAAACGAGACCCCCATCACTCAATGTGACAATCGGCGTTAGAATATTCGCCATGGCAGCCCACCATGGTTCACCCGACTTCGACGTGCTCATCATCGGTTCCGGCTTCGGCGGCAGCGTCAGCGCGTTACGCCTGGTCGAGAAGGGGTATCGCGTCGGCGTCGTCGAAGCGGGTCGCCGCTTCGACGACGAGGACTTCGCCAAGACCAGCTGGCGGCTCAACAAGTGGCTCTGGGCACCCAAGCTCGGCCTGTACGGCATTCAGCGCATCCACGCCCTCAAGGACGTGATGATTCTGGCCGGTGCGGGCGTCGGCGGCGGGTCGCTCAATTACGCGAACACCCTGTACAAGCCGCCCACCCCGTTCTTCACCGATCCCCAGTGGAATCACATCACCGACTGGGAGGACGAACTGTCGCCGTACTACGATCAGGCGCGGCGGATGCTCGGGGTGGTCACCAATCCGACGTTCACCGAATCCGACCGCATCATGCGTGAGGTCGCCGACGAGATGGGTGTCGGCGACACCTTCACCTCGACCCCGGTCGGTGTGTTCTTCGGAGAGAAGGTCGGTCTGGCCGGTCGTCCCGGACAGACCGTCCCCGACCCGTACTTCGGCGGGGCCGGACCCGAGCGCACCGCGTGCACCGAATGCGGCGCCTGTATGACCGGGTGCCGGGTCGGCGCCAAGAACACCCTGATGAAGAACTACCTGGGGCTGGCCGAACGCCACGGGGCGACGATCATCGACCGCACGACCGTCGACGGACTGTCCCGGCGCGCCGACGGTACCTGGGAGGTGAGCACGCATGGGTCGTCGTCGTGGGGGCCGCTGGGCCGACGTAGCCGCACCTACACCGCGTCGCAGGTGGTCGTCGCGGCGGGCACCTTCAACACCCAGCGTCTGCTCCACCACGCCAAGGAGCGCACCCTGCCCGCGATCTCGGATGCCATGGGGCGTCTGACCCGCACCAACTCCGAGTCAATCCTCGGCGCCAATGCGGCGAAATACGATCCCCGGCACGACTATTCACACGGTGTCGCGATCACCTCGTCGTTCCATCCGGAGCCGAACACGCACATCGAACCCGTCCGGTACGGCAAGGGCTCCAACGCCATCGCCTATCTGCAGACGCTGCTCACCGACGGTGGCACCCCGGCCCAACGATTCGGACAGTTCCTGCGTGCGGTGGCCCGCAACCCGTTCCTGCTCGCCCGGATTCTGGTGGTGCACAAGTGGAGTCAGCGCACCGTGATCGCGCTGGTGATGCAGAACAACAACAATTCGCTGACGACCTTCGTCCGCAAACGCGGACCCCTGCGCTACATCACCAGCAAGCAGGGCATCGGCGAGCCCAATCCGACCTGGATTCCCAAGGGCAACGAGGCCACCCGCCGGATCGCCGACAAACTCCCGGGCGGGATGGCCGGCGGCACGTGGGGCGACATCGTCAACATGCCGCTGACCGCCCACTATCTCGGTGGGTGCGCCATCTCCGACGATCCGGCCAACGGTGTCATCGACCCCTATCACCGCGTCTGGAACTACCCGACGCTGCACATCACCGACGGTGCGTCGATCTCGGCCAATCTCGGGGTCAATCCGTCGTTGTCGATCTGTGCCCAGGCCGAGCGCGCGATGGCGTTCTGGCCCAACAAGGGTGAGATCGACACCCGGCCGGAACAGGGTGTGGGATACACGCGACTGCAACCGGTGGTACCTGTTGCGCCCGTGGTACCCGCGGATGCGCCCGGGGCGCTGCGATTGCCGATCACGCCGGTCGAGCGGGCCGAATTGCCCACGGCGCCGGGAGCGTAGTGAGCGGGCCGAATTGCCTACGGCGCCGGGAGCGTAGCGAGCGGGCCGAATTGCCCACGGCGCCGAGAGCGTAGCGAGCGGGCCGGGTGGGTACGGCGCCGGGAGCGTGGCGAGTGGCGCGGTCAGTCCAGGCCGCGTGCCGAGAGGCTCTCGGCGAATCCGTCTGCGGTGCGCAGGGCGCCGAGCACGATGGGCGCCAACAGGATTCGCGGTCCGGGGCGTAGGCCGCGGGCCCGTCGGGCCTCGTCGACCTGACCGGCGATCTCGACCATCAGGGGGATGGCGCGGATCGTGAGTGCCAGGGCGATCGCGATGAGGTCGGTACGAATCCCGAAGCGCCGCAACGGGTGTAGTGCGCGGGTCAGTGAGTCGAGCATGTCGGTGGTCCGGGTGGTCAGGGTGACCACCGCCGCCAGCAGTACCGACAGCGCCAGGATTCCGCACACGAGCAGGGCGCGCCGCGCGTCGGTGAAGATCCACTGGAAAGCGAAGATGAACACCAGGATCCAGAGGGTGGGCCGGAACTGTCGCCAGGCGGTGACCGGTCCGATCCCGGCCAGCGCGTAGAGCGCCGCCACGGCGAGTGCGCCAATGCCCAGCGCGGGCAGTGAGCGTACGGCCAGGGAGATCGCCAGGATCGCCGCGGCGAGCCCGACCAGCTTGATTCCCGGCGAGAGTCGGTGCAGCGGTGAGTGTCCCGGACGGTAGGTGCCCAGCGGATTCACGTCATCATCTCCCGGTAGTGACGCAGTGCCGGTGTGGGCTCGTCGTCGGCGACGATGCGTCCGTCGTCCATCACCAGTACGCGGTCGAAGTCGGAGACGAGATCGAGGTCGTGACTGACGACGATGAGTTGTTCGGTCAGTCCGGCGAACACCGCGCGCAACATCCGGGCGTTGCGCAGATCCAGCAGGGTGGTCGGTTCGTCGGCGATGATCACCGCGGGTTCGGTGACGAACACCGATGCCAGGGCGAGGAGTTGCTTCTGGCCGCCGGAGAGCCGTCCGGCGGGGGAGTCGGCGTGGTCGGCCAATCCGAACCGGTCGAGGACGGTCCGGGTGCGTTCGGCGCGTTCGGTTCTGCTCAGATCGGTGCGGGTGAGGGAGAGCTCGATGTCCTCGGCGACGGTCGGCATGATGATCTGGCGGTCGGGGTCGGAGAAGATGAAGCCGACCTCGCGTCGGACGCGTCGTTTGTGGCGTCGTGCGTCGATCCCGTTGACCGTCACGGTGCCGTGGTCGGGGATGACGAGCGCGTTGATCATTCGCACCAGGGTCGATTTGCCGCTGCCGTTGGCGCCGACGATCCCGATTCGGCGTTCCGACAGGGTCAGCGACACCTCGCGCAGGACGGTGCGGGCACCGAAGGCGTGGGTGATGTCGCAGAACTCGATCACGATGGCGCTCCGGTCGCGGTCAGTTCGACGGGGAGGCCTCGTGGGTCGGTCGCCGCAGCGGGCCGATCAGACCCGGCCATCCGCGGTGGACCTGGGCGGCGACCACGGCGGCGACGACGGCCTTGATCGCGTCGCCGAGGATGAACCAGCCGTTCGCGGCGATCGCCGCCCACAGCGTCATGTCGGCGCGGATCATCAGGCCGATGGTGCCGCAGATGTACACCACGAGGATGCCGCCGATGATGTTGATCACGATGCCGGGCAACACCCGATACCGCGGCACCGTCTGCGATCGGGTGCGCGTCCACATCATCAGCGCGGTCAGTACGCCGATGACGATCACTCCCGGCAGGAAGCCGACGAAGAAGCCCGCGGTGGGGGAGCTCAATGCCGTCAAGCCGTTACGGCCACCGGAGAGGATCGGCAGGCCGGCGATCGCGAGCACCATGAAGATGACCACCGACAGCGTGCCCTTCTTGGGGCCGAGGATCGCCCCGGCGAGCATCACGCCGAGTGTCTGGAAGGTGATCGGCACGCCGGCGGTGCCCACGGTGATGGTGCCGGGCAGGCCGAGTGCGGCGATCAGCGCGGCGAACACCGCCGCCTGGGTGATGTCGGCGATGGTCAGTGACCAGGCACTGGGCCGGGTATCAGAAGTAGTCATTGCGAAAGATGAGTATTCCACGACGATCGGGGTCTGCGATCCGCCAGGGCGCGCAGGGTGAACCGCCCGGTGTCCGGCGGTGCCACTAGACTCGCCCCGTGACCGATTCGCAGGGATTCATCGACGGCCCGCGCCCGGTGCTCGTCGTCGACTTCGGTGCCCAGTACGCGCAGTTGATCGCGCGCCGTGTCCGTGAGGCGCGGATCTACTCCGAGGTGATCGCGCACGACGCGGGTATCGAGGCGTTCAAGGCCAAGGACCCGGTGGCGCTGATCCTCTCCGGTGGGCCCGCCTCGGTGTACGCCGAGGACGCCCCGCGGCTGGATCCGGCGATCCTCGACCTCGATATCCCGGTCTTCGGCATCTGCTACGGATTCCAGACCATGGCCGCAGCGCTGGGTGGTCGGGTGGCCAACACCGGTGGGCGCGAATTCGGCCGCACCACACTGACTCTCACCGACGAGGGGCTCCTGCACCAGGGACTGTCCAGCACTCAGCCGGTGTGGATGAGCCACAACGACGCCGTGCAGGAGGCGCCGGAGGGGTTCACCGTCACCGGCTCGACGCCCGGTGCGCCGGTTGCCGCGTTCGAGAATGTCGAGCGCCGGATGGCCGGGGTGCAATACCACCCGGAGGTGCTGCACACCCCGCACGGCCAGCAGATCCTCACCCGCTTCCTCTACGAGATCGCCGGGCTCGAGGCCGACTGGACCGCCGCCAACATCGCCGACGCCCTCATCGACCAGGTCTCCGACCAGATCGGCGACGGTCTGGCCATCTGCGGTCTGTCCGGCGGGGTGGATTCCGCGGTTGCGGCGGCCCTGGTGCAGCGTGCGATCGGTGACCGGCTGACGTGTGTGTTCGTCGATCACGGGTTGCTGCGCGCGGGCGAGCGTGAGCAGGTGCAACACGACTTCGTCGGTGCCACCGGCGCGAAACTGGTCACCGTCGACGCCGCCGACACCTTCTTGCGCGAGTTGTCCGGGGTCAGCGATCCGGAACAGAAGCGCAAGATCATCGGCCGCGAGTTCATCCGCTCGTTCGAGGGCGCGGTGAGTGAGGTGCTGGGCGATCACGCCGAGGGCGGACAGCAGGTCGACTACCTGGTGCAGGGCACCCTGTATCCGGATGTCGTCGAATCCGGTGGTGGTAGTGGTACGGCCAACATCAAGAGCCACCACAACGTCGGCGGACTGCCCGAGGATCTCGAGTTCAGCCTCGTTGAGCCGCTGCGCCTGCTGTTCAAGGACGAGGTGCGCGCCGTTGGCCGTGAGCTCGGTCTGCCGGAGGAGATCGTTGCGCGTCAGCCGTTCCCGGGTCCGGGTCTGGCGATCCGGATCGTCGGGGAGGTCACCGCGGAGCGGCTGGCCATGTTGCGTAAGGCCGATCTCATCGCGCGTGAGGAATTGACCGCGGCGGGGCTCGACGCGCAGATCTGGCAGTGCCCGGTGGTGCTGCTCGCCGACGTGCGCAGCGTCGGCGTCCAGGGCGACGGCCGCACCTACGGTCATCCGATCGTGCTGCGCCCGGTTTCCAGTGAGGACGCGATGACCGCGGACTGGACCCGCGTGCCCTATGAGGTCCTCGAGATCATCTCCACCCGCATCACCAACGAGGTCCCCGACGTGAACCGTGTCGTCCTCGACGTCACCAGTAAGCCGCCGGGCACCATCGAGTGGGAGTAGGCGCCGTACCGCGCCGATGAGCGCCGACGGGTGGTGAGCACCGCGATGCGGTGAAACCGCATCGCGCCGACCCTCAGCGCGACCGGGCCGACCGTGCTCCGGTGGCGATGAGCAGGGCGCCGACGGCGACGGCGATCCCGACGAGGGCCCATCCGATGGTCGCCGGGTCGGGCAGCGTCGGCCCGTCGGCGAGTCCCCAGCCGGCCACCAGCAGTGCGGCGAGCCCGATCAACGCCACCACGGGGGCACGACGCTGTGGTGCGCGGTCGGTGTCATTGTGATCGCCATTGCCGAATGATGGTGTCGTGCTCTTCATCTCGTCTCCTGTTCAGGGGTTGCCGGAGGTGTTCATCGCTGCACCTTCACACTGCCGACATTGGTGTGGGCGTCGATGGTGAGCACGGGGCCGGTGGTGCCGTCGTTGCCGCCGTCGAGTCCCTCGGGGCAGGAATAGTCGCCGACGCCTGCTGTGCATTCGGCCCGGATGTTCATCCCGGCGGGCACCTCGACGACGATCTCGCCGATTCCGTTGCGTAGGTGTACGGTCTCGTCGGTCGTCAGGTCGACGTCGCGGAGATCGAGCGTCATGCTGCCCATGGTCAGTGTGTACTCGTCGCGGATGTCGTTCTCGCTCATCGGTTTCCAGTTCCGTTCGCCGACTCCGCCGCCGGGCATACCGAACCGGTGGTCACCGGAGGCGGCTCCGGCGAGCAACGTGGTCACGATCACCGCCGCAGAGAGTCCGACCGCGAGTGGTACCAACGCCCCCGGGTGCGAGCGTGTGGACTGCCTGCGCAGCCCGTTGACCAGCAGACCCGCTCCGATCACGGCCAATGCCAGGGACAGCACGTGTGGCACGGTGAACCAGCCGGCGCCGAGTCCGTGGGCGGCGATCCCGCCTGCGACCACCAGGACCGCGATGCCGACCACGATGAACGAGAACGCCGATCGGCGGGGCGCGGCAGGTGGCGTCGGTGGCGTCGCGGGTGTGGTGGGTTCGGGGAGATCCCAGGCGAATCGGGCGGCCCCGAGCGGATCCCACGACGGGGGTGTGGCCTCGATGAAATCGGTCGGTGCGGCGGAAGTCGGGGCTGTGGTGCTCGCGGTGGGTGATGCGGTGACCCCGGCCGCCGGCTTGGCGAGATCGACCGCACCCGGTGCGCCGGGTACCGACGCCGATGCGGTGGCTGCGGCACCGGTTCGTACCGCGCGCGGGGTCCAGCGGACGAATCGTTGCGGCGGTTCCGGCGCCGAGACGGTCGAAACGCTGGTATCTGCAGGTGGTTCGGGCGTGCGCAGGAACAGCAACCACCATCCGATGAGCATCAGGATGCCGCCGACGATTCCGCCCGAGCCCCAAGGGCCACGCGAGAACACCGACGAGACGACGATCACGACGACCACCCACAGGATCACCGTCGGATTGTTGTGCCACCCGCGGGAGGCACCGCGATCGCCGCCGGCGGCGTGCGTGCGGGCCCGGGTGGTGGACGGAAAGGCGATCCATGCCGCGAGGTACAGGAGCACCCCGCTGCCGCCGAAGACGGCCGCCACCACGAACGCCACCTTCACCAGCGTCGGGTCGACCCGGTAGCGCTCACCGATGCCCGTGCAGACACCGGCAATGGTGCGCGGAGAGGCCGGTCTGGTGGGCCGTGTGGCCCACAGCCGTTCGAGCTGCGTCCGAAGCTGCGTCGTGTCCATGGCACTCATCGTGCTCGGTTCGTGGCGAGCTCACATCGGGGACCGACCCTGAAATCCACCCGGATCGACGCGTCGCCGACGTCGGCCGGTGTCGCGGTCTTCGGGGTCGGCACCGGGGTGAACCCTGATGCCCGGGCCCGACGATCATGGAAGTATCGAAGGCATGGCAACCGACGTCGAGCGTGCGCAGAGACTGATGCGCCGCAGTGGCGGCCGCGTGATCGGCGGTGTCGCCGGCGGCGTCGCCGACCACCTCGGCGTCGACGCATTCCGGGTCCGCGTCGTCTTCGTCGTGCTGACCGCGATGGCCGGGGCGGGCGCGCTCGCCTACGCGCTGCTGTGGTTCTTCTGCCCGCCGGGCGACGACGTCGCCGCTCCCAGCCCGTCCGAGCGCAGGCAGGCGTGGGGACTCGCGCTCATCGGGTTGGTCGCGATGAGCGTGGTGGGTTTCGCCGCATCCGGTACGCCCGCCACCTACCTCGTGCCGCTGGTGTTCGTGGCCGTCGGTGCGAGCCTGGTCTGGCGCGAATTCGACACCTCGGCGCGTGCCCGCCCCCACGGTCCGCTGCTGACCTGGACACGACTGGCAGGTGGCGCGGTACTGGTGATCGGGGGCTTGGTCGTCATCGTGTTCGCCGGCACCCGGAACTTCGGCGGACTGAGTACGACGCTCCTCGCCGTCGGTGCGACGTTGCTGGGCGTGCTGTTGCTGACGGTGCCGCTCTGGATGCGAATGTGGCGCGCCCTCAACGAGGAACGGGCCGCGCGCATCCGCAATGCCGAACGCGAGGAGATCGCCTCGCACCTGCACGACTCGGTGCTGCAGACGCTGGCCCTCATCCAGAAGCAGGCCGCCAAGCCAGAGGAGGTCGCGCGACTGGCTCGCAGCCAGGAACGCGAGTTACGGACGTGGCTGTTCGGTGATCCGGCGCAGCGCGGCGGGTCCCTGGTTGCCGCCGTGACCAGCGTGGCCGGCGAGATCGAAGACCATTACGGCGTCGAGGTCGAGGTGGTGACGGTCGGCGATCTGCGGCCCGACGAGGAGCCCGACAAGTCGATCGCGAAACGGTGGCCCGCGCTGATCGGGGTGACCCGGGAGGCATTGATCAACGCGGCCAAGCACTCCGGCGAACGCAAGATCGATGTCTACCTCGAGGTCGGCGACGACGAGGTCGAGGTGTACGTGCGCGATCGCGGCGTCGGCTTCGATCCCGACCGGGTCGACGGTGATCGTCAGGGCATCGCACGGTCGATCCGGGCCCGCACCGAACGCGTCGGCGGACAGGTGTCGATCCGCTCGGCGCCCGGGCGTGGCACCAATGTGCGGGTCACCATGCCCCGTGGGGATTCCGTCCCGCACGAGGACGAGAAGGCCGGGGCCGATCTCGAAAAGCATTCGGATATCCCCATTTCCGGCGAGGATCCCTCGGTCGTCCGAACTCCCGGGAATCGCGGTGCAGGGCACCTGGGTTCCGACCACACCGGCACGGACCACACCGGCCCCGGCCAGCGAGTCACCGACCAGCACGCCACCGACGATCCGAGCACCGACCACGGAAAGGCATCATGACCATCGAAGCGCCGCAGACCGGGCACTACCGGGTGTTCCTCGTCGACGATCACGGCGTGTTCCGGTCGGGGGTGCGGGCCGAACTCGCCGGGGAGGACGGTCTGACGGTCGTCGGCGAGGCGGGCACGGTCGCCGAGGCGATCGCCGGGATCACCCGTCTGCGACCGGATGTGGTGCTACTCGATGTGCACATGCCCGCCGGCGGCGGGGTCGCGGTGCTGCGTGGGGTGACCGACGCGCTGGGCGTCGATGCCCCGGTGTTCCTGGCATTGTCGGTGTCCGATGCGGCCGAGGACGTGATCGCCACGATCCGCGCCGGTGCCCGCGGTTACGTGACCAAGACGATCGACGGGAGCGAACTCGCCGACGCGGTCCGTCGGGTCGCCGAGGGCGACGCCGTGTTCAGTCCACGTCTGGCCGGATTCGTGCTGGACTCCTTCACCGGTAAGTCGTCGACGCCGGAGCCGCAATTGGACCCCGAACTCGACTCGCTGACCCGCCGGGAACTCGAGGTCCTGCGGCTGCTCGCACGCGGGTACACGTACCGCGAGATCGCCGAAGAACTGTTCATCTCGATCAAGACCGTCGAAACCCACGCCTCCAACGTGCTCCGAAAGACCCAGCAGTCCAACCGGAATGCGCTCACCCGATGGGCGGCGACCCGCCACATCGGGTGAACCGGGCCTCGCCCGGATCCGACCGCAGTGCTTGATGGCCGAGCGCTTGATCAGTCGAGCACTTGATCAGACGAGCGCGATCACCAGCACGATGATGGCGGCGAGGACGACGAAGAACAAGAACACCACCGCGGCAAGAACACCCGGCGAGGTCTGCCGGTGCGGCGCGGATGGACCGAGCGGCGGCATCGCGCTGCTGTAGGACGGTGCCGTCGGATAGCGCGGCGAGTACTGTCCCGGAGGCTGGGCGCCGGGATGGGACATGGCACCGGGACGGGATATGGCGCCGGGTGCTCGGGCCGGATCGTAGGGTGGTGGCGTCGCCACGCGGGTGGGATCGTAATGGTGTTGTGGTGCAGCGGGATTCGAGGCAATTCCGCGGGGTGAGGAGCCCGACGCCGGCGGTGGCCCTGGTGGTGCCGTGCGGGGCCGGGTGTTGCGCCCGAGGTCGGATCGTGAGACAAGGCTGGTCAGCACCTGCTCGGTGGAGCCGTGCTCACCCGCGGCGATCCGGGCGAGTTCGTCACGCGCCTGCGCCATCGAGACGCGGCGCCGAGGGCTCGGCTCGAGCATCCGCAACAGCACTGGTTCGAGTACGCCGGCCCGCTTCATCGGATTGATCTGCGCACGCGCGACCCGATGCAACATCACCAGCGAGTTGTCGTCGACGCCGTACGGCGGTTCACCCTCGACCATCGTGTAGATGGTGGCGCCGAGAGAGTACACATCCGACGGCTCGGCCGGCTCGTCGCCGCGAGCGACCTCGGGTGCGAAATAGGCTGGGGTACCGGTGATCAGGCCGGTCTGGGTGAGGGTGACATCGTCCTTGGCGCGGGAGATGCCGAAGTCGGTGATCTTGACCAGCCCGGCCTGACGCCCACCCCCGGCGATGAGGATGTTGCCGGGTTTGATGTCGCGGTGGATGATTCCCGACGCGTGCGCCTCGACCATCGCGTCGGCGACCTGTGCGCCGATCTTCGCGGCCTCGGTGACCTCGAGAGTGCCGGTGGCATGCAGGATCTGGGCGACGCTGCGTGAGGGCAGATACTCCATCACCAGCCAGGGCTCGCCGCCGTCGAGGGCGACGTCGTGCATGGCGATGGCGTTGCGGTGGCTCAGTCGGGCCGCGATCCGGCCCTCGCGCATCGCGCGCTGCCGAACGGTTTCCGCGGAGTCCTCCGACAATCCCTCGGTGGAGAGGACCTGCTTGACGGCCACCTCACGGTCGAGGAGTTGGTCGCGGGCGAGCCAGACCGTGCCCATGCCACCGCCGCCGATGCGCGAGACGAGCCGATAGCGTCCGGCCACCAAGAAATTGGGGCCGGGTGTCCGGTGGCTGTCGACGTCGGCGGGCATGACAGCGATGATAGCCGGGTCGCGCAGGCGCACCGCCCGGTGTGAGCTGGGCGTCCGCCGAAAAGGGGAGTGGGCACCTGCTCGCCATCTTGACAAGGTGTAGCACATGTGTTCGACTCCGGGTATGCGTTGGTCCGAACAGGCTGTCGAAGCCGACGATGGTGCCCTGCCGGGTCTGGGCCGGGCCGGGCTGGTGCGATCGGTGCAGACTCCGGAGTTCGAGGGCATCACCTTTCACGAGGTCCTCGCCAAGAGTGCGCTCAACCGGGTGCCCGAGGAGTCCGGGTTGCCGTTCACCTACACGGTCAACACCTTTCGGGGGTGCACCCATGCCTGTCGGTACTGCTTCGCCCGGCCCACCCACGAATACCTCGACCTCGACGCGGGCCGGGACTTCGACTCGCAGGTCGTGGTCAAACTCAACGTGGCCGCGGTGTTGCGCAAGGAATTACGGCGTCGATCCTGGCGTCGGGAACCGGTGGCCCTGGGCACCAACACCGACCCCTATCAGCGGGCCGAGGGCCGCTATCGGCTGATGCCCGGCGTGATCTCGGCGCTGACGGAATCGGCCACGCCCTTCTCGATCCTCACCAAGGGCACGCTGCTGCGACGCGATCTGCCCCTGCTGCGTCAGGCCGCCGGGCAGGTGCCGGTGTCGCTGAGTATCTCGCTGGCCTTTCATGATGCCGAGTTGCAGAAGCAGATCGAACCGGGGACGCCGTCGCCCGCGGCGCGACTGGCACTGATCCGCGACATCGCCGAGGCCGGGTTCGCCCCGCACGTCATGGTCGCCCCGGTGATCCCGTACCTGACCGACTCCAGCGCGCACCTCGACGCTCTGCTCGCCTCGCTCGCCGAGGCCGGGGCGTCGGGCGTCACCGTCATCCCGATGCATCTGCGCGGCGCCACCAAGCCGTGGTTTCTGACCTGGCTTGCCGAACATCACCCGGCGCTCGTCCGCCGATATCGCACGCTCTACGGGCGGGGCGCCTACGTCACCCCGGAGTACTCGTCGTGGCTGCGGGAACGGATGCGGCCGATGGTGGCACGTCACGGGTTGGCCGGGTCGTCGGGCTCGCGTGTGGGGCACCCGGAGCAGCATTCCGGCGTCGACGATCCGGTGGCCGAACCCGAACTGGCACAAGCGCTCACGTTGTTCTGAGATCGCTCGTTCTTCCCGAGGGTTTTCGTTCTTCCTCGGGAGATTTTGCGGGGAAGGTCTTGTTTCTTCGGGAAGAAGCTCGGGCGACCTGCGCGGTTGCGGACTGTCGGAGCCGCGTCGTACGATCGGAACATCGAAAAAACATTCGATTCGCGGGGTGATTCCCCGAGTCGGATGGGACGCGATGGTGTGGCACTTCCCGGCCCGCCGAGCATTGTGTGCGCTGGCCGGAAGGGGTGTGTCATGAGTGTGGTGCCACTGGATCGGGGTGGGCGAGAAGGGTCGGGACGTGCGGATCCCGACACCCTCGACTCCCTGCGCCGAAAGATGGCGGTGATGTCGGGGATGCCCGACAGACGCTCGGTACAGCCTGGGCCGGCCGAGGTCTTTGCCTTACCGGACGCCATCGCAGACCTGTTGCCCCGCAGCGGAATCGGGAAGGACGGGAGCTCCGGACAGCACGGGATCGCCCGGGGCACGGTGGTCGGTTACCGGGGTGCGCGGTCGCTGCTGATGGCGATGATCGCCACCCTCACGCAGGCGGGACACCAGGTGGGCATCGTCGGGATGCCGCGCCTGAATCTGCTCGCCGCGGTGGAGATGGGCGCCGATCTGCGTCGGATCGCGGTGGTCCCCGACCCGGGTATCGACCCGGTGGAAGTGGCCGCGGTACTGCTCGACGGCATGGACGTGGTCGTGGTGGGGCTGCGCGGGACCACCGTCGCCCCCTCGCGGAGCCGGGTGGTCGGGGGCCGTGCGCGCCAGCAGGGTTCGTCGCTGGTGGTCGTCGACGGCGACTGGCCCGGCGCCCACACCCGGATGGATGCGAGGGTGATCGGTTATCGACACGGCCCGGAGGCCGCCGATCTCGCCGGTGCACATCGGGGTTATGGACGGGTCGGTGGCATGCGGCTGCAGATCGTCGTCGGTGGTCGCGACCACCGCCGACGTTCCGCCGAGATCGACATCACCGCAGGCGGATTCGGCGACGACGCGGTACATATCCGACGGGTGGGGCCGTCGGTGTCGGTGGCCGCCGACGCGCCCGGCGCGGTGGCCAACTGATGGCCGCGCAGGCGCGGGTATTGGCGCTGTGGTGTCCGGACTGGCCCGCCACGGCCGCCGCCGCCGATGCCGATCTGCCGCCCCGACACCCGGTGGCGGTGCTGCACGCCAATCGTGTGATCGCCTGCTCGGCCCCGGCGCGGGCGCTCGGGGTTCGGCGGGGGATGCGTAAACGGCAGGCGCAATCGGTGTGTCCGGAGATGACGGTCGTCACCGCTGACGAACATCGGGACGGCCGGTTGTTCGAGCCGGTGGCCGCCGCGGTCGCCGATCTGGTCCCGGCGATGGAGGTGGTGCGGCCCGGGCTGGTGGTCCTGCGGCTGTCGGGTGCGGCGCGGGTGTTCGGGGGAGAGGCCGAACTCGCCGAGGAACTCATCGACCGGGTCTCCGCGTGCGGAGTGGAGTCACAGGTCGGCGTCGCCGACGAACTGTTCACCGCGGTTCTGGCCGCGCGCACCGGACGCAGCGTGCCGCCCGGCGGCGATCGTGAGCACCTGGCGGATCGGCCGATCGCCGACCTCGCGGCCGAACCCTCCCTGTGCGGGCCCGGCCGCACCGAGTTGGTCGATCTGCTCCGCAGGCTCGGCCTACGGACCATCGGGGCGTTCGCCGCGATGGCGGCGTCCGACGTCGCCACGAGATTCGACGCAGACGCGGTCATCGCACATCGGCAGGCCGCCGCCCAGCCGGGCCGTCCGCCCTCGACGCAGGCGCTGCCGGAAGACCTGGTGATCGAGTACCCGTGCGACCCGCTGATCGATCGAATCGACGCGGCTGCCTTCGCCGGCCGCCGGATCGCCGAACTGCTGCACCGCCGTCTCGTCGATGCGTCGGTGGCCTGCACCAAGTTGACGGTGGAAGCGATCACCGAACGCGGACAGCGTCATTCGCGAACCTGGCGATGCGGCCAACCGCTCACCGCGTCGGCGACCGCCGACCGTATCCGCTGGCAACTCGAGGGATGGATGACCAGTGGTCGTACCCGGGGTTCCGGCGACGCGCGGCCGGATTCACCGATCGCGGTCCTACGGCTGGTGCCCGTCGAGGTCGTCGACGCCGGAATGCTGCAGCACGCGTTGACCGGTGCCGGGCTGCCCGGCGAACCGGAACTGACCGAACGAGCGCGCCGCAGCATGGAGCGGGTGCAGGGCCTGCTCGGCGGCGATGCGGTGCGCATACCCGTGCTCAGCGGTGGACGCGGTCCCGCCGAACAGATCTCGATGATCACCCTCGGCGAGGACCCGGTGCCCGGGCGCGACCCGGAGGCGCCCTGGCCGGGCCGCCTGCCCCAACCGGCACCGACGATGTCGTCCGACGCGCCGGTCGAGGTGATCGATCCCGCGGGAGAGCCGGTGCAGGTCACCCCGCGAGGCGCGTTCACCGCCGAACCGACGATGGTCCGGATGCCCGAACCCTCCCGGCAGGGCTGGGAGGTACGGTGGTGGGCCGGGCCGTGGCCGGTCGGTCTGGAACCTGCCGGTCCGGAATCGGGGCATGAGGCGATCAGTGCTCGCGCGCAGGTGCTGCTCGACGACTCGCGCGCGTTGCTGCTGTGCTACCGCTCCGGCGGCTGGGTGGTGGAGGGGGTCTACGACTGAGCGACCTGGCTTCAGCTGTTGCGGCCGCGTGCGGCGACGCGCCACGACAGTGATTGTTCCCCTTGGCCTTTCACGATCAGGTCATCGACGAGGTTCACGGCCGTGCACACGTGGTTGGGGATCACCTCGATCCGGTCTCCCGGATCGGGGATCCTCGCCGGCCCCTCGGGGTCGTCGTCCTCGGGGTAGTCGATGGTGGCGTGATGTTCCGACAACGCGGTGATCCGGGCTCGCGGGGAGTCGAGGACATGCCCGAAACCCGTTGCCCACCCGGGCCGGTCGGCGCCGAGGATCTTGCTGCCGGCATCGACGATCACCCGCGATCGCGATCGATGGACCACCGTGGTGACCGCGGTCAGCGCCACCTCGTCGACGGTGGCGCTGCCCAACTCCACCTGCTGGGCGTCGTTGAACGGGTAGACACCGGGCCGGATCTCGGTGAGGGCTCCGGCTTCGGCGAACTCGACCGTCGGGGTCGATCCGCCACTGATCACGCGGGGATCGATACCGTTGTCGCGCAACGACTGTGCCGCGTCGCGCAACGCCACCACCTCGGCGGCGGCGGCCTCGGCGCGCGCCGATCCGGGACCGTATCCGTGTCCGGGGAAGGTGAACACACCCACCACGTCGAGGCCCGCGTCGGCTGCTGCTGCCGCCACCTGCCCGGCCTGTTCGGCCGCCACCCCGGTGCGGTGATGTCCGGAATCGATCTCCACGAGAACCTCGAGATGTGTATCGGGCCGTGCGACCTCGGCGGCGAGGCGGTGCGCTCCGGCGATCGAGTCGACACCCACGCGCATCGACACCGCGCGAGCGATTTCGCGTAACCGCGCACCCGTGTGGGCGGTCACCCACAGCGGGTAGGCGATGAACAGATCGCGACACCCGGTTTGTTCTGCCGCGGCCGCGAACACCTCGGCCTCACCGATGGTTGCCACCGTCAGACCCGTCGCACCGCAGTCGATCTGGCGCCGAGCGATCTCGATGCACTTGTGGGTCTTGGCATGTGGGCGCAGTGCCACGCCGAGGTCGGCGCAGCGTCGCGCCATGGCGGTGAGGTTGGACTCGAGTCGAGTGAGATCGACTGCCAGATACGGGGTGTCGGTCACGGGGTGTCACCGGCTGTGGAGTTCTCCAGAGCGGCCGTCGATTCGCGGCTGAGGAGGTAGTCCTGATGCATGATCCGGGTGGTCAGCCGTGGGGCGAAGCGGTGGCCCAGGTCGGCGAGGTCACCCAGTGGTGTCGACACCCGTTGTGGGCGGCGCAGAATCGCATCCAGTACGCGTGAGGCGCCCTTGTCGACCGACCACACCCCGGCCGAGTCCCGGTACTGCTCGGTCGGCGCGATCATTCGTGTCCGAACCAGTGGGAGCCGCACATGGGAGACCGTCACGTGATCCGACAAGGTCTCGGCGGCGACCGAATCGCTGAACGCCTCCAGTGCCGCTTTCGATGCCGCGTACGCGCCGAAGCGGGCGCCGCGCGCCTGCACGGCGATCGAGGTGACGTTGACGATGTGGCCACTGTTGCGTTCGACCATGTGCGGTAGCAACGCCAGTACCAGATTGACCGCACCGAAGTAGTTGACCGCCATCACCCGGTGATAGTCGTGGGAGCGATCGACGGCGTTGATGGTCGCCCGGCGGATGGAACGGCCGGCGTTGTTGACCAGGACGTCGACGTGACCGTGGTCGACGATGACGGTCTTCACCATGGCGCGTACCGACTCCTCGTCGGTGATGTCACAGACGAACGGGATCGCCTGCCCGCGAGGGTTTCCGGGTTTGGGTGTCGCCGAATTCACCTCGCGCGCCGCGGATTCCAGCTCCTCGGAGTGGCGTGCGACGATCAGCGCCGTGGCACCCCGCTCGACGCACATGCGGGCGGTGGCCTTGCCGATTCCCGACGAGCCACCGGTGATCAGAACGACCTTGCCGACGAGCGGGCCGCGCGGATCGGATCGCCGATGACGCGCCGGGTCGAGTGCGCGCTCCCAGTACCGCCAGAGCAAGGGCGCGTAGTCGTCGAATTCCGGTGGGCGAATCCCGAATCGGGCCAGCCGTGCGATGGTCAGGTCGGAGCGGAACGTCACGGGCAGATCCATGCCGTCGAGCAGGGCGGGCGGGATACCGGCCTGGCGGGCGATGAGGTTGCGGCCGAGGCGTAACGGGGGAGTGCCGGCCAACGACGTGGCGCGTCCGACGATCTGGTGGGGGATCGCGTTGATGCCCTTGGGGGCTCGCAGGGATGGGGCCAGTGCGTTGTACATCTCGGTGATCGTCACCTCGCGGCGGTCTCCGAGGTGATACACCTGGCCGTCGGATTCCGGGTCGAGACCGATCAGGGCGACGAGGGCGTCGACCACATAGTCCACCGGTACCATGTTGATGCGTCCGAGGTCGGGAAACGGGAGACGCAGTGCCGCAGGCAGTTTCCCCAGCAGACGAAGATGACCGAAGAAGTAGTACGGGCCGTCGATCTTGTCCATCTCGCCGGTACGGGAGTCGCCGACGACCACCGACGGGCGATACACACGCCAGCGCAAACCCGTACGCTCGCGGATGACCTTCTCGGCCTCGAACTTGGTGCGGTGATAGGGCGTCGGGAAACCCTGCCCGAGATCGAAGTCCTGCTCGGTGAACTCGCCCGCGTGGTCACCGGCCACCGCGATCGACGAGATGTGATGGCACATCGCATCATGGGCGACGGCGAAGTCCGCGACCCGTGCGGTGCCCTCCACATTCGCGGCATGCTGGCTGGCCGCGTCGGCTGCCATGTCATAGATCGCGGCGAGATGGACGACGTGATCGACCTCGATGTCGTTGTCGTCGACGCCAAGGCCGTCGACGGTGAGATCCCCGATGACCGGGTGGACGCGGTGCGAACCGGGGAAGCTGCGCACGGTGTCGACGAATCGGGGCAGTGAGCCCTGGCGGACGAGCGCGTGGATCTGCGCGTCGGGATCGGTTGCGAGTAGTTGTCTGATGACGCGGCGTCCGATGAATCCGCTGCCACCGGTCACAAAGTACGAGGTCACGGTGAACTCCATGTTCGCAGGCTGACGAAAACACCATTCTTACTGGACAGTAAGATCGGTGTGCTGGTTCACACCCTGTCACTCCGGGCCGTCGCAGGCAAGGTCTGGTGGCTCGCGCGGCGGTCGGTGCACCACAGGCATTGGAGGCTCGCGGATAAATTTTCCACCCCTGGTAAATGATTGCCAGGGGTGGTAGTTTTGCCGTGGTGGCCGCTACTTCCATGATCGCGCGGGTGCGTCGGCAGCAGATGATCGAAGCTGCTGTCGAGGTCATCGACCAGATCGGCGTCAGCCAGGCGTCACTGGTACGCATCGCACGACAGATGGGGGTCAGCCGCAAGCTGATCACCTATCATTTCGACAGTCGCGCAGCACTTTTCGCGGCGGTTGTCGAGCAGATCTATGATCTCGGCCGCAGTGAGGTCCAGCCAGAGGCCAACGCGGCGCGGTCGCCGGAGGCGATGCTCACGGCGTTCATCCGCGGCAGCATCGCCTTTTACGCCCGCCACGTGCGAGAGATGAGAGTTCTCTCGGCGCTGTATGCGTCCGACGATCCCGACGCCCCGAACCGGGACGAGAGCGATCATCACCGAGAGGAGATGACAGCGGTGGATGCGATCCTCACCGGCGGGCAGGAAGCCGGCCTGTTCCGGTCCTTCGACGTGGGGCTGGCCGCCGATCTCGTGCGCGTCACGCTCGACCTCGGGCTGCGGCGGATCATCGCCGGCGATCCGCCGGCGGCGGTGGCCGAGGAACTCGACCGATTCGTGCTGGCGGGGCTACGCGCCGAGCAGTCGCGGATCTGACCACGCGAATCTGACCACCGCGAATCCGACCACCGCGAATCCGACCACCGCGAATCCGACCACCGCGGATTCGACACCCGCGGATCTCCAGCCCACGGAGGGCGACATGACACAGTGCCTGAGACGATTGAGTTCGACCATCACGCTGATCGCCGTCATCATCGTCGGCGGTGTGGCGTGCACGAGCGCCGATGACTCCACACATGCTGCGCCGCTGCAGGTGTCGACCAGCAGTGGGGTCCTGCACGGCCACACGGTCGGGGCCACCCGTCAGTTCACCGGTGTTCGCTATGCCCAAGCGCCCACCGGGGATCGGCGCTGGGCGCCACCGGTCCCGGTGTCGGACCCGAAAGCCGATGTCGACGCCACCGGTGTGGCGCCCCAGTGCCCGCAGGCGGCGACGCCGGTACCGGGGAAGCCGCCACCCACGCAGAGCGAGGACTGTCTGTACCTGAATGTGACCACCCCGCAACGGATTTCCGATGGCTCATCGCTACCGGTGATGGTGTGGTGGCACGGCGGCGGATATGTCAGCGGGTCCGGATCGTCGTACGACGCACAGCGTCTGGCCGACGCCGGTGACGTCGTCGTGGTGACGGTGAACTATCGGTTGGGGATCTTCGGCTATCTCGGACTGCCGGGACTCGCCGGGTCCGGTGACTTCGGATTCGCCGATCAGATCCAGTCGTTGCGCTGGGTACACGACAACGCCCGGGCGTTCGGTGGCGATCCCGGCAATGTGACCGTGTTCGGTGAATCGGCAGGCGGCATGTCGGCGTGTGCGGCCCTGACCTCGCCGGCCGCCAAGGGACTCATCGACAAGGCCATCATCGAGTCCGGTTCGTGCGCATTGGATTTCCCCACCGGAAGTCTGTTCCCCGGAGTTCCGCAGTCACGTCCGTATGCACCCCTTGAACAATCGGAGGCCACCGGTGCGCAGGTCGCGGCATCGCTGGGGTGTGCCGGTGCCGACACCGTGCGTTGCCTGCGGGACCTGCCCGTCGAGAAACTGCTGACCCAGAACGAGACGTTCTCGAACGGACTCGCCTACGGCACCGCGCTGCTGCCCACGAGTCCGGCCACGGCCGTCGCCGACGGCACCACCCTGCGTATCCCGGTCATCACCGGCGGAAACGCCGAAGAGAACGGCGCCTTCACCGCAGGCGCGGTGACGGCAGACCCGCACGCCTACACCGCCGAGTCCTATCCGGCCGACCTACGGGCCGCGTACGGGGTACGGGCACAGGAGGTCGCCGCGCGGTATCCGTTGTCGTCGTTCTCGTCGGCGCCCGCCGCGTTGGCGCGGGTGTTCACCGATTCGGGGTGGTCCTGCCCGACCCTTCGGGCGGCCCACGACTTGTCCGGCCACGCGACGACCTTCACCTATGAATTCGCCGATGCGTCAGGGCCGAACGTGAGCGGTGGGGACAATCCGGCAGTGCCCAAGGCTGCGTTCCACGCCGACGAATTGCCGTACCTGTTCGACTTGAACGGCACCAACCTCGTCCCGCGACCTCCCCAGTCCACGCTGTCGGCGGCGATGATCGGGTACTGGACGTCGTTCGCGCATTCGGGTACACCCACGGCCGCCGACCAGCCGCAGTGGCCGTCGGTGTCGGGGGCGAGCGGTCCGGTGCAGTCCTTTGCGGCCGACGGAGTGCACGGCGTCGACTTCCGTGCCGAGCACCAGTGCGACTTCTGGGATTCGGTGCCGATCACATAGTCGTCGACGGCGCCCGGCACGACGCCGACAGCGCCCGCCATGATGCCGAGCGCGCTGTCGCGGTGGGTACGGTGATCGCAATGGAGAACCCGACCTTCGATCACTGACGTATCGACCACCGCCGCACCAGGAGTCGTCTCATGGACAACCACCTCAGCCCCAAGGCCATGGCCGTCACGTTGCGAGCACGCCTCGCAGAATCGGACGTGACGATCACTCATTCACGCGCGCTCGAAATCGTCGCGGCACAGTTGGGTTTCCGCGACTGGAACACGTGCGCAGCAGCGTCGGAGAATTGCTCCGATCCCATCACGGTTCCGATCGTGCGCACATTTCCCGGTGACGAGGCCGACCGCTTCTATCTCGACTTCCTCGGATTCGGTGTGGACTGGGAGCATCGCTTCGAACCGGGAATGCCCCTCTATCGCCAGGTATCCCGGCAGGGGTGCGTGCTGCACCTGTCCGAGCACCACGGCGATGCCACACCCGGATGTGCGGTGCGCATCCGGGTGCGCGACGCCGCTGCTCTGCAGCGTCGGCTGCATGACAGCACGATCTACCCGTTGCGGATCGGACTCGTCCACGAGCCGGGGCGGGACGAGGTCCGAGTGCCCGATCCCTTCGGCAATCGATTGATCTTCTTCACGCCCACAGGGCAGTAGTCGTCTGCGTCGATGGCGCTCACCCGCGCGTCGAGAGCGCTTGGTAGAGCGCTGTCGCGGGTCTGGAGGGCGCTGTCGGCGGTGTGCGACGAGCCCGGGTGACAGTGCGCTCATCGGCGGAGGAAACTGTGTGCATGCCCATCGCCGAATTGCTGAAGCTCGGAACCGTGCGCCCCATCGTCGCCTGGGGTGATCCGGTGTTGCATCGCGAGGCGCGCCCGGTGACCGACTTCGGCCCGGAATTGCAGACGTTGCTGGCCGACATGTTCGCCACCAACACCGCGGCGGCCGGTGCGGGCCTGGCCGCGGCCCAGATCGGGGTGGACCTCGCGGTTTTCATCTACGACTGCGGCGACGAGACCGGAACGCGACGGACCGGGGTTGTCTGCAATCCGCGCCTCGAACTGCCCGAGGGACGCGACCGCCGCCTCGTCGACTACGACGAGGGGTGTCTGTCGTATCCGGGTGCGTACGCCACCCTGTCGCGTCCGTCGGTCGCCACCTGTCACGGTGAGGACCAGTTCGGCGAGCCGGTGACGATCACCGCCGGCGGGCTGTTGGGCCGGTGTCTGCAACACGAGACCGATCATCTGGCCGGCATGGTGTTCGGCGATCGGCTCACCGCCCGGGCGCGCAAGGGGCTGCGACGTATGCGAGATGAGGTCGCCGACCGTTACCCCGACGACTGGCCCGTCTCGCCGAAGAGTTGAGAGGATGAGGTAAGACCGACGCGAATAGAACGCATGTTCTATGCTCGATGAGTGGGTTGGAACCATGGACCACCGACCTGGTCGGAGATGGAGCGAGTGCTCTCCGGCCGCTCGCGAGCCGGCGAGCGGCCCGGCGAGTTCTTCGGTCCCGGTGACGGTGGTGACTCCCCGGCATGGTCGCGCAAACGTGGACCCTACGTCGCGCCCGAGATCGATCGTGAGCCCTCGGGTGTGCCCTATGCCGAACTGCACGCGCACAGTGCCTACAGCTTTCTCGACGGGGCGTCGATGCCCGAGGAGATGGTCGCCGAGGCGCAGCGCCTCGATCTGAAGGCCTTGTCGATCACCGACCACGACGGTTTCTACGGCGTCGTCCGATTTGCCGAGGCCGCACGGGAATTCGGGATGCCGACGGTCTTCGGCGCCGAGCTGTCCCTGCAGCCCGACGTGGCGCGGACCGGTGTCAACGACCCGCCGGGCGAGCACCTGCTGGTCCTGGCCCGAGACGGCGAGGGCTATCGCAGGCTCTCGCGGCTGATCGCCGACGCGCACATGACCGGTGGCGAGAAGGGGCTGCTGCGCTACGACCCCGACCGGCTGACCGACCACGGCGGTCACTGGCTCGTGCTCACCGGCTGCCGTAAGGGGTCGGTACGCCGAGCCCTCGAGCGGGGCGGACGTGCGACCGCGCAGAAAGCTCTCGGCGATCTCGTCGACCGTTACGGCCGCAACGGGGTGGCCGTCGAACTCACCGCCACCGGCCAGCCCGACGACGACGAACGCAACGCCGTATTGTCCTCTCTGGCCGGTCTGTTCGCGTTGCCGACGGTGGCCACCACCGGTGCGCATTTCGCCGGACCGCCCCAGCGACGTCTGGCGATGGCGATGGCCGCGGTTCGCGCCCGCACCGACATCGACACCATCGCCGGGTGGATGCCCGGGGTCGGCGGTGCGCATCTGCGCAGCGGTGACGAGATGGCGCGATTGCTGTCCGCGCATCCGGAGGCCATCGACAACGCGGTGCACATCGCCGGCGACTGTGCCTTCGAATTGGGTTTGATCGCACCGCAACTGCCACCCTTCGAGGTGCCCGACGGTCATACCGAGGCCACCTGGCTGCGTCACCTCACGATGACCCGGGCACTCCGGCGTTACGGCACGCCTGCGCAACATCCACAGGCCTATCGGCAGATCGAACACGAACTCGCGATCATCGAAACCCTCACGTTCCCTGGCTATTTCCTGGTCGTCGCCGACATCGTCGATTTCTGCAAGAGCGCCGACATCCTGTGTCAGGGGCGTGGTAGCGCTGCCAACTCCGCGGTCTGTTATGCGTTGGGTATCACCAATGTCGACCCGGTCGCCAACGAGTTGTTGTTCGAACGGTTCCTCGCTCCCGAGCGTGACGGCCCGCCCGACATCGACGTCGACATCGAGTCCGACCGTCGGGAAGAGGCCATCCAGTACGTCTATCGCCGGTACGGCCGTGACTACAGCGCACAGGTGGCCAATGTGATCACCTATCGCGGCAAGTCCTCGGTCCGCGACATGGCGCGCGCCCTGGGATACGCACCGGGACAACAGGATGCGTGGGCCAAGATGCCCGACCACGCGCCCGCCGACGTCACGCGTCTGGCGGATGAGATCGCCGGTATGCCCAGGCACCTGGGTATCCACTCGGGTGGGATGGTGATCTGTGATCGGCCGATCGCCGACGTGTGCCCCACCGAGTGGGCCCGGATGGCCGATCGCAGTGTGCTGCAGTGGGACAAAGATGACTGTGCGGCAATCGGTCTGGTGAAATTCGATCTGCTGGGGCTGGGTATGCTCTCGGCGCTGCACTATGCGATCGACCTGGTTGCCGAGCACAAGGGCATCCACGTCGATCTGGCGCAGCTCGATCTCACCGAGGAAGCCGTCTACGACATGCTCTGCCGCGCCGACTCGGTGGGGGTGTTCCAGGTCGAGTCGCGCGCTCAGATGGCCACGCTGCCCCGCCTCAAACCGCGTTGCTTCTACGATCTCGTGGTCGAGGTGGCGCTGATCCGGCCCGGGCCCATTCAGGGCGGGTCGGTGCATCCCTACATCCGTCGTCGTAACGGCGACGAGCCGGTCACCGTCGAACACCCGTCGATGCTCGGGGCTCTCGAACGCACACTGGGGGTTCCGCTCTTTCAGGAGCAACTCATGCAACTCGCGGTGGACGTGGCGGGGTTCGACGCCTCCGAGGCCGATCAGCTGCGCCGGGCGATGGGCTCCAAGCGCTCGCCGGAGAAGATGCAACGGTTGCGTCAACGGTTCTACGACGGCATGCGCAGCACTCACGGCATCACCGGGCAGGCCGCCGACCACATCTACGAGAAGATGGCGGCCTTCGCCAATTTCGGTTTCCCCGAGAGCCATTCGCAGAGTTTCGCGTCGCTGGTGTTCTATTCGTCGTGGTTCAAGCTGCATCATCCGGCGGCATTCTGCGCAGCGTTGCTGCGTGCACAACCGATGGGGTTCTACTCACCGCAGTCCCTGGTCGCCGACGCCCGGCGGCACGGGGTGCGGGTACACCGGCCCGACATCAACCGCTCACTCACCGAGGCGACGTTGGAGAACACGGGGCTCGAGGTGCGGCTCGGTCTGGCTGCGGTACGCGGGGTCGGCGAGGAGGTGGCCGAGCGTATCGTGCTCGCCCGCAACGCCGATGGTGATTTCACCGGGGTCACCGACCTGTCCCGGCGTGCCGCGTTGAGCACCCGTCAGCTCGAGGGACTCGCCGGTGCGGGCGCGTTCGACTGCTTCGGGCTGAGCCGACGCCAGGCCCTGTGGGAGGCCGGAGCCGCGTCGAGCGCCCGGGCCGAACACCTCGACCTGCATCAGGCGGCGGCGACCCCGACCCTGCCGGGCCTGTCCGATGTCGAGTTGGCCGCGACCGATGCGTGGGCGACCGGGGTGACCCCGACGGCATACCCCACCCAGTACCTGCGTCCGCGGCTCGACGCACTCGGCGTGATCCCCGCCGACGGGCTGCTGTCGGTACCCGACGGGTCGCGGGTCCTGGTGGGCGGGGCGGTGACCCATCGCCAGCGCCCGGCCACCGCCTCCGGGGTGACCTTCATCAATCTCGAGGACGAGACCGGGATGGTCAACGTCGTCTGCTCGGTGGGCTTGTGGATTCGCCAGCGCGAGCTGGCGACCTCGGCGTCGGCATTGCTGGTGCGCGGCAAGGTGCAGAACGCCGAAGGGGCCGTCACCGTGGTCGCGGACCGATTGCAGCGCATGGACCTTCGAGTGGGGACGCGATCGCGGGACTGGCAGTGAGGCGCTACGGTGCCTGCCCCGGAAGCCAGTGCCGTCGGAGGTCAGCTGCCGGACTCGTCCGTGGTCCCTGGTCGTGCGGTGCCCACCGTTGATCCTGCCGTGTCGGTCGTCGGTGCACCACCGGTGCCCGGCGTCGTCGTCTCGGCTGCCCCGGCTTCGGGGGCACCCGGGTCGGGCGTGGTGACCTCGGGTTCGGTGACTTCGGGAGTGGTGCCTTCCGGCGTGACACTCTCGGGAGTGGTTCCCGGCGTGGTGATCTCGGGGGCGATCACCGTGCTCGGCAACGCGAACATCCATCCCGCGGTGCCGCTGGGCTGCCACACCGCCGAGCCGCCGCCGCGTCCGACCGTGAAGGCGAACCAGCCGGTGTAGGTGCTCTCGGGGTGCAGCGTGGCCGGAATCATTGTGCCCCGGTCGGTCTCGGCCGATCCGACAGCGATCCTCCGCCCGCTGACGAGGTGTGCGACATCGTCGGCGGACATCCGCGACAGTCGTGCACCACCGGTCTCGGCCGACGTGTCGACGCTCATCCGCACCGCGACGACGATCCCGTCGTCGCCGGCGGTCGAGACGACGTCATGCACTGTGGCGCGACCCAACTCGGTGCCGTCGGTGGCGATCAGGTCGAACGGGACACCGCGCTGCACCGTGGTCACGGTGTTGGGTCCGCTGGGCGATTCGGCAACGGAATCGCTTGGTGCCGAACCGGATTCCTCGGTGTTCTCGTCATCGACCGCGGCGTCGCCGGTGGCCTCTGCGGTGCTGGACTCCGCGTCCGCGCGGGTCTCCTCGGCGACGGAGCTCATCGGTGCGGCGAAGGTGTCGACATCGGGAAGGGCGGCTCCCAATCCGCATTCCGCGCGGACCAGTAGTGCATCGATGGTCCAGTAGTTGGTGCCGAACAGGTCGTATTCGCCGATCTGGAGCCGCAGCGCCGACAGCGCGGAATCCCCGGTCACGCTCGCGTAGCTGGTCAGCGTGCCCCGCAGGCGTGCGGCGGTGATCGGCGCAGTGAAGTCGGTGGAGGTGCCTGCGGCGGGGACCGCAACCGTCGTGCTGCCGATGGTCATCGTGCCGCCCGCCGGTGCGGTGACCGTGGGACCGCTGTCGGCGGTGCACACCGCCGATGCGCTGATCGGCGCGGTCAGCTGAACCCGGCGACTCGACGACAGTGCGGTCGCGTAGATCTCGAAGCTGTTCATCGTCGCCGAGGCCGAGCCGGTCGCGTTTCCGGAGGCGGTGTAGCTCGCGGTCGACGTGCCGGCGCCCTCGGCTCTGGTGATCCCGAGCAGCCCGCTGGTGTCGATGACATCGGTGACGGTGGACGTACCGGGATTGTCATGGGTGTGGGTGACGCGGGTGGCCTCGACGTTGTCGGTGGTGATGACGCGATCGATGGTGGCCCGACCGGTGAGCGAGCGTGCGTACCCCTCGGTGACGTCGGCCCGGGCGAACGTCGAGGTACCCCAGATCGCGGACTGCCAGGAGGCGAGTACCCCGGTGGTCTGGACGGCGAGCATGCCGGCGGCGATGGTTGCGATGGCGGCGAGGACGACGGCGATCTTGGTGCGTGTCATGGTGGTTTCCGGTGCGAGCAGGTGGATGGGTGGACGGTGGACGCGGGCCAGCTCACTCGCGGATGCGAGGCGAGCGTGGCCAGAACGCCCAGAGCACCAGCAGCGAGGCACAGATGGTGATCGTGCCGAGTACGTAGGGATTGGCCAGCCACACCACGCCCTTGGCGAGTCCTGGTGCGTGCCAGACGACTTCACGGACTTCGGCGACCCGGTACATGCCCGGATCCGGGTTGGGATTGGCGTCGCCCTTCATGGCGATCAACGCGTGGCCGTCGGCTTGGGGGTGGACCTCGGTCACCCGGTGGGTGACCGGACGTCCCGTCTCACGATCGACGGTGACGATGTCGCCGACGGAGATCTCCGACGCCGGTATCTGATGGACCAGGGCCAGCGATCCCTGCGGAATCGTCGGTGACATCGATCCGGTCTTGAACATGATCAGTGAGTAGTTGCCCACGAAGGCCCAGATGACCAGCACGATGCACACAAGGCCTGCGGCGGCGAGGACATTCATGATCGTGTTCTCGAGCACGCGCAGAATCGGTGATCGGGGCGGCGGGCCCGCCGGTGCGGGGTCGATGGGAGTCGCCGGGCCGGTGTCGTTGGTGGTGTGCACCGACCACGCGGGGATGGTGGGGGTGTGCCGTGACGACGCCGGGTGTGACGTGGCGCGTGTCATTGTCTTTCTTTCTCGTGCTGTGATTTTCGTGTGCGACCGATGCGGAGGGCCGATCGCTTGGTCAGGTCTCGTCGATCCGGCTGGAGAGCCAGGTGCCGATCCAGTCGAGTGCCGTGGTCCCGTGGTCGTCGACGACGAAGGAGCGGTAGTCGACATGTGCGTCGGAGGCGGCGAAGTCGGCGGCGGTGACCGCGTCGGTGATGACCGCCGCCGGGTCGGCGATCGCGTGGGCGGCGATGACGCGTGCCAACGCGCTTGCGGCGTCGGTCAATTCGGTCGACACCAAGGGCGTACCGGACGGACCGGCACTGCGTCCGGTGACGAAATCATTCGCCAGGGAGCCGAGTTCACGTGTGATGTCGACGACGTCGCCTGCCGAGGTGGTGACATCGGGGGTGGTGAGGACTGCGTCGGAGGGTGTGAGACGACCGAGGACGTACCAGCTGAGTTCCTGAATCCGGCCGACGACGTCGGCGGTGCGTTCGATGTCGACGCGATCCAGGATGCGGGCGAGTGCGGCTGCGGCCGTGGTCATTCCGGTCTCATCCGGGATGACGGTGAGAACGTCGGCGACGGTGCCGTAATCGATGGCGGCGGCGAGCGTCACCAGCGGGCGCAATTGGTTGTTCAGGGTTCCCGAGATCTGGTGGGCGGCGCGCAGGTCGCCGGCGACGAGACTCTCGCGGAGCCGGTCGGCGTTGTCGGCGATTCCGGCCATGTCGAGCGAGGCCAGGGTGCTCATCGCGTCGGCGGTCCGGGTGAGAGCCGATTCGGTCTCCTCGGTGGTTGTCCCGAGAGCCGAACCAATCTGCCCGAGAACGGGATTGCGGTCCTTGTCGATGGAGCAATACAGATCGTCGGGGTGGCAGATCGTGATCACCTTGCCCGCGAGCGCACCCATGCCCTGGGGGCGAGGGTCGGCGATCCCGGTGCCCGTCGAGGTGGGGCCGACGGTCTGCTCCCCGTCGGTTCCGGACCGGGGGTCGGCCAGCAAAGCCACTGCGCGGACGCGATCTGCGGTCACCGGACCGTCACCGTGACCGATGGCGGCGGCGAGATCGCCTGCGGCGTCGGCGCCTTGGCTGTATCCGGTGATGGTGTAGCTCGCGCCGGGATGTACTGCGGCGTGTTCGCGCAGAATCTGTGACGCGTTGGCGACCGCGGTGGATTTGCTTGTCGCGTAACTCTGCCCGTTGTCGAAGGCGCGAGCCATGTAGGGAAGGAAGTAGACGACCGCGCCGGCGCCGTGATCGGCGGCGATGCGGTTGGCGACCGGTTCGAGCATGCCGGTGGCCGAGGTGGGATCGGCGGCATCGTCGGTCTCCCAGGTCCCCGGGATGAACAGGTTGAAGGTGGCCGCTGTCGGTGTGCTCGCTGTTGCGGTCGTGGCGACCGGCGATGTCAGCGCGCCGAAGCCGAGAATGGCGGTGGCCGCGGCGATCGATATGGCCAACAGTGAACGCAGGTGGCGGCCGATCCGGATGGGTGTGTCAGGGGTACATGTTCTCATCGTGCTCTCCCGGGGGAGTGCGTGGGTGGTGACCACGATGGTGATTGCGGTCGAAAAAGTCTGTGATACAGCGGAAGTGATGGACGTCGCTGAGTTCTTGTGATGATGCGGGCAGGCGGGCCGGCGCGGTGGCCGGCCGCCTGCGTGAGGAGGGGACCAGCGGGATCCGCTCAGCTGTCGACGCTTTGGGCCGACATCTCCCAGGCCGCGTTGACGGTTTGGTCGAGTCCCGACGGATTGGTCCCGGACGGCAGGGTCACGGTGAACCCCAGCCATTTCTGGCCGTTCGCGTCGACCCGGACGGTCGACGAACTCTGTCCGGAGGCCATGGCGCTGTTACTCAGAATGGCCGAACCGCCGGTGCCGTCGTATGTGCCCGGATTAACAGCGCCCAGGTCGGCAATGCTGACGATGAGCTTCTGGCCAAGGGTGTTGGTGCTGTCGACCCTGGCGCCCTGGACGGTGACGTCGGCGGCCATGTTGCCCTCGGTCTCCTTGAGTCCGACCAGCGCATGGACGGAGTCGCCGGGCATCAATGCGCTGGGATCGATGGTTCCCAGAGTGAAGACCATGTTGCCTGCGTCGTCCTGTGTCAGGAATTCGTCCCAGTTCGCCCCGGCGTCGAAGCTGCCCTGGACATTCCAGGAATTCTCGCCGGTGCCGAATTGCGAGTCGCCCCACACGGAATCGTTCCAGGCGGCGAGGGTGATCACCGCGCCGACGCCGAGGACCGAGCCCGCGGCGAGAAGGGCCTTCTTCTTGCGGCGCTTGGCGGTGGGGTCGGGGGTCTGGCTGTTGTTGATGGTCATCTTTCTATCCGATTGTCGCTGGTGGTAAGTGGCGGATTCGCCACTCATCACACAATAACAAGTTATGAGGACATATATTTCAATTCTGTCTACAATGCTCGAAATTCGGCCGTCCGAACATATAAACAATGGCCATGCGATATTGAAAAAGAGTGTTGCGCAACGCAATTGGAGGAGATCGCGAGCATCCGAAAGTGAAGGGGCCGTGCATGGGTTGCCAAGAAGACGCAACCCGTGCGATGTCTCCGGGCTCACTGGGGCGACGATAGGTGACCCGGGGGACAGCGGGCTGTGCTGCGATCGGTCCGGACACCGGGCGGCGCTGATGCGGTGAGAGCGGCCGCATCGGGCATACGGCACAATCGTCACCGGGCCTGCGCCGCGGCGGGACGTGACGATTCGAGGGGTGGAGTATGCCACAGCAAGTGGTGGTGACGGTGAAGCCGAACAGTCGGAAGGGACCATTGGTGCAGACCGGTCCGGACGGCTCGATCACGATTTACGTGCGTGAGCCCGCCACCGAGGGCAAGGCCAACAAGGCGGTCGCCGAACTGCTCGCCGCCCACCTGGGTGTGCCGAAGTCGAGGGTGAACCTCATCGGCGGCGCGACCTCACGCACCAAACGCTTCCGGGTCGCCTGAGGAGGGTTTCTCGGGTCTCCGCACGCGAGCAGCAGGAAGTGGCATCATCGGGTCATGTCACCCGACAGCTCCCCGTCGCACTCGGAATCTGCCGTGCGACAACAGGTTACGCAAACCGAAGAATTGCCCCATACCGGAGAATCCGGCTCGGTACCGAGTGGGCCGGCGCAGCACGCGTACGGGCAGGCCGGTGACGCAGATCTGTCCGCGGCTCGACTGCCGTGGGTGCGCTTGCGACGGGCGTGGCGCGGGTCGCTCGAGCCCGGCGAACAATCCGCGGTGCTGTCGTGGGCGGCTTTCACCACGACCTTCGTCACCGCGCGCGGCATCACGCACTGGATTCGCGCCGGTCACGGCCCCGCCGGCGGTGGAATGAGTCTGGGTGGACACCACTTTCACCACTACAACATCGGAATCGGGTTACTCGGCGCCATCGGTGCAGTCGCGGTGCGCGGCGCCGAACGACACCGGCGCCATCCGGCGACCGCCATCGCCTACGGCACCGGCGTCGGGCTCATCGTCGACGAACTGGCCCTGTTGCTCGATCTCGAGGACGTCTATTGGGCCAAGCAGGGCCGTACCAGCGTGGACGCCGCCGTCGCCATCATCGGAGCCGGTGGATTGGCGGTCGCCGGAATGGCTTTCTGGCCGGAGGCCCGAAAAGCGCTGCGCTGAGGAACGTGCGCAGGATTCACACCGCCCCGTCGAATCCCTGTTGTCGCCAGGCCTCGTACACCGCGATACTCGCCGCGTTCGCGAGATTGTGCGAGCGTCGGCCGGCGAGCATCGGTATGCGGATGCGGTCGGTGATCTCCGGCTCGTCGAGAACCTCCTCGGGCAGTCCCGTCGGCTCGGGGCCGAACAACAGGACGTCGCCGGGACGGTAGTCGACGTCGGTGTGATAGCGCTGCGCATGCGCGGTGAAGGCGAACACGCGCTGCGGCTTGAGCGTCGTCCATGCCGTGACCAGGTTGGGATGCACTGTCACCGTGGCCATTTCGTGGTAGTCCAGGCCGGCTCGTTTGACCTGGGCGTCCGACATCGAGAACCCCAGCGGCTCGATCAGATGGAGCTCGCATCCGGTGTTCGCGGCCAGCCGGATCGCGTTGCCGGTGTTGGGCGGGATGCACGGTTGGTAGAACATGATCCGGAACATGGCTGTCATTGTGCCGGGTGCAGGTCGTCGAGCCTGGTGTTGGCCCCGCACAGGACGATGCACAACGTGGAATCGGTCGCGGGTTCGACGGCGCCGGTGGTGACCGCAGCGACGGCGGTGGCCGTGCCGTGTTCGATGACGATCCGGAAGCGGTCCCACATCATCCGGCGGGCCGCGATGAGGTCGGCGTCGTCGACGACCACGGAGTCCACGGCCCGGTCGGCGATGGTCGCCCAGCAGATGCCGCCGACCCGACTCGCACCCAGCGAATCCGCCGCGATGCTGTCCAGCTCGACGGTGACGGGCTCTCCGGCCGCCCGGGCCTGATCCAGACACGAGGCGCCGATCGGTTCGGCGCCGATGAGGCGGTCACCGGGCCGCAACGTGGCAGCGAGTCCGGCGAGCAGACCGCCACCGCCGACACAGGCGACGGTCTGCAGTCTGTGGCCGGGGAGGTCCTCGGCCACCTCGAGGCCGATGGTCCCGGCGCCGGCCACGATCGTCGGCAGATCGTAGGCGTGCAACAGCAGTGCGCCGGAGTCGGCGGCCAGCGCGGCGGCGGCGTCGGCGGACTCCTGATAACGAGTGCCGATGAGCCGCACCGTCGCACCGAGTGAACGCAGCGCCGAGATCTTGACCGCCGGAGCGGTCTCGGGGACCACCACGGTCGCCGGAACGCCGACGAGTCGGGCAGCCCAGGCCGCACCGAGCGCGGCGTTGCCGCCGGAGGCCACGAGAACCCCGGCCTCGGGCAGGGCATCGTGGGCGACGGCGTCGAGCACCGCATTGAGACTGCCGCGCACCTTGAAGCAGCCACCGAGCTGCGTGTACTCCAGCTTGAACACCACATCGACCGGTCCGCCGACCGTGTCGAGCGTGGTCTCGAGCAGGGGAGTGCGCCGCAGGCGGCCCGCGAGTCGTGCACGCGCCGCCATCACGTCGGCAGCGGTGACGGCGACGGGGGTTCCGGCGCGATCGGCGTCCCGATCGGGCGCTGCAGGCGACATGAGCGCAGGCTACCGGCCCGGCCGGGCGATCGGTCGCACAGCGGAATGGAACAATGGTCGGCGTGAGCGCGATACGACTGGACGGCAAGGCCACCCGCGACGAGATCTTCACCGACCTCGCCGCACGAGTGGAGAAGTTGCGCAGTGCGGGAGTCACCCCAGGACTCGGGACCATCCTGGTCGGCGACGACCCCGGCTCGCAGTCCTACGTCAAGGGCAAGCACGCCGATTGTGCGCGGATCGGGGTGTCGTCGATCCGCAAGGATCTGCCCGCAGACACGACGACCGAGGACCTCAATGCGGCCATCGACGAACTCAACGCCGATCCCGCCTGTACCGGGTACATCGTGCAGCTCCCATTGCCGAAACATCTCGACGAGAACGCTGCGCTCGAGCGTATCGACCCGTCCAAGGACGCCGATGGCCTCCATCCGATCAACCTCGGCCGACTCGTGCTGGGCAAGGAATCGACCCTGCCGTGTACGCCGCGGGGGGTCATCCACCTGCTACGGCGCTACGGCATCGACATCGCGGGTGCGCGGGTGACCGTCATCGGCCGCGGCGTCACCATCGGCAGGCCCATCGGCCTGCTGCTGACGCGGCGCAGCGAGAACGCCACCGTGACCCTGTGCCACACCGGTACGCGCGACCTCGCCGCCGAGGTGGCCCGCGCAGACATCGTCATCGCCGCGGCAGGGGTGCCGCATCTGGTGACCGCCGACATGGTCAAGCCGGGTGCCGCCGTGATCGATGTCGGCGTCAGCCGGACCGAGGACGGCCTGCGCGGCGACGTCGCGCCCGACGTCTGGGATGTGGCCGGACACGTCTCGCCCAACCCGGGCGGGGTCGGGCCGCTCACGCGCGCCTTCTTGCTGGTGAACGTCGTCGAACGGGCCGAGGCTCAGCTCGCGGCGCTCACCGCAGGCGACTCCGTGCGGAACGCCGCGGGCGACGCCGTCGGGACCCGTTCGCGATGACCGGCGGCGCCCCCCAACGGGTGGAGCGGTTGCGCCACGTCCGACGGGTGCGCGCCTACGCGGTACAGATTCCCTACCTGCTGGTGCTGCTCGGCGTCGTGGCCGCCGCGGCACTCGTGTTGTTCGATCGATGGCGTCGCGGAGCGTTCGTGTTCGGATCGGCGTTGTTGTTCGGCGCACTCCTGCGCGCGCTGATCCCCACCTCGCGGGCCGGGTTGCTGCAGGTCAGGGGTAAATTCTTCGATGTCGCGGCAATGGCGTCGGCAGGTGCGCTGATCCTCTGGCTGGCGACGTCGATCGACCCTTTGGGCACAGATTGATTACACTGGTGACCTAAGCGTGACATTCGGGGTACGGACCCGACGCACAAACTCCGCCGAGCGGAGCGATTGTTAGCAACACTAAGTGGGGATTGACATCAGTTCGACGTTCGAGATCAACGACCAGGCAAGACCGGGCGACACCACGTCGCTGGGCGTCTCCGTCGGTGAGGGAATGATCCATTACGTCCTGCTCACGCACGACGAGGCAGGTCGCACCGCCCTCGAGGCGCGCGTCTTCGACGTCGATCCCACCGACGGACTCGATTCGGTGGGACGCGTGAACGCGGGCATCGACCTGATGCTCGACGCCGCCCGCGCCGCCGAACTACGCGTCGGCCCGATCGGGGTGGCGGCGCGGACCGCCACCCAGCGCCGTCGTCTGCGCTCGGGAGGGTCGGGTACCCGCCGTCAGATCCACCTCGGCTCCGATGAAGAAGCGGTCGCCGAATTCCTGACCCGAACCGGACAGATCGGACGATTCTCGTCGGTGGTCGTCGCCGATTGCGGCGACACCGGCGTGTCGCTCTACACCGTGGATCCGGCCGCAGGCCGGGTCGGGTCGATCGAGAGGTCGACGGTGCTCAGTGGACGCCGGATCGACGAGGCGCTCGCCGACCACATCGCCGCGGAGGTGGACGGCGCCGACGCCGGCACCCGCACCAAGCGCCAGCGGGCCAAGCTGGTCAGCGCCTGCCGCACAGCGAAAGAAGAGGTCGCCGACCCCACGTCCGCCTCGGGTGCATCCACTGCGGGGCTGGGCTCATCGGCAGGATTGGCCGGGGTGTCGTTGACCTCGGCGACCGTCGAGCGGGTTGCCGGCCCGATGGTCGACGAGGCGCGCGAGGTGTTCGCCCGCTATCTCGCCGATCTCCGGTTGCGCGGTGACGCCCCCGACGCCGCGGTGCTGGTCGGTGGGTTGGCGAATCTGCCCGTCACCCGACGAATCGTGCCCGATGCCGGACTCGAACTCCTCACCCCGGCGTCGCCGGAATTGGCCGCGGCCACCGGTGCGGCGATGCTCGCCGGCAAGGCAGGCACCAACCGACTGGCCTTCATCGGCGGTCGCCGCGCGCGTAGCTGGTCGGCGGTACCGGTGGCGATCGTGGCCGGGATCATCGGTGCGATCGTGATGGCGGCGGTCGCAGTCGGCGCCACCGTGACCGACGACGCCGACCCGCTGCCTTCGCCGACGCGCACCGCCGATGCGCACACCATTGACACCACCCGGGATTCGGGATTCACGACGACGTCGCATCACCAGACGACGTCGGTGGTGACCTCGGTCGCGGTGTCGTCGCCGACCTCGCCGGACGGGCACGAGCAACTCCCGAGTTGGGCGACGACCGAACTGCCGCTGACGACGTCGACGACCACCCTGACGCTGGTGCCCAACACCACCACGCCGTCGGCGACCACCCCGTCGACCACCACCCCGACCGGCCCGACACTGACTCCGTATCCGACGCTGCCGATCCCGTCCGGTCTGATCCCGTCCGGTCTGATCCCCAGCATCGTGCCGCCGCAGACGACCGCGCCGGGATTCGCTCCGGAAATCCGGCCCTCCCAGCCGTCGTCGAGTACCGCGCAGGCGCCGAGTGCGGGGAATCCGGCGGAGACGACCACCACCACACCCGCCCGCTGAGACACGCCCGCCCACGACGCCTGCAGGCGCGTGGGCGGGTCGGTCTGTGTCGGTGTGAGTGCGTCAGCGGCGAGCGAGATCCACAGTGCGCTTGAGGAGATCGGCGATCGCGTCGAACTCGGTGAGGAACCCGTCGTGGCCCTTGTCGGAGCGGACCACCTGGAGCCCGCCGACGCAATTGCCGAGGCCCTCGGCGATCTCGGCTTGTAACCGCAACGGATACAAGCGATCCGAATCGATGCCGGCGACGATGGTCGGGACGGTGCACGAGGCGAGGGCGGCGGCGATCCCGCCCCGGTTGCGGCCGACGTCGTGGTGGTTCAGCACGTCGGAGAGCACCACGTAGCTGCCCGGATCGAAGCGCTCGATCAGCTTGTCGGCCTGGTGCTCGAGATAACTCTGAATCGCATAGCGACCGCCGAGAAGCGGATTCTCTTGCGCCTGAGGCGTATTGGCGAACCGCTCGTCGAGCTCACCCTCGAATCGGTAGGTGAGGTGGGCGATGCGCCGGGCGATCCCGAGGCCGGCGATCGGGGACCGTCCGGTGCCGTGGTAGTCGCCGCCCTGCCAGTCGGGATCGGAGGTGATGGCCGCGATCTGGGTGGTCTGCGTGCCGATCTGATCGGCGGTGGCACGCGCGCCGACCGCCAGCACCAGTGCGCTGCGGACCCGATCGGGGTACTCGATCGCCCACTCCAGCGCACGCGCGCCACCCATCGAGCCGCCGAGTACCGCGCCGATTCCCTTGATACCGAGGGCATCGAGCAGGGCTGCCTCGGCACGCACCTGATCGAGCACGGTGATGTCGGGGAAGCGTGAACCCCAAGGCCGCCCTTGCGAATCCGGCGACGACGGGCCCGTCGACCCACGGCAGCCGCCGAGGACGTTGGCGGAGATGACACACCATTCGTCGGTGTCGATGGCCGCTCCCGGCCCGATCAGACCATCCCACCACCCGGGGGAGGGATGTTCGTCGGTGGGAGCGCCGGTGACGTGCGAGTCACCGGTCAGGGCGTGCAGGGTCAGGATCACGTTGTCCCGTGCAGGCGACAACGCCCCCCAGCGCTGGAACGCCAGGGTGACGTCGTCGAGTTGCTGCCCGTTGTCGAGAGCCAACGACCCCAGACGCATTCGGACCATCTGTCCGTCGGGAACTCGTTCCCACTCGGGCTGATGCGTCGTGGTCGCCTGGGGGTCGATGCTCACCGACACGGGTGTTGTGCTCCTGTCCTAGAACTACTTGGCCGCCGCGAAACCCTGGTCGAGGTCGGCGATGATGTCGTCGATGCCCTCGATACCGACGGCCAGGCGCACCAGGCCGGGGGTCACGCCGGCAGCGAGCTGCTCCTCGGGGGTCAGCTGGCTGTGGGTGGTCGACGCGGGGTGGATGACCAGTGACCGCACGTCACCGATGTTGGCGACGTGGCTGTGCAGCGTCAACGCCTCGACGAAGCGCTTCCCGGCGTCGACGCCACCGGCGATCTCGAAGCCGATGATCGCGCCCTGCCCCTTGGGCGCGAGCTTCTGACCACGGGCATACCAGGGCGAGGACTGCAGACCGGCGTAGGCCACCGACTCGACCTGAGTGTGATCGGCGAGGTAGGCCGCGACCCGCTGCGCATTGGCGACGTGGCGCTCGACGCGCAGGCTCAGGGTTTCCAGTCCCTGGGCGAGCAAGAAGGCGTTGAACGGCGAGATCGCCGCGCCGGTGTCACGCAGCAACTGCACGCGCGCCTTGAGCGCGTAGGCCGGCGCACCGAGGTCGGCGAACACCGCACCGTGGTAGCTGGGATCGGGGGTGGTGAAGCCGGGGAACAGATCCTGACCATCACGCTGCACCCGCCAATCGAAGGTGCCGCCGTCGACGATGATGCCGCCGATCGCGGTGCCGTGCCCGCCGATGTACTTGGTCGCCGAATGGACGACGATGTCGGCGCCATGGGCCAGCGGGTTCAGCAGGTACGGGGTGGCGACGGTGTTGTCGACGATCAGCGGCACGCCGTTGCGATGGGCGACCTCGGAGATGCCCTCGATGTCGAGGATCTCGTTGTTGGGGTTGGAGATCGACTCGCCGTAGAACGCGCGGGTGTTGTCGCGGACCGCGGCCTGCCACGAATCGAGATCCTCGGGATCCTCGACGAAGCTCACCTCGATGCCGAGCTTGGGCAGCGTGTAGTGGAAGAGGTTGTAGGTCCCGCCGTACAGACGCGGGCTCGACACGACATGTCCGCCGTTCTCCACGATGTTGAGGATGGCGTAGGTCTCGGCGGCCTGACCGGACGCGACCAGCAGTGCCGCGACACCGCCCTCGAGTGCGGCGACCCGCTGCTCGACTGCGTCCTGGGTGGGGTTCATGATGCGGGTGTAGATGTTGCCCGGCTCGGCGAGGCCGAAGAGGTTGGCCGCGTGGGTGGTGTCGTTGAAGACGTACGACGTGGTCTGGTAGATCGGCAGTGCACGAGCGTTCGTGGCGGCGTCGGCCGACTGGCCCACATGGATCTGCTTGGTCTCGAAACTCCAGTTGTCGGCTGGGTTCTGGGCATCCGTACCGTCGTTGGCTACGTCAGACATGAAAATAGATCACTTTCTGCGGTCGGCAGGGTGTGGTGACCCTGATGGGGTCCGACCTTCGGACCCGCGCTTGCCGGGGATGCTCGTCGCATCCCACAACCCGGTCATCACCCGGAGCACCCCACCGCGGTTGGAGGGTTGCCGATCAGCGAGCCGGGGCTTGACGCTGATACTCATGACCTGGCGACAAGGATATAACACGGTCGTCGTCGGCTGAGAACCCTCCTGCTCAGCCTGGTTTGCGTGCTGGACAGAAACGGTCCGTGCGGTCGGGCGCGGCGGTAGGTGTCGCCCGGACGGACGAATCGCCGTCCTGATCTCGACCGATCCGCCGGAATCGGCCGCGCCGTCTGCCTACCCTTGCCACGTCACGGTTCCCTCGCCCAAGGACGTGTCCGATGCGGCTCTCACCTTCCTTTGCCTCGCTCCGCGGCAGCGTCTCGACCGGAGTGGTCGGGGCCGCGAGTGTGGCGCTCATCGCGGCCGCATTCTGGGGTCACGGGGTCGCGTCGGCGGAAACGGCGGCGGCGTGCAGTCAACCCGGTCGGGTGTTCATCGTCGGCGGCACGTGGAATTCCGACGGTTCGTATCTCGTCGGGATCGAACAGCGCTACACCGGGCACGGCGCGCACTGGGAGGAGCTGCCGGACAGTCCGTACTCCGGCGCGGGCGCCTACGAGATCGAGCAGGTCCCGTACTCCGCGACCATCTGGCCACTCGGGTCGGTCGGATACAACGCCAGCGAGGCCGAAGGGTCGGCCAACCTGGAGCAGGCCGTCGCCGCGTACCAGCAGCAGTGCGGTGCCGACAAGAAGATCGTCATCGCCGGCTATTCGCAGGGAGCGCGGGTGGCCGGCGACGTTCTCACCGACATCGGTGCGAATCGGCCGGTGACCATGGACGACGGCTCCACCTACGTCATCTCCACCACCGATTCCGACGGTGCGCGCACGGTGTCGGGTGAGCTCTACTCCGATCCGCGGATGTCGGGGACGTTGTGGGGACAGGGGATCGAGGCGACCCTGGTCGGGATCATCCCCGGTCTGACCATGTCCGGAACCCGAGCAGTCACCGACTACGGGGGCCTGCCGGTGACCACCTACTGCATCGCGGGCGACCCGATCTGCGATCTCCCCGATCCGTTCCATGACCCGATCGGCGACCTCGACGCGCTCCTCGGCTACTGGGTCAAGCACGGTCAGTATCCGTTTCACATGTATCAATTCCCGGGTACCGGCACGACCTGGTACATGAACGGCGCGAACGAGCCGATGACGTGCACGCAGAGCGGGGCGCTGCAGACCTGCACGATCGACTCGCCCTCATCGATGGCCATCCTCGCCCAGAACCTCGTCGACGCCGTGGGCCTGCACTGGTCGGTCCCGGACCTGGTGGCCTACCGGTTCCGCCTACCCGACATCATCGGGATCACCCTCGCCGACTTCCAGCCGCCGATCCGGTGGGTCATGGACTGGTTTCCGCCGTTGCCGCAATTGGGCTACGGCGCGTACCTGCCGGATCTGTACGCCTTCGAGAACACCATCACCGGCGTGCTCACCTGGAACGGCGAGCTCTTCGAGCAGGGAGCCCAGGCGTTGCTCGCCAGCGGCAAGAGCATCGTCGCGCTGCCGCTCAATTTCGTGAGGTACTGGGTGGCGCGCGTCGTCGAGGGGATCACGACGGTGCCGAGGGGTTCGACGGGTGCGGGTGCGTCGGTGCTGTCGACCCCGACACATGTCGCGGTGCCGCTGGTTGCGTCCCAGCAGAGCGCAGTCGACGGTGAGACGGGCGCAGTCGACGGTGGGGCGGGCGCTGTGGGCGATGAGGCGGGCGCAGTCAGCGGGACCGGGGGCGCTGTCGGTGAGGGCGGGGGCGCTGTCGGCGCAAGGCGGGCACCGGAGTCGAGCACGTCACCTGCGCCGAGCACCTCACCTGCTCCTAGTGCGTCACCTGCGCCGAGCACCTCACCTGCTCCTAGTGCGTCACCTGCGCCGAGCACGTCACCTGCGCCGAGCACGTCACCGGAGTCGAGTTCGACGTCCGAGTCGGGCGCGACGCCGTCGCCGTCGGCAACGTCGGCGCAGGAGAGTTCCGCGCCGTCACCAGGTGATGCCGGAAGCGGTTCCGCGCCCGATCAAATTACGGAGCCGACCCCGTCGTCGGTGAAGGAATCCGCTGCCGCCACACCGTGACGGGCGTCTCGATTCCGGCCCGACAAACCCGTGTGAACGAACTCACCCGCGTCGGCGGGAATCCGCGGCGGACGCGCCGTGGTTACGCCTCCCGTGTCGAAATCAGCCCATCCCACCTCCGCCGTGACCGCCGACGCGACGCCCGCGACCGGCGCGGCGCCGTCGGTGGCGTCCGATGATCTCGGTATTGCGTTGTCCGACAATGTTTCTCGTCGCCAGACGTCGCTACGCTGGGCGATCCTGGCGCTCGCGCTCGGCGGTTTCGGTATCGGGACCACCGAGTTCGTCGCGATGGGTCTGTTGCCCAATATCGCCGGCGCCCTCGATGTCAGCGAGCCCACCGCCGGGACGGTGATCTCGGCGTACGCGCTCGGCGTCGTGGTCGGTGCGCCACTCATCGCCGCCCTGACCGCCCGGATGTCGCGGCGCACCTTGCTGATCGGCCTGATGGTCGCCTTCACCGTCGGCAACGTCGCGACGGTGCTCGCGCCGTCCTTCGGCCTGCTGGTCGCGGCGCGGTTCGTGGCCGGTCTGCCGCACGGCGCGTATTTCGGGGTCGCCGCTCTGGTGGCAGCGCATATCGCGGGTCCGGGCAGGCGCGCCAAGGCGATCGGGCAGGTCATGCTCGGCCTGGCGGTGGCCAACGTCGCAGGCGTGCCGATGGCTGCCTGGCTCGGTGAGCATTTCGGTTGGCGCAGTGCGTTTCTGGTGGTTGTCGTCGTCGGCGTGGCGACCGTCGCCGCCCTGATCCGCAGCCTGCCGTCGTTGCGTGACATGCGCGTCACCAACCCGGTCACCGAACTCGGTGCCCTGCGCCGCTCGCAGGTGTGGTTCACCCTGTTCATCGGAATCGTGGGTTTCGGGGGGATGTTCGCGTTCTACACCTACCTGAACACCACGTTGACCACACTCGGTGGCCTGCCGGTGGGGCTGGTCCCGCTCGCGCTGATGCTGTTCGGGCTGGGCATGGTCGTCGGCAACATCATCGGGGGGATCGCCGCCGACCGCAGCGTGTCGCGCTCGATCCTGGTGGGACTCGTCGGGCTCGCCGCGGTCTTGCTCTGCTTTGCCCTCTTCGTTCAGATCACTTGGGCTGCACTGGCGTTGACCTTCTTGGTGGGTGTCGCCGGCACCTCGATGGTGCCCGCGTTGCAGACCCGTTTGATGGATGTCGCCGAGGACGCCCAGACGCTGGCGGCGGCGCTGAACCATTCGGCCCTCAACATCGCCAATGCCGCCGGCGCATGGCTCGGCGGCATCGTGATCGCGGCAGGTCACGGCTATCGCGCACCATCGGTGCTCGGGGCCGCGCTGGCCGTGGCGGGAGTCGTGGTCCTGGGCGTCGCCCTGGCGGCGGCGCGCCGGACCCGACGACCCGATCAGCCCACGTCGGGTGGCGTGGCGACCGTCTTGGACATGTAGAGCTGCTCCCCGAGGCGGTCCATCAGCTCCAGCTGGGTCTCGAGGTAGTCGATGTGGTGCTCTTCGTCCTTGAGGATCTCTTCGAAGAGTTTGGCCGAGGTGATGTCACCCTTGCCGCGGCACATCGCGATTCCCGGCTTGAGGCGCTCGACGACCTCGATCTCGATGGCCAGGTCGCATTCGAATTGCTCACGCAGGGTCTGGCCGATGCGCAACGGGAGGATCTGCTGATAGTTGGGCAGGCCCTCGAGGAACAGGATCCGGTCGGTGAGGATCTCCGCGTGGGTCATCTCCTCGATGGATTCGGCGCGCGTCTTGGAGGCCACCTCGGTCAGCCCCCAGTTGTCCTGCATCTTGGAGTGCAGAAAGTACTGGTTGATCGCCGTCAATTCGCTGGTCAGCTGCTCATTGAGCAGGGCGATGACCTCGTCATCTCCACGCATGCCACAACTCCATTCGGTCCAGGGACTGGTGAATCGAACGGTAGCACGAGCAATAACCCCACGCGCGTAATTCGCATGGGGTGACCTCGCGTGAGTCAGGCTGCGGTGGTGACGGAAGTCCTTTCGCTCACGATCTGCTGTAGCCGTTCGAGGCAGGTGCCACATCCTTCGCCGGCACCACAGCGGTCGCTGATCGCGTCGACGGTTCGAGCGCCCGCGGTGCAGTGCTCATGGACCTCGTCCTCGGTCACCGCGCGGCAGATACAAACGAACATGGAACTCACCTCATCTGGCTGTTAGGTGAGGATTACATAAAGTGCCGCGTCGGCGCAAGGGTTGCCTTACCTTTGGAATCACTCCAGATAACGTGTCGGTGGCCGCACGTAGGGTGGGGCACCGTGACCACGTCGATCACCACCATCAACGTCAACGGCATCCGCGCCGCCACCAAGCAGCGTTCGGAGATCAATCCCGGCTTTCTGAGCTGGCTCGATGCTTCGGGCACCGACATCGTCCTGATGCAGGAGATCCGGGCCGACACCGAGCAGACAGAAGCTGCACTGGGTCCGGCTCTCGAGGCCGGCTGGCATCTGTCGATGACCGAGTCGGTCGTCAAGGGCCACGCCGGGGTCGGTGTGCTGAGCCGGTCCGCCCCGAAAGCCGTGCGCGTCGGATTCGGCAGCGAGGAATTCGACGCGACCGGGCGCTACCTCGAGGCCGACTTCGACGTCCCCGATCTCGGAGCGCTGACCGCGGCCAGCCTGTATCTGCCAAAGGGCGCAGCCGAACCGACACCGTCGGCCACCGAGAAGGAGACCGCCAAGTTCGCCGAGAAGAAGCGCTTCCTCGACGAATTCGGCGAGTATCTCGCCGGAGCGGCCCGGCGCCGGCGGCACGTGGTCGTGGGCGGGGACTGGAACATCGCGCCCGCCGAGCTCGACATCAAGAACTGGAAGGGCAATCTGAAGAATCCCGGTTTCCTGCCCCACGAGCGCGAATGGGTGGGCGCGCGCCTCGAGTCGGGCTGGACCGACGTCGTGCGCGACCTGCACCCCGCTGTCGACGGCCCGTACAGCTGGTGGTCGTGGCGCGGCAAGGCATTCGACAACGACTCCGGCTGGCGCATCGACTACCAACTCGCCAACCGGTCATTGAGCCGACGGGCGGTGAAGGCCTTCGTCGATCGCGCCGACTCCTACGATCGCCGGTGGTCCGATCATGCCCCGGTCACCGTGGTCTACGGGTGATCCGCGGCGTCCGATCGCACCGTCGGGCTCCCGCGGTTGATCACTCGACCCGTCTGAAAGAATCGACCCATGAGTGACGTCTCCGGGTCGGTGTCCGCGCCGCGTCAACGTGTGTTGTCGGGCATTCAGCCCACCAGCGATTCCTTTCACCTCGGCAACTACCTCGGTGCCGTGCGGCAGTGGGTGGCCCTACAGGACGACTTCGACGCGTTCTACTTCATCCCCGACATGCACGCCCTCACCGCGGAATTCGATCCCGCGACATTGGCGCACCGCACCCGGGTGTCGGTGGCGCAGTTGCTCGCCGTCGGCGTCGACCCGACCCGGGCGACCGTCTATGTGCAGTCACACATCCCCGAGATCGCGCAACTGACCTGGGTTCTGCAGTGCATCACCGGATTCGGCGAGGCCAACCGGATGACGCAGTTCAAGGACAAGAGTGCCAAACAGGGCGCCGACGCCGCCGGGGTCGGACTGTTCACCTATCCGATCCTGATGGCCGCGGACATCCTCGCCTTCGACGTCGACCTCGTCCCGGTCGGTGAGGACCAGCGCCAGCACCTCGAGCTGACCCGAGACCTCGCCCAGCGCTTCAACAAACGCTTCGGCGGCGTCCTGCGGGTGCCACGTGCGCACATCGTCTCCGAATTCGCGAAGATCTATGACCTGCAGAACCCGACGGCCAAGATGAGCAAGTCCGCCGAGACCGACAAGGGTCTGATCAATCTGCTCGACGACCCGAAGCGTTCGGCCAAGAAGATTCGCTCCGCGGTCACCGACGCCGGCTCGCAGATCTCCTTCGATCCCGCCGACAAACCGGGCGTGAGTAACCTGCTCACGATCCAGTCGGCGTTGTCCGGGGTGGGCATCGACGATCTCGTCGCCAAGTACGAGGGCAAGGGGTACGGCGACCTCAAGGTGGACACCGCCGAGATCCTCACCGAATTCGTGACACCCCTGCGCGGTCGCGTCTCCGAATACCTTGACGACCCCGCCGAACTCGATGCCATCCTGGCCTCGGGCGCGGCCCGGGCCCGTGAGATCGCATCCGCCACGCTGAAGTCGGTATACGACAAAGTCGGGTTCCTGGCACCTACGGTAGGGGCGTGAGGCCCGTGCCCGGTTGATCCGGGTCGGCGGGTACCGACGCGGAGCGTCAGTAGGCGTACCGACGCGGACCGCTGTCGGGCGCACCCACGCGGAGCCCGGGCGCTTCGCCGACAGGGAGGTGAGGCGACGATGGGTTCGGTGATCGCGTGGTTCAAGAATCTGCTTGCACGCGCCAAAGAATGGTTCGCTGCCGCTCGTGAGCGCTGGCCGTGGCTTGGTCACGCCCTGCGCACCCAGGAGCGCTACACCAATCGGCGCGGCAACGTCCATGCCGCGAGCATCAGTTTCAACGGAATCCTCGCGCTCGTCCCGATCCTGATGGTTGCGTTCGCCATCGCGGCATTCGTCCTGGCGAGCAACCCCGATCTGATCGAACAACTCAAGGACGCCGTGGTCAAGCAATTGCCCGGCGGCATGGGCGACCAGATCGGCTCCGTGATCGACTCGGCGATCTCCTCACGCGCCACGGTCGGCATCATCGGTCTCGTCGGTGCCGCGCTGACCGGTGTCGGCTGGATCGCCGGTGTGCGAGCCGGGATGACCGAGATGTTCGGGGGCCGGCTGTCGCGCAATGCTCTCGTCTCGAAGGTGACCGATCTGCTCACCTTCGTGGTGCTCGGGCTGGCCTTCGCTGCGACGATGGCACTGACGACGCTGGCCAACGGCGGTGGCATCGTCAGGAAGGTCCTCGAGTGGGTCGGCGTGGACCACACCTCATGGGCTCCGGTGCTGCTGCGGGTGGTGGCGATCGCGATCTCGGTCTTCGCCAGCTGGATGCTCTTCACCCTCGTGCTGGCTCGTCTTCCCCTGGTGCCGTTGCCTTTCCGTAACTGCCTCAGCGCCGGCCTGATCACCGCGATCGCGTTCGAGATCATCAAGAACCTCGGCGGGCTCTACCTCAAGTCGGTGCTCGGCAGCCCGGCCGGAGCCGCGTTCGGGCCGATTCTGGGCATCATGGTCTTCGCCTACCTCGCGTCGCGGATCATCCTGTACGCCACCGCGTGGTGCGCCACCGATCCGATCAACGAGGATTTCCAGGTCGACGACGAGATCGACGAGACGCAGCAGCGACCGGTGGTGATGCGTCCGACCGTGGAGGTCAGTCCGATGCCGAAGGTCGGTGCACTCGCCGGTGCCGCCGCGGTCGGAGCTGCGGTGGGTATGGTGATCCGGCGCGTCCGCGGCGACTGACGATCCGCGTCGCTGCGGCGCCGGTCAACGGCGGCGCCGCCCGACGAGGCGGGTGGCCGCGGCCAGCAGGATCACGACGACGAGGGCGACGACCAGCCCGACGAGAATGCGGGTGGCGGTCGAGTGATCGGCGGCGCTCGACGGACGAGCGGTATCCGCCTGCGTCGTCATCGCCGATGACCCTGATGACGCCGGTGACCCCGATGCCGTGGTGGCCGATGTCGATGCCGATGTGTTCGGGCCCGCCACGAGCTCACCCACCCGCGTATCCGACGGTGCGTGGAATCCGTACTCCAGCAACGATTGTGCCTGGGTCCAGTAATTGTCGTCGCCGGTCGAGAGACCGTACATCTGCACGATCAGGACGGTCTTGTCGCCGTGGCGGGCGGCTCCCACGAAGGTCTTCAGTGCGTCGTCGGTGTACCCGGTCTTGCCGCCGAGCATTCCTGGATAGCCTTGCAGCAGTAGCTGATCCGAGGTCTGCATCTCGTATCCGGGGTGCGGTGTGTCGCTGGGTACGTCCGAGCGGGGTGGGTATCCGGGGAAGTGGTAGGTGGGTGTGGAGATGATCTCCCGGAACGTTGAATTGCCCATCGCGGCACGGAAGATCAGCGCCAGGTCGTAGGGCGAGGTGGACATGCCTGCGGCGTCGAGACCCGATGGCGTGGTCGCCCGGGTGTCCAGCGCGTGCAGGTGCGCGGCGAGCGAGTTCATCTTGGTGAGCGTGCTCGATACCCCGCCCAGTTCACGCGCGAGCGCGTGCGCGCAATCGTTGCCGGAGACGATCAGCAGCCCGCTGAGCATGTCGCGCACGGTGTAGTGCCCGCCCGGTCCCATGCCACACGAATCGCCCTCCTGACTCCAGTCCTCGGCGGTCGGCACGACCATCTTGTCGAGGTCGAGTCCGGCATCGAGGACGGTCAGGGCCAGCAGCACCTTGATCGTCGACGCCGGGCGGTAGCGCCCGTGCGGGTCCTTGGCGGCGATGATCGCGCCGGTGTCCAGGTCGGCGACCAGCCAGGCCGCCGAGGTGAGACGTTCGGGGATCGGGCCGGCGCCGGGATCGGCGATCACCCCGCATGCCGAGAGGCGCTCGCCGCCGACGGCCGGTGTGGGGACCGGGAGTGCAGTGGGCGTCGTCGAGCCGGGTGCGACGACCTCGGAGGTGTCGACCGGGGGTGGCGGGGTCTGCCGATGCGGGCACTGATCGGTGACCGGTGTCGCCGGCGGAACGGCGACGGCGGCCCCGGGTGCGCTCACCAGGGCCGCCGCACACACCGCTGCCAGGATCGTGCCGATCCGTCGGCCAAGGTGCGTATTCCCCCACGTCACTGCACGGACGTTACCAGCGGCGTCATCTCTCGGTGTCATGTCGTGTGGGCGACGCCGAGACCGGATGTCGGCCGGTCAGAGCAGTGTGTAGGCCTCGGTCAGCACCGAGCGCAGGATCTGTTCGATCTCGTCGAACTCGGCCTGTCCGGCGATCAGCGGCGGGGCCAGCTGGACCACCGGATCGCCGCGGTCGTCGGCGCGGCAGTACAGACCGGCGTCGAAGAGCGCCGTGGACAGGAATCCCCGCAGGATGCGTTCGGCCTCGGCGTCGCTGAACGACTCCTTGGTGGTCTTGTCCTTCACGAGTTCAATGCCGTAGAAGTAACCCTCGCCGCGGACATCGCCGACGATCGGGAGATCGTGCAACTTCTCCAGCGTTGCGCGGAACGCGGGGGCGTTGGTCTTGACGTGGTCGTTGATGCCTTCGCGTTCGAAGAGGTCGAGGTTGGCCAGCGCCACCGCCGCCGACACCGGATGCCCACCGAAGGTGTAGCCGTGCGGGAAGGTGGTCGATCCGTCGTTGAACGGCTCGAAGAGCCGGTCGCTGGCGATCATGGCACCGATAGGGGAGTAGCCGGAGGTCATACCCTTGGCGCAGGTGATGATGTCGGGCTGGTAGCCGAAGTCCTCACAAGCGAACATCGAGCCGATGCGGCCGAATGCGCAGATCACCTCGTCGGAGACGAGCAGGACGTCGTACTGATCGCAGATCTCGCGGACCCGCTCGAAGTATCCCGGCGGCGGCGGGAAGCACCCGCCGGCGTTCTGCACCGGCTCGAGGAATACCGCCGCAACGGTCTCGGGGCCCTCGAATTCGATGGCCTCGGCGATGCGGTCGGCGGCCCAGCGTCCGAACTTCTTGGGATCGGCGGCCAGATCCTCGTCGGGCGCGCGGTAGATGTTGGTGTTGGGCGCGCGGAATCCGCCGGGGGTCAGTGGCTCGAACATCTGCTTGAGCGCCGGTACGCCGGTGATCGCCAACGCGCCCTGCGGGGTGCCGTGGTAGGCGACCGCACGCGAGATCACCTTGTGCTTCATCGGTTTTCCGGTCAGCTTGAAGTACTGCTTGGCCAGCTTCCATGCGCTCTCGACCGCCTCGCCGCCGCCGGTGGTGAAGAAGACCCGGTTGAGATCACCGGGTGCGTAGGCGGCCAGGCGCTCGGCCAGCTCGATGGCCGGTGGTGTCGCGTACGACCACACCGGGAAGAAGGCGAGCTCCTTGGCCTGGCGAGCGGCCGCTTCGGCCAGCTCGACGCGACCGTGGCCGGCCTGCACCACGAACAGACCGGCGAGGCCGTCGAGGTAGCTGCGCCCGCGGTCGTCGAAGATGCGGACACCCTCGCCGCGGGTGATCACCGGCGGGGTGATGCCCTCGCCGTGTCGGGCGAAGTGGCCCCACAGGTGCGCGGCGCTGCGTGCTCCGAGAGAGGTTCCGTCGATGGACGGTTGGGTGGTTGTGGTCATCGTGTTCCCCAATTGTATTGCTGTTTGACGAGTTTCAGATAGACGAGGGTCTCCGTGCCGGTGACCTCGGGATGTTTGCGGACGGTCCGGTTGAGGATCGAGAGGAGGTGATCGTCGTCCTCGCAGACCACCTCGATGAGGATGTCGAACGAGCCGGCGGTCAGCACCACATAGTCGATCTCCGGATTCCCGGCGAGTGCCGTGGCCAGTTCCTCGGTGTCACCGGTACATCGGATGCCGATGAGGGCCTGGCGGGCGAACCCCAACTTGAGGGGATCGGTGACGGCGACGATCTGCAGTAGTCCGCTCTCGCTCAGCTTCTGTACGCGATTGCGTACCGCCGCCTCCGAGAGTCCGACCTCCTTGCCGATCGACGCATACGAACTGCGCCCGTCGGCTTGCAGTAGCTCGATGATTCTCTTCGCGGTGCCGTCGAGATGAGGGTGAGAGGCTTCAGGCACCCCCCGATCTTGACGGATTCAGTGGTAAAGCGCAACCGATACTTCTGATTTCGTCATAAAAATCCGGAAAAGAATCGCGAATCCGCATTATCGACGGTAGTATCGCAGCCGTGTTGACCACCAGCGTCCCGTCCGGATGGATCGCCGGCGCGCCGATCGACGGTGCCGGGCCGGACCATACTGTTCTCGATCCTGCCACCGGCGAGCCCGTCGCGGAGATGGCATTGGCCGGATCGGCCGATGTCGATGCCGCCATATCGGCAGCACGCGCTGCCCAAAGTGATTGGGGTGCAACCACTCCCGCGCAGCGCTCCGAGGTACTCGGGGCGCTCGCGGCCGCTCTCGGAACCCAAGCCGATCTGCTTGCCGAGCAGGAGACCGCGCACACCGGCAAGGCGATCCGGCTCTCCCGCGAGTTCGATGTGCCGGGCAGCATCGACAACGTGCGCTTCTTCGCCGGTGCCGCCCGCATCCTGGAGGGCAAGGCCAGCGGCGAGTACTCCGGTGACCACACCAGTTCGATCCGCCGTGAACCGGTGGGTGTCGTCGGGTCGATCACCCCGTGGAACTACCCGCTGCAGATGGCGGTCTGGAAGGTGTTGCCCGCGTTGGCCGCCGGGTGTGCCGTCGTGCTCAAACCGGCCGAACTGACACCGCTGACCACGCTGACCCTGGCGCGACTGGCCACCGAGGCGGGCCTGCCCGACGGTGTGCTCAACGTGGTGGTCGGCACCGGCGCCGACGTCGGTGCCGCGATCGCCGGTCATCCCGACGTGGACATGGTCACCTTCACGGGCTCGACCGCGGTCGGCCGGATGGTGATGGGTCAGGCCGCCACCCACGGCACCCGCGTGCAACTCGAACTCGGCGGCAAGGCCCCGTTCGTGGTCTTCGACGACGCCGACCTCGATGCCGCCATCGCCGGTGCCGTCGCCGGATCGCTCATCAACGCCGGTCAGGACTGCACGGCGGCCACCCGGGCGATCGTGGCCGCCGACCTCTACGACGACTTCGTCGCCGGGGTCGCCGAGGTGATGGGATCGGTGGTGATGGGCGATCCACGGGATCCGGCCACCGACATGGGGTCGCTGATCTCGACCGACCACCGCGACAAGGTTGCGCAGATGGTGGCGCGCGCCCCGGCGCAGGGCGCCCGGGTGGTCGTCGGCGGGCAGGTGCCCGACGGTCCTGGCGCGTTCTATCCACCGACGCTGATCGCCGACGTCGCCGAGTCGTCGGAGATCTATCGGGACGAGGTCTTCGGCCCGGTACTGACCGTTTCGGCGTTCACCGACGACGACGATGCCATCCGCCGCGCCAACGACACCGTCTACGGTCTCGCGGCCTCGGCGTGGACCCGCGACGTCTACCGTGCCGGCCGTGCCTCCCGGGAGATCCACGCCGGGTGCGTGTGGATCAACGACCACATCCCGATCATCAGCGAGATGCCGCACGGTGGCGTCGGTGCCTCGGGCTTCGGCAAGGACATGTCGATGTACTCGCTCGAGGAGTACCTCACCGTCAAACACGTCATGAGCGACAATACCGGTGTCGCGCAGAAGGATTGGCACCGAACGGTGTTCGCCGATCCGGGTCGGGGATCGCGATGACGTGGGCACGCACACCCGGACGCCGGGCCGTCGAGATGGTGGCACAGGCCGCGCCGACGTCGTATTGGCTCGACCGGGCAGACCGTCCCGCCCCGCGTGCACGGCTGTCGGAGGAGATCGACGCCGACCTGCTGGTCGTCGGCGGTGGCTTCACCGGACTGTGGACCGCGGTGACCGCCGCCGAACGGGACCCGGGCCGGCGGATCGTGCTGGTCGAACGTGATCGCATCGCCGAGCACGCCTCCGGCCGCAACGGCGGATTCTGCTCGTCGAGTATCACCCACGGACTCGGTAACGGCATCGACCGCTTCGAGGACGAGATGGACACACTGTTGCGTCTGGGAAGTGAGACGCTCGACGAGATCGAGGCAGCGCTGGCGCGTCTGGGCATCGACGCCGACGCCGAGCGCACCGGTGAACTCGACATCGCCAACGCCGACTGGCAGGTCGACGACCTTCGGGAGATGTCTTCGGCGGCAGCATTTCTCGGCAAGGAGATGCCGTTGCTGCCGGGGCCGCAGGCGCGTGCGCGGGTGAACTCGCCGATGGTCAAGGCCGCGCTCTTCGACCCCGAGGTGATCATGCTCGACCCCGCGAAACTCGCCTGGGGGCTGGCTGCGGCCGCCGAGCGGCTAGGGGTACGCATCTACGAACACACCGAGGTGTCCGGGCTGCGTCGCGAGAACGACCGCATGCGCGCGCGAACCGGATTCGGTGACGTCGTCGCCGATCGCGTCGTCCTGGCGACCTCGGCGAGTCCGTCTCTTGTGCGCCGACTTCGGCCCTACACGGTTCCGGTATGGGATTACGCCCTGATGACCGAGCCCCTCGACGCCGAGCGTCGGGCAGCGCTGGGTTGGGCCGGGCGCGAGGGTCTGGCCGACTGTGGTCCACGCTTCCATTACTTCCGCTTGACCGCCGACGATCGGATTCTGTTCGGCGGCTGGGACGCGCTCTACCACTACGGTTCCGATGACTCGCGACGTCATGAATACGAGCCCGCCGAGTTCGCGTTGCTCGCCGAACACCTGCTGCAGATGTTCCCGCAGCTCGAGGGCGTCCGCGCCAGTCACACCTGGGGTGGTGTGATCGACACCTGCTCACGATTCTGTGCTTTCTGGGACCGCTCACACGGTGGTCGGGTGGTCACCACGGTCGGCTTCACCGGGCTCGGCGTCGGGGCCTCACACTTCGCCGCGGCGACCGCACTCGATCTCGTCGACGGTCTGGCGACCGAGCGGACATCTCTGAAGATGGTGCGCTCCAAGCCGATTCCGTTCCCGCCGGAACCGCTGCGATGGACCGGGATCACGCTGACCCGCCACCAACTGGCCCGCAGCGAGCGTCGCGAGGGCAAGCGAGGTGCATGGTTGGCCGCGATGGACAAGGTCGGGCTCGGCTTCGACAGCTGATACATGGACGCCGATCAACCGATCTGATAGGTCCCGGTCGCTCGCGCCACGAGTGTGCCGCTGGTGGCTCCGAGCAGGTCGACGGTGCAGTGGCACAGCCGTTTTCCGTTGTGAAGACGGTCGGCGACAATGCGGAGATCCTCGGCCTGTAGGGGCCGCAGGAAGTTGACCGACATCGAGGTCGTCACGCCACGCAGCTTGTCCGGAATCTCGCGACCGGCCCATGCCGCCGCCATGATGCCGACATCGGCGCATGCGCCCAGCGCGCCGCCGTGCACCATCTCGCCGACGGTGGTCAGTTCGTGCCGAAAGGGCATCCGGAGCTCTGCTCGGCCGTCGCCGATCGACTCGAGGGTGATGCCGAGGACGACGACGAACGGTGAGGTCGGGATCAGCTCCCGCATCACCGCTGAGCCGTCGGTCGGCGCAGGCTCGGGGTGTCTCGGTCCCGGGTGTCTCGGTCCTGGGTGTGTCGGATCGGTGGGTGTGGCCGGATCGGTGGTGGTCATGAATCCTCCAGGTAACACTAGTCTGACTACGATTGCGTAGTAGTACTACAATTAGCACATGACCTCGCTCCTGGACGAGCCCCGCGATCGCCGACGACGCCGCACTCGCGCCGCCATTCTCGATGCCGCCGCAGAGTTGTTCGCGCAGAACGGTTTCCGGGCGACCTCGGTCGATGGGATCGCCGAGCGTGCCGACATCGCACTGACCACCCTCTACGGCAACTTCGGCGACGGAAAGGCGCAGGTGTACGCGGTACTCGCGGTCCGGATGGCTCACGTCCACGACGAGCGGATGCGTGCGGTGCTCGCCGATCGGATCGGCAGCTCGGCCGCGCAGGCGGCTCTCGAGGAGTACGTGCGGTTCCACCGGGACGAGCCGCTGGCGTTCCGGCTGCTCGGGCTCAGCGACGTCGACGAGTCGGCGGCGCCCGCGGTGGCGGTGGCGCGCACCGAGATCGCCGACCGGCTGCGTGCTGTCGTCGAGATGGTCATCGACGCGATCGACGGCCGGCCGGGTGGCGGCGCCGCACGCCGGTCACCGGCACGGCGCACCCGGATTCGGCGGGCGGTGGTGATCGCGTGGGCCGGGCTCAACGGACTGCTCGCGCTCGGCGGGCGGGGGCTGGTCGAGGAATCGGAGGCCGGCGACCTGATCGACGAGGCGGTGCGCCTGTACCTCGCTCGGATCGACGAGGTGCTCGACGCGTGAGGGTTATCCGATGACGAAGGAGTCGAACCAACGTCGGATCAGCGTCGCCGCGAGTGGCGCGGTGATCGTCTGTGCGGCAGCGACATCGGCGGCGACGGAGGCCGGTGCCCCGGGACCGAGGGCGGCGACGAGTTCACCGCGGTAGTCCTCGACGTCGAGCCATGCGCGCAGCAGATCGGTGTCGACCTCGAGGTGGAACTGGACCCCGTAATGCGGTCCGTGGCGGTACAGCTGATTCTCGTATCGCTGCGAGCCGGCCAGTCGGGTCGCCCCGTCGGGGAGTGTGAACGTGTCGTAATGCCAGTGCATCGCCGGGAACGTCGATTCGGTGATCGCCGAGAACACCGGGTCGGTGCGAGCGTCGTCGGTGAGCGTCACCTCGGCGACACCGACCTCGCCGGCCGGCCCGGTGAACACGCGCGCCCCCAGCGCGCGGGCGAGTAGCTGTGATCCGAGGCAGACACCCCAGATCGGGACGTCGGCGGCCACCGCCGCGGTGAGGAAGGCGATCTCGGTGTCGATCCACGGCAGTGTGGCGCCGTCGTTGGCACCCATCGGGCCGCCCATCACGAGGATGCCGGCGAAGTCCCGGGGATCGGTCGGCAACTCCTCTCGCCAGGTGCGCACGGTACGGACGTCGGCGAGGCCGGCCAGTCCGGCGCCGTAGGTTCCCGGCGATTCGCATTCGGCATGGCGCAGTTCGAGAATCGTCGGCCGGGTCATGACGAGGCGGACGTGGTGTCGCCCGAGCGCGGCACCACGAGTACGGGCGCTGTGGTCCAGCGCAGGATGCGGGCTGCGGTACTGCCCAGGAACACCCGGTTCTCGGCGCCGAGGTGACCCGAGCCGACCGCCACGAGATCGTTGTCATCCCACTGCAGATTGTCGAGGGCCTCGTCGAGCGTGGGTCCGTCGGCGACGAGCACCTCGATGTCGAGGTCGGAGTCGACGGTGGCCCGCGTCTTCTCCAGCAGATCCCGGACCACCTCGACGCGACGCGCACGCGCGCTGCGCGAGACGTCGTCGTCGAAGGGCGACTCCAGCGAGACCAGGGAGACCAGACGCAGATCCAGGTGCGCCTGTTCGGCGAATGCCAGCGCGAAGGGCAGGGGATTGCTGGTGGTGGGCTTGACCGGCACCGCAACGGTGACCATGTCGAGGGCGACCCCGGTTCGGTCGGCGTACCCGCGTGGGGCGAGCGCCACCGGTAGCGGTGCCGAGTGCAGCAATTCGGTGCTGACCGTACCCAGCGTGTGCCGGCTGATCAGCCCATCCCCGGTACCGCCGACCACGATCATCTCGGCGCGGGCCTGCTGGGCCAGACCGATGAGACCGTCGGTGAACGACTCGTCGACCACCACCACCGTGCGTGTCTCGATGTCGTCGGGGATGCGTGCGGCACCTGCGGCCAGCCAGGTAGCGGCCTGGTTCTCCAGTCGAGCCTGATACTGCTCGACGCCGGGGTGTCCGTCGTAGGGGACGGGGTGGACCACGCACACGAGATCGATGGCCGCACCGGTCTTCCGGGCGATCGCGACCGCGAGGGCGATACCGTCATCGCCCGACGGCGTGGCGAGATAGCCGACGGTCAGCCTCGGGCGTGCGGGGGAGTCAGTAGACATCGGGAACCTTCACTTCGGTCGTGGCGGTCAGTGTCTTGCCCTGGAAGAACTCTCGGCGTTGGGCGAAGCAGGCCAACATGAGCGGGATGCCGAGCACCAGCATGCCGACGCCGAGGATGAACACGCCGCCGACCGGGCCGACCGAGGTGTAGCCGTAGTCGGGGTTGAACATGTCGATGGCGCTCTTGAGAAACGCCCATGTCATCGCGATGCCGCCGAGGAGCGGGAACAGACCGCGCATGAAGAAGTTGCGGGCGGAGTCGAACAGCGTCCGCCGGAAGTACCAGACCGAGGAGTAGGCGGTGATGCCGTAGTAGAACGCCACAGCGAGTCCGAGCGAGGCGATCGAGTCGGCCAATGTGTTCTGGCTTGCGATGGACAGGACGAGGTAGAAGGCCAACGCCGAGATGCCCATCACCGCGGTGCCGAACGCCGGCGTCATGTAGCGCGGGTGGATCTTCGCGAAGCGATCCGGGATCGCCTTGTACACCGCCATCGACAGGCTGCCCCGGGCGGTCGGCAGGATCGTCGACTGGGTCGAGGAGATGGCCGAGACGCTCACCGTCAGCAGCAGTGCGGCGGCGAGGATGCCGCCGGCCACCGGTTTGCCGAGAATCGTCAGCACGTCGTCGGCGTTCTCGGGGTTGTTGAGTCCGATACCGGTGTCGCCGAAGCCGGCGAAAGCCTGGACCGCATAGGCCACGAGTACATACGTCGCGACAAGGATCAGGCAGGTGATCACCGCGGCCCGGCCGGGCGTCTTCTCCGGATCCTTGGTCTCCTCGCCCACGGCCAGGCAGGCATCCCACCCCCAGTAGATGAAGATGCACAGGATCACCGCGGCCGCGATCTCGGATTGGCTCAGTCCGCTGGGCCAGAGCCAGCTCCACTCCGGTGAGATCGCTTGCGGGCCGGCATGTCCCGTGCCGACCTTGACCAGCGCGATGACACTCGCGAGGATCAGGACGCCGAACTGGATGAACATCAGGGCCGAGAGCAATCGCTCGCTGATGACGATGCCCCGGATACTCACCCAGGTCATCCCTGCGATGAACACACAACCGAGCAGCACCTTGACCCATAAGGTGTCGGCGAGGGTCTCCAGGCCGAGGAATTTGAGCAGATACACCGCGGCGATCTCGGCGACGTTGGCCAGCACGATGATGGCCGACACGGCCAGCCCCCATCCGCCGATCCAACCGACCCACGGGCCGAACGCCTTGGTTCCCCAGGTGAAGGTCGTTCCGCAGTCCGGGGTGTCCTTCGCCAGTTCGCGGTAGGCGAACGCCACCAGCAGCATCGGGATGAAGGCGACGACGAACATCGCCGGCGCCTTGGTGTGGACCGCGGCCACCACATACCCCAACGTGGCCGCCAGGCTGTAGGCCGGCGCCACCGCCGACAGCCCGATGATCACATTGCCGACGAGGCCGATGGAACCGGCTCGTAAACCCTTGTCGCCCTGGATCTCGGCGTGAACGCTTTCGGTCAATGTCTTGCTCCCACTCATGTCCGTGTGCTGGAGACAGAGTAGGGTTTCCGTCATCAGCGCGCAGCGTGATGACGGAATTAGTGACAACAATCCAGAATTATCATGGAATCCGTCGTGAACGGGATGTTTGTCGGATGTTTCACCACTCGCAGACCGCCATCGCCGCAGGCCCCTCGGCGTCGTCGGTCGCCACCGCCCGGGTGCCGGAGGTGACGGTGCAGTGTGCGACCTCGCCGCCGGAGATGAACACCACACGGTGCGTGTGCCGGCGGTCGTCGGTGGGGGTCAGGGTCAACGAGCCTGTCCATTGATCGGCCTGCGAGTCGTGATCGGTGAGCTTCACGTCGAACTGATGTCGTGGTCGGCCGTTCGCGTCGTACCAGAGCAACTGCTCGTTGACCTCCTCGTCGGAGGCGATTGTGATGGTCAGGGGTGTCGAAGGAGATTGGGGCGAAGGAGATTGGGGCGCAGGGGATCGGGGCGCAGACGGATTCGTGAGATCCGTCGATGCCGCCACCGGCGGCGGGGTGAGGCCCGCGGCTAGGCACGCCACCGATACGACGGCGAGGACGAGTAGGACGAGCGGATGCGGGCGGGCGATCAGGTGAGTCATGATCGATTGGACGCAGCGGACGCCGGATCGGTTCCGGCGGGTCGCGGGTTGTCCACAGGCAGTTGCGGTGCGGTCGGCGCGGACCGGTTGTGCATCATGCTTGTCGCCGTGAACCGGGAGGCGACTTACCATGACAACCGTGACCACCGAGATCCTGGGCCTGCCGCACGGCAGCGGTCTGACGTACGCGGACCTGGAGTCCATGCCCGATGACGGCTGGCGCTACGAGCTTCTCGACGGGGTCCTGATCGTGAGTCCGGCCCCTACGCCTCGGCACCAGCGAGTCGTGGCGAGGCTGCACCTGCTGCTACATGCCGCGTGTCCGCCGGACCTCGAGGTGTTGTTCGCCCCGCTGGATGTGGTGCTCGCCGAGGACACCTGCCTGCAGCCGGATCTCCTCGTGGCGCCCCGGTCGGCGTTCGCCGAGACCAACCTCCCACAGGCGCCGACGCTCGCGATCGAGGTCGCGTCGCCGTCGACGCGAGGAGTGGACATGCTGCTCAAGAAGGACAGGCTCCGGCGGGGCGGGTGCGCGCACTATTGGGTCGTCGATCCCGCTGTACCGACCTCGATCACCACCTGGTCGCTGGTCGACGGGGCCTACGTCGATTCCGGAACGGCCGTCGGCGAGGAATGTCTCGCGGTGACCGCGCCGTTCGCCGTCGACATCGTGCCGGCCGACCTCGTCGACTGAATCGGCACCCCGGCCTCGTCCGACAATTCAGGCCCGCACCGGAAGGGTGCGGGCCTGAATCGGGGCTGCAGAGGTGGCTTGTGTCCCGCTGCGAAACGGTCAGCTGCGAAAAGGTCAGCGCGAGAACATGAGTGCGCGCTTGACCTCCTGGATCGCCTGGGTGACCTGGATGCCACGCGGGCAGGCGTCGGTGCAGTTGAAGGTGGTGCGGCAGCGCCACACGCCGTCGATGTCGTTGAGGATGTCGAGACGCTCGACGGCGCCCTCGTCACGACTGTCGAAGATGAAGCGGTGTGCGTTGACGATCGCTGCCGGGCCGTAATAGCTGCCCTCGTTCCAGAACACCGGGCAGCTGGTGGTGCAGCACGCGCACAGGATGCACTTGGTGGTGTCGTCGAAACGGGCGCGGTCGGCCGCGGACTGGATGCGCTCACGGGTCGGCTCGTTGCCGCTGGTGATCAGGAACGGTTTGATCGCCCGGTAGGCGTCGAAGAACGGCTCCATGTTGACCACGAGATCCTTCTCCACCGGAAGCCCCTTGATGGGCTCGATGGTGATGGTGATCTCCTTGTTCTTGTCCTTCGGGAGCAAGTCCTTCATCAGCAGCTTGCAGGCGAGCCGGTTCACGCCGTTGATGCGCATGGCGTCCGAGCCGCACACCCCGTGGGCACAACTGCGCCGGAAGGTGAGCGTGCCGTCGAGGTAGCCCTTCACATAGAGCAACAGGTTCAGGAGGCGGTCGGTCGGCAGGGCCGGGACGCGGAAGCTCTCGAAACCCTGTGCGTCGGGGTTCTCCGGGTTGAACCGGTAGATCTTCAGCGTCACCATCGTCGCCTCGTCCGGAACCGCGGGCAATGGCGGATCGTCGGACGAGGGAGCCGGATTCTCCATGGTCACTGTCATCAGTACTTACGCTCCATCGGCTCGTAGCGGGTCTGGATGACGGGCTTCCAATCCAGCTCGATGTCGCTGAGCAGATCGTCGCCCTTCTTGTAGGCCATCGTGTGCCGCATGTAGTTGACGTCGTCGCGGTTGGGATAGTCCTCGCGGGCGTGGCCGCCACGCGACTCCTTGCGGTTCAGCGCGCCGACCACGGTGACCTCGGCCATCTCCAGCAGGAAGCCGAGTTCGATGGCCTCGAGCAGATCGGAGTTGAACCGCTTGCCCTTGTCGTGCACACGGATGTGGGCGTAGCGCTCCTTGAGCGCATGGATGTCGGTGAGCGCCTGCTTGAGGGTCTCCTCGGTGCGGAACACCGACGCATTGGCGTCCATCGAGGCCTGCAACTCGGTCCGGATGTCGGCGACCCGCTCGTGTCCGTGCTCGGACAGGATCGTCTCGAGCCACGCGTCGACCATCGCGGTCGGGTTCTCCGGCAGCTCGGTGAGCTCGGCGGAGTTGGCGTACTCCGCGGCGGCGATCCCGGCCCGACGACCGAAGACGTTGATGTCGAGCAGCGAGTTGGTGCCCAGGCGGTTGGCGCCGTGCACCGACACGCACGCGCACTCACCGGCGGCATAGAGGCCATGGACCACATCGGTCGCGTTGCGCAGGACCTGACCTTCGATGGTGGTGGGGATGCCGCCCATCACGTAGTGGCAGGTCGGGAACACCGGCACCCATTCGGTCACCGGGTCGACGCCGAGGTAGGTGCGGGCGAACTCGGTGATGTCGGGGAGCTTCTCGTTGAGGACGTCCTCGCCGAGGTGCGTCACGTCGATGTAGACGTAGTCCTTGTTCGGGCCGGCGCCCCGGCCTTCGAGGACCTCGAGGACCATCGAGCGCGCGACGATGTCGCGAGGCGCAAGGTCCTTGATGGTGGGGGCGTAGCGCTCCATGAAGCGTTCGCCGTCCACGTTGCGCAGGATGCCGCCCTCGCCGCGGACCGCCTCGGAGATGAGGATGCCCAGCCCGGCCAGGCCGGTCGGATGGAACTGGTGGAACTCCATGTCCTCCAACGGAAGTCCCTTGCGGAACACGATGCCCATGCCGTCACCGGTGAGGGTGTGGGCGTTGGAGGTTGTCTTGTACATACGACCCGAACCGCCGGTCGCGAAGATGATCGACTTGGCGTGGAAGACGTGGATCTCGCCGGTGGCGAGCTCGTAGGCGACGATCCCGGTGGCGACGGGCTCGCCGGCCTCGTTCTCGCTGAGGCAGAGATCGAGCGCGTAGTACTCGTTGAAGAACTCGACGTCGTGCTTGACGCAGTTCTGATACAGCGTCTGCAGGATCATGTGGCCGGTGCGGTCGGCGGCGTAACACGCACGCCGGACCGGTGCCTTGCCGTGATCGCGGGTGTGGCCACCGAAACGTCGCTGATCGATGCGGCCCTCGGGGGTGCGGTTGAAAGGCAGACCCATCTTCTCCAGGTCGAGCACCGCGTCGATGGCCTCCTTGGCCATGATCTCGGCGGCGTCCTGATCGACGATGTAGTCACCACCCTTGACGGTGTCGAAGGTGTGCCACTCCCAGTTGTCCTCCTCGACGTTGGCCAGCGCGGCACACATGCCGCCCTGCGCCGCGCCGGTGTGGCTGCGGGTGGGATAGAGCTTTGTGAGCACAGCGGTGCGGGCGCGGGGGGCGGCCTCGATCGCCGCGCGCATCCCGGCGCCGCCGGCACCGACGATCAGGACGTCGTAGCGGTGTTCCTGCATGTGTTTCGAATCTCCTGGAGTCGACGAGGGCGGGGCGTCAGAGACGAGAGTCCGTGGCGTCAGTTGACGCTGTTGACGTCAAAGGTCAGAAGCGCGTAGGTACCGAGCACCAGCACGAGGATCATCGAGATCCCGAGCAGCACGTTGAGCCAGAACCGGGTGGAGTCCTTGCGCGAGTAGTCGGCGATGACGGTGCGCACACCGTTGCCGCCGTGCAACTGGGCCAGCCACAGCATCGTCAGGTCCCAGATCTGCCAGAAGGGTTCCTTCCACCGCGCCGCCACGAAGGAGGCGTCGATGCGGTGCACACCGTTGTCCCAGGCCAACATGATGAACATGTGCCCGATGGTCAGGATGATCAGCGCCAGGCCGGAGAAGCGCATGAACAGCCACGCGTACTTCTCGAAGTTGCCGCCCTTGCGGGCACGCGGCGCGCGCGGATTGTCGAGGCTGGCCGGCCGGTCGTAGTCGGTGCCGAGCGTCTTGGCCAGGTGTGGGGAGGATGCGGTCATCGGTGATCTCTCCTAGAACGAGTGCTCGATGAGAATCTGCAGGAGCCGCACCGCCGCGGCGGCGAAGACGATCACGAACAGCGTGAGGATCGTCCACAGCATCTGCCGCTGGTACTTGGCGCCCTTCGACCAGAAGTCGACGAGGATGATGCGCACGCCGTTGAGGGCGTGGTACAGCACACAGGCGACGAGACCGATCTCCATGAGGCCGATGATCGGCGTCTTGTAGGTCTCGATGATCTCGGAATACTTGTTCGGATCGATCCGGATGACCGCGGTGTCCAGAACGTGGACGAACAGGAAGAAGAAGATGGTGACACCGGTGATCCGGTGGAGCACCCACGACCACATCCCGGGGTCGCCTCGATAAAGAGATCGCTTGCGCACCGGGTCGGGTGCGGTGTCGGTCGGGGTGCTCATTGCGAAATCGGCCTCCAACATCGTCGATGGACTCTGGTGGCAGCCTGCATCTTCAGGCTCCACCACGGACCCATGCAACAGACTCTAAACCTATGCTGAGGGTGGTCGAAAACTGCCCGAACAGATTTGGGCGACAAGAGATTCCGACTTAGGTTTGCCTTACCATTGCTTCGACGATGTGCCGGTGAGTGTGATCCGGCCCCGCACTGTTCACCGGGAGTTTGCCCTGTCTGCTGAAATCGATTGGAAGATGTTGCGCCACAAGGCGAATGAGATGATCGCCCGCGCCTATGCGCCCTACTCCCGCTTCCCGGTCGGTGCTGCCGGGCTCACCGTCGAGGGCGATATGGTGGCCGGTGGCAATGTGGAAAATGTCTCATACGGACTCGGTGTCTGCGCCGAGGTCTCGTTGGTGTCGGCACTGATCGGATCGGGCCGATCACGACTGCGTGCGGTGAGCGTCTGCGACTCGCGTGGGGTGGTGCTGATGCCGTGCGGACGGTGCCGACAGGTGCTCTGGGAGTTCGGCGGGGCGGATCTGCTCGTCGACCATGCCGACGGGCCCCTGCGGCTCGCCGAATTGTTGCCGTACGCATTCGGGCCCGACGATCTCGGCGCCGGAACCCTCGACAGCGCCGGAACCCTCGACAGCGACGGAACCCTCGACAGCGACGGAGGGCGGCGATGAACCCCGAGATCATCGATCCGATCTCGGTGATCGCCACCAAACGCGACGGCGGTTCGCTGAGCGACGGCCAGATCCGGTGGGTCGTCGACGGCTACACGCGGGGATCGGTCGCGCCGGAGCAGATGTCGGCGTTGCTGATGGCGATCGTGCTGCGCGGCATGGACCGTCGTGAGATCGCCACCTGGACGCAGGCGATGATCGACAGCGGGCGGCGCGCGGACTTCGGCGATCTGCGCCGCGACGGTCGGCCGCTTCGCACCGTCGACAAGCATTCCACCGGCGGGTGGGGGACAAGATCACCCTGCCGCTCGCGCCCCTGGTGGCCTCGTATGGTGTTGCGGTGCCCCAACTGTCGGGCCGAGGCCTCGGGCACACCGGCGGCACGCTGGACAAGCTGGAGTCCATCTCGGGATGGCGTGCGGACCTGTCGATGGACGAGATACTCAGCCAGCTCGAGGCGGTGGGTGCGGTGGTCTGCGCGGCGAGTCCCGACCTTGCACCCGCCGATCGTCTGCTCTATGCGTTGCGGGACATCACCGGCACCGTCGCATCGATCCCGTTGATCGCCAGCTCGATCATGAGCAAGAAGATCGCCGAGGGCACCGGCGCGCTGGTGCTCGACGTCAAGGTCGGCTCGGGGGCGTTCCTCCCCGAACTCGACTCCGCCCGCGAACTCGCGACCACCATGGTCGAGCTCGGGCATCGCGCCGGGGTGGCGACCTCGGCGCTGCTGACCGACATGGACACCCCGCTCGGACGCTGCGCGGGCAACGCCGTCGAGGTCGCCGAATCGCTCGAGGTGCTCGCCGGCGGCGGGCCCGCCGACGTCGTCGAGCTGACGGTGGCCCTGGCGCGGGAGATGCTCGCCGCAGCCGGGATCTCCGACGTCGACCCTGCCGACCATCTGCGCAACGGCCGCGCCATGGACTCCTGGCGCGCGATGATCGCCGCGCAGGGCGGCGACCCGGATGCACCGCTGCCGCGGGCCCGGCACACCGATGTCGTCGTCGCCGAGACGTCGGGTCGTGTGCGACGGCTGGATGCGCGAGCGGTCGGCGACGCCGCCTGGCGACTGGGTGCCGGGCGGTCGGTGCCCGGTGAGGCCGTGCAGTCCGAGGCCGGGGTGCAGTGGCACACGCGTCCCGGAGAGTTCGTCGAGGCGGGTGCGGCGCTGTTCACGCTGCACACCGCAACACCGGAACGGTTCGGTCCCGCGCGGGCGGCGTTGGTCGGGGCGGTCGACATTGCCGCCGAGCCGAACTCCGGCGGCCCCGGTGCCGAACTCGATCTCGCTGATGTCGCCCGGCCGCTGGTGATCGAACACGTTAGGTTCGGATCATGACGTCGATGCCGCCGCGTTCCCCGCTCGATCCCGCTGCCCTGGCCCTCGCGCCCAAGGTGCTGTTGCACGATCACCTCGACGGCGGCCTGCGGCCGTCGACCGTGTTGGAGTTGGCCCGTGAGACCGGTTACGACGAGCTACCGGCGGAGACGGCCGACGACCTCGCGGTGTGGTTCCGTGACGCGGCAGACAGTGGTTCGTTGGAGCGCTATCTGGAGACCTTCGCCCACACCGTGGGCGTCATGCAGACAGTCGGTGCGCTCGAGCGGGTCGCGGCCGAATGCGTGGAGGACCTCGCCGCCGACGGCGTCGTCTACGCCGAGGTCCGCTACGCACCCGAACAGCACCTCGAGCGTGGGCTGGAGCTCGACGAGGTCGTCGAGGCGGTGTTGCGCGGGTTCGCCCAGGGCGAGCGGACCGCCGCGGGGTCCGGTCGCCCGATCGCCGTGCGGTGCCTGGTCACCGCGATGCGCCACGCTGCGCGCTCCCGTGAGATCGCCGAACTGGCTGTGCGGTATCGCGATCGCGGGGTGGTGGGGTTCGACATCGCCGGTGCCGAGGCCGGTCACCCGCCGAGTCGCCATCTCGACGCCTTCGAGTACATGCGGGCAAACTGCGCACCGTTCACCATCCATGCGGGCGAGGCGTTCGGGCTGCCGTCGATCCACGAGGCGATCGGTTTCTGTGGTACCGACCGGCTCGGACACGGGGTGCGGGTGATCGACGACATCACCCTGCCGCCCGGCGCGCGACCCGATGATGATTCGTTTCCCGGTGCCGAACTAGGTTTGATCGCGAATATCGTGCGCGACAAGCGGATTCCGCTCGAGCTGTGCCCGAGTTCGAACGTGCAGACCGGTGCGGTGGCGTCGCTGGCGCAGCATCCGTTCAACGTTCTGGCCCGGCTGCGTTTCCGCGTCACCGTCAACACCGACAACCGGCTCATGAGCGACACCACCATGAGCAAGGAGTTCGCGAAACTCTCCGACCAATTCGGTTACGGCTGGGCCGATTTCGAGCGATTCACGGTCAATGCGATGAAATCGGCGTTCATCCACTTCGACGAGCGGCTGGCGTTCATCGACGACGTCATCAAGCCCGGCTACGCGGTGCTGCTGCAGGGCTGAGGCCCGCGGCAGCCCTTCCGGGTGATGTTGTGCCCGCAGTCCGGGCACAAGATCACCCGGAACCGGCGCCGACGGGGATCGGTCACCGCTTCTTGACGAGCCGATCCTCGAACTCGTGCTCGAGGGCCCGCCACGCCTCGGCCTCGTTGTCGAACGGGGGGCTCGGCGCCATCCGCTTGGGGTCGGGGTTGGTGGCGTAGTCGACGAACCAGCCCAGTGGGGTCGTCGAGCCCAGCGCTTCGGCCACCGAGTCGTCACCGGCGTAATCGGCTGCGTCGGTAAACAATTCGACCGCCAACTCCAGTTGATTGCGATCGATGCGCCGGGGACCGTCGGTGATGTCCTCGACGAGGCCGGGCAGCACGTAGACGTTGTCGTCGATGACGTCGAACTCCAGGGAGCCGTCGGTCGCGGCGACGCGGACCTCGTCGAACGTCGACACACCCGAGAGGTCATGAGAGTTGTCCTCGGCGAGGAACTTCGACAGCGCGCGCGGGGAGGCGAAAACGAAGATCTTGCCGTCGTCACCGAGGAACACCGGATCGTCACCGAGGTAGCACCGCAACGAGAGGAACTCACCGGTGCCGGTCACGATACGAATCGGGTCGATGCCCACCGACGCCCAGAAATCGTCGTCGTCGATTTCGTCGTCGGTGTCCTCTTCTTCCTCGTCGTCGGTGCCGTCGGCGAGATCGGTCTCGGAATCGTCCGACTCGGTGTCGGCGTCGCCGACGAGGTCCAGATCCTCGTCGGGCTCGTCCTCGTCCTCGGCGGAGGCGGCGGCCTCGAGTTCGGCCTCGGCGGTGGTCACCGCTGCCTTGTCGACCTCGGGTGTGCTGATCACCTCGTCGATCGCGTCGAGCACGTTGTCCCAGTGCTTGGCGATGAGCCGGCCGATGCGCACCCACAGGTCGGTGCCGTCGCGGCCCTCGAAGTTGCGGGTGCCGGTGGTCACCGCACCGAGGATCGGGTTGCCATTGAAGAACTTGGTGATGACGGTCAGCTCGCAGACCTCGCCGAGGATGCGCACGATCTCCAGTGCGTCCTCGAGTTCGGCGATCACCTCCGGTGTCGGGTCCTCGGCGGCCAGTTCGGGGACGCCCACCAGGTCATAGGAATGGCGGTCGTCGGGGACCAGCTCGTCGGCCTGCAGACCCTTGACGGTCTCCCAGGCAGGGTGCTCGACGAGATCGTTGTCGTCGTCGGTGCGGATGAAGGCGACCAGCTCGGCAACGCTGCCGAAGACGTAGAGGTCCTCGTCGAGTCCGAGGAATGCCTCCCACTCGTCGTCGCCCTCCCGCCAGCGGGGTGCCCACAGCGTGAAGCTGTTTCCGTCGGTCAGTCCGAGCTCGATGGGGACAATGTCTCCGGCCATGACGTCACAGCGTAGCGATCGCGCCTGTGAGCGCCATACCGGCCCCACGACGGGCAGGTGAACTTCTGCATCGACACTCATCGCGGACGGTAGAACCCCTGAAATCCCTGGCCGGCATTCGTCGTCCGCAGCGGTGAGACCTGTACGGGATCCCCGGCCTCCACGAGCTGATTGTTACCCACGTACATCGCGACGTGTCCGTCCCAGACCGCGAGGTCACCGGGCATCAGATCGGCTTGGGCCACCGCGAATCCGGCGGTGTCCTGCTCCTGGGCCAGGCGCGGCAGTTCCAGGCCGGCCTGCCGATAGGCCCACTGGGTCAGGCCGCTGCAGTCGAAACCACTGGGATCGGTGCCGCCCCACACGTAGGGCACGCCCTGCTGGCTCAATGCCGCACGCACCGCTGCGGCGGCGCGCTCGTTCGGGGCGTAGGCGATCGACCCATCGGGCAGGGTGATCGCGACCCCGCCGTCGGGGACCCCACCCTCGGCGGGTCGTCCACCGGGGCCGCCCGTACGGGCGACCGGGGCGGGCGCGTCGTGGCGAGCGAGTTCGGCCAGCGCGGCGGTGTCGGCGGCGAGTTCCGCCCGGGTCCGTTCGACGACCGCCACGCCACGGCCGACGTGATCGATCGCCAGCGGTAGCAGTACCGCGAGTCCGGTGGGGGTGAACAGATCGGCACCGAGGGCGCGGGCAGCCCGATCGAACGAGTCCATCAGCGACTCGAGCTGACGGGCGGCGCCGTGCACCCGCTGGGCTGCGGACTGCGTCAACGTCACGATCTGCGCGTCGTCACCGCTGATCGCGGTGGTGCGTCCGGCGGTCACCGCCGACGCCGCCTGGGCGGCCTCGGCGCCGCGCCCCTGCCATTCGGTGCCGAGTCTGACTACGGCGGCGATTGCGTCGTCGCGGGTCGATGCCAGATCCGGAGCGAGGGCGGCGATGGCACTGACCGGATCGTCACCCGGCAGCACACCGGTTCCCAACGCCGTCACCAGGATTCGTAGCGGAGCGATCAACAGGTCGGCCGATGTCATCAGGCGTCCACCTCCGCGACGGGCCCACCGGCGATCGACAAGGTCGCGGCCGACATGTCGTCGATGCCGGTGTACGCGGCCGCCGCAGCGGCACTTTCGTCGGACAGGGCCAGGTGCCGGCCGGCGACGGCGTTCAGTCGGGCGCGCCTGCTGTCGAGGACCCGACCCAGCGTGGTGAGGAAGTCCGCGCCGATCAGCCCGAAGGTCAGCGCGAGGGGTGTGAGGTCGGTGGCGACCGCGTGGGCGCCGATCCGGGCCGCGGTACCCGCCTCGCCGGCGGCATGGGCGGACAGCGCCGCGGGGGATACGGAGAGTTGTTCGATCATGCAGATTTGGACGCAACGGCCGGCGCTCTGGTTCCATCGAATCGCCGACCCGTGCGGCGAGGCCCGATGAGTCCGGTCACGAGGCCGCAGCAACCGCCGCCCACTATGGTTTCCCCATGCCGGTTCACCCCCAGCCCGAACACCCTGTGCCCGAACAATCCGAACCCGAACGACCCGGGTCCGAGAGCGCCCAGGCCGGGCGAACGTTGCCCGTGCAGGTCGTCGATCATCCATTGGCCGCAGCGCGACTGACGACGATGCGCGACAAGGGCACCGACAACGCGGCCTTCCGAGCCGCGCTGTCGGACCTGACGCAGATGCTCGTGTACGAGGCGTTGGCGGATGCGCCGAGCGAGCAGGTGACCATCCAGACACCCATCACCACGTGCCCCGGCTCGCGACTTGCCAAGCCGCCGTTGCTCGTTCCGGTGCTGCGGGCAGGCTTGGGCATGGTCGAGCAGGCGCATGCGATGGTGCCCGAGGCGCTCGTCGGATTCGTCGGCGTGGCCCGCGACGAGGCGACCGCCAAACCGGTGCCCTACCTCGAATCGCTGCCCGACGATCTCGCCGGTCAGCCGGTGTTCGTGCTCGACCCGATGTTGGCGACCGGCGGGTCGATGTTGCACACCATCGAACTCCTGGTTGCACGCAACGCCACCGACATCACCGTGCTGTGTGTGGTGGCCGCACCCGAAGGTGTTGCGGCGCTGGAGAAGTCGGGCCATCCGGTGCGCCTGGTGGTGGGGGCCGTCGACGACGGTCTCAACGAGGCGTCCTACATCGTGCCGGGCCTGGGCGACGCCGGCGACCGCCAGTTCGGTCCGCGCTGACCGCGCCCCGCGCAGGACTCAGGTGGCCACCGCCGACCACCGGCCCTGGTGGCGGCGCACCGTGACCGGGTGATCGAAGCAGGTGCTGATCGTCGCCGACGTCAGGGTCGCCTCCACGGTGCCCGCGGCAACCACCTTCCCCTCCCGCAGCAGCATCGCGTGCGTGGTGCTCGCAGGAAGATCCTCGAGGTGATGGGTGACCAGCACGCTGGCGAGATCGGCGACGTCGCCGCGCAGCCGATCGATCGCCGACAGCAGTTTCTCGCGGGCTGCGAGATCGAGGCCGGTGGCCGGCTCGTCGAGCAGCAGCAACGCCGGACGCGGCATCAGCGCCCGCGCGATCAGCGTGCGACCACGTTCGCCCTGACTCATGACCGGCCACAACGAATCCCGGCGCTCGCTCATCCCCAGCATCTCCAACAATTCGTCGGCGCGGGCATGTTCGTCGTCGGTGTAGTCGTGGCGCCGGTCCAGTTCGGGGGTGTTGGTCAGCCCGGTCAGGACCACATCGTGCGCCGAGATCGGCACGTCGATGCGCCAGCGCGGATCGACATGCCCGATGTGGGTGCGCAATTCGCGCATGTCGACGCGACCCAGGCGTTTACCGAGCACGTCGACGACCCCGGTGGTCGGGTGCGAGCGGGCCCCGAGGATCGCCATCAACGTCGACTTGCCCGCGCCATTGGGGCCGAGTAGCGCCCAGTGCTCACCGGGCTGCACGACGAGGTCGACATCGTGCAGCAGGGCCCGGGAACTCCGGATGACATCGATGTGGGAGGCGTCGAGAACGGCGGACATTCGTTCAGTTGTAGACCTCGACCGACGAACCCGGTACGCGGGGGCGTCAGTTCGACGACCAGTACTCCAGCATCGGCTCGGTGGCCAGCGTCGCGCCGTTCTCGGAGATGACCAGCGCCGACGGCGAAACGGTGTAGGTGACCGCGCCGTTGCGCGCCACGTAGGTGGCGCCCACCATCTGCGGATACCCGATCTCGATGGGATTGCCGTCGGCGAGACCCTTGTAATACCAACGCCCGGTCTGGTTGCCGACCTGACAGATCACCACCTGTGATCGGCTGGTGCGGCCGATGACGATCGCCGGATCGTCGGCGGCGTTGCATCGCGGGCCGGACAGGAAGCCCTGCCAGTCGGCGCCCGAGACGGTGGGGTTGGGTCGCACCTGCGGCTGTGTCGTCGTGGTCGGTACGCCCGTCGGACCCGAGGCGCCCCCGGGACCGGTGACCGTACTGGTGACGGTCTGCGTCGAGGCGCTCGCAACCGACGTCGACGCCGAATCGGCCGCCGAATCAGAGGAGTCCGAACCCCGGGTCAGCCAGTACGCGCCGACCCCAGCACCGATCACCACGAGCACACCCACCACGATGGCAGCGATCACCAGCGGCGACGACCACGGTGACCGCGGCGGCGGATAGCCCGGCCCGTATCCCTGCGGAGGCGGCGTCGGGTACCCACCGCCCGACGGGTAACCCTCGCCAGGCGGATAACCACCTGGATCTCCCGGCGGATAGCTCATGGGAACCTCCCTGGGATGCGCGGTGACGATTGGTGCGAACGGTACCGCAGTGACAACCCCGACATTTGTGACCGCGCGGATGTCGGGGCTTTGTCGAATAACAGGGCTTGTCGAAGGTCCGCGATTGTTGGCGGTCAGAGCCTGCCGACGACTGTCGCCAGCAACTCACCCATGTGCGCGGCCGACGCGCGACCCACGTCGAGGACCTCGGCATGATCGAGCGGCTCGCCGGTGATGCCGGCCGCCAGGTTCGTCACCAGTGACACCCCGAGCACCTCGAGTCCGGCGGCGCGTGCGGCGATCGTCTCGTGCACAGTGGACATTCCGACGAGGTCGGCGCCGAGGGTGCGCAGCATGCGGATCTCCGCCGGCGTCTCGTAGTGCGGGCCGGGCAGCCCTGCATAGACGCCGTCGGCGAGCGTGGGGTCGACCTCGCGTGCCACCTCGCGCAACCTCGGCGAGTAGGCGTCGACGAGGTCGACGAACTGAGCGCCGACAAGTGGCGAGCGGGCAGTGAGGTTCAGATGATCGGCGATCAGGACCGGTTGGCCGACCGACATGCCGTCGCGGAGCCCGCCCGCTGCGTTGGTGAGCACGATGGTGTGCACACCGGCCGCCGCCGCGGTGCGCACCGGATGAACCACACGCGCGAGGTCATGGCCCTCATAGGCGTGGATGCGTCCGAGCATCAGTAGGACCCGGCGGTCACCGATGTGCACCGACCGGATCGTCCCGCCGTGCCCGGCGGCCTTGGGTGCGGTGAAACCGGGCACCGCCGACATCGGCAGCGTCGCGATCGGTGTGCCGAAGGCATCGGCGGCCGGCGCCCACCCGGATCCCAGGACCAGTGCGACATCGTGTGCGGCACAATCGGTTTCGGTGGCGATGGTGGCGGCCGCCGCGATCGCGGCGGCGTCGGGGTCAAGAGTGGGATCCATATGTCTCACCCTATGACCTCCGATCCGCGCCTGCCCGGCGCCCGGAGAGCGCGTGTGCGCAGGCGATAAGGTCTGCTCATGCCTTTCCTGAGCGCGGAGCCCACCGCCGCCGACGTCGCCGAACTGTTCCTCGGTGCCCCGGGGGTCGAACTCGACGAGACGAATCCGGAGAACCGGTTTGCCCCCGCGTGGATCGAGAAGACGAGCGCGTTGCTCGACGACGCCGTCGCCGGTGGCGCCAAGGCCCTGGTCATCACTGCGACCGGAAAGTTCTTCACCAACGGACTGGATACCGACCACATCGCCGCGCACGCCGCGGAGTTGCCCGCCTATCTGGATTCGGTTCACGCGCTCTACACCAAGGTGCTGACGTTGCCGGTGCCCACCGTGGCCGCGATCAACGGACACGCCTTCGGTGCGGGCGCGATGCTCGCCCTGTGCGCCGACCACCTGATCATGCGCACCGAACGCGGCTACTGGTCGCTCCCGGAAGCGGCGCTCAACATGCCGTTCACCCGGGGGATGGCCGCGCTGCTGCGTACGCGGTTGCCCGAGCGTACGGCCACCGAGGCGATGCTGACGGCCCGCCGCTACGGCGCCGATGACGCCGTCACCGCCGGCATCGTCGACGAGGCCGTGGCCGTCGACGAACTGCTCAACCGGGCCGTCGAGGTCGCGGTGCAGCGGGCCCCGCTGGCCGGGCCCACGCAGACCTTGATCAAGCGTGGGCTGCGATGGCCGCTCTTGGACGACCTCGCGGTGCCGACGCCGCCCGAACTGCTCTGAGCCGACGCAGCGGTGGATTTCCCGGTGGATGGAAGGAGAAATGTGGTGACGCAGGCCGAGATCGGTGATCCGTCCGGCGGTGTGATCGACACCTGGCTGGCCAGCCACCGCGATCAACTGGTCGGCTGGCGCAGACACATCCACGCCCATCCCGAATTGTCCAGGCAGGAGGTCGCGACCACCGAACTGGTGATGGCCGAACTGACCGCGCTCGGCCTTGCCCCGCGTCGGCTCCCGTTGGGTACCGGCGTGGTCTGTGATCTGGGCCCGAACACCGGTCAACGGATAGCCCTGCGCGCCGACATGGACGCGTTGCCGATCACCGAGCACACCGGGCTGGCGTTCAGTTCCACGGTCGACGGGGTGTCGCACTCGTGCGGTCACGACGCGCACACCGCAATCCTGCTGGGGACCGCGGCTGCGCTGGCCTCGGCGCCCGAGCTGCCCGTCGGGGTCCGGCTGGTGTTCCAGCCGGCCGAAGAGGTGATGCCCGGCGGTGCCCTCGACGCGGTGGCCGCCGGAGTCACCGAAGGGGTGAGCCGGATCTACGCGCTGCACTGCGATCCGCGCCTGCCGGTCGGTTCGGTCGGACTGCGCGAGGGCGCACTCACCTCCGCCGCCGACCACATCGAACTCCAACTGCGCTCACCCGGCGGGCACACCTCACGCCCGCATCTGACCGGCGATCTGGTCTACGCGATGGGCGCCGTCATCACCGGGCTGCCGGGCATCCTGTCGCGGCGGATCGATCCGCGATCGGGCACCGTGATGGCATGGGGGGCAGCGCATGCCGGCAACGCCCCCAACGCGATCCCGCAAGAAGGGATGCTGCGCGGAACCGTACGCACCGGAGAGCACGGCACCTGGGCCGACATGGAGCCGTTGGTGCGTAGCGTCATCGGCGAAATCCTTGCGCCGCTACGAGTTTCGTATGACCTGTCGTACTTTCGTGGCGTACCGCCGGTCGTCAACGACCCGCTCGCGGTGGAGGTGCTGGCCGCATCGGTGGCCACCCTCGGTCCCACCGCCGTCGCCGACACCCCGCAATCACCGGGCGGCGAGGACTTCTCGTGGTACCTCGAGCAGGTGCCCGGAGCGATGGGTCGGCTCGGCGTGTGGAATGGTCTCGGACCGCAACTCGATCTGCACCAGCCCACCTTCGACATCGACGAACGGGCCCTCGACGTCGGCGTGCGCACACTTGCCGGCGTGGTGTTCGTCGGATCGCCGGGCCCGCCGACCTGAGATCGCCGGTGTCGGGCTCGGGGGTCTCAGCCTTCGGGACGCTCAGCCTTCGGGACTCTCAACCTTCGGGGGCGCCCGGACCGGGGCCGACGTTGCGGGCTTCGCGCAGGCGTAGATCCTGCACGTAGTCGGCCGGCGCGCCGGCCACCTCGGCGGCGTCGGCCATCACACCGAGATAGCGGGCCGAGGGCAGGCCGCCCTCGTAGGCGTCGAGGACGTACATCCACGCCAGGACCCCGCCGTCGGCGGTCTTCACCCGTGCCCGGATCTTGCGGTGGATGCCGAGTTCGGAGCCTTCCCACCGGTCGAGGTTGTCCTCGTCCTCGGTCGGGACGTCGTAGAGGACGACGAAGACCTTCGCGTCGGGATCGTCGCGGTCCTCGGTGACGGTGGCCAGTGATCCTTCCCACCCGATGTCGCCGCCACCGAAGGTCAGTCGCCAGCCGTGCAGCCATCCGGTTCCCGACATCGGCGAGTGTGGGGCGCGCAGCGCCATCTGCTCGGGATCCATGTTCGAACCGTACGCTGCGTAGATCGGCATAGTCGCCTCTGACCTGCACTTTCCCGCCGGGATGGAGCCCGACCTCATCGATTTGCCGCCACCGGTGCACCTGCGGCCACGACGATCGTATTACGCCGGACGCCGCCGCACGATGCACGCGGTGATCGCCGACCGCGGTACGACGCGGAAATCGGTAACGGTGCGCACGAGGAATGATCGTCGATGGCCTAGGTTGGTCAGCGGAGGCGACAAGTGTCTTTTGGCCCGAACAGGAGTGATGGACGTGACCAGGATCGTGATCATGGGCGGAGGCCCCGCAGGCTATGAGGCGGCTCTGGCCGCGGCCGCGTACGGCGCCGACACCACCGTGATCGACTCCGACGGCATCGGCGGTGCCTGCGTGCTGTGGGACTGCGTGCCGTCCAAGACGTTCATCGCGTCCACCGGCATTCGCACCGAGGTCCGACGCGCCGTCGACCTCGGTATCAATTTGCGCACCGATGACACGTTGGTGACGCTGCCGTCGATCCATCAGCGAGTCCGTGATCTGGCATTCGCCCAGTCCGCCGACATCCGATCGCGACTCATCAGCGAGGGCGTCACGCTGGTCTCCGGCACCGCGGCCCTGGAGGGGCCGCAGGTCGGGGTGTCCACACACGCCGTCACCGCCACCCTCGCCGACGGCTCCACCCAGCGATTCGAGGGTGACGTCGTCCTGATCGCGACGGGTGCCTCGCCGCGTGTGCTGCCCGACGCGCAGCCCGACGGCGAACGCATCCTCACCTGGCGGCAGCTCTACGATCTCGAGGCGTTGCCCGAACACCTGGTCGTGATCGGATCGGGTGTGACGGGTGCCGAATTCGTGCACGCCTACACCGAACTCGGGGTGAAGGTGACGCTGATCTCCAGCCGTGACCGCGTGTTGCCGCACGAGGACGAGGACGCCGCACTCGTGCTGGAGGAGGCGCTCGCCGAACGTGGCGTCGAATTGGTCAAGCACGCGCGCGCCGACAAGGTCGTGCGGACCGGCGACTCGGTGACCGCGTACCTCGCCGACGGCCGCAGCGTCACCGGATCGCATGTGCTGATGACCGTCGGATCGGTTCCCAACACCGACGACCTCGGCCTCGACCGCGCCGGTGTCGAGACCCATCGCGGCGGTTACATCACCGTCGACCGCGTCTCGCGGACGTCTGTGACCGGTATCTACGCGGCCGGTGACTGCACCGGACTGTTCCCGCTCGCGTCGGTCGCGGCCATGCAGGGCCGGATCGCGATGTACCACGCCCTCGGCGAGGGCGTGAGCCCGATCAAACTCAAGACCGTCGCCTCGGCGATCTTCACCCGGCCCGAGATCGCCACCGTTGGTGTGTCCCAGAACGCCATCGATTCCGGTGAGTATCCGGCACGCACGGTGATGCTGCCGTTGGCCACCAACCCGCGCGCCAAGATGAGCGGCCTGCGCCGTGGCTTCGTGAAGATCTTCTGTCGGCCCGCCACCGGTGTGGTGATCGGCGGTGTGGTGGTCGCCCCCAACGCCTCGGAACTCATCCTGCCGATAGCACTGGCGGTGCAGAACAAACTGACCGTTTCCGATCTGGCACAGACGTTTTCGGTGTACCCGTCACTCTCGGGGTCGGTGACCGAGGCGGCCCGGCAGCTCGTGCGACACGACGATCTGGACTGACCTGTTCCCACGGGTCCTGTCTCTGTGCGCCATCGGCTCCGATCCATGCACAGGTGTCCGATTCGTCCTGCTCGGTTGCTCGGGGGCCGGTAGGGTCGCTCACGATGCCGACGAGGTGATGGGGGAGACAGTGCTGGGGGAGACAGGGTGACCGGTGACGGCGATCGCAATGCCCGGCGCAGTGGTGAGCGCCCGGCGGACTGCGGCAGCACCGACTGGGGGTCGATGTCGATCACCGAGATCCTCACCATCATCGCCTCGATGAAGCAGGGTGCCGCTCAGGGCGACGCCGACGCGGTGCTCGTCGCCATCGAGAAAGTGGAAGGGATCGCCCACGCCCTGTTGAACGGCTTCACCGACGACGGGGTGCTGATGGGTCAGGCCGCACGGGGTGCGGTCGACGCCGCGCTCCGTCTCGAGGGCGAGATGTCGGCCAGTGTTGCCGACGCGCGCGGTAGCGCGGCGGCAATGACCGAGGCGGCGGGCATCCTCGGCGCGACACATGGTCAGAAGCCGCTGCTCGAGGCATACCGGATCCGGTTGCAGGATCATCCCGAGGATGCCGCTGCGGTCCGTTCACAGGTGCGCAGCATCATGCGGGGCACCTACGGCGGACCGATTGTCGGTGCGGCGGCCGCATTGCCCGGTCCCGCAGGACCAATCGGCACCGATTCGTACTCAGGTGTGCGCGGTGGTTCCAGCTCTGCGGATGGCACGTCGACATCCGGATCGGGACCGTCGGGCACCCAGCAGTCGGCATCACTCACCGACATCGACGACACCGGACCATCAGGCCCCGGAGGCGGACCCGATGGCGGTGGCGGCCCGACGGGTGGTGACACCCCGACCACTGCCGTTCCCACAGCCGGCCCGGCGTCGACGGCGGGCGGCGGCGGTGGGTCGGGACCATCGGGATACCGCGGTGGCGGCAACGATCCGTCGACGTTGACCCGCGGGGGCCTCGGTAGCCCGGTCACACCGGGAGCGGCGGTACCGGTCTCGGGGCGCGGCACCGCGAGTGCAGCGGGTGGTCCCGAGGGCGCCACTGCGGGCGGAACCGGACTTCCCGAGGGCGTGATCTCCCTTCCGCCAACCGCTTTCGCTCCACCATCGACCTTGGCGGGTACTCCCGCGGCCGGCGCGGCCGGGGCCGGAACACCGGGATCTCCCGGCGGTGCGATGCGGCCGACGACCGGGCCCGGGGCCGGCCCGGGTGCCGGCGGGGCCCGTTCGCGCGATACCCGTCATCGACCGGCCCACTATCTCAGCGACGGCGAGAACGGGCGTGAGATCGTCGGTGATCTGCCGCTGGTCGGTCCGCCGGTGATCGGCGACTGGTCTCCGCAGGCGCTTCCGCCGACCGTGGACGATTCCGGATTCGGGGCGGTCGCATTACCGATCAGTGACCGCGGCTCGGCGTCGCCGGTGGCCGGTCAGCCCGCCGACGTCGCCGGTGGATCGGAGTCGACTGATGTCGATTCGGTTGTCCCGCAGACTGATTCGTCAAAATCACCGGAGCGCTGAGCCGATGGCGGTTCCGGGAGCGGCGCGGCGTGTCGACCGACTCAGTGGCGGGGCAGTGGCCGAACTCGTCGGTCGCGTCGCAGCGGGTGAGGTCGAGGACTGTCTGCGGATGCTGACGGTGACCGTCATCGACGTCGTCGACCTGGGTGGTGAGTCGGTCGTCCATGACGTGTTGACGCAGTGGCGTGAGCAGGGACGGGTCTCGCCGGCGACGCGCTCACAGCTCGCCGCGGTGATGACACGACACGAGGTCGACGCAGCCTTCGCCCATCGCTCGTCCGACATCGACGCCCAGCGGCTCTCGTTCGTCAAAGCGCGTGCTCTGCAGTGTCTTTCGATCGCGATCGACTCGGCGGTCGGACCCACCGAACGGCTCGGCGAAGCCGCTTACGAGGCGGCTGCGGCGATGGGTGGGACGGCTGGGGTGGTGGCCGTGCTCGTCGAGTTCGCGGGGTGATCACCCACGTCCGGCACGCTCACGCCAGGCCGTAGCTGTGTTCCACCGCGCGATTCCATTCGCCGTACAGGCGGTCGCGTTCGGGGGCGTCCATCGCCGGATTCCACCGGGTGTGTTCGTTCCAGTTCTCCCGGATCTCGTCCTCGCCGTCCCAGTATCCGACAGCCAGGCCGGCCGCGTAGGCCGCACCGAGGGCGGTGGTCTCGTTGACCACGGGCCGGATGACGGGGACGTCGAGGATGTCGGCCTGGAACTGCATCAACAGATTGTTGACCACCATTCCGCCGTCGACCTTGAGTGTCGACAACCGCACCCCGGAATCGGCCTGCATCGCCTCGATGACCTCTCGTGTTTGAAAGGCGCTGGCCTCCAGCGCAGCTCGCGCGATATGACGCTTGTCGGCAAAGCGGGTCAGGCCGGTGATGATGCCCCGCGCGTCGGGCCGCCAGCGGGGTGCGAACAGACCGGAGAATGCCGGCACGAAGTAGACACCACCGTTGTCGTCGGCCTGAGCTGCGAGCTTCTCGACGTCCGCGGCCTCGCTGAACAGCCCGAGATTGTCCCGAAGCCACTGCACCAGTGACCCGGTCACCGCGATCGACCCCTCGAGTGCGTAGCGCGGCGCGTCCTCGCCGAGCCGATAGCACACCGTCGTCAGAAGCCCGTGATCGGAGAACACCGCTTCGGTTCCGGTGTTGAGCAACAAGAAGTTTCCCGTGCCGTAGGTGTTCTTCGCCTCGCCCGGCGACAGACATGCCTGCCCAAAGGTTGCCGCCTGCTGGTCGCCGAGAATGCCCGCGAACTGCACGCCCGGCAGGGAACCGTGTTCGCGCAGTGAACCATAGACCTCCGAGGAACTGCGGATGTCGGGCAACGACTCGACGGGGATACCCATGTCCGCGCAGATGGACTCGTCCCAGGTCAGGGATTCGAGGTCCATGAGCATCGTGCGTGAGGCGTTGGTGACGTCGGTGATGTGCTGCCCGCCGGCCGGTCCGCCGGTCATGTTCCACGCGATCCAGGAATCCATTGTGCCGAAGCAGAGTTCGCCGTTGCGTGCACGCTCGGCCACGGCGTCGACGTTGTCGATGAGCCACCGCATCTTCGGTCCGGCGAAATAGGTCGACAACGGCAGGCCGGTGCGGGTGCGGTAGCGGTCGACGCCGGCGTCGCCACCGAGTTCCTCACACAGCGCGCCGGTACGGGTGTCCTGCCAGACGATGGCATTGTGCAAGGGTTCGCCGGTGGAGCGATCCCAGGCGACGGTGGTCTCGCGCTGATTGGTCAGTCCGCAGGCGACGATGTCGTCGACATTGAGGTCGGCCGACGCCAGGGCCGCGGCCACCACGCGTCGCGTGTTGCGCCAGATCTCCGCGGGATCGTGCTCGACCCACCCGGCTCGAGGGAAGATCTGGCGGTGTTCGAGTTGCTCGACGGACACGACTCGGCCGCGGCGGTCGAAGACCATTGCGCGTGTGGAGGTCGTGCCCTGGTCGATGGATGCGACATATCCCGAGGTGCTGGCCACGCCGCCAGTGTCGCACGCGGTGCCCCACGCCGAGATCAATTACGCTGACGGACTATGAACTCCGAGTTCAATCCCGATCGACCTGCCGATATGGGCCCGCTGTACCGCGCCGAGGCGTGGCGGCGGTTGTCCGAGGAGCAATTCGACATCGTCGTGATCGGCGGTGGCGTCGTCGGGGTGGGAGCTGCGCTCGATGCGGCGACCCGAGGACTGCGGGTTGCGCTCGTCGAGGCCCGCGACATCGCCTCGGGTACATCGAGCCGGTCGTCGAAGATGTTTCATGGTGGGTTGCGCTACCTCGAACAACTCGAATTCGGTCTCGTTCGTGAGGCCCTGGCCGAGCGTGAATTGTCGTTGCGACTTCTTGCACCGCACCTGGTGAAGCCGCTTCCGTTCTTGTATCCGCTGACGCGGCGGGTGTGGGAACGGCCGTATGTTGCTGCCGGGATCTTTCTGTATGACCGGATGGGTGGTGCCAAGTCCGTTCCAGGACAACGACATGTGACCCGGTCGGGTGCGCTGCGGGTTGCGCCGGCCCTCAAGCGCGACTCGTTGATCGGTGGCATCCGTTATTACGACACCGTCGTCGACGACGCCCGCCACAGCCTCACGGTGGCACGTACGGCGGCGAACTACGGTGCGGTGATCCGCACGTCGACGCAGGTGGTCGGGTTCCTGCGGGAGGCCGATCGGGTGATGGGAGTGCGTGTTCGCGACAGCGAGACCGGTGATACCGCGGAGGTGCGCGCGCACTGCGTCATCAATGCCGCCGGGGTCTGGACCGATGAAGTGCAGGCACTGTCCCATCAACGCGGCCACTTCCGGGTGCGCGCCTCCAAGGGTGTACACATCGTCGTTCCCCGGGACCGGATCGTCAGTGAAACGGCGATCATCTTGCGTACCGAGAAATCGGTGCTGTTCGTCATCCCGTGGGAGACGCACTGGATCATCGGCACCACCGACACCGACTGGAATCTCGACCTCGCGCATCCGGCCGCTACCCGGGCCGACATCGACTACATCATCGATCGGGTCAACGAGGTGCTGGTGACCAAGCTCACCCACAACGACATCGAGGGTGTCTATGCGGGTCTGCGGCCGCTGCTCGCCGGTGAGGACGAGTCGACGTCGACGTTGTCGCGGGAGCATGCGGTCGCGCGGGTGGCGCCCGGACTGGTGTCGATCGCGGGGGGCAAGTACACCACCTATCGGGTGATGGCCGCCGACGCGGTGGACGCGTGCGACGACTACATCCCGACACGGGTGGCGCCGTCGATCACCGAGCGCGTCCCGTTGCTCGGTGCCGACGGATACTTTGCGCTGATCAATCAGTGCGAACATCTCGGGAAGCGTTTCGGCCTGCATCCCTACCGAGTTCGGCGGCTGCTGAATCGGTACGGATCGCTGATCGATGACGTGCTCTATTACGCCGACGCCGATCCGTCGTTGTTGCGCCCGTTGGCGGCCGCGCCACAGTATCTGCGAGTAGAGGTCGTCTATGCGGCGATCGACGAGGCGGCACTGCATCTCGAGGACGTCCTTGCCCGCCGTACGCGGATTGCCATCGAGTATTCGCACCGCGGTGTCGGTTGTGCCCAGGAGGTTGCCGAACTCCTGGCGCCGATACTCGACTGGGACGCGGAGCGTATCGCCTTCGAGGTGGAGACCTACAACGCGCGCGTGGCCGCCGAGATCGCCTCGCAGCAGCAGCCCGACGATGCCTCGGCCGATGCGTTGCGCGCTGCGGCGCCCGAGTCCCGCCAAGAGATTCTCGAACCGGTGCCGGTGCCCGACAATTGATTGTGCGACTGCTTTGCCTGGGACCTTTGCCCCTGTGACCGGTGATGTCGCCGAGGGACAATGGGTTATGGGAAAAGGAGAGGTCATGGTGGACAACCCGGTTCAGGAGCTTCCCGTCGACGAGGCCTGGGCATTGCTCGCCTCCAAGGAAGTAGGACGTCTTGCGGTGAGTGTCGGGGGACAGCCCGACATCTTCCCGGTGAACTACTACGCCGGCGAGAAACGCATTCTTTTCCGCACCGGTGAGGGAACCAAACTGTCGGAGCTCGTCGTCAATTCCCACGTGGCTTTCGAGTCCGATTTCTACGGCGACGGAGCGACCGGATGGAGCGTCGTCGCCAAGGGCTCGGCACGGATTCTGTCCCGCGGTGACGAAATCGCCGCCGCCGACGAGTTGCCGCTGCAGCCGTGGATTCCGACGATCAAGTACAACTACGTCGAAATCACCGTCGACGAGATCTCTGCTCGCCGATTCCAATTCGGCCCCGAACCGGAGCGCTACCCGGTCTGAATCACACCATCGGGCGATGACGACTGGCCGTCGAAGGATGTTTCGGTCCTTCCCACCCGATGCCCTTCTCATCCGGTGGTCGAGGTGCCGAGGAGCGCCAGTGACGAGGCCTGTTGTGCCGACAGTTATCCGGGTGACGGTGGTCCGGTTCCAGCTCTGCTGCATGCGGTCTCGAGGCTCGCCGCACGCGGCTCGCACCTCGACCGGCGGAGGGGAGCCGTCCATCCGGTGGTCGAAGCCTTCCCGTGCGGGAATGCCCAGCCCTTCTCATCCGGTGGTCGAGGTGCCGAGGAGCGCCAGCGACGAGCCTCGAGACCCTCTGTGCCGAAAGGATTCCGGGCCACGGGCACGACACCACGACCATCGGGGGTGGGGAATTCTCTATGGAGTTCTCAAACAACAGATGCGGTCCCGGCCGGGCCGGGTGCAGGGAATCAGGTTGTGGGGCAGCGTGGGTCAGGCTGCGGTGTCGTCGAGTCGCATGGTCCGTCGGTGATACGACGGCACCGGCCGGCGTTTCGGGTCGATGCTGGCGGGTGGGATCAGCCAGGGGTGTCGGTCGAATCCCATGATGATGTCCCAGCCGTGGTGGTGGACGTCGTCGTGGCAGCTGCTGCAGAGGAGGCAGCCGTTGTCGAGGTCGGTGGGACCACCATCGCTCCAATGCTCGAGGTGGTGTCCTTGGCAGCGTCCGGCGTGTGCACCGCATTTGATGCATCCGCGATCTCGCACCAGGAGTGCTTTGCGTTGGCCGGGTGTGAAGAAGCGTTTCTCTTCACCAACACTGAGTGGTACACCGTTGGGATCGAGGATGATCTTGGTGATCGTGGTGTCGCACGACAGCATTTTCGCGGTGGCTTCGGTGATGGCGCCCATGTTCTGCAAGTTCCCGCCGAGTGCCGGGTTGTCCGCTGACCAGGTCCACAACAGGCCGTTGGTGGGTTTGGCTGAGAAGGTGGTGTCGGCCAGGCCTTGTGCTGCCAACTCCACGATCGTTTCGAATGCGGCGGCGCAGATTTGTTCGGGTGTCCGCGGATCCGGGGATCCGTCGGGGTTGGGGCTTGGGCGTCGACAAGGTTTCCATCAGAGTTCGGGTTTTCTCCCCGGCGATGATGTCGAGGTTCGCGGAGATCTCCAACCGGCCGTCGTCGGTGATGCGGTCGGTGTAGGAGTTGATCGACTTGTCTTCGGCGGCCGGTAACCCACCTGGTGTTTCGGCCGCCAACTCGTTACCCAACTGCCGCGCGTAGAGATTGATCTCGGCGGGGGTGAATCCGGCGAAGTAGTGCGACAGCAGTTTCCGCAGGTATTCGCAGCGTTGGACGGTGTCCATAGGTTCGGGGCAGCGAGTGTCGATGTGCGCCAACCCGCGCACGATGGCATCGGCGTGTTCTGAGGAGATGGGACCCGTCCGCGGCATGCGCGAGCAGCAGATCCACATCGGTGGTGCCGGCGAACCGCACATATCGACTTGCGACGGCGGGTGCGAAACCCATGCTGATCAACAGCTCTCGAAGCCGGGTGGTCTTGTGATCGGCCACCCCTAATCGATCCATCTCACCGGTGAGGGTGGTGGCGTGGTGATCGACCAGGTTCCGCAACAACAGGACTTGTTTCATCGCGCCGAAGGCCTGCGGTCCGGTCATCTGCGGGTTCCACTGCAGGCCGCTGAGTCGGCTGACGATGTCGGCGAAAACCGCTTCGGCGTCGACAGTTCCAGCGTCGAGAGCTTCAGTGGATTCGATCATGGACCCCTCCCCAGTGGCTGATCGGTGTATGGCTCCAATCTACATCGCCAGTGTGTGTCGACGCAAGAGGTATTTTGATCAATTCTGCTTGTGGACAACGTATTTCGGCGCCGGTTCTCTGTCGGTGGGGTGCGGTAGGGGGTGTGGTTTTCGTTTGTCTTGCTTTCGATGTGGTTGGGGGGCTGGTTCTCTCGCCGGGTCTCGAGGCCCGGCGCCTGGGGCGCCGTGCACCTCGACCATCGGGGGAAGGGTCTCGGCCATCGGGGTGGGGTGCTCGTCGATCGGGGAACCTGCCTACACGGTCGGGAGCACTGCGTCCGCGGCTCCAATGTGCAGACGCGGCTGGTGCAGCGCGGGCGTGTGCGAGTTCGGGTGGCGTTCGGGTCGTGGGACGGTGGATGTGGTTGGGAGGCGTGTTGTCTCACCGGGTCTCGAGGCCCGGCGCCTGGGGCGCCGTGCACCTCGACCACCGAGGGAAGAGGTCTCTACGGTCGGGTAGGGCTGGTTGCTCGACCATCGGGGGAAGAGTTCTCTACGGTCGGGTAGGGCGGGTTGCGCGACCATCGGGGAGGGCGCACCGACGTCGGGAGGGCGCACCGACGTCAGGGGGATAGCCGGGTCATTGAGTGGCGAGAGTCCTCGGTGGAACGACGGTCAGGACTGGCAGTGGGGGCACCAGTAGATGACGCGGTCCTCTCCGGGAGGGCCGAGAAAGCCTCGGCGGATGAGGGTTCCGCATCGGCGGCACGGGCGACCGCGTCGGCCGTAGACGTAGACCCGGGCGTGTGGACCGGTGGCGCCGGTGGTGGTTCGCGCGGTGCGCATCCGGTTGGCCCAGAGGACGCGATGGGCGAGATCGACCATCGCGGGAACGTCGACCTCGGCGACCGGACGTTCGGGGAGAACGCCTCGGAGGAAACACAATTCGCAGCGATACTCGTTGCCGACGCCGGCCAACAGGTGTTGGTCCAGTAGTGCGAGGCCGATGGGTGTGTCGGGGTGTGCTTCGATGCGGCGTACGGCTTCGGCGGCATCCCACTCCGCGCCGAGCAGGTCGGGGCCGAGGTAGGCGAGGTCGGACTCCGGCGTGGTGAGGAGTTCGAGGATGCCGAGCGAGAAGCCGACTGCTTCGGTTGTCTCGCTGCGCAACACGACCCGTGCCTCATGGCCGGGCCGACGCCATTTCGCGCCACGGGCGTGCACATCCCAGATCCCCTCCATCTTGAGGTGCGAGTGGATGCTGACGGGAACGTCCAGGTCGTCGCGGGACACGTCGATCAACAGGTGCTTGCCACGCGAGCGAACGCCGGTGACCACGCCACCGGACAGATCCCGGGTCGCCAGCCGAGGAACCCGGAAGTCGGTGTGGGTGAGTACCTTTCCGGCGAGGGCGCCGCGCAGACGCGCGGCGGCACGAAAGACGGTGTCACCTTCGGGCATGGTGTCCGTACCGTAGGCGTAGACCGCGTGGTGTGGTCGAGAAGCCGGCGTCGACGAGGATGGCAGCGAGGTCGGACCGCAACGATTCGGCGCCGTCGATCTGATCGATCGCCAGCCGCGACACCCGGCCGTCGTGCACGACTCCGGCCAGAGCCGTTGCTGCCGAACGCAATACACTCTCGCTGTCCTCGAAGGTCAGGACGGTCTTCCCGCCGCGCTCGACGTAGATCGTGAGAACGCCGTCCACCAATACCACCAGCGCACCAGGCTTACGCCCGGGCCGATGACCGCTCTCGGGGCGGTCGGGCCACGACAGAGCGGCACCGTAGGGATTCGCCGGATCGGTGGCGGCGAGGACGACTGCGGTGTGCGTGGACGTGTCCCGATGATCGAGGGTGTGTCGGCGCAACTCGTCGACGGTCGCCGGGGCGGCGAACTGCGCTCCGCCGAGTCCGTCCACGTAGTACCCGCGGCGGACGAATCCGTTGTCCTCGAAGATGTTGAGGGCCTTGTAGATCCGTGCGAATCCGCCGACCACACCTTCGGCGACCACCGCGCCGCGGGTCACCACGCCGTACCGGGTGAGCAGTTGATCGCAGAGAACCTGGGTGGACACGGTCGGGTCCGTGGCGCGACCGGGCAGGGTGAACCAGCGCCCCGCCACGGTCGGCGGGGTCGATACCGGCGGAGTCGTCGAGATCAGATGGCGGGTCGTGAGTCGCGACGAGCGCAGCCGGGGCGCGCGGGCACGAGATCGGTGTGCCGGGGCCGTGCGGGATCCGCCGGACGATCGTGGCGTGAGCAGGGCCCGGACCGGCGCGAACGAGTCGTTCGACAGACGACCCGACCAGACCAGGTCCCACAGTCCTGATTCCACTTCCGCGGTGATCGCGGTCATCGACGCGGTGGCCGGTGCGTCGAGGTCGGCGAAGTCGCCCACGAACTGCGCGAAGCGCAAGCCGCCGGAACCGGTGAATCTCTCCAGCAGTCGGCGATGCACCTCGGTCGTGTCGATCTCGTCGGGCTCGGGCAGCAGCACCTCGGTGAGATCGGCCGGGCACAACCGGATCCAACCGTCCGCACCGCCGATCCGCCCCGCGCCCGACCAGACCACCTCACCGGAACCGAGGAGCTCGTCGAGCATGGCGGGGCTGTAGTCGGCGACGCGCGACGGCAGGATCAAGGATTCCCATGCCGACGCCGGAAGCGGTAGTCCGGCAAGCTGATCGATCGCCACCGACACCCCGTCCACCCCCGTCAGCCGATCGTCGTGGTCGCCACGGCCGGCCGTGCGGGGTGTGACGTGCTGCCATCCCATGAGAAAGCGTGACAGGGTGGCGTCGTCGACCGGCTCGATCTCGGCGCGGCTCGCGGCGAGCGACCCGCGCCGGATCTGCCCGAGCACGTCGCTGTGACACCACTGGGTACCGGTTGCCTCGGGCAGGAAGTCGCCCTCGATCACCTTGCGTTCGCCGGCCATCCGTACCAGCACGTCGCGGATGACGGCGACGCCGAGCCCGAGCGAATCGGCTGCCTCGTCGACGGTGAACGGGCCGTGGGTACGGGCGTAACGGTGTACGAGGTCGCCGACCGGGTCGGCGACCGGTTCGAGGAACGCTGCGGGCACCCCGAGCGGTGCGGGTACGCCCAACGCATCACGGAGCCGCGCGGTGTCCTCGATCGCGGCCCAGAGCGCGCGCCCCCGCTGACTCACCGAGATGATCGTCCCGTCGCGATGCAGAGCAGCGAGAACCGTTGCCGCATCGACCGGTTGGGCACCGGCGGATACGGCATCGGGATCGTCGCCGCGGTATCGGGCGTCGACCTCCTCGGTGGTCAGCGGCCCGAGCCAGCGCAACAGATCGACCACGTCCTGGGCATCGCGGGCCTGCCTCGACGGCTCGAATCGTTGGAGGCGGTTGGTCACCTCCGTGATCACCGCGGGGTCGAGGAGTTCGCGCAGATCGACACGGCCGAGGAGTTGGGCGAGCAGAGCGGTGTCGAGAGACAGTGCCGCGGCCCGCCTTTCGGCGATCGGCGCGTCGTCGTCGTACATGAAGGCACCGACGTAGCCGAAGAGCAACGATGCCGCGAACGGCGACGGTGACTCCGTCTCGGTCTCGACGACCCGCACCCGGCGGGTGGCCACACTGCGCAGCAGATCGATCAGCGCGGGCAGGTCGTAGACATCTTGCAGGCACTCCCGGACGGCTTCGAGCACGATCGGAAAGTCCGGGAATTGCGAGGCCACGGCCAGCAATTGGGCACTGCGCTGACGCTGTTGCCACAGGGGGGCACGCCGACCGGGATCGCGACGCGGTAACAGCAATGCGCGGGCGGCGCATTCACGGAATCGCGAGGCGAACATCGACGACTCGGCGAGCGCATCGGTGACGAGTTGCTCGATGTCGTCGGGGTCGATGGTGAAGACCGCAGCGCCCGGCGGGTTGTCGTCGGTGTCGGGGAGTCGCACGATGATGCCGTCGTCGGAGGCCGTGACGGCGCCGTCGAGACCGAGCGTCGTCTTCAGGCGCGCTGAGATGGCCGACGCCCATGGCGCATGAACTCGTAACCCATACGGGGAGTGCAGGATCAGCCGCCAGTCGCCGAGTTCGTCGCGGAACCGCTCGACGACCAGCGTGCGGTCGGTGGGCAGATGGGTGGTGGCGTCGCGCTGTTCGGCGATGAGCGCACCGAGGTTGTCGCGGGCGTAAGTGGTCAGGCCGAGCTCGTCGGCGCGGCGATCGAGTTCGGCGCGGTCGGCGATCTCACCGGTGAACCGGCCGATGGCGGCCCCGAGTTCGGCCGGCCGGCCCACCGCGTCACCGATCCAGAACGGCAGGCGTCCCGGCTGCCCGAACGCCGGCGTGACCAGCACCCGATCGTGGGTGATGTCCTCGATCCGCCAGCTGGTGGCTCCGAGCGCGAAGACGTCGCCGACGCGTGATTCGTAGACCATCTCCTCGTCGAGTTCGCCGACGCGCGTCTGTTTCTCGCCGACCATGAACACACCGAACAGGCCACGGTCCGGAATGGTGCCACCGGAGGTGACGGCGAGCCGCTGGGCGCCGCGGCGTCCGATGAGCACATTGCGTTCTCGGTCCCAGGTGACGCGCGGACGCAGTTCGGCGAATTCGTCGGACGGGAATCGTCCGGAGATGAGATCGAGGGTGGCCTCGTACACGCCGCGGCCGAGCTCCCGATACGGTGCACTGCGGCGTACTACCTCGAACCACTCGTCGACGTGGAGCTCGTCGATGGAGGCTGCGGCGATCGTCTGTTGGGCCAGGACGTCGAGGGGGTTGGTGGGTACCCGCAGCTCCTCGATCTCGCCCTCCCGCATGCGCGATACCGCGACGGCGCAATGAATGAGGTCGGTGCGGTGTTTGGGGAACAGTACGCCCTGACTGATCTCGCCGACCTGATGCCCGGCCCGGCCGATGCGTTGCAGACCACTGGCCACCGACGGCGGCGCTTCGACCTGGACGACGAGATCTACTGCGCCCATGTCGATTCCGAGCTCGAGGGAGCTGGTGGCCACCACACATCGCAACCGGCCGGTCTTGAGTTCGTCCTCGATTTCGGCGCGCTGCTCCTTGCTGACCGACCCGTGGTGTGCCCGGGCCAGTAGGGTCGTGGCCGCCGAGGACGCTCCGCTACCCATCACCATCGCCGGAGCGCCCCCGGCGACCCGCGGGTTGGCCGCAGCGGTCACCGCGGCGGGCGCGATGCGGGATTCGGCGATCTCGTTGAGCCGTGCGGTCAGTCGCTCGGCGAGGCGACGGGAGTTGGCGAACACGATGGTCGTGCGATTGGCCTCGATGAGATCGACGATCGCCGATTCGACGTAGGGCCACAGCGATCCCGCGGACGGGGAGAACGCGTCGTCGAGATCCTCGGAACCGGGTGCGTCCGGTGGCGGCGGGATGTTGGCCATGTCTTCCACGGGCACGTCGACGCGAAGATCGAAGGTCTTTCTCGCGGGTGGCCGCACGATCGTGCACGGCGCGGCACCGGCCAGGAAGCCCGCGACCACCTCGGGTGGGCGGACCGTCGCCGACAATCCGATGCGCTGTGCGGGTGCCTCCAACAACTCGTCGAGACGTTCGAGGGACAGCGCCAGATGGGTGCCGCGTTTGGTGCCGGCCACCGCGTGGACCTCGTCGATGATGACGGCCTCGACGCCGGTCAGCGTCTCCCGCGCCGACGACGTCAGCATCAGGTACAGCGACTCCGGGGTGGTGATGAGGATGTCCGGGGGTGTGCGGACCAGACTGCGGCGGGTCGCGGCGGGGGTGTCCCCGGAGCGCAGGCCGACGGTGATCGCCGGCTCGGGATCGCCGAGTTCCTGCGCCGCGCGGGTGATGCCGGTCAGCGGTGCACGCAGGTTGCGTTCGACGTCGACGGCGAGGGCCTTGAGTGGCGAGATGTAGACGACGCGGGTGCCGCGCGGCCGATCCGGGCGAGCGGCGAGGCGGTCGAGGGCCCACAAGAATGCCGAGAGGGTCTTACCCGAACCGGTGGGGGCAATGACCAGCGTGTGGTTGCCGTCGGCGATCGAGGACCACGCCCCGGTCTGTGCGGCGGTCGGCTCGGCGAAGGTGCCGCTGAACCACCGCCGGGTGGGGGCGGTGAAGCGATCGAGGACCGACGGCGAAGCCATCCACCCATCATCCATGCTCCCTCCGACAAATCGCCGCGGCGGCGTTCTGCTCGTTTTGTCCGATGGGTCGCGCCGGTCACATTTGCCGGGTATACAGTTCTCGCCAGATGCTGACGGAAACCCGGTGCGAATCCGGGGCGGTCGCGCCACTGTGAGCCGGGTCGGGGAGTCGCCCCCGCCCGACGAGTCAGGATTCCGCCGAGCATCGATCCGACAAGCGCTGGGACGCGTCATCCCACGAAAGGACCTTCCGATGGTTGCAAGCACACACCAGAACAAGGCGCGGGCCCTCGCGGTACCCGACCTCTCCGTCGCATCGGCAGCCCTGTGGCTGACCGCCACCTTCATCCTCGCCGCGATGGCCTACTACTTCATCGGCTACGACCAAGGTGCATGGTCGGTGTTCGGCAACGACACCCACATCCACGAATTCGTGCACGACTCGCGGCACTTCCTCGGCTTCCCCTGCCACTGATCGAACGAGCACGGAGACAACCGAACATGGAGAAGAAATTCATCGGTGCCGGTCTGCTGTCGGGACTCGTCGCCGGGATCGTTGCCTACGTTTTCGCTCGGATCTTCATCGAGCCGCAGGTGGCCAAGGCCATCGATTACGAGGACGGTCGCAGTGAGGCCGAAGAGGCCCTGATGGCTCGCAAGGGCACGGCGGCCACGAGCACGGCGCCGAGGTGTTCACCCGCTCGGTGCAGGAGAACATCGGTGCGGGCGTGGGGACCATCGTTTTCGCGGTGTCGATGGGCGCGTTCTTCGCAATCGCGTTCACGGTTCTGTGGACCTACCTGGCGCATCACCGCGCCGGAGCCGACCCACGCTGGGCGGCGGCCCTGATCGGGCTCCTCGGCTTCGTCGCGGTCTTCGGGGTGCCGTTCTTCGCATACCCGGCCAACCCGCCGGCCGTCGGCGACGACGACACCATCGGTGCGCGATCGACGGCGTACCTCACCCTCACGGTCATCTCGGTGGTCGCGGTGATCGCGGTGATCGCGGCGGTCGTTGTGGCGCTGTGGCTCCGGCAACGCTGGGGAGGGCTCGCGGCCTCGGTGGTCGCCGCCGTCGGTTACCTGGTGGTCGTGACCATTGCGATCGCGCTGCTGCCCGAGTTCCATGAGGTTCCCGACCCGGTCATGAACGGCGACGCGATCGTCTTCCCCGGATTCCCGGGCGCGGTGATCGGCGACTTCCGGGTGTATGTGATCGCCAACCAGGTGATCCTGTGGACCGTTCTGACCACGACCTTCGCGGGAATCATGACCTGGCTCAGCCGTTCTGATCCTGCGCGCCGGGCGACGACACCGGCCGCGGCACACAGTAACTGATCGCTGCTCCACGTCCGCCCTGCACGCTCGTGGGGCGGACGTGGTGCGTTCGTGGGGTCTGCCGAGAAGGTGGGTGGGTCAGATGAGTACGCAGTCGCCGCAGACGGCGCCCCGATCGCCGCTGACCCGATAGATCAAACAGCAACTGCGCCGGCGGAATCCCGGTCCCGCGCGTAACCGCCCGTCCTCGACATGGGGCTCGGCGAGAACACGGTCGGCCGCGGCGACGGCGAGATCGCCGTGTTCGGGGCGCGCCGTCGCGATGAGTCTGGCGGCGCTGTTGGTCGCCGAGGCGACGTTGCCCCACAGCGTTCGCCCACTCACCCCGAATGCGTCGCCGACGGCGTCGGTGAGTGCGCCGATGATCCCGTCGGCCAGGTTGGGCCGGGCGTCGGTCGCCGCGGTGGTGACCGAGAGCGGATAGGGCCCACCCAATTCGTCCTGCCACCAGAGGTCCGCGGCCGTGAACGATATCGGCGGTTCGTCGAGCGCCTCCACAGCGATCATCGGAGCGATGAGACGAGCGACGAGCCCGAGGTGGGTGACCGACGCAGCCACCCTCTGCTCGACACGTGACGTGCCGCCCACCCCGAGTGCGGCACGCACACGGTCCACGCGCGACTCCAGCATGCGCGCGTCCTCGAGTAGGTCGGCCATCGTGAGCCACGGTGCATCACCCCGCTGCCCGCGGGCGTGCGTGGCGACTCCGAAAAAGGGGCCGAGGTCGTCGAGGGAGGAGGTCACTGCCGGACGAGCGTAGCCTGCTCGCCGATGGTCTGTGGGGTCGACGGATGCATCCGGTTCATCAGGGCACCGAAGACCATTCCGATGACCAACCACACCAGAGCCTGGTTCAGGATCGAATACCACCGGAACTTCCAGAGGACGTCGGCGTCGAAGCCCGGATAGACGATCTGCCCTGGCGCATAGACCCTTCCGTCGATCGTGAGTGGGCGATCGAGGATGTTGGTGATGGGTTGCGGTGTCTCGGTGGCGGCGCGTGCGAAGCCGAACTCGCTGGTGTGGTCGACGTTTGCCGACAGGTCACCGAGAGACGGCAGCACGGCCAGAACGATGCCGAACAGTATGAGGAAGCCGACTCCGGCCACGAGGATCGCGCGTTGCGTACCGATCCGGGAATGCAGACGATGTACGACGTAGACCGCGAGACCGAGTAGGACGAGTGAGATCGCGACCATTGCGAGGTAGAGCTGACCGCGGGTTTCGATCGTGAAGGTGTGCCCGATCGCCGGTGGATTGGCCGGGTACTTCACGAACGGCAGCAGGTAGATACCGAGAAAGCCGAAGCCTGCGATGAGCCAGGACAGATACTGCGCGCGCAGTGCGGTCCGGCCCATGAGGATCAGGTAGGCGACGGCCACCAGAGCGCCCATCGCGACCGAGAAGCCGATGATGCCGGTGGCGATGCCGACGGTCGACTGGATCGTCCGGCTGAAGATCTCCGGACCATCGGGTTCGGTCGCCCGACCGGCTGCCTGGTTGAGTGCGTTGAGGACGTCGTCGCGGCCTGATTCGTAGTCGATGGCCTTGTTGATGACGGGTTCGGCGAAGACACGAGCAAAGACGAAGCCCAGGATGCCGGCGATCAGTCCGGCGAGGGCTCCGCGCCCGATGACGCGGAGTTCGGTCATGAATCCGGCTCAGTGGCAGGGGAAGCCGAGGAAGTGGCGAGCGTCATGAACCCACTCGTGCACGACCATGGTGTGCCCGAATACCGAGGTCATGCCTTCGTCGACACCGATGAAGTAGTAGGCGAGCAGGGCCAACAGGACGGTGATCCCCAAGATCAGCGCCACGCGCGTGCGCGACAGGGCTTCGGGGGAGACGGCGACACCGGGCTGCGGCGTGGCGACATGGGTACTCATCGGGACCTCCTCGGGGTGACGCGCCCCGGTTGTCGGGCTATGGCTCGACGGCGACGTGTCTGACTGACCCGCGGGCGCGAGTTCACAGTGGCGCAACCGTCCCGGAATCGCACCGGGTTCCATACGCCGTCTGTCATAAGCAGACCAGTTGCGAAAGCGCAGGTTAAGCGCGTGTCCGTATTGAGTCGATTGTCCTTACCCGACTGTCTGGCCCATGAAGACACAATTGTGCCTTTCTGTGTCTTGACGCTGATCGTGACGACTGACACAGTTGGACTGAAACAAGTTCTCATGGCAGCCGACGGGCGCTGTCCGATGATTCTGCGAGGTGTCGATGTTCGAGTGGTCCGATGAAGATCTGATGGTGCGCGACGCCTTGCGGGCGTTCATCGACAAGGAGATCCGGCCGCACATCGACGAGCTCGAGACCGGCCAGCTCCCGCCCTACGACATCACCCGAAAACTGTTGTCCACCTTCGGTGTCGACGCCATGGCCAAGGACGCGCTGGAGAAGGAACTCGAGGCCGAGGCGGCCGGCGAGAAGCCTGCGGGCGGCGGCGGAGCCGGCATGGCCGGGTCGATGTTCATGATCGTCAACATCGAACTGGCCGGGGTCTGTCTCGGTCTGGTCGGCTCGATGGGCGTCAGCATGGGCCTGACGGCGTCGGCGATCCGGGGTAAGGGCACCCTCGCGCAGAAGAAGCGGTGGCTGCCCGAGCTGGTCACCATGGAAAAGGTCGGGGCCTGGGCGATCACCGAACCCGACTCCGGCTCCGACGCCCTTGGCGGCATGAAGACCACCGTGCGCCGCGATGGTGACGAGTATCTGTTGAACGGACAGAAGACGTTCATCACCAACGGCCCGTACGCCGACACCATCGTGGTCTTCGCCAAACTCGACGACGGCTCGGATACCCCCATGCGCGATCGCAAGGTGCTCTCGTTCGTTCTGGACAAGGGGATGCCCGGACTCACCCAGGGCAAGGCGTTCAAGAAGATGGGCATGATGAGTTCGCCCACCGGCGAGCTGTTCTTCGACAACGTCCGCCTCGGTCGGGACCGGCTGCTCGGCGAGACCGAGGACACCGGGTCCGACGCGCGCGGCGCCGAGGGGGCGAAATCCGGTTTCACCGCCGAGCGTATCGGGATCGCGGCGCTGTCGATGGGCATCATCAACGAATGTCTGCGCCTGAGTGTCGATTACGCGAAGAACCGCAAGCTGTGGGGCCAGGAGATCGGGCGCTTCCAGCTGATCCAGCTCAAACTCGCCGAGATGGAGGTGGCGCGGATCAACGTGCAGAACATGCTCTTCAGTGCGATCGAGCGGGCCAAGGCCGGTAAGCCGCTGAGTCTGGCCGAGGCGTCGGCGATGAAGCTCTACTCGTCGAAGGCGGCCACCGATGTCGCGATGGAGGCCGTGCAGCTCTTCGGCGGCAACGGTTACATGGCCGAGTACCGCGTCGAACAACTTGCGCGCGATGCCAAGTCGCTGATGATCTATGCCGGCAGCAACGAGATCCAGGTGACCCACGTCGCCAAGGGGCTCCTGGCCTGACGGGCGGTGGACGGGCCACCGGGATACCTCCGGGGGTTCGACGCCGTCGGCCGCGAATCGCCCCGGCGATCGGTGGACCGAGACGATCCGTGTGGTACTGCGAGTCGTTCTCGGTCACCTCACGCGCCGGTGAACACCAGCACGATCAACGCGATGTTGAGTAGCACGATCATTGCCGACGCAACGGTTGCCAGGATGCGCAGCGGCCAGCCGTCGGCGAACTCGCCCATGATCGAGCGGTCGGACGTCAGCCGGCCCAGCGGGATGATCGCGAACGGGATGCCGAAGCTCAGCACCACCTGTGAGAGCACCAGTGCCCATGTGGGATCGACCCCGACAGCGAGAACGACCAGGGCGGGGATCAGCGTGACCAGTCGGCGAACCAGCAGCGGCACCCGCTTGTGCAGAAGCCCGGCCATGATCGCCGCACCCGCCGACGATCCCACCGAGGTGGCGGCCAGGCCGCTCGCGAGCAGACCGATCGCGAAGATGGTCGCCATCGCCGGCCCCATCGAGTCGGCCACGGCATGGTAGGCGCCCTCGATGGTGTCGGTGCCCTGCTTGCCCAGCAAGTTCTGCGCGGCCAGAAGCAGCAAGGCGATGTTGACGGCGCCGGCGACGGTCAGGGCGATCACCACATCCCACCGGGTCACGCGTACGAGTTTGCGTCGCCGGGGCAGACTTTCGGTGACCCCGTGGCGATCGATGACCAGCGCCGAATGGACATAGATGGCGTGCGGCATGACCGTCGCACCCAGCATCGATGCCGCGAGTAACACCGTCTCGGGTCCCTCGAGACGGGGGATCATCCCGCCGAGCACATCGCCGGCGGTCGGCGGGTTCACCACGAGCCCCGCGAGGAAGCCGACCACGATGATGGCCAGCATGCCCACGATCACCGTCTCGAAGACGCGTTGGCGGCGAGGGTTCTGCAGCAACAACATCAGCGTCGAGATGATGCCCACGATCACCCCACCCAGGACGAGGGGCAGGTCGAACAGCAACTGCAGGGCTATCGCGCCGCCGAGGACCTCGGCGAGGTCGGTGGCGATCGCCACCACCTCGGCCTGAACCCAGAATACTTGGCGTTTGCGGCGACTCAGCCGCTCTCCGAGGAGACCGGGCAGGCTGCGGCCGGTGACGATGCCGAGTTTGGCCGACTGATACTGGATGAGCATCGCGATGAGATTGGCGACGACGAGCACCCACACCAGCAGGAAGCCGTAGCGCGCGCCCGCGGTGATGTTGGCGGCGACGTTGCCGGGATCGACGTAGGCGATGGCTGCGACGAAGGCCGGGCCGAACAGCGCCACGTGACGCAACGAGCGCATCCGGCGGCCGTGTATGCGGCCGCGCGTCGATCCGGCCTCCGATCCGCTCCCGCGGGTGTCCACCTGGCTCACCAGCTCAATGTGGCACACCGGCGGCCAGTGATCAAGTCGTGCGAAACAAAAAGTTCGGGTAGCCGAAAACTCATGTCCGGCCGAGTCGCCAGATCCGGTCACGGGACATGGGGGTCTCGTACGGACGGGTGCCGATGGCGCGCCGAATGGCATTGGCCAGAGCTGCCGCCACCGGGTTGAACGGCGATTCGCTCATCGACTTCGCGCCGTAGGGTCCGAGGCGGTCGGAGGTCTCGGCGAACATCACCTCGGTGACCGGGATGTCGGCCATCTGCGGTACCCGATAGGTCCGCAGAACCGGTGTCAGCGGTACGCCCTTGCCGTCGAGCATGATCTCCTCGTACAGCGCCGAGCCGATGCCTTGCGCCACACCGCCTTCCACCTGGCCGAGACATTGCTGGGGATTCATCACCGTGCCCGCGTCGGCGGCGTGCACCGACTGCAGGATCGCCACCGCACCGGTCTCGGTGTTCACCGCGACCCGAAAAGCCTGGACGTTGAACGCGATCGAGCGCAGATCGCCCCGTTCGATGCCGGTCGCCACGACGCGCGGTCCGGTCGCCGACTCCTGCCGGTGCTCGGCGTCGACAGCAGCGATCAGATCGCCGAAACCGATCACCGTGGCATCGACGAGTGCTCCGTCCGGGCACAGGCGCACGTCGGCGGCATCGCGTCCCGACAGCCTCGTGGCCGCCTCGACCAGCAGTTCGCGCAACCGCAGGGCCGCGCCGTGGACGGCCTTGCCGGCCACCGTGGTGCCGGCCGAGGCGAACGCTCCGGTGTCGTAGGCGGCGGCATCGGTGTCGCCGTGGCGCAACGACACCCGGGACAACTCGGTCGACATCGCGCTGGCCACGATCTGGGCTTGTACGGTGGTGGTGCCGTTGCCGAATTCGGCTGTGCCCGAGCCGATGTGGTAGGTGCCGTCGGCGTCGACGGCCACCGTGACGGTCGCATGATGCCCGCGGGGGGCCATCGTCGCGATGGCGGCCAGCGCCATACCCTCGCCGACCCGCCAGCGCGGGCCGGCCGGCGGGGCCACACCGTTGCCGCGTGCCAGGGCGGCCTGCGCGAGGTCGAGGCACTGGTCGAGACCGTAGCTGCCGTACACCAGGTCGTCTTCGGGCTCGGGGTGGGCGATGAGCAATGGATCACCGTCGGCCACCGCATTGCGTCTGCGCAACTCGAACGGATCGATGTCGAGCGTCAGCGCCAACTCGTCCATCGCACTCTCGATCGCGAAGATCACCTGTCCCAACCCGTAACCACGGAACGCACCCGACGGCGGATTGTTGGTGTAGACGACCTCGGCGTCGATCCGCTTCACCGGGCAGTTGTAGACCGACACCGACTCGGCGCACGCATGGAACATCACCCCGATCGCGTGGTTGCCGTACGCGCCGGTGTCGGACAGGACGTCGACCTTCATCGCGGTCAGTCGCCCCGTCTCGTCCGCACCGAGTTCGACGCCCACCCGGAACGGATGCCGGTAGGTGGTGCGCGTCATCTCCTCGGTGCGCGTCATCTCATAGGCCACCGGCCGGCCGGTACGGAGGACGGCCAGGGCGACGATATCCTCGGTGAGCAATTCCTGCTTGCCGCCGAAACCGCCACCGACGCGCGCCGCGAAGACCCGAATCCGCTCCGGTGGCAATTCGAGCAACAACGCGAGCTCGTCGCGCACCAGGAACGGCACCTGGGTGCTGGTTCGCAGCACCAGACGACCGTCGTCATCGATCCAGCCGAGGGTTCCGTGGGTTTCCAACTGGGCGTGCGACACCCGCCCGGTTTTCCATGTACCCCCGACCCGAACCGCCGAGTCCTCCAGTGCGGCAACCACATCACCGCCGAATCCCTCGTGGAATGCCGCGATCACATTACGGTCGGCGTCGACGACACGATCCTCGGGAGTGCGGTCGGGGTGCACGAGTGCCGCGCCCGGCAGCCGGGCTTCCTCCGGATCGAACACGGCGGGCAACAGCTCGTAGGTCACCTCGATGAGGCGACACGCCTCCTCGGCGGCCGCAGCGGTGTCGGCGACGACGGCGGCCACGCGCTGACCGACGAATCGCACCACCGGATCGAGGACGAGGGTGTCGTCGGGATCGTCGTCGCGGGACTCGTGCCGGGCGGTGGAGAACCGTCGGGTGCTCACGTTCTCGTGGGTCAGGATGAGCGAGACGCCGGGCACCGACGATGCCGCCGCGGTGTCGATGGCGGTGATCCGGGCGTGCGGATGCGGGGAGCCGAGTACGCGCAGGAACTGCGTACCGGGCACGTCGATGTCGAAGGTGTAGGGCTCGGTGCCGGTGACGACGCGCTGCGCGGCAAGGGGATTGGCGGACGCTCCGACGCCGCACGAGCTCGCGGCGGAGTCGGCGCGGGTCGTGGCGTCCGGGCAATGGGTGCGCTCGGCTCGTGCCATCCCGTCCCGGATGGCGGCGTCGACGGCCCGATAGCCGGTGCAGCGGCACAGGTTTCCCTTCATCCGCCGCGGTAGGTCGTCGAGGTCGGCGGCCTCGAGGGTGGACGCGGTGAGGATCATCCCCGCGGTGCAGAAACCGCACTGGAACCCGAAGTTGTCGACGAAGGACTGCTGCATGGGATGCAGAGCGCCCGGGGTGCCCAGGCCGGACACGGTGGTCACCGACGCGCCGTCGGCGCGCACCGCCGGAAAGATGCACGAGTGCACGGGTGTGCCGTCGACCAGCACCGAGCATGCGCCGCAGTCGCCGGCGTCGCAGCCCTTCTTGACCTCGAAATGACCGTTGTCGCGCAACAGCGTTCGTAGGCATTGGCCCGGACGGGGCTGGGTATCGACGGATTCGCCGTTGATCTCCATGTGCACGGTCACCACCCCCGACCGGGGTCGGCGGCGAGTTCTGCCCGGATCTCGTCGGCGAGCACCGCGCTGACTGCGCGGCGCCAGTCCGCAGAGCCGAGCGGATCGGTGTAATAGCCGGGCGCGGAGTCGATGTCGGCGCGCAGTACCTCCGCATCGGGCAGCGTCGGGTAGCGCAGCACCGTCGGCCACCCGGTGGCCGCGGTGATGCCGAACACCGCGGTGCCGTCCTCGTCGACGCGCCCGGTGACCACCGCACCGGAGCGCCCGAGCTCGGCAAGTGCGATTTTGCGCATACCGGTCCGGGCGCGCAGCGCATAACCCGGAAAGTCGATGGCGCGCAGCACCTCTGCCGGTCCCAGGGTGTTGGTGCCGTTGCCGGTGACCAGTTCGGCCACCGGCACGCGGCGCTCACCCCCGGCGGGGGGCCAGATCAGCGCCTCGGCATCGAGGGCGACGGCCAACGACACCATCGACGCGGCCGCGAACGAGCGGCAGATGTTGCCACCGACGGTGGCCACGTTCCAGATCTTGAACGACGCCAACAACGCTGTCGCACACTGGAAGAACAGGGGGTGGGCGCGCCACTCGGGCCGCTCGGGCAACGAGGCGAGAGTCGCGATCGGACAGGTGGCCGCGACACGAAGACCGCCATCGGGCAGATCCTCGACGTCGGACCACCCCATCCCGGTGATGTCGACGACGCCGGTCGCGTCCACCTGCGGCTCGCTGAAGAACCATGTTCCGCCCGCGACGATCCGCTCGCCCGGCGCGAGCGCCAGGTCGTCGCGTGTGTGCGCGTGGCGATACGAGCTGATGGTGTTGAGGTCCACGACTCCTCCTATCCGGCCTTGTCCAGCAGGCGACGATGCTCGGCGGCGCAGTCGGCGGCCACCGCGTCGAGGTCGGCGGTCACCAGGTCGTTGTCGGTGACGATACGGCGCCCGCCCACCCAGGTGCCGCGAATCGGTGGGATGGCGCCCAGTACCAGGGCGGCGACCGGATCGTCGATGCCCGCGTGCGCTGGTCCACTCAGATCCCACAGCACGAGATCGGCGAGTTTGCCGACCTCGATCGACCCGATCTCCTTGTCGCGCCCGAGGACCCGGGCACCACCGAGGGTGGCCAACTCGATCGCGGTGCGGGTGGTCAGAGCGGTCGGACCACCACGGGCGCGCGCCATCAGCACCGCTTGATGCGCCTCCTCGAGCAGTCGCGCCGACTCGTTGGAGGCCGCGCCGTCGACACCGAGTCCGACGGGTACACCGGCATCGACGAGCTCGCGGGTGCGGCAGATCCGGTTGCCCAGACGGGCATTGGAGGTCGGGCAGTGCGCGACCCCGGTCGAGGTGGCGGCCAGACGTGCGATCTCGTCGTCGGCGAATTCGATGCCGTGGGCGAACCACACGTCGTCGCCGACCCATCCCACCGACTCCATGTACTGCAGCGGCGTGCAACCGAAATGCTGGTCGCAGTAGGTGTTCTCGTCCGGCGACTCGGCCAGATGGGTGTGCATCCGCACGCCGAGTTCGCGTGCCAGCGAGGCGGACTCGCGGAGCAGGTCGGTGGTGACCGAGAACGGGGAGCACGGAGCGAGAGCGATCTGCAGCAGGGAACCGGGGCGCGGGTCGTGCCAGCGCGCGACGGCGTCGGAGCAGGCTTCGAGGATCTCGTCGATGCCCTGCACCACCGAATCGGGTGGCAGGCCACCGTCCTTCTCCGAGAGGTCCATCGACCCGCGGGTCGGATGGAATCGGACGCCGATGGTGGCCGCGGCACCGATCTCGGCGCCGAGGAGATCGCCGCCCTCACGGGGAAAGACGTAGTGGTGGTCGGTGGTGGTCGTACAGCCCGACATCACCAGCTGGCCGATCCCGCCCAGCGCGGCGGTGTGGACTGCGGTCTCGTCGATCCCGGCCCAGATCGGGTAGAGCGTCGTCAGCCACTGGAACAGCGTGTGATCGGCGGCGAGTCCCCGGGTGATCCATTGGTAGAGGTGGTGATGGGTGTTCACCAGGCCCGGGGTCAGCACACAGCCCCTGCCGTCGACGTGGGTCACCTCGGTGGGAAGGTCGTCGATCGGGTCGGTGGACACCGCGGCGATGGTGGCGCCGTCGATCAGCACCCACGCCGACGACAGCTCGCGGCGGTGCTCGTCAACGGTGATGACCTGTGCGTCGTGAATGAGGGTTCCAGCCACCGCCACACGCTACGACGATTCCGTTACGGCGATATTTCGCCGCGGATCTCATGGGCACGGTCGGTCTCATCGGTGCCAATGGTGCCTTCCGGGTCATCACGGCTCGACGGATCGCGACCACCGAGCGTGTCGATCGTTTCGATCTCGAGTCGACGCGATGTGGGGATGGCCATCGCCAGCGCTGCGGCGACGACACAGGCGACCAGCGAGACGATCGACGCGATGAGGTAGCCGTTGGTGTCGGGGACGACGATCGCGCCACCGGGTACCGAGATCTGCACCGCCGACCAGGTCAGCACCATGCCCACCACCGCGGCCGAGGTGGACGTACCGACCACACGCATGAGTGCGTTGACCCCGTTGGCCTCGCCGGTCTGTGCGACCGGTACCGCGCGCATGATCAGCGCGGGCATCGCCGAGTAAGCGATGCCGAGGCCCGCTCCGGTGAGGCAGGCGACGATGAGCATGATCCACCACGTGAATCCGCCGGTGAGCAGCAGGACGAGGAACACGACGTAGCCGAGGCCGATCACCAGGCCGCCGACGGCCAGCGAGACCCGCGGGCCCGCGCGGTCGGTCAGCCAGGCGCTGACATGGGAGAACACGAACATGAGGATGCCGCTGGGGGCGAGGACGAGGCTGGCCATCAGCATGTCGAAGCCCAGACCGATGGGTGCGCCGGCTGGGGCCATGAGGAGTTGGATGGGCATCAACTGCATGGAGTAGAACGCGAAACCGGTGGCCACCGACGCGGTATTGGTCAGCAGGACCGGCCTGTCGAGAGCGACCCGCAGGTCGATCAGCGGGGTGTTGCGGCGCCGCTCCCAGCGCCACCAGGTGGCGGCGACGATCAGGAAGGTGATCAACACGCCGAGCGTCGTCGGCGAGGCCCAGCCCCAGCTCGCGCCCTTGGAGAGCGGAAGGAGCAGACACACGAGCATCGCCGCCAGACCGACGGCGCCGAGGAGATCGAAACGGCCACCGGCCCGGCCGCGACTCTCCGGGACGGTCAGGGCTATCCCGACCGCGGCCATGCCCGCGGCGCCGGCGCACAACCAGAACAGAGCGTGCCACCCGATGTTCTGGGCGATGAACGCACTCACCGGCAGTCCCAGCGCCCCGCCGATGCCCAACGATGCGCTCATCGTGCCGACCGAGGAGCCGAGGTGGCGGGCCGGCACGATATCGCGCATCACGCTGATACCCAGTGCGATGGTGCCGAATCCGAGTCCCTGCAGGCCGCGTCCGATGAGGAAGGGCAGCAGTGCACTCGACAGTGCGCACAGGATCGATCCGGCGGCAACGCATCCCATGCTGGCGAGCAGCATCCGCCGCTTGCCGTACATGTCACCGAGTCGTCCGCCGATGGGGGTGATGACCGCCCCGGCCAGCAATGTCATCGTGAGCGCCCAGGTGGTGTCCGACGGCGCGGCGTGTAAGAGGTCGGGCAATTGCGGGATCAGCGGCACGATGATCGTCTGCATCAACGCCACCACGATCCCGGCCGCGCACAGCACCGCGACGGCTGCGCGCGGGTGGGTCTGCGGATGGCCCGCGGACTCAGGACCCGCTGACCCAGATCTTCCTGACTCGTATCCCCCTGCGCGATTCGTCGCCGACACCAGCATCAACCTCCGCCGCTCACGCTATCCGACGCCGCCGAGCGAGCGATCGGTGGCATCGCCGGAGGAGTCACATGGGCGCCGGGCGGTAGGGGACGGCGTCGCCGATGGTGGCATCGACGTGGATGGCCCGGCCGAGCTGTGGGAAGGCCCGCTGCGGGCAGGCCGGGCGGTCGCAGACCTTGCATCCCGCGCCGATCGGCACGGTCATCCGGGTGTCGGTCACATCGACGCCGGTCGAGTACACCAGTCGATCGGCGTGGGCGAGGTCGCAGCCCAGGCCGATCGAGAAGCCGGTGCGCGGGGCGAGGAAGCCGTGATGGTCGCCCGTGGTACGGGCGAGCCAGAAGTACGAACGGCCGTCGGGCATCTGCGACACCTGGGTCACGATGCGCCCCGGCGTGGCGAAGGCGTCATGCACCACCCACAGCGGGCAGCTCCCGCCGACGCGGGAGAAGTGAAACGCCGTGGCCGACTGCCGTTTCGAGATGTTTCCGGCCCGGTCGGTACGGACGAAGATGAACGGTATGCCGCGGCTGCCGGGGCGCTGCAGGGTCGAGAGCCGATGACAGATCGTCTCGAAGCCGACCTCGAAGCCCAGGCTCAGCAGTTCGATGTCGTAGCGGGCGTTCTCCGCGGCGGAGCGGAAGCGCTCGTAGGGCAGCAGTAGCGCTCCGGCGAAGTAGTTGGCGAGACCGATGCGTGCGACCGGAATCGTTGCAGTACTGAGGTTCTCGGCGCCGGCGAGGATGTCGTCGATGGTGGCGCCCTGATCCAGCAGCGCCAGCTGGGTGGCGAGCTGGAATGCGCGTTGCCCGGCGCTCAGGCGGCCGGCGAGATGAATCACCTTCTCGCCCGCGTCGAATCGGCGTTTGGGTACCGTGACGGCCGAATGCGGGTCGGCGTCATGGGTGATCGACACGCGGATGTCGAAGCGCCGCCGCATCACCTGCGCCAGTTGCAGATCGAGCCCGCCGATGTGCAGGTCCTCGTCGTCGAAGAGTCGCTCGGCGGCCTCGTCGAGTGCGCCGATGTAGTTCTTGCGGTCGTAGAAGAAGTCGCGCACCTCCTCGAACGGCATGGGCTCGTTCGCGATTCCCGGGTCGGTGATCCGGCCGCCGTAGGTTTCGAGTTCGGTTGTCGCGGCGGTGAGTCTGCGGTGCAGCGCCACCAGTGTTCGTCCGACCGCGGGCATGCGTCCGACGAGTTCGGTGATCTCCGCTCGCGTCACCTCGGCGGAATCGCTGTGTGCGCCGAGCGCCTCGGCGAGGTCGGCGACGAGCCGCGCATCGGTGTCGGTGGCGAAGTAGTCGGCGTCGAGTTCGAACTCGCGGGTGAGTGCGAGCAGGACGGGCACGGTGATGGGGCGCTGGTCGTTCTCGAGTTGGTTCACGTAGCTCGTCGATATCTCGATGCGCCGGGCCAGCGCGGCCTGCGAGAGGCCGCGCTCGTCGCGTAGTCGGCGCAGTCGTGCGCCCACGAACATCTTCGCCATGGCAGGCACAGTACCCGCCGTGGCGTTCACAACATTCGCAAGAACCCACCGAGATATCCACCTAATTACACATCTGCCAGGTCTTTCGCGTACCTGTCCCGTCTGCGTACGGTGCGAACATGATCAATCACGACGTGCGGACCCACCGCAGCTCCGAGGACTTCCCGCAAGCCGAGCATCTCGCGCAGAAGATCGCCGAGGTCGCCACCGACCCGGTCGCGGTGCCCGCCGAGACCGCGGAGATGGTCGTGAACCGCATCATCGACAATGCCGCGGTCAGCGCCGCCTCGGTGATCCGCCGCCCGGTCACCAGTGCTCGTGCACAGGCGTTGGCACACCCGCCTGCCGAAGGCGCCGCGGGTGCGGCCGTCTTCGGCGTCGACGGCCGGTATTCGCCGGAGTGGGCGGCCTGGGCCAATGGTGTGGCGGTGCGCGAACTCGACTTCCACGACACCTTCCTCGCCGCGGAGTATTCGCATCCCGGTGACAACATCCCGGCGCTGGTCGCGGTGGCCCAACACGTGGGTGCCTCGGGTGCCGATCTCATTCGAGGATTGGCCACGGCCTACGAGATCCAGATCGACCTGGTCCGCGGAATGTGCTTGCACGAGCACAAGATCGACCACGTCGCCCATCTCGGACCGTCCGTCGCGGCAGGTCTGGGGACCATGCTCGAGCTCGACGAGGAGACGATCTACCAGGCGATCGGACAGGCACTACATCTCACCACCGCGACGCGTCAGTCCCGCAAGGGCCTGATCTCCAGTTGGAAGGCGTATGCACCGGCACACGCCGGAAAGATCGCCATCGAGGCGGTGGACCGCGCGATGCGCGGCGAGGGTGCACCGGCGCCGATCTGGGAAGGAGAGGACGGCGTCATCGCGTGGCTGCTGGGCGGTCCCGACAAGACCTACCGGATCCCGCTTCCCGGCCCGGGGGAACCCAAGCGCGCCATTCTGGACAGCTACACCAAGGAGCATTCCGCGGAATATCAGAGCCAGGCTCCGATCGACCTGGCGCGGCGTATGCGTGAGCGCATCGGCAACCTCGACGACATCGAGTCGATCGTCCTGCACACCAGCCATCACACGCACTACGTGATCGGTACGGGCTCGGGGGATCCCCAGAAATTCGATCCGGCTGCCAGCCGGGAGACCCTCGATCACTCGGTGATGTACATCTTCGCGGTCGCATTGCAGGACGGCACGTGGCATCACGAGGCGTCCTACGCTCCCGAACGCGCCGCCCGCCCGGACACGGTTGCGCTGTGGCGCAAGATCTCCACGGTCGAGGACCCCGAGTGGACTCGCCGATACCATTCCACCGATCCGGCCGAGAAGGCGTTCGGCGCCAAGGCTGTGATCACTCTGACCAACGGTGAGGTGATCACCGATGAACTCGCGGTCGCCGACGCCCACCCGCTCGGCGCTGCGCCGTTCGCGCGAGCTGCCTACGAGGCGAAGTTCGCGGCGATGGCGCAGGGGGTGGTCGACGCGGAGGAGCAGCAGCGATTCCTGGTGGCTGCTGCCGGGCTCGGCGACCTCGGGGCGGGCGAGCTCGGCGCGCTGAATGTGCGCGTCGAGCCGACCGTTCTGGACAAGGCGCCGACCATCGGTTCGGGGATCTTCTGATGAGCGAGTCGACATCGGGACTGTTCTCGGCCCGCACGTGCGCGGGGGACAAGCGCAAGGCCCTGCGTGCCGCCCTGGCATCCGGCGAGTTGCAGCGCTGGCCCGGTGCCTTCTCGCCACTGGTGGCGAAACTGATCGCCGACATCGGCTTCGAGGGCATCTACATCTCCGGGGCGGTCCTCTCGGCGGACCTCGGTCTCCCCGACATCGGACTCACCACCCTGACGGAGGTCGCGGGGCGCGGTGCGCAGATCGCGCGTTCCACCGACCTGCCGAGTCTGATCGACGCCGACACCGGATTCGGTGAGCCCATGAGCGCGGCCCGCACCATCGCCACGCTCGAGGACGCCGGGCTGGCCGGGTGCCATCTCGAGGACCAGGTCAACCCCAAACGGTGCGGTCACCTCGACGGCAAAGACGTGGTGCCCACCGGCGAGATGCTGCGCCGGCTGCGGGCAGCGGTGTCGGCGCGCCGCGACGACGACTTCGTCATCTGTGCCCGCACCGACGCCGCGGGCATCGAGGGTCTCGATGCCGCGATCGAGCGGGCCAAGGCCTACGCCGACGCCGGCGCCGATCTGATCTTCACCGAGGCGCTGACCGATCTCGCTGAATTCGAGAAGTTCCGTGCCGCCGTCGACGTGCCGCTGCTGGCGAACATGACCGAGTTCGGCAAGTCCCGGTTGCTCACCACCGAGCAGTTGCGCGACGTCGGCTACAACGCGGTGATCTACCCGGTGACCACCTTGCGGATCGCGATGGGCGCAGTCGAGCGCGGACTGCGGGAGATCGACTCCGCGGGAACGCAATCCGGGCTGCTCGACGACATGCAACATCGCAGCCGACTCTACGAGTTGCTTCGTTACGCCGACTACAACGCCTTCGACTCCGAACTGTTCAACTTCACCTTGGAAGGAACCCGGCCGTGAGCCCGACCAGCAAGACCGCTTCCGCGTCTCCCCAGTCCGCGTCTCCCCAGTCCACGTCCACCCAGCCCACGTCCACCCAGCCCACGTCCACTCAGTCCACTTCGACTCGGTCCGCCCCCGATCGATCAGCCCCGACGATCCACAAGGGCCTCGCCGGCGTCGTCGTCGACACCACCGCCATCTCGAAGGTGGTGCCCGAGACCAATTCCCTGACCTACCGTGGCTACGCGGTCCAGGAGCTCGCACAGCACTGTTCGTTCGAGCAGGTCGCTTATCTGCTCTGGCACGGTGAGTTGCCGACCGACGCCGAACTGGCGGCCTTCACCCAGCGGGAGCGAGCGCTCCGTCGGCTCGACCGTTCGACACAGGCTGTGCTGGCCCGCATTCCGGAGAACTGCCATCCGATGGATGTGGTGCGCACCGCGATCAGCTTCCTGGGCACCGAGGACCCCGACGAGGACAACGCGTCGCCGTCGGCGAATCTCGAGAAGGCACAACGCATGTTCGCGGTCCTGCCGACCATCGTCGCCGCCGACATGCGACGTCGCCGCGGCCTCGATCCGATTGCGCCGCATCACGGACTGGGCTATTCGGAGAACTTCCTGAATATGTGCTTCGGCGAGGTGCCCGATCCCGTGATCGTCCGGGCATTCGAGAAGTCGATGGTGCTCTACGCCGAACACAGCTTCAATGCTTCCACGTTCGCCGCGCGTGTGGTCACCTCCACGCAGTCCGACATCTACAGCGCGGTCACCGCGGCGATCGGAGCACTCAAGGGATCGCTGCACGGCGGGGCGAATGAGGCGGTCATGTACGACATGATCGAGATCGATCGTCCCGAACGTGCACGGGAATGGTTGGAGGCCAAACTGTCTCGAAAAGAGAAAATCATGGGATTCGGCCATCGGGTGTACAAGAATGGTGATTCCCGCGTGCCGACGATGCAGGCTGCGCTCGAGGAGATCTCGCACCATCTCGGCGATACCCGGTGGCTCGCGATCTATCACGAGCTCGCCGACGAGATGTCGAGTCGCACCGGCATCAAGCCCAATCTGGACTTCCCGACCGGACCGGCCTATCACCTGATGGGCTTCGACATCGCTTCGTTCACACCGATCTTCGTGATGAGCCGGATCACCGGCTGGACGGCGCACATCGTCGAGCAGACCGCGGCCAATGCCCTGATCCGTCCGCTGTCGTCCTACGACGGACCGCCGCAACGCGTTCTCATTGCTTAGGACTGGTTGCCCTGCTGCTGGGCTCCGCGGGATAAGGTCACCGTGGGGGCATGTGCATCGGGTCCATTTGTAGCGGGACAACGACAGAAACGGATGAGCAGCATGTTCGACAAGGTTCTGGTGGCCAACCGCGGTGAGATCGCGATCCGGGCGTTTCGTGCGGCGTACGAACTCGGCGCCCGCACGGTCGCGATCTTCCCCTACGAGGATCGCAACTCCCTGCATCGGTTGAAGGCCGACGAGTCCTACCAGATCGGCGTCCCCGGGCATCCGGTACGCGCGTATCTCTCGGTCGACGAGGTGGTGGGCGCGGCGCAGCGATGCGGCGCGGATGCGGTGTATCCCGGCTACGGGTTCCTTTCGGAGAACGCCGGTCTCGCGCGGGCATGCGCGGCGGCCGGCATCACCTTCGTCGGCCCCAGGGCCGAAGTGCTCGACCTGACCGGCAACAAGGCGCAGGCGATCGCGGCGGCACGGGCCGCGGGTCTTCCGGTGCTGTCCTCCTCGGAGCCGTCGTCGGATGTCGACGAGTTGGTGACGGCCTCGGAACAGATGCAGTTCCCGGTGTTCGTCAAGGCGGTGGCCGGTGGCGGTGGCCGCGGGATGCGGCGCGTCGACGACCCGTCGACTCTGCGGGAATCGATCGAGGCGGCCTCGCGCGAGGCGGAAGCGGCCTTCGGAGACGCGACGGTGTTCCTCGAGCAGGCCGTCATCAATCCGCGTCATATCGAGGTGCAGATCCTCGCCGACACCCACGGCGACGTCATCCATCTGTTCGAACGGGACTGCAGTGTGCAGCGGCGTCATCAGAAGGTGGTGGAGCTGGCCCCGGCACCCAATCTCGATCCGGTGCTGCGCGAACGGATCTGCGCCGACGCGGTCGCCTTCGCCCGGCAGATCGGCTACTCGTGTGCGGGCACGGTCGAATTCCTCGTCGACGAGCAGGGCAGACATGTCTTCATCGAGATGAATCCGCGAATCCAGGTGGAGCACACGGTGACCGAGGAGATCACCGATGTGGACCTGGTGGGTGCGCAGCTGCGGGTGGCCTCGGGTGAATCGCTGGCCGACCTCGGTCTGACGCAGGACGCGATCACCGTGCACGGCGCGGCGATGCAGTGCCGGATCACCACCGAGGACCCGGCCGCCGGTTTCCGGCCCGATGTCGGGCGGATCACCGCCTACCGCACGCCCGGTGGTGCCGGTATCCGCCTGGACGGCGGAGCCAACCTCGGCGGTGAGGTCAGCGGCCACTTCGATTCCATGCTGGTCAAACTGACCTGCCGCGGCCGGGACTTCGCGACCGCTGCGCGCCGGGCCCGACGGGCATTGGCAGAGTTCCGGATTCGTGGTGTGGCCACCAATATCCCGTTCCTGCAGGCGGTTCTCGACGACCCGGATTTCCGGGCCGGGCGGGTGACGACGTCGTTCATCGACGAGCGTCCCTGGTTGCTGACCACCGGCGGATCGGCCGATCGCGGTACCCGCATCCTGGAGTACCTCGCCGACGTGACCGTCAACAAGCCGCACGGTGAGCGGCCGTCGACGGTGTACCCGCGGGACAAGCTGCCCACCGTGGAGCGTTCGGTGCTCGGAGCGCCGCCTGCCGGTTCCAAGCAGCGGCTGACCGAGCTGGGCCCGGAGGGATTCGCCCGGGCACTGCGTGATTCGCCGGCCGTCGGGGTCACCGACACGACCTTCCGCGACGCCCACCAGTCGCTGCTGGCGACACGGTTGCGGACCTCGGCGCTGATCACCGTGGCCCCGTATGTGGCGGCGCTGACCCCGCAGCTGCTGTCGGTGGAGTGCTGGGGTGGCGCAACCTACGATGTGGCGCTGCGCTTTCTGAAGGAAGATCCGTGGGATCGGTTGGCGCAGCTGCGCGAAGCGATGCCCAATATCTGCCTGCAGATGCTGCTGCGCGGCGCGAACACCGTCGGCTACACCCCGTATCCGACGAAGGTGACCACCGCCTTCGTCGCCGAGGCCACCGCCACCGGCGTGGACATCTTCCGGATCTTCGACGCGCTCAACAACATCGAGCAGATGCGCCCGGCGATCGACGCGGTCCGCGAGACCGGCACAGCGGTCGCCGAGGTGGCGATGAGCTACACCGGTGACCTGGCGAACCCGGCCGAGGACCTCTACACCCTGGACTACTACCTGCGGCTGGCCGAGCAGATCGTCGACGCCGGAGCGCACATCCTGGCCATCAAGGACATGGCGGGCCTGCTGCGTGCGCCCGCGGCGACCAAGCTGATCACCGCCCTGCGCAACGAATTCGATCTGCCGATCCACGTGCACACCCACGACACCCCGGGTGGTCAGCTTGCCACCTATCTGGCGGCGGTCACTGCCGGTGCCGACGCGGTCGACGGGGCATCGGCGGCGCTGGCGGGCACGACCAGTCAGCCTCCGCTGTCGGCGATCGTCGCCGCCTTCGCGCATTCCGAGCACGACACCGGTCTGGATCTGGCGGCGGTGTGCGACCTCGAGCCCTACTGGGAGGCGATCCGAAAGGTCTACGCGCCCTTTGAGTCCGGGATTCCCGGGCCCACCGGGCGGGTGTACTCGCATGAGATCCCGGGCGGTCAGCTCAGCAACCTGCGGCAGCAGGCGATCGCCCTCGGTCTCGGTAATCGCTTCGAGGCCGTGGAGGAGGCCTACGCGTCGGCCGATGCGATGCTGGGCCGTCTGGTGAAGGTGACGCCGTCCTCGAAGGTGGTCGGTGACCTCGCCTTGGCGCTGGTCGGCCAGGGCATCGAACCGCGTGACTTCGCGAACGATCCGGCCGCCTACGACATTCCGGATTCGGTGATCGGGTTCTTGCGCGGCGAGTTGGGCGACCCGCCCGGTGGATGGCCGGAACCGTTGCGCACCAAGGCACTCGAGGGTCGCCGCCCCGCCGAGCCGGTGGTCGAACTCGCCGCCGAGGACTCCGCGGCGCTCGACGTCGCGGGGCGGACACGGCAGGAAACGTTGAACCGCTTGCTGTTCCCCGGCCCCACCAAGGAGTTCACCGAACACCAGGAGGCCTACGGCGACACCTCACGGCTCTCGGCGAACCAGTTCTTCTACGGGTTGCGGTACGGCGAAGAACACCACGTCGAACTCGAACCCGGTGTGGTGCTGCTCATCGGCCTCGAGGCGATCAGCGACGCCGACGAGCGCGGCATGCGGACCGTGATGTGTGTGATCAACGGCCAGCTCCGCCCGATCGCGGTGCGAGACCGTTCGATCGACTCCGCGGTGGAGGCTGCCGAGAAGGCCGACCGGGCCAATCCGGGTTCGGTCGGGGCGCCGTTCGCAGGTGTGGTGTCGATCTCGGTGGAGGTCGGCGACGAGGTGGCCGCCGGTGCGGCGATCGGCACCATCGAGGCCATGAAGATGGAGGCCACCATCACCGCGCCCGTCGGTGGCAAGGTCACCCGCGTGGCCGTCGGGTCGGTCACCTCCGTGGCGCCCGGGGACCTGCTCATCGAGATCGGTTAGGCCCGCCGGCCGCGGTCGCCGGGTGTTCCGATCTCGGCGACCAGCGCGCCGATCTTGATGCCGATGCACAGGCTCGCGAAGGTGGCGGGCGTGGTCTGCAATGCGTGCGTGTCGAAGGAGGCGAGGGCGACCAGACCGACGGTGCCGGGCACGAGCAGTAGGAATGCGGGCTGAAAGGAGATGGTCGCGGGTACGGCGACGGTGAGTCGTTCGATCGTCCGGGCCGCGACGAACAGCACCGCGGCGCTCACCCCGGTGGCCACCACATTGCCGACCCAGGCGGACGCCGCGGTGAGCACCGCGTAGGTGCACACCATCACGCCGACACTGAGCACGGTGAGCTTCATTCCGGAGCCGAAGGCGCAGCCGACACCGACGGCGAGTGCGACGACGCCGATCCACGACAGCCACAGCGGTGGTAGCGCTTGCCACCCGCCGCTGCCCGCCACCGAGGAGATCTGCCCGAGCAGCGCTGCGGAATCCGGATCGATCCGAAGGCCGGTCACCGCGGCGCCCGCGGCGATCCCGCCGGCCATGAACCCGAGCATGATCAGCCCGTAGAGCAGCCGCGCAGAACCGGTCACGATGTCGGTGGCCGTCAGTTCCAGCAAGGCGTTGGTGATCAGTGCGCCGGGCACGAGGATCGCGATCGGTGCACACACCCCGAACAACGGCACCGAGCCGGCACCCACCGCCGATGCGACGGAGGCGACGACGAGGGTCGAGACGAAGGCGGCGACGAACGGCACGATGGCGGCACCACTCTCGATCCGATCGAGGATCGTCTTGAGGATCCCGACCAGTCCACCCGCGGCCATCGCGATGAGGATCGCCCACCACGGGCAGCGGAACACCGTGGCCAGCCCGCCGGCGACCAGTGCGCTGCCGAGGATCCAGGACAGCTGCGGATGGGTGCGCGGCATCGCACGAATCCGGTCGATTCGTTCGGGCAGACCGTCGAGCGGCACCGCCGCCGAGGTCGTCTCGTGGACCAGTCTGCTCGCGTGGGCCGACTGCCGGAAGGAGAGTTCGGTGGCGTCGGAGTGGAACATTCGGACCGTGCCGGTCTCGGGCTTGGTGACGAGAACGGCTTCGGGCAGAACCGAGAATGTCAACGCCGGGGCCGTGCGGGGGTGCGTGTCGGCCGCCTGCTCGAGTGCGGCGCGGACGTCGGTGACCGACAGACCCGCGTCGAGCAGCAGTGCACCGAGGTGGCCCAGATGGCGTGCTGCGGCGGTCTCGTCCTGATCGGACGGCTGTGGATCGGTCACCCGGGATCGGCCTCCTGATGTCGGCGGTGTGGTCTCAGCGCACGACGCTGCGCGCGAATCGGGTGACCTCGTCGGCGGCATTGAGATAGCGGTACGGCTGCGAACTCGGGAAGCTGATGCTCTCGCCGGGGCCGAGTTCGGTTGCCGAGGAATCGAATTCGATCCGTAGTCGGCCGGTGGCCACGATGATGATCTCCCACCAGCCGGGTGGATCGGGTTCGGCGTCGTACCGATCACCGGGGCCGAGGGTCCACGCCCACAACTGTGATTCCTGGGAGGCGGGGACGCTGGCGAGCAGCCGGCCGACGCTCGCCTCGTGGTCGCCGCGCCAGGCGAGGACGTCGAGGTCGGTCGGGCCGTCGCCGAGGGTGTCGGGGTCGCGCACCATGTCGACGAAGGTGACCTCGAGTGCCTCGGCGAGCCGGTCGAGGCTGGCCAGACTGATGTTGGTGTCCCCGCCCTCGACCTTGACGATCATCCGGCGACTGATGCCCGATGCGTCGGCGAGCGCCGCCTGGCTCAGGCCCGACTCCTGACGGAAGTGTCGAAGGTTGTGAGACACATGCGCCAACACGTCCGCCCGATTTGCCATGCGCACTATAGTACCGATAGCTTGTCGACCATGGTCAGGTGCACTATGTTGCGCAAGCCGGAGCTGGTGCTCCGGCCGGAGTCGGCGCTGCTCGCGGTCACCGCGGTGTGGGGAGGAACCTTCCTCGTCGTCCACACCGCTGTTGCGCACAGCGGGCCGTTGTTCTTCGTCGGACTCCGGTTCGTGCTCGCCGGGCTCCTCGGCCTGGTGGTGTTCGGGCGGAGGTTGCGGGGGATCACCCGCGCGGATATGGGGGCGGGGCTGGCCATCGGGGCGATGATGGCCGTCGCCTACAGTCTGCAGACCTTCGGCCTGCAAACCATCAGCTCGAGTGCCTCGGCGTTCATCACCGCGCTGTACGTCCCGCTGGTGCCGGTGGCGCAATGGGCGATCTTCCGCAAGGCCCCGGGCGTGATGAGTTGGGTGGGGGTGGTGCTGGCCTTCGTCGGATTGATGCTGCTCGCCGGTGGGACCGGTGGCGGGATCGGCTTCGGCACTGGAGAACTGGCGACCGTGATCGGAGCGGTGGCGTGTGCCGGTGAGATCGTGCTGATCGGGTTCTTCGCGGGCAGGGTCGACATCGCCCGCGTCACCATCATCCAGTTGCTCGCCGGTGGCGTCTTCTGCTTTGCCGCCATGCCCGTTGCCGGAGAAGCTGTTCCGTCGTTCTCCTGGGTCTGGCTGGGTGCGGCGCTGGCGATGGCGTCGGCGAGCATCGTCATCCAGTTGACCATGAACTGGGCCCAGCGCCACGTCAGCCCGACGCGGGCGACCGTGATCTATGCCGGAGAACCGGTGTGGGCGGGGATCTTCGGGCGTCTCGCAGGCGATCGGCTCCCGCCGGCGGCTTTGCTCGGCGGCGTGTTGATCGTTCTCGGCGTGCTGGTCAGTGAATGGCGACCGCGGTCACGACGTGCAGTCGAGAAGGGCGTCACACCGGTCACGGCAGCTGCGAATGAGCCTGGCATTGGGGTCGTCGACCGACTCGATCCACCGCCGGGCGTTCTCGGCGCTGCGGCCGGCTGCGATGTGGCGAACCGATAGCCGTTCCCGCCGAACATCATCGGGGACGTCGACGAACCACAGGCGGTCGATGAGGTCGCGTACCGGCGACCACTCACCGTCGAGGGCGAGGTAATTGCCCTCGACGACAAGCACCTTCGCGGTGGCCGGGATGATCAGCGCCGCCGCGATGGGCTCGGCGGCGCCGCCGATGACCCCACGATGATCGAAATCCGGTGCGTAGATGTCTTTTCCGGGGACGGCCGCGCGGCGGAGCAGCGAGACGAATCCGTCGACGTCGAAGGTGTCGGGGGCACCGCGACGATCGGTCCGGCCCAGACGCTGCAGCATGGTGGTCGACAGATGGAACCCGTCCATCGGCAGATATCCGACCGCGTCGTCGCCGAGCCTCTCGGTGAGGTCGGCGACGACGCGGCGGGCGATGGTGGTCTTGCCCGCGCCCGGGGCCCCGGTGAAGCCGGCCACGAATCGTGGTGTGTCCGCGGCCGCCTCGATGATCTCCGTCGTCGGCGTCATGTGCCGCGACTCTAGACCATCGAGAACGGAGTGGTCACCGGGACGGCCGCGGGGGCACCGGGCATGGGGAGATCAGTGACCCGGGCCGAAGAAGCTGACGTCGTCGTTGCCGATGAGGTCGGGAACGGTCCAGCCGTCGAGGTCGTATTCGGCCAGGCAGGCCTCGGCGAGCCCCTTCATCTGATCGACCCCGCCGCGGTTCTGTGCGGCGAAGAGCAACTCGGCCTTGACGTTCTCGTGGTTGCCCGAGTAGTTGCGCTCGTAGAGTTCGTGGCGGCCGCCGAATTCGGAGCCGATCGAATCCCACAGTGCCTTCATGACCTTCACGCGGTCCACGGCGGTGATGCCGTTGGAGCCGCGGACGTACTTGTCGAGGTAGGGGCGCACGGTGGGGCTCTTGAAGTCGGCGGCGCTCGAGGGCAGATAGATCAGCCCCGACGCGACGTCCTGTTCGATGATCTCCTTGATGCGCGGATAGCCCTGCATCATGAACATGCGGTAGGTCAGGCCGTACTCCAGGCGTGGGATGACGGTGTCGCCGATCCATGGTTCGGGGTTGTGGGCCATCGCGTCGGTGAGGGTCCAGAAGAGATTGCGCCAGCCGATCACCTCGCCGACGCGGGTCTGCACGCCGCGGAACCCGCCCGAGCCGGTGCAGTCGAGGGCCTTCATCAGCAGGCCGGCGATGAAGTCGAGCTTCACCGCGAGACGGGTGCAGCCCTGGAAGGTGAAGCGCGGCAGGAAACCCGACTGCGGGAAGAACGCGTTGATGCGTTCGACGTCGCCGTACATGAAGACGTTCTCCCACGGCACGAGCACCTTGTCGAAGACGAAGATGGTGTCGTTCTCGTCCATCCGGCTCGAGAGCGGGTAGTCGAACGGCGAGCCCATCACCGCGGCCTGCTGGGTGTAGGACGAGCGGCAGATCAGTTTGATGCCGGGCGAGTCCATCGGCACCGTGCAGATGAGTGCGAATTCCTTCTTCTTGATCGGCAGGCCGTAGTGGGCGATGAAGTTGTAGTTGGTGATCGCCGAGCCGGTCGCGACCACCTTCGCGCCGGACACCACGAGCCCGGCGTCGGTTTCCTTTTCCACCTTCATGAACACGTCACCGACCTCGTCGGGTGGCAACTGACGATCGACGGGCGGGTTGATGATCGCGTGATTCCAGTAGAGAACCTTCTCCTGCGACTCGCGGTACCAGCGCTCGGCGTTGGCCTCGAACGGTGCGTAGAGATCCTTGTTGGCGTGCAGGGTGCCGAGGAAGCTGGCCTTGTAGTCGGGGGAGCGGCCCATCCAGCCGTAGGTCATGCGTGCCCACTCGGCGATCGCGTCGCGTTCCTTGATGAGATCGGCCGAGCTGGTGGAGGCCTTGAAGAACGGCATCGTCACGCCGCCGTTGCCGGTGTCGGTCGGTGCGGTCACCTTGTCGCGGGTGGCCGGGTCGTGCATCGAGTCGTAGAGGCGCGCGGTCATGCGGATGGGGTTGCGGAACGCCGGATGGGTGGTGACGTCCTCCACGCGCTCACCGTGCAACCAGATCTCCCGACCGTCCTTGAGCGACTCGATGTATTCGTCACCGGTCATCGGCCGGGTCGCGAAATTCTTCGTGTTGTTGGCGGGGGCGTCGGCAGCCGGGTTGGTCTGCGGGGTGCCGGTGGCGGCCGGGTCGCCTGCGGGACGTTCGATCGTGGTCATGATTGATACCTCTTTCTGATGGATGGGTCGAAAACCGTGATGAATCAGGCGGATGCGGTGGTGTGCTCGGGATCGTCGGTGTGGGCCAGGTGAAATGGGGTGAACGTGGTCGTCGAGTCGAACCAGCCCGAGTGCGGGTCGTCGGCGCACAGCGTCCACAGCGAATTCACGCTCGGCTCACCGAGATCATGAAAAGTGCTGCGGTAGTACAGCAGTGGGGGCTTCCCCGAGGTATGGGCATCGACGATCTCGCCGATGTAGATGATGTGGTCGCCGCCGTCGTAGCTGCGCCACGGCACGCAGCTGAGTACCGCGGCGCTGCCGGACAGGATGGGGGCCGTCGGGCCGTCGACCCAGGTGGGGCCGGGTTGCGCCGGACGCCCGGCGAAGTGCATCGCGATGTCGAGCTGGTCGGCGGCCATGATGTTGACCGCGAACGGCGCATCGGTCAAGTAGTTGCACGCCTTGGACTTTCGCGTCAACGTCACCTGACACAGGCGCGGTTCGAGGGACACCGCGGTGAAGGCCGTGACCGTTGCACCGTGCGGCTCGCCGTCGGAATTCGCACACGTGATGACGGTGACGCCACTCGCGAACTGGCCGAAGACATTCTGTAGGGCTTTGCGTTCCACGTGACCTCTCCTTTCGATGAGGCAAGATGTGAGGTAGAACATAAGGCGACGGCCGCGGTGTCCACGATCCGCTGAACGCGATGACGATCCACATTGCGCGGCGAAGTCGTGAGGAGTGTCCGATGAGCCAGATCGAGCGGCTTCGCATCCCGGGGGATCCCGAGTGGGAAGCGGCGTCGGCGGCGGTGTCCGACGCGTATTTCCCGCATGAATTGAGTCCACGGGACGCGGGTGGGAACGCACTCGACGTTGACGTCGCGGTCACCGTGCTCGGACCGTTGCGTATCGCGCGGATCGGGTGGGGAGCCGAGGTGGCCATTCATTCCGACCATCCCGGCGCCTACGGCATCAACGTGCCGCTCGGAGGGGTCCTGGAAACCAGCGTCGCCGGGACCTCGGTGGTTTCCACGAGTGGTCTCGCGACGATCAACCCGCCCGACACGCCCGCCGAGATCACCCGCTGGTCGAGTACCTGCACGATCGTCGGGGTCAAGATCGACCGTGACTTCCTGCAGCGCGAGGCCTGCCGGGTGACCGGGCGTCCGGACACGACGATCCCCGAACAGCTCGACCTGCACTCGCCGGAGGGGGCGAGCTGGTTCCGGCTGGTCCGGTCGATCGCCGGCCAACCCGCCGACGACCCGCTGCTGGCGAACCCGCTTATCGCCGAGCAACTCGCCGGCTCGTTGACCGACGCCTTCTTGTTGGCCGCGGTTCCCGACGACCCGGCCGAGCACACCCGCCCGCAACCGCGGATCGTCACCCGGGTGCTCGATGCGATGCGGGCCGATCCGGCTCGGCCGTGGACGGCGGCCGACATGGCGGAGGTGGCCGGGATCAGCGTGCGCCGCCTGCAGGAGGGGTTTCGTGACTACGTCGGCAAATCGCCGCGAGAATGCCTCACCGACATCCGATTACACCGTGTGCACGACGAATTGTGTTGCGAGGACGCGGATTCGGTGACCACCGTCGCGATGCGCTGGGGATTCACCCACACCGGCCGGTTCGCGTCGGCATTCCGCAAGAGGTACGGCGTGGCACCGTCCGATATCGCCCGCACGCGCGGGCGGTAGTTACCAGCCGAGGTCGGTCGTTCAGGACGCCGGGGCGCCGCATCGTCGTACCATGTGAGGCATGACCGCTGCACACGCCCAGCTCGGCTTGATGTCGCTGGATCAGTGGCGTGCGTTGCCCGAGGAACCCGAGTACCGGGTCGAACTCCAGGAGGGCGTGCGCATCGTGTCGCCACGACCGACGAAGGCACGCGCGCGCGCCGTCTTCCGGCTGTGTGCCCAGGTCGACGAGGCGCTTCCGACTGGTTGGGAAGCGCTCCCGGAGGTCGAGGTGGTCATCGATCCTGCGACGCCGGCCACGGTCCGAGTCCCCGATATCGTCGTGTGTCGTAGCGATGCACCCGAACCTCTGGTCGCGGCGGACGTGGCGATCGCCATCGACATCGTGTCGCCAGGCTCTGGACGGACTGATCACGTCACCAAGCGCAGCGAGTACGCCGATGCCGGGATTGCCCACTACTGGATCGTCGACCTGGGGCGGCCGACCACGCTCACCCCACTCACCCTCACCGACCACGGCTACTCCGGCGTTCCGGTGACCGGGCATCACACGTCGACCACGCCCTTTCCCCTGACCATCTCGCTCACCTTCTGACGTCGAATCACGAGCGTGCGAGCCGCTCCACACTCTCCGGTAAGGTGTGCCGGGTTGCGTGCCACCTGGTGATCCCGCGGTGACACCGGATGTCCATGTCCCGGCGCGCCGGAACGGAGTCCGAGCACATGTCCCCGCACGTGTCACTGTCCACGACGACCTCGCCCGCGCACGACCGGTCGGTATGGGCGGCCTTGCGTTCACCGCGACGGCTGCGCACCGAGGTTCTGGCCGGGCTGGTGGTTGCGCTCGCGCTCATCCCGGAGGCGATCTCGTTCTCGATCATCGCCGGTGTCGATCCGCGCGTCGGTCTGTTCGCCTCGTTCACCATGGCGGTCACGATCGCGATCGTCGGCGGCCGCCCGGCGATGATCTCCGCGGCCACCGGTGCGGTGGCCCTCGTCGTGGCACCACTGGTGAAAAGCCATGGGCTGCACTACCTCATCGCCGCCGTCATCCTGGCCGGGGTGTTCCAGCTCATCCTCGGCGGCCTCGGCGTCGCCCGGCTGATGCGGTTCATTCCGCGCAGCGTCATGGTGGGATTCGTCAACGCGCTGGCCATCTTGATCTTCGCTGCCCAGTTGCCCCATCTGATCGGCGTGCCGTGGCTGGTGTATCCGCTTGTCGCCGTGGGTGTTCTGATCATCGTCGGGTTGCCGAGACTGACGAGCGTCATCCCGGCGCCGCTCGTCGCGATCGTGGCGCTGACCGCGGTGACGCTCGCGGTCGGCTGGTCGGTGCCCGATGTCGGCGACGAGGGCAAACTGCCCGAGCACCTACCCTCACTGGTCCTGCCGGACGTGCCACTGACCTGGCACACGTTGTCGGTGATCGCGCCGTACGCGTTCACCATGGCGCTGGTCGGGTTGCTCGAATCGTTGATGACCGCGAAATTCGTCGACGACCTCACCGACACCCACTCCAACAAGTCACGCGAGGCGATGGGGCAGGGCGTGGCGAACGTGGTCACCGGATTCTTCGGCGGCATGGGCGGCTGCGCGATGATCGGACAGACCATGATCAACGTCAAGGGTTCCGGTGCGCGCACCCGGATCTCGACCTTTCTCGCCGGTGTCTTCCTGCTGATCCTGGTCGTCGGTCTCGGCGATATCGTCGCGCTGATCCCGATGGCCGCACTCGTCGCCGTGATGATCATGGTGTCGGTCGGCACCATGGACTGGCACAGCATCAACCCGACGACGTTGCGGCGCATGCCCAAGAGCGAAACCGCGGTCATGCTCGTCACCGTCGCCGTCACGGTGGCCACGCACAACCTGGCCTACGGCGTCGTCGTCGGTGTGCTCACCGCGATGGTGCTCTTCGCGCGACGGGTCGCCCACGTCACTGAGGTCGTCGTGGTGGATCACCCGGATCCCGAAACGCGCGTCTATCAGGTGCGCGGAGAACTCTTCTTCGCGTCCAGCAACGACCTGGTCTACCAGTTCGATTACGCGGACGACCCGACGACCGTGATCATCGACATGAGCGAATCGCATATCTGGGATGCGTCCACCGTTGCGGCACTCGACGCGATCGTCACCAAGTACGCGGCAAAGGGTAAGAGCGCCACCATCATCGGGCTGAACCCCGACAGCGCCGAGCGGCTCGAGCGCCTCAGCGGGCACCTCGCGGGCGCCCACTGAGGCAGGCAAGCAGGGCGCGGGGAGCTCACTGGTGTCTCCTTGTGGTGTGGTCTGCCGGGGTGGCGGACGTCGAAGGGCTGGGGACCGGGCGAGGGTGGGGTGTCCGCCCCGTAGGGGCGGGCGTCGCCGGAGGCCAATTGTGCTGCGAGCGTGGCGAGTACAGGTTGCAGGACACGCGCAGCCGCCCGGTGTGGGTGGACGCCTCGGGCCCTCGGTCGGTCACCATCGGTCGACGTGCGCGCGTAGAAGGCGAGTGGGCTGCTGACCAGATGAGGAATTGAGGCGCCGAAGTGAACCGTCCTGGGTCTGGTGGAGACCGTGTGGACTTCGGATCTCCACGGCGGTTCGTTAGTCTTCTGGTATGGCACGGCACGCCGCAGGAGCGCTGCGTGGAATCACGCTGCAGCAGTTGCGCTACTTCGTGGAGGTGGCAGCGGAGGGATCGATCAGTGCCGCGGCGGACGTGCTCTATGTGGCTCAACCGACCATGTCCGCCGCGCTCAAGGACCTCGAAAGCCGGCTCGAACGTTCACTGTTCGTCCGCTCGAACCGGGGAGTCACCCTCACCGACGACGGGGCGGAGTTCCTCAGCTACGCGCGCCAGGTCGTCGAGCAAGCGGAACTACTGGAACAGCGGTACCTCGGGCGCGGCCCCTCGCGCCGACTCCTCGCCGTTTCCACTCAGCACTACTCCTTCGTCGTCGACGCCTTTGCTCGTATGGTGAAAGCCTCTGAGGCTGCCGAATACGCGTTCAGTCTTCGCGAGACCCGGACTTGGGACATCATCGAAGATGTCCGCACTCTGCGAAGTGAAGTCGGCGTGCTCTATCGCAACGGTTTCAACGCAAACGTGATCAACAAGCTGCTCCGCGAAGCGGGGCTGACCTTTACGCCGCTGTTCTTCACGACACCGCACATTTTCATCGCCCGCACGAACCACCTCGCAGGCAAGAAGAGTGTCACGCTGAAGGATCTCGACGACCTCCCGCGGCTCACGTTCGACCAGGGCGGGAACAACTCGTTCTATCTCGCCGAAGAGATCCTCTCCACGCGTTCATCCAAGCAAGACATCCGAGTGAGCGACCGAGCAACCATCTTCAACCTGATGATCGGTCTCGGCGGGTACACCATCTCGACCGGCATCATCTCCGACGATCTGGATCCGTCGATAGTCGCTGTTCCGCTCGAGGTGGACGAGCGCATCGAGATCGGCTGGATCGGACATGCCTCGGTCTCGTTGACCGCCCAGGCCGAGCGATTCGTGGCGGAGATGCGCGATGTGGTATCGAGTTTCGGAGTCGATCTGCTGGCATAGCTGATTCCTATCCCCAGGTATCGTGAAGTGTAATTAGGCTATGGAGAGGCGCCTGCATACACTGCTGTCAACGCCGCTTCGGGCCACCGGCTCCCGAGTGCCATCGGTCGCGCCGATGGGCCCTCGACCATGGGAAGTCAGATCGAAGTGCTGCGTAACTCAGGCAGTGAATCGTGCGATGGCGACCGTCGTTGAGCGCGGTGCAAGTGAATGGGGCATCTGATCACCATGACAAACGAATGTGTCTTCAGCATCGGTACGACGCGCTTCGACGAGGGCTACACCCCGTCGAGCAGCTCACGTGGAACGACGAACTTCGCGAATCTCGCACGCGGCGACGACCGTGAGCAGAATCTTCGCAACGCCGTGACGATGATGAACACCCGGGTCAATGAACTGCTCCACTGGGACAATCCGCGCGGTGACCGCTACGAACTCGAACTCGACATCGTCTCGGTGGACCTACATCTCGCCTCGGTAGGGGACGACGCCGCATTTCCGGTGATCGAGGTGCTCGACGTGGACATCGTCGAGACCGCCACGGGGACCCGTACCAAGGGCATCGTCGGAAACAACTTCTCCTCCTACATTCGCGACTACGACTTCAGCGTTCGGCTCCCCGGACACCAGGCGACGGGTGTCCCCAGCGACTTCGGCGATCTGCACGGGCAGGTCTTTCAGCGCTTCCTCGAATCGGACGAGTACCGCCAACGGTTCTCCCAGCCGCCGGTCATCTGCATCAGCGTCTCGACGTCGCGGACCTACACCCGCCTCACGAACCACCACCCGATTCTGGGGGTGGAGTATGTGTCGGACGCGCTGTCGCTCACCGATGAGTACTTTGGCAAGATGGGGCTCACGGTCCGCTACTTCATGCCTCCGGGTTCCGTTGCCCCGCTGGCCTTCTACCACCGCGGCGACCTACTCAACGACTACTCGTTCATCGCGCTTGCGGGAACGGTCGCGACGATGGAGACGTTCCAGAAGATCTACCGTCCCGAGATCTACAGCGCGAACACAGCGGCGGCACAGGTGTACCGGCCGAGTCTCGACTACGGCAACTACTCACTCCCGCAGGTGACTTACGACCGGGTCGAACGCACCCAGCTCGCGGCCACCCAGGGAAAATTCACCGAGGTGAGGCTCATGAAACCGTACGGCGATGTCCTTGCGCGTTGGGCGACAAAGCAATCGGCCTGATCGGCGCGAGAACTGAGGTATCCGAGATGAATGAACTCCTGCCCGCCACGATCGTCGGCAGCCTGCCCAAGCCCGCGTGGCTCTCCGAGCCGGAGAAGCTCTGGTCCCCGTGGAAGTTACACGACGACGAACTGCGGCAGGGGAAGCTCGACGCCCAGACACTCGCGGCACACGATCAGAGTCGAGCCGGGCTCGACATCATCAGCGATGGTGAACAGACACGTCAGCACTTCGTGACCACGTTCATCGAGCACCTCAGTGGCGTCGATTTCGACCGCCGTGAGACCGTGCGCATTCGTGACCGCTATGACGCGAGTGTCCCGACGGTTGTCGGCGCGGTGAGTCGCGAAGAGTCGGTCTTCGCAGAGGATGCGAAGCGTCTTCGGGTCGAAACCGATCAGCCGATCAAATGGGCCCTCCCCGGCCCGATGACAATGATCGACACCCTCTACGACGACCACTACCGGAGCCGCGAGCAGCTCGCGTGGGAGTTCGCAACCATCCTGAACCAAGAAGCAAAGGACTTGCAGGCGGCCGGCGTCGACATCATCCAGATCGACGAGCCCGCATTCAACGTGTTCTTCGACGAACTCAAGGACTGGGGTATCGCGGCACTCGAGCGGGCCACCGAAGGACTGAGCTGCCGAACCGCCGTCCACATCTGTTACGGCTACGGCATCAAGGCCAACACCGACTGGAAGGCAACGCTGGGGCCCGAATGGCGCCAGTACGAAGAGTCGTTCCCACTATTGCAACAATCATCGATCGACATCGTGTCCCTGGAGAGCCACAACTCGCGGGTTCCTGTCGAGGTGATCGAACTACTCCGTGGCAAGACGGTCATGCTGGGAGCGATCGACGTGGCCAGCGACACCATCGAGACGCCGGCGGAAGTGGCAGCGACACTGCGCAAAGCACTCCCCTTCGTCGACAAGGACAAGCTCTACGCCAGCGGGAACTGCGGCATGGCACCGCTCGCACGTGGTGTCGCACGGCAGAAGATGGTCGCGCTCGCCCAGGGCGCCGCCATTCTTCGCAAAGAGCTCTCCTAACCTCGGGCGTTCCGCGCAGTACGTGACCAGCGTCTGCACGGGATCGATCGCACTCGCCGCCGCGGGACTCCTCGACGGCCGACAAGCGACCTCACACTGGTCGGTGCGAGATCTGCCGACCGACCACGGAGCGAACCCGGGGTCGCACACCCGGGTCCTCCCGACCGGCCTCCGCAATCGGCTCAGCTGACTGTCCGGCTCAGTTGGCCAGTGCGCGTGCCGCTTTGGCCGCAGAGACCAGATTCGTCAGCGCCGCGGTCACCTCGGTGGTGCCGCGAGTCTTCAGACCGCAGTCCGGATTCACCCACAGGCGCTGCGGCCCGACGGCATCGAGCGCCGCGCGCAACGACGATTCGATCTCGGTGACGTCGGGGACACGCGGTGAGTGGATGTCGTACACACCCGGCCCGACGCCGTTGGCGAATCCGATGGCGTTGAGGTCGTCGAGGACCTCCATGCTCGACCGTGCCGCCTCGATCGAGGTGACATCGGCGTCGAGTTCGGCGATCGCACCGATGACCTCGCCGAACTCCGAGTAGCACAGATGGGTGTGGACCTGCGTGGCGTCGGCGACGCCCGAGGTGGCCAGCCGGAATGCCCGGACCGCCCAGTCGAGGTACGCGGGCTTGTCGGCGTCCCGCAGCGGGAGCAGCTCACGCAGGGCCGGCTCGTCGACCTGGATGATGCCGATGCCGATCCGCTCGAGATCGATCGTCTCGTCCCGGATCGCGAGGGCGATCTGGTCGGCCGAGTCGGACAGGGGTTGATCGTCACGCACGAATGACCACGCGAGGATCGTGACGGGCCCGGTGAGCATGCCCTTGACCGGCTTGCCGGTCAGCGATTGGGCGTAGGCGATCCAGTCGACGGTCATCGGCGCCGGGCGGGAGACGTCGCCGAACAGAATCGGCGGACGCACGCACCGGGTCCCGTAGGACTGCACCCAGGCATGGGCGGTGGCGAAGAAGCCGTCGAGTTGCTCGGCGAAATACTGCACCATGTCGTTGCGCTCCGGCTCGCCGTGGACGAGTACATCGAGTCCGATCTCCTCTTGCAGCGCAACCACATCGGCGATTTCTGCCTGCATCCGACGGACGTACTCGGCGTCATCGATCTCACCGGAGCGCAGCGCGGCGCGGGCCAGCCGGATCGCCGAGGTCTGCGGATAGGAGCCGATCGTCGTGGTGGGCAACGGCGGGAGATTCAGTCGCTCGGATTGCGCAGCCGAGCGGGTCGCGGCATCGCCTCGCTTGCGGTCGGCGTCGGTGATGGCGGCCAGACGCTCACGCACGGCCGGGTTGTGCACTCGCGGATCGGATTCGCGGGTGGCCAACGCGGCGGCGGCGGCGTCGAACGCGTCGGCCTGGGACTCCCGACCGTGGCGCAACGCCTCGGACAGGATCGCGACCTCGCGGTACTTCTCCGCGGCAAAGGCCAGCCAACCGCGCAGGTTGTCGTCGAGCCCGGTTTCGGGTTCGACGGAATACGGCACGTGCAGCGTCGAACACGAGGTGGACACCGCCAACGACCCCGCCGACCCGAGCAGGGTGCCCAGGGTGGCCAGGGCTTTCTCGAGATCGGTACGCCAGATGTTGCGCCCATTGACCACGCCGGCCACGACGAGCATGTCGGCCAGTTCGGGTACGTCGGCCACCGACTCGAGGGAGCCCTCGATCACATCGACGGCCACCGCCTCGATGCCGGTGCGCGCAAGGGCTCGCACACTGTCCCGGGCGTCGCCGAAGTACGTGGCGACACAGAGTGCCGGTCGCGAGCTCGCTTGCGCGAGGGTCGAGTACACCGAGCCGGCCAGCGCGGGGAGGCGCTCTGCGGCATCGGTGACCAGGATCGGTTCGTCGATCTGTACCCACTCGACTCCGGTGTCGGCCAGGCGGGCCAACAGATCCAGATACAGCGGCAGCAACTCGTTGAGGCGATCGAGCGGGGAGCCACCGCCTGCGGTGTCATGAGCGGATTTCGACAACGCCAGAAAGGTGATCGGCCCGATGACGACCGGACGTGCGCTCACACCGGCGGCCTGCGCCTCGGCCACCTCCGCGAGCACCTTCTCCGGGTGCAGGGAGAAGGCTGTCGCGTCGCCGATCTCGGGCACGAGGTAGTGGTAGTTGGTGTCGAACCACTTGGTCATCTCCAGCGGCGTGACGTCGGCGGTGCCGCGGGCCGCTGCGAAGTAGCGGTCGAGGGGATCGGTGATGTGTGCGACCCGCTCGGGCAGGGCGCCGAGCAGCACGGCGGTGTCGAGCATCTGATCGTAATAGGAGAAGGTGTTGACCGGGATCGAGTCGAGGCCGGCCGCCGCCAGCGTCGCGATGGTGTCGCGCCGCAGCCCGGCGGCCACGGTCTCGAGGCCGGCGGCGTCGATGCGCCCGGCCCAGTAGCTCTCGATCGCGCGCTTGAGCTCACGGTGTGGCCCGATGCGTGGTGTGCCGAGTACGGTGGCGGAAAACGGGGTCGTCCGTTGGGACATGGGTGGTGCACTCCTGCAATGGTTTCCGACGGTCCGTCGCCGTTGCAGGGCGTGCCGAAGGGGGACGCCGGAGGGAACGTGCACGGCATCCGCGCATCACCTGGCACTCGCTTCGACCTGCGCCCATTCCACGAGGCGACGAGCCACCGGCCGCGGCGCGGCCGGTACAGCAGGCAGGTCTTCGGACTCGTCGGCGGGCGACCATCAGGTCGCGGTCCTAGTGGCCGTCGCTTCCCGGACGCGTGCGTCCAGTGCTCGATGACGGCGGTCGTTCCGACATACCGCTGCGGGACAGTTCCGGATTCGCACCGGATTCCCTCTTACGACGCCGGACCCGGACGCGGGGCCTCCATGACATCGGAGGCCACGACGGACGGGGCGGCGAACCAACTGCACCGCCGAGCATAGAGGATGCCCCCGGATATCGGTGTGCGCGCCCGGTCAGCTACCGCGATAGGTGGAGTACGAGTACGGGCTCAGCAGCAGCGGGACGTGGTGATGCCGTTCGGGATCGTCGACGGTGAAGCAGATGTCGACCTCCGGGTAGAACCCCCGGATGTCGTTGTCGGCGAACCACTCTCCGGTGTCGAACACCAGATGGTAGATGCCGGGCACGAGTGGGTCGGTGTTCACCTGCGCGATGCGACCGTCGGAATCGGTGACGCCGGAGGCGACTTCGCCGCCCGCGGCATCCTGTAGGGATACGCCGACGCCCACCGCGGGTGCGCCGGAGACCGCGTCGAGGACATGGGTGGACAGACCGGTCATCTCGGTGGCTCGCTCCTCGTGGGTCGCCTGCGGTGCTCAGTCGTCAACATACTGGATCGCCGGGGTGAGCATGCGCTGCAGTCGGCTTCGGTTGATCTTGGCCAACTCCATCCGTAATACCCGGCGCTCGGTCGCCGGGTCGTTGCGCATGCGTTCCTTGAGGATGGCCAGCAACTCTGCCGCGGGCCGCCCGTTGGCGAAGACGAGGTACACGTGTCCGAACTTCTCCTCGTAGGTCTTGTTGAGCTCCTTGAGTTCGGCCAACACCAGCGGATCGGCGCCGGTCACCCCGGACTGCTCACGGGTGGAGGACGCGTTGTCCGGGCGGTCGCCGATGCGGGGATGACCGGCGAGGGCCTCGTCGAGGTCGGCGTCGGTGAGCTCGGCCAGGATGAGATCGGCATAGGAGAGCAGTGCCTCGTCGTCGGAGAACGGTCGGGCCCTGGCCACACGCAGCGCCCAGATCGACGAGCTACAACATTCGTAGAGCGTGCCGATGGCCTGCCGTTCGGTCAGCTCGTTGAAACTGGGCAACCCTCGCCAGTCGACTCGTCGCACGCCGATCAGCCTAGGAGAGTTCGGGCTGACGGCCGAATCGCACCGACGTCAGCGGGTTGGCGTCGGCAACCAGATCGTCGAAGCGATGGTTGACGATCTTGGCGATCTCGATGAGCGCGAACGACTTCTCGGAGGTTTCCGAGTTGTCCATGCGGGACCAGCCGTTGCGCAGCACGCGGTCGTAGCGTTCGGTCTCACGGGCGCAGATCACCAACGGGAACCCGAAGTGCTCCCGATAGGCGGCAGCGAGATTCACGACGTTCTCGTGCTCGGTCTCCTCGAGGTGCGACAGACCCTTGTGGTCGACCGCGATCAGCTCGCCGGTTTCCTCGTCCTCGGCGCCGAGGTCGGGGAAGGCCCGGATCAGGTCGAGCTGCTGGGTGTCGCTGCCGGTCAGCATCGCCTCCTGGAAGGCGCTGCGCAGATCGTGTACGTCGTCGAAAGGCCGCTGCTCCCAAGCTCTGTCGAGAACCCAGTCGACGCCCTGCACAACCTCGCCGAAGGTCTCGCGGAACTTCTCCTTGCTCATGGTGTTCACCTCGTCGAGCGTGATCGAACCGCCTCCGGCGACGGCCGGTCCCTTGCTGCCGATGTGGAAGAACAGGATGTTCATCAGGATGGCGGTGATCGCGCCCATGGTGATGCCGGTGGAGAAGGGGATCTGCAGGATGCCCGGCACGGCGATGTCGACGCCGGGCAGTTCCGGGACCTTCACCTCCGCGCCCTTGTCCAGGATGGTCGTCGGAGCCGACGACTGTGAGAACTGGACGTAGAGGGCCACGGCGATGGAGGTCGCGGCGATCGACAGGTTGCGGTGGTCGGTGAAGTCGACGGTCGTCAGCGTCTGGATGCCGACGATGGCGACCGTCGCGAACATGATGAGTGCGGCGCCGCCGAGAACCGGGGAGGGAATCGACCCGACGATGTTCGCGGTCTTGGGCAGGACGCCCAGGATGATCATGATGCCGCCGGCGCAGGCGACGACGAACCGGCTCTTGACCCCGGTCATCCGGACCAGGCCGACATTCTCGGAGAACGCCGTGTACGGGAACGAGTTGAAGCTGCCGCCGATGATGGTGGCGATGCCGTCGGCGCGGACGGTGGCGGCGATGTCCTCCTTGCGGATGCGTTTGCCGACGATCTCTCCGGTCGCGAAGACCGAGCCCGTCGATTCCACCGCGGTCACCATGAGCACCACGATCAGTGACACGATCGCGATGAGATCGAATCGGGGCCATCCGAAGGCGAACGGCGGGGTGAAGCCGACCCAGCTCGCCTCGGCGACCCGGTCGAAGTGGGCGTCGCCGAAACACCATGCGACGAAGGTCATGACGCCGAGGCCGAGCAGGATCGAGATGGTCGCCCAGAAGCCTCGGAAGAATCGCTGCATCAGCACGATCAGCGCGATGGTGCAGATGCAGTAGACAACCCACCGGCCGTTCCCGGCGTCGTGCGCGCCGGTGGCGCTGTTGGGGTCGGTGACCGCGTCGCCCGCACCGACCGGGATCAGGCTGATGCCGATGATCGTGATGACGGTGCCGGTGACCACCGGTGGGAAGAAGCGGATCAGTTTGGCGAAGAACGGTGCGATCAGGAAGGTGAACACGCCGGCCGAGATCACCGCGCCGTACACCGTCAGCAGGCCGACCCGACCGCCACCGTGATCGTTGGCGATCTTGATGACAGGAGCGAGCGTCGCGAAGGTGATGCCCTGCAGCAGTGGTAGGCGGACGCCGATCTTCCAGATGCCGACCGCCTGCAGCAGCGAGGCGATGCCGCAGGTGAACAGGTCGGCGGTGATGAGCATGGTGAGTGCCTGATCGTCGAGCCCGATGGCGTTCGCGATCAGCAGCGGGACGAGGACGGCTCCGGCGTAGAAGGCGACCACGTGCTGGAACCCGAGGGTGACGAGTTTGCCGAACGGTGGCACCTGATCGACCGGGTGAACGCGCTTGCGGCGTCCCTGTGGGGCGGCGGCCGGAGCCGAATCCGTGGCCATCGACATACTCCTCGTGACGGTGAGATCATGGCTGCCGGTGGGCCGACGGCATAGCGCACGTCAGGCCCACCGGCAGCTAAATAGTGGACCCCCACAACCGATTCGGCGACCGCGAGATCGTATATTGCGGCGGGGTAAATCGGGCATGGCCGACACCGGGACCTCGTTGGTTCGCCCGGCCGACTACAGCGGTGGGCGGGTGTATGGAGCCGAGTGGCGGAGGTGGATGCGATGGTGGTGGGAGCGGTGCTCGCCGCCGGATCCGGCCGGCGGTACGGAAAGCCGAAAATACTTGCCGAACAAGGTCTTTGGCTCGACAACGCTGTGCATGCACTGAGTGAGGGAGGGTGCCGGGAGGTGGTCGTCGCGATGGGTGCGGCGATCGTCACGCCGCCGAGTGGGGCGAAGGCGATTGTCGTCGAGGACTGGGTCGTCGGTCTGTCGGCAAGCGTGCGCGCGGTGCTGTGCGCGCCGGTGGTTCGCGAGGATTCGGGCGGTGTGGTTTTACATGTTGTTGACATGCCCGATGTCACCGCGGCAGTGGTTTCCCGGATCGTGAAAACCGCGGCGGGCGCACCGGGGAAGATCGTGCGCGCGGTCTACCACGGCCGGCCGGGCCACCCGGTCCATCTCGACGCCGGTCACCTCGACGGCGTCCTCGCCTCGCTCGACGGGGACGTCGGTGCCGCACGCTATCTCCGCGCGCATCCCGAGATCGTGGAATCGGTCGAATGCGGTGATCTGGCCTCCGGCGTCGACCGGGACGAACCGTAGCGGGCTCAGGGGGTCGGAATGGCGTCGGTGATCACCCCGTCGGCGACCGGATCGTCGTCGGAGGCGAGATCATCGACGACGAGATCCAGTGCGCCGCGCGCGAATCGGGCAACCGGCCCGACTGCGGCACCCAACACCGCACGATGACCGGTGCGGCAGCGGCCGACGATCGACGCCGACCCCGCCGTCGGGAGGACGCCGATGACGGCCAGGAGTTCACCGGTGGTCGGTTCGCATACCGCCCACACGAAACCGGTGTCGTCGCGCCACGCGGCATCGGTGGCGGCGACATAGGCCGCGGGATCGGCGATCCCCAGATCGGACAACGCCGGGACGTCGGTGATCCGCTCGTCGGCACGAAGCCCACGCAGATACCACGCCCCGGCGTTGATCTCGACGGGTTCCATTCGGAGGAGGTGACTACTTCAGTTCGAGCAGCACGGTGCCCTGGGTGACGGCGGCACCCGGCTCGATGCTCAAACCGGTCACCACGCCGTCCTTGTGGGCGGTGACCGGGTTCTCCATCTTCATCGCCTCGAGAACGACGACGAGTTCGCCCGCGGCGACCGTCTGACCCTCCTCGACGGCGACCTTGACCACGGTGCCCTGCATCGGCGCGGCCACGGCGTCACCGGAGACGGCGGCGCCGCCGCCCTTCTTGCGCGAGCGGGCCTTGGGCTTACGGCGGATGACGCCGTTGGCCGAACCACCACCGCCGCCGAGGGCCAGATCGCCGGGCAGCGCGACCTCGACGCGGCGTCCGCCGACCTCGACGACCACCTTCTGGCGGGGAGTGGCCTCGTCGTCCTCGATCGGCTCGCCACCGGTGTACGGCTCGATCGGGTTCTCCCAATCGGTTTCGATCCACTTGGTGTAGACATCGAAGGTCTCCACGCCGTTGTCGTCGGTGTGCCCGATGAACGCCGGATTGCTCACGATGTGCCGGTGGAACGGCAGCACCGTGGCCAGACCCTCGACCTCGTATTCGGCGAGTGCACGGCGAGCACGCTCGAGCGCTTGCTCGCGGTTCTCGCCGACGACGATCAGCTTGGCCAGCATCGAGTCGAACTGGCCGCCGATCACATCACCTTCGACGACGCCGGAATCGACGCGGACGCCCGGCCCCGCGGGCTCACGGTACTTGGTGATCGGCCCGGGTGCGGGCAGGAAATTACGGCCCGGATCCTCGCCGTTGATCCGGAACTCGAAGGCGTGTCCGCGCGGGGTGGGGTCCTCGGAGAATTCCAGCTTCTCGCCGTTGGCGATGCGGAACTGCTGACGGACGAGGTCGATCCCCGCGGTCTCCTCGGTCACCGGGTGCTCGACCTGCAGTCGGGTGTTGACCTCGAGGAAGGAGACGAGGCCGTCGGCGCCGACGAGGAACTCCACGGTGCCTGCGCCGTAGTAGCCGGCCTCGCGGCAGATCGCCTTGGCCGATTCGTGGATCTTGGTGCGCTGTTCGTCGGTCAGGAAGGGCGCGGGGGCCTCCTCGACCAGCTTCTGGAAGCGGCGCTGCAGCGAGCAGTCGCGCGTACCGGCGACCACGACGTTGCCATGGGTGTCGGCGATGACCTGGGCCTCGACGTGGCGGGCCTTGTCGAGGTAGCGCTCGACGAAGCACTCGCCACGGCCGAAGGCGGCGACGGCCTCGCGGGTCGCCGACTCGAACAGGTGCGGGATCTCCTCGATGGTGTAGGCGACCTTCATGCCGCGACCACCACCGCCGAAGGCGGCCTTGATCGCGACCGGCACACCGTACTCCTTCGCGAAGGCTACGACCTCGTCGGCGTCCTTCACCGGATCCTTGGTGCCCGGTGCCATCGGCGCGTCGGCCTTGAGGGCGATGTGGCGTGCGGTGACCTTGTCGCCCAGATCGCGGATGGACTGCGGCGACGGGCCGATCCAGATGAGCCCGGCGTCGAGGACGGCCTGGGCGAAGTCGGCGTTCTCCGAGAGGAAGCCGTAGCCGGGGTGCACGGCGTTGGCGCCGGACTTGGCGGCCGCGTCGAGGATCTTGTCGAACACCAGATAGGACTCGGCGGAGGTCTGTCCACCGAGGGCGAAGGCCTCATCGGCGAGCTTCACGAACAGCGCGTCGGCGTCGGGCTCGGCGTAGACGGCGACACTGGGGATGCCGGCGTCACGGGCTGCGCGAATGACACGTACCGCGATCTCGCCACGATTGGCGATGAGGACCTTGCTGATAGTGGGCACTGTTGTTCTCCTGGGCCATACATCGAGGTGCACCGCGCCCCCCGGGGTGCGGCACACACGGTGTTCGTCGGCGACCGTGTGCGGCGCCGTGGGATTGAACTGCCGCTCGCGGAGGGTGGTTCCGCGGGCGACATCGCGCACACCCCCTGGAGGTTAGGGGGCGTGCTCCGGGCTTCACACTAACGCACCGAGCAATCGTTCGGTGGAGGTGGTTGTCACAACCGCGCGTTGAATGTGCTCTCGTCGGCAAGAGCGTGCACGATACCGGCGAAACCGCGGAGCAACTCGGGCACCGGCCCGTTGCGGTCGAGGGGGTCCCGGTCCGGGTGGGCGCCGTCGAATCGTGTGCCGTCGGGCCCGGCCGGCTCCTGATCGGCCGGATCGGCCGGGAAGCGGGCCGAATACCGCAATCCCGACGGGGTCCGGTTGATCCAGATGAGGACTTCCTCCGCGGAGTAGGAATGGCTGCGCAGCACCGTGGCCCGGCCCGCGTCGGCCTCGGCGGCACCCGGCGCGTACCGGGTGTCGATGAAGGAGATCACGAAGCGCGGTTCGCCACGGTAGCCGATCAGATCGGCCACTCGTAGGAAGGGCAGAGACGCGCCCTGCCGCGAGCGCTTGAGCTCGCTGGTCGCGCGGGCGACGGTCTGGTCGAAGGTCGGTGAGCCCGTCATGTCGAGCCAGAAGGGGGCGACCGCGACGTACCAGCCCAGCGAGGTCAGCCAGCGGGCCTCGTCGCGGGTGTGTCGCGGCAGGACGCACCGGAACTCGGGGTCGCCGGTCAGGCTGTGATGGACCATCGCGAACGCCGCCAGCACCCCCGCGGTCAGCGAGCCACCCGCCTCCGAACACACCGCGGTGAACTTGTTGGCGGTGGCGTCGTCGGCGATCACGCCCGACACAGACTCCTGGGGTAGCAACGGTGACTGGTCATCTGTCTCCCCGGACTCCGGGGTGGGCGCCGTGGCCATGCGCAGCGCACGCGGCATGTCGCCGGGCCCGGCCTGGAGAAAACCGTGCCAGGTGGCCACCGCCGGATGATCGGCCCCGGTCTGATCTGCCTGTCGCCGCTCGGCGGCACTGAAATCGACGTAACTGCCGACCTCGGGCAGCACGAGCTCGGTGTGATCGCGCGCCGAGCGATAGAACGCGGTCAACTCGTGCTGGGCCATGATCAGCGAATAGCCGTCGACGAGCGAATGGTCGGCGGCGAACAGCAGCGTGAACGACGACTCCCGTCCGACGGTGGCGAACATGTACGCCGGCCAGTGCAGTGGCGCGGTCGCGCGGTCGAAGGAGCCCGCGATCTGTTCGACGAGTGGCCCGGACTCGTTGTACCACCCGATGCGACCCATCTTGAGTTGGACGGTGCCCGGCGGCGTCGACAGGCGCGCCAGCCCGTCGTGCTTGATGACCACGTGGCTGCGCAGCACCTCGTGACGATCGATCCAGCGCCGCAACGCCGTTCGCAACGCCGGGATCGACAGGGGCTCGTCGAAGTGGATCTGCAGACCCAGCCACGACTCGCGCCCGCCCTCCCGCCGGGTGCGGACGCGATACTCGAAGGCCCCCCGCAGGTGTTGCTCGTGGTTGTGCGAGGTCAGCCGTGGGTCGCGATTCCAACTGCCCAGGCCGCCGGGCACATAGGGGGTCCACTCCACGAGGCCACCTGGTTCGATCGGCTCCTCGAGGATCTGGATGAACTTCATCCCGTCGGCCCGGCCGGGGCTTGCGGCCCCGTTCCGGTCTGGCGGCGGACCTGGGCCTTGATACGTCCGAGCATTCCGGCCATGCCGCGTAATCGCAACGGACTCACCGCTTTACCGAGGCCGAGGTCGTAGTAGAAGTCGCCCGGGACGTCGAGGATCGTCTGCGCCGACTCGCCGTCGAGCCCCTGATGCAGGATCGAGGCGAAACCGCGCGTCGTCGGCGCCTCGCGGGGTGCACTGAAATACAGTCGGACGGCGTCGGGATCGTGGGCATCGACCGACAAGAAGACCGGGGATTGGCACTCCGGTACCGGTTCCATCGCCTCGGTCGTCAGTTCGGCGGGCAGCTCCGGCAACTCTCCCGCGAACTCCAGGAGCAAGGTGACCTTGTCCGAATCACCCAGTGCGGCAAAGTCATCGACGATCTCGGCGAGGGACGCGGGCACGCTCATGACAGTTCGGGCCGCTCGCCGGGAGTCGTCATGCGCTCGCCGGCGGGTCGCCGGGTTCCTCGCCGACAGAGATCGGGACCCGCACCGCGTTGCCCCACTCGGTCCACGAGCCGTCGTAATTGCGGACGTGATCGAAACCGAGCAGATGGGTCAGCACGAACCAGGTGTGGCTGGAGCGCTCGCCGATGCGGCAGTAGGCGATCGTCGGGGTGTGCGGGTCGAGCCCGCCGTAGATCTCGTCGAGTTCGGCGCGACTGCGGAACCGCCCGTCCGAAGCGGCGGCCTTGGCCCACGGAATGGAGCGCGCGGTGGGGATGTGACCGCCGCGCAATGCCCCTTCTTCGGGATAGTCGGGCATGTGGGTGCGCTCGCCGGTGTACTCCTGCGGCGACCGCACGTCGATGAGCGGCTCGGTGCCCAGCGCCGCGCGCACCTGGTCGGCGAAGGCACGGATGCGGGTGTCGTCACGCTCGACGACCGGATAGTCCGACCGCGGGTACTCCGGGACATCGAAGGAGGTGTCGCGGTCCTCCGACATCCACGCGTCGCGGCCGCCGTCGAGCAACCGCACGTCCTCATGGCCGAACAGGGTGAACACCCACAGCGCGTAGGCGGCCCACCAGTTGCTCTTGTCGCCGTATATGACGATCGTGTCATCGCGTTCGATTCCCTTGCTGCGCATCAATTCTGCGAACTGCTCGCCGTTGATGTAGTCGCGGGTCACCGGATCGTTGAGATGCAGGTGCCAGTCGACCTTCTGCGCGGTGGGGATGTGGCCGATGTCGTAGAGCAGGACGTCCTCGTCGCTCTCGATGATCTTGAGCCCCTTGGTACCCAGGTGGGCCGACAGCCACTGCGTGCTGACGAGCCGTTCGGGGTGGGCGTAGCCGGCGAACTTGGGATTCGGGTCGGTCTCGACGCTCAACTGAAGAACCCCTCCCAGGGTGGTGGCTGATCAGGGCGTGTCCACACCAGACACATCCCGGAGGCCTGCGCGGTCTCCGTGGAGAGCCTACCCAGTGGCGACGACACGCGTGCGCACAAGCCGGGTGTCATTCGTCTGGTGACAAGAACGTGGCGTCCCACGCCGGAATTGCTACGTTCGTCGCCATGATCCGCCCTGGGGTGTCACGGAGCCGGCTGCGCGCCATCGTGACCGTGTTGCTCGTCGCCGCGTCGATCGTCGCGTTCGCTTCCTGCTCGGGGGACCGGGGTCCACGGGGCACGACGACCTCGACCCCGGAGTCGTCGAGGTCCGGCAGTCCCACGGCCTCGTCGCCGGCGAGTACCCCGTCGGCGAGCGGAGCCGTCCCCGGGCGCTGCACGCCGAGCCGGTGTCCGGGTCTGCCGGTGCCCACGGCTGAGCTGATGACCGGTGCCATCACCCGCGACAACGCGCCACAGAAGGTCTCCGGCTACCTGACCTCGGTCCTCGACGATCTCGACAGCACGTGGACACCGTGGTTCCGCGAACTCGGGTGGGGTGACCCCGCACCGGGGCGCGTGCTGGTCGAGGCCGGTGACACCTACCGGTCCGGCTGCGAGGACGCCGACGGCGCGATCGTCGTGACCTCCGATACGCCCAACGCATTCTTCTGTGGTGTGGACAAGGCCCGTGACGGTGGCGGAACGCGGGTCGAGGGATCGGTGATCCTGCCCGTCGAGGCGTTCGTCGGGATCTGGACCGGCACGTTCCTGGTTCAGGGGCCGCTGGATTCGATCGGTGGGTTCCAGGGTGAGTTCACCGCGGCGACGGTGGTCGCACACGAGTACGGACATACGGTCGTCGATCGGATCGTTCGCGCCGGTCACCTGCCGGACTCGCGGGGGCCGCGGGGGGAGAACTCCGAACTCATCGCCGACTGTCTCGCCGGGAACTGGGCGGCGACGGTACTGCGGCGAGATGAGCTGTCGGTCACCGACATCGTGCAGGCGGTGACCCTGATCCAGAAGATCGGCGATCCGGAACCGGGACAGGGTCACGGCACCTCGACGCAGCGGATCGCGGCGATCTCGCGAGGGTTCTTCGGTCGGTCGGTCAACGGTGGCGGTCAGGGACAACCGATCGGGTGCCTGACCGAGTACTGGCCGGAGGAGTTCGGCTGAGGCCTCGGCGAGAGCCGGTCGCCGGTACTCACCAGAGTTCCGCGACGCCGATCCCGACCCGTCGTAACAGTCGGCGCACCGTGGGCAGTCCGATTCCGATCACCGAGGACGGATCGCCGTCGATGGCGTCGACAAACCAGCCGCCGAGGCCGTCGAGGGTGAAACCACCGGCGACCTCCAGCGGCTCGCCGGTGGCCACATAGGAGTCGATCTCCGCGTCGTCGACATCGGCGAAATCGATGGTGGTCGAGGCGGTTTCCGACGCCGATGCGACGACGTCGAGTCCGCTCACCACGGCGAGGTGGTGTCCGGTGAGCAACTGCGCGGATTGGCCGCGGACCCGCTTCCACTGGTCGATCGCCACGTCGGGCGTATGCGGTTTGCCGGTGAGCGCACCTCGGAACAGCAGCATCGAGTCGCAGGTCAGCACCACCGTGTCGGGTATTGAACCATCCTGTGCCGCAGCCGATTCCGGGCCGCCGCGTTCGGCGATCAGGGTGGCGACGACCGCGTCGGACTTGGCCATCGCCAGACGTGCGACGACGTCGGTCGGCGGTACCCCGGCCAGGTCCTCGAGTACGGCGTCCTCGTCGACGTCGGAGACCAGCACGCGCGGATGCACTCCGGCGCGGGTCAGGACCGCCAGGCGGGCAGGAGAGGCCGAACCGAGGACGACGTCGAATCGACGAGTGCTACCGGCGGGGTTCACCCGATCAGTATCGCAAGTTGGTGAAGCTGCCCGGCCCACCCCACTGCGGGCGGAGCCGATCGATCGCGCTGCCCCAGTCGTCGCGGATCGCGGGGGTCTGCTCCCCGCCGCCACTGCCGGAGGCCGCGGCGGCGAGAACGGCGACCAACGCGGCCACGTCCTCGTCGGTCGGGTTGCCGCGCACGACGGTGAGGAACGGCTTCGCCGGGGCTCCCGCGTTCTGTGCTCCGGTCTGCTCTGCGCCGCTCACAGCGGGATGTTCCCGTGCTTCTTGGGCGGCAGGGTGACCATCTTGCGCTCGAGCAGGCGCAGTGCGGTGGCGATCTGACCGCGGGTGTGGCTCGGCGGGATCACCGCGTCGACGTAGCCGCGTTCGGCCGCGACGTACGGGTTCACCAGGGTGTCCTCGTATTCCTGCTGGAGTTCGAGGCGCAACGCGTCGACGTCCTCGCCGTTGGCCTCGGCCTCCTTGAGGCGGCCGCGATAGACGAAGCCGACGGCGCCGGAGGCACCCATCACGGCGATCTGCGCGGTGGGCCAGGCGAGATTGACGTCAGCGCCCATGTGCTTGGACCCCATCACGTCGTAGGCGCCGCCGTAGGCCTTGCGGGTGATGATCGTGATCTTGCCGACGGTGGCCTCACCGTAGGCGTAGAGCAGTTTGGCGCCGCGGCGGATGATGCCGTTGTATTCCTGATCGGTGCCGGGCAGGAAGCCCGGAACGTCGACGAGGGTGACGATCGGGATGTTGAAGGCGTCGCAGGTCCGCACGAACCGGGCGGCCTTCTCCGAGGCATTGATGTCGAGGCAGCCGGCGAACTGGGTCGGCTGGTTGGCCACGATGCCGACGCTGCGTCCGTCGACGCGTCCGAAACCGATGATGATGTTCGTCGCGCGCTCGGCCTGGACCTCGAGGAACTCGTCGTCGTCGAGGATGCGGCGGATGACCTCGTGCATGTCGTAGGGCTGATTCGGCGAATCCGGGATCAGCGTGTCGAGTTCGAGGTCCTCGTCGGTGAGGGTGTCCTCGATGGACCCGGCGGCCGGCGCGGCGACCGGCAGTCGGGGTGCGTCGGCCCGGTTGTTGCTCGGCAGGTAGCCCAGCAACTCCTTGACGTAATCGAGCGCGTCCTCCTCGTCGGAGGCGACGTAGTGGGCCACACCGGATTTCGTCATGTGGGTGTTGGCTCCACCGAGATCCTCCATGGTGACGTCCTCGCCGGTGACGGTCTTGATGACGTCGGGGCCGGTGACGAACATCTGGCTGGTCTGGTCGACCATCACCACGAAGTCGGTCAGCGCCGGGGAGTACACGTGGCCGCCCGCCGCGGCGCCCATGATCAGTGAGATCTGCGGGATGACCCCCGAGGCACGCACGTTGCGGTGGAAGATCTCGCCGTAGAGACCGAGCGAGACCACGCCCTCCTGGATGCGGGCGCCCGCACCCTCGTTGATGCCGATCAGCGGACGACCGGTCTTGATCGCGAGATCCATCACCTTGACGATCTTCTCGCCGTACACCTCGCCGAGGCTCCCGCCGAAAACGGTGACGTCCTGGGAGAACACGCAGACCTCGCGGCCGTCGATGGTGCCGTAACCGGTGACCACGCCGTCGCCGAGCGGTCGGCGTTCGGCGAGCCCGAAGTTGGTGCTGCGGTGGCGGGCGAGTGCGTCGAGTTCGACGAACGAGCCGTCGTCGAGCAGATGGGTGATGCGCTCGCGGGCGGTGAGCTTGCCCCGCGAGTGGATCTTCTCGACCGCGGCCTCGCCGACCGGATGCTGGGTCTCGGAGAGTCGCTGACGCAGATCGGCGAGCTTTCCGGCCGTCGTGTGAATGTCTGGCGCGGCGCCGGAATCGGACGAAGCAGTGGTCATGAACGTCGATGCTAGCCAGATCGTGGCGCGCTCCGTCAACTGCCCCAATGTGAGAGATTCCTCATGTTTCCGAGCGATCGGTCGGCTACCTGCGGTGATGTGCGTCTCAGTCGTAGGCTCAGTGGTCATGAACACTCCAGCGACGTCTCCCGTGCACGGTCTGCAGTCGGCCATCGACGCCCGGACCCCCGATCTCGCCCACACCATCTGGCGACGCGTCGAGGTGGTCGATTCGACCGGTTCGACCAATGCCGACCTCGCCGCGCGCGCCGACGAGTCCGATCTCGTGGGCACGGTGCGCATCACCACCGACCAGACCGCCGGGCGCGGACGTCGGGCGCGGACCTGGTCGGCGCCCGCCGGAGCTCAGCTCGCCATCTCGGCGGTGGTGCCGGTGGGTGCGCACACCGAACAGTTGGGCTGGCTGTCGCTGACGACCGGGATCGCGACCGCAACCGCGATCGAACGGCACAGCGGTCTGCGACCGGTGCTCAAGTGGCCCAACGACGTCCTGATCGACGACCGCAAGATCGCGGGCATCCTCGCCGAGTACGTGACCTCCACCGACGGTGGCGTCGTCGTCGTGGGCACCGGACTCAACACCAACCTGACCTCCGATGACCTGCCCGTTCCGACGGCAACCAGCCTGCGGATCGAAACCGGACGCGAACTCGCCGCCGACGACCTGGCCGGTCTGGCCATCGAGTACCTGCGCGCCCTGGACGAGCAGGGGTGGCCCGACCGACTCGACGCGATCGCCGAGACCTACCGGCAGCGCTGCGACACCCTGGGGCGTCGGGTGCGGCTTCTGCTACCCGGCGACACCGAGATCGTCGGTCAGGCCGTCGATGTCGACGACAACGGGCGCATCGTGATCGAACGCGATGGGGGAGAACGCTTCACCGCGGCGGCGGGCGACGTGGTGCATCTGCGGCCCGTCGCGGACTGAGCGCGTGCGCCGGCGTACACGCAGTCAGCGGGTACTACGGGATTTGTGGCCCATCGCCGGTACGAGCGAGAAGATCGGCAACCCGATCACCAGGTGCATCACCGCGGTTCCCAGGCCCACCGAGAACTGCGCCGAGAGCACGAGCGGAATGATCACCGCGGCGGCGATCAGCAGGCCGACCACCCACCGGAAGAACTGGTCCGGCGACGGCGTGATGACCTGCAGCACGTACCACAGGGCGCCGGCGGCCAGAGCGGTGAGGAAGCCGACGATCGCGAACCAGAACTCGTCCTGCGCGACCGGATTCCACACCCCGAACTTGCCCGCGGCATTCACCCGCTCGACGATCGCCCGAATGATCCAGGCGACCAGCCAGGCGGCCAGGCCGGTGACGACGCCGGTCATCACGATGCCGCCGACGAACATCCCGACGTTGATGTCGGGGCCGATGGTGCGGCGCGGGCGCGCGGGCCGGCCCGGGGGCTGCTGCGCGTAGCCGGGGTCCTGGTAGCCGCTGTTCTGATAGCCCGGCCCCGCATGGCCCGGGTCCTGGTAGTACGTCGGATCCTGTTGGCTGTAGGCACGCGACTCCGGCGCGTATCCGGGTTCGTACTTCGCGGTGCGGGGATCCCGGGGATCGCGATAGGTCATGAAAGCTCCTGAACCTCTCGTCGCTGTGGTCTGCGTCATTCTACCGAGATCGGACAGGGCTCGAGCATGACCGCGTCGAGCGGGCCGGGTCAACAGGCGGCGCCGGGAGCGCCGGCGAGCGGGCCGGGTCAACAGCCGCTCGGCCTATGCTTGCTGCCATGGCATATCCGCGGGAGAACCTCGCACCCGGTGAGCGGATCGTCCTGCACCGACATCCGCACTGGAAGTGTCTGCTCGGTCCGTTCCTGTTGTTCATCCTCGCGACCGCGATCGGCGGCCTGCTCGCCGGGCTGGTGAGTGCGTCGTCGTTGACCGGGACCGGTGCCCTGATCGCCTACGTCGCCGTGGCGGTGCTCTGGGCGGCCGCGACGATCTGGTTCTTCCTGCGGCCCTTGATCTCCTGGAAGACCACGCATTTCGTGCTGACCGACCGCCGGGTGATCTTCCGGCACGGCATCCTCACACGATCGGGGATCGACATCCCGATCCGACGGATCAACACCGTCGAGTTCCGGCACGGGCCGATCGACCGGTTGTTGCGCACCGGGACATTGCTCATCGAATCGGCCTCCGACGAGCCGTTGGCGTTCGACGACATCCCCCAGGTCGAGCGTGTGCACGCGCTGCTCTACCACGAGGTGCTCGAGGTGACCGACGATCCGGATCCCGACGACGAACGCTTCGATCACGACGATCGGGTGGGCGCCGCCGATGCGGGCGCGACCCACGGCAACGAGGCCGGACATGGCAGATGGGGGCGACGGCGATGACCGATGTGTTGTTGGCCGAGGACGATGCGGCCATCGCCGAACCGTTGGCCCGGGCGCTGGCGCGCGAGGGATACGGCTGCGAGGTCGTGGGCACCGGAACGCAGGCCCTCGAACGGGTCGCCGACGGCCGGTTCGAACTACTCATCCTCGATCTCGGTCTGCCCGAGATCGACGGACTCGAGGTGTGCCGGCGGGTACGGGTCGAACAGCCCGAACTCGCGGTACTGATGTTGACCGCCCGGACCGACGAGGTGGACTTCGTGGTGGGGCTCGACGCCGGCGCCGACGACTACGTCGGCAAACCCTTCCGGCTCGCCGAGTTGCTCGCGAGGGTGCGAGCACTGTTGCGCCGCAGCCAGACTCCCGACGACGTCGTCCTCGAGGGTGGCGATCTACGGTTGGATGCCCGGGCGCGTCGGGCGACGCTCAACGGCACCGACCTGGTGTTGGCGAACCGCGAGTTCGACCTGCTTCGGTTCCTGATGGAACGAGCCGGTCAGGTCGTCGGCCGCGACGAGATCCTCACGGAGGTATGGGGTTCGGCGGATCTGCGGTCGTCGAAGACCCTCGACATGCACATCTCCTGGCTGCGTCGCAAGATCGGCGACGACCGGCACGACCGCCCGCGCCACATCGTCACCGTGCGTGGTGTCGGTTTCCGTTTCGATCCGTAGCCCGCGATCGATCCATGCGCCGTCGCATCCTGTACACGATGATCGCCATGTTGTTGGCGGTCGGTGCCGCACTGGGCATTCCGCTGTCGGTGATCGCGTGGTGGTGGGTCGCCGACAGCGCCCACCAGACCCTCGACAGCCGGCTCAAGTCGATCTCGGATCAACTCATCCGGACCGACGACGGGCGCGACGCGACGCTCGATCCCGCGCTGCTGGATTCGCCGCCGCTGCGGTCGCTGATCCCCGATCAGGGCCGTCTGATCCTGACCTACGTGGCTCCCGACGGGCACTCGGCCACCCGCGCCGTGGGGGCCGAGATCGACGGTGCGACGATCTCGGACTCCATCGGGCTCGGTGATGCCGGATCGCTGATCCTGGAGATCCCCCGCAACGACGTCCGCGGTGATCAGCTCGCCGCGGTCGGCATCGTCACGATCGTGGTGGCCTCGTCGCTGGCCGCGGGCACCGTCGTCGCGGCGGTCACCGCGGGACGAATCGCCGACCCGGTCATCGACCTCGCCCATCGGGCCACGGCGATGGCGCGCGGCGATTTCCGCTCGGAATGGCGGACGTACGGGATCGTCGAACTCGACCGGGTCTCGCGAGCGCTCGGCGACGCGAACACCGAGATCGCGTTGCGTCTCGAACGCGAGGGCGAGATCGTCGGCGACGTGTCCCATCAGCTGCGCAGCCGGCTCACCGCGATCCAATTGCGTCTCGACGAGCTGTCGTTGCACGACGATCCGGCGGTCGTCGGGGAGGCCGAGGCCGCCCTCGATCAGGTCGAGCGGCTCTCCGGTGAGCTCGACGAGATGGTCGCGGCATCCCGTGACGACCCGGCCCCGATGCAGTCGATCGATGTCACCGAGTTGCTGACGCGGCTCGTCGGTGACTTCGAGAATGCCTTCGCCGCCCAGGGCCGCGAGGTGACCGTCGCCTTCAGCGGGCCGGTGTGCGCGTTGAGCGCCCAGCCCGGGCGGCTGCGTGAGGCGGTCAGCGTCCTGGTAGACAATGCCCTGCAGCACGGCGCCGGGCAATGCCGGATCGACGTCGGAGAGCTCGCCGGCGACATGGTGCGCATCACGGTCGCCGACGAGGGCAAGGGCGTCGCCGACGACATCGCCCAGTCGATCTTCCGACGCGGTTTCTCCGCGGGCAGCGGCACCGGCCGGGCGGGAACGGGCGTGGGGCTGTCGCTGGCGCGGGCGTTGGTCGAGGCCGACGGCGGACGCCTCGAACTCGCGCATCGCCGTCCGCCGGTGTTCTCGATCGTGGTGCCCTCGGCGGCACAGGGGTCGGAGACCGCCGACGGATCAGGCGGTCACCTCAGGCATGACCGAGTTCCTCATCGTTGAGTTCCTCGGCGTTCGGATGCAGGTCGGTGGATCCGGCGTCGCCGCCGCGGAGGTTCTCCTCGGGAAAGGCGAATCGTCGCAGCGCCCAGAAGCGGAACGCCATCTGCAGCACGTTGCCGATGAGGAAGCCGAGGACGAAGTCGACGACGACGAGTTCGGTGGTCGACAGATTGGCCCGGATGTCGAAGAGGTTGTTGGCCACCCACAGTGGCGCGGCCTGCAGGACGACGCCGATGCCGCTGATGACGAAGAACAGGAAGGCCTCGTGCGCGCGTTCACGCCCGCCGCGGTTCTTGAATGCCCATTCACGGTTGAGGATGTAGCTGAGGATGGTGGCGAGTACGCCCGAGATGATCTTGGCGATGACGGGCTTGGTCTCGAGGATGGTGAGCGTCAGGGTGTAGAAGATGGCCGCATCGAACACGAAGGTGGTGCCACCGACGAGCGCGAACTTGATGAGTTCGTGGTGTCGCATGAGCTGGTGCCGGACGGGCTCGGGCAGGCGGGCCACCACGTCATCGATGAACGGCACAAGAGTCGAGTGTAGGACTCGGGGCGGCCGGTGACTTCTCCCGGTCGGTCATGCATCGGACATGGCAGGCGTGCCACGATGGACCGCGTGAGCTCATCCGACGGTGGCGCTGCCGACGATCTCGGCGCGCCGAGGACCCCTCCCGCTCCTGGTTCCGCGCGTGCCGGCGGCACCTTCGCCGGTATGCCGACGGTCACCATGATCGGCGGTGGACAGCTGGCACGGATGACCCATCAGGCGGCCATCGCGCTCGGTCAGTGCCTGCGTGTCCTCGCGGCCGGTCCCGACGATCCGGCCGCGCAGGTCAGTGCCGACGTGGTGCTGGGATCGCACGACGACCTCGACGATCTGCGCCGCGCCGCCGCGGGTGCGGTGGCGTTGACCTTCGACCACGAGGGCGTCCCGCTGGCACACCTGCAGGCGCTCGAGGCCGATGGCGTGTCGGTGCTGCCGCCGTCGAAGGCGCTGCATTTCGCCCAGGACAAGCAGGCGATGCGCGTCCGGCTGTCGGAGCTGGGACTGCCGGTACCCGACTTCGCGGATCTGGCAGGCGATCTCGGGTTGGCGCGTGGCCGTCTCATCGACTTCGGTGACCGGCACGACTGGTCGATCGTGCTCAAGGCGGTCCGTGGTGGATACGACGGTCGCGGGGTGTGGATTCTCGACGACCGGGACGCCGCGTTGGCGGTCTTCGACGAGCAGTTCGATGCCGGGGTGGATCTGATCGCCGAGCAGAAGGTGGCCATGCGTCGCGAGTTGTCGGCGATGATCGCCCGATCGCCGTTCGGCCAGGGCGCTGCGTGGCCGGTGGTGGAGACCATCCAGCGCAAGGGGCAGTGCGCGGTGGTGCTGGCGCCCGCACCAGATCTCGACCCCGACCTCGCCGCGGCGGCGCAGGAGATGGCGCTGCGGCTGGCACGCGAACTCGGGGTGGTCGGGGTGATGGCGATGGAGTTGTTCGAGACCACCGAAGGCACGCTGCTGGTCAACGAACTCGCGATGCGTCCGCACAACAGCGGCCACTGGACCATGGACGGGGCGGTCACCTCGCAGTTCGAACAGCATCTGCGCGCGGTGTGTGACTATCCGCTCGGCGACACCGCCCCGAGCGCGCCGTTGACCGTGATGGCCAACATTCTCGGCGCGCCGGATGCGCCGTCGATGTCGATGGACGAGCGGCTTCATCACCTGATGGCGCGGATGCCGGACGCGAAGGTGCACCTGTACGGCAAGGGGGAGCGGGCGGATCGCAAGATCGGGCATGTGAATATCGTCGGGGCACGCGACGACGACCTCGCGACGGTTCGGGAGCGTGCCGAGCGGGCGGCGCACTGGATGTCGCACGCGGTGTGGACCGACGGATGGGAAGGGCACTGATGAGCGAGCAGACCGAGAGCGGGGCGCAGGTCGACGACACCCGGGCCGACGACGCCCGGGCGGATGTGCACCGCGCCCGGGTGGGCCTGATCATGGGCAGCGACTCCGATTGGCCGACAATGCAACTCGCTGCCGAAGCGCTCGCCGAGTTCGACGTGCCGTTCGAGGTGGGCGTGGTCTCGGCGCACCGCACCCCGCAGCGGATGCTCGACTATGCGACCGGTGCCGCCGACGCCGGCATCGAGGTGATCATCGCCGGCGCCGGTGGTGCCGCGCACCTGCCGGGCATGGTCGCCGCCGCGACCCCGCTGCCGGTGATCGGTGTGCCGGTGCCGCTGCGTCATCTCGACGGACTCGATTCGTTGCTGTCGATCGTGCAGATGCCGGCGGGTGTGCCGGTGGCGACGGTGTCGATCGGCGGCGCCCGTAATGCGGGGCTGCTCGCGGTCCGCATCCTCGGGGCCGCCGATGCCGCCCTGCGCGCACGGATGTCGGCGTTCCAGTCCGGTCTCGAGCAAATGGTCCTCGACAAGGACGCCGCCCTGCGTCAGAAGCTGCTGGGCGACTGATACGCGGGGTCCGGGCGTCTCAGCCCGGGGATTCCGGACCCCGCTCGAGTTGCAGTCGGCGGGTGAGGAAGTCGAGAACCTGGTCGAGGGCATCGCGGGTCGGCGCTCCGGGTTCGTCGACGAGATCGATGGTGAGTGCCGCGTGCGGCGTCGGCATCGGCGACTCCGGGTTGGCCGCGGAGTCCGGCAATTCGATCGAGATGAACGCATCGCCGAGTAGGCGTCGCAGGTTCTCGAATCGTGATGGTGGGGACATCCGGTCGCCCTCGAAACGCACCCCCATCACCTGTAGTCCGGCCGCACAGCGGGTGGCGACGGTGGCGAGGTCGGCGTCGGAGACGTCGATCGAGCGAGCCCGGCGGGGCGTGATCGCGAACGGCAGTGACGGTTGGGCCAGCACCGGGGCGAGCAGTCGCTCGTCGGTGGCCATGCCGAGGGCGAATCCGCCGGTGAAACACATCCCGATCGCGCCGACCCCGACGCCGCCGCAGCGCCGGTGCTCGTCGGCGGCGAGCGCGCGGAGCCAGTCGACGATCGGTGAGGTCTTTCCGGTCGCGAGGACCGAGAACTCCCGGGAGATGCACGCCTTGGCGATGGTCCCGACCATTTCCGTTGCGGCCCTGAGGGTTCCGCGTGCGTCGGGGGAGGGGTCCCGACCGTCGACGCCGTACACCGACGGCATCACCGCGGTCGCACCGATGTTGGCGACGCGCCGCGCGAAATCTGCCACATCCGGGGAGATGCCCGGGATCTCGGCGATGATGATCACCGCCGGACCGGTGCCCTTGCGATACACCCGCCGCGTCGTGCCGAGGTAGGTCTCGTCGGCTACCGAGAAGTCGTCGAGCGAATCGTCGGTCATGCCGGCTCCAGGGTGCCGATGAGGACCCACGCGAACGCCGACGCGAACGGACGCGCACCACGGACGACGTCGGGGGAATCCGCCGGGATGATCCGGGGCCGCACCAGATGGAAATGCTTCCCGCGCCGGGTGATGTCGCAGCCGCCGGCGGCGAGGACGTTACGCACCCAGTCGGTATCGCGTCCGTAGGCCAGCACGACGGCGAGGGTGTCGCCGCCGGCCCAGGCAAGCACCGGCGTTCGATAGCGACGCCCGGAGCTCCGTCCGGTGTGCTCGACCATTGCCCACGGCGCCAGGTGCGGCGCCCACAGGCGCTGGATCGGGTTGGTGAGGCGTTTGTTGACACGGGCCAGGGTGGCGGGCAGCTCCATGAGACCACTGTGCCGTATGGCATGAGAACGCTGTGCCGTATGGCATGAGAACGCTGTGCCGTATGGCGGGCACGCGTGTGTCAGGTCAGGACGACCCCGGCGCGTTCGGTGGTGGCGCGCGCAGACTGGTCGCCGTCCGGGTTGGCCACCCACACGAGCCCGGCGCCCACCGACAGCGGTGCCAGGAAATGGTCGACGATGCCGGTGGCGCTGGCCCATTCGAGGGTGGAGAGCACCCGGCCGCCGGGCGTGATGCCGGCGCCGGCGGCGGCCGCGTGCGCGGCGTCGAGCACCTCGGTTGTGGTGCGGCCGTCCAGGGCGCCACCGGCATGAGCCGGTCCGGCGAACTGATCGCCGTGGATGCGTACGCGGGTGCCGTAGTCGGACACACCGGGCGGGAGGCCGGGGACCGGCATGGCGAACGGGTCGAGTGGCGCGACGATCAGGTCTTCGACATCGGGATGGGCGTCGACGTGGTCTCGATCGGTGAAGCCGACCGTGGCATCGCCGAACAGGTCGGCCTCGGCGCGGGTGTGCACCTCGGCGCCGGCCCACCAGCAGCCGAGCAGGATGCCCGCGGTCTGCCAATGTTCGGGAAGGTCGACGATGACGGGATCGCCGGGCTCGAGCAGCACTTCGTCGACGAGGAGGTTGGCGGTCTTGGCCGCCCAGTTACCCAGGGTCGCCCAGCTGAGCTCGGTGCGTTCGCCGGTGGCGTCGTCGTAGAAGGTCAGTGCGGGACGCGAGTGGTCGTCGATACCACCGAAGACGGCGGCGGTGATGGTGGCGGTCATCGGTTCATTGTCTCGTCGGGCGCGGCCGACGAGATCGACGGGTCACCGACGGCCGGTCAGTTGACACACATCGGGCCGTCGGAGCCGGCGGTGATCGCCGAACTCGGTGCCGGCGTCGCGGTGCCGCCACCCGCGGATCCGCCGGAGTCGTCGCCGCCCGAGCCGCCGCCGATGTCGGAGACCGAGCCGGGACCGCTGTAGGTGTTGGTGAGCACGGCCCGCAACTCGTGGTCGCCGAGCGTCGGATCGGCTGCGACGGTCAGTCCGCCGAGATCCTTGGCGAGCAGACGCGCACCGGGATCGTCGGCCGACTTCGCGAAGATCACCGAATCGCGCTCGTTGCCCGGATCGCTGAGGAGCTTGCCCGCCTGATAACCCTTGGCGGTCAGGATGCCCGAGACGTTCTTGGCCAGTCCGTCCACCGTGCCGGCGTTGTTGACGTCGACGGTGTACTCGGGGCGTCCGGTATTGCGGGAGGGATCGAGCAGAGAACTGGTGTAGGCCCGGACCTTCGCCGGGTCGACGGTGACCACACTCTGCTGCCCGTCGTCGCTCCACCCGTGGTCGTCGACGATGGGGATCGTCGCGAACTTCACCCGACCGCCGCTGAGATCCTTGAGTTGCTCGGCGAAGGTCAGGACATCCCAGTCATCGTCGATGACCACCGACCGCGATACCGCGGCCTGCAACTGGTTGAGCTTGGTCGGGTCGGTCAGGGTGCCGGCCGACAAGATCTTCTGGGTCAGTGAGGCCATGTACGCCTGCTGGCGGGTGATCCGGTCGAGGTCGCCGCGCGGGAGGTCGTGGCGCTGCCGGACGAAGCTCAATGCCTGTGGGCCGTTGAGGGTTTGGCGTCCGGCGGGGAAGTGGGCGCCCGAGAACGGTTCGTTCACCGGGTTCTTGAGGCAGACGTCCACGCCGCCGACGGCGTTGGTGAGCAGCACGAAGCCGAGCAGGCCGACCTCGGCGTAGTGGTCGACGTGCACGCCGGTGAGATTTGCGACGGTGTCGATCAGTGCCTCACGGCCGGCCTGGGTGCCCTCCCGTTCGGCCTGCGCCTCGCTCTGCCCGGCCTCGACGGCCTTGCGCCGCACGCCTTCTCGGGTGGTGCCGTAGGCCGCGTTGATCTTGCTCATCCCGATTCCCGGGACGTCGACGTAGGAGTCGCGGGGAATGGAGATCGCCGTTGCCGACGACCCGTCGTTGGGGACCCGGATCAGCAGGATGGTGTCGGTGTTGGTGGAGATGTCGTCGCCCGAGCGCAGCCACCGTAATTCCTGGGCCGAGAGCGGGTTGCCCTTGGCGTCGGTGCGCGAGTCGGTGCCGACCAGCAGGATGTCGGTGGCGCCGTCGTCGGCGCCACCGAGCGCGAGGCCGCCGAGTCGGGTGATGTCGGACTCGAGGTTGTTGATGCTGCTCCAGGCGTATCCGGTGCACACCAGCACGATCACCGAGAGCACCGCGATCAGCCCGCGGGCCGCCGCGCGTCCACCCCGCCAGCCCGACAGCACCCCGCCCCCGCGCGGAGGCGCCGGCGGCGGCCCGGGTGTCTCCGGTTCGACCAATGCGTCGGGTGCGGCAGCGGCGGTTGTCCTCGCGGACGGCTTGGGGGCGGGTCGGTCGGCACCGGTCGGGCGGGGCTTGCGTCGGACCGGTTGCTTGGGTGCGGATCCCTTGTTGTGAGCGGAGTCCTTCTTGGGTGCGGGGTTCCCGGGTGCCGCGGCCGCCGACGCATCACCGGCCGCGCGTTGCGCGTTCGGCTTCGGCTGTGCATTCGGCTTCGCCGCCGGGCGCCCCTGCGCCGGGCGCTGTCCCGGTGGACGCCGCCGACGCGGCCGTTCAGCGGACCCGCTGTGGTTGCCGTCGACCGAATCGTTTGCGCGCGTGTGGATCTCGCCGGATGACCGTTGCTGCGGGCCCCGTACGCGATCCGGATCCGCCGGGCGCCTGCGTCGCGTGCCCTCGGCTCGCGGTGCGCGTTCGGCGTGCTCGCCACGCGGAGGTCGGGGACGTTCGGACGCCGACTCGTCGGTCCGGGGGCGGCGCGCGCGGGCCTCGTCGCCACGCGTGTGACCGGCCGGTCGTCTACGCGCACCATCGGGGCGGGAGTCCACGAGTGGGCAGTCCTTTACGGTCGTGGCTGCCGTCGTGCGGGGCAGCAGTTGCCTGAGTGCCAGGCGTTTCTGATGTGGTTTACGTCCGCCAAGGCTACTGAAGGTGGTGGTGAACTCGGCGTCGCACACGCCGAGCGATCGCGGACGGTCGAGCGTTCTCGCCGGACACCGAACGAGTGGTGATCGCCACACTCACCGCCGGTGCGCGTGCGCCGGAGTGGTGGCACGAGCGCGAGCCGGGCACACTGACCGCGTGCGCAGCGATTCCGGGATAGATCCGCGGCCGGCCGAACCGATCGGTACGGTCTGGCTGCTCGGCGCCGCGGGACAACTCGGCACCGCGCTGCGCGCGCAGGCCGGTGCGGACATCGCGCTTGTGCCGCTCACCTCCGCCGACGTCGACCTCGCGGATGCCTCCTCGATCCGCTCCGCACTCGCCGGGGTTCGCGAAGGTGACGTCGTCCTCAATACCGCGGCCTACACCGCCGTCGATCAGGCCGAATCCGAACCCGAGAAGGCCGCAGCGGTCAACGCCGTCGCACCCGGGATCCTCGCCGAGATCACCGCGGCCTCCTCTGCGTGGCTCATCCACGTCTCCACCGACTACGTGTTCGCCGGCACCGGCATGCGTGCGCAACCCCTCGAGCCCGACGACACCGAGCCCGACGACACCGAGCCCGACGACACCGAGCCCGACGACACCGAGCCCGACGACACCGGCCCCGAGTCCACGCCGCCGAGCGTGTACGGCGCCACCAAACTCGCCGGTGAACGCGCCGTGCTCGCTGCCGACCCGTCGTCGACGATCGTGCGGACCGCGTGGGTCTACACCGGCGGCCCCGACAGCCCGGACTTCGTCGGCACGATGCGTCGCCTTGAGCAGAGCCGCGACACGGTCTCCGTCGTCGACGATCAGGTCGGCTCGCCCACCTACGCTCCCGACCTCGCCGCCGGACTCTGGGAGCTGACACGCCACGGCCACCGCACGCCCGTCGCCGGGGCGATCCTGCACGCCACCAATGCCGGCGCCGTCACCTGGTACGCGGTGGCGCGCGCGGTGTTCGCAGGTGTCGGCGCCGACCCGGACCGGGTCCGGCCGTGCACCACCGCCGAATTCCCGCGGCCCGCACCGCGCCCCGCCTACTCGGTGCTCTCACCGCGCTCGTGGCGCCACGCCGGGCTCACCCCGCTGCGCGAGTGGTCGGTCGCCCTGGCCGATGCCCTGGACGTCGACGCCGCTCGAACCGGCACTGTGCAGGCGCGGTGACCTCGACCACAGCGGGCGCCGCACAGCCCGGACGAATGGGACGGACCCCGACGGTTGGCTACGCTGACCCGGTGACCTCGAAGCTGGCCGTGGTGACGGTGACCTATTGGTCGGGCGACCACCTGCAGACCTTCCTGCGGAGTCTGGCGCACGCCACCTCCTCTTCGCCGCGGGTGGTGATCGCCGACAACGGGTCCGGCGACGGCGCCCCCGAGGCCGCCGAGCGCGAGCACGCCAACGTCACCCTGATCCACAGCGGCGGCAACGTCGGGTACGGGGGAGGCATCAACCGAGCGGTCGCCGAACTCGACGACGACGTCGAATTCGTGATGATCGCCAACCCGGACGTCGAATGGTCACCGGGATCGATCGACGAGCTCGTCGCCGCGGCGGCGCGGTGGCCGCGCGCGGGTGCACTCGGTCCCCTCATCCGTGAGCCCGACGGCTCGGTTTACCCGTCCGCGCGGCGCGTCCCCGACCTCGTCTCGGGCACCGGGCACGCACTCCTCGGTGGCATCTGGAAGTCCAACCCGTGGACCGCTGCCTATCGCGCCGACGACATCGAGCCCAGTGAACGTCCGGTCGGCTGGCTGTCCGGATCGTGCCTACTGGTGCGCCGCACCGCTTTCGACGAGATCTCCGGATTCGACGAGCGCTATTTCATGTACATGGAAGACGTCGACCTCGGCGACCGACTCGGTCGCGCCGGCTGGCTCAACGTCTACGTGCCCGGGGCAGAGGTCGTCCACACCAAGGGCCACAGCGCCGACAAACGTCCCGAGGCGATGCTGCCCGCCCACCATCGCAGTGCCTACCGCTTCCAGGCCGACCGTCATCCAGGGGTGTTGCAGGCGCCGCTGCGATGGGCATTACGGGCCGGGCTGGCGGTGCGGTCACGTCTGGCCGTACGCGCCGCAGCGCGCACCACGTCGTCCCACGATCATCCACATTCGGAGAGGAACACCCCGTGATGCAGTTCTCGGTGAACAACCCCGCGGTCAGCGCCGACGATGTGCCCGACATCGACATGTCCGATGTGCAGGCTGTCGTACTCGTCGGCGGCAAGGGCACACGCCTGCGTCCGCTCACCCTCTCGGCGCCCAAGCCGATGCTGCCGACGGCGGGACTGCCGTTCCTCACCCACCTGCTCTCGCGCATCCGCAAGGCCGGCATCCGCGACGTCGTGCTCGGGACGTCGTTCAAGGCCCACGTGTTCTCCGAGTACTACGGTGACGGCTCCAAACTCGACCTCAACATGCGGTACGTCACCGAAGAGGAGCCGCTGGGCACCGGTGGCGGTATCCGCAACGTGCTCCCCGAACTGACGGCGTCGACGATCGTGGTGTTCAACGGTGACGTCCTCGGCGGCACCGACGTCCGCCACGTCGTGGCCACCCACCGCGAGTCCGACGCCGACGTCACCCTGCACCTCGTGCGGGTCTCCGACCCCCGCGCCTTCGGATCCGTGCCCACCGACGAGACCGGCCGCGTCACCGCCTTCCTGGAGAAGACCCAGGACCCGCCGACCGACCAGATCAACGCGGGCACCTACGTTTTCCGCCGCTCGGTCATCGAGGACATCCCCGCCGGTCGCGAGGTGTCGGTCGAACGCGAGGTGTTTCCCGGCCTGCTCGCCGAGGGCCGGCACATCCACGCCTACGTCGACCACGCCTACTGGCGCGACATGGGAACCCCCGAGGACTTCGTCCGCGGCTCGGCCGACCTCGTCCGCGGCATCGCGCCGTCACCGGCCCTCGGTGATCGCCACGGCGAATCCCTGGTCCACGAGGGTGCCGGCGTCGCGCCGGGAGCAGTGCTCATCGGCGGAACGGTCGTCGGCCGCGGCGCCGAGATCGGTCCCCGCGCCCGACTCGACGGTGCCGTCGTCTTCGACGGAGCCGTCATCGAGGCCGGCGCGGTCGTCGAACGCAGCATCGTCGGCTTCGGTGCCCGCATCGGCCCCCGCGCCCTCATCCGCGACACCGTCATCGGCGACGGCGCCGAGGTCGGCGCCCGCTGCGAATTGCTGCGCGGAGCGCGGGTATGGCCCGGCGTCCAGATCCCCGACGGCGGTCTGCGCTTCTCGACCGACGTCTGACAACCCGCCGCGGTCATCTCATCGCGACTTCGCCGCGGTCATGTCATCGCGACTTCGCCGCGGTCATGTCATCGCGACTTCGCCGCGGTCACATTCATCGCGACTTCGCCGCGGCGAGCACCCCGGGGCCCAACGGGATCACCACCGGCAACAACCGGTCGTCGTCGGCCACCAACATCGCGGCCTCGCGGGCCGCAGCGGTCATCGGGTCGGTGCGCGCCGGATCGGCGACCGCACCCTGGGCTGCCGCGTCGTGGATGACCAGCATCCCGCCGGGCCGCAGCATCCGCACCGACTCGGTCACGAACCGGGGCATGTCCAGCCGCGGTCCGTCGATGAACACCAGGTCGTAAGAGCTGTCCGACAGTCGCGGCAACACATCACGCGGCGTGCCGTTGATCAGCCGCGTCCGACCCGGCGCGATGTCGGCGCCGGCGAACGACGCCCGCGCGGCCTGATGGTGTTCGAGCTCGGGGTCGATCGTGGTCAGCACCCCGTCGGTGGCCATTCCGGCCAACAACCACAGCCCGCTCACCCCGGTACCGGTGCCGATCTCGGCGACCGCATGCGCATCGACTGCTCGGGCGAGTACCGCAAGCAATGCGCCGACCGACGGACTCACCGGAATCGCGCCGAGTTCGATCCCGCGGGCACGCGCGGCGACCAGTGCGTCGTCCTCCACGATCGCCGACTCGGCGTAGTCGATCAGTGCCACCCGCGGGTCGCTCGGCTGGGTATCGGTCATGCTCGCAAGGTTAGACATGCCCGGTGCAAAGAGCCGACGGCACGCCCGGATTGCCGTATCGCACCTCGGGGTTTGCTTCCTCAGACAACACTCAGGGCCCTCATACGGCGACCACACCACGATGGGAGAGGGTGAGGGCATCGAATCGGATACAGGGGGGAATACCACCACCCGGTGTCCGGTTCAGTATGGTGAATCCATCCGGCGTCACCGCGATGATGGTTTGTGAGAAGGGAACCGGCCACCCACGATGAGCGACCACGAGGCGTCCGCAGACATTGCCCCCGGCGGAACCGCGGGATTCGATGCCACCGGAAACGACATGCTCATGCCGTCCTGGGACGAGTTGGTCCGCGAGCATGCCGACCGCGTCTACCGGCTCGCCTACCGGCTGTCCGGTAATCAGCACGACGCCGAGGACCTCACCCAGGAGACCTTCATCCGGGTCTTCCGGTCGCTGTCGAACTATCGCCCGGGAACGTTCGAGGGCTGGCTGCACCGCATCACCACCAATCTCTTCCTCGACATGGTGCGCCGGCGCAACAAGATCCGCATGGAGGCACTGCCCGAGGAATACGATCGCGTGCCCGCCGACACACCCGACCCGCAGCAGATCTACGCGGATGCGAACCTCGACGGCGATCTGCAGGCCGCCCTGGACTCGTTGAGTCCCGAGTTCCGTGCCGCCGTCGTCCTGTGTGACATCGAAGGGTTGTCGTACGAGGAGATCGCCGCGACCCTCGGGGTCAAGCTCGGCACCGTGCGCAGTCGCATCCACCGCGGACGTCAGACCATCCGCGACTTCCTCCTCGCCCGTGGCCACAGCGACCGCCGCTCGGTCGCGGTCGGTCACTGAGTCCAACGTCGACATCGGCCGCACCGAGGACCATCGAGGACCCACATCGACGTGACGTCCGCCGGGAACCCCACCGACCGCGCAATCGTTGGGACTTTCGGTAGGCTGGGGCGTCGTCCCCGCCGAAAGCCGGGGTCACGACGGGGGAGAAGGGGTGATGAACACGATGATGGACGGCTCACAACGACGGCCGGACGCGAGTGCCGCGACCGATCGGCTCGAGCACCCGGACAATCTCCGCCGACGCCGCGCCTGGAATCCGGCGGCCTGGACGCCCGCGCGATCCTCCTTCACCCCGAACCGCCGGCCGAGCGCTCCGCGGGACCGGCGATTCGCCCCCACCGAGCACCTCGCACCCGAGGCGGTCGCCGCCTACGTCGACGAAGAACTCGGTATGACCGCCCACATGCGTGCCACCCACCACCTGGCCCTGTGCCCGGAATGCGTCGCCGCCGTCGAGGCCCAGACCGCAGCCCGTACCCGCTTGCGCTCCTCGGGCACCATGCCCATCCCGACCGGTTTGTTGGGCCAACTCAGTCAGATCCCGACTCGCGAGTTCGACATGACCGATCATCGCGACCCGACACGACCGGTCGACGGCGCCGAGCGCGGCGCTTCCCGCCGCACTCAACCCGGCCGCGTGCCCACCGGTGAGCCGACGCCCATGCCCGGCCACAACTCGCCCGGTCACGACTCGAACCGGGGTCGCATGCAGCGCTGGCGGGGCCGCTGACACGTGGATTCCGACGCCTCTCAGCCAGACGCCTCCCAGCCCAAGTCCTCCCAGCCCGACTCCTCCCCGACACCCGAATCCCCGACACCCGCAGCCCCGAGAACCGAAGCACGTCCGAGCACGCCCGCCACGCAGTGGTCGGCGCCGGCGGCCGACGAGGCCGGTGGCGCGCCCGGTAGCGGCCCCGGGAGTGACAAGGCCTCGCGCGTTGTCCGGCATGCACCGGTCTCACCGGCGACGGCCCAGGTCTTCGGTCGCCCCTCCGGCGTAGCAGGCTCCTTCGCGCCCGGCGCGGCGGTACCCGACCGTCCCGCACCCGCCGTCGGTCCGCCGGATCCGGTTCTCGCCGAGGCCTTCGGACGTCCTGACGGTAGTGACGAGACCTTGCAGCGCGACCCGCTGGCCACCTACGGCACTCCCGACGAACCCGCACCGCCGGCCGACCCGTGGCGCGATCCGGAGAGCCCGGCGACGCTGGCCCGGCCTGCGGTCGCCGAATCCGCACCCGCGAATCCCAGCGCCCCCGGCCCCAAGCTGGGCATCCGCGAGGTCCTGCTCGGCCGTCGGATCGCGTGGCACGCGCTGGCGGCGCTGGCCGTGATCGCGCTGCTGATCGGCGTCGTCGGTGGACTGATGGGCAGGTTCACCGCGGAGGTCGCGGCCCCGCTCAACAGCAATACCGTCGAACTGTCGACCCAGGGTGACGACAACGGCGACGCACCGCGGTCGTCGGTGGCCCGGGTGGCGCAGGCCGTGGAGAAGTCGGTCGTCGCCGTCGACGTGCGACTGTCCAATGGATCGGCCACCGGGTCGGGCTTCGTCATCGATCGCAACGGCTACATCCTCACCAACAACCACGTCATCTCACTCGCCGCGTCCGACCGGACCGCCAAACTCGAGGTCGTCTTCTCCGACCGCAACCGGGTGCCCGCCCGCATCGTCGGACGTGACCCGAAGACCGATGTGGCCGTGCTCAAGGTCGACAACGTCGACAACCTCACCGTCGCCCAACTCGGCGATTCCAACGACCTCCAGATCGGCGAGGAGGTCGTG
>NZ_BAEI01000002.1 GCF_000241325.1 Gordonia polyisoprenivorans NBRC 16320 = JCM 10675 | reverse complement strand
CGGTTCGGCCGCCCCGACCGGCGTGTTCTTGCGCCACCAGCACCGTCCGGCCCACGGCCCGTCCCGATAAATCCCGGTCGTGTACTGTCCGGGGCCGTCGCCGACCATCCGGTTGTGTTTGCCGCAGGCGGGGGCGAGGTCACCGATGTTGGTGAGCCCACCTGTCGCATGATCTTTGGTGGCGTGATGGATTTCGACGTGCGCGGCGGGTTGAGTACACCCGGGAAACGAGCAGTATTCACCGCCGTCTTTGGCGAACAACGCGATCCGCTGGCCTTGACTCGCCAACCGCGCCCGACCCAAATACAGGGGCAGACGGGTGTGGTCGTCGAACACCGCCAACCACGGCTGGCACTGAGCGGCGAGGGCGATGACATCGGTGATCGGGAGGAGGGTGCCGGTCGCCGTGACGCCCATCCCGGTCTGCGCAATCAAATCCGACAGGGTGGCTTTGATGATCAGGTGTGGTGGTAGGCCGCGGTGCGACTGGGGGCCGAGGCC
>NZ_BAEI01000003.1 GCF_000241325.1 Gordonia polyisoprenivorans NBRC 16320 = JCM 10675 | reverse complement strand
CTAACCCGAGGGGCCGGGGGTGCGGGCGGGCGGACCGCACGGGAGCACATCAAAGACGCTGCCGACCGACACGCCGGCCTCTGGGTCGCCGACCACGCCGCCGCGCACTTACCCGACGATCCCAATCGCCACATTTCCCGACAGGCCCGGTCGACGCTTGCCGGCCGCTCTTACGCCGAACTGGTGGGCACGTGGGAGACGCTACGCAATACGTCGGCTAGTTG
>NZ_BAEI01000004.1 GCF_000241325.1 Gordonia polyisoprenivorans NBRC 16320 = JCM 10675 | reverse complement strand
ATCGGAGCGGGAGTTAGACGGCTTCGTCGTTAGGCCCCTCTGCTCTTCCTTGCGCCTTTCTTATCCTCCGCCTGCTGAGCACCTTCAGGCTGCACCGCACATGCCTTCGTGCCCTGGAAACCCGCGCTCGCCGAGATCTCGGCGCGCCTTGTCCTCAGTAAAACGTCGTGATGCAGAATCTGCTCTCGTCGGGTTCGAGTCTTAGCCCTATTTCGGCACGATATGAGGTGCGCCCAGCACGCTCAACCTCGATTAGTGTCGAGCACAGCAGATCTCCGTTATCAAGGAGACGTAGACCGTAAATGTAATGACCACGAATCCTTTCGAGGACGAGGGCACATAGTGCGTCGGCAGTGATACCATCCAGCCCCATGTTCTTCAGATTTGCGCCCTTAGCTCGTGTTAAGTAATTAAACTTGTCATCGGTGATCGAAACGGTGACCTCAGGCGCGGGCGCCCTGCCGTAGCAAGTATCGAGCGAGGTCAACATCAGCGCCTCGTTCTGACTAAATACACCGTCACTCGACCGCTGGATCTTGTACGCAAGGTACTGCCCGAACAGCAGGTCATACACGGACACCAGTCGAGCGTTACCAAGCTCCCAGATTCCTTCGTACTCGCCCGTTTTCGCTTCGAGCTCCTCGTAGTGTGAGGAGATATACGTCGATCCGACCTTGACGAGCTCCGCGGTGATCGTCCCGCTGAGCATATTCTTCAAAGGCGACTGCAAGGTCGTGTCAACGACACCGATGTAACCCGGTGCGCGCTTCAACTGAGTATCTATCGCGCTCAACGCTCCCGGACTAAGGTTCGACAGATGCACGCAATATATCTGCTCGCTTCCTACGACACCATCAAGACAGAGGTAGGGATAATTGGCGGCCAAATAATCGACGACACGCCGACGGTCCCTGCAGATCAGATCGCCGTGATGAATTGCCGTGTTCAACTTCCCCGGAAGAGCCGGAACGATAAACTTGCTCGCGCCGTACGCATAGTTGCCGTATTTCTCGGAGAGCATAAACGAATTGAACATCAGACACGCCTCACGCTTGTCCTGACGCGGGCAGAGTGCGTTACGCAACGTCTCGTACTTGATCCCGAGGTCGTCGAGCTGGGCAACCAACATGTCGAGGTTCTGCCAGATCTTCGCGTGCTTACCGTCTGGCGTCCATCCGTAGTAGCGTGAATACGCTTCGACGTAGATGTGATCCGTGTAGAACGTGTGCATCGTCTTCAGGACCTTCATCGGACGTCCTCCTCCTTCGACTCGCCTGAACCGTCAGTTGAAGCGAAAATCTCGATAGGTACTGCCAACGTTGAATCGCCGTCCGTCCTTGCGGCGCTGCAATAGCTCCGCAACGGTGTCGACGTCGTTCGGCCGCATCCCAAGCGCACGGCACTTCGCACGAACCCGCTCGACGGACACATCGACCCATCGATCAGGACGATTCATCATGTCTGCCTTGAGTTTGTCTTCCTCATTCCACTTGAGGCCGGTGGAGTAGCCAGCCGCCCAGGCTGCAATGCCCTCCAGAATCCCGTCGATTCCGTTTGGAAGCGGGGCAACATCCGTCACTGTGCTGTCGGCGCTGGGAGCGATCGTCTCGCCGGGGAGTAGGCGTACGGGGTTCGCGTCCTCGATCCACTCGGCAGTCTCCGGTTCACCCCACTCGACGACGACGAGCGCGTCAGCCTCAACGTCCCACAGGTCCTGTAGGTGCTTGCGGTCAGGCCACGCGTAGATCACCCGGTGGCCAGCAAATGCCGAACTTGACAGACCTCGCCACGAGACGTGGGTAACCCCCGGCCGACCGATGAGGCCTGACAGAACGCCACCGTGGACCTGCTTCTGCGGCGTGACGATGACGATCGATCCACCGGGTTGCTCCAGTAACCATTTCGCAGATCGAGCGACCTGCTGGTCGCGGGAGTCTGGCATCTTCAGTTGAGAGACCGCCACGGGGAAGTCGTAGTGAGCCGACGACATGATCGCTCCTTCGAAGTCGACATCTTCTTGCGTCGGACCGTACCCGGAGCCTCTGACAAGCCTGCCCTCCACGAGGCCGTAGGCGCGCCCAAGCGCGATTACCGAGCAGCGATCGCCGTCCAATCGGCTGAATCCATCCACTCCCGTATCGTGGGCCCACGGAGCGGATTCGCCGTCGACAACTGCGCGAAGAAGGGCGATCCTTCCCTCGGCCTACGCTTTCCGGTTTGAGCCTCCACCTCCCGAGCGTAGGTGACTATGGCGCCGTGGCGAGCTCTCGAGATCATGACGGATAGCACTCGTGCCTCTTCAGCCTGCAGTTCCGGTGTCTTCGCGCGAAAATCGGGGATCGCTCCGTCCTCGGCACCGATAATGATCGCCCAGTCGAACTGTTGTCCCTTACCAATATGACCAGTCAGAACGTGTATGCCGGGCATGGTAACGAGCGTCGACTCGTCACCAACTCGGATCCGCGAGCGAATGTCCTCGGGCGCCGCTCCCTCTCGCAACTGTTCGTAACACCAGCCAAGCGCGTCGACAACGCTTTCCCGGGTTGCTGCATCGGCTATGGTCTCAAGCCCTGATGCGACGCGAAGATACTCAACCCTATCGGCCGCAGCGTTGTACCCGTCGACGTCGAACTTGCTCAGCATGGCGCGGACTACCCGTGCAGTGTCGGTGTCAAGTACGCCGTCATCCCAGCGGAGGAATTCGACCCCAATCTCAGACAAGGCGCCTTCTACGAAGCGGCGGCGCGGGACGGTACGTGCCATGATTGCTATCCGGTGCCCCGATACCTGCCCTGCAATCCTATTCGCCAGGTTTGCCACTCGTTCCGCTTCCACCTCCGCAGTCGAGAACGCTGCGATAGCGAACAATCCGCCGTGCGGCCACGAGGCGGGGTCTGCAGAGGTGAGTTTCGTACCACCGGTCAGTGGAATCAGCGAGTTCACCGCTCCGAGCACTGCGGGCGACGATCTGTGGGACTCGGCGAACTCGACTATTTCCGAGCATTCCGCACGGATCACCGCCTGAATTGCGGTCGGGTTCGCGCCTGCAAACCCGTAGATGCCTTGCGCAAGGTCCCCACCGTATGTCGTGCGGGCGTAGCCTATTCGGTTAACGATGCGGAGCTGTTGCGGCGTCAGATCCTGGAACTCATCAACGATGACTGCGCCGAAATGAGAACGGTACAGCTCTGCGACCGGCTCGACTGAAAGAATGAGTTCTGCGACGCGAGGCAGATCGTCATAGGTCAACTGTTCGCTATCGATTCGATCTCGCTCAAGCTGCAACGCAGCCATTTCACGGTTCGTCGACAGGACCTCCTGCACCTCTGCATCATTGCGCATCTCCTGCTTCGCAATGCGGAGTGCATCCTTGACTCGATTCGAAACCGGGAAATCGAAGTTCCGCCGACGGCACTCGGTGGACACCCAATCACTCTCTGGAATTGCCAGGTCAGGTGACAAACCAATGACGTTCGCGTGCGCCTTGAAGATCCGTGCAGACAGACCGTGGAAGTTCACGACCGAGACATAGTTCCGCAATTGTCCGGTCCCCAGATATGACCGAAGTCGCTCGCGGATGTTGTCCCTCGCCCGATTCGAGAACGTGACGACCAGTACCTTCTGAGGCGCAACAATATCGTGTCTTTGCAGGAGCCCCTGGACGCGGAGTGCGAGCGCTTCCGTCTTTCCGCATCCGGCAGGTGCGATGACGAGCAGGTCGCGAGCAGTATGGTCTCGAATCTGAATTTGCGACGCAGTCGGTTCGAGCATCAGTTCGCGATCTCGTTCAGGAGTGACTCGACACTTGCGATCTTTCGCGCCGTGGTTTCTGTGAGGACCGGCGCCACCGACAGCGCGGCCCGTACCTTGAAGTCACTTTTCCGTCGACAAAACTCGGCGACGTCCGCGGCGGTTCGCATACCCCCCTCGCCGGTTGCTGCGCATGTCGACAGTTGATTCGGCGCGAAGTGTCCGCCGTTGGAAATTGCGTCCCAAACGACCTGCGGACCGAGCGCCTCGACGTACTCATCTTCCAGGTCTGCGTCCGACACCCACACGGAACGACCTGGCAAATCGTCGACAGAGACGCCGAACTTCTCAGCGGTTGCCTGCTCGGCATCCTTGTCGATAAGGAGGGACATGGGAATACCGAAGCCAGTGGCACCGAACAGCTTGTCAATGGGTGCCATCTCGTTCGCCCCGCGGGCTTCGAGCACGCAGGCTCCGAGACGATCAAGGTGACGATCCGTTAGCTCGGCGGCACGTTCTAAGATGATTCGATCGGATATCCCCTCGACGGCGATCACACGCTTTGCGGTAAGTGGCTCGAGCCGGTCGCGCACCCACCAGCGAACGAAGGTCTTCTCGTCGTCAGACATGAACCCTTCTTGGGGTTGCACCACATCTCCGCCCCTACGCACAACGACGATCGAATCGGGATCGAACGCACCCACAATGTCGGAGGAGTGGGTGGCGAGTACCTTCTGACTTGAGCTCGACCGAAGCAGCCGCGCCAGACTTCGCTGCGATGTGGGATGGAGGTGAATCTCCGGCTCGTCAATGCCGACGACATGAGCGCCTACCGTCATCAAGTCATAGAGTGCGATCGCGAACAGAGCGCGAGTTCCGTCGGACTGCTCCGATAGATCGTGACGCTCACCCTCCTTGGTGATCTGGAGCCGAACGTCGTTGAGCACATCCTCCGTGGCAGCAGCACCGGTTACAAACGCTAAGTCGCCGGCATCGAGTCGTGCAGGCAACGCCTTGGATAACTGTTCGGCAAGGCGACCACGAAGCGCTTCAAGCCGTTTCGAGCCGTCAAGCTGAACCTGAAACTGCTCAGCGACCGCAACGAATGCCCTCTGCTCATCGCCAAGCTCGATAGCTCGCAACAGGTCGTCGACGGCTGAGCGACGATCTTCACGGATGTCGCGCGTGGAAGCTGTGGCGCTGAGGAACTTCCACCCGAGGCCATCAAGCTGATCACGAGAGATCTGCCTTCCTGTGCCGCCGAACGGAGCGATCCGTTGGATCGTCAGCGAGCCCTTGTCATCGGCCTCCGCGCGAAGCTGGATGGTGAGCGACGTCGCGGAGGTCTGTGGGTCGACGTAGATCTCGTCCGGGAAGTACGCGCGCTCGTCCTGACCGAAGTCCGTGAGTTCGATTTCGATAACGAGCGGCTCACCGGGGTCACGAAAGTCGTCAACCGTAACGTTGGCATACAGCTGAGCCGCGTTCGCGCGAAGCGCGAGGTCGACTGCTCGGAGCAGTGACGACTTTCCGACGTCATTGGCTCCGACGAGCACGAGGTGCTCCCGGACCGCGATCTCGAAGTTCCGCAGGCGCCGATAGTTCTCGACGCGGATTCGCTGAAGCTTCATACCTACTTCCCGTCCGGGACCATCAGCCCACCGAACGCATCCCGTAGGGATTGTGGTGAGTCGCCCACGCGCTCGAGGTTGTCCCGCAGCGCGTCAGCCGCATTCAGCGCCTTCACTGGCCTGGTAATCCTATGCAACTGAACTTGCATCTTAAGCAGCGCTGTCTGGCCGAGTCGATTGCGGCTGGTTTTCGTCGAGGCCTGTGACTCAGCGCTAATCCCTGCCAACGATGAGGGTGAGTTCAGAACTTGCATCAGGTAGGCCAGCAGAACTGCGTCGTCATAGAGGCCGTCCTTCGGCGTGAAAATCGGGAACTTGTTAGACACGTATCCCGCATCGACGTCTTCAACCGACGATCGCGAAGGCTGCACAGAAGGCGGATACTTGCTTGTAGATCGGGCGTCCTTAACGACCGGCATGAGGTAACTCGTCTTGATTTCGGACTCGACTGTGATCGCGAACGAACGCACTTCCGCCCGACCACCGGGTACCGACCTCTCGGGTGGCCGTCGCGAGTGGCAGCTCGCGGACCACGCCGACCTGCACGTCGGATGGCGGGTGACACCCGACTCGCAAGCGGCAGCAGCAGAGAGCTGTATTCTCGCCGCGTTCTTCAAACACCACCGCCGTTTGCCGTTCGCCAACGCTCGGTTGCGAACCCGGTGGTCCAGCGATGGCCGACCCGAAACCTCTTGGGCCCACTCTGGCTCTGAGGCGGGCTACCCGGGAACGAGAAAACCCCCTCCGACGCAGGTCGGAGGGGGTTTCTGCTTGTGGAGCTAAGGGGACTCGAACCCCTGACCCCCACACTGCCAGTGTGGTGCGCTACCAGCTGCGCCATAGCCCCGTATTCTGTTCTCTCGCCCCTCGAAATGGGCACTGGCGAAGTTACACCATCGCGTGAACGGTAAACAAATCGCCTTGTCAGCGACGCGGTCTCGGAGGGCAGTGGTTCACTCGGTCTCCTTGGTCAGAATGGCCGTCAGCCACCCCGGGCCGTCGGTGATCCCGTTGACCGGCTCTCCGTTCAGCAACACCGTCGGGGTGCCCACTGCCGTGGTTTCCATGGCCTTTTCGAGTTGAGTGCGCGACTGTGCTGCAGCCTGCTTTGCCTCGGCGAGCTTGGCGCCGGTGGCGATGCACTGTTGCGTCGGGGGAGCGGCTCCCTGCGCGGCGGCGATTTGCGCCAGCTGGGCGTTGGAGTGGTCGGAGTCGCCGTTCTCCTTGGGCTGATCGACGAACAGCGCGGTGTGGAATCGGAAGAACAGCGCTGGGTCCTTGGCGTCACCGACACATTGCAGGGCTCCCGCGGCGCGTTCGGAGTAGTCACCCGACGCCGACCTCGAGTTGAGGAACGTCAGCATGTGATAGCGCACCCGGAGTTTGCCGGAATTGACGGCATCGATGATCGGCTGGCCGGACTGCTTCTCGAACTGCTGGCACACCGGGCAGAGGAAGTCCTCGAACACATCGATGGTGGTCGGGGCGGCGGGTTCACCCACGATCAGCGCGGCGTTCTCGTTGAGCACGGTGTCGCTGACCGGCCCCAGGTCCTTCTTGTTCGCGTTCCAGACGAAGCCGAGGATGACCAGCGCCGCCACTGCCACCACAGCGACGCCGACAAGTACATAGGTCGCCTTGCTGGAGGTCGACCGGGGCTGATGGCCGGACGGCGTCGACGTGGCGGATTTCCGCGACGACGCGGCCGAGGGCTTCGCGCGCGAGGCGTTCGAGGTCTTGCGCCGCTCAGTCACGCACTCGACTGTAACGGGTGGTCACCAACGAGCGAGCCGAGCGTTCGGCCAGGGCCGCGTCGAGCGTCGACAGGCGTCGCTGAACGGTGGCAGAGGGTTGGGTCAGTGAGCCGCTTCGAAAGCCTCGAGCACGTTGGCCGGAATACGGCCCCGGTCGCTGACCTCGAACCCGTTTTTGGTTGCCCACTTGCGGATGGCCTGCGTCTGCTCTTTGCTGCGGGTGCCCGCGCCGCTCGTGGCGCGCTTGGCGGCCGGCTTGCGGGCCGAACCCGCGGTGCGCGACACCTCGATGTATCGGGCCACCGCGTCGCGGAATTGCTGAGCGTGGCGAGCCGAGGTGTCGAACTCGTAATCCTTGCCGTCGATAGACCAACGAACGGTCTCGTATTCGTCGAGAATCTTGCCGTCGATGTCGTCGACGATCTCGACCGATTGAACCTTTGCCATGTGGACCTCCAGAGCCTTCACTTCTGCCCGCCCTGAATGACGGCTGCCGGGCGTCACCGAAATGTCGGCACTGCCCAGAATGTGGGGGGCGTAGCCGTATGGTAGCCGGAATCGAATAAGAGAAACCTGAAAGAATCTCTCACTCAACAGACGCCGAAAATCGGCGAAAAACGTGAAGGAATCCTCAGCTTGGAGGTGCGGGATTCGACGGTTCATCAGTGTCGGACGGAGTGCCGCCGGCGTCGGTGGAGTCAGTGTCGTCGAGCCCGAGCAGCGACTGCGGTGCGCGCTCGTTCGCGTAGATCTTGCGATAACCCGTTGAGGTGACCGCGAATCCGGTATCGGAGGTCGACTCGAGGCAATACGTGCCCGACGGGGAGACCAGACACTGGAATCGACCGACGGCAATCGTCGTCCCGAAGTCGACAATCGAACTGCGATAGAGCACCGGATACTCGTTGGAGCAGGCGCCGTGAGTGGGGCCGTCGGCGCTCAGGGTGATCAGGTTTGCTGCCCATTGACAGGTCGATGACTCCGATGCCGGGGGAGTGCCGTTCGCAGCTGCGTTGTTGATGCGGCATGCCAACGTGGCCCGCCCATTGGTGCCGGTGGAACAACTGAGGTTGCGGTCGGGGGTGGAGAAGTGAAATCCCGACGTTTCTTGCAGCGGATCCGTCGAGCCGGTGGCACCGTCGTGATAATTGGAATTATCGGCGCGTGGTGCGAGCGAGACCACTCGGCCGATACTCCAATCCGGTAATTCGGTGGCGGTGTTGGTGATCGAGGCGGTCGTCGTCGACGTGCTCGGAACATCGGACTCGGTGGTCAGCTGATCGGTCGGCGGCAGCACGATCTGGGACGGACCGTTGCCGCCCGACAGCGAGCATGCTGTCACTCCGGCGCCGAGGAGGACGATCCCGATCGCGGCCAGTGATATCGACACGCGGCGCGACCATCGCGATCCGTACCCTTGCACTGTGTCGACCCCCAAGATCGTCCTGTTCTACGTGTTCACCCCGTTGCCCGACCCTGAGGCGATCCGGCTGTGGCAGCAGGCCGTGTGTTCCTCTCTCGGGTTGCGCGGCAGGATCATCCTGTCACGGCACGGCATCAACAGCACCGTCGGCGGAGACCTCGCCGCAGTGAAACGGTACGTCAGGGCCACCCGCGAATACCCCCCGTTCGCCCAAGCCGACATCAAGTGGTCGGAGGGCGCCGGCGACGACTTCCCGCGGTTGTCGGTGCGCGTGCGACCGGAGATCGTCACCTTCGGCGCGCCTGAGGAACTGAAGGTCGACGAGTCCGGCGTGATCGGCGGCGGTGACCGGCTGACCCCCCGCGATCTGCATCAACTCGTCGAGCAGCGCGGCGACGACGTCGTCTTCCTCGACGGCCGCAACCGCATCGAATCGGAAATCGGCAGATTCGCCGGCGCGCTCACCCCGCCGGTGGAGACCACCCGCGACTTCGTGCCGCTGCTCGACAGCGGCGCCTACGACCACCTCAAGAACCGTCCGGTGGTCACCTACTGCACCGGCGGGGTGCGGTGCGAGGTGCTCACCGCGCTCATGCGCAACCGCGGCTTCGAGGAGGTCTATCAGCTCGATGGCGGGATCGTTCGCTACGGCGAGGAGTTCGGTGACGACGGACTCTGGCAGGGCTCGCTCTACGTGTTCGACAACCGGATGAACGTCGCGTTCTCCGACCATCCCGACGTGATCGCGGCCTGCGTCGAATGCGGATCGGCGACAAGCAATGTGGCCAACCATCCCGATCGGCTCGGTCGCGACCTCGCGGTCATCTGCGCCGACTGTCTCGCCGCCGCGGGTGTCACCGGGTCGGGTGATCCCTCACCGTCGGTGACGCCGCGATGAGCCGGGTAGGCGTTCCCGTCGTCGTGGTCGCCGGATTCCTCGGGTCGGGCAAGACGACGCTGCTCAATCACCTGCTGCGGGAGGGCGGTCGCGATGGTTCCGTCGGCGCGCGAATCGGGGTGTTGGTCAACGACTTCGGAGCGGTGAACATCGATGCCATGTTGGTCGCCGGGCAGGCCGACGGCGCAGTGAGCCTCGCCAACGGGTGCATGTGCTGCTCGGTCGACCGAGACGGACTCGACGCCGCGCTGTCGACTCTCCTGCGGCCGTCGACCCGTATCGACGCCATCGTCATCGAGGCCAGCGGCATCGCCGAACCACGAGCACTGATCCGCATGGTCACCGGCTCCGACGACCCCCGGATGCGGTACGGGGGACTGGTCTACGTCGTCGATGCGGCGATGTTCGCCCGCACCCGACACGAGCACCCGGAGATCGACCTGCACATCGCCGTCGCCGATCTGGTGGTGCTCAACAAGATCGACCTCGTCGAGCCCGAGGCACTCGACGACATCACGACGGTCCTGCGTGAGCTCAACCCGACCGCGGCACAGATCTCGGTGATCGACGCCCGGGTCGACCCGGCGATGCTGTTCGATCCGGTCGTCGCGCCGGATGCCGACGCACCGGACAGTGCCGGCGACGACACAGGACCGGTGCAGCTCACCCTCGATGCGTTGCTCCATGATCCCGGACGCAGTGACTCCGAGACCGTGGATTGCGGTACCGCCGACGAGCACGAGCACGACCACGAGCACGGGCCGGGGGCACACGGTCACCGACACCTGCACGACGAGTTCACCTCGGTCGAGTTCACCTCGACCGCGCCGATGGACCCGCGCCGGCTCGCGCGATTCCTCGAGCGGCCGCCGGTCGGTTGCTATCGGATCAAAGGAGTCGCGCACTTCGACCTGCCGGGGCATCGGCAGCGCCACATCGTGCACGGGGTCGGCGGCTTCGTCGAGGTGCGTCGCGACTCGTGGGCCGGCCAGGCCAGGCAGACCAGCATCGTCGCGATCGGAACGGGGATCGACCGTGACGAGGTCCTCAGCGTCTTGACCGCGGCCGTCGCCGACGACACCACCGCCGACGACGAGCACGGCATCCTGCACATCACCCGACACCTGCCCGCGCGCTGACCTGCGCCGACCCCGTGTCGTCAGGCTGGGCTGACCTCCGTGTCTCGATCCCGTGCCCGTCACGTCACAGCTGGCTAACGAATCCGATCAGCCCAGGTCACCGATTTCCGCATCTCACCCGCGACTGTTTGACTGTGTGAAAGCTGTGGCTATTGTGGCCAGTGTTGCTGCTTTGACTTGGGGTGGCGACGACCGAAACGACGACGCTGAGGATGTGCGAACATGTCGATCGCCCGGAGACGAGGCTCGCGAGCGCGACTCGCGATCACGGCTGCGGCCGTCGCCCTGCTGACGGGGTCGGCGGTGCTCACCGCCACCACCGGAAGTGCACCCGCATCGGCCGCACCGGCCACGGGCACCAGTCTTGCGGGCAAGACGATCTTCCTCGACCCCGGCCATCAGGGCGGCGCGGCCGGCCACGACCTGGCCAAGCAGGTTCCCGACGGACGCGGCGGCACCAAGGACTGCCAGACGACCGGCGCGACCGGGGTGAACGGCGTGGCCGAGCACACCGTCAACTGGGACGTCGCGCAGCTGGTGAAGGCCGGACTCGAGAGTCAGGGCGCGCGGGTGGTCCTGAGCCGACCCGACGACACCGGCTGGGGCGGATGCGTCGACGAGCGCGCTGCCGCGGCGAGCCGGTCGGGAGCGGCCATCGCGGTCAGCCTGCACGCGGATTCGACCACCACCGGTACGGATACGACCAAAAAGGGCTTCCACATGATCGTGCCGACGCTGCCGATCCCGGATGCGACGGTCAATCAGGTACAGGGCGGCGAAGGCCGCAAGGCGTCGACGATCATGCGTGACGCCTTCCTGAAGGCGGGCTTCCCGGCCGCCAATTACGCCGGGGTGAACGACGGAATCCAGACCCGCTCGGATATCGCGGCGGTGAACCTGACCAAGGTCCCGGCCGTCTTCATCGAAATGGGCAACCTTTCCAACCCGCAGGAAGCCGCCGCGTTGGCCGCCCGTGACGGTCAGGTCAAGTACTCGATGGCCATCACCGACGGGATCATCAACTACGTCAAGGGCTCTGCGGCCGCCACGATCCCCGGCGTCAGCAACCCCGGTGCCACCACACCCGGTACGACGACCCCGGGTGCCACGACGCCGGGAACGACGACCCCACAGTCGTCCGGTGACGACGATGAACTGTCGGCGGTCCTTCCGTTCATCCAGCAACTGCTCGGCACCAAGGATCCCGCGGAGATCATGCGGTTGATGCTCACCGAGGGGCAGGACGCGTCGGCGCAGGTGCTCAACGCCATGCTCGAGATCGTCTACGGCCTGTTCGACGGAAAGCTACCGATCGGCTGAGTGTCCTCGACAGTCGGATTAGGGTCGAGGTCATGTCATTACGCGATCTGATCAGAATGGACCCGCCGGTTCCCACCCTGCGCGGACGCCGGGTGTTGATCACCGGGGCGGCCAGCGGAATCGGCTTGGCCACGGCACTTGCCGCGGCACGTGATGGCGCCGAACTCGTGTTGACCGACCTGCACGCCGACAAGCTCGACGAGGCGGTGACCACCATCACCGAGGCCGGCGGGCACGTCGCCTTCCATTCCGCGGGCGACGTCTCCGACTACGAGTGGGTCCGCAGCTTTGCCCATGAGGTCGATTCCGAGGTCGGCGTGATGGACGTGGTGATGAACATCGCCGGTATCTCGGTCTGGGGCACCGTGGAGAACCTCGAGCACCGGCATTGGCGATCGGCCGTCGACGTCAACCTGATGGGTCCGATCCACATCATCGAATGCTTTGTGCCACAGATGGTTCGGCGGGGGCACGGCGGACATTTGGTGAATGTGTCGTCGGCTGCGGGACTGCTCGCCTTCCCCTGGCATGCCGCCTACAGCGCATCGAAGTTCGGTATCCGCGGGGTCTCGGAAGTTCTGCGATTCGACCTGCGTCGTCACCACATCGGGGTGTCACTGGTCTGCCCGGGTGCGGTCGCCACTCCCTTGGTCAACAGCGTCGAGATCGTTGGTATCGATCGCACGGACCCGCGGGTGGCCAAGCAGATCGATGCATTTCATCGCGTCTCGGTCACCCCCGACACCGCCGCCGCCGCGATCATCAAGGGGATCAAGAAGAATCGGTTCATGGTCTACACCTCCTTCGACATCCGGTTCGGGTATTGGTGGGCACGCAAGTTCGCGTTGCCCTACGAGATCGTCATGCGCATCGCCAACGATCGATTCGCACATCTCGCCCGGATCAGTGCGGTGTCGCGGACCGAGACCGTGCCGGCCGACCCGGATGCCGCGCGAGAGCGGTAACTCCTTGGACGAGAACGTCTTCCGCAAGACCCGCCGTGACGCCGACCCGGATTTCTTCGCGGCCGAGGCCGCCGGTCTACGGTGGCTGGCCGAGGCCGGAGCACCCGTCGTCGACGTCATCGCGGTGTGGGACAGCGGAATCGAGTTGCAGCGCTTGGACTCCGCCTTCCCCGACGCCGACGCCGCACGCGAGTTCGGCGCCGCTCTGGCGCGAATGCATGACGCGGGTGCCGACTCGTTCGGTGCGCCGCCCGCCGGATACCACGGACGACAGTTCATCGGCGAACGGCCGCTGAGTTCCCGCACCCACGCGAGTTGGGGCGCCTTCTACGCTGCCGAACGCGTCGAGCCCTACCTCGAACCCGCGCGCCGCGCCGGATATCTCACCGCCGACGACGAGGAACTGACCCGCTCGGCCTGTGCGGCCATCGCCGACGGAGTCTTCGACGACGACGAGCCACCGAGCCGGCTGCACGGGGACCTGTGGAGCGGCAACGTGATGTGGACACCCGACGGAGTGGTGATGATCGATCCGGCCGCTCACGGCGGTCACCGCGAGACCGACCTGGCGATGCTCGCGCTGTTCGGCTGTCCACAACTCGACGCCATCGTCTCCGCCTACGACCAGACCCACCCATTGGCGGCCGGGTGGCGCGACCGAATCCCGCTGCACCAACTGCATCCGCTGGCCGTCCACGCTGCAGGCCACGGACCCTCCTACGGGTCGGCGTTGGGGCGGGCGGCGCAGGCAACCCTCGCGCTCACCCGCTGAGAGGCTGACGGACAATCATCGGATGCACGCAGATTCCTCGTCGTCCGATACCGGGGTACTGGTCGTCTCCGCGACCCGGTCGGAGGCACGCCACATCCCCGACGGCACCCGGCTTCTGGTCACCGGCATCGGAAAGGTCGCCGCGTCGGTCGCGCTGACCCGAGAACTGAGCACCGGACCCGCGGTGACACGCATCGTCAACATCGGGACCGCCGGCGCGCTGCACGACCACCATCTGCCGGTCGGTCACGAGGGACTCTTCGTACCGTCGGCCGTCGTCGAACACGACATCAGCAGCACCGAGCTGCGGGCGATGGGGTATCCGATCGTCGACCGATGGGAGCTGCCGGACGGCGACGGCACCGTGCTTGCCACCGGCGACACCTTCGTCGCCGACCCGGTCCGCCGCGCCGAACTGGCCGCCGGCGCCGATCTCGTCGACATGGAGGGTGCGGCGATTGCCCATGTGGCGGCGGCGTTCGGGGTGCCCTGCCGGCTGGTGAAGGTGGTCACCGACGGCGCCGACGAAGGGGCGATGGACTGGCCGTCACTCGTCGACGAGGCGGCCCGCACGCTCGGGCGGTGGGTGTCCGAGCACCTTATTGCGTAGGAGGTACGTCGGCGCGACGTACCGAGGCGCCGGTCAGGAGCGGTTGCGTGAGCGCGTCGACTGATAGGCGGCGGCAGCGCCGGACTCGTACCGGTCGAGGTCCGCGGCCGCCGAGCGGGCGCGCGGGCGCGGTCGGTCGGCCTGATCCGCGGGGATGCGCGTGGTCTCCTCGGAGGTGACGGGGACCGGTCGTGCGGTGGGTCGGCCGGCATCGCCGGCACGACGACGCGGTGCCTCCGACGACTCGGTGGTCTTGCGGGCCGCGTCGCCGGCACGTGCTCGCCGGGGACGTGCCCGACCGGAGTCGTCGGCGGCGGTGGCTGCGGCGCCGACCACCGATGCGCTCGCGCGGGGCTTCGATGCGGTGCTGCGGGCGTCGGCGTCTTTCTGCCGGGCGGCGCGGCTGCTCGACGAGGTGCTCGTGGCAGCACGAGACGAACCCGTGCGCGCGGTCGCCGCGCGGCTGCTCGACGATGTGGCGGTCTCGGTCCGACGAGTGCGCGTGGCCTTGTCGCCCTCGGTGCGTGCGCCGGAGGCGCGTGTGCCCGCAGCGCGAGTGCTCTTGTTCGCGCGTCGTTTGGCCGGCGGCCGGTTGTTGCTCTTGCCGCCCCAGAGTTTCGCGTTCCAGCCCTCGGGCCGGGTCAGCAACCACCGGAGCAGAACCAGCACGAGCGTCACCACAAAGGTGATGGCCATCCACGGGAAGTTGGCGGCGATCGGTAGCAGCACCTTGAGTACCAAGGACTTGAGACCGGATGCGTTGCCGGCATTGAGGCTGTAGAGCGCCAGCACGCCGACGCAGAATGCGATCAGCGGCGGCTGGGCGGCCGCGGTGAACAATGCCCGGCGACGTACGGCGAGCGCGGCCAGGCAGCACCCGACCAGCAGGCAGAAATTGAACACCGCGCCGAGGTTGCCGTGATTCTTGGCGTCCATGATCGCGCCGATCGCGGTCAGCGCTGTCGCGATGAGGACGGCACCCCACCAGGGCACCCCACGGACGGTCGGCAGCACCGACTGCTGGTCCAGTGGCACCGCGGAAGAGCTTCGTTGCGGAAAGGGCACATGTAGACGGTACCGGGTGAAGCGCGATTTCCCGCCAACCGCCGGGTCATGTTGGCCGATCCGGCGACCCGATCGGGGCGCCATGTCCGTTCTGTGTGATGTGCGCGTCGAACTGCGCGATCGGGCTCGACCCGGCCCCGTGATCAGCCGTGCGGGTCTCGCGGACGGTGTCGTGAACCGTGCGGACCGTGGTGGGCTCGTCGAGATCGCCGAGCGCCTCCAGCGATGCCAGCCGGCGGGCGGTCACCCCGACCCGGGAATCCAGTGCTCCCACAGTGGAGTTGTAGGCATCGACCGCCCTGCGCAGCGACGTCCCGACCCGATCGAGATGGCCGAGTACCGAGTCGAGCCGATGATGCAGCTCGACGCCGAGCTCGTGGATCACCGCCGCGTCACGTGCCATCGCGTCGTGCCGCCAACCGAGCGCGACGGTGCGCAACAACGACACCAGACTCGACGGCGTGGTGAGCACCACATTCTTGGTGATGCCGAACTCGATGAGCGTGGGATCGGCGCGCACCGCCCACTCGAGCACCGCGTCGGCGGGCAAGAACAGAACGACCATCTCGGGGGTGTCGTCGAAGGCCGACCAATACGACTTCGCCGAGAGCGCGGTGATGTGCGCACGCACCGCCCGGGCATGGTCGGAGAGCAGGTCGCGCCGCATCTGCGGGTCCTCGCAGTCCGCGGCCTGCAGATACGCCTGCAGGGGCACCTTGGCATCGACGACGATGTCGCGGCCACCAGCCAGGTGCACCACCATGTCGGGGCGGACCGACCCGGCCTCCGAACTCGCCGACACCTGGGTGCTGAAGTCGCAGTGGCGGGTCATCCCGGCGAGTTCGACGACCCGCTCGAGCTGGACCTCACCCCACCGGCCCCGCAGATGCGGGGTGTGTAGTGCGTTGGTCAGCGCCCGGGTCTGATCGGAGAGCCGCGTCGACATCATCTGCATGCCCCGTACCTGCTCGGACAGGCCGGCGTAGGCACTCGTGCGGTCGCGTTCCACACGTCGTAGTTCGTCGGCCATCTGTCCGACCAGCGTGTGCAGTGGATCGACGATGTGACTGAGCTCGGCGCCGATCGCGTTCGACTGCCGCCGCGCTGCGTCTTCGGAGGCCGCGGCGAGCGATCGTCCGACCAGGTCCTGGGAGGACCGCAGCGCCGCGGTCTCGGCGCGTGCGGCGGCGACGGCGCCGGCCGACCGGCTCGTGCACGCGAGCCAACCGATTGCGACGCCGAGCACGATGCCGACGGTGAATGCGAGCACGATGCCGATCATGTCGGTGATCTTGCCGGCGACCACCGACAGAATCGGTTCGCCGCCCGCGATGCGGTCGTTCAGCCCGCGTCGGGGAGGGGTACCTCCTGGTCGGGCGTCTCCCGGTCGAGCAGCGACCGCTTGATGTCCAGTCCGTAACGGAATCCGCCAAGGCTGCCGTCGCGCCGCAGCACACGGTGGCACGGCACGAACAGTGCCGCGGCGTTGCGCGCGCAGGCCGAGGCTGCGGCCCGGATGGCGGCCGGTTCGCCGGCACGCTCGGCCAATTCGGTGTAGGTCACCGCGGTGCCCGCGGTGACCCCACGCAATGCGGCCCAAGCCTTTTCGATGAACGGACCCGATCGTTGGACAACCGGTTGGGCCGCGGCCGGACCGAAGTCGTCGGCGTAGTAGGCCTCGACGGCCTCGGTGATCGTGGTCAATTCCGGTGTGCGGCCGAGCTCTGCGGGACCGCGCAGATCGTGTGGCCGCAGGTCGCGGTGCACGAGTGCGACCAGATATTCGGGGGTGTCGGTCCACCCCGATGCCAGGATGATGCCGTCGGTGTCGGTGACGACGGTGAATGCGCCATCCGGCGTCGAGACCGTCGTCCACAGGCCGGAGCCGTCCTTGGGGGTGGAAATGGTTGGGGTGGAGGGTGTTTCGAGGGTGTCGGTCATGCGGATGCTCCTAGGTGGTCGTGTCTGCGGTAGTGGTGGGCGGGGTACTGGCGTCTGAGGGGATGAGCCGATGGCGCCACAGGTGCATGGAGGCGTAGGAACGCCACGGTGCCCACTGGGCGGTGTCGTCGAGGTCGATGGCGAGATCGCGGGCGGCGTGGCGAACGACGAGGTCGTGCCGGAGGAGGACGTCGGGGTCACCGGTCACCTGCATCGTGACGTAGTCGGCGGTCCACGGCCCCACTCCGGGCAGGGCGAGTAATTGTGCATGAAGATCGGACGCATCGACCCCCATGTGTGGTTCCACCGAATGTTCGGCAATCGCCTGTGCCGCGCCGACGATCGCCGAGATCCGGCGGGCGGGCCCGGTCAGGATCGTGCTGCCGCGTTCGGCGATGGCGGCGGCCGTCGGGAACTGTCGCCACGATCGCGCACCGTCGTCGCCCCCGTCATCGCCGGCCGCCGTCGGCCAGTCTGTCGGCTCACCGAGGGCGTCGACCAGCCGCGTCACGTGCCGCCGCGCCGCGGCGACGCTGATCTGCTGGCCGATCATGGTGCGGATGAGTGACTCGCCGCCGTCGATGCTTCCGGGTACCCGAACCCCCGGTGCGACGCCGACGACCGGGCCGAGGGCCGGATCGGTGGACAGGGCGTCGGTTGCGGCCACGATGTCGGCGTCGAGGTCGAACAACCGGCGCAGTCGATTCACCGCGGCACTCAGGTCCCGGAGGTCCAGATGCTCGAGTCGCACGCGCAGGAATCCGTCGCCGGGCGTCGTCTCCGCCAGCGCCGGCCCGTGCGGAAGGGTCAACACGCGCTGATGAATCCACTGCCGATCGGCGTCGGGTCGATACCGCTCGACGCCGTCGACCGAGTGCGCGGCGAGATACCACCCGAACCAGGAGGTGTCGAACGGTTCGCGGTATGCCAGGCGCAGCGTGATCGCCGACGATCGCTCGCCTCTACCGGTGGCCGCGGATGCTGCGGTCGGGGTGTCGATGTCACTGCGGGAGTTGGCCCGTCGCAGCGAGCGCAGCGCGCGCGGGGTCAGGCCGAACACCTCGCGGATGGTGTCGTTGTACTGACGCACGCTGGTGAACCCGGCCGCGAAGGCGATGTCGGACATCGGTAGATCGGTGCACTGGATAAGGATTCGCGCGCTGGTCGCGCGATGCGCCCGGGCCAGGGCGAGCGGGCCGGCACCGAGTTCGGTGGTCAGCACCCGTGTCAGATGCCGTGTCGAATACCCGAGTTGTCCGGCGAGACCACCGACCCCCTCGCGTTCGATGACCCCGTCGGTGATGAGCCGCATCGCCCGTGAGGAGAGATCCTTGTTGAGATTCCAGCGCGGTGAACCGGGAACCGCGTCCGGCAGGCAGCGCCGGCAGGCACGGAATCCACCCGCCTGCGCGCCGGCCGCGGTCGCGACGAAGGCGACGTTCTCGGGTCGCGGGGTCTGCGCCGGGCACGACGGCCGGCAATAGATTCCGGTGGTGCGCACGGTGGCGAAGAACTGGCCGTCGAAACGCGCATCCCGAGCCTGCAGCGCGCGGTAACACCCCTCGAAATCGAGCCCCGTCGACGCCCGGGCCGGGTCGGCGCCGGTCGTCGTCGAGGACTGGGGTCGCGCGTCGGTGGAAGCGGTCATGGCTCCACCCTCTCACCGCCCGGCGGCCTTTTCTGGCGGGAATCGGCCATCGCTTCACCGGACCGGCGACACTCGGTCGCCCAGGTTCGGCAATTGAGTGACGTAGCTAACACTTCGTGCCACGATGTCTGCATGAGCACGCAGTTCGACGGCCCTCGACAGCGAGGTCAGGAGCCGGAGACCCCGCTCGCGCAGTTACCCGACTGGGGACTCGACATCATGCGCGGGTTGTACGGACCGGACACCATCGATGCCGAATGCGCCCGTCAGCGCAGGACACGGACACATCTCGCGGGCGCCGACTCGATCGAGACCGACGATCCGGTGCGTCCGCTGTCGCCGCTGGAGGCGGAGTTGGTCGCGGCCGATGCGCTCGGTGCGCTGGTGCTGCGCTTCCTGCGTCGTCGCTGACCCGCTTCGCTCGGAGTCACTGATCCATTGCCCTGAGAAGGGCGAGCCCTCGCCGCGCCGCCCTCGGTCGGAGGTCTCGTCGCAGTGGTGTGTGAGGATCGTGGCGTGACCGATTCTGACGATTCGTCGCCGCTGCCCGTCCCCGGTGCGAACGGCCCCTCGAGAATGCAGGTGTTCCTGAGTGGCCTGCGGTCGACCTCGATCGTCGGGTTGCAGTTCATCCTGGTGGTCGGCGCCCTCTGGGTGGTGATGTGGGTGGTCGGTGAGGTCTGGGTGATCCTGCTCCCGGTCCTCCTCGCGATCATCGCGTGCACGTTGCTGTGGCCGCCGGTGCGCTGGCTGCGGGGACACGGGGTGCCGCCCGCCGGGGCCTCCCTGCTGATGATGCTCGTCGCGGTGGGCCTGCTCGGCGGGGTGATCGGGCTGATCGTGCCCTCGATCGTCGATCAATCGCCGGAGCTCGCCGACCGCACCGTCAGCGGTGTCCACAAACTCCAGGACTGGGTCCAGGGTCCGCCGCTGAATCTCGGCGATGAGCAGATCGACGGCCTGGTGTCGGCGATCACCCAACGTGTGCAATCCAGTGCCAGCACCATTGCGGCCGGGGTGTTCAGCGGTATCGGCACCGCGACGTCGGTGCTGATCACCCTGTTCACGACGCTCATCCTGGTGTTCTTCTTCCTCAAGGACGGCCCGCGCTTTGTTCCGTGGTTGCAGCGCACGATCGGGCATCCGGCGGGTGCGCACCTCGGCGAGGTGCTGTCACGGATGTGGAACTCGTTGGGCGGCTTCATCCGGACGCAGGCGATCGTCAGCTTCGTCGACGCCTCGCTCATCGGTGCGGGACTGTTCATCCTGCAGGTCCCCCTGGCGGGGGTGTTGGTGGTGATCACCTTCCTCGGTGGCTTCATCCCGATCGTCGGTGCCTTCGTCGCGGGCGCGCTCGCGGTGCTCATCGCGCTGGTGTCCAACGGACTCACCACGGCGCTGATCGTCCTCGGCATCATCCTCGCCGTACAGCAACTCGAGGGAAATGTGTTGCAACCGTGGCTGCAGTCCAAGTCGATGGACCTGCACGCGGCGATCGTGTTGCTCGCGGTCACTCTGGGCGGCAGCCTGTTCGGGATCATCGGCGCATTCCTCGCGGTGCCTGCCGCGGCGACCATCGCCGTCATCCTGCGGTACCTCAACGAGCAGATCGCGATCCGGGTGGGGGAGAAGCCGCCACCTCTCGACGAGGCATCCGACGACGGCGGACCGGGTGTGGGAGCCAATGAGGACTCGGAGGACGCCGAGGACACCGGCGGGGCGGTGCCGGGCACCGCCTGAGTCCGTCACCGGCCTCTGTGTGCCGAGAGCTGCCCGATAGACTGGGCGCCCGTGAGTCTCACCCTCGGTATCGTCGGACTGCCCAACGTCGGCAAGTCCACCCTGTTCAACGCGTTGACCCGCAACGATGTGCTCGCCGCGAACTACCCGTTCGCCACCATCGAGCCCAATATCGGCGTCGTCGAGCTCCCGGACACACGGCTCGACCGTCTCGCCGAGATCTTCGGCAGTGAACGCATCCTGCCCGCGACCGTGTCGTTCGTCGACATCGCCGGCATCGTCAAGGGCGCGTCGGAGGGTGAGGGCATGGGCAACCAGTTCCTGGCCAACATCCGCGAGGCCGACGCGATCTGTCAGGTGGTGCGCGTGTTCGCCGACGACGACGTCGTGCACGTCGACGGTCGGGTGGATCCGCTCGCAGACATCGGGGTCATCGAGACCGAGCTGATCCTCGCCGACCTCCAGACCTTGGAGAAGGCGATTCCGCGGCTGGAGAAGGAAGCCCGCAAGAACAAGGACACCGCCGAGGTGCTCGCCGCCGCGCAGAAGGCGCAGGAGATCCTGAACAGTGGCACAACACTGTTCGCGCAGAATGATTCGTTCGACCTGTCGTCGGTGCGCGAACTGCATCTGATGACCGCCAAGCCGTTCCTCTACGTCTTCAACGCCGACGAGTCGGTGCTGACCGACGACGCGCGCAAGGCGGAGCTGAAAGCCGCTGTGGCACCAGCGGATGCGGTCTTCCTCGACGCCAAGGTGGAAAGCGAACTCCTCGAACTCGACGAGTCCGACGCGCAGGAACTCCTCGACTCCATCGGGCAGGACGAGCCCGGCCTGCGGTCGCTCGCGCGTGCCGGATTCCACACCCTGGGCCTGCAGACCTACCTCACCGCCGGCCCGAAAGAGTCGCGCGCGTGGACGATTCACAAGGGCGACACCGCGCCCCAGGCCGCAGGCGTGATCCACACCGACTTCCAGAAGGGCTTCATCAAAGCCGAGATCGTCTCCTTCGACGACCTCGACGCCGCCGGCTCGATGGCCGCAGCCAAAGCCGCGGGCAAGGTGCGCATGGAAGGCAAGGACTACGTGATGGCCGACGGGGATGTGGTGGAGTTCCGCTTCAACGTGTAAAGGGTCTACCCGTTGTCGGGCAGGTACTTCGATCGTGCGGATGGATTGGCGGACGGGTGAGTTGACCTCACCCGGCCGTACCATCGGAGCGGTGGATGGCACTCATCGGACCCAGGAGATCTATTTCGCGGGCGGCTGTCTTTGGGGCGTGCAGGCCTTCATCGCGACGTTGCCGGGGGTGACGTTCACCGAGGCCGGACGGGCCAACGGCACGAGCGAATCGCTCGACGGCGACTACGACGGCTACGCCGAATGCGTACGGACCCGTTTCGATCCAACCGTCGTGGGCGTCAAGCAGCTGATGGCATATTTCTTCGAGATCATCGACCCCTACAGTGTGAACAGGCAAGGGCCCGACGTCGGCGAGAAGTACCGCACCGGCGTCTACTCCGAGAATCCGGCGCACCGGGAGCAAGCCCGAAACTTCATCGCCGCCACAGGGGACGCTGATCGTGTCGCCGTTGAAGTACTGCCACTCGCCAACTACGTGAGAAGCGCTGACGAACACCAGCACAGGCTCGCCCGATGTCCTGAGGACTCCTGTCACCTCCCCAACGAACTGCTGACCAAGTACGCGACTCGCGTGTGAAGGTCATACTCGACGTCAACGGATCAGCTGCCAGGTGCTCACGTCGCACTGACCATGCGAATTGTCTCCGGTCGCGATGACGGTTCCGTCGTCGAGACGTCCGAGCGTGTGCGCAGATCCGGCCGCGACGGCAGTAACGCCACGCCACTCTGCGACCTCGCACTGTCGGTGGTGATTGTCGCCGACCGCCCGCACGGTTCCGTCAGCGAGGAGCGCCACCGTGTGGTGGCTGCCCGCCGACACCGCGACAACGGTGCGCCATCGGGTGACGTCGCACTGGCCCGCGGTGTTGTCGCCGGTGGCCAGCGCGGTGCCGTCGACGCGCAAGCCGACGGTGTGCAGGTAACCGGCGCCGATGCCGATCAGGTCCTGCCAGCCGCCGACCGCACACTGCCCGCGCCGATTGCTGCCGGTGGATAGTGCTGTGCCGTCAGCCAATACGGCGACCGAATGCCAGTCTCCGCACGCGATCGAGATGGCGTCTTTCCACGCGGCCACATCACACTGACCCTCCGCTGTGCGACCGGTCGCGACCACGGTGCCATCCGAGCGGAGGCCGAGAGTGGTTCTCCATCCGGCTGCCACGGCGACGATCCCACGCCATCGGCCGATGTCGGTCTGTCCGTCACCGTTCCATCCTGTGGCGAGAACCGTTCCGTCGCTGCGCAACCCGACGCTGTGGGATCGGCCGGTATTGCGCGCGGCATGTACGTTGCCGGCAGCCACAGCACAGATACCCGACCACGACGAGACGTCACATTCCCCGGCGCGACCGTCGCCGGTCGCCACTACCGTCCCGTCCTCCCGACACGCGACCGAGTGTCGTCGGCCTGCGGCCAGCGTGTTCATGTGCGGGATCAGCCCAGTGACCCTGCGGCCGAGCGTAATTCGCTGAGCGCTTCGAGTACGAACGGCACGAGCGGCGCGCCGTCGTCCTTCTCGCCCTCGGTCCACTTCGCGTATCCCTGTTTGAAGGCGAGCACACCGAGTTCGGCGGCGACCCGCGCGGTCGCATCCGCAACGCCGCGGGTGATGAGGGCGTCGGTCATCGCGGCGGCGAGCCCGACGCTCTTGAGGGCGTCGCGCTCCTGGAGTTCGGTGCTGGCAGCGATCGCCGCGCTGAGTCTCGGTCCGAGTTCTCGGTTCATCGGCCCCATCTCGCCGGCGGCACGCTCGAGACCCGCGCTGACCATGCCGAGTGGTGTCGCATCGGCGGGCGCCTCGGCGATTCCCTCGGCCATCAGGCGGCTGAGCGTCTCCTGGCCGGCCACCAGCACTTCGCGCTTGTCCGAGAAGTGCCGGAAGAAGGTGCTGCGGGTGACGCCGGCACGGTCGGCGATCTGCGCGACCGTCGTCGCGTCGTAGCCGTGTTCGTTGAACAGGTCCACCGCGGCGAGGACGAGGCGCTCGCGTGCGCCGGGTTCCCATCGAGCCATGCGGCCATCATAGTGATGCGACATATGTCCCGTCATCGCGCTACAGTGATGAGACAACAGTCGCATCACTCGTCAGGAGAGATCCATGCACGTCTTCGTCACCGGCGGTACCGGCACCATCGGCTCCGCCGTCGTCTCAGAGTTGCTCGACAACGACCACACCGTGCTTGCCCTCGCTCGCTCCGACCGGTCCGCGCAGGTGCTCGCCGACGCCGGTGCGCGGGTCCTGCGCGGCGGGTTGTCCGATCTCGACGTGCTGCGCTCCGGCGTTGCGCAGTCCGAGGGCGTGATCAGCCTCGCCTTCGATCACGGCGACCACGGAGCCGACGCGCTGGCCGCGGCGATCGCCCAGGAAACCGCCGCGTTGTCGGCGATCGGGGAGGAACTCATCGGCACCGACCGTCCGATCGTCACGGTGTCGGGCACGCCGTGGATTCCGGGGCGCGCGTCCACCGAGGCCGATCCGTTGCCCACCGACGGTCCCGTCGGCGGCCGGGCGCGATCGGTGATGGCGCTACTCGACCTAGCGTCGAAAGGCGTGCGCCCCAGTGCGATTCGTCTTCCTCGGACGGTTCACAACCGGGGCGAGGGTGGGTTTGCCGGCCTGCTGACCCAACAGGCCCGACGCAGCGGCGTAGCGGGATACGCCGGCGACGGCACGCAGCGCTGGCCGGCCGTGCACGCCCGCGACGCCGCCACATTGTTCCGCCTCGCGCTGGAATCGGCGCCGGCCGGGACAGCGTGGCACGCGGTCGCCGACGAGGGCGACACCGTCGCCGACATCATTTCGGTCATCGGCAGGCGGCTGCGACTGCCGGTGCAGCAGATACCCACCGAGAGCTTCGGTGCGTTCGGTCCGATCTTCACCATGGATCAACCCGCGACGAGCACGCACACCCGCGAAGCGCTCGGTTGGACGCCGACGCATCCGGGCCTGCTCAAGGATCTGGAGAACATCGAACCGTGAGACCTAGGATTGGCGTCCGAGTTCGGTGCCGTCACCGGGCGTTCCCGTCAGAAAGGGCCAACCGATGACGACCGACGTCGAAGGGCCCGAGCGCGACTTCGGTGACGTCCACCGGATCGGTGTCGAGCGGGCCGGTGAGATTCTCACCCTGCAACGGGCCGCGTATGTCACCGAGGCGAAGCTGCACAACGATCTCCGGCTGCCCCCGCTGGATCAGACCGTCGACGAGATCGTCGACGAATTGCGGAGCGCGGAGGTGATCGCCCTGGGGATCACCTCCGGAGCACGTCTGGTCGCCGCAGTACGACTCACGGTGCACGGTGACACCGCTGAACTCGGTCGTCTCACGGTCGCGCCCGACCTGCAGGGGAGGGGTTTGGGCAGTCGTCTGCTCGACGCGGTCGATGCGTGGTTGCCCAGTGCTGTCACCAGACTCGAACTGTTCACCGGTGAGCACAGTCTCGCGAACATTCGCCTGTATAACCGTTTCGGGTTTCGAGAGTTCCGTCGCCGTAATGTCGGGACCTACGACCTGGTCTTCCTTGCGAGAAACGTCATCTCGGGCGAAACCGGGGGATAACGATGTGGTACCCGTGTGAGCCGAGGTGTTTCTGAATTGTCGCCCATCACCGATACTGCTTCGGTGACGAAGCGGACGATATGCGTGGTGATATCGGCGGTCCTGGCCGTCGCGGGGTTGCTGCTCGCCGCTCCCGGGACGGCCGGAGCCGCACCACAATCCGGGTGGCGATACACGATGGTGGCATTCAGCAACGCCAGCGATCGTGACATGGACGTCTACCAGTCCGGCGACGGCACCCATTTCGACGTCCTCCAGAAGGCGGCGTATCGTCCGCCGTCCGGGTTGGTGCGCGACCCACGGATCTTCCGCAACACCGACGGGTCGTACTACCTCACCTACACCACGGCCGCGGGCGCCAGTATCGGGTTCGCGCGTAGCACCGACCTCACCCATTGGACGTTCATGCAGAACCTGGCAGTCCCGTTCTGCTGCTTCCTTCTTCCCGGTACCGGCGACGGCAAGGGATCGTTGGGCGCGCTGGGTTCGTCGGGTTCCGCCGGGTCGAGCGACCTGCCCTCACTGTCGCCGTTCACCACCAAGGCGTGGGCGCCGGACTGGTTCGTCGAGAACGGTCGCGTCAACATCATCTTGTCGATGTCGACCGGCGGTGGGTTCATCCCGTATCTGATGACGGCGACGGACTCCTCGCTGCGGAATTGGGGGCCGCCGGTGCCGCTCGTGGGTATCGGCGCCGACCACATCGACACCACCATCGTGAAGGTGGGCTCGACCTACCACGCATTCACCAAGAACGAGACCAAGAAGGTCATCGAGCACGCCGTTGCCCCCACCCTGGCGGGGCCCTACACCTTTGTCGCACCGGGCAATTGGGGCACCTTCGTGGAAGGGCCGTCGGTCATCCAACTGCCCGGCGGGGCGTGGCGGATGTACTTCGACGCCTACACCAGGGGCAAATACCTCTACTCCGACAGCGGCGACGGCCTGCGGACATGGACGGCGCCCAAGGAACTGCCGGGGCTGTCCGGAACGGTGCGACACGCGGGAGTGATCCGCGAGCCGGTGTGATGCGGGAACTCACCACGTCGCGGACCGCAGTACAGCGAGCAGTGCTGCCTCGGCGCGCGTCGCCGGCCGCCGCCGGGTGATCACCACAACCTCGGTGAGGCCCGGGTCGGGCAGGCCGTCGAGTTCGACGACGTCGGCGGGCAGGAGCCGACGCGCATGCACCATCACACCGAGCCCGGCCAGCACCGCGGCGCGCAACCCCTGCTGATTGTTGGAGACACAGGTGATGCGGTGATCGAGCCCCGCGTCGGCGAGTGCGGCGAGCGCAGCGGTGCGCGAGATGCTGGGTTCGGGAAAGGTCACGAGTGGAATCGGGTCACCGGGCCGCAGGACGGTGTCCGGCGCGCCCGCCCAGACCAGCGGTTCGGTGAAGATCAACTGTCCGTGCCGTTGGCCCGGATTGCGTTTGGCCAAAACCAGATCCAGTGAACCCGCACGTAGGCTCGTGTGGAGGTCCTCGCTGAGTCCGATGGTCAGCTCGATATCGACGCGCGGGTGGTCGGTCCGGAAGCGGCGCAGGATCTCTGGCGTCCCCGTGGCCACAAGGTCCTCCGACACCCCGAAGCGGATGCGTCCGGTGATGCCGTCATCGGTGAAATAACTCAGCGCGCGATCGCACTCGTCGAGGATGGAGCGGGCGAAGCCGGCCATCACCGAGCCGTCCGCGGTCAGCTCGACCGAGTGCGTATCGCGTCGCAACAGCGTTCTGCCGACCTGTTTCTCCAGGCGGGCGATGTGGCCGGACACAGTGGATTGCCCGACGTCGAGCTGGCGTGCCGCGGCTGAGAACCCGCCGGTGTGGACGACGGTGAGGAAGGTGCGCAGCGCGGTGGGATCGAGCACACATCTCAGGCTAGTTATCGACAAACTCGATCACAATAATCGTGGTCAACGTATTTCCGAATGGCTCCGACGGGCGTTGACTTATGTCTCATGCGACTGCTCAGGAAGCTCCCCATCGACGGATTCGTGCTCTCGATCCTCGCGACGGTGGCGCTCGCATCGGTGTTTCCGGTCGCGGGCGCGGCGGCGACGATCCTCGACGGAATGGTGAAAGCGGCCATCGCGCTTCTGTTCTTCCTCTACGGCACGCGGCTCTCGCCCGCCGAGGCGATGGCGGGAGCACGCCATTGGCGACTGCATCTGACGGTTCTGGCGGTCACCTTCGTCGTGTTCCCGCTGATCGGCCTCGCGCTTCGGGTGCTGACCCCACACGTGCTGAGCAGTGCCCTCTACACCGGTGTGCTGTTCGCCTGTCTCGTGCCGTCCACGGTGCAGTCGTCGATCGCGTTCACCTCGGTTGCCCGCGGAAACGTCCCGGCGGCCATCGTGTCGGCGTCGTTGTCGAACCTTCTCGGAGTCGTGCTGACCCCTTTGCTCGTCGTCGCCCTCATGACCACCACCGGCGGAGTCCACGTGAGTGCGGAATCGTTCGGCGAGATCATCCTTCAGTTGCTGCTTCCGTTCCTTGCCGGCCAAGTGTGTCGGCCGCTGGTCGCCGGACTGCTCGGACGACACCCCTTGCTGACCAAGACCGTCGACCGCGGCTCGGTGCTGCTGGTCGTGTACTCCGCGTTCAGCGCCGGTATGGCCGAGCACATCTGGTCGTCGGTCAGCGTGGGGTCGATCGCCGTGGTGATGGCGGTGTGCGCAGGCGTCCTCGGAGTGGTGTTGGTGTTGTCCCGATGGGCTGCAAAGGCTTTGGGCTTCGGTCGCGACGACGGCATCGTCATCCAGTTCTGCGGATCGAAGAAGAGTCTGGCCGCCGGTCTGCCCATGGCCGCAGTACTCTTCGCTGGAGCGCCGGTGGGCCTGATCATCCTGCCCTTGATGATCTTTCATCAGATCCAATTGCTGGTGTGCTCGATGCTCGCCGCCCACCACGGCCGTGTGGCAGCTGAGCGCGCAGGTACCCCGAGCGATGACCCGACTCTGGATTTCGTGGTCCGTTCTCCGTAGGGTGTGCGCCACGGAGATTCCGCCACGAGGAGGTCGGCGCATGGGACAGTTGATGTACACCACCAGCATGTCCCTCGACGGCTACGTCGCCGACGCCGATGGCGATTTCGGTTGGGGTGCTCCGGATGCGGAGATCTTCGACATGCATGTTGGTCGGATGGCGGAGACCTCCGCAGAGGTGTTGGGCCGCAAGACCTATGACCTGATGCGGTATTGGGAGAGCCCTCCGGAGGACGGGAGCTGGACGGCTGCAGAACATGAGTTCGCCCGCCGATGGCAGACGATCGAGAAAGTGGTCGTGTCGACGACGATGAGTCCCGACGATCTCTCGTCCGATCGCTCCCGGTTGATACGCGAGCTCGACACCGCAGAACTACGGCAGCTCACCGAGAGCGCTCCTGGCTCGGTCGAGATCTTCGGGCCGACCACCGCGGCTACTGCGATCCGCGCCGGAATGGTCTCCGGTTTCCGGCTGTTCGTCGTCCCCGTGATCGTCGGAGGGGGACTGCGTGCCCTGCCCGCCGACGCTGCCCTCGACCTTCGGCTCATCGAGCAGCGGACCTTCGCCAACGGCACCGTCTATCTCCATTACGCCCCTAGGTGAGGGTGCGCTGGGCATCGCTATCTGCCGCTCATTCCTCTCACCGAATTGCTCGCTCCTTCCCCCGATGGTCGAGCGCTCCCGTCATCGGACGCTCGCCCTTCCCCAAATGGTCGAGCGCTCCCGTCATCGGACGCTCGCCCTTCCCCCCGATGGTCGAGGTGCGAGCCGCGTGCGGCGAGCCTCGAGACCCTGGTGAGATGACAAGTATCGCAACCACATCCACTACCCACCCGACGTAATCGAGCGCCCGGTCGACGAAGTTTAACGCCCAGTCGACGCAATAGAGCGCCCAGTCGAAGCGCCCGAAAAAGTTGTCCACAGATTTCCCGAGCCGCGCGATCGCCGGGCCGGTTTTGTCGGTACCCCTTCGTACACTTGTTCTCATCACGTCCGATCGCGGGAGGGGAGGTTGTTCGGATGTCGAGTGTGTTGACGTTCACCGACCCGGATGCCGACGCCGCCGCGATCACAGCCATGTCGCGCGATGAGCTCACCGAGACCGGCCCGGACCTGCTACGCGAGTCCCGCAAATACGAAGCCCGGACGGTGCTTGCTGCCGCCGCGCTGGCGGAGCGGGTGTATCGCGAGCGTTTGGCGGGCCAGTCCGAGGTCGAGGTGTGGGGCTCGGTGATCGAGCACGCCGACAAACTCGCACGCGCCGAAGTGTCTCTGCAGTTCAAGGTCTCCCGCAGTAAGGCCGGCAGCTGGATTGCTCTGGCGGATCTGTTGGAGAAGTTCCCCCTCATCCGCGCCGCCTATCTGAACGGGGAACTGTCCACCAACCGGGCCTCGATCATGGCGCGCGCCGCCCAGCGTGGCGGGGACATCGACGTGGACACCGACACCGACAGCGACAGCAACGACGCCGGTGACGAGTCTGAGATGTCGTTCGAAGAGATCGTCCTGGATTACGGGTCCCGCGCCACCACCGACCCGGTGCTGTCGCAACAGCTCGACGCCGCACTCATTTCGATGAACCCCGACAGTGTCATCGAGGACCGTCACACCCTCACCGATCTGGTGGGACACGTGACCATCACCCCAGACGTTGCCGGGCACTCCGCTCTGGACGCGGTCGTTCCCGCGCATTATGGGGTGTTTCTCACAACACAGATCAACGCGCTCATCGATGAACGGACCTGCCGTAAGGACCCCCGCCGCGTGGGGTCGCTGCGGGTGATCGCACTCGGGGAGATCGCCGGCGTCCCGGGGGCGCACCTCACCTGCGAATGCGGACAAGATGATTGCCCAAAACGAGGTGGCGGCACCGACAGCAACGGGTCGGCCGAAACACCCGCCGACGCTGCCGATGCGGCAGCGTGGGACAACTTGCTCCCCGAACCCGCTGACGCGGATGCGCCTGAAGTCGAGGATGTCGAACCTTCCGACGCGCCGGAGCCCCGCGCTGCGCAGGAGGTGGTCGATGTGGTGGAGCTGGTCGTCGAACCCGAGATCCCCGACCCCATGGATGAGCCGAGGCCGGATGAGGTTCCGGTGGCGTTCGGGCGGGCTTTGGTGGTGCCCGGCGCACCTGTGTTGACGGTGTTGAAGGACCCTGACGGGATTCTCGTGCCCCGGTTGCAGGGGTACGGGCCGATCGACCCCGACTACGCGGCCACCCTGTCCGAGGTCGCGAAGACCATCCATTATCCCGAATCCGTGCGCACGGCTGGACCGTTGATCCCGCAGATCTCCGACCGCGCACAGGCACCGCCGGCCGACCCCACTGGACACGGCGGTCACACCGTGCCACCACCTGGGGCATTGACCTATGCACCCAGCGCCACCTTGCGCGCTGAGGTGCTGGCCAACGACTCCTGGTGCCGATACCCCTACTGCGGCATGCCCTCACACCTGTGCGACCTCGATCATTGGCGGCCGTTCAACCACACCGACCCCGAGGCCGGAGGGTGGACGGTGCTCGGTGATCTGATCCCGCTGTGTCGGGCCGATCATCAACGCAAACATCTCGCCGAGTGGGTGCCGACGCTCTTTCTGGATCGGCGGGTGGAGTGGCGGAGCCGACGGAGTGGGCAGGTGATTGTCACCTATCCGCGGTGACGGTCGCTTTTGCTGTGGGGTGGAACCAGCTGTGGCTCAACGGGTCTCGAGGCTCCTCGCTGGCGCTCGTCGCACCTCGACCACCAGACAAAGGATACCTCGACCATCGAGGGTAAGAAGGGCGTCATCGGGGGCGAGGTCCTCGACAGGTGATCAGCCGGGCGGCCGTCCCGCCGCGATCTGCACGAGCGCCCGGACACTGACGTCGCGGGCGCGGCGGCGGGATTCGGCGAGCGGATTGTCGGAGGGCACGAGTAGACGTAAACCCTTGTGGTGGCTGCGGAATCGCAGCGGCGTGGTGAGTTCGAGGGCTTCTCCGTCGACGCCCGCATAGGCGGTACCGCCAGCCGAGGAGACCTCGAAGGTCGGGGTGGTGAACTCGTGCCAGTGCGGGCTGGTCTTGCGCAGACCGACGGCCGACAGGGCGACCAGTGTGGCCGCTTCGGCGCCGGTCCGCGGCGACAGGGCGACGACGCCGAGGAGGCCGGTATCCATCCGTCGTCGTTCACCGGCATCGAGAAGCGCGCCGGAGTACGGGTTGTTGGATACCAGGATCAGGAACGCGCCGTCCACCGCGGTGCCGTCGGCCGAGGTGAATTGCAGGTCGAAGGGTTCTGCGGTGTTGCCGAGGAGTTCGGGCAGCAGCGCCGCGGTGGTTTGTGTCTTGTCGTCGCGGTAGGAGTCCTGCTGCACGATCGTTGCGTACACGCCGAGCGAGACGTTGTTGACGAACAGACGTCCGTTGACGGTGGCGTAATCGACGCGGCGGATCACGCCGTCGGTGAAGGCTCGCACGTTTCGCCGCGGGTCGGACCGATCGAGCCCGAGATCCAGGGCGAAATGGTTGCGGGTGCCCGCGCTGACGCAGACGAACGGCAGGTCGTGCTCGATCGCGATGGCGGCGACGAGCGCCTGCGAACCGTCACCGCCGGCCATCCCCAGACAGTCCGCGCCGCGTGCCACCGCGTCGCGTGCGAGTTGTTCGAGGTCGTCGTCGGGTCCCAGGACGACGGTCTCGACACCGATCCGGTGTGCTGCCTCGACGAGTTCGAACCGATCGACCTTGCCGCCACCGGATTTCGGGTTGCAGATCAGAACCGGATGCCGGGGCCGCCACGGCGCGTGCATCAGATCCAGCTCGTGCAGATGCGGCGTCAGGGCGTAACGGGCCGAGACGACGGCGATCACCCCGAGCGCGACGGCGACGAACAGGTGCACGACAAAAGCGCCGGAATCAACGACGGCCAGCACCAACGCACTGACGAGCGCTGCGACCCCGAGCACCCCGACACCGATACCGACGCCGCGTCGGACCCCGCGTTCGGTGATCGCCCACCATGCGCCGAGGGCTGCGACGGCCAGACCCGCCACGCCGAGCACGAAATGCAGACCGCTGTTGACCAGGAACACCAGGATCGCCACCAGGAGTCCGGCCGCGGCCAGCAACGCGACGACGGCACTGATCCGTCGCTGACGGCTCACGGGGAGTCGGGGTCGGAGGTGATCAGAGCGCAGATCTCGGCGTAGCGCATCAGAAAACGCTTCTCGTCGAGACGTTTACGGCGCATCCACGAGGTGACCTCGGTATTGCACTTACCCGCGTTGCACGACCGGCAACTCGGCACCACATTACCGGCGGTGTACCGGCCGCCCCGGGAAATGGCGAGAACGCAATCCTTCTGTAGCGCAACGCCATCAGCCTCGCAGTAGGCGCATCCACCCCACAGTGAGACCAACTGCTCCCACTGCTCGGGGGTGAGGTCATGGGTGACCGCGTCCATTCTGCGCCGACGACGTTTCGCGTAGCGGCGGGCACGGGTGCGGTTGGCGGGCACGACGATCAGGGTAGGCCATCACCGGGTCTCATGCGCTGAGGCCGGCCGGCACGAGACCGCTCGGGGTGTACTTCTCGCGCCGGATGTTGCGCGCGGGCATGCGTCGGCGTTTGCACGCCTTCACCCCGGCGTCCACCATCGCCGGCGGGCCACACAGGTAGGCGACGTACCCGCGCAGCGATGCGAAGTCGTCGAGCACTGCGTCACCCACGTAGCCGGTACGCCCGTCCCACTCGGATCGGCTCAGACACGGGACATAGGTGAGCCCGCGGTGGCGCTCGGCGACCTCCCGCCAGAACTGCTGATGGTAGAGGTCGGCCTCGTGGCGGACCCCGTGGTATAGATGGATCTCGCGGTCGGGATCGTCGGTGAGGGCCTGCACCGCAATCGATGTCAGAGGTGCCAGTCCGGTGCCGCCCGCGAGCAACAGCATCGGCGTCTCGGGCTCGTCGGCACCGGGCTCGTAGGCGAAGTCACCCCACGGACCGCGCATCTCGAGTTCGTGGCCGACATCGAGACCGCCGAAGATCCAGCCGTCGGTCGCCACACCACCGGGGACCCGGCGGATCTGGAACTCCAGCCTGCTCGCCGACGCCGGTGGATTGGCCATCGAGTACTGACGCCACTCGCCGGTGCCCGGAACCGCGATCTCCATGTACTGACCCGCCGAGAAGTCCAGTGGCTCATCGATATCCACGAGCACGGTGACCGTGTCGTGGGCCACGGTCTCGATGCCGTGTACGGTCCCGACCACATCGCGCAGTCGGTGCCGAGGGCCGGTCTGTTCGGGCGCTTCCACCTCGATCGTGGTGTCCGAGCGCGGACGCGACTGACACGCCAGGACGAATCCACGCGCCTGATCGTCGGCGCCGAGCACCGTCTCCGGGACCTCGGGAGCATCGACGGTGCCCGAACACAAGCGCACCTTGCATGTTCCGCACGTCCCCTGATTGCACGAATTGGGCAGATAGACGCCGTTACGCAGGAAGGCGTCGAGCAGTGGCTGGTCTTCAGCGCAGGTCACGCTCGCCGACGCGGCACCCACGACGTCGACGCGATGGGCTTGCGAGCCGGTCGTATCGGAAACAGCCATCGCCCTCACGCCTCCCACGTGACGTGCAGCGAGGTCGGTCCGCGGAACCCCCAGCCCCAGAACTCGACGTCGGAATCGGTGTCGCGCTCCAGGTTCGGAATCGATTCGAAGAGTTCCTCCAGACCGATCCGGCACACCTGATTGGCGAAATAGATCCCCGCACACGCATGATTACCGGCCCCGAAAGCCAAGTGCGGCAACGGTGGACGGGTGATGTCGTACTCCGAGGGTGCGGTGTACACAGCGGTGTCGTGGTTGGCCGAGCCGTAGGACATGAGCACGACGGTGCCCGCGGGCAGCGCCACCCCGGCGACCTCGACGTCGGCGGTGCTGATGCGCGCGGTGGCCGACCAGATCGGCGAAGTCCAGCGCATCCCCTCGGAGATGGCCCGGGGGATCAGTCCGGGTTCGTCGATGACCTGCTCCATCTGATCCGGTCGGGTGAACAATCCGACCAGCGTGGAGGCCATCGCGTGACCGGGCTCCTGCATGGCGCCGAGCAGGTAGACGAACAGGGTCGGGTAGATGTAGTCGCGGTCGCGGGTCTGCCCGTCGGGCATGCCGTCGTGCAACCAGTGGGAGATGGCGCTGTCGTCGGGGTGGGTGATCCAGCGGTCGATCATCGGGTCGACGATCGCGCGGATCTCGGCCTTGGCCTCATCACCCTCGTCGAAGCCTTCGGGGTTGGTGAACTCGCCGTTCTCGTCGACGCCGGCATTGGTGAACGACCGGGACAGCTTGTGGAACCACTCGCGCAGTGTGTCCGAGCCGACCTCGCGCAGTCCGAGGAGGTCGCCGAGCGCCCGCACACTGACCGGTTCGCAGTACTGGGCGACGAGTTCGGCGTGGCCGTCGTCCTCGAACGTCTCGAGGAACCGGCGTGCGATCGGCCGGACCAGATCATCGATCCACCGATCGACCTCTTGCGGCTGCAATGCCGGATCGACCATCGACCGCAGGTCGTCGTGGATTTCCCCGTTGACGCCGATGACCGCGGGGTGCCCGAAGGTCCGCCCGCCGGCCTTGGTGATGATCGCCTCGAAGTGCTCGCTGGTGGCGATCTCCCGGCAGATGTCGGTCGTGGTGGCGACGTACGAGCCGAGGACGGGGATGTAGGCCAACGGGCGCTCGGCACGTAGCCGCTCGTACACCGGGTACGGGTTGCGCTCGAGCTCGGTGATGGTGATCTCGTCGATCCAGCTCGGTGCCGGAACGCGGTCAGACGGGGTGGTCGACCCGATGGTGGTCGACTCGATGGTGGGTGTGTCGGTGGTCGTCATGGCGTACTCCTCTGGTCGGTGGCAGGCAATCGGAACTGCTCTGGCCCGAGACGGTAGGGCCGATCGGGAGCGGCCTCGACACCGATTGCGCGGGGGAGACACCGAATGCGCGATCAGGTTGTGATCGATATCGCATCAGGTGGCCGATGTGAGGTAGACAAGATCCAGGCCGGCGCAGCCCGCCGGCCGGGCCGACGAAAGAACCGCCACCCGAATGTTCACCGAACACACGTCCACCGGGCACTCGTCAACCGGGCACGGGGCACCGGATGGGGAGACCCGGGACTGGGACGCCGCGCACCGTGCCGTCGCCGATGCGTACTTCCCGCACGAACTCACCGACCTCGACGGCACCGGAGACGTCGCGCTGTCACTGCGGACCGTCGAACTCGGCGGCGTGACGATCGGTCGACTGACCTGGGGTACCGACGTCGCGATCACCTGCGCCTATCCGGGGGCCTACGAGGTCAACATCCCGATGTCGGGACGACTGCACTCCCGACACGAAACGCGTGAGGTGGTCTCGACCCCCGGACGAGCGACGGTCTTCGTCGCCGACCGCGAGTCGCAGATCACCCGGTGGACCGCTGACTGCGACGTGATCGGCGTCAAGTTCGATGCCGATCACCTCGAACGCGAAGCCGACCGCATCCACGTCGGTGCCGTACGCCGACGCCTCGTCCTGCCCGACCAGATCGACGTCGCGACCGACGCCGGGCGATCGTGGCTCGACCTCGTCGCGGCGTTGTCCGCCCAACATCGCGAACCCGTCGACCTGCTCGCCAATCCACTGGTCGGGCCGCAACTGGCGGGCGCGGTGACCGCGGCGTTCCTGCTCACGGTGGCGCCCGATCCCGTCGACGCGGCACATCCACTGCGACCGCGCACCGTCAAACGGGTCCTCGACGCCCTGCACACCGACCCGGCGCGACCGTGGACACTCGCCGAGATGGCAGCGCTCGCGCAGACCAGCGTGCGTCGTCTGCAGGAGGCCTTCGCCGAATACGTCGGCGCGACGCCGACCGCGGCCTTGCGTGACATCCGATTGGCGCACGCGCACAACGACATCGAGAGCGGAGCGGGCACGATCTCGGACATCGCGGCGCGGTGGGGCTTCAGCAGCGCGAGCCGCTTCGCCGCGGCCTATCGTCGGCGGTACGGGGATCGGCCGTCGGAAGTGCTGCGCAGGTGACCGCGCGCCGACGGCCATTGCGGAACGATCGGCGAGCCCCCGATGTGTGGATACAGTGACCTGTGTCGTACATTGAAGCAGATCATATATTTGATACAGACAGAGGTGCACACCGATGGACATGACCTGGTCGGATGACGACATCGCCTTTCGCGACGAGGTGCGTGAGTTCCTCGACGCCGAACTGACCCCGGAGCTGCGCGCCGCCGGTCGACTGCGCACCAGCGTGTACACCGATCACGAGGCGTCGATGGAATGGCAGGCGATCCTGCACAAGCGTGGATGGGCCGCGCCGGCGTGGCCGGTCGAGCACGGCGGCTGCGACTGGTCGCTGACCCAGCACTACATCTTCAGCCGCGAATCGGTGTTGGCCGGTGCGCCCGCGCTGTCCCCCATGGGAATCCGCATGGTCGCCCACGCGATCATCGCCTTCGGCACCCCCGAGCAGAAGGCGTTCTACCTGCCCGGCATCCTCACCGGCGACGTCTTCTTCTGTCAGGGCTACTCCGAACCGGAATCCGGCAGCGACCTCGCGTCGCTGTCGATGTCGGCGGTCTCCGACGGAGACGATCTGGTGTGCACCGGCAGCAAGATCTGGACAACCCATGCCGCCGAGGCCAATTGGATGTTCTGCCTGGTCCGTACCTCACGCACCGGCAAGAAACAGGAGGGCATCACCTTCCTGCTGATCGACATGACCTCCCCGGGCATCGAGGTGCAGCCGCTGGTGATGGCCTCGGGTGAGCAGGTGCAGGCGCAGGTGTTCTTCGACGAGGTGCGGGTGCCCAAGAAGAACGTCCTCGGCGCGATCGACGACGGCTGGACGGTCGCGAAGTATCTGCTGGTGTTCGAGCGCGGTGGTGGCGCGGCCGCGCCGGCACTACAGGTGATGGTGGAAAACCTCACCGATCACGCGTCGACGGTCACCGGGCCGTCGGGGGTGCCGCTGGCCGATGAGCCGGCGTTCGCCGCCAAGCTCGCCGATCTCCGCACGCGCGCAAAGGTTCTCGAGGTGCTCGAATATCGCGCGCTCGCGGAGATGAGTGCCGGACGCAACCCGGGCGCGATCTCGTCGATGCTCAAGATCCTCTCGACCGAGCTGAGCCAGCAGATCACCACCCTCGGCGTGGAGGCGGCGGGCCCCCGCGGACGGGCATATCAGCCGCACGCCGCCGCACCGGGCGGGCCGATCGCCGACTTCGTGCCGCCGGCCGACGGATACGTCAGCGGGCAGGCGTGGCAGGCGGTGGCGCCGCTGCTCTACCTCAACGACCGCGCCGGCTCGATCTACGCGGGCAGCAACGAGATCCAGCGCAACATCCTCGCCAAGGCCGCCCTGGGCCTGCCCCAGTACTGACCGGAAAGGTTTCACCCACCATGGATTTCGATCTCACCGCCGAACAGCAACTGCTCGCCGACGGGCTCACCCGCTTTCTCGATTCCCGCTACGACCTCACCGAGAGCCGCAAGGTCGCCAAGGTCGGTGACGGATGGCAACCACAGATCTGGCGCGCCTTTGCCGACGAACTCGGCGTCATCGGTGCCTGCCTGCCCTCGACGGTCGGCGGTGACGACGGCGGCCCCGAGGAGCTGATGGTCGTCACCGAGGCGCTCGGCCGCGCCCTCGTCGTCGAACCGTTCGTCGACACGGTGGTCCTCGGCGCCGGCCTGCTCGCGCGTACCGGACACGACGGCGCACTCGAGGTCGCGCGGTCGGTGACCGCGGGCGAGACCCTCGTGGCCACCGCCGCACTCGAGGACACCTCGGGCGGACGGCTGCACCACGTGACCACCCGCGCCGAGGAGTCCGACGGCGGCTGGGTTCTCCACGGCGCCAAGGCCGTTGTCACCACCGCCCCGATCGCCGACCAGCTGATCCTCACCGCGCGGATCGCCGGCAGCGACGACGACCGCGACGGCATCGGCCTGTTCCTTATCCCGCTCGGCGACGCGACGCCGGCCGGGCTGACCCAGCACGAGTTCCGCACCGTCGACGACCGCCGTGCCGCGGACCTCACCCTCGACGGCGTGCAGGTGGGCGGCGACGCATTGATCGCCCGCGGTGCCGACGCGCTCGCGCTACTCGAACGCGCATGGGACACCGCCACCGCCGCGGTGGTCTCCGAAGCGGTCGGGTTGATGCGCAAGGTGCTCGCCGACACCGTTGCCTACACCACCCAGCGTCAGCAGTTCGGGCGCCCGCTCGCCGGCTTCCAGGCATTGGCGCACCGCATGGTCGACATGTACATCGAACTCGAACAGGCGGTTGCCGCACAGTATCTGGCGATCCTGTCGCTCGACGCCGAACCCGCCGAGCGGGCTGCGGCGGTGTCGGCGGCCAAGGCCACGATCAGCCGGGCCGCACGATTCATCGGCCAGAACTCGGTGCAGCTGCACGGCGGGATGGGCATGACCGAGGAACTCGCGATCGGACACTACTTCCGGCGACTGACCGTCATCGAGTACGAATTCGGTTCGGCCGACGCTCATCTGGCGAGGGTCGAGAAACTCGCCCGGGTCTGAGCGAACTCGGCCTCGATCTCGGCCCGACCCAGCACCGGGTCGGTGCCGGGCACATGTGTCGGCTCGGTGTGGGCGGCGCTCGTCCCGCCGGCCACCCGGCGGCGGGCCGCGGTGAACTCCGGAAGCTCGCCGATGCCGGCGTGGGCGGCATTGAGCAGTGACCACACCGCGCTGCGCCGGGCGCGGCGCTCGACGGGATGGGGTGGGGAATACATGACCAGTTGCGCCGCCCACCGGGGTAGGGTGTCGCGAATCGCCCAGTCGACCGCAGCCGCAGCGGGATTGGGCACGTTGGTGCCGGTCGCCATCGCCGCCCCGTAGGTCACCGCCAGGCGCGGCAGATACGACCGCAGGCACTCGAGGGTCTCGGCCTTGGTGGTCGGGAGGTCGGTGCCCCCGAGCGCATGACCGACCCGGATGAACTCGCCGTAATAGCGATCGAGGTCGGCACCGCGCAGCGGCCGCGGATGGTAGATCTCGTGTGCCGTCGCCAATCCCCACACCACGGTGGCGTAATTCCAGCGCAACCACTCGGGATCGTCGGCGTCGTAGGTGGCGCCGTCGGGACGAGTGCCCTTGATCGTGTGATGCATGGCGCGGACCGTGCGCGCCAGTCGTTCGGCGGTCTCGGTGCTGCCGTAGGCGGTACCGATGAAGAAGGCGACCGAGTGTCCCAAGCGAACGGATGCACCCTCGGGATCGATCCGGGGCAGTGCGGCCGGGTCGTCGGAGCGTTCCACCAGCCGGGAGTGGTGCATCCCCATCCAGTAGATGCTCGGGTCGAGGCGCTCCAGATAAGACGCGCACTGCAACCCGAAGACGAGGGCAGGCGTGTGCGAGTGGACATACCAGGTGGCGCTGTCCGGACCGAACCATCCCGGATCGCCGGCCGGCTCCTCGAACTCCATGCCCCGGAAGAACTTTGCGCGGATGTTCGCGTCGAAGAAGCCGGTGAGCCAGTCGCCGACCCACTGGTGCGGCAGGGTCGGCAACGGCAGGGTCGGCAGCGGCAGTGATCCCAGGCCGCTGCGGGGCAGCCTGATCGCGGACGGAGTCTTCATCGTCTCTCCCTGCGCTCGTGGTGGTGCGCGACCGGACAATTTCTGGCCACGCATGTGCCCAGACTACGGTCTGGTCACACCTGTGACCAGACCTTTCGTGATCTCGCCACGCGCCGTACGGTGAGACGATGTCGAACACGACCCGATGGGCCGGGGTCTCGTTGAGCGATCGGCGTACCGAACGACGGGCGCTGCTGATCGCCGCGGCCTACGACCTGCTGGGTACCGACCTGCTCGGTCACGACCCGTCGGCGCTGTCGGTGCGGGCGCTGTGCCGCGCGAGCGGCCTCAACTCCCGCTACTTCTACGAGAGTTTCGCCGACGTCGACGAGTTACTCGGCGAGCTCTACGACGAGGTTGCCGCCGACCTCGCGGGTGTGGTCGCCGCGGCGATCGAGTGCGCCGGCCGATCGGTGCGATCGCGCACCGCGGCGGGTATCCGCGCCGTGCTCGGTCATGCCGGCGACGATCCACGGCGCGGCGCGATCCTGTTCACCCATGCCCGCGCCAACCCGGTGCTCGCCGCCCGTCGCGTGGCGACCGAGGAACTCCTCATGTCGTCGGTCCTGGCCGAAACCGTTCGCCTCCACCAGGATCGGACGTCACGTCCGAGGGCCGATCAGGTCGGGGCGGTGATGTTCGCCGGCGCGATGGCCGAGCTGGCACGGCAGTGGCTGGGCGGTCATCTGGGGTCGGATCTCGACGTCGTCGTCGACGCGGCGACCGCCTTCGTCCTGCGATCGGCACCCGCCCGTACCTGATCGGTGGTGGGGGTCGCGAGCACCTCGCGCAGCAGCATCACACGCACCGGTGCGAGGCCGGCCACCGACACCGCGATCACGGTCAACGAAATCCACAGCAGCGCACCGCTGGCCAGCAGCAACAACTGCAGTGTCCAGGACGGGGCGGTCAGCGATTCCGACGCCAGCTGGCGTGCCCACAGGCGCCAATAGATCATCAGATTCACCGTGAGCCCGACGACGTAGGAGATGCCGAACGACACCAGATACGGACGCCACGTCCCGTCGCGAAGCCGCGCCGAGAGCGATTCGTGTCGCAGCGGCGCGACCACGGAGAGCACGTTGCCCACACCGAGCCAGACGAGCACCATGACGACGAACTGGTCGATCATCGCCGCGAGGTCGAGATCGGTGGTGACGGCGAGGTAGGCGAGGATGGGTACGGCCGCTATCGCGACCCCTATCAGGATCATCAGGTTCTTGGCGACCAGGATTCGCCACAGACGTTCGCCGGCCCGGATGTCGGTCCACACCCGTGCGGCGTCGAAGCACAAGGCGTTGGTGCACACCACACTCCCGACGACGCCACCGAAGACATACAGGGTCAGCGACCCGGCCTTCTCGTAGGTCGCCCATCCCACCGATCGATAGACGACCACCAACGACAGGCTGATCGCGAGGGTGATGACCACGCGGATCAGCACCGCGTGCGGTCGGGCGCGCAGCGCTCGCGCCACCTCGTTCGCGGTGCGCCGCAACAGCGCTCGGGTGGCGGTGACGACGAGTCGGACGGTCTCCCGGCGATCACTGGAGCGGGCGGGCGAGGAGTCGGCGAGCGCGGCGTCGGAGAGCGCGGCGTCGGCGTAGGTGAGATCCAGACGAGCACGGCGTATCGCGTCGTCGGCGAGTTGGAACCGCAGTGCGTCATCGGGTTCCGAGACGGCGGCCAACTGCTCGGCCAAGCGCGCCGCGTCGGTGGCCAGAGCGGCGATCTCGGTGGACAGCGAGTCCCCGGTGGCGCTGGAGTTCATGCCGACCATCTGATCACCCGGACCCACCGGGGTGCACGGCAGGCCGTCGAATCGGATGTGGGGATCAGGGGAAGGGCAGGCCTCCCGTGCCGCCGCCGGTGCCACCGTTTCCGTTGCCGTTGCTGGGCACCGTGGTCTGCGCATTGTCCACGGCACTGCCGAGTTTCACGGTGACCGTGTGTTCCTGGCCGCCGCTGGACACGGTGATGGGTACCGTCGAGCCGGGTTCGTGGGTGAGGATCTGGGCCATCAGGTCGGCGTAGCTGGTCACACGTTGATCGCCCACCTTGGTGATGACGTCACCGGATTTGATGCCGGCGGCCGCTGCCGCACCGTCCCCGCTCACCGCGGTCACCTGGGCGCCCTCGACGTCGGCGGCGTTGGTTTCGGCCAGCGAACCGGTCACCCCCAGCACGGGCTTGGTCGCGTGGCCGTCGGCAAGCAACTCGTTGGCGACGCGCCGAGCCGTGTTGATGGGGATGGCGAAACCCAGACCGAAGGCCTGGACGCCGCCCTGGGATGCCTGGCCGGTGTCGACCGCCGAGTTCACCCCGATCACCTGGCCGGACAGATTGACCAGCGGCCCACCGGAGTTGCCGGGATTGATCGGCGTATCGGTCTGGAGTCCGTTGTAGACCGCGACCTGCGAACCCTGCTCATCGCCTGCGGTCACGGTGCGCGAGAGATTGCTGATGATGCCGGAGGTCACCGTGTTGGACAGATTCTCCGGGCTGCCGACCGCGACGACCTGCTGCCCGACCTGCAGGCCGTCCGAATTGCCGAGTGTTGCCGGGGTCAACCCGGACGCGTTCTGCAGTTTGATCACCGCCAGGTCGTAGGACGGTGAGGTACCCACGACCGAGGCCTGGTAGGTCTTCTGGTCGGCGGTGGTGACCTGGATCGCCGAGGTGCCACCAGCTCCGGCGATCACGTGGTTGTTGGTCAGGATGTAGCCGTCGGGGGAGAGCACGATGCCACTGCCGACCGCGGTGCCCTGGCTGCCGGCGACCTCGATGTCGGCGGTGAACTTCGACGCCGCCTGCGCGGCATAAGTGATGGAACCCGGCTGGGCGGGGGCGGCTGTGGTCGCGGCCGGGGTGGCGAGTTGGGGTGCCGCCGCGGTGCTGTGATCGACGAGCGCGCTTCCGCCGAGAGCGACTGCGCCGCCGAGCAATCCCGCGATGACCGCCGTCGCGATGATCGGTTTCATCGACGACCGACGTGCGGTGGCTCCGGCGGGTATCGGCGTGGTGGTGGAGGGGCCGGTGGTGGAGGGGCCGGTGGGGTAGTGGCCACCCGGGTGGTGCCCAGAAGGCTCGTATCCTCCGGTCGCGTACGGGCCGGACGGAGGTGGGGTGTAGCCGGGGGTCGGGCCCCACCCTCCGGCGGGCTGGCCGTACGGGTGGGTTGCGCCGGCGGGCACATGCGGTGGCGGGCTCACCGGCGCGGTGGGCGTCTCTGGGGTGCTCTCGCCCGGAACGTGGTTGTCGGGATGGCGATCTGTGGTCACCAGACCACGTTGCCCAAGGTCACTGAGAGCAATCCGAGAGGATTGTGTGGAATTGGCTGTCAATTCACTGTCGAGGCGCCCACCGTTGTCGGTGGGCGCCTCGACGTCCCGATGTACCGATGTGGCGGCCGCTGCGGCTACTTCACCTCACCGCGCAGGATGCGCAGCACGCCGAAGAACAGCGGGATACCGATCCACACGATTCCGGAGACGACGAGCTTGGCCCATTCGCCACCGCTCGCCCACTGCTCGGATTGGAAGGGCGCGTTGGTCATTCCGGTGTCGACCCAGGCTCCGAGATGGTCGTGGAACCACGGCACCAGCTGGCTGACGAGGGTCAGCGCGGTCGGCAGCACGAAGTAGGCGACGATCGCGCCGGGAGTGTTCAGGATGAGCGCGGCGAAGCCGAATCCGAGGAGCAGCCCGAACAGTTGCAGCACAAAGGAGTTCACCAGTCCCGCAGCGGTGAACGACCATGCTCCGGCCGGATCGGCGAAGGCGAGACCGGCGATCACGTTGCCCACCGCCCCGAGCGCGAGGGCGAGGCCGACGGCGATCACCGAGGCGATCAGTGCGGTCAGTAGTTTCGCGACGATGATCCGTTCGCGACGCGGTTCCATCGTGAACGTCGTCAACGCCGAGCGCTGACTCCATTCACCGGTGACCAACAGGATTGCCATCACCGGCAGGATGATGCCCAGCGGGATGTTCATCATGCCGAAGAACTGGCCGAAGGTGAGGTTGGTCAGACTGTTGCGGTTGGCGATCAGCATCGCCACCACGACGACCACCGACAGCACGCCGATGGATGCGGCCAACCAGAATCCGGCGCGGGTGTCGACGAGTTTGCGGAGTTCGACCCGGCCCAGGCGGGTCATCGGAATGCCGGCGGTGCGCGTGGGCGCGGACGCGGCCGGGGCAACGGTGAGGGTGGTCATCAGAATGCTCCTGCGGTCATCGGTTGTTCGCGTTGGGTGGAGGCGGTCAGTTCGAGGAACATCTCCTCGAGTTTGGCGCCGTCGCCGGCGCGCAACTCCGTGAGCACGATGGCGTTCGCCGCGGCGACCCGCCCCACCTCCTCGGGGGCGGCGTCGGTGGACAGTCCGCCGCCGGACTGCGGCTGCGCGCTGATGCCCGAGGCGTCGAGCGCGTCGGCAAGGGCCAGGTCGTCGAGCGAGCGCACCGTGGTTCCGGTGCCTGCGAGCAACTCGGCCTTGGTGCCCTGCGCGACGATGCGTCCGTTGCCGATGACGACGAGGTCGTCGGCGACGATCTCGATCTCGTGCAGCAGATGCGAGGACAGCAACACGGTGCCGCCACGATCGGCGTAGCCGCGCAGCAGGCTGCGCATCCAGTGGATGCCCGCCGGGTCGAGGCCGTTGGCGGGTTCGTCGAGGATCAACACCCGCGGATCGCCCATGAGCGCGTTGGCGATTCCGAGTCGCTGCCGCATACCGAGGGAATAGTTGCGGACCCGCCGGCCGGCTTCCTGCGGTGTCAGGCTGACCAGTTCGAGCATCTCATCGACCCGGGTGCGGGGCACCCCGATGGTCATCGCGGTCAGGCGCAGGATCTCCTCGCCGGTGCGTCCGGCGTGCTGTGCGGACGCGTCGAGGAGTACGCCGACCTCGGTGGCGGGATTGGGGATGTCGCGATAGGCCTGCCCGTCGATCGTCACCGAGCCCGACGTCGCCGGGGTCAGTCCGGTCATCACCCGCATGGTGGTGGACTTGCCCGCCCCGTTCGGTCCGAGGAAGCCGGTCACCTGCCCCGGGCGGCACGCGAAGGACACGTTGTCGACGGCGACGTACTCGCCGTAGCGTTTGCTGAGGTTCTCCACTGTGATCATGGAGATCATCGTTGCCGCACCGGGCGGGTGTGCACATCGGGCGCGAGGATGGACCCGATCTACGACGAAAGTCTGATACTGCCTGGCCGTCGGGTGCAGGCGGCTGGGGGATCACCCCCACTACGGTGAGGGGGTGCGTCCCGAGGATTATCAGCCGCCGCTGAATTGGTGGAGCCATACGTGGCGTCTGCTGCTGATGCTGGCGATCTCCGCGGTGGCGATGATCGGACGCACCGATCATGTGGGCGCTCATGTGATCTGGTGGCTGACCCTCGATCTGGCCCTCGGTGTGATGTGCTTCGTCGCGACCTGGTGGCGCCGAACCCATCCGGTTCTGGTGTGTACGTTGACCAACCTGGCCGCAATGGTGTCGGTCAGTTCCTCGGGAGCCGGGGCGTTGGCGCTGGTCTCGTTGTCCACTCGACGGCGGTGGCGTGAGATCGCGCCGCAGATCGTGCTGGGAATCGCGTGTAGCGCGGTCGCAGACGAGTTCGTCTATCGACCCGATCCGAGTGAGTCACCGTTGGTGCGATACTCGTTCATCGTCGCGATCACCGCGGTACTGGTGGCGTGGGGTATGTACATCGGGTCGCGGCGCGAACTGCTCGCGAGTTGGCGCTCGCGGGCCATGCTGGCCGAGCAGGAGCAGCAGGCGAAGGTCGCCCAGGCCCGATCGGTCGAGCGGGCGCGGATCGCGCGGGAGATGCATGACGTTCTGGCGCACCGTATCTCGACGGTGAGCATGTATGCCGGGGCGTTGGCCTACCGTGCCGATCTGACGCCGGAGCAGGTGCACGACACCGCGTCGACGATCGAGGAGAACTCGCGACTGGCCCTCACCGAATTACGCGAGGTACTCGGGGTGCTGCGCGAGGGCCCCGGTGATGCCGACCCGGAACAGCCGCAGGCCGGCCGCGACGACGTGGACGACCTCGTCGAGCAGAGCCGCGCGGCGGGTATGCGCGTCAGCTATGTGCGCACCGACGACCTGCAGACGGTCGCGGCCACCACCGCACGGACCCTGTATCGCTGTCTGCAGGAGGGTTTGACCAACGCACGCAAGCACGCACCGGCGTCGGCGGTGACCGTGCGCGTCGAACCCGGACGCTCGGGCGGGATCGACCTGCTGGTGGCCAATCCGCTGCCGATCGGCGACCGGTCACCGACGCTGCCGCCGTCGGGTCTGGGGCTGATCGGGTTGGGCGAACGTGTGGAGTTGAGCGGTGGACGGTACTCGACGACCCGCACCGACGACGGGATGTTCATCCTGCACGTCTGGCTGCCGCCGGCCGTGACGACCAGAGACGACCCGACCAGAGACGACCCGAGAACATGATGATCAGGGTGACGGAGACACGAGGAGGTGGCCGGTGGTCGCACGGGTGATGATCGTCGACGACGACCCGTTGGTGCGGTCGGGACTGAAGTTGCTGCTCGGCGGCGAACCGGGCTTGTCGATAGCCGCGGAGGCGGCCAACGGCAGCGCGGCGCTCGACGCGCACCGCAGCGACCCGGTCGATCTGGTGTTGATGGATCTGCGGATGCCGGTGATGGACGGGATCGCGGCCACCACCGCCCTGAAGGCTGCCGAGCCGGCCCCCGCGGTCATCGTGCTGACGACCTTCGACGCCGACGACTACGTGGTGCGGGCACTGGCGGTCGGTGCCGACGGATTCCTGTTGAAGGACACACCACCGCAGGAGATCGTGGCGGCCATCGGCAATGTCCTCGAGGGACAGCCCGCGCTGAGTCCATCGGTGACCGCGGCGCTGATCAAACAGGTCGTCGACTCCGGGCAGCGGTCGGGGTCGGTCGTGGCCCGCGAGGGCATCGCGCGACTGACCGAGCGGGAACGCGAGGTGGCGATCGCGTTGGCCAAGGGAGCGTCGAATGCCGAGATCGGAACCGAGCTCTACATGAGTGTGGCCACCGTCAAGGCGCACATCTCGCACATCTTCAGTAAACTCGGCGCGGCCAATCGTGTGCAGGTGGCGATCGCCGTCCACGACGCGGGTCTGGTCTGAACCCCTTCTCACACAGTCTGTTCGACCATGTGCGGCGGCTCGGCCGCTGCGCCGGCGGCGAGGAACGCGCACACCGCGATCGCCGCGCAGACCAGCATGACGATCGCCAGGGGGCCGGCGGTGTCCGGTCCGGCGACGCTCACCAAGGGCGACACCAGCGCACCGAGCCCGAACTGCAGGGCGCCCAGTACCGCCGATGCGGCGCCGGCGTTGGTGCCGACGGACGACATGGCCAGGGCGGTGGCGTTGCCGAAGACCAGGCCCAGACTCGAGACCATCACGAACAATGGCACCGCCAGCCAGGCCGGCGGTGCGCCGGTCACCACCAGCAGCGCGAAACCGATGGTGGCGGTGGACATCACGCTGATCCCGACGGCGACGAGCCCGCGTACCGCGCGGGTGGCGACCAGACGCGCGGCCAGGGCGCTGACGGCCATCAGGCCCGCCGCGTTGACCCCGAACGCCAGCCCGTACACGCCGCTGGAGAGCCCCATCATGTCCTGATAGACGAACGGCGACGCCGAGATGTAGGCCATCATCACCGCGAAGGAGAACGCAAAAGTGCCGCTGTAGCCCAGGAATCCGAGCCGGCGCAGCTCGCGGGTCGATCCCGGGTGGTCGGCGCGGCGGCGTACGAGCCGGCGATCTCGGGGCAGGGTCTCGGTGATGACGCAGGCAATCGAGACGAGCATGACGACCGAGATCGCGAGGACCACACCGAGGATTCCGCGCCACCCGATCGGATCGACGAGGAACCCGCCGAGCAGCGGCGCGAGCACCGGCGCCACTCCGCCGACGATCATCATCAGCGAGAACGCCCGGGCGGCTGCGCGTCCGGTCGCGAGGTCGGAGATGATCGCGCGGCCGATCACCATGCCCGCAGCACCACCGAATCCCTGCAGGAACCGGGCGGCGACGAGCACACCGACCGTGGGGGCGAGCGCGGCGAGCACGCCGGAGGCCACACACAGCAGTGCCCCGGCCAGCAGTGGACCCCGACGGCCGAATCGATCCGAGAGTGGACCGAAGGCGAGCTGGCCGGCGGTGATACCGATCAGGAAGGAGGTGAGCGTCAACTGGATTGCGGTCGCCCCGGTGCCCAGATCGCCGGTCATCTCCGGGAAGGCCGGCAGATACAGGTCGGTGGCGAACGGAGCCACCGCCGACAGCAGGGCCAGGACGAGCAGGACCGGTCGGGCGACACCGGGGTGGGTGAGGTCGGGTTGGGTGATGCCGCTGTGTTCGGCTGCGATCCCGGGTGGTGTCGACGACGTCATATGGTTATGGGAACATACCCATATGCCGCCTGTCGAACGCACACCGAGGTCACGAGCAGCACTCCTCGTCGAGATCGCCGACGTGGTGCTGCGAGTGGCACGCGAGGTCGAGCCCCGCGGACCGCACGGTCCGTCCGGCGTGGTGCCTCTCAACGGCAGCGAGGCCGCGGTGATGCGGTGGGTGCACCGTCACCCCGGCGGCACCCCGGCTCAGGGTGCCACCGCAACAAGGTTGCAGCGCAGCAACTTCAGCGTCGCCATGCGCTCCCTCGAGGACAAGGCGATGATCGTCCGGGAACCCGATCCCGGCGATGCCCGCTCGGTGCGGCTGTATCCGACCGACCTCGCCCTCGACAGCATCGCCCGACTCCACGAGTTCTGGGCACACACGATGTCCGCGGCCCTGGAGGCGGAGACGTCGGCCGGTGCGCAGCCGATCGAGCTCGACCGGCTGCGGACCACCCTCGAGGTGCTCTGCGCACTCGACGAGGGATTGCCGCGGGCGCGGTGATCGAATTCATCGCGGTCATCGAACCGATCGCGGTGGCGAAGTCGGGACCCGCTCGCCACACTGGAGACCACAGCGCCTGACGCCGACGACAGGCCACGACGGAAGGCCCAACGATGGCTGGTCACAACGAGAACTTCGGATTCGATCCCGAGGACTTCGATCGCTTCGCCCGGGAGGCCGCCGACGGTTTGCGCCAGGTTTTCGGGCGCTTCGTCTCCGAGCCGGCGGCGTCGAGTGTGTTCTCGACGTTCGTCGACGCCACCTCTGGCCGCCGCACCAAGCCGGAACCGCCCACGGCGGGTGAGGTCGGTGCGGGCGTCTGGGCGGTGTTCGACGTCGACGATCGGGGCGATGCGCGAGTGGAACAGGTATTCGCCACCGAGATCGACGCCCTGCGCGCCAATCAGCACAACACCGACCCGCGACGCCGGGTGCGATTCTTGCCCTACGGCATCGCGGTCAGCGCGCTCGGCGGTTCGGCGATCGCCGCCGACAACAGTGGCAGCGAGGACGAGGATCGCGGCGGTGCGGCCGGGGAGTCCGCCGACAGCTGACCCGCACCGGGCGACTCACTTGGCCGAGCGCAGCGCCTCGCGTCGTTGCTGCGCCTCGGTGAAACGTCGGCGCTGCACGTCGTTCTCCGGCACCAGCTGCGGCACCGCGCACGGACGACCGTCGTCGTCCATCGCGACCATCGTGAAATAGCAGCTGTTGGTGTGCCGGCGCTCGCCGGTCTGGATCGACTCGGTCTCGACCCGGATGCCGACCTCCATCGACGTCCGACCGGTGTAGTTGATGGACGCCGACAGGATCAGCAGTTCACCGACCCGGATCGGCTCCCGAAAGATGACGCGGTCCACCGACAGGGTGACCGCGTAGTGGCGCGAATACCGGCTCGCACACGCATAGGCGACCTGATCGAGCAGTTTGAGCAAAGCACCGCCGTGGACGTTTCCGGCGAAGTTCGCGAGGTCGGGCGTCATCAGCAGCGACATGTACAGCGTCGACCGGTCGGTTCCCGGATGGATGTGCGCGTCGGGCGGCGACGGCACCTGCGCGGGCGGGGTCATCGGGGCGCTCCTCGCGATCGGGGCCGGCGCTCACGGTGCGATGTGGCGGGCCGGTGGTCGCGTCATGATAGGCACGTCGAGGGCGATGCGGCAGGATAACGCGGGTGAGCGTGCTTGCCGAGGCGGCCTCGGATCCCGACCGCAGCACCGCGGTGACCCTGTTCTGGATCGCGGTGGCGGCGGTGGCCGCGCCGCTGGTCGCCCGACTCACTCGCCGCTACGTCCCCGAGGTGGTGGTGCTGCTGATTCTCGGCATGGTGTTCGGGCCGCACGTCCTCGCCGTGGGTGATCCGGACTCGGTGGCCGCGGTGAGCCAGCTCGGCCTCGGCATGCTCTTCCTGCTCGCCGGATTCGAACTCGACCCGCACATCCTGCGCGGCAAGCCCGGTGCGCTCGCGGGCGGGATCTGGCTGCTGAGTCTGCTCATCGCGACGATCGCGGTGGCACTGCTGGTGGCGCCGGGCGATTTCACGGCACACGTGGCGATCGCGATCGCGATGACCTCGACGGCATTGGGAACGTTGCTGCCGATCATCAAGGCCGACGGGCTACTCGAACAGCCGTTGGGACGCGCGGTGATGGCCCACGGGGCGGTCGGTGAACTCGGTCCGATCCTGGCGATGTCGTTGCTGTTGACCAGCCGCAACATCGGCGGAGCGGCGATCGTGCTCGCCCTGTTCGCCGTCGCGGCCCTGGTCCTGTTCGCGCTACCGCGACGAGTCGGCCGGATTCCGGCCCTGCGCGCCGCGCTCGTCGAGATGGAGGGCGGCACCTTTCAGTTGCCCGTGCGCGTCGTCGTGGTGCTGCTCGCGGCGTTCATGGCGGTGGCCGCGGTCTTCGATCTCGACGTGGTGCTCGGTGCCTTCGCCGCCGGCATCGCCCTTCGGCGCCTGCTCCCCGAGGACACCCGGGTGGTCGAGAGCCTCGAGGTCATCGGCTTCGGCCTGCTCATCCCGGTCTTCTTCGTGACCTCGGGCATGAACATCGATCCGTCGGCGGTGGCGTCGGCGCCGATGCTGTGGGTGATCCTGGTCGTCGGTATCGGCGTTGCCCGCGGCGTCCCGGTGTGGGTGGGCGAGCGGCTGGTGACCCACGAGGCAAGTCTGCGCGTCGGACGCGAGCGCATCTCGCTGGCGCTCTACGCTGCCACCGGCCTGCCGATCATCGTCGCCGTCACCCAGGTCGCGACGAGCAGCGATCTGATGTCACCGACGCTGGCCTCCACACTCGTGGCCGCGGGCGCCACGACGGTGCTGGTGTTCCCGCTGGCTGCTCGGTTGATCGCGCGTAAGGACTCCACGGCGGCGTCCGCGGTGTCGTGACGCCGTGGGCCGCGTCTCGGCGCCCGTCAGGACGAGCACGTCCGCCAGACGAGCAAGCCCGCCAGACGAGCAAGGGGACGACCCACGCAGTGGATCGTCCCCTCGGCCGGATCCGGGAGACACCGGATCCGTGCTGCGTCGTTGTCGATCAGAGGTACTGACCGCAGACCGGCCAGGCGCCCGGTCCCTGGGTGGCCAGCACGTTCTCGGCGACGCGGATCTGCTCTTCGCGCGAGGCGTTGGCGGGGTTACCGGTGCCGCCGTTGGCTTCCCAGGTGGACTGGGTGAACTGCAGGCCGCCGTAGTAGCCGTTGCCGGTGCTGATGCCCCAGTTGCCGCCGCTCTCGCATTGCGCGACGGCGTCCCAGTTGTGGCCGGTGTCGGCCGATGCGGTCGCGGTTGCCACGCCGAACGGGGCCGCCGCCAGGGCACCGATCACTCCGGCGCGCACAGCAAGCTTCTTCATGGTGGTCGTCATCCATTCCTCCTCTCATCCGCCCGGTGGTGGGCAGGTGATTCTCGGACCGGAGGCGACCCTACGGGCTCGATAACGGTCAGGTCACGCCCGCGCTTGCGACCTGCGGGAAAATCATCACGGTGAGATAACGCTGTGAAGTGACCAGGAAATGCCTGCGCATCACGGCGTGTCGCGCTCCTCGACCAGGGGTTGGCGGGACCCTTGTTTTGTGACCAAGCGCACAGTGAGTTTGTGGTTCGTGTCACGCGTTTTCGGTTGCGTCGCTGTCCGTTTCGCGGCATTGATGTCGAAAGTTGCTCGCGGAATGCGCAATTCGTCGTCTACGTCGGACCGGGCGGGTGAGCGCGTGCTCAGTCCCCTCACAGTCCGGGGGGTTAGCCTTGCGCGGTTTACGTGCCGACGCCGCCGGCCCCAGGGGACGATGCGGCGCGCAACGGCGCCCTGACGACGAGTGGAGAACGGATGGCCAGCGAGTTCGATCGACGTCGGTCGCGTGCGTCCTCCGGACGTCACCGCGCCGCACGGCCCGATCGGCCGACTGCGGGCGAGGTGTATCGCCGGGCGGCGCAGCGCCGAGCCGACGAGGACACCTCGGTCTGGACGCCGGTCGGGGGCTTCCCCGCGGAACCGGACGTGCCGGATCACCCCGATCTCGATGTCAGCCCCACCGAGCCGCAGCCGACCCGCCGTTCGGTCTCCGAGGACCCGACCCGACCCATCCCGACGACCCCGACACCGGATCGTCGCCCCCGGCCGCACGAGCGGGCGGCAGCGTCGACGCCGGACGACGACGCGGTGGGGGCCGATGCCGGCACATTTCGGGCCATCCCGGCCCGCAGCGGCACCGCACGGGGCCGCTCGGTCGAACGCGACCCCGCACGGCGTCGTGCACCACGACGATCAGGGCACGATTCCGCGCGGCCCGCGCGCCGCCGGACCGCGATCGGACTGGCGCGTGCGGCAGTCGTGGTGTGCTCGGTCATCGCATTCGTCGTCTGTGGGGCGATGTGGATGGGGGCGAGCACATTTCGTGGCGGGCTCGGGTACTCCAACGCGCTGCAGGGTGCGCCGCGGTCGACCGATGGCGCCCAGAACATCCTGCTGATCGGGCTCGACACCCGAAAAGACAAGAACGGCAACGATCTTCCCGACGATGTGATGCGACAGCTACACGCCGGTGACGGCGACTCAGGCGGCTACAACACCAATACGCTGATCCTGATGCACATCCCGGCCGACCGGAAGAACATCGTCGCCTACTCCATCCCGCGCGACGACCTCGTCGAGACGCCCGATCTCGACGTGTCCCAGGCCAAGATCAAAGAGGTGTACGGCCGCACGAAGGCGGCCACCGAGGACCAACTGGCCAACGAGGGCATCAGCGATCCGGCCACGCTCGAGGCGAAGGGCCGCGATGCCGGCCGCACCGCAACGATCAAGGCGGTGCGCACCCTCACCGGAGTGCCCATCGACCGATTCGCCGAGGTCAGCCTGATCGGTTTCTACGACGTCGCCAAGGCACTCGGCGGCGTCGAGGTGTGCCTCAATCACGCGGTGTCCGACGACTATTCGGGCGCGAACTTCAGTGCGGGCATGCATCGGCTGTCGGCGTCGCAGGCATTGGCCTTCGTGCGCCAGCGTCATGGGCTGACCCGCGGCGACCTCGACCGCACCCACCGCCAGCAGGCCTTCCTGCTCTCCGCCCTCCATCAGGTGCAGAGCGCCGGGACGCTCACCGACGTCGGCAAGCTGAACCGGCTGATGAGCGTCGTCGACGACGACGTCGTCTTCTCCCAGGGCTGGGATGTGGTGTCCTGGGCCCAGGACATGATCGGCGTGCCCGATCAGAAGATCAGCTTCCAGACCCTGCCCGTCGTGCGGTATGCGACCGTCGACGATCAAGACGTCAACATCATCGATCCCGTCGCGATCCGCGCCGAGGTCCAGCGCGCCTTCGGTGTGCCGGTCGCCGCGCCCGCGCCGTCCTCATCCGATACCTCCCAGTCCGGCGGTTCCCAGTCCGGTGCGTCGTCGTCGGACTCCGGGTCGGAGGCCACCCCGACGACCGACGACTCCTCCGACGGGGCCCAGGATGCCAGTGCCGACGACTCCGGACCCGCGCCCGACAGCGGCCCGGCCGTGGTCAACACGGGCACCATTCCCTGCGTCGACTGACGGGTCGCCACCTGCCCACACGGACGGGGCGTGGCGGGTTCGTCGGGAAATGCCGATGCCGGGTCGAGGTGATCGGCACACTGGACTCGGGTACAGCCCTACGCGGGGTGGGAGCGAGGAGAAGACATGACGCACACAGCACAGCCGGCAGCAGGGGTCGGCACGGGGTCCTCGGATCCGGATCCGGTCGAGGTGGTTGTCGAGGCGCCACTGGGGATCGTGACGTTGACCCGCCCGCGTCGGCGCAACCCGTTGTCGACGGAGACGATGCGCGCCGTCACCGCGGCCCTGCGGACGTTGGGTTCCGACGACGCCGTCCGGGTGGTCGTGATCCGCGCGCACGGGCCGGCGTTCTCCGCCGGACATGATCTGTCCGAGCTCGTCGACCGCACCCTCGACGACGAGCGCGCTGTCTTCGACACCTGTGTGGAGATGATGGCCGCGGTCCACGAACTCGATCGTCCGGTCATCGCCGAGGTCGCCGGGGCGGCCTTCGCCGCCGGCTGTCAGCTCGTTGCGACCTGCGATCTCGCCGTTGCCGCCACGACCGCGACGTTCTCGACCCCGGGTGTGCGCATCGGATTGTTCTGCTCGACGCCGATGGTGGCGCTCACGCGTGCGATCGGGCGCAAGCGGGCGATGAAGATGCTGCTCACCGGTGACGCCATCGACGCCGACACCGCCGCTGACTGGGGACTGGTCAACGACGTCGTGTCACCCGACGAACTGGCGACGACGGTCCGTGAACTCGCGCTGCGCATCGCCGGGTCGAGCGCCTCCACCTTGGCCATCGGCAAACGTGCCTTCTATCAGCAGATCGACGAAACCGAGACGCGCGCATACGAGCTCATGGCCGAGACGATGGCCACCAACGCGATGACCTGCGATGCGCAGGAGGGGATGTCGGCGTTCTTGGCCAAACGAGCGCCGGTGTGGACCGACCGGTGAACTCCTCCGAGTCCTCCTAACGCGTCTCGGTGGGGTCTGGTCCGTCCTCCGGCGGCGTTGCCGGATCGGGATCGTCGGGCTCGTCTGGCTCGTCTGGCTCGTCGTTCTTGTCGGACGGCGTCGTCGCCCGTTGCGGGACAGAGGAATTGAGCAGCGCGTCGACCCATCGGGTGGACGGATCGATGTCGAGCAGCAGAGCCTTGCACATGATGGTCAACGGCACCGCCAGGATCGCCCCGAGCGGACCGAGGACCCACGCCCAGAACAGCAATGACACGAACGTCAAGGTGGTCGAGAGCCCGACGGCGTCGCCGACGAACTTCGGTTGGATCACCGACTGGATGACGACGTTGATCACGCTGTAGACCACGATGACCACCAGCATCGTCGGCACACCGCCGTCGAGGAGCCCGAGCAGCGCAGGCGGGATGACGCCGATGACGAATCCGATGTTCGGGATGTAGTTGGTGATGAACGACAACAGGCCCCACAGGATGGGCAGCGGTATGCCGATGATCGCGAGCGCCACGCTGTCGAACACCGCCACGATCAGACCGAACAGCGTGGAGACCCACAGATAACTGCGAGTGGCCTGGGCAAAGGCGGAGAAGGCCGACGCGATGTCGGGGCGCTCGGCGCGTAGATACTCCATCCGGTCCCCGAAACCGACCGAGTCGGCGGCCATGAACAACAGCAGCGCCAGGATCAGGACCAACGACGAGGCGACGCCGGCGGTCGACTGCACGATGTCGGTGGCCGCGCCGATGATCTTGCTGGAGTCGATGTTGTGCAGCATGTCGTGCACTTTTTGTTCACTGACCCCGTGCGAGGTGAGGAATCGCTGGAACGAGGCGAGGAGATCGTTGAACCTGTCGCTGTAGTTCGGCAGGATCGTCGCCAGGCGCGCCACCGAGTAGGCGAGCGAGGCGAACAGTCCCACCAGGATTCCGTACACCAGCACCAGGACCGTGACGAAGGCCAGCCAGGCCGGTAAACCCTTGCGCCGCATCCAACTCGCGGCCGGGGCCACCGCCACCGTCAGCATCAACGCCAAGAAGATCGGTGCCACCAGGGAGGAGACCGATCGGATACCCGCGACGGCCACCACGATGCCGGCGATCGACACCAGCACGATGGCACCGCGCGGCATCGACCACGCCGGCGGGTTCGCGCGCAACGACATGGGTGCGTGGCCTTTGGCCATTTCGGGTGTGCCCCTTCTCCGGCGGCGCGCGGAGACCACCGAGCGCCTTGTGATGACGTGCTCTGCGAAAAGACTAGGTCCGGTGGTGCCCGTCGTGGGTGCTTCGGCGACCGCGAGTCCGGACAAATCACCCGGCAGGGATGAGTCACGCCGATCCGCACGCCTTCTGCGCGCACTGCGTAGAAGTGTGGGCGGCAGCGGAACGGCGGAGGAGACTGTCGGGGCCTCGTGTCGCGATGCCGCACCGGCAGCTCCGACAGGACAGACGACAGGACAGACCCAGAAGACTTCGGCCGCCGCATCCGCACACCGGCGGTCGGTGCCGTGGAAGGACCACCGTGACCGCAACAACCACCTCGAGCGCCGCAAGCACCTCGAGCGCCGCAACCACCTCGAGCGCCGCAAGCACCTCGAGCGCCGCAAGCACCTCGAGCGCCGCAAGCACCCCCGCAAGTGGCGAGTACACCGACGCCGACCTCGATGCCGTCTTCGGGCCGGTGTTCGCCCGGATCGCCGAGGGGGCCGTCGCGCGAGAGGAGGACCGCCGTCTCGCCCACGAGGAGATCGCGTGGCTCAAACAGGTCCGGTTCGGTGCGTTGCGTGTCCCCGTCGAATTCGGTGGTTACGGGGCGTCGGTACAGACCCTGTTCCGGCTGCTGATCGATCTGGCTGCGGCGGAATCCAATCTGCCCCAAGCGCTTCGGGTGCACTGGTCCTTCGTCGAGGATCAGCTGCTCGCCGACGACTCGCCCGCCCGACAGCGGTGGCTGCAGGCCGTGGCCGACGGAACGCTCGTCGGCAACGCCATCACCGAGCCCGGCGTGGGCGCCGTGGACCGCTATCGCACCACGGTGACCGACACCGAGGGCGGATACCGCGTCGACGGCACCAAGTACTACAGCACCGGCAGTCTCTACGCCGACCACATCCTCGTCGCGGGTGATCATGGGGGAGAACGTGTCTCGGTTCTCGTCGACGCCGACGCCGACGGGGTCACCCAGCACGACGACTGGGACGGCTTCGGTCAGCGGCTGACCGCGAGCGGCACCACGGAGTTCACCGGTGTCGAGGTGCCCGCTGATCGGCTGCTCGGCGCCGGATACGGAGCCCCCGGCCGGACGTATGCGACGTCGTATCTGCAGCTGGTGCAGTTGTCGGTGCTCGCGGGTATCGCGCAACGCGCGCTGGACGACACCTCCGAATGGGTGCGTGCCCGCACCCGCACCTTCACCCACGCCGCGGCGGATCTACCCCGCGAGGATCCGTTGGTGCAGCAGGTCATCGGGCGCCTGGCCGCTGCTGCCTACACCGCGCGCACCCTGGTCCTCGACATCGCGGGCAAGCTCGATCTGCTCCTCGACGAGGGCGCCACCGACGAGGCGCTGCTCGACGAGGTCGAGTTCGACGTCGCGCGCGCCCAGCACGCGGTCATCACGACGGTGCTCGACGCCACGTCAGCCCTGTTCGAGGTCGGCGGGGCGTCGATCACCTCCGAACGGCTGCGCCTGGACCGGCACTGGCGCAACGCGCGGGTGATCTCGGTACACAACCCGCTCATCTTCAAGCTGCGCGCCATCGGAGATCATGTCCTCAACGGCGCCGATCTGCCCTATGCGTGGAGCGCAGGTGACCGCAGGTCGGTGAAAGACGAGGCAGCACAGGGCGAGTAAGGGGAGCTCACCCGCCCGGCCCGGGCGCGGGTGGAAGTGACGGCGAGTGGTCGGCGGTTCACGCCGACCACTCGTGCGTTTCCAGATCCTGCCAGCGGACATCGAGGTGGGAGGCGGCCACCGCCGCGTGTTCGGGCCCGAGTAACTCGGTCAGCACCTCGGTCATGATGTCGCGCACCTGCTCCGAATCCGACGGCAGCACGTCGTGGTAGCGGGCGATCAGGCCGATCCGGATGCGGTCGACGCGTCCGTCCTCGCCGTCGACGAGCAGATGCACCACCAGGCGACCCACGGTGCGGCGGATGCGCACCGCGAGGACCTGCTTGAGGACCCGGTCGGAGACCTGAACCCCGGGAGTGTCGGTGTCGAGGGGGCGGCCCGGCCGGCGCACCCGCCCGAGATTCGCGGTGATCGCGGTGACGAGGCGATTGGCGTCCTCGCTGAGACGGTCGGTGGCACCGTCGAGTTCACGTCCGGCAGCAACGAGCCAGGCGTCGGTCTGTTCGTCGTCGAGTTGGCTACTCACTCCTGGGCTCCTTCCTGCTGTGTCGGCGTCGGGTCGGTGTCGGTGTCGGCGCCGGGGTCGTTGGGCGGGTCCGACGATCGGCCACCGGGCCGCCAGGGTTCCAACCGGGTGGCGAGATAGCGGCGACTGCGCTGCAGATGTCCGCGGACCGATCCGGTGCTGATCTGCAGGATTCGCGAGATCTCGGCCAGCGACAATCCCTCGACCTCGCGGAGCCACCACACCGCCCGGGAATTCTGCGGCAGGGTGAGCAACTCGGTACCCAGCGCCTCGACCAGGGTCTGCCGCATCGCCTCATCCGACGGTAGCGGTTCGGCGGCGGCCAGGTCGGCGAATTGGACGTCGTCGGTCGGAATGTCTCGGCGACGGCGGCGATAATCGATCGTCTTGCGGTGCGCGATCGCGAAGACCCACGTCTTGACGCTGCTGCGAAAAGCGAAGTCCGGCAGCCCCCGCCAGGCATCGAGCAACGTGTCCTGGGCCAGGTCCTCCGCGGTCTGGGAATCGGGCACCATACGGCGCAGATACCGCAGCAAGGGTGGGGACAGCCGGGCGACCAGCTCCGAGAACGCCTCGGTGTCGCCGACGGCGGCGGCCGCGGCCAACTCGTCGTCGGACAGACCGCCCAACGCCAGACCCGGAGCCGCCGGGCTGTGACCGGACTCACTCGAATTCACGCGTGCACATTTCGGTTCCACTACGACTGACCTTATACCGGCATCGTGCGCCGCAATCCGGGACGACGATGAGACCACCGAGGTCTTCTCGCCGCGCTCGGTGCGGCGGATGCCGCGAACAGTGTCCACCGTGTGTAGTCGAGTGAGTACAGAGGAGTTCTCGTGACCGATTCAACTGTGACCGATAAGACCAAGACCACCACCGCCGCCGCAGCGACGGACACCAGTGAGCCCACGGGAAAGGGCCTGGCACTGGCCCGCGAGAGTGGCGCGCCCGGTGACCGCGGCAGGACCGTGATCGCCGATGCGGTCGTCGCGAAGATCGCCGGCATCGCGACCCGCGAGGTCGACGGCGTCCACGATGTCGGTGGCGCAGCCGAGCGTGTCGTCGGAAAGATGCGCGAGGTCATTCCCGGAACCTCGGTCAGCACCACCCAGGGCATCAACGTCGAGGTCGGCGAGAAGCAGGCCGCCGTCGACGTATCGATCGTCGCTGACTTCGGCGTCGCCATTCATCAACTGGCCGCGGCGATCCGGCGCAACGTGATCAACGCGATCGAATCCATGACCGGGCTCGAGGTCACCGAGGTCAACGTCACCGTGCACGACATCAACTTCGGCGATGACGACGACGACCAGACCGACACCCCGCCTCGGGTTCAGTGATCGCCGTGCAGGCCGAATCCGGAAGTGACCGGCTCCCCACACGTTCCGGGGGGCCGGGCGCCGACCTTGCGCAGCAGGTCGCGGACGCCGTGACCGCGGTCGACGGGGTCACCGGTCTGCACGGCGGCATGTTCGGCGAGATCGCCACCTATCTCCCCGGCGGCCGGGTCAGCGGTGTGCAACTCGACGACGACCGCGGCGGAGTGCACGTGATCGTCGACATCTCCCACGACCTGCGTACCGTCGCCGCGCACGCGGTGGCTGTTGCCACGGAGGTCGCCGGGGTGCCGGTCGATGTGACCATCGAGGACATCAGCTTCCCGGGACAACGGGCGGAACAACAGAATTCGGCTTCCCGCCGCGGCACCCCCGCCGGCGGTGACCAACCCGGCGCGACAGAGGGGAATCAGAATGGGTAACAACGCAACTATCGGCTTGATCGTGGGATTGTTGCTCGCACTCGCGGTCACCACCGGGGGCTTCGGCGGTTTCGTCCTCGCGCTGGTCCTCGGCGGCATCGGGCTGGCACTGGGTCTACAACGCGACGGCGCCATCGATCTCGGTGCGCTGCTGCGAAGCCGGAACCGTGGCTGAGTCGTCGACCCCGACGCGCACCGGCGCCACCGTGACGCGAGGCGTCGACAAGGTGCGTCCGGATGCCGTCGGGACCGCGGCCCCGGCCACCGGGGATGCCAAGGGGGCGTTGATCATCGCCGACCGTGTGGGCGCCAAGATCGCCCGCCGGGCAGCACTCGACATCGACGGGGTCACCAAGTACAGCAACACGATCGGATCACTGCTCGGACCGGGAGCGCTGGGCGCGGCCTACCCCGCGGTGCGCGTCGACATGTCCGACACCGCGCCGCTCGTGGAGGTCACGGTTGCGCTGACCTGGCCGTGCGCGGTGGCGCAGGTGTGCCGGGACGTGCGCGCCCACGTCGCCGACGAACTGGCGCGGCTCACCGGGATTCGGCCCTCTCGGGTCGATGTGACGGTGGGAACGATCACCACCGACAACGGGGACTCGACCACCCGCGACGGCTACGTGGAACTACCGGCTCCCTCGGAAATCGAGAAGCGCGAGTCGCAGACGCGCGACACCGACACCGACATGGTCACCGACACCGAGACAGGGCAGGAGAGGGTTCACTCATGACCACATCGACGACACCCGAATCCGCATCGCGGCCACGGGCCGAGGTCGTCGCCGAGAACCAGGATCTCGCCGGCGGCAAGGTCTTCGCCCCGGCGGCCTACCCTGGCGCGGCGATCGTCGGGTCGCTGATCGGGCTCCTGTTCCTCGGCCTGGCGTGCGTCGGGATCCGAGATCTCATCGTGTACGCCGGATGGATCGACGGGACCCGATGGACGACGAATACCGCCGACTGGATCACGAGAAGTACGTGGCAGGACTGGATGTGGCCGGTCGCGGTGATCTGCGTGATCGTCGGACTGTGGTTGGTGTGGCTGGCCGTCAAGCCCCGGCGCCGCACCCACGTCCCACTCGGAGACTTCGAGGTGATGTGGACCCGCCGCGGCGACATGGCGCGCCGTGCGAGTGCCGCACTGCTCACCGTCCCCGGGGTCGAGCACGCCACGACCGTGGTCACCCGACGACGGGCAAAGGTCACCGTCACCGTGTCGGGCGGTGTGGACGAGCAGACCATGCGCGACCGCGTTGCCGAGGCACTGGCCCCGGTGAAACATCCTCCACGCGTGGTGATCCGGCGCGTGGTCCGCAGCAAGGAGGCACGCTCGTGAACCGGCGTCCAGCGATCCTGCACCGATTCACCGTCGCGGTGATCGGCCTGGCACTTCTGGTGGTGGGTGTCGGTGCCATCGGTTGGCAACTCGACATCACCCCCATCCACGGCTGGGTCGATCATCTCGATCCCACCTGGGCGAGCCGCACCACAGCGGAGAACTGGTGGTGGGCGGTGCTTCTCGGGGTCGTCGTCATCGCGGTGATCTGGGGGTTCGCGCTGCTCGGTGCGGCGTCGCGTCCCGGTCGGGTGGACGACCTGACCCTGACCGGCAGCGGTGCCGACGGAATCCTGACGGTTCCGCCCAAGCTGATCGCCGCCGCCGTCGCCGACGAACTGTCCGAACGGACGATGTTCGACAAGGCGACCGTGCGTGCCCTCGATGATCGCGGACGCAGCATCATCCGCATCGACGTCACCGCACCGCCGCGCTACTCCTACGACGAGATCGCCGAGGTACTCGGGCCCGCCGTGGAGAACATCCGTCGCGCGGTCGACGGGGCCGACATCCACGTCCAGGCGTTGGTCCACCTGCAGAATCCGAGTCGCTGAGTCCGCACGCGAGCGCAGAACTCACGAATATCAGACACGACACCGCATCTCGGTGTCGCCACGAACTCGCCGGGACCCCCGGCAGACCCGAGCGCACTGCGCGCCGGGACCATCAAGAGAAGGAGCTGTCATGGCACTCGAGGACAAGATCTCGAACAAGGTCGAAGACGCCAAGGGCAAGGCCAAGGAAGTCGGCGGCGACGTCACCGGCGACGACAGCCTCAAGAGCGAGGGCAAGGCCGATCAGGCCTCGGCCGCGGTCAAGGACGGCATCGAGAGCGTCAAGGACGCCGCAGGCAAGGTCAAGGACAAGCTGACCGGCAACTGAGCCGCGCGCGGCAACACCGGGGCGGGCATCGTCATCGACGATGTCCGCCCCGGCGCATCCGGCGGTAGGGTGAGCCCGATGCAGCGGATGAGTGCCGTCGACGCGATGTGGTACTGGATGTCGTCGACGATGCCCAGTGACCAGTTCCTGTTCTACGGATTCACCTCGCCGCGAACGTCTCTCGACGTCATCGCCGGGTACTTGCGGCGTCGAGCCGCAACGATCGACGATCTGCGACTGCGTGTCGCCGACGCCCCGGCACACCTCGACCGGCCGTACTGGCGGCGCGCTCCGGTCTCCGTGGATCAGGTGCGGGTGACCCAGGGTCCCCTGTCGTGGCAGGCGTGCCTCGATCACATCGCGCAGTCGATGGAGGATCAACTCGATGCGCGGCAACAGATGTGGCGGTTACATCTCTACGGGGCGGTCACACCCGCCCCGGGCGTGGCCGAGGGCAGCGATCTCGTCGTCGCGGTTCTGCAGGTCGCACACGCGCTTGGCGACGGCCGTCGATCGTCGGCCATTGCGCGACAACTGTTCTCCGAGAAGGAGATCGAGGTACAGGCGCGGTGCCTGGCCGAACGGTGGCCGACGACGGTGATGCACGTCCCGGCCGCCGCGGCACTCGGCGTGGCCCGCATGCCCATCGACGTCGCACGCATGCTCTTCTGGGGCGGTCTCGCGTTTCACCGCCACCGACAGGTCTCGGGGACAACAGGTTCGGGTCAGGCGACCTCAGGTGTCGCGCCGACATCGATCAACGGGCCACCCGGTCGCGGACGCGAACTGCGCACCCTGACCGTCCCCGCCGATGTGCTCACCGCCCGTGGCGGCACCGTCACCGTCGGGGCCCTCACCGCGATCTCCGACGCACTTCCGCGCTTCCTCGGCGACCCGTCGATGCCGGTGACGATCACCCTCACCGTCGCCCGGCGACGGGCCGCCACGGACCCGAATGCCATTCCCCGCAATGACTTTCGGACCGTCGGCATCGACCTGCACACCGACATCGCCGACCTCGACCGTCGAGCCTCGGCGATCGCCGCCGAGATCGCCCGCGCCCGTGACGAACACATGACCCCCGAACGCGCAGCCGCCCGTCGGGCCGAACACGCCACACCGGCCCCGCTCCGAATCCTCGGCGCCCGTCAGGCCGGGGCGGCGCCGATCCCGGAGCGCATCGACGGCATCAGCGTGGTCTCCTCCGTCGATCGGGGACCGGCCGATCTCACGCTCGGCGGGGGCAGCAGATCCGTGATCACCACAGGCTTCCCGGCACTGTCCCCGGTGCACGGACTCAACCACGGCGTGCACGGTCTCGGTGCGCGCGTGACGCTTTCGGTGATCGCTGCACCCCGCCGATGCCCCGATATCGACCGTTACCTCGCGTTGCTGACCGACGCCCTCCGACGGTGAGCTGCCCGGAACGAGTCGGTCAGGACGTGATCTGGGGAGGGCCGTCGTCCGGCTCCGACCCGCGCGTCGACGTCGGAGAATCATTGCCGCCCCGATGACCTCGCGTCAGGCGCTTCGGCAGGCGCTCGGCGAGCCCGCCGAGCGGGGCCACCGTCTGATTGAGCAGATCGACGGTCTCGGCCAACTCGTGCACCGTGTCCTGCATGGCGAGCAGATTGGGTGCGAGCTGACCGATCACCTCGGTGAGTTCGGTGATGCGGTCGAGCGGGCCGTCCGGCGCGATGGCACGCTCGACCGCGCCGTTCTCGCCGACGAGCTGGTCGAGCAGACCGCCGTCCTCGGCGAGGCGATCGAGGATTCCGCCGTCGGCGGTGACCTTTTCCAGGACGCCGTCGGGTGCGGTCAACTTGTCGATGATGCCGCCCTCCGACGTCAGGCGTTCGAGAATGCCCTCGTTCTCGGTGAACTGGTCGATCACCCCGCCGGTGCGGGTGAGGCGGTCCAGCGGACCGTCCTTGGCGGTCAACCGCGTCAGGATGCCGCCGTCCTCCGACATCTGATCGAGGATTCCGCCGGGCGCCGTGAGTTTTTCGAGCAATCCGTCCTTGGCGGTCAGGCGGTCGATGACGCCACCGGGATTGAGAAGGCGTTCGAGTGGTCCGCCCGCGGCGACGATCCGGCCGAAAGGACGATCGGGACCGAGGAGATCGGCCAGTTGACCGAGTAACGCCAGCGGCGCCCGGGCTCCGCTGAGCTCGTCGCCGGAGATCCCCAGAGCGTGATTGAGCTCGTGCTGCACGCTGTCGGCGGTGATGCGGGCGATGTTGACCGCCGATTCCGCGGCGGTGAGCGTGACACCGGTGACCGCGAAACCCAACTGGAAGGGGAACTCGATCAGGGACCGGACGTCGATCGGACCAGGAGACTGTCGGCGAGGCACCGACCCACTCGCGCCGGCGTCGCCGGTGTCGGGGGAGTTCATGGGGGAACGATAGCGCGCGTCAGCGCTGTGCGGACTCGGCCTTGGCCGCCGCCTTGGCGGCCTTCTTGAACTCGCGCACCCGCAGCAGCGAATCCGCATCGGTCACATCGGCGACCGAACGGAAACCCTTCTTGCCGTAGTCGCCGACCACCTTCGTCCACCCGGCCGGCTTCACGTCGAGTTGTTTGGCCAGCAACGCGGTGAAGATCTTGGCCTTCTGCTCACCGAAGCCGGGGAGCTTGCGCAGCCGCGCGAACAGCTCGGCGCCGGTGGTGGCCTCGGTCCAGATCCGTTCGGTCTCACCGTCGTACTCCGCCACCACGGTTCGGGCGAGCTCCTGAACCCGCCCGGCCATCGAGCGACCGTAGCGGTGAATCGCCGGCGGGGTGGCGCAGAGGTCGGCGAATTCGGTGGGGTCGGCGGCGGCGATCGCCTCGGGATCGAGCGAGCCGAAGCGGTCCTTGATCTTCGCCGGCCCGGCGAAAGCGCGCTCCATCGGGAACTGCTGATCCAGGAGCATCCCGGTGAGCAGCGCGAACGGATCGGTCGACAACAATTCGTCGGCGGTGGGATCCTGGGCAATCTGCAGTTTCGCCATGGCACCAGGGTAGTGCCCCTACACTGAGCCCCATGCTGCGTGGGTCCGTGGATTCTCGGCGCTCGGGGGAGACGCCGCCGATTACAACAACGCCGGTTACAACAACGCCGGTTACAACAACGCCGGTTACAACAACGCCGATTACAACAACGCCGATTACAACAACAAGACCGTCGACGTCTGGGTTGCGTGGCCGATGCGGTCGGCGCTTCCGGACGGCGGTGATCGCGGTCGTCTCGGTGGCGGCGGTGGTGCTCGGGCTGACCGCCCAGGCCTCGGGTACGGCGTCGGCGTTACCCGACCCGCAACCCAATTACGTGACCACGCTGCGCTGCGACAGCGCCAATCCGTGGCCCGCGCCCCGCATTCCGGTGTGGGTGGACGTCTACAACCAGATCGCTTTCCCCTCCGACGGATTGCCCGGGCCGGCGATCTCGCTCGTCGGGTCCTCGCGAGCCAAGCCCGGCGTACTCGAATTCACCGTCGAGGTGACGGTCGCGTGGCGCAATCTGCGGACCGGACGCACCGGCACGGTGCGGGTCCCGACCCGAACCCAGGTGGTGGGCTGGGAAGTGGTGTTGCACCCCGGTAGCGGCCCCGTGAGCTTCACGATCAACCAGAAGATCGGTGCGCTGGCGTTCGTGCCGATGGTCAACCCGCAGTACTCCAGCTGTCGGGGCCAGGCAACCGCCTAGGCCCAGTTGGTGTTGGCGCAGCTTGGTGTTGGCCCAGCTCGGTGTTGGCCCGGTACACCTCGTGTGGCGAGCGCCCGAGGCCGATAACACTTCGGTCATGGGCGACATGCGGGTGGGCGAAACCATGGGGGCCGGGCGAATTCGCGGGGTAGCGTAATCCGCGGTAGCCCGATCCCTTCCGATATCGGGCCCGGACGAAGGGGTTCGGATCATGTCAGAAGCGCACAACGCCGAGATCGCCGAACAACACACGGCCAAGGTCATCGGCGTCTCCATCGCCGCCGCGGTCGGCGGCTTCCTGTTCGGGTTCGACAGTTCGGTCATCAACGGCGCCGTCAACTCCATCCAGGACACCTTCGAGCTGAGCTTCCTCGTCAACGGATTCGCAGTGGCCGTCGCGCTTCTCGGGTGCGCGGTCGGTGCATGGTTCGCCGGTCGGCTCGCCGACTCCTGGGGCCGCAAACGGGTGATGCTGCTCGGTTCGGCGTTGTTCATCATCTCGGCCATCGGTACCGCTTACACCCAGACGTTGTGGGATCTGTTGCTGTGGCGCATCCTGGGCGGCCTCGGCATCGGTATCGCGTCGGTCATCGCTCCCGCGTACATCTCCGAGATCGCGCCCGCACGCTACCGCGGCGCCCTCGCGTCGATGCAGCAGCTGGCGATCACCCTCGGCATCTTCGCCGCGCTGCTCTCGGACACGTTGCTACAGAATCAGGCCGGCGGACCCGAGAAGGACCTCTGGTGGGGACTGGACGCATGGCGGTGGATGTTCCTCGTCGGCGTCATCCCGGCGGTCATCTACGGCCTCTTGGCGCTGTCGATCCCGGAATCCCCGCGTTATCTCGTCGGACGCAACCGTGACGAGGAGGCGGCGCGCATCCTGCAGGAGGTCACCGGTGAACCCAACCCGCTCGAGCGGGTGAAGGAGATCCGGTTGACGGTCAAGCGCGAACGCAACAGTTCGCTCGCCGACATCCGTGGACCCTCGTTCGGACTGCATCCCCTGGTGTGGGTGGGTATCTGGCTCGCGATCTTCCAACAGTTCGTGGGTATCAACGCGATCTTCTACTACTCGACGACGCTGTGGCAGTCGGTGGGCTTCTCCACCGACGACGCGTTCACCACCTCGGTCATCACCTCGGCGATCAACGTCGGTATGACGTTCGTGGCGATCCTGTTCGTCGACCGGATCGGTCGTCGGGTGCTGCTGCTGTGGGGTTCGGTCGGCATGTTCATCGGACTGGTCATGGCGTGTGTCGCCTTCACCCAGGCGGTCACCACCGTCGTCGACGGTGAACCCAAGACGTCACTGGCCGATCCGTGGGGGCCGCTCGCCCTCGTCGGTGCCAATCTGTTCGTCGTCGCCTTCGCCGCGACGTGGGGTCCGGTGATGTGGGTGATGCTCGGCGAGATGTTCCCCAACCGTATCCGCGGCGTTGCCCTCGGTGTGTGCACCGCGTTCAACTGGGTCGCCAACTTCATCATCTCGATGCTGTTCCCGCAGATGAGCAAGGTCGTCGGATTGGGGTGGATCTACGGGTTCTTCGCCTTCTGCGCGGCGGCGTCGTACTTCTTCGTGCGATTCAAGGTCCGCGAGACCAAGGGTATGGAACTCGAGGACATGGATGCGATGGCCGACTCCGAATTGTCGGCGCTGCAAAGCAAGTACGCGGCCAAGTCCTCGCGCGTCAAGTAGCTCTGGGTTACTCGGCGAGCGTCCCGACGAGCAATGCCTGCGCGGCGAAGTACGAGGCGAGCACCCACACCTCGACGGCTCGTCGCCGCGCCGGGTCGCTCATCAGATGACGGCGGTTGAGGATGCTCAGATCCGAAGCCAGGAACAACAATCCGCCGACGCGCAGAGCGGGTTGCCCGGTGGGTGCGGAAGCGGCGAGCGCCGACATGGTCGCCAGCGTGTTGCCGTAGGGGCCGAGAACCGACAGCAGTCGGGGTCGGTGGTAGCCGATGACCGCCGCCGACTCGGCGAGTGCGAGCATTCGCGGGGCGACGTCGGGCACCCGTGGGCGGGCTCCACGGCGCCACAGCAGCGTGCAATACGACAGCTGCGCACCGGCGAACAGTGCAGCCCCCAGCGCCAGCCGGGAATCCTTGGCGCTCAACGGATGAGCGAGAGGCAGACGAGTGTGGTGATCCTCCGGGGCGGCCGGGGCGAACTCCTCGGCGAGCATCGCGCGATCGCCGGCGGCCGAGAACGCGACCGCGGCGCCGAGCAGTGCGTTGTCGACCGGTGTCCGTGTGCGCCAACCACGACCGACCTCGGCCGCCAGCAACGCCAGTGGTACGGGTTTGGTGAGTGCGGCGGCCCGACGGGACCCGTAGGCGCCCGCCACTGAGGCGACACCCGCGGCGAGTGCGTAGGGTAGGCGCCTCACCGCATCAGGCCGGCGACGAAGTCACGGGTGTCGTTGTCCGACATCGAGGTTGCCTGGCGCTCGTCGAGGGTCAGGTAGGTGCGACCGGAGACACGCCGGTCGGCGGTGCGGGCGTCGTTGATGTACTTCAGGGTCAGCGGCACAACCACATTCGGGTCCTGCAGGGTCTGTGTCATCAGCACCGGCCGGGTGAACCCGCTCGACGGCAGCGTCGACGCCGACGACAGGATGGTGGTCAGCGTCGAGTTCTGGGCCAGCGGCCTGCTGAACAGCGACCCGAGCGAGAGCCCGGCAACCTCGCGCGTCAGATCGCCGACACATTGGTTCTGCGCCTTGGTCATCCACGCACGTCCGGCGTCGCTGAGGTAGCCGTCGAGACCGACCTCGGGGTGTGCGGTGCGGATCGCGGCAAGGGTGTACAGCGCGTCGGACACCCATCCCGGCGGTGCGGTCAGAGTCGTCGTGGGACCGAGATTGCTGAGCAGAGAAGCGAAGTCGGCGGGAATCGACGTCGCCGCGCTGCCACGGTAATCGAGCTTCGGGCCCTGCAGTTTCGGCGCCGAACGAGCCAGGGCGATCGCCGCCGACGCGCCCTGCCCTTCACCGACGACGGCCCACCGGGCGGAGAGCTGATCGGAGATGTCCCGGCCGGCGCGGACCGCGTCGACGATGTTCCGGGCCGTCGCCTCGACGTCGTAATACTGTGGCGTGCCCGTGGTTCCGAGGCCGGCGTAGTCGGTGCCGACCACGGCATAGCCACGGCGCAACCAGGTGCGCAACGCGTCGAGGTCGGTGTCGGTCGGGTGAACGGACGGGGCGCAGGTGTCGGCGAGACCGCGAGAGCCATGCGCCCACACCACGATTGGGTAACCGCCGGCCGGGGCTGCCTGCGGTGGCAGGTAGAGCGATCCGGTGCTCAGGTGCGCGGCACCGTCGGCGCCGACGCTCCAGTAGGTGAACTGATTGCCCTGACGCGCCCCGGCGAACAGGTTCGACCCGGGGATCTGTCGGTTGGCGTAGACGGTTCCGGCCTGCTGTCCCGCGCTCGCCGACGGCATGCCCGTCGAGGTGGTGGCATCGGCGGAGGGACCCGCCGACGGGGTGGTCGAGGTGGCCTCGGTGGTGGAGTCGGAGCCCGGCGCGGCATGCGCCAGGCCGATCACCGAGCCGGTGATGCCCGCGGACACCACCACCGCGGTGGTCGCGAGGGCGGTACCGAGTCGGGTGCGTCTGGCGACCCAGCGGGGCCGGCGCCGCAGGGTGATCATGAGGTCGCGTCGACGATGCCGACGGCGGGCAGGAAGAAGCAGGACTGCGATCCGTTGCGAGCCGTGCCGTAGACCGCGGACAGGATGGTGCCCTTGCCGGTGTCCACCGGCGCCAGTCGAATGGCGCCGAGGGCCGGGAGCATCTTGGTCAGCAGTGCCGCCTGCGGGTTGTCGGTCAGTGACTGCAGATCGGCGAAACCGCCCTGCAGGGTGCTGGTGTTGAACCAGGCGACCTGGATCTTGCCGTCGGTGACCGGAGAGGCCGGCACGAATGCGTATCCGGTCTGACCGTCGCGGACCAGATTGATCGGTGCCAGCGGTGGGACCTTGACACCCGGGATCATCTGCAGGATCTGGTTGATCGGGGTCGTCGGCTCGGACTTCATCGGCCACGGCCCGGCGACCGCGCCGGCTCCGGCGGTGACCAGTCCGAGCGGGTTGTCGGCAGTCGGTGCGGCGCAGAACGGTGCGATCGACGGGGTGAACGTCTGGATGCCGGCGGCGCGCAGGACGGCCAGCGGGTCGGCGACCGTGTCGACGTCACGGCGCGCGGAGACCTGGGAGGTTCCCGAGGAGAGTCCGCCGAGCGGCAGTTGGCCCAGCAGGCCGGTGATCTGGTCGGGGGAGATCTGGCCGAGGCTGCTCTTGACGGCCTCGGCGGCCTTGAGCGCCATCTGATCCACGCCGGCCGCCTTCAATTTGCGGACGGCGTCGGCGAGTTCGCTGTCGAGCGGGACCGCGCCGAGTTCGATCTGGTTGATCAGGTCACCGATCTGGTCGGTGGGTGAGGTGGTGGCCGTTGCGCGCGTGGTGGGGGCGTGGGTGGTCGGGGCATGCGGTGCGAGTGCCGGTGCGGCGTGTGCCAGTCCAGCACCGCCGCCCAGGGTGATCGCGGTCGCCAGGGCGATACCGCTCACGCCGAGACCCCATCGCCGGTGCGGATGTCGCGCCGAAGGCGTCGGGTGCGGAGACTGCGACGACGATGACGTCGAACGTGGCGCAATGGACATGGCTCTCCTCAGGCGGCAACTCGCCCGCAACCAGTGGGGCGAATGTGACAGATGGTGCTCAAGTTAAAAGAAAGCATGAGGGTTGCCGGATCGACAAGTCGCGAGTCCGAGTTGTGATGCGCCCGCGACCGTGGGGATATGCCCGTCAGAACGCCAACGCCCCGGCCGAGAGGCCGGGGCGTTGGCGTGGCAGCAGAGCGCTCAGATGATCGCGATGCCGATCGTCGGTGCGATCGTGCACGAGAGGACCCGGCCCTTGGTCTTGGTGGTGACGTCGCCGTAGATGGTGGAGATGATCCGGCCCTTGCCGGTGGCCGCGATCCCGGTGAACGTGCCCGGTCCCGCCGCGACATTGATCTTCTCGTTGCGCTTGAGTTGCAGCTGGCCAGTGCGGCCGTTGTCGATGTTGAGCCAACTCACCCAGAGCTTGCGGACCGGGCTGTTGACGGCCGGACCGGTGCCGAGGCTGGTGTAGACGTAACCGGCCTCGCCCCTCTTGGGTCCGGGCGCGGGCGCGGCCTGCGGACCCGCGGTCACCAGAGCCCGACCCAGGGAGTTACCGTTGCCCGGCATGCAGCCGAAGCCCAGTGTCGGATACAGGAACTCCTGGATACGCGGAGCGTTCGGGCCCTGCGGGATCACCGGGTCACCGGGCTTGGCCACGCGGGTCTCGGCGGCCCGCTGGGCGGCGAGTTGCTGACGCCCCGGCTCACCGAGGAAATCGGTGATCTGCTTCCAGATGTCCTTGATCTGTGGGGGCAGCGCGGGATTGTCGGCGAGAGTTTGTGCTTGCCGCAGCAGGTCGGCGTTGACCTTGCCGTCCGGACCCGGCGTGGTGACCGCACCGATGATCGCCGGTGCGAAGGCTCCGAGGGAGTCGAGCGTGCGCTGATCCGGGGTCGGTGTCTGCTCGTTCGGTGTCTGCGGGCTCGGGGTTTGCGGGCTCGGGGTCTGCGATGTCGGCGCCGGGCTGGTGGGTGCCGCCATGGCGACGGCGGGGATGGCGAGCGACGTGGCGATGGCCACCGCGGTGGCGGCGATCAGGCGTCGGGATCGGCTCATCGGTGCTTGCAGGCGCACGAGGCGAGGTCCTATCAAAGTCGGTGTGCGCCGAGATCATTCACGGCCCACGCTGGCGTTCTCTGGCTCCGACGTCCCCCCGACACCCTCGAGCACTGCGGCGTGCCGAGTAATCGGACCCGGCGCTCAGTGAGCACACCGCGGACGTCGCCGGTCATTCTAAGCCCCTCGGGTGGGGCGGTGTCCAGGCAGCCTAACTCCGAACGGTTGTGACAAGTGAGGCAATTGATGCAATTGTTACTGTTGGTGTCACGCGGGCTGGGCTCGTGTGGGCACTGATCACCTGGTTAGATCAACGCGGGCGTGCAATGCGGCCGCGCGTCGGACATCGGCAGAACCGGTGACCGGTGGGTGCCCCCGCCGAGCCCGTCCACCCGATTGCCGCGTCACCGTCCAGGGGAGCCCGTGAGTCACTTCAGCGAGTCCGTGCGCAGATCCGTCCGAGCCGGCGCGTCGTCGCTGCGGCGCGTGGGGATCGCTGCCGTCGTCCTCGCCGCAGGCGCCACCCTGGTGACCGCATGCGGTGACGATGCCTCGTCGTCGGCGGATGTCGTGATGCTCACCCACGATTCGTTCAGCCTGCCGCAGTCGGTGCTCGACAGTTTCCGCACCGACACCGGGCTGAACCTGAAGATCGTGAAGTCCGGCGATGCCGGCACCCTTGCGTCGACGGTGTCGCTGACCCCCGGATCACCCAAGGCCGACGTCGTGTATGGCATCGACAACACCTTCGCCTCCCGTCCGATCGATGCCGGGGCACTCGAGTCCTACAACCCTCCCGCCGCCGCCGACGGCGCCGTCCAGTTCGCGGTGCCGGATTCGAACAATGAACTGACCGCCGTCGACCGTGGCGACGTCTGCCTCAACATCGACGACAAGTGGTACGCGAGTCACCACCAGCAGCCGCCGACCAGCGTGCGCGATCTGCGCAACCCCACCTACGCCGCGCAGGCCGCGCTCATCGACCCGAGTACCTCCTCACCCGGAATGGCTTTCCTGCTCAGCACGATCGGGATGTTCGGCAACGACTGGAAGTCGTACTGGCAGGACGTGACCAAGGGTGGAGCCGCCATCGATTCCGGATGGGAGATCGCCTACAACCAGCAGTTCAGTGCCGGAGAGGGCAAGGGGCCCAAGCCGATCGTGTTGTCCTACGCGTCGTCGCCCGCGGCGACACCGGGCACCAGCGCGCTTCTCGACGGGTGCTTCCGTCAGGTCGAGTACGTCGGAATCCTCAAGGGCACCAAGAACGTCACCGGTGCACGCAAGGCCGTCGACTTCATGCTGAGCCCCGCCGTGCAGAAGGCGCTCCCGTCGTCGATGTATGTCTATCCGGTGCAGAAGAACACACCGTTGCCCGACGGCTGGGCCCAGCGTGCGCCGTTGCCGCAGTGGACGGTCAGCATGCCGCCGAAATACGTTGCCGAGAACCGCGAGTCGTGGCTCGAGCAGTGGCGCGCCGCGGTCGGTCGTTGATCGATCCGTCCACCGAGACGACCCGCGGGGAACCGTCCCCGCCGGGGCCACCGCGTGACGGTCGGCAGATTCGACGTCGGCGTGCGATCGTGCCGGGACGCATCGCCACGCCGGCTCTGCAGGCGATCCCGATGGTGTTCCTCGGGGTGTTCTTCCTATGGCCGGTGGCGGCCCTGGTGCGTCGGGCGATCGATGTCGGGACCGCCGGTGATTCGCCGGTCGCATTGCTCGAACGCACCCATGCGTTGCACCTGCTCTGGGTCACCCTCGGCCAGGCCGGTGCGTCGACCGTGGTCGCAGCCGTCGTTGCCGCGCCGATCGTGTGGCTCTACGCCCGGCTGCCGGGATCGGGATCGGTGGTCCTCACGGTGATCGTCACCGTGCCCTTCGTCCTGCCGACGGTCGTGGTCGGGGTGGCCTTCCGGGCTCTACTGAACGGTCCGCTCGCCGGCCTCGGGATGGGCAGCGGGTGGCCCGCGGTGCTCGCCGCCCACGCTTTTCTCAACGTCGCCGTCATGGTGCGGGTGGTGGGAGCGGCCTGGCGCTCGCTGGATACCCGCACCGAGGAGGCGGCCCGTGTGCTCGGTGCGACCCGGACCCGGGCCTGGTGGTCGGTGGTCGCACCGCGGCTGGCCCCCGCCGCCGGTGGTGCCGCCGCCCTCGTGTTCTTGTTCTGCTCCACCAGTTTCGGGGTGATCATCATCCTCGGCGGAGGTGCCCTGCGGACTCTGGAGACCGAGATCTACACACAGGCGATCGGCTACTTCCGGCTGCCGGAGGCGGTGATGCTGTCGCTGCTGCAGATCGTCGTGGTGGTCGCCGTGTTGCTGTGCACCCGGATCGTCGCCCCGGGTGGCGCGTCCGGCGGCGCAGGCGCGCGGCGTCGGCCGTCGGCGATCGCCGGCATCGGATGGATACCGGTGGTCCTGGCATGGGCGTGGACGGTGCTGGTTCTGGTGGGACCGATTGCGGTGCTGGCGATCCGGTCGGTGCGTCCGACCGTCGGCGGATCGTGGACACTTGCCGGTTATCGGGCACTGTCCGAACCGGTGAACGGCGTGACGCCGCTGGACACGTTGCGGTATTCGCTACTCAGCGCGATCCTGGCCATGGTCATCGCGTTGGTGGTCGGTGGCCTCGCGGCGATCACCCTGCATCGGTCACGTGGTGTTGCCGGCCTGGTGGGGAACGCGATCGCCATGATTCCCCTGGGGATCAGTGCGGTCACACTGGGATTCGGGTACCTGATCGTGTTGGCCGCCCTGCCGGCCGAGATCGCCGCCTCACCGTTGGTGATCCCGTGCGTACAGGCGCTGATCGCGATCCCCGTCGTCATCCGCATCGTGATCCCGGCGCTGGAATCGGTACCCGAGCGATTGCGCCAGGCCGCGGCGGTCCTCGGTGCCGGGCCGTGGCGGGTGTTCCGCACCGTCGATCTTCCGCTGATCGGCCGATCGCTCGGTGCCGCAGGTGGTTTCGCTTTCGTCATGGCACTCGGGGAGTTCGGTGCGACGAGCTTTCTCGCGCGCGCCGACACCACCACCCTGCCGGTCCTGATCGGATCGGCCCTCAACCGCCCGGGTGCCACCGAACTCGCCACGGCGATGGCTGCATCGATGGTGTTGGTGGTCGTCACCACTGTCGCGGTGCTCGCGGTGGAGATCTTCCGACCTCGCTCGGGGACACTGATCTGATGCTGCAGATCGAGAAACTGAGCGTCGCGTATGGGGCCGAAGCGGTCGTCAACGGGCTCGATTGGTCTGTGGGCGGCCAGGATTCACTCGTCACCGCGCTACTTGGGCCTTCCGGATGCGGCAAGTCGACGTTGATCCGCGCGGTCGCCGGACTGGAGCGACCGACCGCCGGGACGATCCGTTTCGACGGAAGCGATCTCGCCGAGATCGCCACCCACCGGCGGGATTTCGGGGTCGTCTTCCAAGACGGTCAGCTTTTTCCGGGACGCACGGTGGCCGCGAACATCGGCTACGGACTGCGCGTTCGGGGGTGGTCGAGAGCCGACATCGCCGCTCGGGTCGGCCAGATGCTCGAACTCGTACGACTCCCCGGCGTCGAGAAACGCCGCGTCGAGTCGCTCTCGGGTGGTCAGGCGCAGCGGGTGGCGCTGGCGCGCGCGCTGGCTCCCCGGCCGCGGCTGCTGCTCCTCGACGAGCCGTTGGCCGCCCTCGACCGCCGCCTCCGTGACAGCCTGGCTGTGGAGATTGCCGAAATCGTCCGTGCCGCAGGCACTCCGACGATCGTCGTCACCCATGACCACACAGAGGCGGCATTGATGGCCGACTCCGTCGCGGTGATGCGCGATGGCGAGATCGTCCAGACAGCGCGACCGGCCGGTCTGTGGTCGGCGCCGGCGGACGAGTGGACGGCGCGATTCCTCGGGTGTACCACGATCATTGATGGCCGCAAGAAGCGAGAAGGTCTGGCCGACACCGTCTTCGGATCACTTGCCGTCGATCTGCCGGAAACGGGCGCGAGGTTGGGTCTGCGGGCCGAGTCGGTGCTTGCCGAGCCGGCCGAAGATCGTGACACAGAGGAGAGCGACACGACATCGGGTGCAGTCGGCACGGCGATGGTTGTCGCCGACCTACCCGGAGGTCCTCGCGTACGGGTGGCCACCGATCACGGTGAGATCGACGCGATCGGCGCCGGTGCGATCGCGGTCGGCGACCGGGTCCTGGTGCGGTTGATTCCCGACCGGGTCGCGGTGATCGGACGATGAGACGCCGGCACGTGCTGGCCGGTGCCATCCTCGACTCCTCGGGCACGCGGATATTGCTGGCGCGACGGGCGCGGCCGGTCGAATTGGCCGGTCTCTGGGAACTGCCCGGCGGAAAGGCCGAGGTGGGGGAAACCGACGAGGAAGCCTTGCGTCGTGAGCTCGCGGAGGAGCTGGGTATCGCCGTCGGCGTCGAGTTCGAGCTACGCGATCAGGTGGTGCTCTCCGACGAGCTGGTGTTGATCGCCCGCTGGGCGCGCGTGATCGCCGGCGAACCCACTGCGCGTGAACATCAGGCGGTGCGGTGGGTCGATGCGGAGGAACTGTCGACGCTGTGTGACGAGGGCCGCCTGGTCCCCGCCGACACCGTGTGGGTTCCGGAACTGGTGGCGCGGCTACGCCGCGCCTGATCCGCGCCGACAGCGCCCTCCACCTCGCCGACGGCACTCTCCAGCTCGCCGACGGCGCTCTCCACGTCGGCGATAGCGCTCACGGTGTTGCCGTCGGTGCCTGCGGACGGCGTTCGGCGTAGGAATTCTCGTAGGGTCGCCCCGCCATTGCCGCGAGTTCGATCATCAGGCGGTCGGTGGCGCTCCGTAGGTCGTCGTCTGCCATTGCCTGGTCGACGGGAACTGGGAATCCGATGACGATGTCGACCCGATGCGGGCGCCACATCAGACGACCCGGGGGATTTACCCGCTCGGTGCCGCGCAAGGCAATAGGGACCACCGGCGCGCCGGTTGCCCGGGCAACCCGCATCACGCCGGTATGGCCGCGGTGCACGCGGCCGTCGCAACTACGAGTCCCTTCGGGATGGATGGCCCACGCGCCACCTCTCGACACCAGGCTGGTCGCCGTGGCCAATGTGGTGGCGGCACGGTCCCCACCGGATCGATCGATGGGAGTCTGACCGGCCGCGAGAAAGAACCATCGCTGCATCCGCCCGCGCAAGCCCGGTCGGTCGAAGTACTCGCTTTTCGCGACGAAGGTCAACCGGCGGGGGAGGACCAGACACAGAAGGAGCGAGTCGATGAAGGCGCTATGAGTGGCCGCGACGATGACCGGACCAGTCGGGGGTAGGAGATCGCGGCCGACGATCCGAGGGCGACAGGTCACCAACAATGCCGGCCCGATCAGGACGTACTTGAACAGCCGGTACCACATGCGCATTTCCCCTGTGCTCGTCGATGAAAGGACCGTTGAATAGGCGTAGACACTGTCTACGCGCCCATGGTAGACAATGTCTACATGGTTGCTGCCGACGAAGCGAAACCCTCTGACACGACACGTTCTCGTCTGGTGGCGGCGGGAGTGGAGTTGCTCGAGAGTGACGGGCTCGCGGCACTGGGGGTGCGGGCGATCGCGAGGAGCGCGGGTGTGTCTCACGGTGCCCCACGGCGGTACTTCCCTACGCATGCGCAACTCCTGGCCGCCGTCGCTCGTAGCGGACTCGACGACCTTGGTACGGAGATCGCGCCGGTACTGCGAGACCGCTCAACGCCTCCGCGGGATCGACTCGTCTCCGCGGCGAACGCGTACGTCGGCTTTGCCCGACGCCGGCGCGCGATGTTCGAGCTGATGTTCCGCCACGACATTCTCGACGGGGCCGGTGGCGACCTGCGATCGCTATCGGTACCCATGATCGCCGAATTGCACTCAGTCGTTGCGGAATTCGTCGGTGATCATCATTCGTGGACCGCCACCGTCCGTTTCTGGATGTCCATTCACGGGTTGGCCGTGCTGGTGGCCAATCGTGCGCTTGAACCGATGGCAGCGGTGGTCGAGATCGACGTCGAGGCGTTGGTGATCGGTGCGGTCGACGCCATTGCGTAGTCGCTCCGCGTGGTCACAGCGCTGTCGGCGTTGGGACGGGCGCTGTCGGCGGTGGGACGGGCGCTGTCGGCGAGGGATCGGTCAGGCGGCCCGTGCCTTCTTGAGGGCCTTGCCGAGGTCCTTCTTGCTCATCGAGTCGATGTCGAGTTTGCGCATTCGCGCGATGACGACCGGGCAGCGTACGCAGCGGGTCTTGGAGCGACAACACTTCTTCTTGGGCTTGAGGTCGGCGACCTTTGCCGGGTTTTTCGTGCCCATGCGGTGACGCTAGCACCGGCTGTTCACCCACTGACACTCCGCTGTGATCGCGGTCTCTCCCGCGGACCCGATACGCTGTTAGCCGTCGTCAGTCTGCCGGCGCCGGTTCCGCGTGCGCCGAGTGACCGCCCCCGTACACGAAAGAGATCTCAGTGAGCCCTGCTCCCAACTTCCGCAACGTCGCGATCGTCGCGCACGTCGACCACGGCAAGACCACGTTGGTCGATGCGATGCTCCGACAGTCCGGGGTGTTCGGCGAGCGCGCCGAGCTCGTCGACCGCGTGATGGATTCCGGTGACCTGGAGCGCGAGAAGGGCATCACCATCCTCGCCAAGAACACCGCGGTCCACCGTCGTCAGCCCGACGGCACCGAGGTCGTCATCAACGTCATCGACACCCCGGGTCACGCCGATTTCGGCGGTGAGGTCGAGCGTGGTCTGTCGATGGTCGACGGGGTCGTGCTGCTGGTCGACGCCTCCGAGGGCCCGCTGCCGCAGACGCGGTTCGTGCTGCGCAAGGCGCTCAGCGCGTCGTTGCCGGTGATCCTCGTGGTCAACAAGACCGACCGTCCCGATGCCCGAATCGCCGAGGTCGTCGAAGAAACACACGATCTGCTGCTGGATCTGGCCTCCGACCTCGACGAGGAGGCCGCGTCGGCGGCAGAACAGGTGCTCGACCTGCCCGTCCTCTACGCCTCTGGTCGCGCCGGTATCGCCTCAACCGAGCAGCCCGCCAACGGTGAGGTGCCCGACGGGGAGAACCTCGACCCGTTCTTCGACGTCCTGCTCGAGCACGTGCCCGCCCCCAAAGGCGATCCCGAGGCGCCGCTACAGGCCCACGTGACCAACCTCGACGCTTCGCCGTTCCTCGGTCGTCTCGGGCTGGTGCGTATCCACAACGGCACCCTGAAGAAGGGGCAGACCGTCGCCTGGTGCCGTGCGGTCACCAAGGAGGACGGGACGCTCGAGCCCGTCATCGAACGCGCCAAGATCACCGAACTGCTGGCCACCGTCGGTGTCGAGCGCAGTCCGGCCGAATCCGCTGTGGCCGGTGACATCGTCGCGATCGCGGGCATCCCGGAGATCATGATCGGCGACACCCTCGCCGACGCCGAGAACCCGGTCCCGTTGCCGCGCATCACGGTCGACGAGCCGGCGATCTCGGTCATCATCGGCACCAACACCTCGCCGCTGGCCGGTCGGGTCAAGGGCCACAAGCTGACCGCGCGCATGGTCAAGGATCGACTCGACACCGAGCTCATCGGCAACGTCTCGCTGCGCGTCGTCGACATCAACCGGCCCGACGCCTGGGAGGTGCAGGGTCGTGGTGAGCTCGCGCTGGCCATCCTGGTCGAACAGATGCGTCGTGAGGGCTTCGAGTTGACCGTCGGCAAGCCGCAGGTGGTGACCCGCCGGGTCGACGGCAAGGTGCACGAGCCGTTCGAGCACCTCACCATCGACGTGCCCGAGGAGTACCTCGGCGCGGTGACCCAGCTGCTCGCCGCCCGCAAGGGGCGGATGGACCAGATGAACAACCACGGCTCGGGCTGGGTGCGCATGGAGTTCACCGTGCCCTCCCGCGGCCTGATCGGCTTCCGCACCGACTTCCTCACCGAGACCCGTGGTACCGGTATCGCCAATGCCGTCTTCGACGGGTACGCCGCGTGGGCCGGCGAGATCCGCGCCCGGCACACCGGGTCGCTGGTCAGTGACCGTGCGGGTACCGTCACGCCGTTCGCGATGATCCAGCTCGCCGACCGCGGCACGTTCTTCGTCAATCCCGGCGACGACACCTACGAGGGCCATGTCGTGGGCATCAACCCGCGTGCCGAGGACCTCGACATCAACGTGACCCGCGAGAAGAAGCTGACCAACATGCGGCAGTCGTCGGCCGATGTGATGGAGACCCTCGCCAAGCCGATGCATCTCGAGCTCGAGGGCGCGATGGAGTTCTGTGCCGCCGACGAGTGTGTCGAGGCGACTCCCGAGGTGGTGCGGGTGCGTAAGGTGCATCTCGATGCCACCACCCGAGCCCGTGAGCGTTCGCGCGCCAAGACGCGGGATGCCGCGGCGGGCTGAGTCCCGTACGCGGTCGGGTGAACGTGGTCGTGGTCTGGGGGTGAGTGGATTCGTGATGGACGTGGGATGTGAGCGGTCGAGGCGGCGTCGTGTGACGCATTCGGCCGGGCGATCGCTCCTGCTCGTCCTCACGGTCCTCGCGGCGGTGCTCGGGGTGGCGGCGTGTACCGCCAACCCGCCGCCGCCCGTGCGGGACACCGCGACCCCGCAGACGCCGACCGAGTATCCCGACGGCAAGACGATCTACGTCGCCACCGACTCGATCGGCACGGGCTTCAATCCGCATCTGGGCGCCGACCAGAATCCGGTCACCACGGCCATCGCCGCGATGACCCTGCCCAGTGCGTTCCTTCCGGTGCAGACGCCCGACGGTGTTGTGTGGCAACGCAACGACGCGCTGGTGACCTCGGCGGAGGTCACCTCGACCGCGCCGTTCACGGTCACCTACCGCATCCACACCAATGCGCAATGGTCCGACGGTCTGCCGGTCACCGGAGACGATTTCAACTACCTGTGGCAGCAGATGTCGCGACAGCCGAATGTGGTGGCGCCGGCCGGTTATCGGCTGATCGACTCGGTGACCTCCAGTGCGGGGAGCAAGGTCGTCGAGGTCCGCTTCGCCCAGCCCTATCCGCGGTGGCGCGAGCTGTTCACCAACCTGCTGCCCAGCCACGTGCTGCGTGGCACCCCGGCCGGTTTCCAGACCGGCATGGACTCGGGAAAACCGGTGTCGGCCGGTCCTTTTCAGATCTTTTCGCTCGACCCCACCCGTGACGAGGTGCGGTTGATCCGCAACGACCGCTACTGGATGACGCCGTCGAAGCTCGATCAGGTGGTGTTGCGCCGGGCCGGTACCGACTCGCAGATGATCGATTCGATCCGTTCGGGTGGCTCGGCGCTGGCAACCGTCGGCGCGGGCCCGGCGACCGCGGCCGAGCTCACCGCGGTACCCGGGGTGACCGATCAGCGCGGCCCGACCGCGCGGGCCCTCACGGTCAGCGTCAACGCGCGTACCCCGGTGATGAATCGGGTGGAGGTGCGGCGCGCGATCCTGTCGATGATCGACACCAACCTCGCCACGCTCGCCGGTGCGGGTGAATGGGTGGTGCAGCAGTACGCCAACACCGTGTACGCACCGTCGGACCCGGGGTATTTCCCGGTGAACCGTCCACGCCCGGCTCCGCAGGCGATCGACGATCTGCTCGCCGCCGCGGGATACAAGCGCACGCCACCCGCTCCGGAGCCCCCGACATCCGGTACGCCCAGCCCATCGGGTTCGGCCGGCCCGTCGAGTTCGGCGAGCCCGAGTAGCTCATCCGCACCGAGTAGCAGTACCCCGACGGCGGCGGCGCCCAGCGTTGCCCCGGTGCCCGACGGCGTCATCCCGTACGAGAAGGACGGCCAGGACCTGACGGTCCGGGTCGGGGCGATCAGCGGTGACCCCCGGTCCACGTCGGCCGCGGCGAACATCGTCGATCAACTGCGTTCCGCCGGTGTGCGCGCCGGGGTGGTGTCCCTGCCCAACAGCGACCTCTACGGCGTCGCGTTGACCGATTCACGCATCGATCTCGTCGTCGGGTGGACGGGGCTCGGTGTGCCCCCGGCGGCGGCGCTGGCCTCGCAGGTCGACTGCGATCAGCCCAAGCCCGGGACCGCGCCGTCGCTGTCGACACCCCCGACGCCCACCAGCGTCGCACCCAGCCAGGACGCGTCGGGGGCGACCACCGTGTACGCCAGCAACATCTCCGGGGTGTGCGATCCCGCGCTGATCTCCCTTGCCCGCGATGCGCTCTCGGCCGACGACCCGACGCCGATGCTCGCCGAGGCCGAACCGTTGCTGGCCGATCAGGCGATCTATCTGCCGCTCTACCAGGACAGCATGCTCGTGGGGGTGACGCCGGCGGTGACCGGTGTGCCGCTGTCCGGGCCGATCCAGACCTCCATCTACGGCACCGCCGCCACCTGGGACATCAAATGACCGAACCGTCCGAGTCGGCAGGACGCCGACTGCTGCTGCTGCACGCCCACCCCGACGACGAGACCATCATGACCGGCGGCACCATCGCCCGGTATCTCGACGAGGGTGTCGACGTGCGCGTGGTCACCTTCACCCTGGGTGAAGAGGGCGAGGTGATCGGTGATCGCTGGGCGCAATTGGTTGCCGACGGCGGTGCCGATCAGCTCGGCGGCTACCGCATCCTCGAATTGACCCGGGCGCTCGAGGCGCTCACCCCGCCCGGTCGGCCACCGCTCACCCCGCGATTCCTCGGTGGCGCCGGACGCTGGCGGGACTCCGGGATGGCCGGGACGCCGTCGGCGGAGCATCCGCGCGCACTGGCGCAGGGCCCGTTCGACGCGGTCGTCGCGGCGCTGGCCGACGAGATCGCCGAGTTCGATCCGCAGGTGGTCGTCACCTACGACACCGCGGGCACCTACGGACATCCCGACCACATGACGGTGCACGAGGCCTCGGTCGCCGCGCTACCGATCGCGTCGAGGCGGACCGGAACCGAGTACCTGGTGTACGAGTCGGTCACCGAGGCGAGCGCACTGCGCGCCGGTCTCGCCACGGCGGCCGACCGCGTTCCCGACGGCTGGCGGATGCCGCATGACACCGAACTGCCCAGCTACCCCGACGATCGGATCACCACCGCCATCGACGTCGGCGGGGTGTATCAGCGCAAGGTCGATGCCCTGGCCGCGCACGCGACGCAGGTGACGGTGGCGCCGTCGCGGACCGAATACGCCTTGTCCAACAACATCCTTCAGCCGATCTTCGACGTCGAGCACTTCATCTTGCGCAGCCCCGCACCGGAAGGGCCCGCTGCCCGCAACGACGATCTGTTCACCCCGCAACGCCGTCCCGCACAGGCGCGACCGTGACCCGCGTGCTCGACCGCTTCCTCCTCGCGATGCTGATCGTCGACGGTGTCGTGGTCGGGCTGGGATCGGTCGCGTTCTGTTACCTGCGGTTCTGGGGACAGCCAGTTCCGGTCATCGCCATCGTCGCCGGCCTGGTGAACGCGATACTGCTGTGGCTGGCCGCGCGCACCACCGACTCGCCGCTGCGGTTCGCGCCGTTGGCCGCGTGGGTTCTGGTTCTGCTGGTCGCGGCGTTCACCGGTCCGGGTGGCGACGTGGTGCTCTACCTCGGTGGCACCACCGTTCCCGCGACGCTGATGTTGGTGCTGTTCGGCCTCGGCATCCCGGTGGCGCTCATCTGGTCGGGCCGGCTGCCACGTCCGGACGCCTGAGCGCCCCGAGCCACCCCGGGCGCCGGGGACCCTGCGGTTAGAGTGGGTCCATGGTTTTGCGCGCGTGGGCGACCGATCATCGGGCGCCCGTCGAGCGGGTCGCCGCGGCGCTGGAGCGGTTGTCCGCCGCCCCGGTGGGAACGCCGGCCGACCTCTCCGACGACGAGTGGATCGCGCTGCTCGGCGCCGACGGCGATCTCCTCGACGAGCTGTGCGCGCACGCCGACGCGGCCCGCCGTGCGGTCACCGACCCCGAGGCCCTCACCTACGTGGTGAATCGCAATCTCGACACCGCGGTGGCCGCGAGCCTGACCACCGACCCGTCGCTGGAGGATCTGGTCGTCGAGGCCCACGGGCTCGGGGCGACCGAGATCTGCATGCAGGGGCCACTGCCCGCCGATGCCTCGGCCGAGGGGTACCTGCGCCTGATCGAGCGGATCACCGCCGCGGCGCCGGTCCATCTGCACGCGTTCCGCCCACCGGAGATCCGCGTCGCCGCCGCCCGGCTGGGCATCGACGTCGAGGAGTTCCTGCGCCGCGCACGCGGCGCCGGACTCGGTTCGGTGCCGGGGACCGCGGCGCAGATCCTCGACGACGAGGTTCGTGCGGTTCTCGCACCGCCCGGGACCGAGTACACCCGGGACGGGTGGATCGAGGTCATCTCCGCAGCGCACGAGGCGGGACTGTTTTCGACGGCGACGGTGTTGTACGGGCATGTCGAAACGCCGGGCCACGTCCTCGCCCATCTGCGGACCCTGTGCGGGATCCAGTCGCGTACAGGCGGGTTCAGTGAGCTCATCCTGATGCCGATGGTTGCCGACAACACCCCACCTCATCTGCGGTCGGTCGCGGTGGCGGGCGCTTCACGCCGCGAGACGCGGGCGATCCACGCCGTCACGCGGCTGGTCACCCTGGGTCGGTTCGACCACATCCAGGTCGCCTGGACCAAGCTCGACGCCGACGTCGTCGACGAGGTGCTGCGGGGCGGGGTCGACGACATCGGCGGGATGCTCCTCGACGGCGCGATGATGCCGTCGGCCGGACCGGAGGCCGGTCGGGTCCTCGACTCCGAGCGCCTCGCCGGATTCGCCGAGCGCGCCGGCCGAACGCCGGTTCAGCGGACCACCGCTTATCGGCAGCCCGGCGACCGGCCGATCCTGCACCGGGCAGGCCGGTGACCGCGGCCGCACCCCAGGTCGACGTCGCGATCGTCGGGGCGGGTTTCGCCGGGCTGGGGATGGCCACGCATCTGGCGCGGCGCGCGAGGGAATCGTTCGTGGTCCTCGAACGCGCCGACGCGGTCGGCGGCACCTGGCGAGACAACATCTATCCCGGCATCGCCTGCGACATCCCCGGTCACCTCTATTCGTTCTCGTTCCGTCCCCCCGCCGACTGGTCGGCGGTCTATCCCGCCGGCGCCGAGATCCGCGCCTATCTCGACCGGCTCGTATTCGACGAAGGGCTCACCGACCACATCCGACTCGGCCGCGAACTCACTTGTGCGACATGGGATGCCGAGGGAGCTCGCTGGCATCTGGTCACCGAGGGCGTTGACGGTGCGCAGTCGCTGACCGCCCGGATCCTGCTGCTGGCCGTGGGCCGGTTGTCGGAGCCGAGAATCCCCGACATCGAAGGCCTCGACGACTTTCCGGGGGCCGTGGTCCACACGGCCGCCTGGGAGCCCGACCTCGATCTGGCGGGCGCCCGGGTCGGGGTGGTCGGTACCGGGGCGTCGGCGATCCAGATCGTGCCGCATGTGGCCGCCCGCGCCGCCGAGCTCGTCATCTTCAGCCGCACCCCGCCCTACATCGTGCCGCGGGAGGATCGTCAGCTCGATCCCGCCGAGCGTGCCGAGCTCGTCGATCCGCAGCGGGCGGCCGCACATCGAAACGAACTGTTGCGCAACGCCGACGCCGCGTTCGCGCAACGTCTGCGCCGCCGTCCCGACATCGACGAGATCCGGGCGCGGGCATTGACCCACCTGCGCGCGCAGATCCCCGATCCGGTGCTGCGTGCCGAACTCACCCCGGACTACGAGATCGGTTGTAAGCGAATACTTCTCAGTGACGATTTCTATCCGACGCTGTTGCGTGAGAACGTCGTCTTCGAGCCGGGGGCGCTCGAATCGGTCGTCGAAGCCAAGGCGCGCGCGTCCAGCGGTCGCAGTCACGAACTCGACATCCTGGTGATGGCAACGGGTTTCGAGGCGGCACGACCGCCGGTCGCCACGCGCGTGCACGGCCGGGACGGCGAGTTGCTCGCCGACCACTGGCGGCACGGCATGATCTCCTATGCCTCGACCGTGGTCGCCGGGTTCCCGAACATGTTCGTGCTCGACGGCCCGAATGCGGCGCTCGGCCACAATTCGGCGATCTACATGATCGAGACGCAACTCGATTATGTCGTCGGCGCCCTCGATCACATGGCCGAGGCGGGGGTTGCCGCACTGGAGGTCACCGCGGACGCCGAGGCCGCGTACACCCGGGAGATCGACGACCGGAGTTCCGATACGGTGTGGTTGACCGGTTGTGACAGTTGGTATGTCGATCCCGAGAGTGGTCGGCTGACACTGCTCTGGCCGGGTACGGCGTTGTCGTTCCGAGAGCGCAACGGCACGTTCGAGCCGGAGCCGTTCGTCACCCGATCGACAGTGGCCACCACCAGCGAACGAGGGGAGTGAGCACCCATGCCGTCCATGAGCATGGCCGCGGCACTCGATGCCGCGACGACCACCGAGATCACCGACGTCGAGGTGGTGAGCACCCTGTTGTCGGCGTCCGGCGCCGATCTGCATGCGCTGCAACGGATCGCCGCCGATCTCCGCGACGAGGGCCTTGCGGCCGTCGGACGATCCGGGCAGGTCACCTACTCGCGCAAGGTGTTCATCCCGCTGACCAAATTGTGCCGCGACCGATGCCACTACTGCACCTTCGTGACGATCCCGGGGAAGCTCGCCCGCGCCGGTGCGGGCATGTACCTCGAACTCGACGAGGTCGTCGACATCGCACGCAGGGGTGCCGAACTCGGTTGCAAGGAAGCGTTGTTCACTCTCGGTGACCGCCCGGAGGATCGGTGGCCGCAGGCCGCGCAATGGCTGTCCGAGCGTGGTTACACCTCCACGCTGGATTACGTCCGCGCCGCCGCCATCGCGGTCCTGTCACAAACAGGACTGTTGCCGCACCTGAATCCGGGTGTGATGAGCGCCGAGGAGATGACCGCCCTTCGCCCGGTCGCGCCGTCGATGGGCATGATGCTCGAGACCACCTCGCGCCGACTGTTCACCGAGAAGGGCATGCCTCATTACGGCAGCCCCGACAAGGATCCCCTGGTACGGCTGCAGGTGTTGCGTGATGCGGGTGCCCTCGGGATTCCGTTCACCACCGGAATCCTCGTCGGCATCGGTGAAAGTCTCACCGAGAGAGCGCAATCGTTGCTTGCGATGGCCGAGATCGCCGCGGCCGGCGGGCACATCCAGGAAGTGATCGTGCAAAACTTCCGGGCCAAGCCGGACACCGCGATGCGTGGTACCCCGGACGCGGAGATGACCGAGTTCCTCGCCGCGGTCGCGACCGCGCGGATCGTGCTCGGTCCGCACATGCGTATCCAGGCGCCGCCGAACCTCGTGTCGGCGGCCGAGTGCGAGGCACTCATCGCCTCCGGCGTCGACGACTGGGGTGGGGTGTCACCGCTGACGCCCGATCACGTCAATCCCGAACGTCCCTGGCCCAACCTCGACGTGCTCGCCGATCTCACCGCCGGCGCCGGGTTCACCCTGACCGAACGTCTCACCGCGCAGCCGCCGTACATCCTCGACGCGTCGTCCTGGATCGACCCGGCACTGCACGAGCACGTGGTGGCCCTGAGCGATCCGCACAGCGGTCTGGCTGCCGACCGGATTCCGTCACCCCGGGCGTGGTCGTCGGTGGCGTGAGCGGTCTGGCTGCCGACCGGATTCCGTCACCCCGGGCGTGGTCGGCGGTGGCGTGAGCGGTCTGGCTGCCGATCGTGAGCGGGGCGCCGCTCACCAGTGTCTCTCGGTGACCCCGCCGCCGTCCGGCCGATAGTCGGCGCAGCGTACCCATTGCGGTCGGACGCGCACGTGCACGATGTCGGGATCGGCCGCCCGCTGCCGTCCGTCCGGATACTGCGCGAAGTACGCGTCCCGGCATCGCTGCGCAGCCTCGCCGTGCGGAATGTCCGCCCGCCCCTCACATTGCACGGTGATTTCCTCGGTGGTGCCGACCACGAGGGCGACCCGGGAATCGGCCGCGAGATTGGCGAACTTGCGGGATGACCGTGAGGTGTCGAAGACGATCTCCGCGGCGTCGGTGACGGCAATCCCGACGAGCGCCGCCTCGGGTGCTCCGTCCGGCGAGACGGTCGCGACGACCCCGAGCGGGTGGGAGCGAATGAAGGCGATGAATTCGGTCGGGGTCATCGGGGTCGGCGATTCACCGGGGATCGTGATGTGCCGCGAGGGCCCGATATCCCCCGATGACATCGGTGGCGCGGTGTAATCCCAACTGCTGCAACGATGCCGCCGCCAGGCTGGAGGTGTATCCCTCCGAGCACAGGATGATCCACCGCACGTCGTGGTCGACGGCCTGTGGGATCCGTGCGTCGCTGGCCGGATCACATCGCCATTCCAGGACGTTGCGTTCGATGACGAGTGCCTCGGGAACCTCACCCTCGGCGGCACGTTGCGCGGCCGGGCGGATGTCGACGAGCACGGCACCGGCGGCGAGTTCGGCGTCGAGATCCTCGGCAGGCAGTCGTTGCAGGGACTCCCGCGCGACGAGCAGCATGTCGTCGATGGTCATCGGCATGGGTTCACGATAGGCGTTCTATTCCGGTTCGTCGGTCAGTTCGGTCCGGGTCCGGCGGAGTGCGCCGCCTTCGGTCACCTCGTAGAACGACATCGCGGTCAATGGCGGGGAGTAGGCGTGGACGCTGAGCGTCGGGCCGCTCGGAGTGGCCACCGAGGTATCGCCCGTCGGGACGGTGAGACCACGCGCCGGCGGGATGCTCCCGTGGTGCTGAACGTCGTGGACCCAGCCCAGCGGGAAAGCCGCCTGATCGCCGGCCGAGAGGATGCGCAGCGCGAGATCGTCACCGGTCCAACGGTATTCGCGCAGTGCGCCGCTCAACACGGTCAGTGCGCCCAGCGATCCGGCGTGGTCGTGCAGGTCGGTCGAGCGGTCCGGCGTCCAGCTGATCAGCCACAGGTCGAGGTCGTCGTCGGATTCCAGACGGGTCGACCACCGCTCCACCGGGTCCCAGGCGGTGGGCAGCAGGTGGTCGTAACGTCCGTCGAGGACGTCGGCGACGCCCTGGTCGGTGATCCGCAGCAGGTCTGCCGGGCGCAGCCGGGTCGGTAGGTGGGCAGCGGTGTGGCGGGCAGAACGGTCCGGGCGGAGCGTGCGGGGTGGCTGGGTACGAGATGGCTGGGTACGGGAGGGCAGGGTCGAGGTCATGAGTTCTCCTGTGAACGAGGGTCGAGGGGAGTGCGCCGGATACGGTGACGGCCGCGACATCGCCTCGATGGAGTGCTCACGCGACCAGGGTGACCGCGGATCGGCGTGAGCGGGAGGGTTCTCCTCACCCTGGGCGCAACCGGGACCCGGTGTGATCTGTGACTCAACGACCGTCGGTGAGCAGGGGCGGGTGTGGGAGGGCCGCCCGGTGGGCAGATACTCTAGGGCAACACGTGTGTGCGGTCTTTCAGAGCTGCGGATTGCCGCTGCATGCGTGCTCGGCGCGACCAGCCCTCGCGTACATCTCGGCCCGCCGCGCGACGGCGGCCGACCGAAGTGCTTGCAGCAAAGGAGTGTGTGGTGACCTACATCATCGCGGAACCCTGCGTGGATGTGATGGACAAGGCATGCGTGGAGGAATGCCCGGTCGATTGCATCTACGAAGGTGGTCGCAGTCTCTACATCCAGCCGGATGAATGTGTGGACTGTGGTGCCTGCGAGCCGGTGTGTCCGGTGGAGGCGATCTTCTACGAGGATGACGTCCCCGACGAATGGGATCCGTACGTCAGTGCCAATGCCGACTTCTTCGACGAGCTGGGCTCGCCGGGCGGTGCCAGCAAGGTCGGTAAGACCGATTTCGACCCGCCCTTCATCAAGCAGCTGCCCCCGATGAACGAGGACGAGGACTGAGCTCGCGGTGACCGGTGACCGTCCGGCCCGACGCCGGGTCAGTGCCGCCCTTCCCGACTTTCCGTGGGACACCCTGGCCGAGGCCAAGGCCACCGCGAACTCTCATCCCGATGGCATCGTCGACCTCTCGGTCGGCACCCCGGTCGATCCCGTCGATCCGGTCATCCGTGAGGCCCTCGCACAGGCCTCGGAGTTCCCGGGCTATCCGACGACGATCGGGACCACGGCTCTGCGCGACGCCGCAGCCGCGGCGCTGGGTCGTCGCTACGGCGCCGTCGGCGTGGACGAGTCGAGCATCCTCCCGGTGATCGGAACCAAGGAGGCCATCGCCGGGGTGGTCGCGACGCTCGGTGTCGGCGTCGGCGAGATGGTCGTCATCCCGGAGGTCGCCTACCCGACCTATGAGGTCAGTGCCCTGCTGGCCGGTGCGACACCGGTGCGTGCCGATTCGACGGTGGCGCTCGGGCCGGCGCGCCCGGCCGTGCTGTTCCTGAACTCGCCGTCCAACCCGACCGGCAAAATCCTCGGGATCGACCACCTGCGCAAGGTGATCGAGTGGGCGCGCGAACGCGGGACCGTCGTCATCTCCGATGAGTGCTATCTCGGTTTGTCGTGGGACGCCGAGGCCGTCTCGGTGCTCGACCCGCGTGTCTCCGACGGCGATCACACCGGGCTGCTCGCGGTGCACTCGTTGTCGAAGATCTCCAACCTGGCGTCCTATCGTGCGGGTTTCTTCGCCGGTGACCGGGAACTGATCGCCGAACTGCTGGCCGTACGCAAACATGCCGGGCTGATGGTGCCGTACCCGATTCAGGCGGCGATGACCGCAGCGCTCACCGACGATGCGCACGTCGAGGTCCAGCGTGCCCGCTATGCCAAACGCCGGACCGAGCTGGCCGCGGCGGTCCGCGCAGCCGGTTTCACCATCGACCACTCCGAAGCCGGTTTGTATCTGTGGGCCACCCGCGGCGAACCGTGCCGGGAGACCGTCGGCTGGCTTGCGCAGCGCGGCATCCTTCCCGCGCCAGGGGACTTCTACGGACCCGCGGGCGTCGACCACGTGCGGATCGCGCTGACGGCGACCGATGAGCGCATCGCCACCGCGGTACAACGACTGGCCTGAGCCGCGACCGCAGGTGACATTGGCCGAGCGCTCTGCGAGACCGGCGACGTGCTGGCGCGCCGACACCGCTCCCGGCGAGTCGGTCATCCTGCCCGACGGATGCATGGACCTGATCTGGACCGGCGAGGAGCTCCTGATCGCGGGCCCCGACACCGGGCCGTATGTCTTCGGCACCGACCGGCGCCGGGACATGACCGGACTGCGCTTCGCGCCCGGGTACGCGCCCGGACTCCTCGGCGCCCCCGCGTCGGAGTTCCGGGATTCGCGGGTGCCGCTGAGCGATCTCTGGCCGTCGTCGGACGTGCGACGCTGGGAGGACACGCTCGCGGCCGCCGACGACGTCGGGGCCGCGCTGTCCGCGCTGTGCGACGCCACGCCCGGTCAATCACCCCCGCCGTGGGTGCCGACGTTGCCCTTGATGCTTGCACGCGGTGTCCCGGTCTCCGCATGCGCCGACACGGTGTCGGTATCGGCGCGCACCCTGCATCGGATGTCGTTGCAGCACTTCGGGTATGGCCCCAAGACGCTCGCCCGGATCCTGCGGATGCGGACTGCGCTGGCGCTACTCGACGACGCCGGGGAGGATCTCAGCGGTATCGCTGCGCGCGCCGGGTACGCCGACCACGCGCACATGTGCCGCGACTTCGCCGAACTCACCGGCGCGCCGCCGACGGCGTGGACCGGCGGCGCTCAGACCAGCGGACTGTAGAGGTCGACGGGGTTGCCGTCGGGGTCGGCGATGACCGCATACCGCTGATGCCAGACGGCGTCGAACGGTTCGAGTATCGACCGGTGCCCGGCGGCGACGAGCGTTGCGTGCTCGGCATCGACATCGGTCGGGGTCGCGCAGGCGAACGCGAGCGCGATCCGATGGCCACCCGTGGGCTCGGTCCACCCGGGCATGAACGAGCCGACGACGGCGCGGGTGTCGAAGAGAATCCTCATCGGGCCCACCGCACTCTCCGCGTGGGGGGCATCGGCGGCGCCGGGCTCGAATTGCAGACCCAGAAGCGTATAGAAATCGACGGTGGCCGCCATGTCGGCGACGACGATGGACAGGGCATCGAGGATCGGTCCTGTAATGCGTGCGGTGTCGGTCATGCGATCACCGTATGGTCACCGCACCCCGGGTGTCTTGAACGTTTCGGACAGGTCCCCGGCGCGCTGTGGTGTGTGTCAGTTCTTGTGCAGGGCCTCGTTGAGGGCGATGCCGTCGCCCTTCCAGGGCACCACCTCGACGGCGCCGTTGAGGCTGTTGCGACGGAACAGCAGATTGGACTGGCCTGCGAGGTCGCGGGCCTTGACGGTGGTGCCGTCGGGCCCGGTGACCTTGGTGCCCGCGGTGACGTAGAGGCCGGCCTCGATGACGCAGTCGTCGCCGAGGGGGATGCCGCAGCCGGAGTTCGCGCCGAGCAGGCAGCGCTTGCCGAGGACGATGCGCTCCTTGCCGCCGCCGGACAGCGTGCCCATCGTGGATGCGCCGCCGCCGATGTCGGAGCCGTCACCGACGACGACACCTGCGGAGATACGGCCCTCGACCATCGATTCGCCGAGAGTGCCGGCGTTGAAGTTCACGAATCCCTCGTGCATGACCGTCGTGCCGGGCGCGAGGTGTGCGCCGAGCCGGACGCGGTCGGCGTCGCCGATGCGCACACCGCCGGGCGCGACGTAATCGACCATGCGGGGGAACTTGTCGATGCTGTACACGGTCACGTTGCCGCGGGCGCGCAGTCCGGCGCGGATCTTCTCGAATCCCTCGACCGGGCAGGGGCCGTGATTGGTCCACACCACGTTGGCGAGAAGGCCGAAGATGCCGTCGAGGTTGGTGCCGTGCGGCGCGACGAGACGATGCGAGAGCAGGTGTAGACGCAGGTAGACGTCGTAGGCGTCGACCGGTGGCGCCGAGAGATCGGCGATCGTGGTCGATACGGCTACGGTCTTGACCCGGCGGACCGCGTCGATACCGACCAGGTCACGAAGATCGCCGGGGGTCGCGGTGTCGTCCAGGATCGTCGTGCCGCTCTGCTCACTCGTACCGAGTTGCGGCTCGGGGAACCAGACGTCGAGGATGACGCCGGGATCAGCGGAACCCCCGTTGGTCACCGTGGCGATTCCGACTGCGTGTGCACCATTGTTCGTCACGGCACCCGAGCTTACCGGTGGGGCGCCGTGCGGTCGGCAGCCGGATCACGCCGCCAAGTCAAGCCGCGGCGGAGCCGCCAGATCAAGCCGCGGCGGAGCCGCCAGATCAAGCACCGTGTCGATAGTCGCGCAGGTAGTGCTCCGTCTCGGTGTCGGTGTAGTCGGGGATCAGTGCGCTGTGATGCAACTTCCGGCCCAGCATGGTCATGGTCGTGGCGGCCACACCGAAGGCCACCAGCCCGACGACGGCGGCGGTGACGGCCAGCGCGGTGTTGCCGACCACCACCGACACGAGCAGCACGGCGAGGCTCGCGAAACCGACGATGAGCAGGAAGAACGCCAACACTCCCAAAGGATGCTGACCGTGGGAATCGTGAAAACGATGGGAATCATGAGAACGAGCGGACATGGCGATCATCTCCTCGGTTCGAACACTCCGCTACACCTCCACGCTACGACGGTCACGACAGCCGAGTAGGCGTTTCGCCGATCATCTCCGGACACGATCGAGCCATCATCCGAACGGCCGAACGCGCTGGTCGCGACCGTGCGATGTCCGTATTGTCGCATCATGGCCGAACGTGGACTCCGGACTCCGCACCAGGGCGGGCGGGCCCGACGCCGGCGATGGCCGTGGGTGCTCGCCGGGCTGGCAGTGGTGGTGATCGTCGTGGTGGTGATCGGCGGCGTGATCTTCAAGCCGTGGTTGGTCTTCGTCGACACCGAGATCGCCGACGAGATCCCGGTCGCCGCGAGCGGTACGCCGGCGTCGGGCGCGCCACCGGCCACGCCCGTGGTGCTCTCGTCCGGGACCTTCATCAGCCACGAACACGACACCACCGGCACCGTGTCGATCATCGAGAAGCCGGATGGCTCAAGGATTCTCGCCATCGAGAACCTCGACACGACCACCGGCCCCGATGTGCATGTGTGGCTCTCGGCCGGGGAGGTGATCGGCGGCTTCGCCGGCTGGCGTACCGCAGGTGGCGCCCCGCGCGTCGACCTCGGCCCGATCAAGGGCAACCGTGGCGACCAGGTGTATGCGGTGCCCGCGACCACCGACCTCGCCCGGTTCCCGGCGGTGGTGCTGTGGTGTGTGCAGTTCGACGTGTCATTCGGCGCCGCCGAGCTTCGACCTTCATGACCCCTGTCGTGCAACCCGTGCGATGTAAACCACGCGGGTGTAACCCTTTTCGGCGCCGCGCCATCGGCTTCGTTACGGTGGGGGCGTGAATGCTCTCGACCTCCATGGCGATCCGATCGACCTGACCGCGGCGCTGGTCGACATCCACAGTGAATCCCGGGACGAAACGGCCATCGCCGACGCCGTCGAATCCGCGCTCCGGGAGCAGACCACCGGCTTCGAGATCGTCCGTCACGGCAACCGGGTGCTCGCGCGCACCGACCGGGGGCTCGACAGCCGGGTCATCCTCGCCGGGCACCTCGACACGGTGCCGGTCGCGGGAAATCTGCCGAGCCGGCGCACCGACGACACCGCCGAGGGCGAGGTCCTGCACGGGTGCGGAACCGTGGACATGAAATCCGGTGACGCGGTGTTCCTGCATCTCGCGGCGACGCTGGCCGATCCGCGCCACGACCTCACGCTCATCTTCTACGACTGCGAGGAGATCGCCGCCGAGTACAACGGGCTGGGGGTCATCGAACGTGAACTGCCGCAGTGGCTTTCCGGCGACGTGGCGATCCTCGGGGAACCCACGGCCGGGCAGATCGAGGCAGGATGCCAAGGCACTCTGCGGGTACGCCTGACAGCGACCGGGACGCGGGCACATTCGGCGCGAGCGTGGATGGGCGACAACGCGATTCACAAGCTGGGGGAGGTGCTCACCACCCTCGCCGGGTACTCGCCGCGCCGCGTCGACATCGACGGATGCGAGTACCGCGAGGGGCTCTCGGCCGTCGGGATAGGCGGCGGGGTGGCCGGCAACGTCGTACCCGACGCCGCCCACGTCGACGTCAACTTCCGTTTCGCGCCCGACCACAGCATCGAGAGCGCACTCGACCACGTTCGCGAGGTGTTCGCCGGGCCGCTCGCCTCCGGTGCGGTGACGCTCGAACTCACTGATTCCGCCGCAGGCGCGTTGCCCGGCCTGTCGCATCCGGCTGCTGCGGCACTCGTCGACGCCGCGCAGGGGCGATTCCGCGCCAAGTACGGCTGGACCGACGTGTCACGATTCTCGGCTCTGGGTATTCCCGCGGTGAACCTCGGACCGGGGGACCCGAGCCTGGCCCACCGGGTCGACGAACGCGTCCCGGTCGCCCAGATCCGCGAGGTCACCGAGTTGTTGCGGACCTACCTGAGCTGAACTGACGCGCACCGGGTTCCCGTCGGTGCGGCGGGGACATCGGCCGGGCGCGCTAGCGTTACGCCCATGACGACTTCTGGCAGCGAGACGACTTCTGGTAGCGAGACGACTTCTGGCAGCGAGCCCGCCGAGCGTGATCCGGTCACCGACGTCGACATCGAGGATCAGCAGGGCACCCGCTACATCGGCCCCATGCGCGTGCGCCGCACCGACGGCGACGAGCGCACCACCGACCGTCGGCTGCTCGAGTGGGTCGATCCGCGCGACGCCGAGCGCCGGGCCGAGCGCACCATGCGCGACTCGTGGCGCGTGTTGCGTATCCAGTCGGAATTCGTGGCGGGTTTCGATGCCCTCTCCGACGTCGCCGAGGCGGTCACGGTATTCGGGTCCGCGCGACTACGACCCGGCTCACCCGACTACGAGCTCGCGGTGCGCGTGGGCCGAGCCCTCGGCGCGGCCGGCTACGCCGTGATCACCGGCGGTGGGCCGGGCGTCATGGAGGCCGCGAACAAGGGAGCCCACGAGTCGTCGGCGACGTCGATCGGACTCAACATCGAGCTGCCGTTCGAGCAGCATCTGAACCCCTGGGTCGACCTGGGCATGAACTTCCGCTACTTTTTCGTCCGCAAGACGATGTTCGTGAAGTACGCCCAGGCCTTCGTCTGTCTGCCCGGCGGTCTCGGCACGCTCGACGAGCTCTTCGAGGCGCTGACCCTGGTGCAGACCAAGAAGGTGGTCCGGTTCCCGATCGTGCTCGTCGGCCGCGAGCACTGGGCCGGGCTGCTCGCCTGGATGCGCGAGGTCCTCGTCGCCAAGGGGATGGTCTCGCCCGAGGATCTCGATCTGGTGACCGTCGTCGATGAACCCGACGAGGCGGTCGAGGTCATCCGGGCGGCGGCGCAGCGCCTCGCCGCGCGTGGCGAGGCCGACTGACCGGCTGCCCCGACCGGCACGGCCCCGGCCACGCACGGAACGCACCGGCCGGGCGACACGAACACTCCATTCGCCGACCATGAGGTCCGCGGACAGACAGCGAGAGAGTGGGGGACTGATGAGCGCGATCTGCGTGTACTGCGCGTCGGGACGCAATGTGGGGCAGGAGTATCTGGATCTCGCGGCCGAACTCGGCACCGCGATCGGGGCGGGCGGACACACGCTGGTCTCCGGCGGCGGCAATGTGTCGATGATGGGTGCGGTCGCCGACGCCACGCGCGCGGCCGGCGGTACGACGGTCGGGATCATCCCGCGGACCCTGATGCAGCGTGAGGTCGCCGACCTCGACGCCGATGAACTCGTCATCACCGACACCATGCGGGAACGCAAGAAGCTGATGGACGATCGGGCCGACGGTTTCATCACGTTGCCCGGTGGTATCGGCACGCTCGAGGAGTTGTTCGAGACGTGGACCGGTGGATTCCTCGGCATGCACACCAAACCCGTGGTGCTGCTCGACCCGGTGGGTTTCTACACGCCGCTGTTGTCGTGGTTACAGGGTCTGGTGGCGCCGGGATTCGTCGCACAGAGTTCGCTGGACCGGCTCGTCGTCACCGATTCGGTAGAGGGTGCGCTGCGTCATGCTACTGCCCGGTAAGGTGTGCACACGAGCTGGCGTCGTGTGTTCGCGGCGGACAGCGCGCGCCATCGTCGTCCAACCGGAGAGCGAGTAAGTCGATGTCGTCCCAGGACACCGTCGGAATCACAGATCTGTTCAAAGGCGTGCTCAAGATGGCGCCGCAGGCGCCCCAGATGATCAAGCACGCACCCGGGTTGATCAGGCGGCCCGCTGACGCCAAGCGCACCATCGGCCTGATCTTCCAGCAGCACGCCGCCAACCACCCGGACCGGCCGTTCGTGCGGTTCGGCGGTAAGTCGACCACCTACGGTGAGGCCAACCGGACGGTGAACCGCTACGCCGCGGTGCTCGCCGAGAAGGGTGTGCAGACCGGCGACGTGGTGGCGATCCTGTCGAAGAACTGCCCAACAGATCTGTTCGTGATGCTCGCGACGGTCAAGCTCGGCGCGATCGCCGGGATGATCAACTACAACCAGCGCGGCAACGTCCTCGAGCACAGCATGAAGCTCCTCGGGGCCCGGGTGTTCGTCCATGACCCGGATTGCGCGGAGGCCTTCGAGTCGATTCCCGAGAGCGCACTGCCCGAGCACGTTCTCGACTTCGCCGCACTCGATGCCGCGGCGCAGGGACGGTCGGAGGCCGACCCGCAGGTCACCGCGACCCTGCCGGCATCCACCGAGGCGTTCTACATCTTCACCTCCGGGACCACCGGCCTGCCCAAGGCCAGCGTGATGAGCCACAACCGGTGGCTGGCCAGTCTCTCGGGTATCGGCGGCCTCGCGGTGCGCCTGCGCGCCAGCGACACCATGTATGTGCCATTGCCGCTCTATCACAACAACGCACTGTCGGTGTCATTGTCCTCGGTGCTCGCCTCGGGCGCCTGTATCGCCATCGGCAAACACTTCTCGGCGTCGAAATTCTGGGACGACGTCATCCTCAATCGCGCCACGGCGTTCTGCTACATCGGTGAGTTGTGCCGTTATCTGCTGGCGCAGCCGGAGAAGCCGACCGACCGCGCCCACAGCGTGCGTCTCGTGGTCGGCAACGGCATGCGCCCCGACATCTGGGACGAGTTCCGCGAGCGGTTCGGCATCGACCGGATCGTCGAGTTCTACGGGGCCAGTGAGTTGAACCTGGTGTTCGTCAACGCCTTCAGCGCCAGCCGCACCGCCGGGTTCTGTCCGTTGCCGTACGCGATCGTCGAGTACGACGAGGACGGCAAGCCCAAACGCAACGCCGACGGTCGGCTGACCAAGGTGAAGCGCGGCGGAACGGGCCTGCTCATCTCCGGCATCAACGACCGCGTCCCGATCGACGGCTACACCGATCCGGAGGAAACCGAGAAGAAGATCGTCCGCGATGCCTTCAAGGACGGCGACGCCTGGTTCAACTCCGGTGATCTCGTTCGTGACCAGGGCTTCAGCCATATCGCCTTCGTCGACCGACTCGGCGACACGTTCCGCTGGAAGGGCGAGAACGTCGCGACCACCGAGGTCGAGGCCGGGCTCGACGGCCACCCGTCGATCGCGCAGTCGGTGGTCTTCGGCGTCGAGGTCCCGGGCACCGACGGCAAGGCCGGAATGGCGGCGGTGACGCTGCGCGAGGGTGCGAGCTTCGACGGCAAGGAGATGGCGTCGCACCTCTACGAGGCCCTGCCGTCGTATGCGATGCCGCTGTTCATCCGGATCGTCGGTCAGCTCGAGGCCACCTCCACGTTCAAGAACCGCAAGGTCGAGCTGCGCGACGAGGGTTACGAGAAGGTCGGCGACGACCCGCTCTACGTGCTCGCCGGACGCTCCGACGGATACGTCGAGTACTACGACTCCTATCCCGACGACGTCGCTGCGGCCAAGGCACCCAAGAACTGAGTGCTTTCGTAGTCTGGTCGCCATGGACGCGCGACGTGTGAAGTACGGGGGCGAGACCCTGTGCGGCCGTCCGGTCGCCGCCGATCGGGCGCTGGTGATGGCGATCGTGAACCGCACACCCGATTCCTTCTACGACCGCGGGGCCAGTTTCACCGACGACGCGGCCAAGGAACGGGTCGACCGCGTCGTGGCCGAGGGCGCCGACATCGTCGACATCGGCGGTGTCAAGGCCGGCCCGGGCGAGGAGGTCGACGCCGCGGGGGAGATCGCGCGGGTGGTGCCGTTCATCGCCTGGATTCGTGATCGCTACCCCGATCTGCTCATCAGCGTCGACACCTGGCGCAGCGAGGTCGCCGATCAGGCGTGTGCGGTGGGCGCCGACCTCATCAACGACACCTGGGCCGGAGCCGACCCGGGACTGGTCGAGGTGGCCGCCGCCCACCGGGCCGGGATCGTGTGTTCGCACACCGGCGGCGCGGTGGTGCGGACCCGACCGCATCGGGTCGCCTACGGCGATGCGGTCACCGACGTCGTGGCCGATGTGCTCGAAGCGGTGACGTCGGCGGCCCGTCGGGCCGAGGCCGCGGGTGTTGCCCGTGACTCGATCGTGATCGATCCGACGCATGATTTCGGCAAGAACACCCACCACGGGCTGACCTTGTTACGTCACGTAAAAGATCTTGTTAAGACAGGTTGGCCGGTGCTGATGGCGCTGAGCAACAAGGATTTTGTGGGGGAGACTCTGGGAGTGGACCTCGAACACCGGGTGGAGGGCACACTCGCGGCGACCGCTCTGAGCGCTGAACACGGCGCCCGGATCTTCCGCGTCCACGAGGTCGCCGCCACCCGCCGCGTGGTCGACATGGTCGCCGCGATAGCGGGCACACGGCCTCCAGCCAGAACAGTCAGGGGACTCGCATGACCAAGAAGGTACGTCGAACCCAGAACCGCCCACACGTCGCCGGTCGGACACCGACGGCATCCACCGGTCGGGACAAGGCCGCCATGTGGCCGGCGCCCGCAGACACCGCCGACCGGGGTTCGTGGTCGACCACCCACACCTGGGAACAACCGGACTGGACGATCGACGACCTCGTCGCCGCCAAGGACGGACGCACGGTATCGGTGGTCCTGCCCGCCCTGAACGAGGAAGAAACCGTCGCCGACGTCATCGCCACCATCCGGCCGCTGCTCGGAACACTCGTCGACGAGCTGATCGTGCTGGACTCCGGGTCCACCGACGCAACCGTCGAACGGGCGCGGGCCGCCGGCGCCGAGGTGATCAGCCGCGAGGACGCGGTCCCCGAACTCGAGCCCGTCAAGGGCAAGGGCGAGGTGCTGTGGCGCTCGATCGCCGTCGCGACCGGTGACATCATCGCCTTCGTCGACTCCGACCTGATCGACCCCGATCCGATGTTCGTGCCGAAGATGCTCGGACCCCTGCTGGTGAACCCCGACATCCAGCTGGTCAAGGGCTACTACCGCCGCCCCCTGCGCACCGGGGGCACGCAGGACGCGAACGGCGGCGGCCGCGTCACCGAACTCGTCGCACGGCCACTGCTCGCCTCGCAGAAACCCGAACTCACCGCGGTGCTCCAGCCCCTCGGCGGGGAGTACGCGGGCACCCGCGAGATGCTCGCCTCGGTGCCGTTCGCGCCCGGATACGGCGTTGAGATCGGCCTGCTGATCGACACCTACGACCGGTACGGCCTCGAGGGCATCGGCCAGGTGAATCTCGGGGTGCGCACCCACCGCAACCGCCCGCTCATCGAGCTCGGCGTGATGAGCCGCCAAATCGTGGGCACCCTGATGCGCCGGTGCGGCATCGAGGATTCGGGCGTCGGGTTGACGCAGTTCACCGCGGAGCCCGACGGCACGTTCACCCCGCACACCACCGACGTCTATCTCGAGGACCGTCCGCCGATGAAGACCCTGCGCGCGGTCGACATCGCCGCCGACGACGAGGAGATCGCCTCGTAGGCCGCTCGCCTCGCCCGGCGGGCGCTCGCCTCGGGCCGTGGTGATCGCGACGTGGCACCAGGCCACGGCGGCGCGGCCGGTCACCTCTCTGACACCATGGGATCATGCAGACCCTCTTGCTGTACCTGCTGATCATGGCGGTCGTGGTGGCCGTCGTCTTCGCCGTGGTCTGGTTCGTGTTCGGTCGCGGTGAGGACCTTCCACCGGTCGACGCGACCTCGACGCTGACCCGTCTTCCGCGGAACGGGATCAACGGATACGACGTGCGCGCACTGCGGTTCGCGCTCACCGTCCGCGGGTACAAGCAGAGCGAGGTCGACTGGGCGCTGGCCCGGCTCGCCGACGAGATCGACGATCTCCGCGCGCTGATCCAGCAGCTGCAGGACCGCGACGCCGCGTCGGTGCACCCGGTCGCCGCCGGCATCGGTCGTCACGAGGCGGGCACGGCGTCCGCGGGTGTCGAGGACCCACAGGGGGCCGCCTTCGAGTCCCTCCCGGAGGGCGCCGGGGCGGCTTCTGCCGACCCCACTGCCGGGTCCGTGACCGAAACGCGTGACTGACATGCGGGCGCGTGGGCATCTGCAGGTCGGCGCGCCACGTATCATTGCTCTGGCGGCAACCACCGTCACCGGCCGCATGGCCGCGATCCGGGCTGCGCCGTCATGTCGGAACGATCGTCCGGCGACGGCCGGGAGCCCTCGGCGACGCGAGACTCTGAAGGGAGTTTGAGAATGGCGGCGATGAAGCCACGAACTGGAGATGGGCCACTGGAAGCGGCCAAGGAGGGACGTGGGATCGTCGTGCGCATTCCGATCGAGGGTGGTGGACGTCTGGTGGTCGAGCTGACCCCGGACGAGGCCGCGGCTCTCGGCGAAGAACTCCGCGGGGTCACCGGCTGACCGGGTCGCAGGCCCGCTCGGCGCTGACCGAGCTACTTCCCGACCTGAGGTGTCCGATCTGCACGGATGCCCTGGATCTCACCGCCGACCACGCCGCGCTGCGGTGCGGTCGGCGCCATTCCTTCGACATCGCCCGCCATGGCTACGTCGCGCTCCTCGACGGGCGCTCCGGTGCGCTCCGTGCCGACACCCCGGAGATGGTTGCCGCTCGACTCCGTGTGCACGACGCAGGCGTCCTGTCGCCGGTCGTCGAGGCCACCGCCACCGCGGTCGCCGACCTGTGCCCTGCCGATCTGTGCCCCGCCGACGAGCCGTCGCCCCTGATCGTCGATCTCGGGGGCGGCCCGGGTGTGTACCTCCGTGCGTGCCTGCGCCGGGCCCCGAACGCGCGTGGGGTGGTCATCGACCTGTCCAAGGCGTGCGCCCGGGCGGCGGCGCGTGGCGAGCCGACCACCGCGAGTGTGGTCGCCGACGTGTGGCGGCAGATCCCGATGCGGTCGGGTTCGGCAGCGGTGGCGCTGTCGGTGTTCGCCCCGCGCAACATCGCCGAGACCGCGCGTGTCCTACGCGCGGATGGTCATCTGGTCATCGTGGCCCCCCGTCCCGATCACCTGACCGAACTCGTGGGTCCGCTGGGCATGCTGACGGTGGGACCGGACAAGGACGATCGGATCGATGCCGCGTTGTCACCGGCTTTCGACATCGTCGACCGGCGGGTGGTGCAGGAGACACGCACGGTGACCGCGCCGACGATCGCCGACCTCGTCGCCATGGGGCCCTCGGCATTTCACCACAACCGTGCGCACATCGACGAGGTGGCCGACGCCGTGGCCGGCGCTCACGGTGGCAGCCTGCAGATCACCGTCGCGGTCACCGTCACGGTGTGCCGCATTCGCGGTGACCGGCCCCATCCGTCGGGGCCGGATTTCAGCGTGTGACTGCCTGATACACCCCGAGGGTCTGCTCGGCGATCGCATCCCAGGAGAACTCCGCGGCGGCCCGCTCGCGTCCGGCCTTGCCCATCGATTCGGCGGTCGCCGGATCACGCACCACCGCATTGACGCCGTCGGCGAGCCCGCGCTCGAACGCAACCGGATCGGCGGGGTCATAGGGGACGAGGACGCCGGTGACGGCGTCGCGGACCACCTCGGGAATGCCGCCGACTGCCGAGGCCACCACTGCCGTTCCGCAGGCCATGGCCTCGAGGTTCACGATGCCCAGTGGCTCGTACACCGACGGGCAGACGAATACCGTTGCCGCGGTGAGAATTTCCCGGATGCGCGGGAGTGGAAGCATTTCCCGGACCCAATGCACGCCGTGGCGCGCGGCCGACAGCGAGGCGACCGCAGACTCGACCTCCGCACCGATCTCCGGGGTGTCCGGTGCTCCTGCGCACAGGATGAGCTGCACGTCGGGATCGAAATGGTGGGCGGCCGCGACGAGATGGGCGACGCCCTTCTGTCTCGTGATCCGGCCGACGAAAGCCGCGATCGGCCGTTCGGGGTCGACGCCGAGTGTGGTCAACGTCGAGTCCGGACCGAACGGGTCGTCCACCGCGAACCACTGCGACGTGTCGATCCCATTGCGTACCACGTGGACTCGATCGGGATCGAGGCGCGGATAGGTCTCGCATACGTCGTTGGCCATCCCGGAGCTGACCGCGATCACCGCGTCGGCGTACTCGACGGCGTTGCGTTCCACCCAGCTCGACACCCGATAGCCGCCACCGAGTTGTTCGGCCTTCCACGGCCGCATCGGTTCCAGTGAGTGTGCGGTCAATACATGTGGCACACCGTGCAACTCGGCCGCCAGATGCCCGGCGAGACCGGTGTACCAGGTGTGCGAGTGCACCAGGTCGGCACCGGCGGCACCCACCGCCATCCGCAGATCGGCAGACAGCGTTGTGATCGCCGCATTGGCGCCGTCGAGCCCCGGGTCGGGCGCGTAGACCGTCGCGGTGTCCCGCGGTTGTCCCATGCAGTGCACGTCGACCTCGATCAGTGCGCGCAGGTGTCGCACCAGTTCGGTCACGTGGACTCCGGCACCACCGTAGACCTCGGGTGGATACTCCCGTGTCATCATCGCCACCCTCATGACGACGACGCTAGTGCCCGCGCGCGCAGTTCGCCACGAAAGCGGGGCAAACTCGGCGGTAGCCGGATGTCGTCGAGGCGAGAACATCGCGAACATCAATGGATCGAGGTGTGTGTTCGTCTGGCCCGTGCACAGATTGGCGGTTAAGTTGTGAGTGTGAGATCACAGCCGCACGTGCTCGGTATCGTCCTTGCGGGCGGTGAGGGTAAACGCCTGTACCCGCTGACGATGGACCGCGCGAAACCGGCGGTCCCATTCGGTGGCGCCTACCGGCTGATCGACTTCGTCCTGTCCAATCTGGTCAACGCCGGTTACGAACGCATCTGCGTTCTGACGCAATACAAGTCGCATTCACTCGACCGCCACATCTCGCAGACCTGGTGGTCATCGGGATTCCACGGGGAGTACATCACCCCGGTGCCCGCGCAGCAGCGTCTGGGTCCGCGGTGGTACACCGGCAGTGCCGATGCGATCTTCCAGTCGATGAACCTCATCGAGGACGAACAACCGGAGTACATCGTCGTTTTCGGTGCCGACCACGTGTATCGGATGGACCCGTCGCAGATGGTCGAGGCGCATATCGACTCCGGCGCCGACGTCACCGTCGCGGGTATCCGGGTGCCGCGCGCGGAGGCCAGTGCGTTCGGGTGCATCGATGCCGACGAGTCGGGGCTGATCACCCGGTTCCTGGAGAAACCCGCCGATCCGCCGGGCACTCCCGACGACCCCGACGTCACCTTCGCCTCGATGGGCAACTACGTGTTCACCACCGAGGCGCTCGTGGAGGCGATCCGCGCCGACGCGGCCGACTCCGATTCCGATCACGACATGGGCGGCGACATCATCCCGGCCTTCGTGAACCAGCAGCGGGCGTTCGTCTACGACTTCGCCGACAACGAGGTGCCCGGTGCCACCGAACGCGACCGGGGGTACTGGCGTGATGTCGGGACGCTCGACGCGTTCTACGACGCACACATGGACCTCGTGTCGGTGCACCCGGTGTTCAACCTGTACAACCGTCGCTGGCCGATTCGCGGTGAGACACTGCATCTGCCGCCCGCGAAGTTCGTGCAGGGCGGTCACGCCCAGGATTCGGTGGTCGGCGCCGGATGCATCGTGTCGGCCGGATCGGTGAGCACCTCGGTGCTCTCGGCGAACGTGATGATCGAGGACGGTGCCGTCGTGGAGGGCAGTGTGCTGATGCCCGGCGTGCGGGTCGGCAAGGGTGCGGTGGTCCGACGCGCCATCCTCGACAAGAACGTCGTCGTCGGCGAGGGTGAACAACTCGGTACCGACCTCGAGGCCGATCGTCAGCGCTTCGCGGTCAGTGCCGGTGGTGTGGTGACCGTCGGCAAGAACATCCGCGTCTGAGCGCTCCGGGGCGCCGGTCTGCTCAGCGTTCCGGTGTCTCGCTCAGGGTGCGAGGATGCTGCGTCCGAGGGCGACGAGGGTGACGATATCGGTGCCCTCGGTGTCGGCGGGCAACGCCTCGACCGGCCACCACCGCAGATCGAGTGACTCGTCGCTGATCGTGATCGGCGGCAGGCCGCCGTCCGACGTCGGTGGGGCCACCGCGACGAACCGCACGTCGAGGTGTCGCGTCGGCACGCCGAGCGAACAGGTGATCTGATGGGTGTGCAGTTGCGCGAGCCCGGCCAACTCCAGACCGTCGATGCCGGATTCCTCGCGCGCCTCACGCAGCGCGGCGTCGGCGATGGTCGCGTCGTCGGGTTCGCAGTGCCCACCGAGTTGAATCCATTTGCCCACCCGCGGATGCAGGGTCAGCAGTACGTGGTCGGCGCCGGCGTCGAAGACGATCGCCGACGCGGTCAGGTGACCGGGCGGGTAAGCGCGTAGGCAGGCCTGCGCGGCGGCGTCGAGGAAGGCGAGATAGGTGTGCCGCAGTGAGTCCTGTTCCGGCGAGGGCGCCGTCCAGTCCTCGAGCGTCGCCACCGCCGAATCGTGCAGGGATTCGGCGCTCACCGGACGATCAGCCAGTCGTCGGTGGGCGCGCTCCCGCGCAGCCCGGACTCCTGTGCCGGGTGGCCGATGGCGATGGCGCCCAACGGTTCCCAGTCCGCGGGGACCTCGAGGTGGGAGGTCACCACGGGCGCGGCGAAGATGGTCGAACCGACCCAGCAGGAGCCGAGTCCGCGTACCGAGAGGGCGACGAGCAAGGCGGTGACGGCGCCACCTGCGGCGACGGTGAACATGGTGTGCTCGGCGGCGTTGCGACGCTCGTCGGGATAGGTGTGGGCGCCGTCGGGGACCAGAAACGGGATCACCAGTTCCGGGGCGTCGTAGAGGATGCGCCCGCGCGCGACGCGCTTCTCGATCGACTCGGCGGTCTTCTCGTCGGCGCCGAGATCGGCGCGCCAGGCCTCGCCCATCGCATCGAGCAGTCGCGTTCGGCGCGCGGCGTCGCGGACCCACACGAATCGCACCGGGTGGGTGTGGTGCGGAGCGGGTGCGGTGAGCGCGTCTGCGCATGCCGCGGTGATCGATTCCGGGTCGACCGGGGTGTCGGCGAAGGCGCGCACGGACCGCCGCGTCAGCAGTGCCTCCCGGCGGCCCTGCTCGATCGCCTCGGCGGTACCGAGGTGGAACAGGTCCTCGTCGGTGGGCCGGATCAGATCGGCCGCCCGTGACCCGTCGTCGGTGGGCTGCAATCCACGCACCACGGCCACCGGTACGCCCGCGAGTTTGCCCTTCACCAGATCGGCCGCGGCCGCGATCTCGTCGGCGACGGCGATGTCGGTGACCACCAACGGGTTTCCGTGGCTGTCGACGCCACCCTCGTAGGGATGGGTGACCGCGATCCCCGCCGCTCCGATCGCCACGTCGATCTGGCCGGTCCGCCACGCGCGGCCCATCGTGTCGGTGACGATCACCGCCACATCGATGCCCGCGGCCGCGGCGAGGGACGCGCGGAGTTCGGCGGCGCTGCGGTCAGGGTTCTCCGGCAACAGCGCGAGCGCGTCGACCGGAACATTCGACCCGTCGATGCCGGAGGCGGCCTGCACGAGGCCGAGTCGGTTCTCGGTGATCAGTGTGCGGTTGCGGCGCGCGAGTACCCGCACCGATTCCTGCACGACGAGGCGTCGGCGCAGGGCGTCGCGTTCGTCGGGGTCGGTGGGGGCGGGCACCATGCGGCCCTCGGTCTTGGAGAAGACCTTGCTGGTCACCACCAGCACGTCGCCGGACGCCAACCACGGTGCGGCCGTGAGGATCTCGCTGGTGAGGTCGGTGGTCGTGTCGAATTCCGGCAACCCGATCACCGGGCGCACCTCGATGATGCCAGGGGCGCGGTGATCGGTGATCGGAGATGCGCCGTCGCCCGTGGTCATCGATCAGCTCCGGTGGAGTCCGGTCCGGCGATCTCCGGGGTGTCGACGCCGACCAGAGCACACGCCGCGCGCACCATGTGCGCGGTGGCGATCGGGTCGGTCATCAGCAGGGGAGCGGCGCCGATGGAGATGCCCTCGACCGCGGCCTCGTCGCCGTCGGCGATGAGCCACCCGTCGAGGAGCCCGTTGCCGCTGCGCGCGCCGTAGTGTGCCGCGATCGCCTCGGCGGTGGTCTCGACCCCGATCACCGACAGACACTCGTCGGCCATGCCGCGCAGGGGCCGGTTGTCGATGACGGGACTCACGCCGACGACGCGTGCCCCGGTGGTGCGCAACGCGCTGCGTACGCCCGGCACGCTGATCACCGCGCCGATGCTCACCACCGGGTTGCTGGGGGCCAGCAGGACGACGTCGGCGTCGGCGATCGCCTCGATCACCCCTGCAGCGGCGTGCGTGTCGTCCGAACCGACCTGGGCGAAACCGAATGTCGGGATCTTGGCCCGGTGCCGAACCCACCACTCCTGGAAGTGGATCGCCACCTGGGCGCCGTCCTCGCCGCCCGGAGCGGACACCACGACGTGGGTCTCGTGGCGGTCGTCGGTGGCCGGTAACAGCCGCACACCGGGCTGCCAGCGTTTGCACAGTGCGGCGGTGACGTCGGAGAGCCGGTAGCCCGCGTCGAGCATCTGGGTGCGGATGAGATGGGTGGCGAGGTCGCGATCGCCGAGCCCGAACCAGTCCGGATCGGCGCCGTAGGCGGCGAGTTCCTCCTTGGCGTGCCAGGTTTCACCCCTGCGCCCCCACCCGCGCTCGGTGTCGATGCCACCGCCGAGGGTGTACATGCAGGTGTCGAGGTCGGGGCAGATCCGTACCCCGTGCATCCACGCATCGTCACCGACGTTGACGATCGCAGTGATCTCATGGGGGCCAGGGGGAGTTGCCGACTCGTCGCCCGCCGAGTCCTCGGCGGGCGCGGGAAACGGCGTCGGCCCGAACAATTCGCGGACACCCTGCAGGAATCGAGCGCCACCGACGCCACCGACGAGAACGGTCACCTTCACAGCGCTCCACTGTAGTGACCCGACGGCAGCGGCCCGACTCTGGTGACCCCACGACAAGCGGGTGAACCAGAACCGACGACCGACGCGCGCGACCGACACCGACCCGGGTGGCGCCGCGCCCGCGCTTCCGGTAGACCGTACGGGTCGGTGTCCGGGTGCGGCTGAGGTCGCAACCCGGACGTCCGGCCGCGCAGGCGATGTGAGATTCCTGACGAATCATCTTCCCCACGTGTCGCGACTCCGGTTTTCCTCGGCCAGTGGTATTAAGAAGATTTCTCGCTCGGCTTGACCTGAGTGGCCGCCAGCGTGTGTAATCACATCAGTGTCATTTTCGGTTCGAGATCGAGAATCACTGAGAGCTAAGTGTTTTCGATAGAATGTTCGACCGGATGTCGCTTCGGGTCGATGTGGTGCTCGCGTGGTGTGAGTGCGACTCGGAACGCCGGGCACTGGTGAAGATCGAACGACGAACAGGTGGACGGGGTGACGCGGCAGTGACGCCGTGGCGCGAGACAGCAGCAGTACAACGACTTCCCAGGCAGGAGGGGCCGACGATGGCATTCGACAACCCGATCGGCAATCCCCTTGAACCACAAGATCCTTCACACATCACCGGCTCGGACGACGCGTTGTATCGCAGTCTCGGACCGGTGAACGAAACGTTCCTGACCGCACCGCAGGTCGGGGTCTTCGACGCCGAGTCCGACGCCCCGCGACGGCATTTGTCGTTGGTGCCCAACGAGTTCGACGATCTGTTCGACGCGGTGGAGGAGCAGTGGCAGGACCGGGCGCTGTGCGCCCAAACCGATCCCGAGGCGTTCTTCCCGGAGAAGGGTGGATCGACCCGCGAGGCCAAACGCATCTGCTCCGGATGTGAGGTCAAGGCGGAGTGCCTCGAGTACGCGCTCGCCAATGACGAGCGGTTCGGGATCTGGGGCGGCCTCTCCGAGCGCGAGCGCCGCCGCCTCAAGCGCGGCATCATCTGAGCCGCGCCCGGCGAGCGCCGGTCATGGTGATCACCGTGCGGTGATCACCATCGGCGTCGGCCACCGAAACCGGCCACGGTGAGATCTTGACGCAGCGACGCCGTCCCGCCGTGCCGGGTCAGTCGAGTCCCCGGTCGATCGTGTCCTCGTCGACGCCGAGGTGGGTGGCGACCTGCTGCACCAGCACCTCGTGGATCAGTTCGATCAGTTCGGTGTCGCGACGCGCGCGGCTCTCCAGTGGTCTGCGGAACAAGATGATCTTCGCGCGGGTCGGCTGCCCGTGGACGTCGACACCGGCCGGGATGAGCCGCGCGAGCGGGATCGCGCCGTCGGCGGTCACCTCGTCGGGCCATTGGATCGTCTCCGGATCCCGCGGCAACATGCGGGGGATCTCGTCGACGGCGATGTCGAGTCCGGCGAGCTCGTCGTGCCACCGCGCATCGATCTCGGCGAAGGCCTCGATGGCCACCGCGTCGAATTCGTCGGATTTGCTGCGCCAGGCGGGCACGCTCGGCGGCAACAACGGTGTCCGCAATCCACGCCCGCGGCGCTCACGACGCCGAGGGGTACGCGCCGGCCCGGTGCGACCGGCGCGCGGTGGCCGAAAACCATCGAATCGCATGGCGCGAGTGTAGGAGGGCGCCTGCCGAATGTCTCGTGCCGGTGCCTGTCTCGTGTCGGTTGCCCGTCCGCGGTGTCGGTGTCGACGGTTCACGCGTGTCGGGATCACCGGATCGATCCGGGCCGGGCTAACCTCAATGACGTGAAGCTTCCCCGCCAGTGCTGCAGGCCCGGCTGCACCCGTTCCGCGGTGGCTACCCTGACCTTTGTCTATGCGGAGTCGACGGCCGTGATCGGACCCCTCGCCAGCTCGGCCGAACCGCATTCCTGGGATCTGTGCGACGAGCATGCGCGCCGGATCACCGTGCCCCGCGGCTGGGAGATGCTGCGCAGTGAACGGGGTTTCTCGGCGCCGTTGGCCGAGGACTACGAGCTGACCGCCCTTGCCGAGGCCGTGCGCGAGGCCAGCTCCGGAGGACGTGCCGGGCGGGTTGCCGCGGACATGTCCCATCCCGATCCGATCGATGCGTTCGACGACATGCGTCCGGGGCGCCACCGCGCGCCCACCCGCGACGCACATCCCGCCGATCCCGGGCCGCGTGGTGGTGCCACCAAACCGCGCCCGGGCCGGCGCGGCCACCTCCGGGTCCTGCCCGACCCCGTCGACTGACCGCTCGCCTCGAGTGCCCACCGATGGCTCGTGCACTCCGGCGCACCGAACCGCCGACGGCCGCCCGTCATCGGGTCGCGCGCTGTGTGGGCGCCGTGCCGAACGGCTGACTACTGTAGGGGTCATGCGAACCGGTGCCCCCGATCTCGACGACGTCGACGACCTGATCGCGGCCGACACCGAGGGACTCCTGCACGCGGCCGCACTCGCCGGGGCGCAGGTGCGCTCGGTCGCCGAGGCCGTGCGTGAGGGTGTCGCCGAGCCGCTCTCGGAGTTGCGTCCCCGCAGTGTGGTCATCGTGTGCGCCCCGGGTGGTCCGGCCGCCGGCGCCACCGCGATGGTGTGTGCGATGCTCGCCACGCGGGTCGACGTCCCCATCGTGTGTACCTCGGCGTTGCCCGGTTGGATCGGTCCGCTCGACGTCGTCGTTCTCGCCGGTATCGATGGCGGTGACATGACTCTCGCCGACGCCGCAGCGCGGTCGTTGCGCCGTCGCGCCGAGGTCGTGATCAGTGCACCCATCGAAGGTCCGTTACGGGATGCATTGGGGGGCAATGGGATCGACTTTTCGCCTCGGGTGGACGTCGATCCCCGGTTTCGCTTCCCCGGCTTCGTGGCAGTGTTGCTCGCGGTGTTCACCGCGCTCACCCAGGTCCGGTTCACCGGATCCGCACCCACGGTGTCCGACCTCGCCGACGCGCTCGACTCCGAGGCTGCCGCCGATCATCCCGCGCGCGAGACCTTCCACAACCAGGCCAAGATCCTCGCCGCTCGGCTCGGCGAGGGGCCGGTGATGTGGACCGGTGACTCACCCGCGACACTCGCGGTGGCCGATCGAGCCGCCGCGGTGCTCTTCGCGGTTTCTGGAAGTCGGTGCGCGACAGCCGATCTCGCCGACATTTCACGTGTCTCGCGAGACATCTGGTCGGTCGCCGAGGCCGGGTCGGCCGCCGACTCCCTGTTCTACGACCCGCAGATCGACGGGCCGCGCGGCGATGGCCCACCGCGGGTGATGGTGGCCACCACCGCCGCCCGCGAGTGGGACACGCGTCGTCGCATCGGCGCCCTGGCGTCGACGGAGGTCCTCGTCGGAGCCGACGCCGATGCGCAGGTCCCGCCCGTGGTCGGTGGTGACCCCGCCGAACCGGCCGACGCCCCCGGCGATCTCACGTCCCTGTTGGTGTTGATGTTGCGTATCGAAATGGCAGCGGTGTACCTGCGACTGATCGGAGCCGAGCAAGGATGAAGGTCATCGAGGGAGTCGTCCGCCCGTATGCGTGGGGGTCGCGTACCGCGATCGCCTCGCTGCGTGGCAAACCGGTACCGTCACCGCACCCCGAGGCCGAGTTGTGGTTCGGCGCTCACAGCGCCGGTCCGGCGTGCGTCGTCGAGGACGACGGGACGACGATCGGCGCCGATCTGCTCTCGGTGATCGAGTCCGATCGGACCGCCGCCCTCGGTGCGCCGACCGTCGAGCGGTTCTCCGGTCGGCTGCCGTTCTTGCTCAAGGTCCTCGCCGCCGACGAACCGCTGTCGCTGCAGGCGCATCCCTCGTCCGACCAGGCCGGTGAGGGTTTCGCGCGGGAGAACGCCCAAGGGCTCGCCCTCGACGCGCGTGACCGCAATTACCGCGATCCGTGGCACAAACCGGAGTTGGTGGTCGCGCTCACCGAGTTCGATGCTCTCGCGGGTTTCCGCGACCCGGCGGTCACCGTCGAGTTGCTGCGCGAGCTGCAGGTCAGCGAACTCGATCCGTTCCTGGGAATGCTGGTGGGCCAACCGGATTCACACGGTCTGCGCGCGTTGTTCACCACCTGGCTCACCCTGCCGGAGGCCACGATCCAACGGGTGACGCCCGCTGTGCTCTCCGCTGCGGTGCGCGTGCTCGAATCGGGTGAGAGCGGGTTCGGCGACGAACTGCGGACCCTGCTCGAACTCGGCGAGATGTATCCCAACGATCCCGGGGTGCTGGGTTCGCTCCTGCTCAACCGGGTGCGACTGCAACCCGGTGAGGGTCTGTACCTGCCGGCCGGCAACCTGCACGCCTACCTCGACGGCACCGGGGTGGAGATCATGGCCAACTCCGACAACGTGTTGCGCGGCGGGTTGACGTCCAAACACATCGACGTGCCCGAACTGTTGCGGGTCCTCGATTTCACGCCGGTCGACGTGCCCGACCTGATCCCGGCGATCCGCACCGTCGGCGCCGAACGCATCTATCTCACCCCGGCACCCGAATTCCGGCTGTCCCGTGTGGAACTCGACGGCACCGGGATGACGCAGCCGTCATCGATCAGTTTCGACATGCCGGGCCCGCAGATCCTCGCGGTGCTGTCCGGCACCATCGAGGTCCGTCCGGCCGGGGGTGCACCGCTGGCGGTGACCGCGGGCCGGGCGGCCTGGCTGACCGACGCCGATCCCGACGTGGTGGTCCGCGCGGCGTCGGCGCGTGCGGTGTTCTTCCGCGCGCTGGTGCCGATCCACGGGTGATCGGGGTTATCCGCGTCCGGCGGGCACCGGCTCGTTGCGCGCGGCCTCTCCGATCATCGCCCACTCCTCGGGTAACGCGACCATGGTCACCGTCGTCCGGGCGGTCGCGGTGACCACCGAAATCTGTTGGGGCACACGCGGATTCTGGATGAGTGAGATCGTCGCGGCCGATCCGGGACGGCGCGTGCCGTCGTCGACGACGAAACGCGTGACGCCCGGCGGTGGGGGACCGGCCGGCGGGTCGATCCCGTCGTAGAGATCCACCCGGACCCCGCGGGGCGCGTTGTCGGCGAGTGCGACATGCAGCATCGGGGGATCGGCGACGGCGGCGACGAGGTGGTGCCAGCGCTGCGCGGAGGCCGTGTGGAGCACCACCGGAGCCCCGATCGCAACCGTGCGCAGGACGGTTTGGGCGATCATCGCAAACGAGCCCGAGAGGACGACCACCTCGACGCCCGGACCGACGAGCGGCAACGCGACCGCGTGACCGCTCCGATCGGCGCCGAGGAGTTGTCCGCAGCCGCCGGCGGGGAGCGCGAGGTGCTCGACGAGTCGTGCGGCACGTGCGCCTTCGGCCGCGGGTAGCGCGCGTGCGAGCCGCGAGGGCGATGCCACCGGGAGTGAGGTGGTGAACGCATCGAACTGGCGGCCGAGCAACCGCATGGTGCCGGCCGGGTCACCGCTGTTCGGGCCGCTGCCGTTCGGCCCATCGTCGGCCGGGCGACCGTCGAGACGGACCAGTGCGGCGACCCGCAGACGACCATCGGTGCCTCGTCCGAGACGCATCGTCAGCGTCGTCGCGGCGCTCGGCTGCGACCAGATGTCGGCAGCCACCCGCGGGAGTTCGTCCGGATCGACGGCGAGCGACCGCGTGGTCAGTCGGGAGCCGCGCAACCCGTCCCACTCCTCGGTCAGCTCGTCGAGCTCGTGGCCGGCGGTGAGATGGTCGGTGACCGCGGTCATCTCGGCCGCCGAGAGCGCGGTGACGGCCAGCCCCCGTTCGGTCAGCCGGCGGGCGACCCGCTTGGTGGTGATCGTCGCCGCCCGGAGTGCACCTTCGGCGCCACCGCCACGCCGGGCGACGGCGTCGGGACAGTCCCGGGGATCGAGTCGCAGGATCACGAACACGTTCCGGTGGGCGGTGGCCGACAGGCGCCCCAGGGTCCGCAGATAGGTCGACGCCGCAGGGCCCCGACCGCGGAGTCGGGTCCCGTGGCTCACCACGTCGATCGAGGCGAGTGGGATGTCGAACGGATCGATGCACTCGGCGAGAACGTCAAGGGGGACATGCGCTTCGGCGGTCCCCGAACCGACGCCGGCCGGCGCGCCGAGCCGGGTCAGCACGGGTGTGCCGGGGTGGACCCGCAGCGCGGTGATCAGGGTGTCGCCGGCCCAGCGGGCGCCGATCGGCGCCTCGTCGACGTCGGCGACGCGTGATCCCACGACCGTTCGGGTCGGAATGTCGAACGGTGCGGGGGCGACGTCGTCGGTGCGCCGACGCAGACGCGCCCAGGCGAAGGCGCATCGGCGACCGATGCGCTGCAGGGGCGAGGTGTGCTCGCGCCACGGGATCATCATGAGTGCCGCCACCGCGGCGATCGCCAGTGCCGGCCCGCCCAGGTGGGCGCCCCTCACGGCCCAGATCATCAGACCCAGGGCCAGCAGCACCTCGACGAGCACCACGCACCGCACCGGGGATGGACCTGCGGCCCGCCGATGCGCTCGCGGCTGCGCGCCCACCCCATTCTGTCCGGAACCCGTCCGTCCCGGCCTGTTCGATGCCACCTGTGCCCCCTGTTCGACCTGTCTCCCCCGACGTATCGGTGCACGACCCGTCGCCCCGGACGAGGTGTGCGCAAACGACCTCTGCGCATCGGGCCGAGCCGATCCGCGTGTATCGGTTAGGGTACTACCCAAATCGCGCAAATCGCCGCGAAGACGGATCGGTGACTCGGTAGTCCACAGGGGGAACCGAATGGACATGGGGTGCGTCCAATCGGGTATCAACACCGTCGTGTGCGAAGGGAGGGAATCGCATGGCGCGGCAACTCACCACGAAGGCTCAGGTCAACGGCTACCGGTTTCTGCTGAGCAGACTCGAGCACGCTCTGGTCCGCCGCGACGCCCGGATGCTGCACGATCCGATGCGCTCGCAGATGCGCGCTCTGGTACTCGGAACGGTGCTGGCGCTGCTGGCGTTGGCCGGCTTCGGGATCTGGGGTCTGGTGAAACCACAGGGCAGTGTGGGCAAGTCGGCGATCCTGGTGAGCAAGAACAGCGGCGGCCTCTTCGTCGTGATCGACGAGACCTTGCATCCCGTTCTCAATCTCGCCTCGGCGCGCCTGATCGTCGGCGACGCCGCCGCTCCGACGTCGGTCAGCGACCGCAAGTTGGCGGACTATCCGCGCGGTGCGCTGCTGGGTATCCCGGGAGCGCCTGCCGGGTTACCCGGATCGGCACACCCCGGGACCTCGACGTGGAGCGTGTGCGACCGGATCGACGACCGACAACTCGCGGGCCGGCCGGATGGGCCGCATGCGGTGCGGCTGGCGGTGATCGGGGAGAGGCCGGCGCTCGGTGACCGATTCCGCACGGCCGCACCAGAAGACGCGGTACTGGCCTCCGACGGCCGTTCGACCTTCCTGCTGTATACGGTCCGGCGTGGGGACCGGCCGGTGCCCGTGCGCGCCGAGGTCGACACCGCGGACCCGGCGGTCATGCGGGCCTTCGGACTCGAGGGGGCCACGGCGCGCACGGTCAGTACCGGGTTGCTCAACTCGGTGCCGGAGGTGGCGCCGCTGCGGGTCCCCGACCTCGCTGCCGGCACGGCGGCGCCGGTGATCTCGGCGCCGGGTGTACGGATCGGGTCGGTGGTGCGCACGGTCGGGATCGACGGTGCCGCACACTATTACGCGGTGCTCGCCGACGCGGTGCAGCCCGTCGGAGCGGCCACCGCCGAGATGTTGCGGCTCGCCGAAGACGGTGGTGCCGCGGAGGTGATGACGGTGGCACCGGCCGTCGTCAATGCGGTGCCGCACACCGCCACCGCGTTGCCGGTCGGCGAGTTTCCGTCTCGTCCACCGCATCTGGTGGACGTGCCGGCGGCCCCGACGCTGTGTACGACGTGGGCCCGAGGTGCCGACGACCCGCGTGCAACCACGACGATGCTCCTCGGCCGCGGATTACCGATCGAGTCGTCGCAGCGACCGGTCACGTTGACCAGTGCCGATGGCAGCGGCCCCGGCATCGACGAGGTCTTCCTTCGCCCGGGGTCGGGTGAGTACCTCCGCGTCACCGGCAACGAGCCGGACAGCACCCGGTCCGAATCGCTGTTCTACCTGAATGATTCGGGCATTCGATTCGGCGTCGCGGATCTGGCCACCGGCCGGATCCTGGGTCTCGGTGACGCTCCTGCGCTCGCACCGTGGTCGGTGGTCTCACTGCTCACCCCGGGACCGACGCTGTCGCGCCACGATGCGCTCGTCGCGCATGATGCCATCGCTGCCGACCCCGCCGGCGCGCCGGTCGCCGTGCCGGCCGGTTAGGGCGCGCCGCCCGAGCAGGGTGTCCGACCGGGCCGATCGGGATCGTGGCACACCCCACTCGTCAGACCGGGGTCACCGGACCGCCCATGATGTTGCCGACGATCCCACGGATGATGTTGGTGCCGTCCTCTTCTCGCAGTTCGCGATACCACTGCGCGGTCTTCTCCGGGTCCTTGGCATGGGTGACGTCGCAGCGTTTGCGTGCCCGCAGCACGAGTTCGCCTGCGCGCTCGGTGCGCGCCGCCTGGTAGGCGGCGAGCGCTGCGGGTACGTCGTCGGGATGGTCGCGGAACGCGTACTGCAGTGCGACGGCGTCCTCCATCGCCGAGCAACCGCCCTGTCCGATGTCGGGGGTGGTGTTGTGTGCGGCGTCGCCGAGCACCGCGACCCGGCCCTTGACCCAGGTGTGGAAGGGGTCGAGGTCGAGGATCTCGACGCGATTGGTCGTCGCCGGGTCGAGGGCGGCGATCAGCGTCTGTACGCCGGGCGCCCAGTCGGCGAACTCGGCGGCGAGAACCTTTCTGGCACTTCCCCGTTCGTACGGCGCACCCTCGGGCATCGGGACGTCGAAGAAGAAATAGAACCGGCCACCGGCCACCGGCATCACCGACACCCGGCGACCGTCGCCGACGTAGGTGGTCCACTCGGTGGCGGGCCCGATCGCCTCGTCGATCTCCACGAGTCCGTTGAAGTTCACGTATCCCGCATAGCGGCGGGTGACGGGTCCGCCCAGCACGTATTCGCGGGTCAGCGATTTGGCGCCGTCGGCGCCGATGACCAGATCCGCGGTGACAGTGGTGCCGTCAGCGAACTCGACTGTGGCACTGTCTGATCCGTCGCCACTGTCTGATCCGTCGCTCACCGAGATCATCTTTTTGCCGAAGTGTATGTCGTCGATCCCGTAGGCCTTCATCAGCATCAGTTGCAGCTCGGCGCGCGCCACCGGGTAGGGCCGCTGGCCCACCTCGTCGATGAGCGGCTGCATCGAGAAGCGGCACATGGTGTCGCCGGTCTTCGCCTCGACATAGCTCATCGTCTCGACGATGCCGCCGAGCTCGGCGACCTCCCGCTCGAGTCCGAGATGATTGAGGCATTTGACACCGTTGGACCACACCGAGATCGCCGCTCCGACCGGCTTGTTCTCGGTGACCTGCTCGTACACCTCGACCTCGATGCCGAGTTGTTTGAGCGCGATCGCCGCACTCAGTCCACCCATACCGGCCCCGATGATGACAGCCTTCACAACACTTCCTTCCCGCAGAACCACTACAGGCTAAGGGGATCGGGGCGCTCGCGCGCGTCGAGGATGCTGCCCGTCGATGGTCTCCGGGGGAGAAACCGTGGCCGTCGCCGGTGTGGTCAGCGGGCGGCGCAGCCCGCCGCGAGGGTCCGCACCATGCGTTCCCATTGATCGGTGATGGTGGCGACGTCGAGTCCCACGGTGTCGGTGAGGTGTTGCACCGACGATGCAGCCAGCGGTGCCTGCACCGCGATGGCCACGGTGTGGACGTCGTCGCCGAAACCCAACTGGCGCAGCAGGATCTGCACGTGCTGGGTGGAAGCGCGCCAGACCGGATGCTTCATGAACTCGCCGCTGTCGGCGCCGGCCTCGAGGAGGATGTCGAGATGATCCACGGTCATCTTCAGCCGCGCCCGCCCGTAGGCGAGCAGGCGGTCGAGGGGTGGTGCCCCGGGGCCGAGGGGTTCGGGACCGGAGAGGTAGGCCTGCTGGAGCTCGGATTCGGAGTGGTCGAGCAGGGCGTGCATCAACCCGGTCCGGCTGCCGAAGCGACGGAACACCGTTCCCTTGCCGACGCCTGCGGCTGCCGCGACGGCATCCATCGTCACCGCCGCGGCACCGCGGGTGTCGATGAGCGTCTGCGCTGCGGCGAGCAGTAGGCGGCGATTGCGCGCGGCGTCGGCGCGTTCGGGTTCGCCGGTGCCGGACAGGCGCAGAGACAGCGCGTTGTGCTCTGACTCGGACACGTGATGTACCTAACTCTCGACGTCATGCAGAAATATTCGGACCGTGGTCCGGTTGATTCTATCAACTGATACTCGAGTGCAGGAGGAGATGTCGTGTCCGATTCGACCGTTCATGTGGTGGCGCTGGTGGGGAGTCTGCGCAAGGACTCGATCAATCGTCGGTTGGCCTTGGCCGCTGTCGACAATGCGCCGGAAGGCGTGTCGGTGACCCTGGTCGACGGCCTCGAGCAACTGCCGTTCTACAACGAGGACCTCGATTCCGCGAACGGACCGGTGGCCGGCGATGTCGATCCCGCGGTGGCGCGGCTACGCGCGCAGGTGGGTGCGGCCGATGCGGTTCTGCTGGCCACGCCCGAATACAACGGCTCCACTCCGGCCGTACTGAAGAACGCCATCGACTGGCTGTCGCGGCCCTACGGCAATGGTGCGCTGAAGGACAAGCCGGTCGGCGTCATCGGAGCTGCGCTGGGCCGCTACGCGGGCACCTGGTCGCGTGAGGACACCCGCAAGTCGGTCGGTATCGCCGGTGGGCGCGTCGTGGAAGAAGTGGACTTCGGAATCCAGACGGCCGGACTCGACGACGGTGCGCTGCCCGCCGACGTCGTCGATGGTGTGGGTGCTGCCGTGCGCGTGCTGGCCGATCAGGTGCCCGCCCGCGTCTGACCACCACGCCACGGTTCGCGGTGACCTGCGAGCCGTGAGCAGGTGGTCGTGGGGGCGCGCAAACGCGACACGCCCGGCGGCACCGCAACACGCCGGGATTCGCGATTCTGCATGCGTCGCGACCTGCGAGTTTCATGAATGTGATTCACAACTTCTTGGGGTGCTCTGAAATGTCAGGCACTAGGTGTAGTGTTCTCAACACCAGCAGGGCCGAGATGCACAGAGGCGTCAGCGGCCGCGGGTGAAGGCCAGATGCGGTGACCTGCGTCACGTTCTTCACGCTGGAAAACCGAACCGACCGCCACCCATCCGACGAGCATCTGCCGATCATCACGTGACCCGAGGAGCGTTCATCAATGGCCATCACCGTCTACACCAAGCCGGCCTGTGTGCAGTGCAATGCCACCTACAAGGCGCTCGACAAGCATGGGCTGTCCTATGAGGTCGTCGACATCAGCACCGACGACGAGGCCCGTGACTACGTGATGGCCCTGGGTTACCTGCAGGCGCCGGTGGTCGTGGTCGGCGATGACCACTGGTCGGGATTCCGTCCCGACCGCATCAAGGCGCTCGCCGCCAACGCTGCCTGAGCCCGCCGCGCTCGTTCGATCCGGAGGGGAAGTCGGGATCGAACCGCCGGCGGGTCGACGTGCAGCCACGTGCGCGGTTGCCTGCCCCGTGCGATCCACCGGGGCAGGCAACCGGACCACGAAATTCCGCATGTGATCGCGGTGTTCAACCAGATACGGCCCTTGATCGGATAGCCGTTGACCGAATACAACGTTCATCAGACTCGGTAGGGGTGAGACAGATGACGGGCACCGCGCCATTGGTCGTCTACTTTTCCTCCGTGTCGGAGAACACCCACCGTTTCGTCTGCAAGCTGGGACTGCGGTCGGTACGGATTCCCGTCGCCGATCGGCTCAGCATCGAATCGTTCCGAGTCGACGAACCGTTCGTGCTCATCTGCCCGACCTACGGCGGCGGCAGGTCATCGACCGCGATCGGCGGAGGATTCGTTCCCAAGCAGGTCATCAAGTTCCTCAACAACCCCGACAACCGATCGTGGATTCGCGCGGTGATCGCCGCGGGTAACACGAACTTCGGTGAGGAGTTCTGCCTCGCCGGGGACATCATCTCGCGCAAGTGTCACGTGCCCTACCTGTATCGGTTCGAGCTGATGGGCACCGACCACGACGTCTCGCGGGTTCGGGAGGGTCTCGTCGAGTTCGCGGCGACTCCTGCCTTCGAGCGCCCGGACTTGTCCGACCCTCTCACTACAGTGACGCGGTAGTCGTTTCATCGTCGAAGCCGCACACGCCGACCCCCATCCTGATCAGTCCTTCACGCCCGTCCGCACACCCCGAAAGCACAGGAGTTCTCGTGTCGCCCACCGCATCCGTCTCCGACGTGACCACCGACACCACCACCTCGGCCAGCAAGTCGGGTGTGCACGCCTCGCCGGCGGGTCACGACCCGGGAGAGCTCGACTACCACGCCCTCAACGCGATGCTCAACCTGTACGACCGCGACGGCAGGATCCAGTTCGAGAAGGACCGCGAGGCCGCGCACCAGTACTTCCTGCAGCACGTCAACCAGAACACCGTCTTCTTCCACGACCTCGACGAGAAGCTCGATTATCTCGTCGAGGAGAACTACTACGAGCCCGAGGTCCTCGCCCGGTACGACCGGGAGTTCGTCAAACTCCTCTTCGGGCACGCCTACGGCAAGAAGTTCCGCTTCCCGACCTTCCTCGGAGCGTTCAAGTACTACACGAGCTACACCCTCAAGACCTTTGACGGCAAGCGTTATCTCGAGCGGTTCGAGGATCGCGTCTGCATGGTCGCGCTGACGCTGGCCGACGGTGACACCGCGCTGGCCCGTAATCTCGTCGACGAGATCATGGAGGGTCGCTTCCAGCCGGCCACGCCGACCTTCCTCAACTCCGGTAAGAAGCAGCGCGGCGAGCCGGTCAGTTGCTTCCTTCTTCGTATCGAAGACAACATGGAATCCATTGGGCGGTCGATCAATTCGGCTCTGCAGCTGTCCAAGCGCGGCGGTGGGGTGGCGTTGCTGCTGTCCAACATCCGTGAGCACGGTGCGCCGATCAAGAAGATCGAGAACCAGTCCTCGGGTGTCATTCCGATCATGAAGCTGCTCGAGGATTCGTTCTCCTACGCCAATCAGCTCGGTGCCCGTCAGGGGGCCGGTGCGGTGTATCTGCACGCCCACCACCCCGACATCTACCGCTTCCTCGACACCAAGCGGGAGAACGCGGATGAGAAGATCCGCATCAAGACGCTGAGCCTCGGCGTGGTGATCCCCGACATCACCTTCCAGCTCGCCAAGAACAACGACGACATGTACCTGTTCAGCCCGTACGACGTCGAGCGTGTCTACGGGGTGCCGTTCGCCGACGTCAACGTGACCGACAAGTACCACGAAATGGTCGAGGACAAGCGGATTCGCAAGACCAAGATCAAGGCGCGCGAGTTCTTCCAGACCCTCGCCGAGCTGCAGTTCGAGTCGGGTTACCCCTACATCATGTTCGAGGACACGGTGAACCGGGCCAATCCGATCGACGGCAAGATCACCCACTCCAACCTGTGCTCGGAGATCCTGCAGGTCTCGACGCCCTCGACGTTCAACGATGACCTCTCCTATGCGCAGGTGGGCAAGGACATCTCGTGCAACCTCGGGTCGCTCAACATCGCCAAGACCATGGACTCGCCCGACATCGGGCAGACCATCGAGACCGCGATCCGTGGGTTGACCGCCGTCAGCGACCAGACCTCGATCACCTCGGTGCCGTCGATCGAGCACGGCAACAACGAGTCCCACGCGATCGGTCTCGGGCAGATGAACCTGCACGGCTACCTTGCCCGTGAGCGCATCTTCTACGGCAGCGACGAGGGCATCGACTTCACCAACATCTACTTCTACACCGTCCTCTATCATGCGCTGCGCGCATCGAATGCCATTGCGCGCGAACGGGGTAAGGCGTTCGCCGGGTTCGAGCGCTCGAAGTACGCCAGCGGTGAGTTCTTCGACAAGTACACCGATCAGGAGTGGCTGCCGAAGACCGATCGGGTGGCGGAGTTGTTCGCGCAGGCCGAGATCACCATCCCGACCCGCGAGGACTGGCGTGAACTCAAGGCCGCGGTGCAGCGTGATGGCATCTACAACCAGAACCTGCAGGCGGTCCCGCCGACCGGCTCGATCAGCTACATCAATCACTCGACGAGTTCGATCCACCCGGTGGCGGCCAAGATCGAGATCCGCAAGGAAGGCAAGATCGGTCGCGTCTACTACCCGGCGCCCTACATGTCCAACGACAACCTCGAGTACTACCAGGACGCCTACGAGATCGGCTACGAGAAGATCATCGACACCTACGCCGCGGCGACCCAGCACGTCGACCAGGGGTTGAGCCTGACGCTGTTCTTCAAGGACACCGCGACCACCCGCGACGTCAACAAGGCGCAGATCTACGCGTGGCGCAAGGGAATCAAGACCCTCTACTACATCCGGTTGCGCCAGATGGCCCTCGAGGGGACCGAAGTGGAAAACTGCGTCAGCTGCATGTTGTGAGCCTCGGGCGACGATGAGTCCGACTCCTGCGATGGGCTTCGAGCAATGGATGGCGGCGATCACCACCCACGGTGCGATGATCGCCGCCACCAGCACCGCCGATCTCGGTGTGCCGGTACCGAGTTGTCCCGAGTGGACGGCCGCCGACCTGATCTGCCATGTCGGCGCCGTGCACCGGTGGGCGACCGCACGGATCGTCGGCGACGATTCGGTGCGGTCCTACGCCGACTTCCCGGCTCCTCCGGCCGACGAGCTGACCGACTGGTATCGAGCCGGGCTCCGCGGGCTCGTCGAGGCTCTCGGTACCCGGGATCCCGACACGGCGGCACCGACCTTCGTCGGCGAGCGCACCGTCGGGTGGTGGGCGCGTAGGCAGGCGCACGAACTCACCGTTCACCGATGGGATCTGGAGTCCGCGATTCGACCGGGCACGCAGCAGGTGGTCGACGCCGAGTTCTCCGCCGACGGGATCGAGGAGTGGCTCGATGTCTTCGCTCCCCGATTCCTGTCCCGGTCCGGCGGCGTCCCGCAGCACCTGCATAGAGCGACACTGCATCTCCACACCCATGACGAGCCGGTCGGCGAATGGCTGGTCGAGCTGTCCGCGGACGGGCTGACGTGGTCGCGAGAGCACATGAAAGCCGATGTGGCGCTGCGTGGTTCGGCTTTCGACTTGTTGCTCACGCTCTGGCATCGCCGACCACTGTCGGCCGTCGACACGGTTGGGGACGCCGGCGTCGCCGCCGAACTGCTCGACCTCATCCACGTCACCTGACCGCCACCGCTACCGTAGAACCCGCATCCGCATCCATGAGGAGATGATCATCATGACCGCAGGCACCCACAGCCCGGCCGACGGCGCACCCATCAAGCTGGTGAGCCGCGTCTCTGCGATCAACTGGAACCGCGTCCCCGACGAGAAGGACGCCGAGGTGTGGGATCGCCTCACCGGCAACTTCTGGTTGCCGGAGAAGGTGCCGGTGTCCAACGACATCCCGTCGTGGAACACGCTCACCGAGTACGAGAAGCAGCTGACGATGCGGGTGTTCACCGGTCTGACGCTGCTCGACACCATTCAGGGCACCGTCGGCGCGGTCTCGCTCATCCCGGATGCGTCCACCCCGCACGAAGAGGCGGTGCTCACCAACATCGCGTTCATGGAGTCGGTGCACGCCAAGAGCTACAGCTCGATCTTCTCCACGCTGTGCTCGACCAAGGAGATCGACGAGGCGTTCCGCTGGTCGGAGGAAAACGAGCACCTGCAGCGCAAGGCCCAGATCGTCATGGATTACTACCGTGGCGAGGACCCGCTCAAGCGCAAGGTGGCCTCGACCCTGCTCGAGTCATTCCTCTTCTACTCCGGCTTCTACCTGCCGATGTACTGGTCCTCGCGCGCCAAGCTCACCAACACCGCCGACCTCATCCGCCTGATCATCCGCGACGAGGCGGTGCACGGCTACTACATCGGCTACAAGTACCAGCGGGGTCTGGAGGTGCAGACCGCCGAGCGTCGTCAGGAACTCAAGGACTACACCTTCGAGTTGCTCTTCGAGCTCTATGACAACGAGTCCGATTACACCGAGGCGCTCTACGACGAGGTCGGCCTGACCGAGGACGTCAAGAAGTTCTTGCGCTACAACGCGAACAAGGCGTTGATGAACCTCGGCTACGAGGCGATGTTCCCGAAGGACGAGACCGACGTGAACCCGGCGATCCTGTCGGCGCTTTCACCCAACGCCGACGAGAACCATGACTTCTTCTCCGGCTCCGGTAGCTCGTACGTCATCGGCAAGGCGGTCAACACCGAGGACGAGGACTGGGACTTCTGAGGTAGGAGCACGCGCCCGACCGGGTGCAGCGGGGGCGACGAAGGCGAATGATCCGGGGGGATTGTCATGAGTGACGACAAGATCGACTACCGCAAGATCGATGACCGCAAGGGCTCGGTCGCACCTGCGTCGGTGAGCGTCGTGGGCGCCGCACCGAAGAGCTGGACCGCGTTTTGGGTATGTGGGGGATCGGCGTGGCGGCATTCGTGGCCGTCGCGATCTGTGCGGCCGCGCATGCTGCGGCCGGCGTGATCTTCTTCGGCATCTTTGGTGTGGGCTGGAGCGGTCTGGTTCTGCTGACCCTGTGGGGAGCACGATCGGTGATCGGCAGACCTCAGGTCACCGCAGGGCCGGACGGGATCTGGGCGCCGGCCTTTCAGCTGCCCTGGGATCAGATCCGTGCCCTGGATTTCGTCAGCGGCGGAACCAGCTACGGAAAGATCGATCCGCATCAGACGCACGCGGCACGGCGACGGGAGACGTCGCTTGTCGTCACCTCGCGCGCGGCGAACAAGAACGGGCGACCCCTGCAGTACGGAACGACGCTGCATCACTTCAACTCGGAGAACTTCGACGAGTTCCGCAGTGCAGTAAGGGCTTTGGCGCCGCACGTCGAATTCTGGACCACGCTGAACGTCAGCGATTACGTCGTTGACCCCACCGCACAGCAGGAGCTTGCCCGGCAGTTGGCTGCGACCGGACGGGTCGCCGTGACCACGCGGCGCGGTAAGGAGAAGATGTACTTCGACCGAAACGGAGTCGGCGCCGACGACAAGTTCGTGCCGTGGACAGCGGTCAGCGGTGTCATCGCGGTCATCGATCTGCACACGACCAGCGGCAGCTCCGGAATGGGAAAGAGTACGTCGCGGACACCGAAGCTCGTGGTCGTCACGAATATGGTGGACCAGAAGGGACGAGAGCTGCGGCTCCGACCCACCTACGAGGCGAGCTATCAGCCGCCCGTCGAGCATCTCCTGCCGCTGCTGCGACAACTCGCACCGCATGTGCAGATCGCCGACCAACGCGCCGTCAAGTGAGCGTCCCTTCGTACTCGGCGCCCGCGGTCGGCTAGCATGGTCGCCATGTCGATCACCGAAAGGGGCGCTGCGCCTCACCTGAGCTGATGGCCGGCGTTCGCGTCCGCAGGGCGGACGAACTCCGACGTTCCCGACGAGCCCGCTCCCATTCCTGTTGGGGCCACCTCATTCTGGCGCCGCTGTGGGCCCAGCACGGAGCCAACCTGGGCACCCTGCTGCGCACCTGTGATGCGGTGGGCGCCTGTATGGCGGTGCCACCGCACGACTGGGTGGGTCCGGCCCTGCGACGAGGCAACACCGTTCCGGGTCGCTCATGTATCCATCGCACCGGCAACCCGGTCCGGTGGCTCGAGCGTGAGCGCGATGCCGGCGCTCACCTCATCGGCGTCGAATTGGCCGAGGGCGCAACGCGTCTGGCCGACCTACCGATCGCTCGGCGACGTACCGTGGTGGTACTCGGGCACGAACGCACGGGTATCCCCGAGTCCGTCCTCGACGTGCTCGACGACGTCGTCGAGATACCGATGGTGGGACGCGGGGCGAGCTTGAACGTTGCGGTGTCCGGGTCGCTCGTCGCCTACAAGCTCGCGGGATTGGTGTGAGACCGACCTCAGGGTTCGACGATCCGGTCGTAGAGATCGCCCAACTCGTCGACGGCTTCGGCGATGTCGCCGGGGGCGACCCCGGAGGCCCGCAATGCCGTGCGCAGCGCGGTGCCGTCGAGGTCGGTCAGGGGATTCATCCGCGGCGGCGATGGGAGTGGGGGAGCGGTCGCGCCGGTGCCGTAGAAATCGATTCGCGGTGGCGCGGAATCATTCTCGTCGCCGTTCCGATCTCCGTCACCCTGCGGGGAGGAGTCTCGGGCGGGTCCGAGTTCCTCGATCGCGTCGAGCAACTCCGGCAGCGACGTCCCCATCACCGACAGCAGAGTGGTGGGGCTCCGGTCGATCTCGACGGCCACCTCGTACATCGTCGACAGGACGTGGATGCAGCGTCCGGAGTCGTCGGGGCACGTGCACACCCCGACGATATCGGCGCTCTCGGTGGGCAACACCAGTTCACCAACGGTACGCGGCTGCTCACCACGCGCGAGCGACATCACCTCGGTCACACCGTCGGCGGCGCGCAGCAGCGTCGCCACCGTCGCGGTGTCGACGGTGCGGATCTCGATCGTCACCTCGAACGGCTCGAGCTGACTGCCCTCGACCGACGAGGTGACCCGACCCGCGCCGATCGTCAACCGATGCACGTGCCGATCGCGGAAGTACCTGCGCGCCTTGGTGATCTTGCGGCTGTCTACTGCCGCATCGGTGCCGTCGCCGGCGAATCGGCCTTCGGTCACATCGACCAACGCACGCGACCACGGAGTCAGCGCATACCCGCGCACCGGGACCGTACCGCGACGTGCACTCATCGGCGTGCACTCATCTGGGCGCCGCTCATTCGCTCACCGCGTCCTCGCGCAACCGGAACAGTTCGAAGAGTTCGTCGTTGCCGAGGTCGCCCATCCAGGCCTCGCCCGCCGACACCGTCAGCCGTGACAGCTCCCGCTTCTTCGCGATGAGGTCGTCGACGCGTTCCTCGAGCGTGCCGACGCACACGAAGCGTCGCACGTGCACGCGTTGCCGCTGCCCGATCCGGTACGCTCGATCGGTCGCCTGGTCCTCGACGGCCGGATTCCACCAACGGTCAACGTGCACCACGTGATTGGCGGCCGTCAGGTTCAGGCCGGTGCCGCCGGCCTTGAGGGTGGCGATCAGGATCGGCGGACGAATCCCGGTGTCGCCGTGCTGGAATCGGTCGACGAGCCGGTCACGGTCGCCGCGTGCCAGGCCACCGTGCAGCAGCGGGATCTCGGTGCCCAGCAACTCGGTGAGCCACGCCGAGAGCAATTCGCCGAACGCGGCGAACTGGGTGAACACCAGGGCCTGATCGCCCTCGGCGACCAGCGTCGTCGCGATGTCGTCGAGCAGTTCGAGTTTCCCCGACCGGTGGACGCCCCGCCGGACCAGCGGTGTGCCGTCGGCCAGATAGTGCGCGGGATGATTGCAGATCTGCTTGAGGCGCGTCAACGCCGCCAACACCGTTCGCCGGCGCAACGCGCGCTGCTGTTTGTCCCGCAGGGCCGCCATCAGATCGTCGATGACCGCGCGGTACAGCGCGGCCTGCTCGACGGTGAGATTGGCGCGCACGGTGATCTCGGTCTTCTCCGGAAGGTCGGTGATGATCGACGGGTCGGTCTTCTCGCGCCGAAGGATGAACGGGCGGGTCAACGCGGCGAGGCGGGCGAGCGCGTCGGGATCACGGTCGCGTTCGATCGGCTCGGCGAAGCGACTACGGAAGGTCGACGCCGACCCCAGCAGACCGGGATTGACCAGGTCGATCACCGCGCGCAGATCCTCCAGCCGATTCTCGACGGGGGTGCCGGTCAGGGCGATCCGGTGATCGGCAGGAATCGACCGGAGTGCTTTGGCCGCTGCGGTTCTCACGTTCTTGACATGCTGGGCCTCATCGACGACGAGATGCCGCCAGGGGTGCGTCGCCAGCAACTCGCGGTCACGGGTGGCGATCGCGAAGGTCGTCAGCACCACCTCGGCGCTGCCGTGGACCGCCGCGAACGCGGCGCCCTTCGCGCGATCGGGACCGTGATGGACCGCCACCGGCATGCTCGGCGCGAACCGCGCGAGTTCGGCAGACCAGTTGCCCACCACCGACATCGGGCACACGATCAGCGTCGGCGAGCGGGTGGCGGTGTCTGCCGTATGCGCTTCGTGGGCGAGCAGCGCGATCACCTGCACCGTCTTGCCCAGCCCCATGTCGTCGGCGAGGACACCACCGATCCCGCGCCGTGCCAGATGCGCCAACCACTCCAGGCCGCGCTGCTGATACGGGCGCAGCGAGGCCGCCAACAGTTCGGGCGGCGGGATCGGTTGTGGGCGCAGGGCTCCGGTCTCAGCGATCTCGTCGAGCCAGTCCAATCCGCGCACTGCGCTCACCGGTACCGGCAGGGAGTCGGTGTCGCCGGCGACCAACCCGAGCAACTCGCCCATGTCGGGTGCGTCGCCCGAACCGGCCAGCGCGCGCTGGGATTTCACATAGGCGGCCGCCCGGCTCAACCGGGCGCCCTCGGCGCGCACCCACACGCCGCGGATACGGACGAGATCGCTCTTCTGCCTGGATAACTCGTCCAGATCGGCTTCGCCGAGGGTGATCGCATCCGGCCCGTCGCCGAGTGCGAGGCGCCACTCGAACTCCCGGATCTCCCGCAACCCGACCATGCGTGCCGGCGCACCACCGCCCACCACCGGGCGGGCCCGCATGGTCAGACTCGGCCGAACCTCGGCGATGGTGCGCGGCAACAACACCGGGAACCCGGCATCGGCCAGCGCGGCGGCGCCGGTGATGAACAGCCGTTCGGCGAGCTCGGTGGAAAGGAGGTAGTCCAGACTCGTCCGGTCCGGATCCGCTTGGTGCAGTTCGGGAAATGCCCGGACCGCGGCGGCCAGCTCGGTGGTCACCTCGTCGAGGGCGGTGGCGTCGAGCCGACCCGGCAACACCGGCGCCACATGACCGTCGATCGAGCGTCGGCACACCGCAAGGCGCCATCGCAACCGGTCGGGGTCGGTGCGCACACGGTCGATGTCGTCGTCGGGGCCGAGGTCGTCGATCGGCGAGTCCGGGTCGTCGGGTTCGTGCAGCCGGAAGATCAGGCTGGCCTCGTCGGCTGCGGCGCTCGTGCCCCAGCCCGCCCACGCCGACGTCGCCGCCGGGCGGGTGGCGGCCGGCGGTACCGCGCCGTCGCCCACGAGCGCGGCGATCAGCGGCGTGGTGGGATTGGCCGCGCCCAGTCGTGACGCGGAAGCATCGATCCGGCAACGGCATTCGTGATCGACCACCTCGGCCGCGAAGTCCATCAGGGCGGCGGCGCCGCCGTTGTCGGCGAGTGCGCCCGGCGCGCCGCCGGTGATCACCGCACTCCAGGCACGCCACGCCGAGGTCGGCAACGGCGCCCAGCGGAACACCGTCTCGCCGGCGATGTCGGCCAGGGTGGGGGCGACCGCGCCGGCCCCGACGAAGCGCCGGACCCCGTCGACGAGATGCCGATACCAGGCGATGTCGCCGGCGACGGGAAGCGATCGGGTGGCATCGAGGAACGAGACGGCAGAAGCCGTGCCCAGGGTCATCGTGGCGACGAAGTCGCGGCGGCCGGCGTCGTCGATGATGTCGATCTGGCGGCGGAAACGCTTGCCCGCCAACAGTGATCGCAGAGGATCGGGGAGCTCACCCGTGCGGGTGGCGTCCTCCCAGACCGCCAACCCCACACCCGGGCGCCACAGCGCATGCAATCCCGCCACCGACCCGCCCGGAGCCGACGGCTCGCCGGAGCGCGTCGCGAGGGTCGATGCCATGGCCTTCAGGGTAGTTCGCGGCCCCGACACGACCGCGAAACGGCTGCCGGCGGTGCCGACCTGCGAGAGACTTCAGGGATGACCAGCACCCACGACGCCCCGCAGACCCACGGTGAGGCGCTCGCCTCCGGCCCCACCGTCTATTCCGGTCAGGAACATTCGGTGGGCAAGGCCGCACGCAAGATCGTGCCCCGACGAACCCTCGGTGACTGGGACCCGTCGGCGCGCGGGCACGATGCGCTGCAGACCATCCTCGCGCAGAACGAGACGCGCGATCAGCGGCTCGTCCCCATCCGCCACGGGCGGATGGCGGCGTCACCGTGGACCTACTATCGCGGCGCCGCAGCGGTGATGGCCGCCGACCTCGGTTCCCGGCCGGACACCGGCATCACCGTCCAGCTCTGCGGCGACGCGCACGTCCTGAACTTCGGGCTGTGGAACACCCCGGAGCGGACGCTGGCCTTCGATCTGCGCGACTTCGACGAGACCCTGCCCGGTCCGTTCGAATGGGATGTGCTGCGATTCCTGGCAAGTCTGGTGGTGCTGGCACGGGACAACAAGGTCGCCGACGCGGCCGCCACCGAGGCCGTTCGCGCCGGATTCCGCGGCTACCGCACCTGGATGCGCACCTACTCGGGGTGGCCGATCCTCGATGTGTGGGCCGAGAAGTTCTCGGTCGACGAACTCACCGGCTACATCGCCACCCCGGCCAACGGGGCACGCCTGGACAGCGTGATCGAGAAGCGGGCGCAGAAGAGGACCAGCCGGGGAGCCTCGAAGAAACTCACCCACCTCGTCGACGGGCGCCGGATGATCAAGGAGGAGCCGCCCTATCGGGTGCACGCGTTGGCCGACTACACCGACGTCCTCAACGACGTGATCGTCGCGTACTACGCGTCGGTGCCGGAGAACGTCGCGGCACTGCTGCGCCGCTTCGACCTCGTCGACGCCGTGCAGCAGGTCGTCGGGGTGGGCAGCGTCGGGATGCGGGTGTTCCTGAACCTCGCCGAGGAGCACGAGACCGGCGATCCGCTGTTCTTCCAGATCAAACAGGCCGCGCCGTCGGTGTACGAGAAGGTGGTCGCGCCCAGCGCCTACGACCATCACGGTCAGCGGGTCGTCAACGGTCAGCGCCTGATCCAGAGCGCCTCGGACATGTTCCTGGGCTGGACGACGATCGGCGACTGGGAGTTCTACGTCCGACAGTTCCGCGACGGCAAGGTCATCCCGGACGGTCCGACCGTGTCGCGCGCGCTCACGCAGTTCGCCGCCGCGTGCGGCCACGTACTCGCGCGGGCCCATGCGCGCAGCGGAGACGCCCGCGCGATCGCCGACTACCTCGGCACCTCCGACAAGGTCGAGGAATCGGTGGTGCGTTTCGCGCACGCCTACGCCGACCAGACCGAACGCGATCACGCACAATTGGCCGCCGCGGTCGCCGACGGGTCGATTCCGTCGGCGCCGGGCTGGCCCTGAGTACTGCGGGGTTCGGCGACGAGGCCGGAGTCGTCAGTCGGTGACCTCGTTCAGCGTGCCGGTGGCCACGTCGAAGACGAATCCGCGCAGCGAACTGGTCTTGGTGACGAACGGGCTGTTGCGGATGCGCGTCAACGATTGCCGCACATCCTCCTCGACGTCGGGGAAGGATTCGGCCGCCCACTCCGGTTTCTGACCGATCTCGTTCTGGATGTCGCGCTTGAAGTCGTCGTCGGTGAACGTGAGCATGCCGCAGTCGGTGTGGTGGATCAGGATGATCTCGGTGGTGCCCAGCAGTCGCTGGCTGATGGCCAACGACCGGATCTCGTCGTCGGTGACGACGCCACCGGCGTTGCGGATGACATGCGCCTCACCCTCGTTGATGCCCAGCGCCCGGTAGACGTCGAGGCGGGCGTCCATGCAGGCGACGATCGCGACGTGGCGGCTCGGCGGCAGGGGCAGGGGACCGGAGAAGGTCTTGGCGTACTCGGCGTTGTTGGCGAGGTACTCGTCGGTGACAGTCATGTGTCCACGGTGCGCGCGATCACGCCCGGTGCGCGAGGGTTGCGATCACGACGGGCCGAACACATCGGCGTCGGCGCATGTGTTCGCGCCGATCCCCTCCGGCCGCTCACTGCCAGCGGGCCAGCAGGTCCTTCGATCGTGCGGCCAGATCGGCCTGCCAGAACGGACCGAAGCTGATCCGTCCGACGCCGAGCTCGGCCAGGTGCGTGAGCGAATCCTCGGCGGGCACGGCGATCGCGTTGACCGGCAACGGCAACGACGAGGTGAGCTCGCGCTGCACCGCGTCGGTGTGTCGGCCGACGGGGTAGAGGCTGCTCGCCCCGGCCTGCGCACAGAGCGTGAGACGTTCGATCGCGCGAGCCACGCGGTCGGTCTCGGCGCCGTCGGCACGTAGGAACAGGTCGGTGCGTGCGTTGATGACGACCGGGACACCCGCGGAGTCGGCGGCGGCGCGCAGCGCGCCCACGAGATCGGCGTGCTCCCCTGCGGCGCGCAAACGTCCACCCTCGGCGTGCACGGTGTCCTCGATGTTCAGACCCACCGCTCCGGCGTCGAGTAGTCCGTCGATCAGTTCCGCCGGCGACCGGCCGTACCCCGACTCGACGTCCACTGACACCGGGAGGTCCACCGCGTCGGTGATCTGGCGGACCCGGGTCAGTAGTTCGTCGAAAGTCATGCCCTCGTGGTCGGTGCGACCGATCGAGTCGGCGACCGGATGGGAGCCGACGGTCAGCGCCGCGAACCCGGCGTCGGCGGCCAGGGCCGCCGACCACGCGTCCCAGACCGTGGGCAGCACGACCGGGCTGCCGGGCACGTGCAGATCGGCCAGGGTGCGGGCGAGGGTGACCAGGTCAGGAGTTGCTTCTTCAGGAATTGCCATTCAACGATTCCTTCACGTCGTTGAGCACGAGCCATGCCGCCGCCAAACCTGTTCCGCTGTACCAGATCTCGTCGTTGACCGAAAGGACGCGTTTCCAGGTGGGCGCGCCCATGTCGAGCCAGCGATCGCTGAGCAGGACCTGTTTGCCGTGATCGAGGCCACCGTCGCCGTCGAAGGAGACGTAGATGAGGTCGGCGTCGGCGTCGGTGAAGTTCTTGTCGGTGACGGTGAAGCTGTCGGCGCCGCGCTGCGGGGCGGGACGCTGCACGCCGATCATCGTCAGGATCTGGCCGGCGAAAGTGCCCGTGCCGGCAATGATCTCGGAGTCCTTGGTGAACCGGACGAGCGACACCTGGTTGTGGGCGGCATCCATCCGTTTACCGGTCTTGGTGGCCTCGTCGGTGAATTCCTGCAGCAGGCGGGTGCCGTCGGCGGAGCGGCCGAGGGCGTCGGCCACCGCCTGGAAGCGTTCCTGCCAGGTGCCGTCGGGGATGGCCGCGGTCTTGGTACCGGCGAAGGCCTGCGCCGATCCGGCGGTCGACGGGGTGGTGAGCACGATGTCGGGGGCCGCGGTGCGGACCGCCGACGGATCGGGGGTGGTGCCGATTGCCGGAACCGAGGTCAGCTGCGGTCCGAGATACGCGGGGATCGTGCCGGGGGCCGCGGTCACGGCGGTCACCTTGGGGCCGATGCCGAGGGCACAGAGATCATCGAGCAGCGCCGGGTCGGTGACGACGATGCGCGCGGGGTCGGTGCGCGGGTCGGAGGCGGTGGTCGGTGCCAGGCAGGTGCGCGAGTAGTCACGGTCGGCGGAGACGACGTTGACCTCGGCGATGCGGGTCGTGGAGGTGGAGATGGTCTTGCCGTCGGGGGTGGTCAGCAGCGGCTGATCGTCGGAACAGGCACCGAGCACCACGGTTGCGACGCACACCAGCAGTGCCGAGGCGACCACGCCGCGCCTGCTCGACCGACTCCGAACACCGTCGCCGGATCCGCATACGACCCGGTCCTCACCGCCACCCTGCACCCGCCCAACCTAGCAGGGCCACAACCTCGCCCACCCGAGCTCGTCGCCGCCGTCCCGCATGGCGTCGCAGGACGGTCCGGCGAGCCCGGCGCGTCGGCTCCGGCGTCGCAGCTGACCTGCGCCGATGGTGCTCCCGAAAAATCAAGTACGACGGATCGTAGGACCCACTCGGCCGGGGTGGGTGCAAGGGTTTAGGATCGGTAACCAGCGCTCGGTTTGTTCATGTGCCGACCGGCGGAAATCGCATCCCGACCGGTCGGGCAAGAGGAGGATCTGTGACCGCGGTAGACCAGCCCACCACGCAAGTGGCACCAGTACGTCCGTACCCGGAGCGCCATCAGCCCAAGGGTTCGTTCATCTACAAGCTGATCACCACGACCGATCACAAGTTGATCGGCATGATGTACATCGTCGCCTGCTTCGCCTTCTTCCTCATCGGCGGCCTGATGGCCCTGCTGATGCGTGCGGAGTTGGCGCATCCGGGCATGCAGTTCCTGTCGACCGAGCAGTTCAACCAGCTGTTCACCATGCACGGCACGGTGATGCTGCTGATGTATGCGACCCCGATCGTCATCGGGTTCGCCAACTTCGTGTTGCCGCTGCAGATCGGTGCCCCCGACGTCGCCTTCCCGCGACTCAACGCCTTCGGCTTCTGGCTGTTCGTGTTCGGTTCGACGATCGCCATCGGTGGCTTCATCACCCCGGGCGGTGCGGCCGACTTCGGCTGGACCGCCTACACACCGCTCACCGACGCGATCCACTCGCCCGGTGTCGGCGCCGACCTGTGGATCATGGGCCTCGGCGTCTCCGGTCTGGGCACCATCCTCGGTGGCGTCAACATGGTGACCACCGTCGTGTGTCTGCGCGCGCCCGGCATGACGATGTTCCGGATGCCGATCTTCACCTGGAACATCCTGGTCACCACCATCCTGATCCTGCTGATCTTCCCGCTGCTGACCGCGGCCCTGCTCGGCCTGGAGGTCGACCGTCAGTTCGGTGCCCACCTCTACGACCCGGCCAACGGTGGTGTGATCCTCTGGCAGCACCTGTTCTGGTTCTTCGGTCACCCCGAGGTGTACGTCATCGCGCTGCCGTTCTTCGGCATCGTGTCGGAGATCTTCCCGGTCTTCTCCCGCAAGCCGCTGTTCGGCTACTCGGGCCTGGTGTACGCGACGCTGGCGATCGCCGCGCTGTCCGTCGCGGTGTGGGCCCACCACATGTACGTCACCGGCGCGGTCCTGCTGCCGTTCTTCTCCTTCATGACCTTCCTGATCGCGGTACCGACCGGTGTGAAGTTCTTCAACTGGATAGGCACCATGTGGAAGGGCCACATGACGTTCGAGACGCCGATGCTGTTCTCCGTCGGCTTCATCGTGACCTTCCTCTTCGGTGGTCTGACCGGTGTGCTGCTCGCCAGCCCGCCGCTGGACTTCCACCTCTCCGACAGCTACTTCGTCGTCGCGCACTTCCACTACGTGCTCTTCGGCACCATCGTGTTCGCGACCTACGCCGGCATCTACTTCTGGTTCCCCAAGATGACCGGACGCATGCTCGACGAGCGCCTGGGCAAGTGGCACTTCTGGCTGACCTTCATCGGCTTCCACACCACGTTCCTGGTGCAGCACTGGCTGGGTAACGAGGGCATGCCGCGTCGCTACGCCGACTACCTGCCCTCGGACGGCTTCACCACCCTCAACGAGATCTCCACGGCCGGTGCGTTCATCCTCGGCCTCTCGACGCTGCCGTTCCTGTGGAACGTCTTCAAGAGCTACCGCTACGGCGAGGTCGTGACCGTCGACGATCCGTGGGGCTTCGGCAACTCGCTCGAGTGGGCGACGAGCTGCCCGCCGCCGCGCCACAACTTCACCGAGCTGCCCCGCATCCGCTCGGAGCGTCCGGCCTTCGAGCTGCACTATCCGCACATGATCGACCGGATGCGTGCCGAGGCGCACGTCGGCCCGGGTCACGGGCATGACAGCGAAAGCGCCGAGCATGCCCGGCGCGACCCGCTCACCGTCGGCGACCACGAGTCCTCCGCCGACTGACGCGGCGCAGCGCGGTGGGCGACTCCCCGGATTCACACACCACTTCCGCACCCGGATCGGTTCACACCGCTCCGGGTGCGGTCGTGAAGGCGACCCTCCTGATCACCGTCACCGGCCCCGACAAGCCCGGTGTCACCTCGGTGCTCATGGGTGCGCTTGCCGGACAACAGGTTTCCCTGCTCGACGTCGAGCAGGTCGTCATCCATGATCGCCTGACACTCGGGGTGCTCGTCGCGTGCGACACAGACCCCGAGCAGGTGCAGGACGTCGTCGAGCAGGCGATGAGCTCGGTCGGGATGGATGTCCACGTCGAGGTCGGTGGACAGTCCGGTGGCCATCAGCCCTCGACACACGCCGTGGTGCTGCTCGGCAGCCCGGTGACCGCGCGCGCGTTCTCCGCGGTGGCAGCCGAACTCGCCGGGCAGGGCGGCAACATCGACTCGATCCGCGGGGTGGCCGACTATCCGCTCACCGGACTGGAATTGATGGTCAGCGTCGGTGGACGCGACGACGTCGCGGCCGACGCCGCACTGCGCAAGGGCCTTGCGCGGGTGGCCACCCGCTACGGCATCGACATCGCGGTCGAACGCGGGGGGCTCGCGCGACGCGCCAAGCGACTCATCGTCTTCGATGTGGACTCGACGCTCATCCAGGGCGAAGTCATCGAGATGCTCGCCGCCCATGCCGGTCGGGAGGCCGAGGTCGCGGCGGTGACCGAGGCGGCGATGCGCGGTGAACTGGATTTCGCGCAGTCCCTGCATCAACGGGTCGCCGCGCTCGCCGGTCTCGACGCGAGCGTTCTCGACGACGTCGCCTCGTCGCTGGAGCTGACGCCGGGAGCGCGCACCACGATTCGCACGCTGCACCGCCTGGGCTATCACTGCGGTGTGGTGTCCGGCGGGTTCCGGCAGGTCATCGACGGCCTCGCACATGAGCTGGAACTCGATTTCGTGCGGGCCAACACCCTCGAGGTCGTCGAAGGAACCCTCACCGGCCGGGTCGTCGGGGAGATCGTCGACCGGCCGGGCAAGGCCAGGGCGCTGCGGTCGTTCGCCGATCAGGTCGGGGTGCCGATGGAACAGACCATCGCCGTGGGCGACGGCGCCAACGACATCGACATGCTGTCGGTGGCCGGTCTCGGTATCGCGTTCAACGCCAAGCCCGCACTCCGTGAGGTCGCCGACGCCGCGCTCAGCCACCCGTTCCTCGACGCGGTGCTGTTCATTCTCGGCGTCACCCGCGACGAGATCGAGGCCGCCGACGCCGCCGACGGGGTGCTGCGCCGGGTTCCGCTGGAATGACCGACACATCGACCGACCCGGGCTCTGTCGTACCCGATCCGTTCGAGGACGATCACCGTCGGCTGACGGCTTATGTCGGCGGTCACGACGACCCGCCGGATCCCGCCGACGTGCTCGCCATGCAGATGGTGCTGCGCATCGAGAAGGCCGATCCCCCCGACCGCACCGAGCTGCTGGTGGCCGCCGCCCGTGCGGTGGCGCTGCTGTGCCTCGACGACCGATCCGGCGGCGACGGTCCGTGGTCGGCGCCGATGGACGCCTGGTGTGACGCGCGTATCCGCAAGATCGCGCGACGCGCCCGCGGTGCGCAGTGGGTTGCCGTGCAAGAGGTCTGGGGCCTCACCGCCACCGAAGGCGGCGCGCAGGCCCGCGCCCTGGTGCCCGGCCGGGTCGGCGACGTCGACAAGCGGATCTCCCGGTTGCAGATCGGTGGCACCGAGGTCGATGGTGAACTGCCACCGGCGCCCGGCGGCCGCGGGGTATGCCTGTGGCTCGACCCACGACTGGAGATGACGGTCGGCAAGTCGGCGGCCCAGGTGGGTCACGGCGCCATGCTCGCGGTGAAGCTCCTCGATGAGGCCACCGCCCGCGACTGGCGCGAGGCCGGGTGTCCGCTGATGGTGTGCGCCGCCGACGACTCCACCGGGACACGGCTGCTCGCCGCAGAACGTGCCGGTGAGGCGGTGGCCGTTCGGGATGCGGGCTTCACCGAGATCGCACCGGGCTCGGTGACCGTGATCGCGGAGGTAATCGAATGACGAAAGATCAAGCGGCATTACCGGAGTGGGCGCTACCGCTGAATCTGGCGCCTCACCCGGAGGGCGGCTGGTACGCCGAGACGTGGCGCAGCGAACTCTCACTGCCCGCCGCGTCGCTGCCCGGATACGACGGTGACCGCGCCGCGGGCACTGCGATCTATTTCGTGCTGTTACCCGGTGAAGAATCGGCCTGGCACACCGTGCGCGGCGCGGAGATGTGGCTGTTCCACCGCGGTGCACCGGTGGAACTCGACCTCGGCGGTGACGGTGCTGTGCCCCTCGGCGTCGGGCCCACCGGCATCGAGCACACCGAGACGATCGTGGTCGGACCCGACATCGGTGCCGGCCACCGACCGCAGGCACTCGTGCCGCCGGGGCACTGGCAGCGGGCGCGTGCAGTGGGAAACGAAGCAGCGCTGGTCAGTTGCGTCGTCGTACCCGGATTCGACTTCGCCGACTTCCGGCTGGCCTGACGGCGCTCAGCTCGCCGGGACCCGCGCCGGCGCCAGGTGCTCCAGCGTCTGCAGCCACACCTGCCGGTCGGGGGCGATCGACGCGACGATCACCTCGTCGGCGTCGGCATGTCCGGCGAACCAGTCGAGATATTCCCGCACCTCGTCCGGGGTGCCGACGCCGGAATACGTGAGCATCTCGTCGATCTGACGTCCCTGCGGCATCGACAGGATTGCATCGGCTTCCTCGTCGGTGAACTTCCGTCCGCCCCGGCCGAAGAGCGCGGTCACCCGATGCCGCTTGGCCTGGTGGAGCTGGTCGCGGGCGCGCTGCGGATCCTCGTCGGCGATGACGCAGGCCCCGGCGATCACATACGGCTCGGCGAGCTGCTCCGACGGCCGGAACTGCTCCCGATAGATCTGCACCGCCTGGGTGAGGGCGCCGGGCGCGAAATGCGAGGCGAAACCGTAGGGCAGGCCGAGCGCCGCGGCGAGCTGCGCACCGAAGAGCGACGAACCGAGGATGTAGAGCGGCACGTCGGTACCGTTGCCCGGCGTCGCACTCACCCCGGGCACGCGCGAGTGCCCGGTGAGATAGCCCTGCAGTTCGAGAACGTCGTTCGGGAAGCGATCGGCGGCGGCCATGTCGCGGCGCAGGGCCGCGAACGTGTTCTGGTCACCACCGGGGGCGCGGCCCAGCCCGAGATCGATGCGACCGGGGTAGAGCTCGCCGAGGGTGCCGAACTGCTCGGCGATCGTCAACGGCGCGTGATTGGGCAGCATCACCCCGCCGGAGCCGAGCCGGATCGTGGAGGTGCGGGCCGCGATATGCGAGATCAGCACTGCAGGCGCCGACGATGCGATCGACGACATGTTGTGGTGTTCGGCGTACCAGATCCGTTCGTAACCCCACTTCTCGGCGCGGATGGCCATGTCGGTCGAGGCGGCCAACGATTGGCCCACGGTTTCTCCGGTGCCCACCTGGGCGAGGTCGAGGATCGAAAGAGGCACACTCATACCTTGATCAAGGTCGTCGGGCGGACGGCTATTCCCTTGCCCGATCCCGACTTTGGTCGTCTCGCGCACACATCGGCCGGTGACGGCGCGCCCGGCCCGGCAGGTCCTCGGCGGACCCCGGCGCCAGGCGGACACGCATCGCGATGATGGTGCCCACGGGCGCGGTGAGTAGGGCACGATGGAGTCCGTGACCGCCAGCGATCCCGTGCCCGACGAGCCCACCTCCGACCCCGACCTGTTGATCGATTTCCGTGACGTCGCGGTCGTTCGCGGCGGCACGTCCCTGGTCGGTCCGGTCACCTGGCAGGTCGAACTCGATGAGCGCTGGGTCGTCCTCGGTCCCAACGGCGCCGGCAAGACCACCCTGCTGCGCATGGCCGCCGCCGAACTGCACCCGAGTTCCGGTATCGCCTTCGTGCTGGCCGAGCAACTCGGCAAGGTCGAGGTCCGCGAACTGTCCACGCGGATCGGCGTGGCCAGTGCGGCGCTGGCCGACCGCATCCCCGACGACGAGGTGGTCAGCGACGTCGTCATCTCCGCCGGCTATTCGGTCATCGGCCGGTGGCGGGAGACCTACGACGACGTCGATCGGGCACAGGCGCTCGAATCGCTGGAGTCGATGGGTGCCGAACACCTCGCAGATCGGGCCTTCGGCACCCTGTCGGAGGGTGAACGCAAGAGGGTCCTCATCGCCCGGGCGTTGATGACCGACCCCGAACTGCTGTTGCTCGACGAACCGGCTGCCGGACTCGACCTCGGCGGGCGTGAAGAGCTCGTCGAACGGCTCTCCGCGCTGGCCGCCGACCCCGACTCGCCGGCGATCGTGCTCATCACCCACCACGTCGAGGAGATCCCCGCCGGATTCACCCACGCCATGCTCCTGTCGGAGGGGGCCGTGGTGGAGCAGGGACTGCTGAACAAGGTGTTGACGAGCAAGAACCTGTCGACCGCGTTCCGCCAGCAGATCACCTTGTCGAAAGTCGACGGCCGGTTCTTCGCCCGCCGGTCCCGCCGCGCCGGCGGACACCGACGTTCCGCCGGCTGACGAGTCGCTGCGGTCGATCGGGATCGGCCGCCCCTGGATGCGGTTGTGCCGCGGCCCGGCGATAGTGTCGACGGGTGTCCCGGCACACATCTCGGCCGGGACGGGTTGGAGGTCTTCGATGGCAGAGACGTCGGCACCGCAGGCCGCGCCGTTACGTGACGCGGCGACCGTGGTGCTCGTGCGCGATGGCGGCAAGAACAGCGACGGTGGCGACAACAGCGGTGGCGGGATCGAGGTGTTCCTGCAGCGCCGCGTCAAGCAGATGGCGTTCGCCGGTGGTATGACGGTGTTCCCAGGCGGCGGGGTCGACCCCCGCGACAGCGACGCCGACCTCGCCTGGACCGGACCCACGCCGCAGTGGTGGGCCGAACAGTTCTCCACCACAACCGAACTCGCGCAGGCTCTGGTCTGCGCCGCGGTACGCGAGACCTTCGAGGAATGCGGCGTGCTGCTCGCCTCGTCGGGCGAGGAGTTCCCCGACCCCGCGACGTTGCGTGACGACCGCGCCGCCCTCGTCGACAAATCCCTGTCGTTCGCCGGTTTCCTCCGCGCCCACGGCCTCACGTTGCGCGCCGACCTGCTGCGGCCGCTGGCGCACTGGATCACCCCGGTCAACGAGAAGCGCCGCTACGACACCCGTTTCTTTCTGGCGGCCGTCCCGCCCGGCCAGGAACCGGACGGTTCGACCACCGAGGCCGACGTCACCCGGTGGGCGAGTGCGCAGGACGCGATCGACGCGTGGTCGGCGGGCAAGCATTTCCTGCTGCCCCCGACGTGGGCGCAGTTGACGGAGGTGGCCCGATACGCGACCGTGGCCGATCTCCTCGACGCCGAGCGCGCCATCGAGCCGATAGAACCGGTGGTGAGCGCTGGAAAGGGCTTGTCGGGCTTGGCTTTCACCCGTTCCGACGACTATTTCGCCGGTCTCGGCGATCAGCTGCCACCCGACATCACCCTCTAGTCCCGATCGTCACGACCAGCCGGCCGGGCTCGGGGGAGTTCCACGCCTGCTCGACGTCGGCGAGCGCCGCGGTGCGGACATCGATCGGGAGCCCACCGGCGGCGGCGAGATCGAGCAGGGCGGGGAGTTCGGCGAATAACAGACGCGGGTCGATCGATCCACCACCCGAGCCCCAGATCGAGATCGGACGCGCGCGCAGGATGGCGGCGTCGAGGGTGATCGACCGGCCGGCCAGTGCGCCGATCTGGACGTAGTCCACGCTGGAGTGGCGTCCGGTGAGGCTGTGCGCCCGTAGGGCTTCCAGGGTCATCTCGGCGACCGGACCCCAGAGGTAATCGAGGATCACGTCGATCCCCTCGGCAAACGCCGCCGCCAGTCGCCCTCGGGGATCGTCGTCGAGTAGCGACACCGTCTGCACCCGCGGGTCTTCGGCGAGACGGGCCAGCACCGCGGCGTTGCGGCCGACCGCGACGACGCGACCGGCGCCCAGGTGCAGGGCGATCCGGACGGCGAGAGTACCGGCGGTGCCGGTCGCTCCGAGAACTGCGACGGTGCCTCCTTGAGGGACACCGGATTTCACCAGCGGCATCCATGACGACATTGCGGGGTTGACCACGGCGGCGGCGGTCTCGCTCGATAGCGCATCGGGGATCGGCACCGCGAATCCCGCGGGCACCACTGTGCGTTCGGCGATGGTGCCGTATGGGTCGGGGCATCCGCCGGTGTAGACGCGATGCCCGTCGAGTACGGCCACCCCGTCGACGCCGACGACGAAGGGGAGTTCGTCTCCCGAGGAGTAGTGCGCTCCGCCTGCGATGGAGCGCACGATCTGATGCACCCCGGCGGCGAGCATCTGCACCTCGACGTACCCGTCGGTGGCGACGGGAGCGTCGAGGTCGGCATACATCGGTGGGCGGGTGAGGTCGGTGACGAGAGCTGCTTTCATGAATTACTCCTTTGAACATTGTTCAAAACTTACCTCTGTTAGGATGATTGAACATTGTTCAAGAGTCAAGGGGGATCTGTGGCACGGACGCCGCTGAGCCGGGATGCGATCGTCGACGCCGCCTTCGAGCAGCTCGCGGAGACCGGCCTCGACGGGATCACGGCACGGGCGCTGGCCGGCCGATTGGGCGTGCGCGCCGGTGCGCTCTACTACCACGTCCGCGACATGACCGAGCTGACCGACGAGATGGCCACGCGCATCCTGCGGCGACTGCTCGACGAGCCGATCCCCGACGAGGCCGCCGCCGACTGGCGAGAATTGTTGCGGACCAGTGGACATCGCATCCGTACGACGCTGCTGTCCTACCGTGACGGGGCCAAGTTGGTCTCGGGAACCACGCTGCTCGACGACGATGCCCTGCGCCGACTCGAAGAACCGGTCCGGGTGCTGGCCGCCGCAGGCATGACACCGCTGGATGCGCAGCGAGCACTGGTCGCGCTCAACGCGTTGGTCACCGGGTATGTGATCGAAGAGCAGCACCGGCATCCGGTGCCGGGGGAGAATCGCATCACCGCCGAGGCCCGACGCGCCCGCCTCGACCCCGACGAGCAGCCCCTGCAATATGCGCTCAGCGAGGAGATGGCGACACTGCCGGTTGACACCTTCGACTGGGCGCTGGAGGCGCTCATCGCCGGAATCGGTGTGCGCGTGGGACTCTGAGCGGTCTGTGGTGTCCTCTCTGTGGTGTCACCCTTTGCGGAGTTCTACCCGTCGAGGTCGACGATGTCGGTGTCGTCGGTCGTGCCGCCCGCGGCGTCGTCGCGATCGGCCCACTCGAGGAGGTGATCGAGGCGATGGGCGACGTCGTCGATCTCGGCGTGCAGGTCACCGAGTTCGGCGAATCGTGCAGGCATCGTGGCGATGGTGAAATCGTCGGGCTCGACGTCGGCGATCTCGGCCCAGGTCACCGGCGCCGACACGGTCGCCCGCGGGTTGCCGCGCACCGAGTACGCCGCGGCCATCGTGTGGTCGCGGGCATTCTGGTTGTAATCGACGAACACCGCCGACGGGTCACGGTCCTTGCGCCACCAGGTGGTCGTCACGTCCGCGGGACAGCGTCGCTCGACCTCTTTCGCGAATGCCAGTGCCGCACGGCGAACCTGGGGGAACCCCCATTCCGGGACGATCCGGACGTAGATGTGCAGCCCGCGCCCGCCGGAGGTCTTCGGGAACCCGCGGATGCCGAGTTCGTCGAGGACCTCGTGGACGACGCCGGCGACCCGGCGGATTCGTGCGAAGTCGCAGTCGGGCATCGGGTCGAGGTCGATTCGCCACTCGTCGGGCGATTCGGGGTCGGCGCGACGGGAGTTCCAGGGGTGGAACTCGACCGTCGACATCTGCACCGCCCAGATCACGCTGCCCAGTTCGGTGACGCACAATTCGTCGGCGGTGCGTCCGAACCGGGGGAACCACAGCTCGGTCGTCTCCACCCAGTCGGGAGCTCCGGCCGGAATCCGCTTCTGGTGCACCTTCTTTCCATCCACGCCTTTGGGAAAGCGGTGCAGCATGCACGGGCGCTCCAGCAGCGCGCGCACGATGCCGTCGCCGACGGAGAGGTAGTAGTGCGCGAGATCGAGTTTGGTCTCGCCGCGCTCGGAGAAATAGATGCGGTCGGGGCTCGACAGTCGGATGGTCCGTTCGCCGACGGTGAGCATCACCGGTTCCCCTGCATCGCTCGCTGCCGACGGGGCCATCGCCGCTCCTCTCGGGCCATGCGTCAGCCGACGTCGCGCCCTGATGTGCAGTCTGCCATCGCGGTGGCGTGGGCGACGACAGCGGCGCGTCTGCTCGCGGCGTCGTCGGGCCGCACCGGCAGTGTCTGCACCAGGGCGCTCAGCGTCCACCAGCCGACGACCAGCGAGATGACGCTGAAGAGCAGTTGTTCGGCCCCGGTGCGGTCCAGGCCGGGCACTACCGCTCGGAATCCGGCGATGTTCTTCGCGCACATCGGGTTTCGAGCGTCGATGCCGACCGCGGCGTCGAGTTCGAGGCTCTCGTAGGCCAGGAGCCGGGGCAGGTGCGGGCGCTCGGCGCACCGGTCGAACAGTGCTCCCGCGAAACGGCCGATCGCCTCGGGGCCGGCGCCAGCGGGATCGACCCCCTCGAGAAGGCTCGCCAATTCCCGGGTCAGCACCGCGGTGAACAGGCCGCGCTTGTCGCCGAAGTAGCGGTAGACCCGCTCCTTGTTCACCCCGGCGTCGCGTCCGATTGCGTCGAGGCGTGCCCCGGCGAAGCCGTGTGCGGCGAACTGCCGGGTGCCGGCGTCGAGTAGTCGGCGTCGCGTCGTCTCGGTGTCCCAGGCCACGAACGAACCATACCGAAAGTCCAAACGATTGGTTGGAAACTGAGCGTTGTCGGGTTACGCTGCAATCTCCAAACGAATGTTTGGACATTGTTCGGTCGGGTGATGAGCGTCGGTCCGATGAAGGCCGGTCTGAGGAGAGTGCGATGCGAGCGTTGGTGATGGGTGCCCGCGGTGCGGTCGGTCGGGTGGTGGTCGAGGAGCTGCGTTCACGTGGGCATGTGGTGACGCGGGCCGGGCGCGGCGCCGGAAAGGATCTGATCGGGCTCGATCTGACTCGACTCGATTTGACTGCGCCGGAGGGGCTCCGGACGTTGGCGCACCTGTCGGCGGTGCACGACGTGGTGATCAATGCGTCCGGGGTGGAGACGCCGGCGCTGGCGCGTTGCGGTGCTCCGGCCGTCGTCGAGATCTCGGCGACCTCGGCGTATCTGGCCGCGCTGCGCCGGGCGGTGTGCGAGGACGTCGGCGGGACCACCATGTCGGAGGCGTCGGTGGGTACGGTCGTGACCGGTGCGGGTCTCGTGCCCGGACTGAGCACCCTGCTGATCGCCGAGCTCGACACGGAGCCGGGCGATGACGTCGACCTCGGAGTCGTGTTGGGTACCGGGGAACACCACGGTGCGGCGGCTGTCGAGTGGACCGCCGGGCTGCTCGGTACCCCGGTTCATCACCCGCCCGAGGGATGCCGGATCGTCAATCTTCGGCAGTCCCGTCGGATCACGGAGCCCAGCGGTCGGCGCCGGCGCTACCTGCGGGCCGATTTCCCCGACCATGTCCTGCTCGCGGACCGGGGAGTCCGAGTGCGTAGTCACCTCGCACTGAGCAGCCGGAGTGCGACGGGCGCGCTCGCACTCGCCGGTCGGGTCCCCGCCCTCGGGATTCTCCTCGACCGCGTTCCGCACGTGGGCTCGGACGAATGGCTGGTGGTTGCGCAGAATCGTCGTACCGGGCGCAGCCGGGCCGCTCGTGGGCGCCGGCAGTCGTGGGCGACCGGTGTACTCACCGCGTTCGCCGCCGAACTCGTCGCCGGCGGTGCGGCGCGTGGTGCGGTGACGATGGCCGATCTCACCGACGCCGCCGCGGCGCAGGGACGGCTCGAACGGCCTGATCGTCAGACGGTAGCCTTCGACCATGGCTGAGTTCGTGACTCTGGAGACCTCCGACGACCATCCCGGTGTGGGCACCATCCTGCTCAACCGGCCACCGATGAATGCGCTGAACCGACAGGTCCAGTCCGAGCTGGCCGCCGCGGCCGCACAGGCCACCGACCGTGACGACATCAAGGCCGTCGTCGTCTACGGCGGTCCCAAGGTGCTCGCCGCCGGTGCCGACATCAAAGAGATGAACGACATGACCTATCCGGAGATGGCCAAGGTCGCCGGTCGCCTGCAGAGCGCGTTGGGGTCGATCTCGGAGATCCCCAAGCCCACGGTCGCCGCGATCACCGGTTACGCGCTCGGCGGCGGTTTGGAGGTCGCGCTCGGCGCGGACCGACGTATCGCCGGCGACAACGCGAAGCTCGGCGTCCCCGAGGTCCTGCTGGGTGTCATCCCCGGTGGTGGCGGTACGCAGCGTTTGGCCCGTCTCGTCGGACCGGCGAAGGCCAAGGACATGATCTTCACCGGCCGGTTCGTCGGCGCCGACGAGGCGCTGCGGATCGGGCTCGTCGACGAGGTCGTGGCACCCGATGAGGTCTACAACGCGGCCCTGGCGTGGGCCGGCCAGTTCGCCAACGCGGCATCGGTGGCGCTGGCCGCCGGGAAGAAGGCCGTCGACCAGGGGCTGGGAGTGGACCTGGCGACCGGGCTGAAGATCGAGGAACAACTGTTCGCGGCGCTCTTCGCCACCGAGGACCGCAAGATCGGAATGGAGTCGTTCGTGGAGAACGGCCCGGGGAAGGCCCGGTTCACGGGTAAGTGAGCCGCGCAGAGGGAGAGGGACACATGACGACCACCGAGAACGAGCCGGAGACGGACAACGAGACGGGTGCCGGGTCGCCGGTCGATCCGGCGCCCAACCCGCACGCCAGCGCCGAGGAGGTCGCGGCGGCGCTGACCGACACCAAGCTCGCGCAGGTGCTCTATCACGACTGGGAGGCCGAGACCTACGACGAGAAGTGGTCGATCAGCTTCGACGAACGCTGTATCGATTACGCGCGCGGCCGGTTCGACGCGGTGCCGGCGAGTGATTCTGCCGCCGGGAGCGCAGCGAGCGGGGCGAGTGATGCTGCCGCCGGGAGCGCAGCGAGCGGGCTGCCCTATGGGCGGGCGATGGAACTCGGTTGCGGCACCGGCTTTTTCCTGCTGAACCTCATGCAGTCCGGGGTGGCCGAGAAGGGGTCGGTCACCGACCTGTCGCCGGGCATGGTGAAGGTGGCGCTGCGCAACGCCGAGAACCTCGGACTCGAGGTCGACGGCCGGGTCGCCGATGCCGAGAAGATCCCCTACGACGACAACACCTTCGACCTCGTCGTCGGACACGCTGTGCTGCACCACATTCCGGACGTCGAGCAGGCGTTGCGCGAGGTGTTGCGGGTGCTCAAGCCGGGCGGGCGGTTCGTCTTCGCCGGTGAGCCGTCGACGATCGGTGACTTCTACGCCCGGTGGATGAGCCGGGCCACCTGGTACCTGACGACGAACCTCACCAAGCTCGGTCCGCTGCAGTCGTGGCGCCGCCCGCAGGAGGAGCTCGACGAGTCCTCGCGTGCCGCCGCGCTCGAGGCTGTCGTCGACATCCACACCTTCGATCCCGACGAGTTGGCGGGCATCGCCCGGTCGGCGGGAGCGTCGTCGGTGCAGACCGCGACCGAGGAGTTCGCCGCGGCGATGCTCGGCTGGCCGGTCCGTACCTTCGAGGCCGCGGTGCCGCCGGGCAAACTCGGTTGGGGCTGGGCCGGTTTCGCGTTCGGCTCGTGGAAGCGCCTGACCTGGCTCGACGAGAACGTCCTGCGCAAGGTCGTGCCGCCGAAGTTCTTCTACAACGTGGTGGTCAGCGGGTACAAGCCCAGTTAGCCC
>NZ_BAEI01000005.1 GCF_000241325.1 Gordonia polyisoprenivorans NBRC 16320 = JCM 10675 | reverse complement strand
GGCGCACATCGACACCCGGTCCCCGAACCCCTCGACACCGTGCAACGGTGCGAGTTCCTGCGGAAACTGCTGTCGCATTACTTTGCCGGTTTCACCCCCGCCGAGATCAACCTCTACGCGCGGCAGTTGGGGAACGAGTTGGCGGCCGAGACATCGGGCGGGTTACCTGCCGCGGAGGACAAGACGATCAACTCCTACACCGACCGCATCACCGACGACGGACGTCTGGAAATCTCGGCGAACCTCGACATCGTCGCCGGGGAGAAAACCAGAACTCTGATGGAAACCTTGTCGGCGCCCAAGCCCCAACCCGACGGGTCCCCGGATCCGCGGACTCCCGAACAGATCTGCGCGGCTGCATTCGAAACGATCGTGGAGTTGGCGGCACAAGGACTAGCGGACACCACCTTCTCGGCCAAACCCACCAACGGCCTGTTGTGGACCTGGTCAGCGGACAACCCGGCACTCGGCGGCGATTTGCAGAACATGGGTGCCATCACCGAAGCGACCGCCAAGTTGTTGTCGTGTGACACGACGGTCACCAAGATCATCCTCGATCCCAACGGGGTACCGCTCAGTGTTGGGGAGGCGAAACGCTTCTTCACCCCCGGCCAACGCAAAGCGTTGCTGGTGCGAGATCGCGGATGTATCAAATGTGGTGCACACGCCGGACGCTGCCAAGCACACCACTTGCACCACTGGGCCGATGGTGGGCCCACCGACCTCGACAACGGCTGCCTCCTCTGCACCAGCTGCCACGACGACGTCCACCACCACGGCTGGGACATCATCATCGGCTTCGACCGACACCCCTGGCTCATCCCGCCCGCCAGCATCGACCCGAAACGACGACCCGTGCCGTCGTATCACCGACGCACCATGCGACTCGACGACGCAGCAGCCTGACCTACACTGCCCCACAACCTGATTCCCTGCATCCGGCCCGGCCGGGACCGCATCTGTTGTTTGAGAACTCCATAGAGATAATCCCCACCCGATGGTCGAGGTGTCGTGCCGCCCGTGGCCCGGAATCCCGTCGGCACAAGAGGTCTCGAGGCCCGGCGCCAGGGGCGCCGTGCACCTCGACCATCGGGTGGGGAGGGCGTCAGCATCCGATCGTCGGATGGGAAGAGCGTCAGCATCCTTCGGCGGCGAGGCATCTTCCCCGATGGTGGAGGTGCGAGCCGCGTGCGGCGAGCCTCGAGACCAACTGAGCCGGAGCTGGATTCGGGGCCACAGCGACCCGGATACCACTCTGAGAGGGAGAGGGGCGTCAGCCCGCAGCGAGTGCGCGGCTGATCACGAGCCGCTGAATCTGGTTGGTGCCCTCGAAGATCTGGGTGATCTTGGCTTCGCGCATGTAGCGCTCCACCCGGAAGTCGCGGGTGTAACCGTTGCCGCCGAGGACCTGTACAGCGTCGGTCGTGACCTTCATCGCGGCGTCGGTCGCGATGAGCTTGGCCGTGGCGGCCGCACGCGAATACGGTTGTCCGGCGTCCCGTCGGCGAGCGGCGTCGAGATAGGTCGCGCGTGCCGAGTCGACGGCGGCGGCCATGTCGGCGAGGAAGAAACCCAAGCCCTGGTGGTCGATGATCTTGCGGCCGAAGGTGGTCCGCTCCTGTGCGTACTCGACCGCAGCGTCCAGCGCCGACTGCGCCAATCCAGTGGCACAGGCGGCGATTCCCAATCGTCCGGAATCCAGTGCGGAGAAGGCAATAGGCAACCCCTGACCCTCGGCGCCGATCAGCCGGTCCGCGTCGACGACAGCGTCGTCGTAGGTGGCGGCAGTGGTCGGGACGGCGTGCAGTCCCATCTTCTCCTCGGGCTTACCGAAGGTGAGGCCGTCGGTGTCTCGCGCAACCAAGAAGCAGGAGATCCCCTTCGACCCCTCACCGGTGCGCGCGAACAAGTTGTAGACGTCGGCGATGCCGCCATGGGTGATCCACGCCTTGGTCCCGGTCACGTGATAGCCGTCGTCCGCAGCCCTGGCTCGGCAATTCAGTGCCGCCGCGTCGGAGCCGGCCTGCGGCTCTGACAGGCTGTAGGCGCCGATGAGCTTGCCGTTCAACAAGTCCGGAAGCCAACGTTGTTTCTGCTCTTCGGTGCCGAAATTGAAGAGCGGGTGACACGCCAGGCCGTGCACGCTGGTCGCCACAGCCACTGCCGCCCACCGCGCCGCGAGTTCCTCCAGCACCTGGAGGTAGACCTCGTACGGTTGGCCTCCGCCATCCCACTCGACCGGATACGGCAGCCCGAGGAGTCCCGCCTCCCCGAGCTCGGCGAAGAGCCCGTCGGGATACGTCTCGGCCTTCTCGTGCGCGTCGGCGATCGGCGCCAGACGCTTGTCGGCGATATCGCGGGTCAGGGCGATCAGGTCGCGCGCCTCATCATTGGGGAGCAGACGATCAACAGCCATGTGGCGAGCCTTTCCGGGCTATAGACAGTACTCAGGTACGCTTCACAGTACTATTCTCGACGCCGGAAGGCCACAGCAGTCCGGCGACCCAGCAGTGAGGAGCGACCATGACCCGCGGGGCGAATGCAAGTCCGGGCGTCACCGACTTCGGCACCCGGAGACGCGCAGCGCTGTTCGACGACCTCCTCGCTCTGCTCCTCGCCGAAGGTTTCGCACATCTGTCCGTCGCCGACCTCGCAGGCAGATTGCGCTGCTCCAAGACGACGATCTACACCCTCGCCGACAGCAAGGAGCAACTGGTCACCAAGACGGTGACGCATTTCTTCCGGGTCGCCACCGAGCACGTCGAGGCGCGGGTCGCGGCGGCGACGTCGGCACGCGAGGCGGTCATCGATTACCTCATCGCCGTCGGCGAGGAACTCTCCCCGGCCTCCGAGGTGTTCATGACCGACCTCCACGCCTTCGGCCCGACCCGCGACCTGTACGAACAGAACACCGCCGCAGCCGCTCGCCGGGTGCGGGAGCTGATCGACGCCGGAGTTCGCGACGGCGAGTTCCGGGATGTCAACGCCGCGTTCGCTGCCGACGTCGCCGCGACGATGATGAGCCGCATCCAGCGACGGGAGGTCTCGGCGACCACGGGCCTCGACGACGCCGCAGCCTACCGGCAGCTCGCCGCGATCCTCACCACCGGCATCGACGCCCAACGACGCTGACGGTCGGCGTCGAGGCCGCCATCAACGCCGGCGGGACAGATACGTGACGCCCCGGCTGTCGACCCACCACCGCACCCGAACCTCACTCGATGCGCCACCACCCTTGCGCGACAATGCCATCCGCAGGTCGTCATACACACGAACCTCGCCCGGTACCGGCCTTCCGGTTTCGGCGGTGAACAACACCGCTGCGGTGTCGTCGGCCGTCGTGTACTCCCCCGCACCGACCGGTTCGGCGGTGAACTCCTCCGATACCTGCGGGAGATCCAGGATGTCGGCCAGAAGCGTTGCGCCCTCGGGACTGTCGGGACCGATCACGAGGGTAACGGGATCGACGGCCTGTGCCCACCACGGGTCATCGAGGACGACGGGAACGCGATGGCCATCGGTGGGCACGGCGGTACCCGAGGCGACCCGCACGGCGTCGGGTGCGTCGATTTCCGACCAGTCGATCCTCCCCGACCGGCAGACCTCGACCACCGCGGAGTAGATCGCGCGAGTGACCCCGGGGGAGATCGATCTACCTCGATCGCCCAGCCTGGCCAGCAACAACGATGCCTCCGTGGCGGATTCGGGCGGTAGCGCTGCGAGCGCAGGGGCCAGCGCGTCCGCGTGGGGATGCACCAGCGGATCGAGCACACCGACGAGCGAGTGATCCGACGGCGCACGGTATTCACCGAGAAGTAAATCGTCGACCTCGGCGAAGTGGCGCAACCACCAGGCGGTGTACCCCTCGCGATCGTCGAGCGCTCGTGCCGCCTGCTCATCCTCGACGATCAACGTCAGGGCCTGCGCCCACCGATCGGGGGCGACGAGGTCGAGATCGCGGATGGCGCACAGACGTTCCGGGGCATCCGGCAAGGTCTCCCACCACTGCTCCTCGTCGGGAAGATCATGGTCGGGCCCCGTCGGAAGGTCGTCGACGATCACCGCGAACGACCACCCCACCCCGAGCCGGCGAAGCACGTGCACACCATGTCGCTCGGCGACGTCACCGTCGAGCAGACCGAAGGGATGGTCCTCGACGAGCACCGCGGCCAACGGCGAATCGACGAGGAGCAACTCGTCGGCACTACGCAGGTCACCGTCATCGGCAGGCAGCGGAAGCCGCGACAGCCATTCGGGCACAACGGCCTCGCTGTCGGCACCGAGGAGCGCGAGCACCTCCTCGGCCAGACCGGTGGCGTCGACCTCCTCACCCGCACCGTCCTCGACGAGGTCGGCGGCCTCCTCGACGAGCATGCGCAGTGCCGGATCGGCGAGTGCATCGGTGATCGAAAGCCGTTGCACGCCCAGTCGTTCCAGGAGGGGATGGTCGGCCTCGGCCGCGACGGTGCGAATCCAGCGCAGGGGCGTCTGCACGGCGTGCGCGGTGAACAATCCACGCGCACCGATGTTCATCCGACCATCCGAACGCGGGATGGGCAGGGCGGCAAGCTCTTCGGCGTCGAGGGCCGTCGACACCAACGGTGCGAGCGCCGCGTACAACCGCCCCCACCACGCAGGGTCGCGTTCCACACCGGTCAGCCGCTCGGCCAGCGACGCCAAGCCGATCCGGGTGACGTCGAGCGATTCGAGTACCGGGAGTTGATGTGCGAGAGACAGATCCGGATGGACGAGATCGGTGAACAGCTCGCCGAGCACCTCCGCGAGGTCGGGACCGAGCCCGATCAGCACCGACGCACGGTCCGGCACCACCGGCGCCCCTGCGATGCCGGGGAGCCATGCAGTACGGCGCAGTTCGTGGAGCACCGCGTCGATCAACCGGGCATCGTCGCCGCCCCGCGCGCGGTGCGCGCGGGGAACCAGAGCCACCCCGTCGACGGGCTCGGCAAGGCGCAGCACGTCCACGTAACCCGCTGCGGCTGCGGCGATGTCGGCATCGGGGCGCACGTGGCGACGATCATGGGTGAGCGGGAGACGGGCGATGAGCCGGCACGGCAACGACAGTTCGATGTCGGTCGGTGTCGGCGCCCAGAGCACATCGGCAACCGGCGCGTCCGATCCCGCGCTCACCGGCCGACCGTCGTCGGCGCGTAGCCATCGCGACGGCCCGTGCTCGATCTCGGTGAATGCCCGACTCCGCCGATCTCCCCGGCTCGTGACGGTCACCGTGAGCCGACGAGCGCGTGAACCGGAGGACAATTCGTCGTTGACGAGCTCGGTCCGGTCGATCTCGAAAGCGGTGTCCTCCACGGTGATCAGCCGGAGCGCGGTCAGCGCCAGGAGTAGATCAGGGGCCTGCGCCTCGGCCGCGTCGAGGATCGCTTGCGGGTCGAGTCCCCCAGCCAGGCCGAGGACGATCTCGGTCGCGAAACCCGCGCGCGGGACCCCTTCGCCCGGCCAGGCCAGCCGCAGGAGCGGAACACGCGCTACGCCAACGATTCCCGCGTCGGCAACCGCCGCAGCGGCACGTGCACGATCGAAACAGATCGTCCCGCTCGTCGAGCGGATCTCGACGGTGTGGGCGACGGCGGCGGTGGCACTGAATCCCACCCCGAACCGGCCGACGACGCCACCGGTGTCATCGGGCTGTTTGGCCGAGACGCGCAGCGCCAGCAGCGACCGCACTCCCGCTTCGGTCAGTGGCGCACCGGTATTGGCGATGTGCAGGCCGTCGGCATCCGACCAGATCGCGACCTCGCCGTCCACCCCTCCGAGCCGGGCCGCATCGGCAGCGTTGGTGACGAGTTCGACGAACAGGCGGTCGCGGTAGCCGACACTGGCCAGATCATCTTCGGCGGCAACGTCTTCGGCCAGACGTGTCGGTGACTCCCGCCACGCCGACAGCGTCGCCGCAGCGAGGTCGGCGGTACCGAAGGGGTCAGTGTGCACCGGGTCGGGGTCAGGCAACTCCGGGCGTCAAGCCCGAGCGTTCGGCTCGCCGTCGGCGCCCGCAGCACCGGCACCTACCGCAACGATCTCGAGAACACCGTCGTCGAAGGCGTCGTACGCCGGTGATCCCTCACCGCTCGGGGCGACGACGTCGGAGTGCGCCCCGCATCCGTATTCGGCCGAGACCACCTGGCCGTCGGCGGAATACTCGTTGGCGCACGCGCCGAAAGCCACCCGCAACGCACCCGACAGCGGGATGTAGAAACCGCAGGTGCAGCACGGAAAAGGGGACGCAACCGCCATCTCTGCGCCGGGACCGTGCTCGCCGTCGTACCAGCGCTGCGCGGCCGCGTCACGGCCCTCTCGGCTGAGCAACCGCTTCCGCCCGAGTCCGAGTGCGCCGGCCACCTCGGCCAGGTCCTCGGGGTCGGGCGCCGAGGCCTCGACGTCGTCGGCCGGGTAGTCGTCGGCGACCTCCGGCACGGCAGTCTCGGAGAGCAGGGCGCTCGAGCTGTCCACGTGGTTGGGAACGAGCCGCGGATCGTCGGAGTCGGCGGCGAGCATGTCGCCTGCCGTCAGATCGCCCGGCGCGACGCGCTCACTCCACGGCACCCATTCGGGCGCGAGCAGCGCACCTTCGCCCGGCAGGAGGACCACCTCACTGACGGTGACAGCGTCGGTCCCGGGCGCGCCGGCAACCACCACGCACCACTGCCAGCCGCGGTATCCGGTGAGATCGGCGTCGAAGTAGTGTGCTGCGGCCCATTCGCCTTCCGCGATCGCCTGACGGTGGGCACCCGGCTCGTGCCCGTCCTCGACGAGCGCGGCACGGGCGACCTCGACGGCGTCGAGCAACCGCGGGCCGTCCATTACTCCAGTCACGCCCTCCAGTGTGCCTCACCCGGGGACCACGGGTCACAGCGGCTGCGCGCGACACTTCCGAACGACACATACGGCGGGCCGGTCGGCCGATGAGGAACAATTGACGCGTGATCGGACGGAAGTCGAAGGACAGCGCCGCTGCACCCGCGGGTACCACGGGCCCTGCGGCTGCCGCGCGTACCCGACGCGACCCTGTCGACCACCCCGGGGCCGCGAATTATCCGGCCGACGGCGCACGCCGCCGAGCCACCCCGACGCGGATCCCGTCGCACGGCAATCCGCCGGGCGGGAACCGCGGCGAGGCATATCTGCCGCCGCGGACCCACAATCCGCACCTGCCGCCCCTCGACGACACGCCGACCGATCCCCATGACGCGACGGGACCGGGCGGCCATCGGACGCAGGCCCTGCCGACCGATCCGACGCCGGAGGCGCCGAAGAAGATCACGGTCGCGCGGGTGGCGGCGATGCGCAGCAGGCAGTTGACCGCGAAGGGGCTCGGCAAGATCCACCAGGCCGCCACCGCCGACGGCGCCGATCAGTCCGGGCTGACCGCGCTGACCTTGCCGGTGATCGTGAACTTCGCCGTCGACGCGGCGATGGCGGTCGCGTTGGCCAACACCTTGTTCTTCTCGGCTGCCACCGGACAGTCCAAGGTGTCGGTGGCGCTGTATCTCGCGCTCACCATCGCACCGTTCGCGCTCATCGCGCCGTTGATCGGGCCGTTGCTCGACAGACTGCAGCAGGGTCGCCGGATCGCGATGGCCACCACCTTCGGCGCCCGCGTGGTTCTCGCCCTGCTGATCATGACCAACGTCAGCTGGGATCCGGTGGCCGATCAGCTCAACTACGACCCGTGGGTGCTCTATCCCTGCGCGCTGGGGCTGCTGGTGCTGTCCAAGTCGTTCGGGGTGCTCAAGTCGGCGGTCACCCCGCGGGTGGTCCCCCCGACGATCGACCTGCCGCGGGTGAACTCCCGGCTGACGATGTTCGGCCTGGTCGGCGGCACGATCATCGGCGGCGCGGTGGCCGGGCTCTTCGAGGTGTTGCTGGCCAAGGCGCTGCCGTGGCATCTGCCCGGGGCGATGCTCTGGCTGGCGGTCATCGCCGCATTCGGTGCGTATCTGTGCATGCGCATCCCGTCGTGGGTCGAGGTCACCGAGGGTGAGATCCCGGCGACGCTGACCTATCACGCCCCGCACGACGCAGCCGCGGCGCCGGGGCGGGCGGGCGTGCGCGGCGGGGCCAAGGCGCTGGCCGCGAAAATGCGTCAGCCCCTCGGGCGCAAGGTGGTCGCTGCGCTGTGGGGTAACGGCACCATCCGCATCCTCACCGGTTTCCTGACGCTCTACATCGCCTTCTACGCCAAGTCCCAGCAAGGCGTGCACTCCGATTGGAAGCAGCTCGCGACCATCGGCGCGGTCGGCGCCGCGGCAGGTGTGGGCAACGCCATCGGCAACGGGGTCGGCACACGTCTGGAGCTGCGCAACCCGTCGAAGATCGTGCTGTATTCGACGGCCGCATGCTTCGTGATGGCCGTGCTGGCAGCGGTGTTCGGCAACATCGTGCTGGCGACGGCGACCGCGCTGGTCGCCTCCGGCACCAGCGCGATAGGCAAGGTGTGCCTCGATTCGTCGATCCAGGACGATCTGCCCGAGCAGTCACGGGCATCGGCGTTCGGGCGATCGGAGACGGTGCTGCAGCTGTGCTGGGTACTCGGTGCCGCTCTCGGCGTGCTGTTGCCGACGACGCTGTGGGTGGGGTTCACCGTCGTCTCGGTGTTGCTGGGGCTCGGACTCGCGCAGACGGTGCTCACCGACCGCGGACGCTCCCTGGTCCCCGGCCTCGGTGGTGAGCGTCCCGAGCATGCCGAGCCGACCATGTCGTTCGCCGATCTCGGTGCACCGGCCTACAGCCATCCGACGCAGCGACATGCCGCGGTCCGTCCGGATCGCCCGGACGGCCATCCGGGAGGCCGCCCGGCGGATCCGGCGTCGGCGCCCACCCGACCGCACCGACCGGCAGGCCCGGCGCGGGGTCCGTCGTCCCGCGACGCTTCCGGACCGGGTGCTCAACCCACCAAGCGGATGGGATATCACTAGAGCGTGGTCAACCCCGGTGAGAAGAAGGCGATCGCGATCATCGCCGCAGTGGCCGTCGCGTTCGTGGTCGTCGTCGCGGCAGGTGTCGGCATCCTGGTGGCCGGCAACACCGGCGAGCACAAGGATGACGCGTACATCCAGCTCGCCGTCGGCGGCGACCTCCACACGGTGCAGCCGGCGCGGTGGTGTGACGTGTTCGTGCGCGAGTGCACCCCGCCGCGGGATCAGCCTCAGCGCACGACCCCGCGGGTGCCGATCCCCCTGAACTCGACGGCGCTGCTGTCGGTCTCGGAGACGGTCGCCAAGGCTCCGTGGAATCTCACGACCCTCTACTGGACCCCGCAGGGCCTGGTGGAAGAAGAATCACCGCAGGCGTCGAACACCACCTACACGGTCGCCCTGCGGTCGCGCCCGGACCGGGTGCTGCTCGGCGTGACGATCACCGCGGCATCTGCGGTGGCGACCAACCCGGACGGGTCGACCGACATCGCGCGCGGACTGATCGCCGCCGACACCGCGCCGCCCAAGTGAGGGTGAGCTCGGGAGACATGCCCTAGCTGTCGAGCTCGCGGGCGACGGCGCGCACGACCTCGGAAATGCGTTGTGCGGTCTTACGATCCGGGTAGCGACCCTTGCGCAGATCCGGCTGCACCTTGCCCTCGAGAAGGGTGATGAGGTCGGCGACCATGCCATGCAGTTCGTCGGGGCTGTGCCGCTTGACCTCTTTGCGCGCGGCTTCACGGGTGTTCTTGGTGACGCTTGGCGCGGGTTCGAGCACGGTGACCGTCAATGCCTGCGGGCCCCGACGCCCCGCGGCCATCCCGAACTCCACCCGCTGGCCGGGCTTGAGCGCCTCGACGCCGTCGGGCAACGCCGACGAACGCACGTACACGTCCTCGCCGCCCTCTTGTGCGAGAAAACCGAAGCCCTTCTCGGCGTCGTACCACTTCACCTTGCCGCTCGGCACTGTGCTCACCTTCACTCGAACGTCGTTGTTGCATGCGGTCGATCCACCACATGAAAGGGCGCCCTGACCCACGACAATGAGCAAGGCGCCTGGTGATGCCAGTCTAGCCAATGGGCAAAACGGTTTCTCGAGGCAGCGTGAGCCGCGCGCTGACCGGGCACGACACCGTCATCGTCACCCCGGGTGCTCTACCGTGGAAACCATGGAGAGGAAGCACGGCGCCGGCGCCGGGAGCGAAGCGAGCGGGCCGGGTGTGGCCGGCGCCGGGAGCGAAGCGAGCGGGCCGGGTGTGGCCGGCGCCGGGAGCGAAGCGAGCGGGCCGGGTGTGGCCGGCGCCGGGAGCGAAGCGAGCGGGCCGGGTGTGGCCGGCGCCGGGAGCGAAGCGAGCGGGCCGGGTGTGGCCGGCGCCGGGAGCGAAGCGAGCGGGCCGGGTGTGGCCGGCGCCGGGAGCGAAGCGAGCGGGCCGAAGGCACACGGCGATCGTCGCTCGCTGACGCCGGGAGCCGGCGAGTCGTCCCCGTCGCGACTGCTGCAGGTGGCCGGCGTGGTGTTCGTGATCGGGGTGCTCGCGATCATCGCGTTGTTCGTCACCCCGGTGGCCGATCACGGCGAGACCGCCCCGACCGCGGTGTATCTGCTGACGATGTGCGCCCCGCTGGGTTTCTTGCTGGGCGTCGTCTACGCGTTGCGGTCGGGCCGCGGGGCCCGGTGATCGTGTGTCGGCTTCTGTCGATCGACCCTCGGTGATCGCCACCCACGCCGCTCTCGCGCCGGCATCGGACGAGGGTGCGCTGAAGCGGGCGTACAGCTGTTTTCCGTCGGGCGTGGTCGCGGTCTGCTGCCATCGTGGCGCGCCCGAGTCCCAGGAGTCCTCCGAGCCCACAGACTCAACCGGCCCCGAACTGGTCGGGATGGCCGCGAGTGCGTTCACGTCGGTGTCGCTGGATCCGCCGCTGGTGAGCGTGTGCGTGCAGAACACCTCGACGACGTGGCCCCGGTTGCGTGACGCCGGCACCGTCGGCGTCAGCGTGTTCGCCCACGACCAGGCACAGTTGTGCCGTCAGCTCGCCGGTCCGGCACCGCGACGGTTCGACGGTATCGAGCCGCTCGGTTCCGACGACGGAGCCCTGTTCATCCCGGGTGCGGCCGCTCACCTGTCGTGCACGATCGAGAGTGAGATCCCCGCCGGCGATCACCTGCTGGTGCTGCTGCGCATCCGGCGTCTCGACGCCGACCCGGATGTCGAGCCACTCGTGTTCCACGCCAGCACCTTTCGTGCTCTACAGGCACGGATTCCCGACGACGATCCCGCGCGCCGATGACCGTCGTCGATCTCGGCCTGCCGCTCCCGTCGGTGCTACGGCACGCGGCGGACGAGGCGCGGTTCGGGGCATCGACCGCACCCACGTCCGGGCCGCTGCGCGACACCTTCGGCCGGGTGGCCACCGATCTGCGGGTGTCGGTGACCGACCGCTGCAATCTGCGCTGCGACTACTGCATGCCCGCCGAGGGCCTCGACTGGTTGCCGACGGAGTCGGTGATGACCACCGCCGAGTTCATCCGGGTGCTGCGGATAGCCGTCGCCGACCTCGGCATCCGCACCGTCCGGTTCACCGGAGGCGAGCCGCTGCTGCGCCGCGACCTCGAGGACATCATCGCTGCCGTCACCTCGCTGCCGCAGCGCCCGGAGATCGCGATGACGACCAACGGCCTCGGGTTGAGGCGCCGTGCCGCCGGTCTCGTCGAGGCCGGGCTGACGCGCATCAATGTCTCGCTGGACACCGTCGATCCCGCCCGGTTCGCCGAGATCACCCGACGTGATCGGCTGCCCGACGTCCTCGCCGGCCTCGACGCCGCCCGTCGCGCGGGGTTGTATCCGATCAAGGTGAACGCGGTCGTCCCCGATCGTCGGGACCTGGCCGGACTGGTCGACCTCGCCCGGTTCTGCCTGGACGCCGGATATCAGCTGCGGATCATCGAGCAGATGCCGCTCGACGCCGGACATCGGTGGGATCGGTCGCGGATGGTCACCGCGACGGAGATCCTCGACATGCTGTCGGCGCATCTCCGGTTGCGTCCCGACACCGTGCCGCGTGGAGGTGCGCCTGCGGAGACCTTCCTCGTCGATGGCCACACCGACGCCCGTGGAGTACCTGCCCGCGTCGGCGTGATCGCGTCGGTGACGCGTCCGTTCTGCGGTGACTGCGACCGGACCCGGCTGACCGCGGACGGGGCGCTGCGCAACTGTCTGTTCGCCGACGCCGAGACCTCGCTGATGCCCGTGCTGCGGGGCGGTGGTGACGACGAACTCGACGTCGATCACCGGATCGCGCAATTGTGGCGGGAGAACACCTGGGCCAAGCGCGCCGGGCACGCGGTCAACACCGCGGGATTCCGGCAGCCGGACCGCCCGATGTCGGCGATCGGGGGCTGAGCGGATGCGTGTGACGGTCCGTTATTTCGCCGCCGCCTCCGCGGCGGCGAAGACCGAATCCGACGTGTGCGACATCGCCGAGGACGTCACCCTCGGTGAGCTCGAACACATTCTGGCAGCCGACAATCCGGAGTTGGCGCGGGTGTTGGAGCGGTGCTCGTATCTGCGCGACGAGATCGCGCTGTGCGACCGCACGCGGCGCCTCGGTCCGACGCACACGATCGACGTTCTCCCCCCGTTCGCCGGGGGTTGACACACCCGGCCCGCTTGTGACCTTGCTCACATAACGAGTCAATAACGAGATGGACACGAACCGGGCGTCACGCCCGTGAACTGCACGGACACCGAAACAGGGCCCAAAGACCCAGCGGCACGCCGAAAAAGGGTTGTCAGGAGGGGGTGATTCCCGCTCTCAGACGTCGTACTGTACGAAGCGTCCTTCACAGAAGGTCACAGCACAGCAAACAACACACCAAGATTTCCACCGGTCGCGCCGAGCCTCGTTCCTCCGGTGGAATGACGAGCACACATCTTGGAACGAGGACGGGGGACCCACCCTTTTCCGCAAGGAAGAACGGACGTCGACAGACGCCCTTGGGGTTAAGTCCGGTCGCCGCAGGGCGATCGTGACCGAGCACCTCTCGCTCGAACCCGACAGCTGACCTCGCAGGCGCGTGGAGAGAGGTAATTCGACTTATGTCCGGACGTCACCGCAAGCCGTCGACCACCACCGCAACCAAGACCTTCGCGAAGATCGCGCTGACCGGAGCCGTTCTCGGCGGCGGCGCGGCCCTGCTGGGCACCGGCTCGGCACATGCCGCCTCCGATTCCGAGTGGGATCAGGTCGCCCAGTGCGAGTCCGGTGGCAACTGGGCCATCAACACCGGCAACGGCTACCAGGGTGGACTCCAGTTCAGCCCGAGCACGTGGGCGGCCAACGGTGGCACCCAGTTCGCACCGAGCGCCGACCAGGCCTCCAAGGAGCAGCAGATCACCGTCGCCGAGCGAGTCCTGGCCACCCAGGGCAAGGGCGCATGGCCGGTCTGCGGCACCGGGTTGTCGGGCGCCACCCCGCGCACCGCCCCCGCCGACACCCCGCGTCTGGATGCGCCCCAGGCGCCCGCCAAGGGTCTCGCGAACACCCCGAACGCCACCAGCACCGACCAGGCGATCGATCAGGTCAGCCAGGCCGGCGTCAGCCCGGAGGTGCAGAACCTGCTCAAGGCCGCCAAGGACAGCGGCTACCAGCTCACGCCGGATCAGCTGCGCCTGTTCAACGAGAACAAGGGACTCGTCCCGCTCCCCTGAACCTGATCGGTTCAGCCCTGACGAAGGGCCCCGCACGTTGCTCGACGCCGTGCGGGGCCCTTTTCCAATTGTCGGGGGCTGTGTCGGTGGTGGCCGGTATCAGATGGTGACCGTGATCAGGCCGACCCGACCCACTCGTCGGTTCCGTCGCCGAAGAACTGGTGTTTCCACACCGGTATGCGCGCCTTGACCTCATCGACGAGTCGCGCGCACAACGCGAACGCCTCGGCGCGGTGATCGGCGGCCACGGCGACGACGAAGGCGACGTCGCCGACCGACAGATCACCCACCCGATGGGAGACCGCGACCGCCCGGACGCCGTCGGTGGCCGCACAGATCTCGGAAACGACCTCGGTGAGCACGCGCGGGGCGTCCGGGTGCGCCGAATACGACAGACTCGTCACCGTGCGGCCGCCGTCGTGGTCGCGAACCGCGCCGACGAACCCCACGACCGCGCCGGCATGTCCATCGGCAGCCGCGACGACGCGGGCCTCGTGGTCGGCGAGTGCGATCGGGTCGACGCTCACCGCCGTGTGCACGACCACCCCCGGGTTGCCGGCGTTCATCGGTGACAACCATTCAATCGGTGACAACCATTCATCAGTGACACGAGTTCATCAGTGGTCGCCGCCGCGGATTTGGTCGAGAGCGTGGTCGAGGACGGTGGCGAGGACCGAAAGGCCGTCGCGCACACCGCCGGTCGAGCCGGGCAGATTGACCACCAGCGTCGTGCCGGCGACCCCGGCGGTGCCACGGGAGAGGACCGCGGTCGGCACCTGCGGCAGACCCGCGGTGCGGATGGCGTCGGCGAGACCGGGGATCTCGATGTCGAGCAGCAGTCGCGTCTGTTCGGGGGTCCGGTCGGTCGGTGCGAGCCCGGTCCCGCCGGTGGTGAGGACGAGGTCGACGTCGGCGTAGATCGCGGCCCGGATCGCATCACCCACCGGTGGGCCGTCGGCGACGACGTCGAGCTCGTCGACGGTGAACCCGTGGTCGGTGAGCCACTCGGCGATGATCGGGCCCGTGCGATCGGGATAGGCACCACGGGAGGCCCGGGTGGAGGCCACGACGATCCGCGCGATGCGCTGCGTGCTCATGGTTGTATCCCGGGGTCCGCGTGTGGCCCGCGCTCGTCTCCTCGGTGCCAGTCACCGGACCGTCCGCCGGACTTCTCGAGGAGCCGGATTCCGTCCATGCGTGCGTGACGGTCGACGGCCTTGACCATGTCGTGCAGCGTGAGTCCGGCCACCGCCACCGCGGTCAGTGCTTCCATCTCCACGCCGGTCCGGCCCGCGGTGGTGACCGCAGCCGTCACGTCGATGTGATCGGTGCCGATCGTGAAGTCGACGTCGACCGACGACAGCGCCAGCTGATGGCAGAGAGGAATGAGCGAATCGGTGCGTTTGGCCGCCATGATCCCGGCGATCCGCGCGGTGGCGAGGACGTCACCCTTCGGCAATGACGACGAGGTCAGCAGGTCGATGACGGTGGTGCTGGTGCGAAATGTGCCGCCGGCAACGGCGCGGCGCTGGGTGACCGACTTGTCCCCCACATCGACCATGCGGGCCGTACCCGAGTCGTCGACGTGGGACAACCGGGCAGACGACTGCGGATCGGGCACCGCACTCACTCGGTCACCGCGCTCAGCGGTTGATGACCGTCTTGGGGTTGATGTAGTTGACCTCGTCGGCCGGCAGCGGGAACTCCACCTCGCCGAACGGCGACAACGCGCCGGGCAGCGCGGCCGCGAACTCCGAGACCGCGTGCTCGGGACCGTCGCCGTCGGAGGCCTTCGGCCAGCCGTTGTCCACGTAGTGCTTCTTCGAATTGCTCTCAGCCACGCGCATATTGTGCCACGGCGTGCTCCGCGGCACGCGGTGCGCTCACCGTTTGGTCCCCGACGCCCGCGTCGTCTCATCACCGACGTCCGCGTCGTGGGCCCATCGTTCGAATGATACGAAGGCCGATCTCAGAGCACGTTGGGTAAGGTCACAGGCCAGCGGTCCACCCCCGATCGAAGGAAGAATCGTGCCTCTGAGTCCAGGTTCGCAGGTCGCCGGCTACAAGGTGGTGTCCCTGCTGGGTTCGGGCGGGATGGGTGAGGTGTACCTCGTCGAGAACCCGCAGTTGCTGCGGCGGGAGGCCCTGAAGGTCATCTCGCTGGCCGGTGCGCACGACCCCGATTTCCAGCGGCGCTTCACCAACGAGGCGCGCACCACTGCGGCGCTCGATCACCCCAGCATCATCTCGATCCACCAGTACGGCATCAACACCGACGGCACCCCGTGGTTCACCATGAACTACCTCGAGGGCGCCGACCTCACCCACGGCGCGATCTCCCCGTCGGACGTGATCGAGGTGACCACCCGTGTCGCCGACGCCCTCGACTACGCCCACCGGCGCAACATCATCCACCGTGACGTCAAACCGGCCAACATCTTCGTCAGCCGGGACGAACACGGTCAGATCGCCCGGGTCACCGTGCTGGACTTCGGCATCGCCAAACTCGTCAACTCGACGTCACTGACCGCGACGAGTGCCTTCATCGGCACGCTGGCCTACTGTGCCCCCGAGGTGATCGAGGGTCACGACGCATCAGCCTCCTCGGATCAGTATTCGTTGGCGTGCACCGTCTTCCAGCTCCTGACCGGGCAGGCCCCGTTCACCACCACCACACCTTCGGCACTGGTCATGGCGCATCTGACCAAACAGATCCCACCGATCAGCTCGCTACGCCCCGATCTCGGCGCCCTCGATCCGGTGATCGCGAAGGCACTGTCGAAGAATCCCGTCGACCGCTACCCCGACTGCCGGTCGTTCTCGACGGCGCTGCGTCAGGCATTCGAGGGCCGGGGTCAAGCATTCGAGGGGCGGGGCAACCCCACACCGCCATCGCACCAGTCGAACCCGGCGGCAGGACCTTTCGTCGGGGCGAACCGCCCGTACTCCCAGCCGACGGTGCCACCGTCGCAGCCGACGCCTCCGCCGTCCTATGCGACGCCGCCGCCGTCGCATCCGAATCCCTCGCATCCGAATCCCTCGCATCCAAACCCCTCGGTACCCAACCAGAATCCGTCCTACCCCGGCCAGATACCGTCCGCGATGCCCGGCGGCTACGCGCCGGCTGGCCCGACGGTCGCCAACAACCCACCCTCGCAACCGAATTCGCCGTATCAGTCGGCACCGTTCGGCGCGCCCGCAGCGGCCGGCGGCATACCCCCGACGTTTCCGCCGGGAACGCCGCCGCACCTCATCGGTGGCGGCTATCCGCTCTCCACACCGGCGGCCCCGAAGAAGAAGCGCACCGGCCTGATCGTCTCCCTGGCGGCCGCCGCCGTGGTCGTCCTGCTCGTCCTCGGACTCGGCATCGCCTTCGCCGCAGGCGCTTTCCGCGGTGATGACGATCAGCCAACGGCCAGTGGACATCCCACGGTGCTCGCCGTCTACGGCAACTCCAGCTGCGGCATCTCGGCCAAGCAGTTGTATTGCTGGGGAGCCAATTACGACAATCAGCTCGCCAACGGCGGCACCACCGCCTCGCCCACCCCGGTCAAGGTCAACCTCCCCACCGTGACCGCGGTCTCGTTGGGCGGGTACATCGACACCGACAAGGACTTCAAGACCAGCACCTGCGCGGTCTCGGGAGGTCAGGCCTTCTGCTGGGGCGACAACGGCTACGGCCAACTCGGCACCGGCACCACCTCCGACGCCCAGACGCCGACGCCGGTGACCGGGCTGTCCGGCACGGTGACGGCGATCGCCACCGGTTACGGCAGCACCTGTGCCATCGCGGGCGGCAAGCTGTACTGCTGGGGCAACAACGACGACGGGCAGGTCGGCGTGGACTCGGTCACCGACAAGACCTCAACCCCCACCGAGGTGACCGGACTGAGCGGCACCGTCACCGGCGTCGCCACCGCGCAGGGCACCACCTGCGCCATCGCCGACGCCGTCTACTGCTGGGGCAACAACGACAGCGGCCAGCTCGGCACCGGGGCCACCACGCGGGCCAACACCCCGCAGAAGGTCGCCGTCACCGACGCCGACTCCATCTCGGTCGGCACCTATGGCGTCACCGATGACCCGAACCAATACATCACCGTGTGTGCGTCGGCGTCGGGCAAGGCCTACTGCTGGGGCGACAACCGGTACGGCCAGATCGGCGACGGCACCAAGAACGCCCAGCACACCCCGACGCCGGTCGTCGGGCTGACCGGGGTCACCCAGATCAACACCGGTTGGGGTTCGACCTGCGCGGTGTCGCAGGGCAAGTTGTTCTGCTGGGGAGACAACGAGGGACAGCAACTCGGCATCGGCTCCGGCTCGGCGACCACCTCGCCGACCCAGATCACCGCCCTGTCGGGAACCGTCTCCGCCGTCGAGACCGTGCTGGGCACGACCTGCGCGGTCGTCAACGAGACCTCGATCTACTGTTGGGGCCGCAACTCCGCGGGTCAGGTCGGCAACGGCGACAGCGGCGACGACAAGGAAGTGTCGACCCCGGCGCTGCTGAACCTGCCCGCGTGAGAAGGGGTCGTGTGGCGCGCTCGGTAGAATCGGCCGAATGAGTTCCGATGATCGGGCCGACGGGCTTGCCGGCGACCTGATCTCGCGCACCGACGATCAATTGGCGGATCTGTTCGCACTGCGTCCCGACCTCGCCTCCCCGCCCCCGCAGGGCAGCCGCGTTCTCGCGCAACGTGCGCTCTCCGCGGCGTCGGTCGCGCTGGCGGGCGAGCGTCTCGACCTGCTCGACATCGCCGTGCTCGAGGTGATCATCTCCTCGGGCCCACCGGCTGCGGCGACGGTGTCGGCGTCGTCGGTGCTCGACGCTCTGTCCGATCGCGCCGGGCACGACGACATCCTCGAGCGCATCGCCCATCTGCGTCGGCTCGCCCTGATCTGGGGCCCCGACGACGCCCTGCACGTCGCCGGTAATGCGACTTCGGCGCTGCCGTGGCGCGGGCTGCACCTGACGGGCCCGCTCGCACACGTGACACCCGAGGACCTGCGGTCGCGTCTCGACGCCCTCGACGAGCGGCAGCGCGAACTACTCGCGGCGCTCTCCCGGGGCCCGGCGCTGGGTCGCAGCCGCGACGCGGCACCCGACGCCGACCCGCAATCGCCGGTCGCACGCCTGATCGCCGACGGTCTGCTCGCACGGATCGATCACCAGACCGTCGAGCTCCCTGCACAATCCGGGCAGTTGCTGCGGGGTGAACCGGCCCTGCGCACCGACACCCTCGCGCGTCCGGTACCCGACGACTCCTCGGCGCCGCGCCGGTTCTCGGCCCGCGACATCGACGCCGCAGGTGGTGGCGAGGCGCTGGAACTGATCCGGCACGCCACCACGGTGCTCCGCGCACTGGGGTCGGCGCCGGCGGCGATCCTGCGGTCGGGGGCCCTCGGCGTGCGGGAGTTACGCCGCCTGAGCAAGACCACCGGCCTCGATCAGCCCCGGCTCGCACTGATCGTCGAGCTCCTCGGTCACGCACGATTGATCGACTCCGGTTTTCCCGATCCCCCACCGGCCGGCGACACCGGCGAGCACGCCTTCGCCCCGACGACGACGTCGGACACCTGGCTGCACCAGCCTCCGGAACGCCAGTGGCACACCCTGCTCGAGGCCTGGCTGACGATGCCGCGCAACGCCTGGCAGGTCGGCGAGCCGGACCGCGACGGCACCACGATCCCGGCGCTCTCGGCCGAGATCTACGACTCCCACGCCCCGACCGTGCGTCGCACCATCCTCACCGCGCTGCGGCGGGCGGCGCCGGCGACACCGGTGTCGGTCGCCGGGCTCGTGGCCACCCTCGGCTGGGATCACCCGCACCAGATGCGTCGTCTCACCTCGCGGGTGGTCGGTGCGACGCTCGACGAGGCGCGCGCGGTCGGCGTCGTCGGGCATCACGCGTTGACCACGGTCGGGCGGGCGGTGCTCGACGCCGATCCCGCCGACGACGATTCGGCGGTGCTCGCCGCCATGCGCAAGGCACTGCCGGCGCCGGTCGATCATTTCCTCACCCAGGCCGATCTGACGATCACCGTGCCCGGACCGATGACCGCCGAACTCGCCGAACAGGTGGAGCTGGTGGCCGACCTCGAATCCGGCGGCGCCGCATCGGTGTACCGGATCAGCGAGGACAGTGTGCGCCGTGCGCTCGATGCCGGCCGGTCCAGCAGCGAACTGATCACCATGTTCACCACGCATTCCCGCACTCCGGTGCCGCAGTCGCTGACCTATCTGATCGAGGACGTGGCGCGCCGACACGGTGCGCTCCGGGTCGGGATCGCCTCGTCGTTCATCCGGTGCGAGGACGCCGCGACCCTGGCGGCGGTGTTGCGCAGTGATGCCACCGAACGTCTGGCGCTCCGCGCGCTGGCACCCACGGTTGCGGTGTCGCCCAGCGAGATCCGTGATGTGCTCGACGTTCTGCGCGCCGCCGGATTCGCCCCGGCCGGTGAGGATTCGGCGGGTGAGCTCGTCGACATGCGTGACCGAGGAAGCCGGGTCGCCACCAATCGCGCGCGGCGGCATCCGGCCGCGGCGCCACGTCGCGCGGCGCTCGGCCCCGATCAGATCGCCGCCGTCGTCGGCCGGGTGCGCTCGGGTGATCGTGCCGCGGTCGCCACCCCGGCAGCCGGGCCGGCCTCGGCGTCGGTGCGGGCCACCGGGGGTGGCGAGCCGACGACCGCGCTGATCCGATTGGCGTTGCGCGCCAACCGGAAACTGCGCGTCGGCTACGTCGACGCGCATGGCAGCGCGTCACGACACGTGGTGTCCCCGCAGACCCTCGGCGCCGGTCAGCTCATCGGGATCGAGGACGGCACCGACGACGAACAGCGGTTCTCGCTGCATCGCATCACCAGCGTCGAACTGCTCGACGGCTGACCGGCGCCGATCAGCGCCCGGGTCAGCCCGCGGCCACCGCGACCGGCTCGGACTCGTGTGCGTCGCCGATCGGCCGCCGGACGTTGATCAGGACCCCGGCCACCAGCGCCACACCCGCGAGAATGGCTGCGGCGACATAGAATCCGATGCTCTGACCGTGGACCATGGCCTGTGCCTGCAACACCTTCGCGTCGGCCGGTCCGTGCACCGAGGCCATGTGGCCGGTGATGTAGGAGGCCGTCGCGGTGGCGGCGATCGTGTTCAGCAGGGCCGTACCGATGGCTCCGCCGACCTGCTGTGAGGTGTTGACCATCGCCGACGCCACACCGGCGTCGCGTGGCTCGACGCCGTAGGTGGCGAGGTTCATCGAGGTCATGAACACCGTGCCCATCCCGCAGCCGAGCAGGAACAGAGCCGGGAAGATCACGCTCCAGTACCGGGTGGAGTCGGCCGAGATCTGGCTCAACAGAAGCATTCCGCAGGCCGCGATGAGCGCACCCGGCACCAGCAGGAACCGTGGCGGCACCCGGGTGATGAGGCGCGCCGCGATCTGGGTGGAGCCGATCAGCATGCCACCGACCATGGGCAAGAAGGCAACTCCGGCGCTCAGCGGCGAATAGTGGTGCACCACTTGCATGTAGAGCGTAAGGAACAGGAACGAGCCGAACATCGCGATCACCGACATGGCGACGCTCAGGTACGCCCCACCGCGCGCGCGATCGGCGACAACCCGCAAGGGCAGCAACGGATGTCGGTAACGCGCCTGCCATCCGACGAACGCGGCGAGCAGTACCACCGCGGCGATCAGGCAGATGACGGTCCCGGCGTCACCCCAGCCCTCCTCGGCCGCACGACTGAATCCGTACACGACCAGGGCCAGTCCCCCGCCGCCCAAGACGACGCCGAGGACGTCGAGGTGGGTGGCGTTGTCGTGGGCCCGGGGCGGCTCCTTGATCTCGACGATCGCACCGAACAGCGCGACCGCGGCGAAGACCACGTTGATGTACATCGTCCAGCGCCAGTCGAGGGTCTGGGTGAGCAGACCACCGAGCAGCAGGCCGACCGCGGCGCCACCACCGGCGATCGCACCGAAGACACCGAAGGCGCGGGCACGTTCCTTGGGCGCAGTGAACATCACGGTCAGCAGCGACAACGCGGCCGGGGCGAGCAGCGCGCCGAACGCACCCTGCAGTGCCCGCGCGCCGAACAGCATCCCCTGGTTGACCGCCGCCCCGCCCAGCGCGGAGGCGAAGGCGAATCCGACGAGGCCGACCATCAGCGCGCGCCGACGGCCCCAGAGGTCGGCGATGCGTCCGCCGAACAGGAGCAAACCACCGAAGGCCAGGGCATATGCGGTGATGACCCACTGTTGGTTGGCGTCGCTGATACCGAGGTCGACCTTGGCGTCGGGCAGGGCGATCTGGACGACGGTGCCGTCGAGGACCACCATCAGCTGGGCCAGACAGATGAAGACGAGGGCCTTCCACCGCCGGGGATCGGGTTCGGCGGAGGGCGAAACAGGTGAGGACATTCGAGAACTCGCTCTTGTCGACGTGCGTTGGACGCGTCGGTGCGATGCACCGACCTGGTGTGGTGATCCACGGACCAATATCCGGAGGACCTTACTCCGGATAGCGTACGCCGTCCGGCACGACGGCGAAACTCCTTTTGATTCCGGACGTTTCGGAGCTCGCCCCATTACGGGCATATCGGCCATATCGGCACCGACAGCGCCCACTGTTTCGCCCACGGCGCTTGTTTCGCCCACGGCGCTCGCCACGGCGCCGACAGCGCTCAGCTCAGTCCCGACAGCGCTCGACGAGGCTCCGTCGGCGTGGTGAAGAGCGCCGTCGCGGGCGGGGAGGGCGCCGTCGCGAGTGGGGAGGGCGCGATCGGGATTCGACGCGACGTGCAGACACCTGGACAATGGATCGGGTGACTGATGGACCTCTGATCGTGCAATCCGACAAGACGCTGCTACTCGAGGTCGATCACCCCGACGCGGCGTCCGCTCGCGCGGCGATCGCCCCGTTTGCCGAGCTCGAACGCGCACCCGAACACGTGCACACCTACCGGGTGACCCCCCTGGCGCTGTGGAATGCGCGCGCCGCGGGCCACGACGCCGAGCAGGTGGTCGACGCGCTGGTCACCTTCTCGCGCTACGCGGTGCCGCAACCGCTGCTGATGGACATCGTCGACACCATGGGTCGGTTCGGCCGGCTCCAACTGGTCAAGAGTCCCGTCCACGGACTGACGCTGGTGAGCCTCGACCGTGCGGTGCTCGAGGAGATCCTGCGCAACAAGAAGGTCGCCCCGATGCTCGGCGCCCGCATCGACGACGACACCGTCGTCGTGCACCCGTCCGAGCGCGGACGACTCAAGCAGATCCTGCTCAAGGTCGGCTGGCCGGCCGAGGACCTCGCGGGTTACGTCGACGGGGAGGCACATCCGATCGGCCTCGACCAGGGCGACTGGCATCTGCGCGACTACCAGGAGATGGCCGCCGACTCGTTCTGGGCGGGCGGCTCGGGCGTCGTGGTGCTGCCGTGTGGTGCGGGCAAGACGATGGTCGGCGCGGCGGCGATGGCCAAGGCCGGTGCCACCACGCTCATCCTGGTCACCAACACCGTTGCGGGCCGTCAGTGGAAACGGGAGCTGGTCGCCCGCACCACCCTGACCGAGGACGAGATCGGCGAATATTCGGGTGAGCGCAAGGAGATCCGTCCGGTCACCATCGCCACCTATCAGGTGATGACGCGAAAGTCCAAGGGCGAGTACAAGAATCTCGATCTCTTCGACTCCCGCGACTGGGGTCTGATCATCTACGACGAGGTGCACCTGCTCCCGGCGCCGGTGTTCCGGATGACCGCCGACCTGCAGTCCCGCCGACGACTCGGCCTCACCGCGACCCTGGTCCGCGAGGACGGCCGCGAGGGCGATGTGTTCTCCCTCATCGGCCCCAAGCGCTACGACGCGCCCTGGAAGGACATCGAGGCCCAGGGCTGGATCGCGCCCGCCGAGTGCATCGAGGTGCGGGTGACCCTTACCGACGAGGAACGACTGCAGTACGCCGTCGCCGAGAACGAGGCGAAGTACAAGCTCTGCTCGACGGCGCACACCAAGGTCAACGTCGTGCGGTCGATTCTGGCGCGCCACAGGGATTCTCAGACTCTGGTCATCGGCGCCTACATCGACCAGCTCGAGGAACTCGGCCGCGAACTCGATGCCCCGGTGATCCAGGGATCGACCAAGAACAAGGAGCGTGAGGCCCTGTTCGACCGCTTCCGGTCCGGCGAGTTGCAGACCCTCGTGGTGTCCAAGGTCGCGAACTTCTCGATCGATCTGCCCGAGGCGTCGGTGGCCGTGCAGGTGTCGGGCACCTTCGGTTCCCGGCAGGAAGAAGCGCAGCGCCTCGGACGTCTACTGCGACCGAAATCCGATGGCGGACAAGCACACTTCTATTCGGTGGTCTCCCGCGACACCCTCGACGCCGACTACGCCGCCCACCGGCAGCGCTTCCTCGCCGAGCAGGGCTACGCCTACCGGATCACCGACGCCGACGACCTCCTCGGGCCCACCATCGGTGAAGAATCTGCGGGCTGACGCCTACACCTGCGCCAGACAGTAGCCCAGCGACTGGGGCTGCTCGAAGGCCCACCGCACCTCACCGCTCGTGCAGGTCAGCGCGCTCGTGGACCGGCTGGTGACGCGGAAGGCGACGGTGCCCGCCGCGGCGGCCGACCCGCACGCCAGCTCGTGATAGTCCGATAGCGAGCCGCCCGAACTCGGGATCTGATAGCACTCCTGCGGAACGAAATTCGGTGTGAGACAGAGTTTGTCGCCTGAGTCACCGAAGGTCAGGCTGGCGTTGTGGTCGTTGGGGCAGTCGGCGGAATCGGCGATGAAACCGGCCGCATAGAAGGTCATCGCCGGAGTGGCGCAGTCGACCTTCGACGTCGACACATTGCCCTGCGCATCGCGGTCTCGGCCGATCTGCACGCAGTTGCCCACGGTGATCTGACTCGCGCTGGTGACGGTGGTGGGTGCCTCGGTCACCGGCGGCCGGGTGTAGGGCGTCGTCGTCCCGGGTGCGGCACCGGTCGTCGACGCGCTGCCCGATGATCGCGCGGTCGTGTCGGAGGACGAGCCGGAGATCAAGTTGGCCACCACCACCCCGGCGATGATCACGACCACCAGAGCCACGAGCGAAACCAGAACGATCGTCACCGTTCCGCGCGAACGTCGCACAGGCGGCATCGGATAGCCACCGGTGAAACCTGGGTGACTCGGCTGGCCGGGTTGACTTGGCTGGCCGGGCTGGTTCGGTTGGCCCGGGAATGCACCCGAGGGTGCGGACTGCGGAAAGTACTGCGGCGGCGGCGCATACGGGGACACCGGCGGTTGGGGCACCGGCGGCGGGTACACCGGTGGTGCCGACGGTGCCACGGGTGGTGTCGACACCGTCGGGCGTGCGGTCCGGATCACCTCCGTCGGCCCCGGTACCGGGGTCCCGACCCGGGTGGGCGAGGCACGCAGGGCACGCCCGAGTTGTTCGGCGAGTTCGCCGCACGAGCCGAACCGGTCGCCCGGTGTCTTGGCCAACGCGCGGTGCATGACCTCGTCGAGGGCCGCAGAAGTGCCCGGCCGCAACGACGACACCGCGGGCGGGGCGCTGCTCAGGTGCGCGGCGATCACGTTGGCCTGACTCGTCCCCTCGAATGGCGGCCTGCCGCACAGGAATTGGAACAGGGTGGCCGCCAGCGAGTACTGGTCGGCCTGACCGTCGACCTCGGCACCCAGCAACTGTTCGGGTGCCACATAGGCCACCGTGCCGAGAAACATGTTGGCCGAGGTCAGATTGCTGACATCGCCGGTCGATTTGGCGATCCCGAAGTCGGCGAGCAGAACCCGCGGCGGCCTGGCGGTGTCGCCGCCGTCGGCGGAATCGTTCTCGGCGATCAGGATGTTGGCGGGTTTGACGTCGCGGTGCAGTAGCCCACGCGCATGTGCGGCGTCGAGGGCGGCCGCCACCGCGGTGGCGATCGCCGACACCAGCATGGGATTGAGCCCGCGGGGGCTGCGCCGCAACAACTCCCCGCCGTCGACCCCGTCGATGTACTCCATGGCGAGCCACAGATGTCCCTCGTACTCGCCGGAGTTGTAGATGGTCACGATGTTCGGATGCACGATGCTCGACGCGAGTTCGGCCTCGCGCATGAATCGCTGCCGGAACATCGGGTCGCGGCTGAGATCGGACGGCAGGATCTTGACCGCCTCGTTGCGCGGCAGGCTGGGATGTCGGGCCAGGTAGACCTCGCCCATCCCGCCACGCCCGATCAGTCTCGTGATCGTGTAGCCGGCGAACGAGTCACCCGGTTGATAGACCACCCTCGACAGCCCTCCTCGGCACGACGGAAGCGGATACGCGCCCTCCACACGGCTCGCGCCGGACGGTCAGCCCTGGTCACATTACCGGCTGCGCCACGCCGACGACGTCGGTGTCGGGTGTTCGGGTGTCCTCCGATCGGCTGCTCGACCGACCGCGCACTCACACCTCCCGTAGGCAGTACCCGATGGATTTCGGCGCGCGAAACGACCAGGTCGTGTCCTCGTCTGCGCAGGTAATCGTCTCGTCCCCACGCTGCACGGCACGCGCGACAACGGTCCGGTCCTGCGCCGGTTCACCGCAATCGACCTCGCGATAATCGGCGAGGTCGCCGCCGATCGGTATCCGGTAGCACTTGCCGGTCGCAAAGTTCGGTGTCAGACAGAGACTCTCGCGGTCGGCACCGAAGGTCAGCGTCGAGGTGTTGGCCGCGTCGCACTCGGCACCGGCCGCGACCTGCCGGGCAACGTAGAACGTGAGACCGTCGGAGTCCTCGCACGACGCCGCCGACGCAGCGACCTTGCCGGGCTCGTCATCGGGGCCGAGCGCCAGACATTCTCCGACGCCGACGTCGTCGGGATCGTCGATCGCATCGGAGCCGAGGCTGACGTCGCACGCGGCGACCAGCGCGAATCCGAGACACCCGGCGACGACGGCGGCACGCCAGGCCAGACGTCGACCGGGCCGGGCGAGCGGCTCGATGACCGGCTGGTGATCGAATGTGGTGTTCATGGGGGTGTCCTCTCGGGGTCTGCGGTTGGTGCCGCAAGCATCGACCGACCCGCTTGCACCCTCCTTGGTGTCGGCATGGAAGCGGCGATCACCGAAGAAGTCGGTCCGGAGCGGTCACCGGAGCCGATGTGACAGCCTGAGACCATGGCCACCGTCACCCGCCTGCGCCCGTTCACCGCCACGATCTTCGCCGAGATGTCGGCCCTGGCCGTCACCCACGACGCGGTGAATCTCGGCCAGGGGTTCCCCGACACCGACGGCCCGGCCTCGATGCTGGCCGCCGCGTGCGCGGCGATCAATGGCGGCGCCAACCAGTACCCGCCGGGAATCGGCGTACCGCGGCTACGCCGTGCCGTCGCCGAACACCAGCGGGCGTACTACGGTCTCGACTACGACCCCGACTCGGAGGTACTGATCACCGTCGGCGCGACGGAGGCGATCGCGGGAGCGATCGTCGGGCTCACCGAGCCGGGCGCCGAGGTGATCATGGTCGAGCCCTACTACGACTCTTACGCCGCGACCGTCGCGATGGCCGGCGGGGTACGGCGCACCGTGCCGCTGCGTCCCGACGGCGACGGCTTCCGCCTCGATCGCGATGCGCTCGCCGCGGCGTTCACTCCGCGGACCGCGCTGGTCCTGGTCAACTCCCCGCACAATCCGACCGGCACCGTCCTGCACGACGACGACCTCGCCGAGATCGCGCGGCTGTGTCTCGAACACGACGTCGTCGCGGTCACCGACGAGGTGTACGAGCACCTGGTGTTCGACGGACGCACGCACACCCCGCTGGCCACGCTGCCCGGCATGCGCGAGCGGACCCTCCGGATCTCCAGCGCCGCCAAGACCTTCAACTGCACCGGCTGGAAGGTCGGCTGGCTGTCCGGCCCGGCCGAACTCGTCGCCGCGGCCCGCGCGGCCAAGCAATTCATGACCTACGTCGGATCGGGCCCGTTCCAGCCCGCCGTGGCCCACGCACTCGAGTCGGAGATGGACTGGGTGACCCGCAGCGCGAACGCCCTGCAGGCCAAGCGAGACCTGTTGTCGGCGGCGCTGTCCGACGCCGGATTCGAGGTGCACCGCAGCGAGGCAACCTATTTCGTGTGCGCCGACCCGCGCCCGCTCGGAATCACCGACGGCGAGGCGTTCTGCCGGACCCTGCCGGAGCGGATCGGGGTGGCGGCGGTACCGGTCAGCGTCTTCGCCGACGACAAGGACCCGTGGCGACACATGGTGCGCTTCGCCTTCTCCAAGCGCGATGAGGTGATCGCCGAGGCGGCGCAGCGTCTCCGGCGGCTGTGATCAGATACGCACCAACATCTTTCCGACGTTCTCCCCGCGCATCATGCCGAGGAAGGCATCCACCGCGTGGTCGATGCCGTCCACGACGGTCTCGTCATGGACGATCTTCCCGTCGGCCAGCCACGCCGCCATCTTCTCGTTGAACTCGCGTGCGAGGCCCATGTAGGAGGGCAGAGTGAAGCCGCGCAGGGTCAGGCCCCGGGTGATGATGTTGCTCATGTTGCGCGGTCCGGGCTGCGCCTGCGTCTCGTTGTAGGAGGAGATGGCACCGCACAACGCTGCGCGTCCGCCGTTGTTGAAGACATCGAGCGCGGCCTCGAGATGATCGCCGCCGACGTTGTCGAAGTACACGTCGATCCCATCTGATGCCAGCTCCCGCAACTGCTTTCGCACCGGGGCCGCCTTGTAGTCGAGGGCGGCATCGAAGCCGTAGCGGGAGGTGAGCAGGTCCACCTTGGCCGGCCCGCCCGCCGAGCCGATGACCGAGGCGGCACCGAGCAGATGTGCGATCTGTCCGGCCACACTGCCGACCGCGCCGGCGGCACCCGAGATGAACACGATGTCACCGTCTTTCAGCCCCGCGACCGCGGTGAGTCCCACATAGGCCGTCATCCCGGTGAGGCCGAGAACGCCGAGGTACACCGATGTTGCTGTGCCGGCGGGCGGTTCGGGCACCGCGGTGAACTCGGCGGCCAGCGCCTGGGCGACGTCACGCCAGCCGAGTTGATGCAGCACGAGAGTGCCGACGGGGAGATCGTCGGATGCCGATGCGACGACCCGGCCGACCGCTCCTCCGGTCATGGTCTCCCCCAGGGCGAATGGCGGGACGTAGCTGCGGGTGTCGATCATCCGCCCGCGCATGTACGGGTCGACGGAGACGAACTCGTTGGCGACGCGGACCTCCCCCGGAGCGAGGTCGGCAAGGTCCACGGCGACCGTGCGGAAGTCTTCGGGGGTGGGCCAGCCCACCGGACGGTTCACGAGTTGGATCTGGGTGCTGGTCGAGGTGGTCATCGAAATCTCCTTGAGGGGTGTGGATGTCGGGGGGTGTGGATGTCGGGGTGTGGAGTCCGAACGAGGCTCACAACGCGAGTGTCACGCCGAGCAGCACGAGGGCGATCAGGGGGAACGCGAGCTGGGTGAGGGCGGCGCGGGCCTTGTCGGGCGAGGAGACGAGCAGCACCAGCCCCGCGGCCAGCATCGAGCCGGCACCGGCGCCGATCAGTGCAGCGCCGACAGCATGGTCGGCGAACCAGCAGGCCACGCCGATGACGACGATGATCGCCAGGAAGAGGTTGTAGAACCCCTGGTTGAACGCCATCTCGCGGGTGGCCTGCGCCTCCTGCGCGCTGGTTCCGAAACTCGCGCGGGTGCGCGGGTGGGTCCAGAGAAGGGATTCGAGCACGAAGATGTAGACGTGCAACGCCGCGGCCAGGGCTGCGACGACGATCATGGCGACTGCCATCGGGTACTCCTCCAGAATTGTGTACTGCTCGTTCCAAAACTATACTAGAATGATCGTTGCACAATTTGTCAACCCTCGATCACCGGAGTTCACATGGGACGCCCCGCCGGATACGACCCCCAGCAGCTGATCCGCCAGGCACGCGATCTGTTCTGGCGGCGCGGCTTCGACGCCGTCTCGGTCGCCGACGTCGAACAGGCCACCGGTGTGGGCCGATCGAGTATCTACCACGCCCACGGCAACATGCGGGGCCTCTTCGATACCGCCGTCGAGGACTACCTCGACACCGTGGTCCGTCCGCGCCTGCAGCAGCTCACCACCGACCCGGTGGCACCCGAGGCGATCCTGGACTTCCTCACCGGACTGAGCGCCGCGATCGGCACACTGGCGTCGAATCCCGATGCACCGCAAGGGTGTCTACTACTCGTCAGCGCAGCGGCACCGATCGGATCGGATACCGCGGTGCACGAGGTGATCGCCGGTTATCACCGCGAGCTCACCGACGCGATCGGCCACGGGGTCGACGCCCTGCTCCCCTGGGCCGACGCGAGGGTGCGGCGGCAACTGACCCGGCTCACCGTCGCCGCCGACATCGCCGCATTGTCGTTGAGCCGGATCGACCCCGACGCCGCGCGGGCGACCCTCGACGCCGCCGCCGAGGCCCTGCGAGCGCAGGCGCGCAGCGAGCGCACAGCTCAGTAGTGCTGCGCACCACCGTCGATCGAGATGTGCTCGGAGGTGATGAACGCCGACTCGTCGGAGGCGAGGAAGGCGACCACGTTGGCGATCTCGTCGGCCTCGGCAACGTACTGGTTGAGAAACACCATGCCCATCCCGGCAAGCCGCGGGTTGGACTCGTTGGTCTGTTCGATGCGTTCGCGCATGCTGCCCGACCCCATCGGGGTGTTCACCGCACCGGGGTGCACGGAGTTCACGCGGATGTTGTGGGCGCCGAGCTCGGCGGCGAGACCACGGGTCATCCCGACCAGGGCGTGCTTACTGGTGGTGTAGTGGATCATGAAGGGCTGCACCTTCTTCCCCGCATACGAGCTGGTGATGATCACCGATCCACCGCCACGCGCGATCAGCGGATCCACGGTGGCCCGGACCGTATTCCAGACCCCGATCACGTTGATGTCGATGGTGTCGCGGAAGCTCTCCGCGGTGATCTCGTCGTAGGTCTGGGGAATACAGATCCCGGCATTGGCCACCACGATGTCGAGGCCGCCGAACCTCTCGACGCCGGCCGCGACCGCCGCGGTCAGCCCATCGGCGTCACGCACATCACATTGGGTGAGAACGGCTGTGCCGCCCTGTTCCTCGACAAGTCGCGCGGTCTCGGCGAGGTCGTCGGGGGTCGCGGAATCGTAGGGCACGCCGGGCAGCGGTCCCGCGAGGTCGACGCCGATGATCCCGGCGCCCTCACAAGCCAGGCGCACGGCGTGGGCGCGGCCCTGTCCGCGCGCCACACCGGTGATGAAGGCGACCTTGCCCTCGAGTCGTGTCATGTCGTTCTCTCCTTCTCCCGGGCCGTCACATCGGCAGCCCTTGCTCCATCAGATCGATCGCCTCGAGCAGTGAGGCGAGCACGCGATCGTCGCGCGGATCGTCGACCTGCTCGGCGATGTGGAACATCACCCCGGCGGTCGCCGCAATGAAGACGTGCAAATGCGTGTCGTCCTGCGGCACACCGAGATAGTCGGCGAAGTACTCGCGGGCACGGATGATCGCGGCGTCGGCCTCGATCTGATTGGCCATCCGCAGGGCCGGCTCGGACTGGATCAGGCGCATCCGCTCCGCACTCGACGCCCACGGATCGGCGGTCGCGATGCGGTACTGCGCACGGACCATCGTGCGCAGCAGATCGAAATGCCCGAGACCCGGCGGGATCTCGTTCATCGCCGCGACGCGCGCGTCCTCGAGATCGTCGCCGATGACCACCTGCTCCTTGGACGCGAAGTACCGGAAGAAGGTGGTGTGGGAGACCTCCGCCTCGCGTGCGATCTGCTCGACGGTGGTCTGCGCGTAGCCATGTCGGGCGAACAGCCGCATCGCGGCCTCCCGGATGGCCGACCGGGTGCGCACCTTGTTCTGTTCACGCAGCCCGGCCGGACGATGCGACACACCCGTCATCGAGCTTTTTTCATTGTGGGATGCACCGTCAGCTCGGCGCCGACGCGACGACGGCTTCCTTCTCGCCCGACAGTCCGCGGTCACGGACCGCGCCGCCCTCGATGTCGAAATCGAAGACCAGCTTGTCGAGCCAGCGCGGCAGCCCCCACGCCCGATCACCCAGCATCGCGATCACCGCGGGCACCACCGTCATGCGAATGATGAAGGCGTCGAAGAAGACCGCGATGGCCAGGGCGAACCCGAGCATCTTGGACGTGGTGTCGGGCGCGAGCATGAACGAGGCGAAGACGCTGATCATGATGACCGCGGCCGAACTCACCACGCGCGCACCGTGCCGGTAGCCGGCGATGATGGCGTCCTTGGCACTCATGCCGTGGATGTACTCCTCGCGCATTCGGGTCACCAGGAACACTTGATAATCCATTGCGAGACCGAAGACCACGCCGATCAGGAAGATCGGCAGGAACGACAGGGTGGGCCGGGTGTCGGTGATGATCCCGAGGTACCCCTCCTGGAAGATCGCCACGGTCACACCGAAGGTCGCGAGCACCGAGAAGATGAAGCCGATCGTCCCGACCAACGGAACCCAGATCGAACGGAAGACGCCGATCATGATGAGGAACGCGAGTCCGACCACGACCACCAGATACGGGATGAGTGCCTTGTCGAGCTTCGCCGACAGGTCCGACATGATCGCGGTCTGACCGCCGACGTGCATCTCGACGCCGCCCTTGGTGATGGTCGGACCCCAGTCGCGAATCTTCTCCATCAGGTCGTGGGTGGCCTGTGCCGACGGTGCGCTCTCCGGGGTCACCATGATCAGTGCGGTCGAGGCGCCGGTGTTCGGGTTCGCCCCGGTGCCGTTACCGGTCCAGATCAGCGTCGCGGGGTTGGCGACGTCGGACAAGGTCTTGATGTGTGCGACGGCCTGCTCGGCGGCCGGTGCGACGTTGCCGTCGGCGTCGTGCACGATCACCAACAGCTGGCCGTTGACTCCCTCGCCGAATCCCTTCTGCAGCAACGCCGATGCGCGTGCCTCGTCGGAGTTGGACAGGTCCATGCCGAGTTCCAGCTTGCCGACCGGGATCGCGGCCAGGACGAGGATCGCCAGGCCGACGATGATGAACGGCAGCGGCCGTTTGACCACCGTCCGACCGAAGCGAACGCCGTTGGTGTCGGCGGTCTCGGACTCCTCGGCGTGACGGATGCCGGGGATACGCGGGGTGAAGACGAAGCGGCCGACCGCCCCGAGCAACGCCGGGATCAGGGTGAGCGCCGCGATCACCGCGATGACCACGGCCACTGCCGCGCCCGCGCCCATCTGGGTGATCAGCGGGATACCCACGACGGTCAGCGCCACCACCGCGATGACCACCGTCAGGCCCGCGAAGACCACCGCGGTTCCGGCGGTGCCAACCGCGCGACCGGCGGCGTCGGCGCGACTACCGCCACGTTTCACCTCGCTGCGATAGCGCGACACGATGAACAGCGCGTAGTCGATCGACACGGCGATACCGAGCATCGTGACGATGCCCGTCGCGGTCTGGTTCACCGTCATGAACTTGGCGCTCAGGGTCACCAGCATCATCGTCAGCGCGACACCGACGATGCCGGTGACCAGCGGGATGAAGGCCGCGATCAGCGCACCGAACGCGACGATCATCACCACGAACGCCACTGCGAAACCGATCAACTCGGCCTTGCCGCCCTGTTCCATGACCTGGACGAGCGAACCGGTGGCCTCGACCTGTAGTCCGTCGCCGCGGTGTTTGGCGAGAACGTCGAGGAGTTGCTGTTTCTGATCGACCGACAGGTCCTGCACATTCGTGGTGACCCCGACGCTGATCAGACCGACATGGCCGTTGTCGCCGAGGACCTTCGCGGCCACCGCCGGTTGCGCCTTGGCGGCGACGAGTGGGCTGACGACGGTCTTGGCGTCGGCGACGTCGGGCAGCTTCTGCAGGTCTGCGGCGAGTGCGTTGAGCTGCTCGGCGTGCGCCTCGAGCCCGTTGTCGGCGTACACCACCACCGTCGCCGAACCGCGGGACTGCTGCTCCATGACCTTCGGGAAGTACTGCTGCAACTGGCTGGTCGCGGTACCCGAGTCGGTGCCGGGCAGATCGAAGTCCTGCGCGAACTTGGGTTTGAGCGCGCCGACGAGGCCGGCCACGACGACGAGGGCGAGCAGCCAGGTCGCGATCACCCACCATTTGTGCCGGAACGAGAACCGGCCGAGCCGGAAGAGCAGTGAGGCCATGGCAATCCCCTGGACGTCGATGCGGACGGGTCGTCGGTACAGCGGCGCGTCACCCAAAAGTGTGAGTGACTAACACTTGATACTGTGTACTCCGCTTTTTCGGGCTGCGCCACCAGCCTGCGCTGTGTTCCGGAACACTAGAACATGCATTCGATGCGCGCTAGTGTGGGCTCATGACCGTCGGCATGCAGGGTTCGCTCTTCGACCTCACGGGGATCGCCGGAGCCGCGCCGAGCCTCGGCGCGCTGGGGACCTCGGTGACCCGCCGCGAATTGTCCGACGGCGCCTGGGTCGATCTGCGGCCGGGTTGGATCGCCGATTCCCCCGCCCTCTTCGACGCCCTGTACGACCGTGCGGCCTGGCGTGCGGAGCGACGGCGCATGTACGACCGTGTCGTCGACGTCCCGCGACTGATCGCCACCTATCAGGCACACCATCGCCTGCCCGATCCCCTTCTGGCGCAAGCACGTTCGGACTTGAGTGCACACTACCGCGAGGAATTGCCCGAGGGCTTCGCCACGGCGGGCCTGTGTCTGTATCGCGACGGTTCCGACTCGGTGGCCTGGCACGGCGACCGATTCGGTCGCGGCGCCACCCACGACACCATGGTGGCGATCCTGTCACTCGGAGCTCCGCGACCGCTGGCGTTGCGCCCCAGGGGCGGTGGTCCGTCGCTGCGGTTCGTCCTGGGCTCGGGCGACCTACTCGTGATGGGTGGCAGTTGTCAGCGGACGTGGGAACACGCCGTGCCGAAATGCCCCGGCGTCGGAGCCCGCATCAGCGTGCAATTCCGTCCGCCGGGTGTGTGGTGAGGCTCGGCGACCCTAGATCGGATAGGAGACGCCGGTGAGCTTCTCCGACTCCGCCCACAGTCCGTCACGGATCGCTCGGTCGTTGGCGCGGCCGCTGAAGGCCGACACCCCCGGCGCCCCACGCATACCGAAGAGGTGGCTCGGCCCGTAGAAGGTGCCGTTGACGACGTCCGGTGCGGTCGCGGCGTACAGCGTGGGCAGCGCGCCGTCGGCGGCCGACTGCGCGAACAAGTTGCCGATCTTCATCGCCGAATCCATGAGCGACTCGGTGTGGCCCTGCAGTTCGGTGGCCGCGTAGCCGGGGTGGGCGATCAGCGAGAGCCGACCGTCGCCGTCCGCGGCGTCGAAGCGGTCGGCGAGGTCCATGCCGAACATCAGGTTGGCCATCTTCGAGTCACCGTAGGCCCGCCAGCGCCGGTAGCGGCGGTTGCGCCAATCGAGGTCGGCGAGATCGATGCGGCCGAGTTGGTGCAACCCCGACGACAACGTCACCACGCGGTCACCGATCTTGGGCAGGAGCAGACCGGTGAGCGCGAAGTGGCCCAGATGGTTGGTGCCCATCTGCATCTCGAAGCCGTCGGCGGTGCGCCGCAACGGCAGCGCCATCACGCCGGCGTTGTTGATGAGGACGTCGATGCTGCCGACCCCGTCGGCGAAGGCCCGGACCGACGCGAGGTCGGCGAGGTCGAGCGCGGCCACCCGCGCCCGGTCGCCGAGGCCGCGGGCCACGTCGTCGGCCTTGGCGGTGTTGCGGCAGGCCATGATGACCTCCGCGCCCGCACCGACCAGCGCCTTGGTGGTCTCGGCACCGAGTCCGGAGTTGGCCCCGGTCACGATGAAGGTCCGGCCCGTTTGATCCGGGATGTCGTGCGTCGACCAACCACTCATGGAATGCCCCTTTGTCGCTGCGGTGTGCTCCCTCTCACCCTGCCACGACATCGCCGAGAGGCGGAGGAGAGCGGGCCGAGAGGCGGAGGAGAGCGGGCCGAGAGGCGGAGAAGAGCAGTGTGTCACCGCGGGCGTTTGCCGCTACCGCAGGCGCATCAGTCCGGCCGACCCCAGCCATTTCACCGGGCGCAGCAGTCCGGAGATCACGTCGCCCACCGTGGGGGCGCTCTCGGGAACGAGATCGATTGGGCCGTAGATCTCGGTGGCCTCGGTGCGTCCGCGCACGACGCGTTTACCCAGCATCGTCCAGTGTTGCGCCTCGGCGTCGTCGGCGCCGGCGATGGCCGCCCCGCTCCCGAGCACCGGCACCCGACTGGTCTTGGCCATCTCCGACAGGCGTGCGCATTCGTTGACCGGGTCGCCGATCACCGTGTACTCGTATCGCCGTTCGGCGCCGATGTTCCCGGCGAAGGCGGTGCCGAAGGAGACCCCGATCCCCCAGCGGACGTCGAGGGCCTCGCTCAGGCCGCGCGCGAGGTCCCGGGCCGCGGCCAACGCCGCACCGGCGGGATCGTCGATCGCCACCGGCGCCCCGAACACCGCGAGCGCGGCATCGCCCTCGAATTTGTTCACGAATCCCCGGTGGTCGTCGACGACCTGCGCGACGATCTCGAAGAATTCGTTGAGCAGCGCCGCGGTGTCCTGTGGGCGGCGTTCCTGCGCGATGGTGGTGGAGCCGACGATGTCGACGAGCAACACCCCGACCTCGGCGTTGGTGCCGTGCAGACCCATCCCTCTCTCGATTGCGAGTTCGGCGACGGTGTCGCCGACGTGGCGGGCGAACAGTTCCCGCATGCGTTCGCGCTCGTCGAGGCCGGTGACCATCTCGTTGAATCCCTGCTGCAGTACCCCTAGTTCGGAGGAGTCGTACACGTCGACGTGGGCGTCGAGGTCGCCGGCATGGACCTTCTCCACCGCGTCGCGTAGTTCGGTGAGCGGATCGATCAGGGACTGGCCGACGAGGACGATGATGCGGGCGCCGGCAGCGAGTCCGACGAGCGCGAGAACCACACTCGCCCAGTCGATGTCGGCGGCCACCGGTGGCAGCATGTGCAGCCTGCGCCCGACGTTGAGGATGATCAGACCGACCATCGGCACAGCCGAACTGACCGCCCACACCGCGAACATCCGGCCCCGCACACCGTGCACGACGCGCGAGGTCGGGTCGGAGGCGAGCGCCACCATCATCAGTGGCCGCGAGGCGCGTTCGGCGAACAGATACGTCAGACACGCGCTCGACATGCCGGCCAGCGCGAACGCCACCGCCACGCCGAACACCGTTTCGACGGTGAGGGTTTCGGCGGACATGGCGATGTAGCTGAGCACCGACGCCGCCCACGCGATCGACGTGCTGAGCACCTGGAATGCCGGAATTCGTTGCACCGCAACACGACGCGCATGATCAGCGGGGTCGCCGGAGATGAACCAGCGGAATTGCGGGCGCAGCGTGAGAACCCCGAGGACCAGATTGACGACGATGCACACCACGATGGCGGTGACGATGCCGGGAAAGTTGGGCGCGCGCAGGGTCTCGTCGACCGTCAGCAGTCCCCCGTTGTACGACAGCTGCACCAGGAGGAAGGTCTCGAAACCGATGAGCGCGTTGCTGCCGACGATGGCGGTCGAGGAAATGGCGAGGGCGCGTGTCGCCAACCGGCGACGCCCGGCGGTACCGAGTTGCGCCCATTCGGTCGCCCCCGGCTCACCGACCGCGCCCCACACGAGGAGGGCGTAACGTCGCCGCGCCCGGCTCCATCGGGTCGCGGTGCCTCGGCGTGGGGGCCGGCCTTGCGCCGATGACGCTCCCACCCCGGAACTCGGTGATGAGGTCATGGGCCTTCCCTGAAGTCGATGTCACCTCAGAGATTACCCAATGGCGTGGGTCGCATCCGCGTGGTCGGCGCCATCGGCCGGGCTTGGACGCGGCTCAGTGGACGGTCACCACTGTGCGCGCCGCCGCATCGGAAAGGATCTTGTAGATGTTGAAGATCGGCCGGTGGCTTTCGAATTGGGTGTCGTACGGGACACGCATCGTCGCGACGAGGTCGGCGAAACGGTGGTCCACCAGGTCGCGATAGCGCGGCAGCAGTTCGGTGGTCACGTAGCGCCAGCGTTGATCGAACACCGACCAGTCCCAGTTCGCGATCGGTGTCGTGATGATCAGCGTCGTCCCGTTGGCGAGGCGGGTGGTGTGGACGAACGGAATGAAGTCGCGCAGCGCGGGTACGCCGGCCACCGACGGAGACCCGACCAGGGTCATCGCGTAGGTCAGTGCAGCGCCGACCCCGTCGGCCTTGCGGTAGTTGCGTACGTCGTCGAATTGCCAACCGACGACGTCGAACTGCTCACGATGCAGCAGGGTCGCATTGCCCGCGGCCACCCGGTCGGGATCCCCGGAGGCGATGCCCTGCCACGCGGTGGCGACGGCGTCGTCGATGATCCCGGCTCGGCGGAATTCGTCGATGCCACGCAGTCCGTCGCGGACGAAGGCGACGTGCTGGGGCATGAGGTCGGTGAAAATGGCCTTCTGCATCACCAGCACCCGCTCGGCGAACCAGGTCAGGTCGGCGGGGGTGATCTTGTCGGCGTGATAGGCCAAGGTCTGTAAACCCTTGGGGAACACACCGATCAACCCCGGGCCGGCGACCGAGGTCGCCGTCTCGATGATCCGCGCGGCGAGCGGTTGCAGTCCACGGATCGCATAGATGTCACCGGCGAGCACGACATCGGCGATACCGCCGCCGAAGTCGGCACCGACCAGTCCGGCCATACCGGCCCATTGCAGGTTCCGATGGGCGATCTGGAAGTTCTCGTAGTAGCGATAGGACTTGATCATGTCGGCGCGAGTGGCCGCGAATCCCTTGGCGGGATCCCAACCGGTCAAGTCGATTCCGGCCTCAGTGGTCGCCTGCACCAAGCGATACTGGAACAGCAGAGCCGCATAGCGGTGGGCATCGAGACCGGACGCACGGGCCTCGGTGACCAACTCGGAGAGCCTGCCGAGATCGGTGGGCAGCGCGCGGTTGACACCTCCGCCGTAGTGGTCGGCGTACCGATTGGTCAGTGGCAGATCGAGATACGGGTCGAGGTCGGCGGCGCGGGCAGGTCCGGCCACCACCGCGGACCCGACCAGCGCGCAGGCCAGTGCCAGGAGCAGGATCAGCCGACGCAGCGGGAATCCAGCCCCCTTCGGGTGCCCGACCCTTTGCATGCAGTCGATCTCCGTGGGTTCGGCGTTCGTGGGTTCGGCGTTCATGAGTTCACTTCCGTGGCCAGCCAGTCGACGGTGTGCATGCCGAACAGCTCGGTACCCCACTTGTAGATGTTGGTGACGAAAACGTCCATGCCGCAGTTCATTCCGTAGTACTGGGCGTCGGCGCCCTGCCGCGCATAGCGGGTCACCAGGTTCTTGGAGTCGGCGGCGGGGATCAGGGACATGAACGAGTTGTCGGCGTTACATGCCGAGACCAGCACCTTGCCGCGCGGGCGATCTCCGCGGCCAAGGGTGTTGTCGCGGTAGACATGCGCGAACTCGGGGATGTCGGCCGGGGCTTGCCCGCTGGTGAACAGGGTCTTCAGCGGGACCAGCGGCGGCATACCGAAATACGCCATCTGACACGACTTCCGGTAGGCATCGGCGAGTGCGCGGCCGGCCGGGTTCAGTTTCGCGTCCAACGCCATCTCGGGGTACTGAGCCTCCAGTCCGAGCAGCGTGGCGAAGACGAATCCGGTCCCGAGCCGACCGTCGGCGAATCTGATGAAGTTCTTCTGTTCGACCGCCATACCCTCGAGCATCGTTGCCTTGAGATTGATCTCGGGTGCGTAGCGCGCGACGTTCTCGGCGGCGAATCCGGCGCCGACCCCGCCCCCGGCGACGCCGAAGATCCCCACCGGATTGCGCGGATTCAGCGCGGCCGGGCCGACCCGATATGCCGCACGGACACCGTCGAGTAACGCGTGGCCTGCGAACTTTCCGGCGAAGACGCCGTGCGGTGACGGATCGGCGTCGTTGCCGATATCGGAGATCACCACGGCGAGTCCGCGCTGAAACATCAGTGCCAGCGGCCCGAGCGCCGACCACGCCGACGCCTCGCCGAGCGCGCCACCGCTCCACTGGGTCGACGGATGGCATTTCGCACCGACCGAATCGTTGGCCTCCTGGTAGGCGACCACCGAACGCGAACCGTTGGGCTTGCCGTCCTCGGGGATCATGACGACGCCGGTCGAGATCACCTTGCGTCCCCGAACGTTCTCGGTGACATACATGATCTTGTAGGCGGCCACGTGCGCGGGCTTGACCCCGGCGAACAACACGTCGAAACGCTTGGCCTTCAACAGGGTTCCGGGCTTGACGTCCTGCGAGGTCGACGGCTCGACATAGAAGGGATCATTGGCGGCCAGACCTTCGAAGTCTTCTTGCCCGGTCGCGAGGCGTCCGTCGCGGAAGGTGCCGAGCACATAGCCACCGAAGATCGTCCCGAGTCCCGGCGGGGTCAGCGGCACCGCACCCGAGTAGGTCGGCGGCTCGTCGGCCGCGGCAACACCCGGGATCTGGAACCACACCACGAGCACGAGGACCACGAGACCGACGATTCCGCCTACTCTTCCCCTACTGGCACTTCTCGACACCCCGGCACGTGACCGCATGCGGGCCCACCCCTTCTCGCTCACCGAATCCCCGCATCGCCGCGGGTGTGACCCGCCGCCAAAGCGGTGGCGCGAACTTACCTGAGAGTAATCTGAGGCGCAATCGCGGTCGGCTTGCCGATTCGCTGCAAATGACCAGTTCAGGGCGATTTCTTGTCGGCTTTGCCCATACTCGGAGGCCTCGAACGTGATGAGACGCACATTCGCATTCGTCTCACCGGACGGCTTTCGGTCCTCAGCGAGCTCCCACCTGAGTTCGCCACGCCTCGGTCTGCGATTGCCACGGACAGCTAGAGCGCCTCGAGTCGGGGCTGGATTTCGTGCGGCGCACCAACACGCGCGTCGATGACGAGTTGATGCGGCTGTTGCGGAGGTTGCGGTGATCGCCAAGGTGATTCGCGGGCGCGACTCGCGCACGTTGGTCGACCACCTGACGGGCCCGGGCCGACAAAATTCGCACACGAACCCGACTGTGATCGCCGCCTGGCAGAACGACCCGGGCGCTCTGCAACCCGAGCCGAGTAGGTGACGCCCAGTTCGACTTCGACCAGGCCGAGCTGTCGGCGTTGGTCCGTCACATCGGCGAGCCCGCTGACGTGATCGGCTTGCCGCGCAAGCAACCTGAGGAAGGCGAAGCGTTCTTCACCAAGCACGGTCCGGTGTGGCACGCCCCGATCTCCCTGCCCGCCGGCGACGGTGCGTTGTCGATGGATACGTGGGCGGCGATTGCGCGGGACGTGATGGAACGCACCGGGATCGCGCCGGCCGGTGACCCCGGTGCATGTCGGTAGATTGCGGTGCACCACGGCTTGTCGGGCGACCCGAGCGCGGCGGCCGACACCCGCAACGACCACATCCACCTCGCGGCGGTGATGGTGCGCCAGGACACCGGCCGACGGTTCCACCCGCGCAACGATTTCCCGGCGGTCCGCGCGGTGATGCGGGAGTGGGAGGACCGACTCGCGCTGACACGCCGCCTGACACCCCACGGAAGGGACCCCACCGATGAGCAGCAACGAACCCACTGTCGCCGACGAACTCGCCCGGCTGCGTGAAGCACCCCTATGAGCCTCGGCCGCGAACACCTGCTCGCCTACGCGATGGCCGCGCGCACCATGAGTGCAGCGCTGCGCCAAGCGCGCGAACGCAACGGCCGCGCCGCGTGGAGCCCCACCAACGAGGCCGCCCGCATCCAGCTCGCCGCCGACGCCGCCGCCATCGACCGGCTCACCCCGGCCAAAGCCGCCGAATGGAACCAACGGGTCGCCGACGGCGACCTCTACCTGCACGCCGACCGGGACACCGGACTCGTTCGCACCGGCGCGCCCTTGTCTGATGGCACCCACGTCGTGCAAGCCACCCTCGACGAGCGCACCGTCGCCGTCGTCGCCGGCAGCACCGACACCGCCCGCCACCTCCATGATTGGCTCGCCGAAAACCCTCATCACGGCAGCCTCACCGACCTGGCGGCCGCCGCCCGCGACATCGCCGACGACCGCGAACGCCAACTCACCACCGAGCAGGCCGACAGCGACCGCACCACCCGCTCGACCACCAGCACCGCGGCCGAGACCACCGCCGGCCTCGACAACGAACGGGCCGACACACCCGCCACACCACTTCGGGACCTCCTCGATGGCCGTGTCCCCGCCCGCATCTTCGACGACAAACGCCGGGGCACTGCGGAAAAGCAGTTTGCCGACCTCGTCGACGAAGACCAAGCCCGCCGCGAAGCCGCCGCCGAATGGCTCGCCACCGCCACCGACTCCCCCACCGACCGAGCCCGCGCGTCCCGACTCCTCGGCGAAATCGACACCGACTTCGACACCGCGATCGCCCAGAAATACCCCGGCATCCTCGCCGTCACCCCAAGCGTCCCCGACGTCGACGAACAGTGGCTCGACCACACCCACCGTGCCGACACCGAAACCGAACTCGCCCACGAACACACCGACACCGCCGACCGCGTCGACGACGCCGATCTGGCCGTCGTGCACGGACCGTTCACCACCACCGACGACATGGCCGACGCGATCGACACTCATCGTGACCAGACGGTCGCCGACGAACTCGGCGAAGCCGCCGACCACCACCACACCGCCAGCGACCAACGAGATCTCGCGGCCAACGCTGAGTCCGACCGTTCCCGCGACGCCGCTCGCGACGATCGGGCCCTCGAGACCGCTGCGTCAGCACCGCTTACCGCGGCAAGCGGCGCGGGTGCCATACCCGGGCGCGGACGCGGGACCGCACCCTCCAGGGAGCGGCCACACGTCCAAACACCTACGCGCACGCAGACCCGCGGACGCAGTCGATAGTCTTGTTCTTGTCTGACTCTTGGCCGTGACTCGTACCCGCCAGGCTGGCCGATTTCCTGTGCCACATCGACTCAGATATCGAGAGCGCCGCATTGCGCAGTGTGCGTGGATACGGTTAGCAGGCTGGTTCGGTCTAG
>NZ_BAEI01000006.1 GCF_000241325.1 Gordonia polyisoprenivorans NBRC 16320 = JCM 10675 | reverse complement strand
CCGTCGTCAAGTTCGCGATGTTCACCTACTTCTGGCTGATCCTCCGACCCTGGGACCCGACCACCCGCACGTGGCGACCACATCGATACCTCACCCCGCTCCCGGCGTGAGCGGAGTACCCGCACCGCGTTCGGCGCGACGACCGTCGGATCACGACCGACTGCATTGTCGGCTCGACATTCCCACCCCATCGCTACCCTCGATCACATGACCCTCGACAAAACCGGCACAGAAGCAGACGTCTCCCAGGTTGCCGACACGCAGCGGTACCAGATCAGCGTCGATGAACAGATCGCCGGCTTCACCGCCTACCGCGAACGCGACCACGATGGAGCGACCGAACGCATCTTCTTCCACACCGAGGTGGACGAGAAGTTCGGTGGACGCGGCCTGGCCACCATCCTGATCGAGCAGGCCCTCAATGACACGCGGGCGCAGGGCAAGGTCATCGTCGGCGTGTGCCCGCTGGTCGCGGCGTTCCTCAAGAAGCACCACGAGTTCGACGGCGACACCCGGCCGGTGCGCGAGGAGACGATCAACTGGCTCCAAGGTCAGATCAATTGATCAACTTTTCACCGATGTGGGGCCCTAAGTCCCTGTCGGTCCCCGCGGCAGTCCCCTACTCTTGAACCTGTGAGCGGGGGTGGACGACCGCTCACCGCGACGGTTGGGCAGACCCGCCGGCCACCTCTCCGGGCGTGGCACCGCAACCGATCACCGGCCCGTCCGACGCTCTGCGTCGGGCGGGCCGAGTCGCATCCGGACCCTGCCGGCGACCATCGGACATGTCGGACTCGCACCCTAGACTGACGGCGTGGCGTTGATGGTTGGTCAAGAATTCGCGGGATATCGGATCGTCCGGGTACTGGGCGCCGGCGGCATGGGCGAGGTGTACCTGGCCCAACACCCGCGCCTGCCACGCCTCGACGCGCTCAAGGTGTTGCCGGCGAATCTCTCGTCGGACGAGGCCTTCCGACGTCGGTTCACCCGCGAAGCCGATCTCGCGGTACGCCTCGACCATCCGAACGTCGTCGACGTCTACGACCGCGGCGAGCACGACGGTCAGCTCTGGATCACCATGCGATACGTCGAAGGCCTCGATGCCGCCGCGCTCTTGTCGTCGCATCCGGGTGGTCTGCGGGCCGACGAGGTCGTGCACATCGTCTCCGCGGTCGCCGACGCTCTCGACCACGCTCACTCCCAGAACCTGCTACACCGCGACGTCAAGCCCGCCAACATCCTGCTCACCGACGCCGCCGGCCCGTCCGGAAACTGCCGCGTCCTGCTCGCCGACTTCGGCATTGCGCGCCCCATCCTCGACGACACCCGCCTGACCGCCACGAACCTCACAGTCGGGTCGTTCGCCTACTCCTCACCCGAGCAGCTTGCCGCCGAGAAGCTCGACGGGCGCGCCGACCAGTACTCACTCGCCTGCACCGCTTACCAGCTACTCAGTGGCTCAACACCTTTCGCGAACACGAATGCGGCGGCATTGATCCGTCAGCACTTGACCGAGATCCCACCGGCGATCACCACCCGCCGACGCGATCTGTCTCCGCGCGTCGACCAGGTCCTTCACCGTGCGCTCGAGAAGGATCCGAACCACCGGTATCGGACCTGCACGGAATTCGCGACCGAACTCACCGCAGCACTCGCAGCACATCCGGCCGCACCCACCGTCGCACCTCCGCCCGATCCCTCGACCGTCGGTCATCAGCGCACGCAGAGTGCTCCGGCCTCGTATCCACAACCTGCCGTCGAACTGGGGAAACCCGGTCCGTCCTCAGGTGGCGCGCCCCAACCCGGTCAGACCTCACTCCCCCCGATCTCGCCAGGCGTGACACCGCCGCCGTACACGACGCACGGAACTGCGCAACGCTCGAATCCGGTCGTGTCATATCAGGCACACGGCGGTCCACAGAACCAACATCGGCAACTATCGGGATACCCGTCGCCACCTGACCCCAGAGCCAAGAGTTACGCCCTGTGGTCGATGATCTGCGCGGTGCTGTCGTTCCCGGGCGTCTGCTTGGTCGTCGTCGGATTCGCCGCGGCTGCTCTGGCGGTGTTTTTCGGACTCTCCAGCCTCAAGATCGCCAAGGCGCGCGCCGACGTGCCGCCTGCACAGCACAATCGCGGCCTGGCCATCGCCGGACTCGTCGTGGCCGGTCTCGGCCTCGTGTGGAATATCGGTGTCCTCATCGCGGCCCTCGCCCCCAGCAGTCCGTGATCAGGTCGAACTCCAAGAGCACGACGACACCGTCCGCTTCGAATCCACTTTCACAACTTCGCGAATCACCCGTTGCGCGCCAAGCTATGATTTCCGACATGTCCGCGATCTCTTCGATCCAGGCCGAAACTCTCGACATCCTCCGGACGGTGATTCCAGCTGGCAGCACGGTCGCCCTCCTCGATTTCCCCAACCACGCCAACGCCGGAGACGTCCTCATCTATCGAGGCGAACTCGCCTATCTCCAGCGGCTGGGGTGCGAGATCGCCTACACGGCAACGTTCAACACCTACGACAAAGGCGCTTTCGCTTCCGCCGTCTCCACGGGCCCGATCCTTCTTCATGGTGGAGGCAACTTCGGTGACAGGTACCCCATTTATCAGCCATTTCGGGAACGGGTGATCGGCGAGAATCGTGATCGCCCGATCATCTGTCTGCCGCAAACGTTCGAATACACCGATCAGAGCGCTTTGACCCACACCCAGCAGGTGTACGGCGAACATCCCGACCTCACCTTGCTGATTCGCGATCGCAGCGCTCTACAGCGAGTCACCGAACTTTTTCCAGCGAACCAGGTCCGCTATTGCCCGGATACCGCCCTCGGAACCGGGCGCATCGACCCCGCCCGCGAACCCGACCACGACGTTGTCTTCCTCAAACGGACTGACGACGAGTCGGCGTTCTCCGTCGACGACATCCCGCAGAGCTTGATCGATGAGGCGTTCACCCATGACTGGCGTATGGAGTGGTTCGGATACGACCTCAAATGGTGGCCGCAGTCGCTTGCGATAGTGAGTCTGAGTATGGTTCCGGTGTTCCGGCGTCGGATCCACCGATGGGCCAAACGAGCCTTCGACCGCCAGTCCGAACTGATCGTGCACTCGGCAGTCGATGCCCTCTCACGCGGTCGTGTCGTCCTCACCGACCGACTCCACGGTGCAGTCCTCGGTGTTCTGCTCGAGAAGCCGGTCGTCATGGTGGACAACGCCAACAGCAAGTTGTCGGCGGCGTTCCGCGATTACCTGGCCACCTTCGCTCACGTTGCCCTTGCCCGCGACTTCCACGAAGGCTATGACGTCGCCAAATCGATGGCTTCCACGTTGTGACTCGGGTCGCGAGACGTCTCTGGGGTACCCGCGCCAAACCTCAACTTGTGGTCCGTGCCGAGGCGTCGTCCGCAGAACGCATCTCCGCAACGATCCAGGCTCCCGACGGCACAACGATGGCCGTCGCCACCGAGTCCTCGCACCCGTTGGACAGCTCGGCGACGCCGTGGCTGGCGCCGACTATTCCGACGGCGATGTGGCTGTCCGCCGATCTCACCATCGAGGGTGCGGTCGATCCTGTGGCCCTTGAGAACGCGGGCAGAGCCCAGCGAGTACTCGCCGAGTGGTATCCACGGCACCTCGCACCTGCCGACATTCACGTCCGCCACGGGCCGACCACGCCCCGCGCGGATGGCGTCGGGTGCTTTTTCAGCGGAGGTGTCGACAGCTTCTATTCCGCCCTCACCCACCTGGACCGACTCACCCACCTCGTCTTCGTCTTGGGCTTCGACATCATGGACGACGAGGAGTTGGCAACGCTGGCGCTGGATTCGGCGCGATCAGCGGCAGCCGAACTCGGCAAACCTCTCATAGAGGTGCGCACCACCCTGCGGAGCGCGTTCGGTGACGTCGCCCGGGTGCCGTGGGGGTGGATATTCCACGGGCCCGCCCTCGCCCATGTGGCCACCGCGCTCTCGCCGGTGCTCGGCACGGTCATCGTCCCGTCGTCGTACTCCACCGGCTGTATCCACCGGTGGGGCTCGCATCCCGAACTCGACCCTCTGTGGTCGAGTTCTGCGGTGACACTCGAGCACGACTCCATCGACGTCACCAGACTCGAGAAGGTCAGGAGGATCAGCCAGTCGGCCACCGCAATGAAGAATCTCCGCGTGTGCTGGGAGAACCGCGACGGACGGTTCAACTGTGGTCGTTGCTCGAAATGTCTGCGCACCATGCTCGAGTTGCTCGTGGCCGGCGGGAATTGCACGACTCTGCCGGACCGACCTCGCGCCGATCACGTGAGGCGCATCCACGCCGCTTCGGGCGAACGATTCCACCTCCGACAGGTACTCGACGAGCTTCGCGCCGGGAGCATCGACGATCCCGGACTCGAACGGGCCATCCGCACCGCGATCCGTCGCGGCCCCGTACTTCAGTACTTTCCCCAGCGCCGATAGCACTTGCGAATACGAAGACGACGAAGCGGCCCGCTCCCCTGAGGGAACGGGCCGCTTCGCGTCAATCCTGTTGGGAGAACGCCTTACTTGGCCTTCTCCAGCACCTCGACGAGTCGCCAGTGCTTGGTCGCCGACAGCGGGCGGGTCTCCATGATCCGCACACGGTCGCCGACGCCGGCATCGCCGTTCTCGTCGTGGGCCTTGACCTTGCTCGTGGTCCGGATGATCTTGCCGTACAGCGCGTGACGCTTACGGTCTTCCAGCTCGACCACGATGGTCTTCTGCATCTTGTCGCTGACGACGTAGCCGATCCGCTCCTTGCGGCGGTTACGCTCGGCGGTCGCCGATGCTTCTTGCGTTTCGGTCACCTTCTGGTCCTCACTCATGCGTCATCACCATCCGGTCCCGACGCCAGACCGAGCTCGCGCTCCCGCATCACGGTGTAGATGCGCGCGATCTCGCGACGCACCGTCCGCAGACGCCGGTTGTTGTCGAGCTGACCGGTGGCCATCTGGAACCGAAGGTTGAAGAGCTCTTCCTTCGACTCTTTCAAGCGGTCGACCAGATCGGTGTCACTGAGGTCACGCAGCTCGGCTGCGGCAACTCCGAGTCCCATCAGAACTGCTCCTCTCTGGTCACGATTCGGGTCTTGATCGGGAGCTTGTGCTGCGCGCGGCGCAGGGCCTCGCGAGCGATCTCCTCGTTCGGGTAGGTCATCTCGAACAGCACGCGACCCGGCTTGACCGGAGCCACCCACCACTCGGGAGAACCCTTACCCGAACCCATGCGGGTTTCGGCCGGCTTCTTGGTGAGCGGACGGTCCGGGAAGATGTTGATCCAGACCTTGCCGCCACGCTTGATGTGCCGGTTGATGGCGATACGAGCGGACTCGATCTGACGGTTGGTGATGTAGGCGCCTTCCAGAGCCTGGATGCCGAAATCACCGAACGTCACCTTGGTACCGCCCGACGCCTGACCCTTCAGGCTCGGGTGATGCTGCTTGCGGTGCTTGACCCGCCGTGGGATCAACATTGCCTAGCCCTCCTGCTTCTCTGCACCGGCTGCTGCCGTCGCCTCAGCGGGGGCCTCGGCAGCGCGACCGGCGTCGGTGCTCGTGGCCGTGGTGCCCGAGGCACCGCTGCGGCGGGGACGGCTCGGCCGACGCGGACGACGGTCCTCGGCGGCCGGCGCGGCTGCGGACAGCTCACGCTTGCCACCGACGATGTCGCCCTTATAGATCCACACCTTCACGCCGATCCGGCCGAAGGTGGTCTTGGCCTCGTGCAAGCCGTAGTCGATGTCGGCGCGCAGGGTGTGCAGGGGCACACGGCCTTCGCGGTAGAACTCGCTGCGGCTCATCTCCGCGCCGCCCAGGCGACCCGAGCACTGCACCCGGATGCCCTTGACGTTGGGCTGACGCATCGCCGACTGGATGGCCTTGCGCATCGCGCGACGGAACGCCACACGGTTGCTCAGCTGCTCGGCGACACCCTGGGCCACCAGCTGGGCCTCGGACTCAGGGTTCTTGACCTCGAGGATGTTCAGCTGGACCTGCTTGCCGGTCAGCTTCTCCAGCTCGCCGCGGATGCGATCGGCCTCGGCGCCGCGGCGACCGATGACGATGCCCGGGCGGGCGGTGTGGATGTCGACGCGAACCCGGTCACGGGTGCGCTCGATCTCCACCTTGGCGATGCCGGCGCGCTCGAGCCCCTGCGAGAGGAGCTTGCGGATGGCGACATCCTCTTTCACGTACTCCGCGTACTGCTTGTCGGCGTACCACCGGCTGTTCCAGTCGGTGGTGATGCCCAGACGGAAGCCGTGCGGGTTGATTTTCTGGCCCACTACTAGGCTCCCTTCTTCTTCGGCTGACGCGAACGACCGCGACCGCCGGCGGCGGCCTTCTCCGGCAGGCTCTCCACGACCACGGTGATGTGGCTGGTGCGCTTGCGGATACGGAACGCGCGGCCCTGCGCACGCGGCTGGAACCGCTTCATGGTCGGGCCCTCGTCGGCGTAAGCCGTGGCGACGACCAGGCTCCGGCGATCGAGGTCCTGGTTGTTCTCGGCGTTGGCGACCGCGCTGGCGAGCACCTTGTACACGGGCTCCGACGCCGACTGCGGCGCGAACCGCAGGATGTCGAGGGCCTCGTCGACGTTCTTGCCGCGGATCAGGTCGAGCACGCGACGCGCCTTCATCGGCGTCACGCGCACGAACTTGGCCGTGGCCTTCGCGGTGGGATTATCGGTCTGCGTAGTCATTACCGGCGCTTCGCTTTCCGGTCATCCTTGATGTGACCCTTGAAGGTACGGGTGGGGGCGAACTCGCCCAACTTGTGCCCGACCATGTTGTCCGAGACGAACACCGGGACATGCTTGCGACCGTCGTGGACGGCGAAGGTGTGTCCGATGAAGTCGGGGATGATGGTCGAACGGCGCGACCAGGTCTTGATGACCTGCTTGGTGCCCTTCTCGTTCTGTGCGTCGACCTTGGCAAGCAGGTGGTCGTCGACGAACGGGCCCTTCTTGAGGCTGCGTGGCATTCTCTAACTCCCTCCTGTGCTTATCGCTTGTTCTTGCCGGTACGACGGCGACGGACGATGAGCTTGTCGCTCGCCTTGTTCTTGCGGGTGCGGCCTTCCGGCTGACCCCACGGGCTGACCGGGTGACGACCACCGGAGGTCTTGCCCTCGCCACCACCGTGCGGGTGGTCGACCGGGTTCATGACCACACCACGGACGGTCGGGCGCTTGCCCTTCCACCGCATGCGGCCGGCCTTGCCCCAGTTGATGTTGCTCTGCTCGGCGTTGCCGACCTCGCCGACGGTGGCGCGGCAGCGCACGTCGACGCGACGGATCTCACCGGACGGCATACGCAGGGTCGCGTAAGCGCCCTCCTTGCCGAGCAGCTGGATCGACGCACCGGCCGAGCGGGCCATCTTCGCGCCGCCACCCGGGCGCAGCTCGACGGCGTGCACCTGGGTACCGGTCGGGATGTTGCGCAACGGCAGATTGTTGCCGGGCTTGATGTCGGCGGTCGGACCGCTTTCCACCACGTCGCCCTGCTTGAGGTTCTTGGGCGCGATGATGTAGCGCTTCTCGCCGTCGACGTAGTGCAGCAACGCAATCCGCGCGGTGCGGTTCGGGTCGTACTCGATGTGTGCGACCTTGGCGTTGACGCCGTCCTTGTCGTTACGACGGAAGTCGATCAGACGGTAGGCACGCTTGTGACCGCCACCCTTGTGACGAGTGGTGATGCGACCGTGCGCGTTACGACCGCCGCGTCCGTGGAGCGGGCGGACCAACGACTTCTCCGGATGGTCACGGGTGATCTCGGCGAAATCCGAGCCGGACGACCCGCGACGACCGGGTGTCGTCGGCTTGTATTTACGAATAGCCATGTGAAAGTCCCTCTATTCCAAGAGTCCCGGTCAGCTGACCGAGCCTCCGAAGATCTCGATGGGCTTGCTGTCGGCGGTCAGCGTCACGAACGCGCGCTTGGTGGAGCGGCGCTGGCCGTAGCCGAAGCGGGTCCGCTTGCGCTTGCCCTGCCGGTTCGCGGTGTTGACGCTGTCGACGGTCACGTCGAAGATCTGCTCGACGGCGATCTTGATCTGCGTCTTGTTGGAGTCCGGGTGCACCAGGAAGGTGTACACGTTCTCCTCCATGAGCCCGTAGGACTTCTCCGAGATCACCGGCGCCAGGATGATGTCGCGCGGGTTGGCCTGGATAGCCATGCTCACGCCTCCTTCTGGTCGGTCTTGGATCCGTTGGCAGCGATGTACGCGTTGAGCGTCTCCACGCTGAACACCACCTCATCGGCGTCGAGGACGTCGTAGGTGTTGAGCTGATCGGCCGAGATCGGCAGCACGTTCTGCAGGTTCGCGACGCTCTTCCATGCGGTGAGGTCCTCACGGCCCAGCACCACCAGGAACTTGCGACGATCGCTCAGGCTCTCGAGGAACTGACGCGCGGTCTTGGTCGAGGGGACCTGACCGGGAACCAGCTCGGTGATCACATGGATGCGCTCGTTGCGAGCCCGATCGCTCAGCGCGCCGCGCAGGGCGGCCGCCTTCATCTTCTTCGGGGTGCGCTGGCTGTAGTCACGCGGCTGCGGACCGTGCACGGTGCCACCACCGGCGAACTGCGGTGCGCGGGTCGAACCCTGACGGGCGCGACCGGTGCCCTTCTGCCGGTACGGCTTGGCGCCACCGCCGCGAACCTCGCCGCGGGTCTTGGTGGCGTGCGTGCCCTGGCGCGCGGCGGCCTGCTGGGCCACCACGACCTGGTGCATCAGCGCGATGTTGGCAGGCGCGTCGAACAGTTCGGCGGGCAGATCAACGGTGCCGTTGGTCGTGCCGTCGGCGTTGCGGACGTCCAGCGTCAATTTGACTGTGGTTTCGGCGCTCACTTGTCAGCACCACCCTTCACTGCGTCGCGAACCACCACGATGCCGCCCCGACGACCCGGGATCGCTCCCTTGATCAGCAGCAGGCCGGCCTCGGCGTCCACCTTGTGGACGGTGAGGTTCTGCGTGGTCACCTTGTCGTTACCCATACGTCCGGCCATCCGCATGCCCTTGAACACGCGGCCCGGGGTGGCGCAGCCACCGATGGAACCCGGCGCGCGGTGCACGCGGTGCGCACCGTGGCTGGCGCCCAGACCGGAGAAGCCGTGACGCTTCATCGGACCGGCGAAGCCCTTGCCCTTGGAGGTGCCGGTGACGTCCACCAGCGCACCGTCGGCGAAGATCTCGGCGGTCAATTCCTGACCGACCTCGAGCTCGCTGACATCGGCCACGCGGATCTCGGCCAGGTGCCGGCGCGGGGTGACCCCGGCCTTGCTGAACTGACCGGCGACCGGCTTGGTGACCTTGCGCGGATCGATGGCGCCGTAGGCGACCTGCACGGCGGTGTAGCCGTCGCGCTCCGCGGTGCGCAGCTGGGTCACGACGTTCGGGCCCGCCGCGATGACGGTGACCGGGACGACGCGGTTGTTCTCGTCGAATACCTGGGTCATGCCGAGCTTGGTGCCCAGGATGCCCTTGGTTGAACTCTGGTTGCTCATGATTCTTCGCCCCCGCCCTACTGGATGTTGACGTCGACGCTGGCCGGCAGGTCGATGCGCATGAGCGCGTCGACCGTCTTCGGCGTCGGGTCGAGGATGTCGATGAGTCGCTTGTGGGTACGCATCTCGAAGTGTTCGCGGCTGTCCTTGTACTTGTGCGGCGAACGGATGACGCAGTACACGTTCTTCTCGGTGGGCAACGGCACCGGGCCGACCACGCGTGCCCCGGTACGGGTCACGGTTTCCACGATCTTGCGCGCCGAAGCGTCGATCGCCTCGTGGTCATAGGCCTTGAGCCTGATGCGGATCTTCTGTCCCGCCACGCTGTGTCCTCTTCCGTCAGTTGTTCTCGACAGACGAACACCGCGCACCTGGGCCGGCACTAGCCGCCGGCGGGCACATAGATCACCGCGTGAGAGTCGGGATCGACGCTGTTCATCTGTCGTTGTACGTTGGCTCGCCCATCAGACGAACCGATTTGCTCCGGCACCCGCGGTCGGGCGTGTCGAGTCCGTGAACCGAGACCGGGGCACGCGTTACACGCCCAGTCCCCGATTTCCGGGCCTGGGAGTCATTCACCTGAGCGAAGCCGCGGAAAATCCCGCAACCTGCCGTCCAGGCAACCCGACAAGTATGCACCAGGGCGGGGGGTGGATTCAAATCGGCCCCTGATGCCACCCGACCTGCAACAACCGCGTCGTCAGCTGCGCGAACGACGCGTCACCCGCCGTCGGGGGCCGCGGCATTAGAACCGTAGCCATGATGCGCTCTGATCAGACCGGCTCACCGTGGGGGCCGGCCATGGTCGCCCTGGCTGCGGCCGGGGTTCTGGGGTCGATGCTCTGCCAGTTTCATCGTGTGCAGCTCGAGAACGACTGGAACGCGCACATGCTCGCGATCAGGTGTCATCCGGTCGCTGCGCTGCCGGACCTGCGTCCCATCTCATGGGCGGCCACCTGTGCGGCCGCGCTCGGCGTGCTCGCCGGCGGCGCACTCGTCCTCAAGGTGGCGGTGTGTGGCATCCAGGTGCGTGCGGCATGGGTGCCCCTCGCGATTCTGCTGGTGATCGTCGGTGCCGTGATGTTCGCGGCGTCGCTGGCCTCGGTGCTCGACATCCCCTCGCACCTGATCGCGGGCTTCGGCACCGACGGCACCGGGCTGCCCTGTGGCGACGGGTGACGGGGTCGATCACCCGCATCGCAGACCACGGAGTCGCATGCATCGTCGGCCATCACGGCAACGCCCGTCGCCGACGGCACCACCGGGCGAAGCGAGGAGGTCCGGAATGCACATCCGTCTCACACATCGATCATTCGATCATCACGATCAGGACGCCAGCGTGGCCAGATCGACCTGTGCGGCCATCGTCGAGTAGCCGGCGGCATTCGGGTGCAGCAGGTCCGGCCCACTCAGCCGCGGGTTCAAGCCGTGTGGATCATGCGGATCGCGCATCGCGGACTCGAAGTCGATGACACTGTCGGACAGGTGTTGTCGGCGAATCCACGCATTCACCACGAGCCGTTGCCCATTGGCCGCCGGCGTGCTCCACCCGTCGGACAGCGAGGTTGCCGCGGGCAGGAGGGTTCCGAGGTGGACGCGAAGGCCTGCCGCATGAAGCCGCAGGATGACCTTGCGTAGTCCGTCGATCACCGTGGCCGCATCGGTACCCGGCGGAATCCCGAGATCGTTGATGCCTTCGAGCAGGATGACGTCGCGGACGCCCGGGACCCCGATGACGTCGTCCGCCGCCCGGTCCATCAGCGACGGACCGTAGGCGAAGATCGCCGGCCCCAGGGTCACGCGATTGCCACTGATCCCCGCGTTGAGGACCGGCCGGTCGATTCCCGCCCGATCGAGACGTCGTTGCAAGAAGTCCGGGTAGCGCACGTTGGTATCGATCATCGACCGATCCTCGGTGAGACCCAGGTACTGGGCTGCCATGAATCCGTCGGTGATCGAGTCTCCGACGGCGACGACACCGGTCACCGAAGTCGGTGCAGCAACGTCGATTCCGCTGACGAGCGGTACCTGGTCGGTGGGGACGGTGAACGCAGCGCCGGAGGTGTCGCGGCTGTGGTCGCCGCTGCCGGCGACGGTCGCGAAGCTCGTGGCGTTACCGACGTAGTGGACGGTGGGCACGGTCGCGTCGGGGAGGAACACCGACACCGCCAGCGACCGCCACGCCGTGACGTCGACGTCGACCGGGTCGCTGGCGACGTCGGCACCCGGTGCGATCGACACCGAGTCGCGGCCGCCGAAGGTCACCGGCACGATCCTCGCGACCTGCGCACCGCGGACACGGCGTGACACGGTGACGCCGCCGATACGGATCGGCTTGGCCCCGAACCGGTTCGTCAGGCGTACCCGTGCGACCGATCCCGACAGGTGCGGCGTCGTCATCACGCGCAACGTGTGGTCGGCAGGCGCCGAGGGAATCGGGTTCTCCAGCGAGATGTCGCCGCGATTACTCGGCGCCGCCATCCAGCCGGCCACCCAATGCGCCCCGACGCCGGGGCCGCGATCCGACGGATGTGCTTGCACGACACCAACACCGGCTGTCGCCAGCACCGCGGCCACCACGATCGCAACCGCACCGCGTCGCGCCCGTCCTGTCGGTCTCCTCATGAACGTCCCTCCCCGGACTCGAGTTGACCATGCGGTCAAGTCATTCGAGTATCGGGGCTCGTCGCGCCCGGTGCAACGGATTGCGGCGATTGGGTGCCGCAGACGCCGACGACGCCGGGACCGTGGAGGTCTCCGACGTCGTCGACGATCCGACCCGGTGGTCGGAGGAATGCGGTATCAGGGCAGGGGAATCCAGAACCCGAACAGCCAGAACCCGTTCGGGGTGTACTGACCCGGCTGCCAGCGCGGCTGCGGGTGCCACTGCGGCTGCGGGTGCCACTGCTGCGGTTGCGGCTGCCACCGGTTCGGCTGCGGTTGCGGCTGCCACCGGTTGGGCTGCTGGTAGTGGTTTCCCTGCGGCGGCGGCGGGGCGGCCGACGCGATGCCGGCACCGGCGCCGATGCCGGTGACGATGGCCCCGGCGGCGATGACGCCCGCCACGATCCGCTTTGCGGGCACTGAGCGCGACTTCACCGACCGCGCGTCGGTCCCCGAACTGCTGACGGTGTTCATGAGATGTCCCTTCGAACGACAATGATCGTCGACGGCGTCGGACGGCGCCGGCTCGACAGCCGCGACGAACAACAACTCCCGACCGTGTCGGTCGGGAGTCGACGGCGTCGTCGGCCAATGCTGACGCTACGCCGTCCCAGGGACAGAAAATCGGACCTGACCTGCAGATTCACTGTGGGAGGCTGAGCCTTTTAGGTGCTTTGATCCGAACGCGAACAGCTGATTGCCAGCCGAATCACACCAATGTTCGTTTTGCTCCCAGCAACCCCACAGCGCCCCTGCGATCGGTCAGGGCAGCGGAATCCAGAACCCGAAGAACCAGAACCCGCGCGGGCTGGTCTGACGCGGCGCCCACTGCTGACGCTGCGGCTGCTGCTGACGCTGCGGCTGCTGCTGGCGCTGGGGCTGCTGCTGACGCTGCGGTTGGGGCTGCTGCTGACGCTGCGGTTGCTGCTGGGTCTGCTGGTGGCTGGGGGCCGTCGGCGCCGCCGAGGCGAGACCCGCCCCTGCTCCGACGCCGGTGATGATGGCACCGGCGGCTACGACACCGGCCACGGTGCGCTTGATGGTGATGCCCGAACGCTTGGCGGTCGCTGTTGTCATCTGGGTTTCCCTTTCTCGGATCTACGGACGGACGACGAGGGCGAAAGACCGCCGTCCACAGCCACGGCGACGTCGCCATCGGTGTGATCAGGAGAACCGATCCACTCCCCGGCGCAACATTCGCTTCGTGTCTAAGTCATTACGCTACAACCGTTTTCGGGCCGAAATCGTCGCGCACGCTGCGAGGTTTCTGTGCGGTTCATGCCGGTTTGACCGTTTAGCCCGATACACCCGAAGCGTCCTGTCAGGACCGCCACAGACAAGGCCGCAGTGCTCACAGCCGATCGCCAGCGATCTCAGGCGAGCACGGCCGCTCGCCCCGCACCGGTGGGCGGTTAGGGTCGGTTCCATGACGACCAAGCCCTCGCACACCGACGATGCTCGACCATCGGCGATGACCGCGACCTACGCCCTGCGCCGGCGCCTGCCCGACAACGTTCTCGGCCACGCCCTGTTCTCTCTCGGTATGGTCGCGCGCGTTCCCTACTTCGGCACCGTGCTGCCCATCGTCGAGGAGATGCGCCCCGGGTACTGCAAGGTGAGCGCGCCCAAGTGGTTCGGCGTTTACAACCACATCGGCACGTTCCACGCGATCGCGGCCTGCAACCTCGCCGAGGCCGCGATGGGCATGCTGATGGAGGCCAGCCTGCCGCCGTCGCATCGCTGGCTGCCCAAGGCCATGTCGACGCAATACCTGGCCAAGGCCACCACGCGACTGACGGCGGAGGCGACCCTGACCGAACCGATCGACGTCGAGGCGATCAGTACCGGAACCGACGTCGTCGTCTCCGTCCGCATCCTCGACACGCACGGCACCGAGGTGGTCCACGCCGACATCACCACCTGGGTGACGCCACGCGCGGGCGACGACTCACGCTGACGCACCGGGACAAAACTCCTAGGCTGGGACGATGACGTCGCGTCTGCCGCGACATGGAGACGAAAGGTTGCTATTTCATGTGTGGAGTCTGCGGCGAGATCCGCTTCGACGGGTCCGCGCCCGACGTCTCTTCCGTCGACGCGATGACCGCCGCGATGACCCGGCGGGGGCCGGACGCCTCCGGGGTCTACATGAAAGGCAATGTGGCGCTGGGGCATCGGCGTCTGAAGATCATCGACCTGTCCGAGCGGGGCGGTCAGCCGATGGTCGATCCCGAGTTGGGGCTGGCGTTGGTGTTCAACGGCTGCATCTACAACTATCAGGAGCTGCGCCACGAACTCGAGGGCAAGGGCTACCGATTCTTCTCCCACGCCGATTCCGAGGTCATCCTCAAGGCCTTTCACGCGTGGGGCGCCGACTGCGTCGACCGCCTGATCGGGATGTTCGCGTTCGCCGTCGTCGACACCGATTCGGGCACGGTGACCCTGGCTCGCGATCGTCTGGGCATCAAGCCGTTGTATCTGGCGGAAACGCCCGGGCGGCTGCGGTTCGCGTCGTCGTTGCAGGCGCTGCTGCGGGCCGGGGACGTCGACACCTCCATCGACCGGGTCGCGCTGCACCACTACTTCAGCTTTCACGCGGTGGTTCCGGCGCCGCACACCATGTACAACGGCATCCGCAAACTGCCTCCGGCCACCGTCCGGACGATCACCCGCGATGGCCGCAGCACCGAGCGCCGGTACTGGGAGCCGGTGTTCGCCCCGCATGCCGATCGGGCCGACTGGGACGAGAAGCGCTGGCAGCACGAGTTGATGGATTCCCTGCGCACCTCGGTGCGGCGTCGGATGGTCGCCGACGTCCCGGTCGGGGTGTTGCTGTCCGGGGGCATCGACTCGTCTCTGGTGGTGGCGCTGCTGGCCGAGCAGGGCCAGACCGACCTCGCCACATTCAGCATCGGATTCGATTCCGCAGCAGGCGAATCGGGCGATGAGTACGCCTACTCCGACCTCATCGCCGATACCTTCGGCACCGATCACCACAAGATCCACATCGGCACCGACCGGCTGCTGCCCGCCGTCGGCGACACGATTGCCGCGATGAGTGAGCCGATGGTCAGCCACGATTGCGTCGCGTTCTATCTGCTCTCCGAGGAGGTGAGCAAGTCCATCAAGGTGGTGCAGTCCGGGCAGGGTGCCGACGAGATCCTCGGCGGTTACTCCTGGTATCCGCCGCTGGCCGGTATCGCGCGCCCGGAGACGACGAAGGCCTACCGTGAGGTCTTCTTCGATCGGTCGCACGAGGAGATCGCCGCGATCCTCGCCGACGACTATCTGTTGGAGGAGCGCGATTTCGACCCCAGTTGGGAGTTCGCACTGGCCCATCAGTCGGCCCCGGGCGCGCATACCTCGGTCGACGCAGCGCTGCGCCTCGATACCACGGTCATGCTGGTCGACGACCCGGTCAAGCGGGTCGACACGATGACCATGGCCTGGGGACTCGAAGCACGCGTGCCGTTCCTCGACCACGAGTTCGTCGAGCTCGCCGCCACCTGCCCGCCGGATCTCAAACTGGCACATGGCGGTAAGGGCGTACTGAAGGAGGCCAGTCGCGCGTTGCTGCCCTCGGCCGTCATCGACCGCACCAAGGGGTACTTCCCGGTGCCGGGTATCCGGCACCTCGAGGGCGAGGTCTTCGATCTCGTCGCCGATGTACTCAAGACGCGCTCAGCAACCGACCGCGGACTGTACCGGCCGGCCGCGCTCGACCGACTGTTCGCAGATCCCAACGGGATTCGCACTCGCCTCGACGGCAACGAGCTGTGGCAGGTCGCGATGCTCGAGATGTGGTTGCAGACCATGGAAGGTCTCACCGCACCGTGACGCCGTCCGTTCCGCCCGGCGCGCAGGCGTCGACACCCGATTCCATCGCCGCCGGCGTCCCCGCCCCCGCGTTCTCGGTGCGCTTCGACGAGAACGGGTGGCACACGTACGGTCCGTCGGTCTCGCCGGACGGGTCGGCATTCGCCTACATCGTCGACGACGGGACCGGTTATCCGCGTGCGGCACAGCGGGTTCTGACTCCCGACGGGGTCGGCGAACTGCGGTGGGTGCGGGTGCCGGCGACCGGACCGGTGCGCAAGCTCGTGCATTCCAGCGACGGCCAGTGGCTCGCGGTGGAGTTGGCGCCCGGCGGCGGTGAGCACCACCAGGTGTGGGTCGTGACGACCGATCCCGACGACGACACCGCACATCGGGTCGCCGCCATCCGTCCCGACGGCAATCCCTACACCGCGGGCGCCGGGCGGTCTTTCGGTACGGTGACCCTCGTCGGTTGGGATACCGATTGGGTCCTGATCACCGCCACGGCGACCGACGGCACCGCGCACTCGCTGCGGATTCATCCGAGCACGGGCACCACCCAGACCCTCGACGTGCGTGTCGGTGGCGCACTGATCGACTCGTGGAAGGGCGCCACGCTGCTACGTGTCGGCCCGCGCGGTTACCACGACATGCTGCTGCTGCGACGCCGGGATCGCCAGGACGGCACGGGATCGGCCGGTCCGCTCGATGGTCACGTCCGACGTTCGGCGCGTCCGCTGCGTCCGGCGCTCGCGGTCGGGGCCCGCGAGGACGAGCCGGAGGTCGAGATGAGCACACTGTTGCCCAACGATCCGGGTTCGGTGACCGACGACGGGTACATTCTCGACCAGGGCTTCGACCACCCGTCGCTGGTGTTCGTCGGGCCGCCCGGTGACGCCGAGCGTGATCTCGACTCGGTACAAGCCGTGGTGCGCAGCGACTTCGACGCCAAGTATCCGCGCCTACTCGGTGTGGAGGTGGCCCGCACCGGAACCCGCTTCCGGGTGCTGGCACAGCGCGCGGGCTGCGGCCTCGACGCCTTCGCGGTCTCCCACGACCAATCAACGGTCGCGATGTTGTGGAACACCGACGGGCACAGCGAGTTACAGATCATGACGCTTCCCGATCAGACACTGCACGATCCGATTCCACTGCCGGGTGACGTGGCATCGGAGTTGTCGATCAGCGCGGCGGGCACTCTCATCGCGGTGACGGTGTCGAGTCCGCAGCGCTCGCCGCTGGTGCATCTGATCAACACCGCGAGCCGGGAGGTCACCCCGGTCCGCGACGACATGGTGACCGGCACCGGCCCGTCGCACACCCTGCGGCCCGAGCTGCACGATTTCTCCGCGCGCGATGGGATGCCGTTGTCGGGCTGGCTGTTTCGTCCAGCACAGCGCTCATCCGACGCCGACGACCGTCCGACCCCGTACCTGTTGTATTTTCACGGTGGTCCCGAGGCACAGACCCGGCCCGACTATCACTTCCTGTTCGGTCCGCTCGTCGACGCCGGCATCGGGGTGTTCGCTCCCAACGTGCGCGGATCCTCGGGGTACGGGCGTCTGTTCTCACACGCCGACGACCGCTACGGCCGGTACGCGGGGATCGACGACGCGGCCGATTGCGCCGAGTATCTCGTCGATGCCGGTATCGCCGATCCCGACGCGCTCTACGTGTCGGGGCGGTCCTATGGTGGCTATCTGACATTGGCGTGCTTGACTTTTCACCCCCAGCTCTTTGCGGCCGGCATCGCGATCTGCGGTATGAGCGATCTCGAGTCGTTCTTCCGCAACACCGAGCCGTGGATCGCGGTGGCCGCCTACACCAAGTACGGTCATCCGGAGTCGGATCGCGAACTGCTGCGTGACCTGTCCCCGATCCACCGGATCGACGAGGTGTGCGCTCCGTTGCTGGTGATTCACGGCGCCCACGACACCAACGTTCCGGTCAGTGAATCGCAGCAGATCGTGCACGAATTGCGGTCTCGTGGTCGGGTGGCCGAGTTGCTGATGTTCGGTGACGAGGGCCACGAGATCGTCAAGCGCGACAATCAGCAGCGACTGACCAATGCGGTTGCCGATTGGGTCTTGCGTCATCCCTCGGCCGCGGCCGCCCACGCCGAATCGCACCGGCTGGCCCGCGCCGCCGAATTCGGCTGGGATGCCGCGGATTCGGTGTCGGATCAGGCCCGGCTGTCGTGAACCGCCGTCGGCCCAATCTCCTGGTCGCGAAGCTCGTCGAGGTCCGATCACATCACGAGCACGCGAACATCGAGGAGGAGTTGCGCCGACTGATCCTCTCCGGTGGCGCACCGCCGGGCACCGTCATTCCCCCGGGTGAGGTCGCCGACGCCTTTCGTGTGAGTCCGATCCCGGTGCGGGAGGCACTCAAGACTCTCGTCGGAGAGGGACTGGTTGTCCACCAGCGCAATTCCGGATATCGGGTGAGTTCGTTGTCGACCGACGAACTCAAAGAGATCTACTTCGTTCGCGGCGTCCTCGAACAGGCCGCGCTCGCCCAGGCCGTCGACCGTGTATCCGAGGCCGATATCGCAGCCGCACGTGGCTGCCACGAGCAACTGGTGACCGCCACCAAGTGGGGCGACGGCAAGTCGTTTCACGACGTGTCGAGGCAGTTCCACATGTGTCTGACCGCGCCGTGCGCGATGCCACGTTTGTTGTCGATGTTCGAGTCGACGTGGAATCTGACCGAGCCGTTCCAGATCATGCGCAGCGTGAGCTCGGCCACCCAGGAGCTCCTGAACGCCGACCATGCGGCTCTGCTGGACGGATTCACCGCTCGCGACGTCAGCGCCGTACTCGACGTGGCGAATACTCACCACGCTCGCCTGGAGACCGCGATCCTGGAGACCGCGGGCCGTCTCGGCCTTCCACCCGAGTGACGGCCGCGCCGCCGATCGGATCAGCGCGCACCCGTCCGACGAACGCGGAGCACCCTCCCGGGGAGTCACTCCGTAATCGTCACCGGCCCAACAACCTGGCCACCGCATCCGCCGGCGGCTCACCCGACGACACCGGAAACACCCCACCATCATCACCAACCAAGAAATACGTCCGATCAATACGAACCTCACCCGGACGATCCCGCACAAACACCCGCCACCCACCATCCACCCGAGACACCACCGCATCCTCCACCACAAACCCCGACACCGGATTCACCGCCACAAACGCCGCGACCCGGTCCACCGCCGACGCGCCATCAGCCACCAGAATCGGCCGACCACACACCACCGACGGCTCCGACAAGTCCCCGAACATGTCAATCGCCCGTGCCTTCACCTCACGCGCTGTCGCCATCGACGCCTCAAAATCCGCAGCCACATCACCACACAACACATGCACCACACCACGCACCGGCTCCCGATCCACCACCACAACCAACGCATCAAACAACCAGAAAGGAACCGGGAAACCGAACCTAAACTTCTCCACCGCTTCGTCGAAACGCACAGAATCCCGCATCGAAATACTGACTCGGCGATGACGAATCCGGTCATCATCCAGCCACGCAGCCTGGGTGCCCGCAGTCATTCCCAGACTAAAATGGCTAATCGACATATACCTACTCCACGGCCCCTCCGACAGATACCCTGTAGATTTCACGACGATATCCGCAAGTTCGACCCCCACCACACTGAGTAGGTCCTCAATCTCTAGCATCACTTGTCTCCCTCAGAGTCGGCGACTAATTGCCGAATGTCGCGCCGATAGTAGCGGCGAGAATAGTTCTGCGATGAATCATTCTTAAAACTTCTCCGAAAATCAACATTTTCTAGTATTCTATTTGACTTAGCCGTAAATGCGACTCCCTCAACTTTGACCGCGTGGGGGCGATTGCCAAGAGTTTGACTGAGTAATTCGATCTCCACCTCCACCCGTGCCCCATACCGGGCGAAATCAGCCCATTCATTCTCCATCACCCGATACGGCGTCATATTGAAATGCCCATCCTGAGCGAACATGTTGCGCAACCCCTGCGCCAAAACAAACCGGAAACCGAACACATGCCCACCCTGATCGGTGTCGAACACCTCCTGCACACCCTGCCCCCACGCAGCCCACCTCTGCGCCGCCACCTCCGCACCCGGCCGATCCACCCGATCAAACACCTCACCAATCACCACCTTGCCACCCACCGGCACCTCCAAACCGTTCTCCCCGAACGCAGTGGTCAACGCGCTCTCCGCCTCCCCCGGACAGCACGCATGCCCACAATTCACCAAGCACCTTCACCATCTCCGCCAACCCCCACAAGCCGACCAACAATAAGTCGACATCAACAAGCCCAAGCAGCTACCGCCCACCCAGCAACCTGGCCACCGCATCCGCCGGCGGCTCACCCGACGACACCGGAAACACCCCACCATCATCACCAACCAAAAAATACATCCGATCCACCCGAACCTCACCCGGACGATCCCGCACAAACACCCGCCACCCACCATCCACCCGAGACACCACCGCATCCTCCACCACAAACCCCAACACCGGACTCACCGCCACAAACGCCGCCACCCGATCCACCGCCGACGCACCATCAGCCACCACAATCGGCCGACCACACACCACCGACGGCTCCACCAAATCCCCAAACATCGCCACCGCCCGATCCTGCACCACATCCGCCGTCGCCATCGACGCCTCAAAATCCGCAGCCACATCACCACACAACACATGCACCACACCACGCACCGGCTCCCGATCCACCACCACCACCATCGCATCAAACAACCAGAAGGGAACCGGGTAATCATGGCGAAGCTCTTTAACAAGCCTTAACACGCGCTTTGTATCAACCATCGACAAATCCGCGAACCGATCATCAATTACCCGTCCCTCAAAGAGGGCAATATCAGTCCAACGAGAATGGCCAGGATCGAAGTGTCCGACCCAGACGAACCTGTCCCAAGGACCATCAGAGAGTTCACCCGAACTGTCCACGACGATTTGACCTATTTGAGCACCAAGACGTTCGAGCAACATTGTCAGCGAGTCGCTTCCAGTCATTTCGCATCCGCCCTTTCGATCCTGGACAAGATTTCGCGTTTATTATAGTAACGACAAATATAGGTTTGCCGACTTCTATTGTCGAAGGTATTACCGAGCTTAACACCTAGTAATGGCCGACCGGACGCGGCCGAATAGGCTCTACCGGCGACTGTTACCTCCTCCGGCCTCTCCCCATCATCGGCGCATCGAGGTCGATCGTCACCTCCACCTGCGCCCCATACCGGGCGAGAACCGATCACTCGTTCTCGATCACCCGAATCGGAGCGATAGTGACGTTCACACCCTGGGGGAAGGAAGTTGGTGCATCGCATTCGAGAACACACCGGGAGAAATTCCTGCCAACGAGCCTAGCTACCGCCGGCCCAATAACCTGGCCACCGCATCCGCCGGCGGCTCACCCGACGACACCGGAAACACCCCACCATCATCACCAACCAAAAAATACGTCCGATCAATACGAACCTCACCCGGACGATCCCGCACAAACACCCGCCACCCACCATCCACCCGAGACACCACCGCATCCTCCACCACAAACCCCAACACCGGACTCGCCGCCACAAACGCCGCGACCCGGTCCACCGCCGACGCGCCATCAGCCACCAGAATCGGCCGACCACACACCACCGACGGCTCCGACAAGTCCCCGAACATGTCAATCGCCCGTGCCTTCACCTCACGCGCTGTCGCCATCGACGCCTCAAAATCCGCGGCTACATCACCACATAACACATGCACCACACCCCGTACCGGCTCCCGATCCACCACCACCACCATCGCATCAAACAACCAGAAAGGCACCGGAAACTCACGGCGAAAATCCCGCACAGCCGTATTGAAATTTTCTAAATCTGGCATCGAAATACGCACTGACCGTCGCCTGATTCGCTCACCGCCCGCCCACGCTGCCCTCGTGCTTACGGTGTGCCCCGGCTCGAAATGGTCAATGGACATATACCTGTCCCACGGCCCCTCCGCCAGGCTTCCCGTCGAATGGACCACAATATCAGCCAGCTGAGAACCCAACCGCCGCAAACTATCCTCTGGTTCAGACATCAACGCTCACCCGATTCTGCTTGTGCAACAAGTGCAAGGATCTACATCGTGGAATAACGCCGCTCCGTACCGCTGCGACGGGTTGATGCCGAATACCGGGCGAAACCAGACCACTCATTCTCCAACACCCGATACTGCCCCATAGCGCAATGCGCGTCCAGCGCGAACATACTGCACCGCATTCGAGAACACACCGGGAGAAATTCCTGCCAACGAGCCGAGCTACCGCCGGCCCAACAGCCTGGCCACCGCATCCGCCGGCGGCTCACCCGACGACACCGGAAACACCCCACCATCATCACCAACCAAAAAATACATCCGATCCACACGAACCTCACCCGGACGATCCCGCACAAACACCCGCCACCCACCATCCACCCGAGACACCACCGCATCCTCCACCACAAACCCCAACACCGGACTCACCGCCACAAACGCCGCGACCCGATCCACCGCCGACGCGCCATCAGCCACCAGAATCGGCCGACCACACACCACCGACGGCTCCGACAAGTCCCCGAACATGTCAATCGCCCGCGCTTTCACCTCACCTGCTGTCGCCATCGACGCCTCAAAATCCGCGGCTACATCACCACATAACACATGCACCACACCCCGCACCGGCTCCCGATCCACCACCACCACCATCGCATCAAACAACCACAAAGGCACCGGAAACTCACGGCGAAAATCCCGCACAGCCGTACTGAAATTTTCTAAATCTGGCATCGAAATACGCACTGACCGTCGCCTGATTCGCTCACCGCCCGCCCACGCTGCCTGCGTGCCTACGGTGTGCCCCGGCTCGAAATGGGCAATGGACATATACCGGTCCCACGGCCCCTCCGCCAGGCTTCCCGTCGAATGGACCACAATATCAGCCAGTTGAGAACCCAACCGCCGCAAACTATCCTCTGGTTCAGACATCAACGCTCACCCGCTTCCGCTTCCGCAACAAATGCCACGATCCGCTTCTTGTAGTAACGCCGCTTGTACCGCTGCGACGGGTTGATGCCGAATACCGGGTGGAATTAGACCACTCATTCTCCAACACCCGATACTGCCTCACGGTCCAATGCGCGTCCTGCGCGAACATACTGCACCGCATTCGAGAACAGACCGGGAGAAATTCCTGCCAACGAGCCTAGCTACCGCCGGCCCAACAGCCTGGCCACCGCATCCGCCGGCGGCTCACCCGACGACACCGGAAACACCCCACCATCATCACCAACCAAAAAATACGTCCGATCAATACGAACCTCACCCGGACGATCCCGCACAAACACCCGCCACCCACCATCCACCCGAGACACCACCGCATCCTCCACCACAAACCCCGACACCGGATTCACCGCCACAAACGCCGCGACCCGGTCCACCGCCGACGCGCCATCAGCCACCAGAATCGGCCGACCACACACCACCGACGGCTCCGACAAGTCCCCGAACATGTCAATCGCCCGTGCCTTCACCTCACGCGCTGTCGCCATCGACGCCTCAAAATCCGCGGCTACATCACCACACACCACATGCACCACACCACGCACCGGCTCCCGATCCACCACCACCACCATCGCATCAAACAACCAGAAAGGCACCGGAAACTCACGGCGAAAATCCTCTACAACCGTACTGAAATTCTCTAAATCTGGCATCGAAATCCCTACTGGCCGTCGCCTGATTCGCTCACCGCCCGCCCACGCAGTCTCGGTGCCTACGGTGTGGCCCGGCTCGAAATGGTCAATGGACATATACCTGTCCCACGGCCCCTCCGCCAGGCTTCCCGTCGAATGGACCACAATATCAGCCAGTTGAGAACCCAACCGCCGCAAACTATCCTCTGGTTCAGACATCAACGCTCACCCGCTTCCGCTTCCGCAACAAATGCCACGATCCGCTTCTTGTAGTAACGCCGCTTGTACCGCTGCGACGGGTTGATGCCGAATACCGGGGAAACCAGACCACTCATTCTCCAACACCCGATATTGCCCCATAGCGCAATGCGCGTCCTGCGCGAACATACTGCACCGCATTCGAGAACACACCGGGACACATTCCTCCCAACGAGCCGAGTTACCGCCGGCCCAATAACCTGGCCACCGCATCCGCCGGCGGCTCACCCGACGACACCGGAAACACCCCACCGTCATCAGCAACCAAGAAATATGTCCGATCAATACGGACCTCACCCGGCCTATCGCGCACAAACACCCGCCACCCACCATCCACCCGAGACACCACCGCATCCTCCACCACAAACCCCAACACCGGATTCACCGCCACAAACGCCGCGACCCGGTCCACCGCCGACGCGCCATCAGCCAACAGAATCGGCCGACCACACACCATTGACGGCTCCGACAAGTCCCCGAACATGTCAATCGCCCGTGCCTTCACCTCACGCGCTGTCGCCATCGACGCCTCAAAATCCGCGGCTACATCACCACACACCACATGCACCACACCCCGTACCGGCTCCCGATCCACCACCACCACCATCGCATCAAACAACCAGAAAGGCACCGGAAACTCGCGGCGAAAATCCTCTACAACCGTATTGAAATTCTCTAAATCTGGCATCGAAATCCCTACTGGCCGTCGCCTGATTCGCTCACCGCCCGCCCACGCAGTCTCGGTGCCTACTGTGTGGCCCGGCTCGAAATGGTCAATCGACATATACCTGTCCCACGGCCCCTCCGCCAGCTCCCCCGTCGAATGGACCACAATATCCGCCAGCTGAGAACCCAACCGCCGCAAACCATCCTCCGGTTCAGACATCAACGCTCACCCGATTCTGCTTGTGCAACAAGTGCAAGGATCTACATCGTGGAATAACGCCGCTCCGTACCGCTGCGACGGGTTGATGCCGAATACCGGGCGAAACCAGACCACTCATTCTCCAACACCCGATATTGCCCCATAGCGCAATGCGCGTCCAGCGCGAACATACTGCACCGCATTCGAGAACACACCGGGACACATTCCTCCCAACGAGACGAGCTACCGCCGGCCCAATAACCTGGCCACCGCATCCGCCGGCGGCTCACCCGACGACACCGGAAACACCCCACCGTCATCAGCAACCAAGAAATATGTCCGATCAATACGGACCTCACCCGGCCTATCGCGCACAAACACCCGCCACCCACCATCCACCCGAGACACCACCGCATCCTCCACCACAAACCCCAACACCGGACTCACCGCCACAAACGCCGCCACCCGATCCACCGCCGACGCACCATCAGCAACCACAATCGGCCGACCACACACCACCGACGGCTCGACCAAATCCCCGAACATGTCAATCGCCCGCGCCTTCACCTCGCCCGCCGTCGCCATCGACGCCTCAAAATCCGCAGCCACATCACCACACAACACATGCACCACACCCCGTACCGGCTCCCGATCCACCACCACCACCAACGCATCAAACAACCACAAAGGCACCGGAAACTCGCGGCGAAAATCCCGCACAGCGCGGTTATAGCGCTGCAAATCTGGCATCGAAATCCCTACCGGCCGTCGCCTGATTCGCTCACCACCCGCCCACGCTGCCCTCGTGCTTACGCTGTGCCCCGGCTCGAAATGGGCAATGGACATATACCTGTCCCACGGCCCCTCCGCCAGGTCCCCTGTCGAATGGACCACAATATCCGCCAGCTGAGAACCCAACCGCCGCAAACTATCCTCCGGTTCAGACATCAACGCTCACCCGCTTCCGCTTCCGCAACAAGTGCAAGGATCTGCTTCTTGTAATAACGCCGCTTGTACCGCTGCGACGAATCATTATCAAATTGATGGCCAAGATCCACCTCTTCCAACAGAACATTCGACCTCGCCGAGTAAGCCACCCCATCAACGGCAACTGCGTCCGGCCTCTCCCCCACCACCGGCGCATCCAACCCGATCTTTACCTCCACCCGCGCCCCATACCGGGCGAAATCAGCCCATTCATTCTCCATCACCCGATACGGCGTCATATTGAAATGCCCATCCTGAGCGAACATGTTGCGCAACCCTTGCGCCAAAACAAACCGGAAACCGAACACATGGCCACCCTGATCGGTGTCGAACACCTCCTGCACACCCTGCCCCCACGCAGCCTCCCTCTGCGCCGCCACCTCCGCACCCGGCCGATCCACCCGATCAAACACCTCACCAATCACCACCTTGCCACCCACCGGCACCTCCAAACCGTTCTCCCCGAACGCAGTGGTCAACGTCAGCTCATTGCCACCCACACCCGTCACCGTCTCAATCACCCGATTCTCCGGATACACCGGATGCGCACCCACCGGATACTCCAGTTCACGCTCGTGACGGGCCACCTCCCGGTAATCGGCATGCTCCGTTCCCAACCCGTCCGGATCCAGTTTGGGTTCGATACGAGCGGTCCACTCATCGAATATCCTCTCGCGCACCGGCGTCCCATCAACGCCAACGCCGAGATCGCGCCGCTCGACCACGCTGACCGGCTCGCCACGCCCCGGGTCGATCCACCGTGACCGCGGGCCGGCACCGACCTCACCGACCTCGAGCGCGGCATGCAGGCCTGCCTCCCCGAACAACGGGTGAACCGCAGTGCCATCCGGGTGGAAGTAGCCCGCCACGACGATGCCGACATTCTCTTCACCCCAATGCGGTGGCCACCCCGACCGCGCCCCGGTCACCGGGTCGACGAGGTGGACGGCCCCGCCATCGTTGACCGCAACGTATGCGTGTCCGCCCAGCCCCTCCGCATCGCCGGCCCACCGTGACGCGATGAGCGCCTGCGCACCGTCACCGAGGTCGAGCAGAGTGTCGTGGATACCCGCGTACGAGTCCGGCAGAGCCTCCGAGCCGATCGCCTCGAACAGATCGCGCGCTGCGATCCCCTCCGCGGTGGGTTCGTTGGGCAGCACGAACTCATGCCCGGTCGTCTCCGACAGGTAGTCGAGCACGTCGGCGGCACACGTCTCCGCGCCCGACTCCGGTTCGTAGGAGTCGTGGGCCGCGGTGTGGCCATCGGGCGCCACGCCACCTCCCACGAGCCCCCGGTCTGTGACGTCGGAGCCCGCCTGCGGGTTGCCGCCGTCGCCCTTCGCCGTGGCTACCGGCTCACCCGCAGAATGCGACGGCCGCCCTCCGCCGACGTCCGACGCCTGTGGCCGTCCGAGCTCCTCGGACACCCCCGACGGCCGCGGCTCCTGCGTCCGCGGCTCCGGCGCCTTCTTTCCCGATTCCGGTTGGCGGGCAGGCTCCTTCGATACCTGAGCGGTGTCCCGGCTCGTACCGCCGGACCTCTCCGAGTCTGCGGCCGTCTCCGTCGAATGGGCACGACCCGGCGGCGCGTCGGGCGCGGGTGTCGCGGGCGGTGGTGTGCCGGCCGATCCGGCCCGGTCGTCCGGTTCGGCGGTCGTGCCACTCGGGCCACCCGACTCATCAGCGGTCGGCGTGTTCGCGGCCCGTGGGTCACTGGGGCCGGGTGCCGGTTCATCGCTGCCCACGTGCGTGGGCGTCGGCGCCGGTTGCGCACCACCGACATCGGTGACTGGCGTGCCCCGCTCCCCCTCCGGTGGCACCGCTCCGACAGCCGGTTCCGATCGGGTCACGGGCGTGACCGGAGAATCGGCGATGCGGGCCACCGGGGTGCCCGCGCCCCCGCCCGACCGGGCGCCGTCCGCGCCCGACGTCAACGAAGCACTCGGACGCGGCGAAGCATCCGTTCTCGATGCCACCCCCGCCGACCGGGCGTCACCCGCCGTCGCCGTACCACTTCCGGATGCCGACGACGCCGTCGACGCCACTGCCGGGCCCGCCGCCGATGCACCGGACGTGGCGCCCCGATCACCCGCGCCGGCATCGGATAACGGGTGAGGGGCGGACTCCATGGCGCGCCCGCCCGAATCGGTTCCCCCGTTGACTCCTGCACACCGGGAGCAGTGCTGTCACCGGCCTCGTGATTCTCTGGACCAGTCGCCGTCGTACCCGACTCCGGGTGTGCCCCAGCGGTGTCGCCTGCGGTGTCCACCGAAGCCCCGCCCCGGTGGAGTTCAGCCATCAGATCGGGCGACAACTCGCCTTCTGCGAGACCTGAATTCGGCTGCTCACCGACGGTGTCGGGCGTGTTGGCATGAAGTGATCGGCCGAGCGCGTCGACACCACCGAAGACCATCCCGGCCTGTACCGCCGACCCGAGGTCGACATGTCCGGTCGTGATCTCCTGCGCCCCAACCATTCCGGCGGTGTTGGCCACCACACCCTGCGCATAGTTGCGGATCACCCCATCGACGTTCGGGGCGATCCGTCCCAGACCTGCCCCCACACCGCCGGCGAGCACACCGGTGATCGCCGCGGATTCGGCGTCGGCACCCACACGGCCCCAATCGATCCCGTGCCGTGTGCCCTGCAGGTTCTGGATTCCCTGGACGGCCAGATCCATGCCGGACGAGATCGCTGTGTTCAGGGCCGCGCCGACCACCATGTTGAACGCCATGTCGGCGATCACGCGCGCCACCTGCTCACTGACGATGCGCCCGAGCGTCTCGAGCACCAGTCGCGTGATCACCGCGCGCGTGGCGGTGATGGCCACCGCCACCTCGGCCGGCGCCGACCAGTTGAGCCATGCGGTTGCCATCAACGTGACGATCGTGGCCGCCAGCACGATCAGGTTCGCGATGTACATCTCCTTGGTGAACTGGACCTCGGTGCCCATGTTCTCCAAGCCGTCGGCCAACGACCGCACCTGCGAGACCAGCGTCTGGATCGACGCGTCCCCCGAGGTGAGCGACGAGTATTCGGTCTCCATCGCCTCACGTGTACGACCTTCGATGTTGTCGAGCGCCGTCGAGATCGCCGTGCGCGTCGACGAGAGCGACTCCGACTCCAGGCCGTCGGCCACCTCACGGAACTGCTGCGCGAGCCGGCGCAGCGCGTCCTCGTCACCGTCGGGGAACTTCTCGCCCATCTTGTCGCCGAGCCACGTCAGCCAGCCCGGCAACCCGATGGTCACCGCCGCGCCCCACGGCGCGCGCGATCACCCACCAAAACCCTGATCAGCCCGCGTGACCGACTCGGCGACCCGCGTCACCGCCTCGCCCTCGTTGTTCAGCTTGGTCGCCATGTTCGACAGGTTGGTCAGTACTTGATGCAGGTCGGGTACGAACTTCGACGAGAAGGCACTGCCCAGTTTGTCCTCACCCCAGGGGGCGCCGCCCTCGTCGAGCTTGGCGGACTGTTCGGACACACTGCTCGCGGCCTCGGCGAACCGATCGGCGGCGCCGGCGAACTCCGGCCGCATCCAGAAATCGGACATTCTTCCCCCACAGTCGAATTCACGTCTCACAACTGGTTATCGAAGCTAACACACCGACGTGGCGGCGGCAGGTCGCCCGGTTCGGGCGCACCGGGCACAATGGCGGCCATGGGTTCGCCTCTCGACTTCGAATCGATCATCGACGAGATCGCCGGCAGCGTGCATCGATTCCGCAACGAGACCGCCGCGATCACCGAGCGCCTGCGCGCGCTCACCGCCGACGCGTGGTCGTCCGACGAGCACGTCCGTATCTGGGTCAATGCCCGCGGCGTGGTCATCGACACCCACATCGACCTCGACGATCTGCACACCGTCACCCCAGACGAGCTGGCCGCCTCGGTCACCGAGGCCACACAGAAAGCCGCACGCGCGGTCGCGGCGAAGGCCACGGCGCTGCAGAATCAGCTCTGGGAGCACGCCACCAAGGACGGTCCCCGAATCGAGGGTCTCGAACAATTCCGCGGCATCGAACCCGAGGTGTCGCTGGCGCCACCGAATGCCGAGGAGCGCCGCCGCCGAACCACCTGACGGCCGGGGAGAATATATCCGTCGAGTAATCGTCGGGTAACAATGCGTTCGTAGGTTGTTCCTCAACCATTCGTGTGAGGAGCCAATCCCATGTCCGCAACCACCGACTCCGCTGCGGCGCAGACGCATCACAGCGCCGCGGGCGACAGTGTCATCAAGCCCGGCTATGACCCATCTCTGACCAACGAGGACCTCGCTCCGCTCAAAGAGCAGAAGTGGACCTGGTACAACATCTTCGCGTTCTGGATGTCCGATGTGCACAGCGTCGGCGGATACGTGTTCGCGGGTAGCCTCTTCGCGCTCGGCATCGCCGCCTGGCAGGTCCTCGTGGCACTGCTCGTCGGCATCGTGGCGGTCAATCTGCTGTGCAATCTCGTCGCCAAGCCCTCGCAGAAAGCAGGCGTGCCCTATCCGGTGACGACGCGAATCTGCTTCGGCGTCAAGGGCGCCAACATCCCGGCGATCATCCGCGGTGTCATCGCGGTGGTCTGGTACGGCATCCAGACCTATCTCGCCTCAGTCGCCTTCGGCCTGCTGGCGTTGAAGTTCTGGCCGTCCCTGGAGCAGTACGGCGACACCGGAACACACTCGTTCCTGGGTCTGTCGCCGTTGGGCTGGGCCGGCTTCGTCCTGATGTGGGTGCTGCAGGCGATCGTCTTCTGGAACGGCATGGACACCATCCGCAAGTTCATCGACTTCTGTGGTCCCGCAGTGTATGTCGTCATGATCGCGCTGGCGGCGTACCTCATCGTCAAGGCCGGATGGAGCAATGTCCACTTCGATCTGTCGGAAGGGTCGGGAACCACCGGCTGGGCGTCGGTGACGGCGATGATCAGTGCGTTCGCCCTTGTGGTGTCGTACTTCTCGGGCCCGATGCTCAACTTCGGCGATTTCTCCCGCTACGGCAAGACCTTCGGTGAGGTCAAGAAGGGCAACTTCTGGGGTCTGCCGGTCAACTTCTTGTTCTTCTCCCTCCTCGTGGTCTGCACGGTCTCGGCCGGCGCCACCGTGATCGGCCGGGACAGCGACGGCAAGATCGTCACCGACCCGGTCCACATCGTCGACCAGATCGACAACACCACCGCCGCCGTGTTGGGCGTGCTGACCTTCGCCATCGCCACCATCGGCATCAACATCGTCGCGAACTTCGTCTCCCCCGCCTTCGACTTCTCCAACGTCGCACCGACCAAGATCACCTGGCGGATGGGCGGAATGATCGCCGCGGTCGGTTCGGTGCTCATCACCCCGTGGAATCTGTTCAACAACGCCAGCGCGATCCACTACACGATGGATACGCTCGGCGCGGTGATCGGACCGCTGTTCGGCATCCTGATCGCCGACTTCTATCTCGTCAGAAAGCAACAGATCGTGGTCGACGACCTGTTCACCCGCAAGCCCGAAGGCGCCTACTTCTACCGCAACGGCTGGAATCCGGTGGCGGTGATCTCGGTGATCCTCGCCTCGATCCTGCCGATCTCCTTCGTCATCTGGGGCACCGCCTACGAGGCCAGCTTCACCTGGTTCATGGGCGCGGGCGCCGGGCTGGTCATCTACTACCTCGGAATGCGGTTGGCGCCCAACGAATTCGTGTACGGGCGCGCGGCGGCTCCGGGCGGCGTCACCGCGCACTCGACCAGTGACATCTCGGTGGCAGCCGACGGCACGATGAGTCTCGACGACCAGCCGACCACCGTCTCGGTCGGCGACGGCGAGGACGACGGGGGCACCGCGTCGGTGACGACAGCATGACGACGCCGGTGGCAGCGGGACCGATCGACATGGTGAACTCGCTGCCATGAGGCTCGTCGTCATCAATCCCAACACCACCGCAGAGATGACCGCGGTGATCTCGGCCGCCGCCCGCTCCGTCGCACGGGCCGACGCCGAGATCGTCGCGGTCACCTCCGCAACCGGCCCCGAATCCATCGAAAGTCATTACGACGAGGCGCTCGCGGTGCCCGGCGTCCTCGATGCGATCGCCGCCCACCCCGACGCCGACGGTTACCTGCTGGCCTGCTTCGGCGACCCGGGACTCGATGCGGCCCGCGAGGTCGCCGTCGCACCGGTACTCGGAATCGCCGAGGCCGCAGTACATCTCGCGGCCCCGCTCGGCCGCGGGTTCTCCATCGTCACCACCTTGTCGCGCACCATTGGCAGGGCACGAGACCTGGTCTCGCACTACGGTTTCAGCGATCGCTGTCTCGGTATCCACGCATGCGAGATCCCGGTGCTCGACCTCGAATCCAACCCCGACACCGAGGCCATCCTCGCCAAGGCCTGCGCGCAGGCACTCGCCGACGACGGCTCCGACGCCCTCGTCCTGGGCTGTGCCGGCATGGCCGATCTGGCGGCGCGGATGTCCTCGCAGATCGGTGCGCCCGTCGTCGACGGGGTCGCCGCGGGGGTCGGCATGCTCTCGGCGATGGCGGCGATGGGGCTGCGGACCGGTACCGCGTCCGGAGAATTCGCCTCGCCACCACCCAAGCGCTACACCGGGGTGCTGCACCACTGGGGTGTTCCGGGGTGAGACATCCCGCAGCGGGCATGCCGGGCGGCGGCCACCGGTGGGCGGCGCACCGATGACCGGTGCACGGGTGGGACGCCGGACACGGTTCGCCGACCCGATAGGGTGTGCGCCATGGATGTCTGCCCCGACGACGAGTTGACGCGTGCCGCGTTGCGCGCGGCAACCGGCGACCGGGCGGCGCTGACGGCATTCATCCGCGCCACGCAGAAGGACGTCTGGCGGTTCATCGCGCACCTCGGGCACGCGAGCACCGCCGACGACCTCACCCAGGAGACCTATCTGCGGGCGATGAAGAGCATCTCCCGCTTCCGGGCCGAGGCCAGCGCCAAGACGTGGCTGTTGTCGATCGCGCGACGGGTCTGCGCCGACGAGGTCCGGCACGACCGGTCGCGCCCGCGGGTCAGTCCAGGCGTCGACTGGGTCTCGGCCGCCGAGGCCCGCACCTCCCGTCCCCGCTGGGAGGACATGGTGGAGGTGAACCTCCTCCTCGAGGATCTGCCCGCCGAACGTCGTGAAGCGCTCGTCCTCACCCAGATCCTCGGCCTGTCCTATCAAGAAGCCGCCGAGGTCACCGGCACCCCGATCGGCACCATCCGCTCCCGCGTCGCCCGGGCTCGCGAATACCTGATCGCCGCGTCGACACCGCACCGTCGATCGGTCTGAGTCCTGACGGCGCACCCTCACCTCGCCATGTGACGCAGACCACTCGACTCGTCGGGAACCAGACGGCGTACGTCACCGACCTATCCTGAGGACGAGTGTGCGTGAGGCTCCGACGGTCCCGAGAGGGCGAGGTGACCCGGGACGCCGGAGGCGAGAGATCGAGGATGATGTGACCACCCTGCACGACGTGAATCCCCACCACGATGCGAACTCCGGTGCCGCTGCGAACCCCGGTGCCACTGGGGCCGACGACCCGGCGATCGACCAGCGGCGTCAGCTCGACGTCACCGGCATGACCTGCGGGGCATGCGCGGCTCGCGTGGAGCGCAAACTCAACAAGGTCGACGGCGTGAAGGCGTCGGTCAACTACGCGACGCGGGTGGCGACCATCGAGGCGCCGGCACAGGTGAGCACCGAGGACCTCTGCGCCGTCGTCGACAAGGCCGGCTACGGCGCGACCCCCCGCCCGCAGGTGCCCACCACGATTCCCGACACCGACGCCGCCGACGCGAAACGCCTGTTCCGGCGACTGGCCGTCGCGGTGGTGCTGTTCGTGCCGCTCGCCGACCTGTCCATCGTGTTCGCAGTGGTGCCCTCGACGCGGTTCACCGGCTGGCAGTGGCTGCTCATCGCGATGGCCGCACCGATCGTCACCTGGTGTGCCTGGCCCTTCTACCGGATCGCGGCGAAGAATCTGCGCACCGGGGCGGCGACCATGGAAACGCTGGTCACCCTCGGCGTGCTGGCCGCGACCGGCTGGTCGTTGTACTCCATGTTCACCACCGACCCCAACGCCACCACCCACGGTGTGTGGGATGCCATCTGGAGCAGCGACTCGATCTACCTCGAGGTCGCCACCGGTGTGACCGTCCTCGTCCTGGCCGGCCGGTACTTCGAGGCGCGCGCCCGCTCACGAGCCGGTGGCGCACTGCGGGCGCTCGCGGCGATCGGCGCGAAGGACGTCGCGGTACTCCTGTCCGACGGCCGCGAGATGCGCATCCCCGCCGAAGAACTCTCCGAAGAGCAACGCTTCGTCGTGCGGCCCGGCGAGACCGTCGGCACCGACGGCCTGGTGATCGAGGGCAGCGCGGCCATCGACATGAGCGCGATGACCGGCGAATCCCGGCCGGTCGAGGTCACCCCCGGCGAGGCCGTCATCGGCGGCACCACCGTCCTCAACGGTCGGCTCATCGTCGAGGCCGCCGCAGTGGGCGCCGACACCGCCTTCGCCGGGATGATGCGGCTGGTCGAGGAGGCCCAGTCCGGCAAGGCCCGGGCCCAACGCCTCGCCGACCGGATCGCCGGGGTGTTCGTCCCAATCGTCGTGGCCCTGTCCCTGGTGACCCTGGCCGTCTGGCTCGGTCTCGGTCAGCCCGCCGACCGCGCGGTGTCGGCGGCCCTGGCCGTGCTGATCATCGCCTGCCCGTGCGCACTGGGATTGGCCACACCGATCGCGGTGATGGTGGCCACCGGACGCGGTGCGCAGCTCGGCATCTTCCTCAAAGGCCACCAGACCCTCGACACCTCACGTCTGATCGACACCGTCGTCTTCGACAAGACCGGCACCGTCACCGAGGGCACACTGTCGGTCGAATCGATCCATCCTGCACCGGGATTCGACGCCGAGGAGGTCCTCGCACGAGCCGCGGCGGTCGAGGCGGCCTCCGAACACGCCGTCGGCGCCGCGATCGCCGCCGCGGTGACCGAAGAACACCGCGCCGAGGTCACCGACTTCACCACCGAACCCGGACGTGGCGTCAGCGGCATCGTCGACGGCCACCGGATCCGCGTCGGCTCGCCCCGATGGGCCTCGCATGCGCTGGTGGTGCCCGCCGAGCTGGCCCGCGCCCGACGCGACGCCGAAGCACAGGGCAAGACCGTGGTCTACGTCGTCGTCGACGATGTGCCCGCCGCGGCCATCGCTGTCGGCGACACCATCAAGACGTCGGCGGCCACCGCGATCGCCGCGCTCAAGGCCGCCGGCCTGCGCACGATCCTGCTGACCGGTGACAACGAGGGCGCCGCCCGTGCCGTCGCCGAGGCGGTGGGCGTCGACGACGTCATCGCCGAGGTACTGCCCGATGAGAAGGTCGAGACCCTGCGCGCGCTGCAGGACGAGGGGCATTCGGTCGCGATGGTCGGCGACGGCATCAACGACGGCCCGGCACTCGCGACCGCCGACCTCGGGCTCGCGATCGGCCGCGGCACCGACGTCGCCATCGGCGCCGCCGACGTCATCCTGGTCCGTGACGACCTCCGGGCCGTACCGGCCGCGCTCAGCCTCGCCGGGGCCACCCAACGCACCATCCGCACCAACCTGGTGTGGGCGTTCGGCTACAACGTCGCCGCGATCCCCATCGCGGCGCTCGGCGTCCTCAACCCGCTGATCGCCGGTGCCGCGATGGCGCTGTCGTCGCTGTTCGTCGTCACCAACAGCCTGCGGCTGCAACACTTCGGCGAATCCCGACGCTGAGCGGCTTCAGCTCCCACGGACGCTGACGGGCGGGCACCCGCTGTTCTTCCGTCAGCGTTTCGTTCTTCCCCGGGAAATTTCCCGCGGAAGAACGGATTTCTTCGGGAAGAACACGGCGCGCCGATGGGGACCAGCCCACGTCACCGCCGGGCGCGCACCGTCAACCCGACGGTCACCAGCATCGCGGCGACGAACAAGCAGATCGTCACCACCGACCCATGGGTCACCACCATCGACACGGCCAGCGCACCGGACGCGAAGGCCGCACCACCGGCCATCAACCACCATGTGCGCGAAGAACTCTCGCTCCCCCGCGCCGGCGGCGCAGCGGTGTCTGCGCGCGCCGCGATCATCATCTCGACGAGATCGGGGCCCTCGTCACCACGCACCACCCGCAGCGGCTCACCGATCTCGGGAATCGTGAAACGCTGCAACGCCTGATACCACTGCGCGCAGTCGGCGCATCCGGCCACGTGTTCGTCCACACGCGCCGACGGAACGGTCTCCCGTTCTCCGTCGACACGCGCCGACAGCGCCTCCCGCGCGACCTCGCACCGCATGAATCCATTGTCCCGTCACGGTCAAGTCAGGCTCCGGCCCGGCACACTCACCGGCTCCGCCTCAGCCACATCACCGGCTCCGCCTCAGCGACGTCACCGGCTCCGCCTCAGCCACATCACCGGCTCCGCCTCAGCGACATCACCGGCTCCGCCTCAGCGACGTGTCCGGGCCAGCTCCTCGAGCATCTTGTTGTAATCGTCGAGCTCGGAGTCCTCGTAGGTTTCGGCATGCCGATCGGCCCGGCGTGCCTCCCGTCGATCCGACTTGGCCCACTGCGTCACGATCGCGATGACGACGAGCACCACCGGGACCTCGCTGGCGCCCCACGCGATCGCCCCGCCGAGCCACTGGTCGTGCAGCAGATCGGTGACCCAGGGCAGACCGAGCTGACTGTAGAACTCGCCACCGGTCACCGACGACATCGTCATCAGCGCGATACCGAAGAACGCGTGAAAAGGCATGACCGCGAACAGCAATCCGATGCGCGCCAGGTACGGGATGCGCCGGGGTCCGGGGTCGATACCGATGATCACCCAGTAGAAGAGGTAGCCGACGATGATGAAGTGGATCGTCAGCAGCACGTGACCCCAGTGGTAGCGGACAAACGTGCCGAAGATGGCGGTGAAGTACACCACGTACAGCGACAACACGAACAACAGCAACGCGACCGCCGGATTCGACAGCACCCTGGTCACCTTGGAGTGCAGCACCCAGAGCAGCCATTCGCGCGGCCCGGGTGGGCGCGAACCGGCCGTCGGCAGAGCGCGCAGGGCCAGGGTCGCCGGCGCACCGAGCACCAGCAGCACCGGCGCGAACATGTTGAGCGCCATGTGTTCTGCCATGTGCACGCTGAACATCGCCGAACCGTAGGCACGCACCCCCGACCCGGTCACGACGACGAGGACCAGACAGCCCAGCATCCACGAGAGGGTGCGACCCCACGGCCACTCGTCACCCCGGCGACGCAGCCGCAACACCCCGATCCCGTACAGCACGGCCGCGGCAATGGCCGCGGTGCCGACGAGGAAGTCGAATCGCCAGAAGGTGGCCAGCCGCCACGCGGTCGGCGGTCCCGGCAACTCGTAGCCGAGGAACACATCCCACGCGGTGAACGGGTGCGCGAGCAGTCCGGGCGCCACCCGGGTGTCCATGATCGCCCAGCACACGTACACCGCCGCCATCACCGCGACGGCCGCCATCTCGATCCGCCACAGCCGTGTCGCGCCCGGCGCCGACCGCAGCGCGACGACGCTCGACGCGGTGGCCGCGATCAACCCCACCACCATCACCACCGAGGTCACCCCGAAGGTCGTGGTGAACAGGTAGCGCACCGGCACCAGGAACGCGATCAGGATCACCCCGGAGATCAGCGCCAGCACATCGGCGACGCCGACGATCCAGGTGTGCCGGCGTTCGAGGATCACGCGGTCGGCCTCGGGCGTCACGGTCGGGGCGGCCACGTACGCGACGCGGTATCCGATGGAGACGGCCATGGCCAGCACCAGGACGATCACCAGGCTGGTGCCGTAATCGTGGTTGGGTCCCTGCGCACCGTTGCCGGCCATCGGCAACGCGGCGACGGCGATTCCGGTGGGGATCAGCAGAACCGCGTGCGCAATCCAGGACAGGAAGAATCGGACGGCGATCGCAACGACGGTGGCGAAGATCGCGACCACCAGCCAGGCCACCGCCTCCTCGCTGATGCCGATCGCCTCGAACAGGGTTCCCGACGACACGAGCTTGCCGAGCGGGAGACCGTACCCGTCGGATGCGGCGACGCCGACCATCAGCCAGGCCACCACCGCCCACACCGGCGTTGCGCGCGAGACGAAAAGGTGCGCGCGATAGACGGTGGCGTCGATGATGCCGTCGGAATCCGGTCGCGACCCGGCGACCACGAACGCCAATGCTCCCAAACACAGCGCGGCAAGGGTGGCGCCGACGAAGTATCCGGCCACATCGAGTACCGCGGTGGTCAGACCCGGGTACGGGTCGCCGCGCTCGATGTGGCGGGTCGGACCCGACACCAGCGCGTAGAGGACCACGACCAGCAATCCGGCGGCGAGTACCGCGCCCACCCAGCGCACCGCGGCGACGTTCGATCGTCGTGCCGTCCCCACAGACACAGCACCGGCGGCCGCCGGATTGTCGGTGGGAACAGCGGTCCCGCCGGGCGGGGTTCCGACAGGCGCCGTGTCGACGGTCGCGGCAGCGTCGGTCGAGGTCGGCGGCACGCCGGGATCGGCGTGGGCATCGTCAGGGGCGGTCACAACAAGGTCTCCTAGCAACGCCGCTGCGAGACGGCATCGTCGTCAGTCTACGACGCGGCGTAGGCGAACCGACCACGCCGCCGAGGCCCGCATCGGCGTCACGTGACGAGAACCACCCGGGACCAACGTCCCACCGGCCCCTACCGCTCAGATGCTCCTCAGATTCCTGCCAGTACCCTGAACACCGGCATGGCGGTCCTCCGGTCCTGCGCAGACCGACCGGAGCCCGACACCGACGCCGGAGAACCCGTGGACCAGGGAGACAAAAAGTGGCAGACAAACGCCGGAAGCCGATCGTCGATCCGCGAGCCGCCGAACGGCGCCGTTCGCTCTTCATGAAGATCGGGGCGGGTGTTGCGATCGTCGTCATCGCCGTCATCGTCGCCGTCGCGGTGATCCTCACCAACAAGTCCTCCACGGGTGACGCGACCGCGCCGTCGGTCGCGACCAACAGCTCGTTCCGCGTCACCGCCGCACCCAAGGGCACCACCCCGCCGGTGACCGTGCAGATCTACGAGGACTTCCAGTGCCCGGTCTGCAAGCAGTTCGAGCAGGTCTACAGCGACGCGCTGACGCAGGTGCGCAGCAATCCCAAGGTCGCCATCGATTATCAGCCGGTGGCCATCCTGGACCGTATGTCGAGTACCAATTACTCCACCCGCGCGGCCAATGCGTCGGCGTGTGTGGCCGAGGCGACCAAGGGCGCCGACAACTTCGCCATCTGGCTCAAGTTCCACAACATCCTGTACGCGAATCAGCCCGAGGAGAACGGGTCCGGTCTGACCGACGATCAGCTCGCTGATTTCGCCAACCAGGCGGGCGCACCCAACGTCAAGGAGTGCATCTCCGACGGCCAGTTCAAGAACTGGGTCGGTCAGGAGACCACGGCCTCCCAGGTCCAAGGAACACCGACGGTGAAGATCAACGGTCAGGATTTCAACATCCAGCTGGGGCCCGATGCCTTCCTCGCCCAGATCAATCAGGCCGCCGGCACCGCACAGTAAATCCACCCCGAGACGAAGCGACCAGCAATGAGCAGCACCACCTCTCCTTCCGGCACCACCCCGGACCCTGAGGCACCGGCGGTCGAACCGCCCGACGACGAGCTGATCGCCGCCGACGTGATCACCGACGACGTGATCACCGATGACCGGCCGTGGTGGCTTCAGCGCCCCGACGTGTCCACCGCGACCGGCATCGTGATCCTGATTCTCGGTGTCCTCGGATTCATCTCGGCGGCGACGCTGACGATCGAGCGCATCGAACTGCTCATCAACCCGGAGTACGTGCCGAGTTGCAGCATCAATCCGGTGCTGTCCTGTGGCTCGGTGATGGTGACCGAGCAGGCTCGTGTCTTCGGGTTTCCCAATCCGCTGATCGGTATCGCCGCCTTCTCGGTGATCATCGTGACCGGCGTGCTCACCATCGCCCGCGTCTGGCTGCCGCGGTGGTATTGGGCGGGTCAAACACTCGGGCTCGCCCTGGGTTTCGTCTTCGTCAACTGGCTCGCCTTCCAGAGCATCTACCGGATCAACGCGTTGTGCCCTTACTGCATGGTGGTGTGGACGCTGACGCCGATCCTGCTGATCCTCAGCGCCGGAAGACTTTTCGGTGACTCACCACGCGCCCGCGACCTTCGCGGCTGGCTGTGGGTCCTGTTGCCGCTGTGGTACGCGATCATCATCGTCGCGATCGGTGTGCACTTCTGGGATTACTGGTCGACGCTGATCTGACTTCCCACTTCCCCCGTGCTCGGCGAGGTCGGGTTCCACTGCCGGAACGCGCACCCCCGCGCGGTGACCTCACCATGCGGGGCCCATCGCAAGGGCACCAACAGACCGGGCGATCACCAGACCGCAAACCCGACGGTGGTGACCTGCGCGTCGGAATCGCTGAACTGCACGGTCAGCGTCAACGTCCACGCACCGGCGACGGGAACCGACGCCGCAACGCTGCGCCAGCGAGCCGCCCCGGGCGAGCCGGTGTCCGTTGTGTCCGATTGGGCCGGAACGAATCTCAGCGCCAACGACGGAATCCCCGCCGACTCCGAGGACAACGTGGCGCGCAGCGACCGGGCCGGGATCGGCGTCCCGTGACCGTCGTCGAGGGCCACGTCCACCACGGTGGGGCCGCGGCGCGTGGTCGACACCGACACCTGCGCCGCGCCGTCGTCGAGAGGGGCCGCCACCTGCATCGGCGGACCGTAGGTCGTGCGCGCGGGCGGTTCGGTGACCAAGACGGAGGTGACGACGAGGACGGCTATGCCGCATGCCATCTCGATCGGCACCGAACGTCGAAGACGGCTGAGGCCGAGACGACGACGCGCATATGCCGCCAGGCCGAGCATCGCCAGTACGAGAGCCGACTTGACGAGCAGCACGACACCGTAGGTGGTGTCCCACAGCGCTTGCACCGGCCAGATCTGCCGCCACGCCTGGAATTCCCCGGAGAGCACCAGGACGACCACCATGGTGAACGCCCACCTCGACCAGCGGTGCAACACGGCAGGTGTCAGCAGCTCAGGTGCCGACGGTTCAGGTGCCGGCGGTTCGGATGCCACTGATTTGGATTTCACTGTGGCCGGAAAGCGGGAGCGGTTGCCGGACAACAGGATCAGCACCATCGAGAGCAGTCCGCCGAGCCAGAGCGTCATCGCCACCACGTGCAGGATGGTGACCGGCACGGCCAGCCATGCCAGATCCCCCACCGACGCATGGCCGTCGGCGGCGATGGTGACGGCGATACCCAGCCCGCAGGCCCCGATCAGCGCTGCGCCCCACGCATGTGAGACTCGCCGGCGCGCGGCCGCGAACAGCACCGGTCCGAGCACCACGACCAGGGCCGCTCTGATGAGCACCACCCTCGTATCGCCACCGTCGAGACCGGAGGAGAGCGCCGAGCCCGAGAATGCCCGGCTCACACCGACATCTGCCTTTTCGGCGGCCCGGACGAGAACCGTGCCCGCACAGGCCAGCACCGCCAGAACCCAACTCGGCGCCACCGTCCATCGGAATCGTTTGAGCGCCAACGTTCTCGGATACAGCATCAGCGACACCACCGCGAGACCCACGCTGCCCACCAGGCCCGCGTAGAGCAGCGCCTGCGATGCGCGATCGAGTGCCGTGACCGAGGCGGCGACCGGCGGTGCCGCCGGGGCGGGCGCCCCGGGGTCGGCCCGCACGCCGAACACGATGGACCCGGTGACCACATGGGTGTCGGCGGAGATGACTCGCCAGGTGGCCGAATAACTTCCGGCAGGCAGATCGGGGCGCACCGGGATGACCAGGGCGTTGCCGGCCGAGATCAGATGTGGTGAGCCGGTGTCGACGCGATCGCCCTGTGCCGAGATGACACGCGCGGGATCGGCTCCCACACTGATGTTCTCGTCGAAGGTCAACACCACCTGTGACGGCGAGATGGCGACTCGCGAGTCGTCGGCGGGCACGCTGGAGACCAGGGTGGCATGTGCGCCGGCCAGGCCGGGAGTGGCCATCACCAACGCACACACCACCCCGGTGAACACCAGGAGCGCTCTGCGCCACCTCAATTCGATGAACGCCCCTTGCGAATCAGCGCGAGGTTGGCCACCCCGACCAGCAGGGCGATGATCGCGATGACCAATCCGGCTATGCCCGGCCATGACGGTGACGAAGTCGAGTCATTCGACATCGACTGATCGCTCGTGTGTCCACCGGATGCGGCGGCGAGGGAGAGCACGGGCGCCGGATGCTCGGGCTCGGCCTGACCGGAGACCGTTTTCTCGTTCCAGTTCACGACGGTGCCGTCACTGTAGGTCTGCTGGGCGGGCAACGAGAGCGTCGCCTTGTCGGGTAGCGGTCCCGCCGACACGCTGAACGTGTCGAAGCTCCCCGGCGCGATGGCGGCCTGCGGGGTCTGCGCCTTCCAGATCACCTGGGAGACATACTGGGTGATCTCGTTGCCGTCGTCGTCCTTCTGCGGCGTGGGCAGGCTCTTCTTGACCACCTGCACCGTCCATCCCGGCTTGGGTTGCGTCGACACCGAGATGATCGGGGTGTCGTCCGGGAAGGTCACCGCCAGTTCGGTGGTCGACGCGGTGTCGGATTCGGTGGGCACCCGGAAGGTCAAGACGCCGTATCCGCCCTCGGTGGCGTCGATTCCCGACACCTTCACGTGCGCCGACGCAGTCCCGGAGAGTCCGATCATCAGCGCCACCGCAGTTCCCGCCACGGCGAGCACCAACGCCGCTCGTCTTCTCACCATCGATATCCTCGTTCTCTCGTAGTTTCACTATTCCGGTGGCGAATGCACCGGGGTCTCACATCAGGACGGCGAATGCCACGCCCATCCCGGTTGCCATCAGCACCTCACCCCACGGGCGCGCGGGTCCACGGATCAACGCGTAAAACCACCACAGTGCGGCGGCGAAATAGGCTGCCGCACAAAGCGCGGCGAGCACCGCGACGCCGGTCGGCTGCGCCCAGCCCGCGGTACCCGGCACGCCCATACCGCTCATCGAGCCCATACCGGGCATCGAACCCTGGGCCGAGTTCGCCTCCGCCGAGCCGGAACTCACCGTCGCCGGCACCGACATCAGCACCGACATCACCACCATCGACGCCATCATGGCCGCGTCATAGGACCCCACCAGCAGGTGACGTCGCGTCGCATCGGCGTCGACGACCACGCGATTGGCAAAGAACAGGGCGCCACCGCTGAACACGAGTACCGACACGATCGGTGCCGCCTGCGCGCTCCACGGCCAGACCATGGCGATCATCGCGACGGCCATCAGGACGTGCAGAATTCCGGCAAATCGGGTCAGTGGGGTCGGCGAGTGCCACGCACGCATGAGGTAGATCACCGCGCACAGCGTGAACACGCCGGTGATCGCCACGGTAGCGGCCAGTTCGCCACCCGCCTCTCGTCCGTCAGATGTAGTCGAGCCGCAAGAGTGGTCGGATGCCGGTGCACAAAGGTTCCCGGGATCGACGAAGTTCTTTCCCGGAATGTGTTCGGGTGCGCAGAGTGTGTTCGGGGCGCAGGGCGTGGTCGGTGCGGTCAGTACCCCGCCGCGAGCGCCGCACCGATCCGGCGCGCGGTCATCATGATCGTGGCGTGCGGTCCGCTGCGGCCCGGACTCGGCAGGATCGAGCCGTCCACCACCCGTAGGCCCCGGACGCCGACCACCCCACCCAGCCAGTCGGTGCGGACGCCCATCGGCAGGCTGCCGAAGGCGTGCTGCGAACTGCGGATCACCGGATCGACCGAGATCGAATCGGGTACCACCACGTCGTCGAACTCGGCGGACGCCAACATGTCCACCACGTCCGACGCCGTGGCCCACAACGGGGCCACCACCGACTCGTCGAGGTCGTCGAACCGTACGCGTACCGAGCCTCCCGACGCCGACGTGAGCCGCGCCGGGCCCGCCTGGAGCATCCCGCAGACCCCCACGGCCTGCGAGCCGCCGGCCGACCCGGTCACATACCGCTCGAAATCATCGGAGTAGCAACGGATCTCGATACCATCGTCGGTGTGCACCACGGTCGGCAGTAGCGGCCGCAGGTCGTCGGGCGAACGCCTACGGTATCCGACGAGCACCTCACGGTGTTCGCCGGCGACGAGTACGCCGGAGGGCCCGATCACCTCCGGGATCGAGCGCAGCAGGATTCCTGCGGTACCGAGTGTTCCGGCGCACAGGATCACCTCGTCGCAGGCGATGTCGGTGCCCCCCGACCCCGTGTCCCCCGAACCCGTGACCCGCAGGCCTGTTGCCCGGCGTCCCGCCATCAGGATCTCATGTACCCGAATGCCGGTTCTCACAAAGAGATTCGGACGTGCGAGAGCCGGGCGGAGAAATGCCTCCGCGGAGGTCGTGCGCAGTCGGTGGGCGCTGTTGCCCAGCACTGCGTTGTTGTCCAGCAGTTCGTTGTTGCCCAGCACTCGGTTGAGACCGATGATGGGCCACCGGTCGGTGACGTCGCGGACCGGTACGCGCGTCGACCAGAATCGCTCGAAGGCGCGGGCGGCCGGCCCGAGATCGTCCTCGCCGAACGGGTGCACCGACATCGGGCCGTCGGTCTCGTCGAGTTCGCGGTAGGCCCTTTCGACGTCGTCGACGCCCCAGCCGGTGGGCCACCCGGCGAAATCGTCGCGATGCCACCGCAAGAAGTATCCACCGTTGATCGCCGAGGACCCGCCGAGCCCGCGCCCGCGGACCACGGTCTGGCCGGGCGGCGCGTCGTGGACGGTCACGAACCCCGACGACGCGCTGATCGGCAGTGTTCGGAGATCGCGAACCGCGGCGTCGGGCCAGCCGCTCCCCTGCTCGAGCAGGAGTACCGATCGGGTGCCGTCGCGGCTCAATGTGTCGGCCAGCACCGACCCGGCGCTGCCGGCGCCGACGATGACGACGTCTGCGCGTCGGGGAAGCTCACCCGCCACCGACGTCTCGTCCACCGGCGTCCCCATCACCTTGGTTCGGCGGTCAGCGCGTGACGACGGGCCGAAGCGCGCCGAGATCGCGTTGACGCACAACACCTTCCCACAGTCCCGCGCCGTAGGCGAGGTCGTCGAGACGACGGCAGATCAGATAGGCGACGGGGCCGATCGCGGGCCCGCGCGTGGTGTCGGCAAGGACGGCGCGCACCCATTCGATGAGGCCCTCGGCGATGGCCACCTCGATGACGAGTATCCGAAATCGCTTGGAGATCAACGCCAACAGGACTGCGACCGGCCAATAATGTCGACAGATCGCACCGGCCGCCTGCAATAGCCCGTATCCGGCCGCGCGGCCGGTCATCTGCGCGGCGGCCACCGGCGCGTCCGGCAGGTCGCCGAGTCGCGCCCGCAATCGATGGGCCACGCGGGCCAGCACGAGAAAAGCGAGAACGAGTCCGAACTTGGTTCGTGACAACAAGGCCGCCACCGCCAGCGCCATCGACGCCGTCATCACCATCGGCGCAGCGAGCGTGCCGTGCCGTTGAGCCAGGAAAGCCGCCCCGGTGCCGTAGTAGCGGCGACGGGACAACACCTGCCGCAGGTTGGTGCGGTGGTCGTGGGCCACCCGGGCCACCGGGTCGTAGCGCATCCGCCAGCCCGCCTCGTGCAGTCGCCAGCACAGGTCGACGTCCTCGGCCACCCGGAGATTCTCGTCGAATCCGCAAAAAGCACTGCGCCGCACGATCATTGCCGCACTGGGCACATATGGTACGGGCGTACCGGGGACAACGGCGGCCTCGGTGGGCCCCATGTCGAGTGAGGAGTGACCGTTCTCGTAGCGTTCGGCCATCGACTGGCGTTCACCGCGTCGGGCCGACAAGCCGACGATCCGGGGAGCGGCCAGCGCCACCAACGGATCGGAAAAGTGCGCCAGCAGCATCACCAGCCAGTCCGGCTCGGGAACGACGTCGGAGTCGAGGAAGGCCACGAAGTCCGTCGTGGCAGCCGCGGCGCCGGCGTTGCGGGCTGCGGCCGGGCCGCGGTTGGACTCGAATCGGATGACCTGCACCAGCGGCCCCTGCGCGACGAGGGGCACGGCCGAGCCGTCGTCGACCACGATGACCCGGGTACCGGCCACCGCGTCGAGGAGGCGGTCGACACCGGATTGGTTGTCGCGCACCGGGATCACCACGGTGACGTCGTCGGGCTTGGGCCCCGACATGGGCCGCGGATGAGCAATGCCCGTCTCGAGCAGCGTCCGCGAGAGCGTGCGCGTCGCGGTGTTGCACACCTCGATGCGTCCGTCGGCGGAGGTGAGACCGAGCGCGGTGTCGCTGAGCCGGAGCATGCGCGTCGGCGACCCACCGACGAGGTAGCGCAGGTCGCCGCGCCGCGCGCACCGCAGATCGATCTGGATCTGGAAGCCGTCCGGCAATCCGGAATCGCTCGGGGCAGGCATCTTCTGCGCGACCCATTCGGTCGTCGTCACCGCAGTCTCCCCCCGTCGTCGACGGCCCACTCGCCGAGCGCCCGCGTCAGATCGTCGACGACACGCGTGAGGAGCTGCGCACCGTGCTCGGCGGTCGCCGTTCGCGGGTCGCCCAGTATCCCGTTCTCGCTGACCGCGGCGACACCGCCGGTACGCATCGGCCCCATCAGCACGCCGATCGGCTCACGGTTACCCGCCTCGATCCGGTCGGTCAGCACCAGCTCCGGCGAAAGATGAAGCAGCACTGAGGTTTCGGTGTGCCCGGCGTGAGCGTCGGCATCGGCGAACACGCATGGATACCAGGCCACCTCGCGCGCCTCATAGCGCAGTCTGGCGACCGCCGCGGCCAGCGTGGGCACGTTGCCGCCATGACCGTTGACGAAGACGATCCGCCGCGCCCAGCGACAGGCACTGCGTCCGAATTCGACGAGGAGGTCGGTCAGCGCCTGCTGTCCCAGCGAGATCGTCCCGGCGAAACCCTCGTGCTCACCGCTGGCTCCGTAGGCGATCTCCGGGGCGACCGTGACCGGCGCGTCGGCGGGCAACTCCGAGCAGGCGGCGGTGGCCACCGCAACGGCGATGCGCGTGTCGGTGTCGAGCGGAAGATGCGGACCGTGCTGTTCGACGGAACCGATCGGAACGAGAAGGGTCAGTTCGGCGGGCGTCACCTGCGGCCATGCGTATTGCCCCAGCCTCGCCGTTCGCACCATTCGGCCAAGTCTAATGTGCGCGGCGCCTCGGGGTAACCGGTCGTCACCAATTACAGGACCAAGATCCCCTGTTCGGACCCGCTTGGACGAGCGCTCGATCGGTTGTGGAATCCTGGACCGCAGTATGTGTCGCAGAACACGGTCGGCACCAGTCGGCACAACAAGGTCGACGCCATTCGAGGGAGGACGTCCATGACATCAGATTCGACACCCACCAGCGGTAAGAACGGACCGCTGAATCGATTGCGCGTGATCGAGTTCGCGGGTATCGGCCCGGGCCCGCACGCAGCGATGATGCTCGCCGACCTCGGCGCCGATGTCATCCGGGTGCAGCGTCCCGGCACACTTCCGGCCGAGGGCCGAAATGCCGACGCGCTGCTGCGCGGGCGTCGCGTCGTCGAGGCCAATCTCAAGGACCCGGCCGACCGCGACACCATCCTCGGGTTGATCGCGAAGGCCGACGTGATTCTCGAGGGATTCCGCCCCGGCGTGATGGAACGACTCGGCTTCGGGCCCGATGATCTCGCCGAGGTCAACCCCGGCCTGGTTTACGGCCGCATGACCGGCTGGGGCCAGGACGGTCCGCGCGCAGAACTCGCCGGCCACGACATCAACTACATCTCGCTGACCGGCCTGTTGCACGCGATCGGCCGTCGCGGTGAGCGTCCGGTACCCCCGCTCAACCTCGCCGGCGACTTCGGTGGCGGCTCGATGTTCCTCGTCATGGGCGTCCTCTCGGCACTCTTCGAGCGCCAGTTCTCCGGTCGCGGCCAGGTGGTCGACGCCGCCATGGTCGACGGGGCTTCGGTTCTGGGACAGATGATGTGGGCCTTCCGCGGTACCGGCCTGTGGTCGGACGAGCGCGGGGTGAACATGCTCGACACCGGCGCTCCGTACTACGAGGTGTACGAGACCTCCGACGGCAAGTACATGGCCGTCGGCGCGATCGAGCCGCAGTTCTACGCCGAACTCCTCAAGGGACTCGGACTCGCCGATGCCGATCTGCCGGACCAGAACGACGTCGCGAAATGGCCGGAGCTCAAGAAGATCTTCACCGAGACCTTCGCCTCGCGCACCCGCGACGAGTGGGCCAAGGTCTTCGACGGCACCGACGCCTGCACCTCACCGGTACTGAGCTTCGCCGAGGCTCCCACCGACCCGCACATGTCGGCCCGCGCCAACCTCCTCGAGATCGACGGCGTCATGCAGGCACAAGTGGCACCACGCTTCTCGCGCACCTCGCCGGAGACGCCGAGCGGGCCGGCCCGCCAGGCCACCGATCCATCCACCGTCTGGACCGACTGAACGGATCGCACCTCCTCCGTCCGACCGCGGGGCGCCGACGACGTCGTCGGCGCCCCGCGTCGTCGCGACAGCGCCCTCCGCATCGCTCACAGCGCTCTCCAGTTCGCCGACAGCGCCTTCGGTTGTGCCGACGGCGCTCTCCGACTCGCCGACGGCGCCCGTCTCAATGTCGACAGCGCTTTCTCCCGGTCGTCCAACCACGTCGAAATAGAACGTGTTACAGTTTTTCCTCATGGGACAGTTCGACGGCAAGGTCGTCTACATCACCGGCATCGCCCGTGGCCAGGGGCGTAATCACGCACTCCGCTTCGCCCGCGAGGGTGCGTCGATCATCGGACTCGACATCGCCGGCGAGGTCGCCGACCACATCACCTACCCGGCGTCGACGCCGGACGATCTTGCCGAGACGATTCGCCTCGTCGAAGAGGCCGGCGGCAAAATCCTTGCCCGTCAGGGGGATACGCGAGATCTGGCATTCCAGGAGGAGCTTGTCGCCGACGGCGTGCGGCAATTCGGCCGCCTCGATCACGTCATCGCCAACGCGGGCATCCTCTCATGGGGACTCACCTGGGAACTCTCCGAACACGAATTCACCGACGTCCTGGACGTCAACGTGGTCGGCACATGGAAGACGTTGCGCGCCACCATTCCCCCGCTTCTGGAGACCGACGCCGAGAACCGCTCGATCGTCATCATCTCCTCGGTCGCCGGGCTCAAGGCGATGCCCGTCCAGGCGGCGTACTCGGCGTCGAAGTACGCACTCACCGGACTGGCCCAGACGACCGCCAAAGAGCTGGCACCGCGCCGGGTCCGCGTCAACTCGATCCACCCCTACGCCGTCAACACACCGATGGGCATCGCCGACACCTCGGCGATGAAGATCTTCGAGATGGGCGAGTACACACGGTATTTCATCTCGATGATGGATCACTTCCCGGTCGCCTCGCTCGACGACATCTCCGACGCGGTGCTCTATCTGACCTCACCGCAGGCGCGCGCGGTCACCGGTTCGCAGTTCCAGATCGACATGGGAAACTCCAAGGTCTGAGCGCCGTCGGCGCGATGCAGGGCGCCGTCGGCGAACAACAGAGCGCCGCCGGCGGGAACCGGCGGCGCTCTGTCTTTCGTAGCCCTGTTTCTGCGGCGTTCTTCCGACTCGGATTCGCTCAGATGCTGCCGAAGGAGCGATCGAAGTCCTCACCGATGATCAGGTCATCGCGCGAGAGTTCGTGAACGCTCTTGTGGCCCAAGCCCATCACCACACCGTCGAGGCCCATGCGGAGCAGGTCGAGGACGTTCTCGACGCCCGCCTGACCGTTGGCCGCCAGGCCCCACAGGTAGGCGCGACCGATCATCACCGCGCGCGCCCCGAGTGCGAGTGCCTTGGCGACGTCGCTGCCGCGGCGGATGCCGCCGTCGAGCAGGACCTCGATCTGATCGCCGACCGCCTCGGCGATGCCCGGCAGGAGACGGATGGTGGCGGGGGTGCCGTCGAGGTTGTTGCCACCGTGGTTGGACACCGACAGCGCGGTCGCGCCGATGTCGACGGCTCGCTTCGCGTCGTCGAGGCGGGTGACGCCCTTGACCATGAACGGTCCGCCCCACTGTTCGCGCAGCCACTGCAAGTCGTCCCAGGTGGGCGGGGCGGTGCTCATCCACTCGCCGTAGGCACCGAAGAAGGTCGGTCCGGGCTGTCCCTTGCCCTTGGAGACGTTGGGCGCGGTCAGGTCGGGAATGATGATCTTGCCGTCGCGAATCCAGTCCATCGCGTAGCGCGGCTTGACCGCGATCTCCGGCGCCAAGCGCAGGAGAGCCTTGAAGTCGACCTTCTCCGGGATCTCCGGGCTGCCCCAGTCGCGACCGATGTTGAACACCCAGTCGGTCGTGACGATCAGACCCTTCGCACCGGCTTCCTTGGCGCGCATGGCACGCGCCAGGATCTCGTCGCGACTACCGAGCCAGTAGATCTGGAAGAAGATCTTGTCGTTGACCGCGGTGACCTCTTCGATCGGATGAGACGCGAAGCTGGACAGGCCCATTGCGGTACCGCGAGCTGCCGCGGCACGCGCCACCGCGACCTCGCCGTCGGGGTCGACGGCCTGTACGCCGGTGGGGCTGATCATCACCGGGAACGACAGGTCCTGGCCCATCACAGTGGTGGAGAGTTCGCGATCGGGCTGCGCGCCGATCACGTGCGGGGCGAACCCGATCTCGGAGTACGCGTCGACGTTGTCGCGCACCGTCACGCCGGCTTGGGTGCCGGCGATCAGCGAGGAGTACACCGATTTCGGCAGTCGCTTCTTGGCGCGGCGCTGCGCTTCGTGAACGGTTTCGAACCAGGGATTGCGGGCCCAGGGATTGGTGACCATTGTGTGTTCCTACCTATTTTCTTTACTTGTTCGTCGCAGCATCGAATCACCCGGGCGCCCGGCCCGGGTGCTCGACGATCCGCCACGCGGGGGTACTACAGGGCGAATCCCGCCAACGGGTTCTCATCACAGTTCTTCGACGGCGGGCCACCGATCGGGGTGATCTCCCCGTCGGGTTGCCGGGTCATCAGTGTCAACGGGGTACCGCGTGAATGGTCTTTGTTCGCAGTCGGTTTGGCGCGCTCACCAGCCAGCAGCTCCTCGCCGTATCCCTGCACGCACTCGGGGTCGGGTCCGGCCAGCGGCAGTCCGGTGAAGAACTTGGCCGCCATGCAGCCGCCGCGGCAGGCGTCGAAATGGGCACAGCGCGTGCAGGCTCCGGCGTTCTGTGGCTCACGGAGCTCGGTGAAGAGGTCCGATTTCTGCCAGATCTGTTGGAAGCCACCGTCGGTGGTGATGTTGCCTGCGAGGAAGTTCTCGTGGATCGCGAACGGGCAGGCGTAGACGTCACCGACCGGATCGATGAGGCACACCACGCGACCCGCGCCGCACAGATTCAGCCCGGGCAGGCCGGACCCACCGGTCCCGCCGAACGCCGACAGGTGGAAGAACGAGTCGCCGGTGAGGACGTTCTCGCCGTGGGCGACGAGCCAGTCGTAGAGTTCGCGCTGCTGTTCGGGCAGCGGGTGCAGGTCGTCCCAGACGTCGGCGCCGCGGCCCGACGGGCGCAGCCGGGTGATGCGCAGGGTGGCGTTGTAGCGGTCGGCGAGCGCCTTGAACTCGTCGAGCTGCGCCACGTTCTGCCGTGTCATCACCACCGAGATCTTCGCGTCGGCGAATCCCGCCTCGTGGAGGTTCTCCAGCGCGCGCACGGCCATGTCGAACGAGCCGGGGCCACGCACGGCGTCGTTGACCTCCGCGGTCGCACCGTCCAGCGAGATCTGCACATCGACGTAATCCGACGCGGCCAGCCGCGCGGCGACCTTCTTGTCGATGCGTAAACCGTTGGTGGAGAACTTGACTCCCACCTGGTGGCTGGTGGCGTAGTCGACGAGTTCCCAGAAGTCCGGGCGCACCGTCGGCTCCCCGCCACCGATGTTGACGTAGAAGACCTGCATGCGCTGCAGTTCGTCGATGATCGCCTTGCACTGTTCGGTCGACAGCTCACGCGGGTCGCGCTTACCCGAGGACGACAGGCAGTGCACACATGCCAGGTTGCAGGCGTAGGTCAGCTCCCACGTCAGGCAGATCGGGGCGTCGAGCCCTTTCTCGAACTGATCGACCAGACGCCCGACCTTGGGGGGCGCACTGGGCTGCAGCGTCGGCATGGCGGCGAGTTCGGTTGCGGTGGGCGGCAACTCGAGTGTGGTCATCTTCGGGTCTCCTTGGGCTCGAGGAGCGGTGGTGGACGGTGGAGGAATGCGTCCGTCAGCGGCGGACGATCATCCCGGAGTCGGCCAGGGCGGTCAGCGCCTGCACATACAGCGCACGCTCGGCGGCTCCGATCCCGGCAGCAGCCAGGGCGGTCTCGGCGTCGTCATGCTCGGCGAGGGAGCGCACGATCCCGACGACGGTCAGGTTCTTGAGGAATGAGAGCTTGCGGGTACCGAAGTGATACAGCAACGCCCCGAAGGGTTCCGGGCGTAGTGCGACCTTGGGGTTGAGCTCCCAGGCGGCGTCGAGATCGAATGCGGACAGGGTGGCGGGGGTGTCGCGCCGGTCACCGGCGACCGCGGAGTCGCGGTCGCCGGCAACCGGAGCAGATGTCGGGGTGGACATCAGTAAACCCCGCACATCCCGTCGATCGAGACCTCTTCGACGAGGGACTCACCCACGAGCTCGGTCTCGACGTCGGCGGGAACCGACACGTCCTGAGCTGCCTTGGCTGTGTGATCGGCCATGATCCAGACCTCCTAATATTCGGGTAGTGATGTGGATCACCGATCACTATAATGGCACCGGGTGCAGAATTGCACCCCCCAGCCGAAAATTGACCAAACGGACAGGTACCGACCTGGTGAGAGAGGTCTGATGACGACCGAGAACGCGACGGCGCCGGGCCGGCGTCCGCGCACCAGCCGCGCACAGATCAGCGCGACCGCCATCGACCTGTTCACCACCGTCGGCTTCGAGGAAACCAGCGTCGACGACATCGCCGAGGCCGTCGGCATCGCGCGGCGCACACTGTTCCGGTACTTCCCGTCGAAGAACGCGATCCCGTGGGGCGAGTTCGACGTCCACCTCGACGACCTGCGCGCACTGCTCGCCGAGATCCCCGACGACCTCCCCATCGCCGAGGCCGTCACCCGGGCGCTGATCGCCTTCAACGAGGTGCCCGCGGAGTTCCTCGACGGCCACCGCCGACGCATGCAGCTACTCCTGGGAGTGCCGAGCCTGCAAGCACATTCGATGTTGATGTACGCCGACTGGCGCCACGTCATCGCCGAGTTCTGCGCCCACCGGCTCGGCCTGGACGAGGGCGATCACCTCCCGCAGACGATCGGCTGGCTGTGCCTGGGCACCGCCCTGGCCGCCTACGAACAATGGCTCGCCCATCCCGACGCCGACCTCGACGCGCTCATCCGGGCGGGGTGCGCGACGCTGGCCGCTGGGCTGCAGGGGTTGTGAGTGCTCATCGCACGCGATAGATCCCGCCACCGACTCGGCGGCGCTCGTGTGGTCCTCGATGCCGAGGTTCGCGATCGACGGGTTCGCCGAGCCAGCCCCGCGACTCGATCGCTGTCGGCGAGAAACCGGGCGCCGTCGAGGAAATACCGGCGACACCGCCGCCACAGACCGCCCTCTACCCTGGAACCGATCGCCTTGCCGGTGTCGACAGCCCGACATCTAGGCTAGGCTCAAAGTAGAACGTGTTCTAGTTTTCGCACCTTCGACTCTTACACCTTCGACGACGCCAGGAGACCTGAGCCATGACCGGATCGGACACGACCGAACTGACGCCCCACGGCTCGCGCAGCGTGATCCTCACCGTGGCCGAGGTCATCGACGAGACCCACGACGCACGGTCGATCGTCTTCGAACTCCCCGACACGGCCAAAGAGGCGTTCACCCAGTACAAGTCGGGCCAGTTCCTCACCCTGCGCATCCCGAGTGATCAGACCGGGTCGGTGGCCCGCTGTTACTCGCTGGCCTCCTCCCCCGCCCGCGACGAATTGCCCAAGGTGACGGTCAAGCGCACCGTCGACGGCTACGGGTCGAACTGGGTGTGCGACAACCTCTCCGCGGGCTCGCAGATCGAGGTGCTGCCGCCGTCGGGGGTGTTCACCCCGCGGTCGGTCGACGAACCGCTCCTGCTGATCGCCGCGGGCAGCGGGGTGACCCCGGTGATGTCGATCCTCAAGACCGCGCTGGCGTCGGGGAGCGGCACCATCGTGTTCTTCTACGCCAACCGCAGCGCCGAGGACGTCATCTTCGCCGACGAACTGCGCGAGCTGCAGACCGCACACGCCGACCGGCTGGTCCTGATCCACTGGCTCGAGACGCTGCAGGGCCTGCCCCGCGCTCAGTCCCTGGCGACGATCTTCGGCGCCTTCCGCGGCCACGCCGCCTACATGTGCGGCCCCGGCCCCTTCATGGACGCCGTGCACCAGGCGCTGCACACCGCGGGCTTCGCCCACCACGACGTGCACGCCGAGGTCTACAACTCACTCTCCGGTGATCCCTTCGCCGACGTCGTCCTCGACGAGGTGAGCGCCGAGGAGCAGGCCGACGCCGCCACGGTGGAGGTCGAACTCGACGGCGAAACCCACGAACTGACCTGGCCCCGCAAACGCACCCTGATCGACATCATGCTCGAGGCCGGACTCGATGCGCCGTACTCGTGCCAGGAGGGTGAATGCGGTTCGTGCGCATGCACTCTCACCGACGGAACCGTCGAGATGGACAACGCGGGTGCGCTCGATCCCGAGGACATCGCCGACGGCTATATCCTCGGGTGTCAGGCCCATCCGACTTCCGACCGACTGCGAATCGAGTTCTGACGTGCTCTCACGCCTGTCCCCCATCCAGCTCGCCCGCACCCTTGCCGGGATGCTGCTGACCATCGGCACCCTGCACTTCGTGGCGCCGAAGCCGTTCGACGAGATCATCCCCGAGGAGATTCCCGCCGACCCGCGGATGCTGACCTATGCGTCCGGTGTCGCCGAGGTCGCCCTCGGCGTGGGACTTCTCGTCCCGGCCACCCGCAAGCCGTCCGCGGCTGCGGCCGCGGCACTGTTCGTCGCGGTGTACCCGGCCAACATCAACATGGTCCGGCTGTGGTGGCACAAGCCGGCGATCTACAAGGCGATCGCCCTCGGCCGGCTGCCACTGCAGTTCCCGATGATCGCCGCGGCGATCAAGGTGTTCCGCGCGTCCTGACGATCGAGAACGCCGTCGGCCACCCCTGGTCGCGACCGCCGACTCGGCCGAGATCTACCGTGGATCGGTGTCCGCGACCCGAAATCCCCAGCCCGGTGATCACCAACGGCCCGGTGACGACGCGTGACGGCGCCGGACTCCCCTGATCTCACACCGGAAACGCCCGAAGAGGACACCGGTGCACGGGTTCTCGTCTGGTTGACCATCGTCGCCGCGATCGCCGGTGCGATCACCGGCCTGGTCGGCGGGGCATTCCGGTGGCTGCTGATCCGCGCCGATCACCTGCGGGCCGACCTGATCGACTGGACCCACCATCACGGCCCGGCCGCCTGGCTGATACCCGTGGTGATCTCGGCCGCCGCGGCGCTCATCGCAGCGCTGATCACCCGGTGGGAACCGCGCGCGTCCGGCAGCGGCATCCAACATGTGGAGGCCGTCGAACGCGGCGAGGCCGCACCACCGCCGCCCGCGGTCATCCCGGCCCGCTTCGTCGGCGGTTTGCTGGCGATCGGCGTCGGCGGGATGGTCCTCGGTCGAGAGGGCCCGACGGTGCACATGGGCGCCGCCATCGGCGCGCTCACCGGACGCGTGTGCCGCGCCACCATGCGCGAGATCCGGGTTCTGCAGACCACGTTGTCGGGCGCCGGGCTCGCCGTCGCATTCAACGCACCGATCAGCGGCACCCTGTTCTGCATCGAGGAGATCGCCAAGACCGTCAAGGTGCGCTACGTCCTCTGGACGATGGCCGCGGTCGCCGCAGGCACCGTGTGCAGCCGCCTGATCGTCGGCAACCATCCCGACTTCGTCGTCCCGCAGGTCAATTCCGTTGCGTTGTCCTCACTTCCGGTGTTCGTCGTCTTCGGCGTCGTGGTCGGGCTGCTCGGCGTCGTCTACAACTGGCTGATCCGTGCGTGTCTGAGTGGCTTCGCGGCCATTGGGCGGGTGCCCGGCCCGGTGAAGGCCGCGATCATCGGAGCGGTCATCGGGGCGGTGCTGACCGTCGACCCCGATCTCGGTGGCGGCGGTGACGATCTGACGCAGAACATCCTGTCCGGTCAGCATCTGGCCTTCTGGGCGATCGTGATGCTGCTGGCGATCCGCTTCGTCGCCGGTCCGGTGTCGTATTCGGCGGGCACGCCGGGTGGCATCTTCGCCCCCATGCTGGCGCTCGGCGCGATGACCGGTCTCATCGCCTCCCGGCTGATCGATCTGGTCTCGCCGGGCTACGGGCACGAGTTGTTGTTGCCACTGATGATCGTGGGCATGTCGTCGTTTTTCACCGCCGTGGTCCGGGCGCCGTTCACCGGTGCGGTGCTGGTGATGGAGATGACCTCGACGACCTCGGTCGCGGTGTCGGTGCTCGCCGCGGGGGCCGCGACGATGATCGTCGCCGAATTATTGCGTTCGCCGCCGATTTACGACGATCTGCGCGAACGGATGTTGCGGCAGTGGAAGGGCCACGAAGCCGAGGGCGTCTGAGGGATCGGTGCCGGACGGCCCGCGCGACTCACCGCAACGCGCGGTAGCGGGCGCGCATCGCGGGATCGAGATGCTCGATCGCATACCGCAGTGCGGTGCGTCCCATCGACGCCGCATGCTCGTCGAGATAGTCGGTGAGCGTTGACCTCTCGACGCGCTTGCCCATCTCGCGCAACATCCAACCCAGCGCTTTCTGGATGAGGTCACGCCGGTCGTCGACGACGAGCGGCGCCACCGCCAGCGTGGGGCGGGCATCGCCCTCGCGCAGGTGGGCGTGGGTGCCGACGATACCGACCCGCCGGTGCCACAGCCGTTCGTCGGCGGCGAGGTCGACGAGCGCGGAGTGGTCACCGATCCGTACACACCAGCGTCCGAGAACCGGTGCGGCCGAGGTGTCGACGAGATCCCAGTTGTTCACATACCCGTCGTCGACGGCCCGGCGGTAGTCGCCGACCCACGCGCGAGCATCGGCGTCGTCGGCATACGCGGTCTCCTGCGCCATGAGAAGTAGTGCGAGAAACCGGATCTCGTGGACCGGTGAGCTCAGCAGCTCGCCCACCGCACCGCGATCGATGCCGCGCCGGCGACGGGCGAGCGCGCACAACTGCGGCACCGCTACCCCGACGAACTCGTCGCCCTCACCGTAACCACCGGGCCGAGCCTGCAGATAACGCGCGATACCCGCCGCCCGCTCTGGGTCGCCGAGCTCGCGGACCGCGGCGATCACCTGCGCGGCAACGGAATCCACGGCGACCGCGCGGTCAGAGAAGGTCAGCGACCGGTGTCGGGGTCTGCAACTTGGGGCGCGTCTTCATCACCGGACCCGCCTTGCCCGCGCCGACCACCCCGGTGAGGATTCCGTCGCGGCTGTAGTAGGCCAGGAACTTCGTGCCGTCGTCGGTGACGATGTGCACGTCGTCGTCGGCGCGCGGATGCCCGAGTGCCTGGATCTTCACCGCGAACTGGTCGCTCCAGAAGTAGGGCACCGCGGCGGTGATCGGCGCGCCCGCACTGCCGGCGATCTGATGGGCGACGACCGCAGCCTGTTCGACGGTGTGATTCCAGTGCTCGACACGACGCGCGGTGGGCGTCCCGTCGGCCCAGTTGGCGACGTCCCCGATCGCGTATACGTGCGGTGCGCTGGTCTTTCCGACGGCATCGCAGGCTATCCCACCACCGGTCTCACGCGGGGCGAACCCGATACCCGAGCCCTCGAGGTAGTCGGTGACCGGGATCGAGCCGATGCCGACGACGACGATGTCGGCGGGCAGTTCGGTGCCATCGGCCAGACGCACCGCCCGCACCGCACCCGAGTCGTCGCCGACGATCTCCGAAACCCCAATACCCGCACGAACATCGACCCCATTGGCGGTGTGCATCCGGGCCACCAGTGTCCCGATCGGTTCACCGAGCGCCTGCGCCAGCGGGGTCGGCGCCGGCTCGACGAGCGAGACCCGCACGCCGCGCTCGGTCAGGCTCGACGCGACTTCGCAGCCGATGAAGCCGGCACCGATGACGACGGCGGTCTGCGCACCGTCGATCTCCGAGCGCAGGGCGACCGCGTCGTCGAAGGTCCGCAGGGTGTGCACGCCCGCAAGGTGTTCGGCGCCGGGGAAGACCCGCGGGGCGAGTCCGGTGGCGAGCACCAGGACGTCGTAGGGGACGCTCTCGGTGTCACCGCTATCGGAGCCATGCACGGTGACGGTTGCGGCCTGCGGGTCGACGGCGGTGACCCGTTGACCGAGTCGCAGGGTGATCGACGACTCGGTGTAGAACTCGGCCGGCTTGAGCTCGACGCGGTCGTCCTTGCCGAGCAGCACCGTCTTCGACAGCGGCGGCCGATCATAGGGGGCGTAGGGCTCGGCGCCGATCAGTGTGATCGGCTCCTCGTATCCGTTGGTGCGCAGGTTCTCTGCGAGGCGGATGGCCCCGAGTCCCGCACCGACCACCACGACACCTGCTGCACTCATCCTCGGTTCTCGCCCTCTCGTCGACGGTGCTGCCCGCGTCAGCGGATCGAATGTCGCTGCCCGCGTCAGCGGGTGACGTCCCCCACCGGTCGGACGTCGGCGAGCAGCCAGGTTCCGTTCACCTTACGCATGACCAACCACTTTTCGGTAGATGTATGTTCGCCGCCCACACCGGCTCCGGCTCCCGGCGCACTCGCGTCGGGCACCGTCACCGTCTGGTTGAGAAAGGCGAGCAGACGTGCGTCGTCGGCGTGGAATTCCCCGACCGCCATGCCGACCACATTCACCGTCATCTGCGCCGACGCGGCGACCGCATCCGGAAGGACGACATCGGCACGCTCGGCGTCGTATCGCGTGAGCAGCGGGTCGCTCAGATGGGCGCGCACCGCGTCGGGGGCCGGGGGTGCTCCCCGCCGAAGGTCATCAGTGCGGTGACCGCGCTCGTCGCGGCCCGTTCGACGTCTGCACGGTCGGCGTCGGTGGGACGCGGGGTCTGCCGATACGCCTGGGTCCAGGCGACGGCGGCGACCACCAGCGCGGTCAGGGTCAGCGTCGCGATCGCCACCAGCAGTCGGCGTGCGCGCCGCGACATCCGCGGCGGCGCGGCGAGCGGACGGATGCGGTGGTGCTGGGTCCAGGTGAGCCGCCAGCTCGGGGGGACTCGGGACGCGATCATGCCGGCACCGCCGAGTCGACGAGCCAGCCGGCGTCGGTGCGGGTCATCCCGACGGTGAGGGTGAGGCGGTCGGCCTGCGGATCCCCGCCGAGCAGAACGGGATTGGACGCCTGCACGACCACCAGTACCTCGGCGCGGGAACCGGGATCGTCGGACCCGGGATCGGTGACGAGCCCGGCCGAGAGCACCCGTCCGGCACTGGGCGCGGTCTGGGCGGCGACGGCGGCGGACAGGGCCGCACCGGCCTGTTCGAGACGCGTTTTCTGCGCGCCGGTGCTCAGGGCGAGGACCCGCTCGACGTAGGCCTCGGCGTGTGCCGGGTCCGACGTCAGCATGCTCGTGGTGGCCGATCGGGCCGCCGCGAGGACCTCGTCGTCGAGGTCGGTGCGCTCGGTCGCCCGGTGATCGAGCACCGCGAGCGTGCTCGCGACGATGATCAGCACCACCGCCACGAGCGCGGCCACCACAAGCGCGCGACGCACCCAGCGCGAGCGTGCCACCGCGCGTGCCCGCAGGTCGTCGGCGGCGGCGATCCGCGCGAGGCGGGCGGCGCGCAGGGCGTGTGTCACCCGCTCCTGCGCGAGTCGTTCCCGAGCGGTGGGGTCGGTCGGCGGAGTCACGACACCACCTCCGCGTCACGCAACAGCCACCGTCCGTCGCGGAGCACGAATCCCATGCGGAGCGTGAGCTTTTCGGTACTCTGCTGTCCCGTTCCGGTGCGGGTCAGCACGGTCGCGCGGATCAGGGCGTCACCGTCCTCGCGACCGGTGTCGATGATCGCGACCGTGTCGGGATGCCACCGGACCGACGACGTGCCCGCGGGCGGGGCGCGATGCAGTTGCGCGGCGAACGATCCGGCGAAGTCCCCGGCCACCAGGGTGCGGGCGCGAGCCCGATCGGTCTGCCAGGTGGCGGTGTCGACGGAGAACACCTGCGCGACGATCGCACCGGCATGAGCACGCAGCGAGTCCCGGTTGTCGGCGGTCCGTCGCTGATCGGACAACGACGTCGCGGTGGCGATCACCGCGGTCACCAGTGCGGCGATCACCACGACCGCCACCGTCGCGGCGATCCGCGCAGCGCCGGGTGCGACGATGCGGTCACGGGTGGCAGGGGTGCGCAGCGGAATTCTCATGGGAGGTATTGCACCGCCGCGACCTTGAGCCGTCCGGAATCGTCGGTGACGGCCAGCCGCAACCGGAAGGTGCGGTCGGCCACGGCCTGCCCGGTCTGCTGATAGCCCACCGTCGCCGCGACGAGCACCACGGCGGAATCGGTGGTGCGCGTGACGATTCCGGTGCCGTCGATGGTGGCACTCGCCGCGGTTCCACTGCGCCGGACGAATGCGGTGTAGGAGTCCGCCGATTGTGCGAATTCGTCGTAGAAGGCACCGGTCGCATCATCGAGTACCGACCGAACCCGTTGCGGTGCAGTCGGATCAGGGCTCAACAGCTCCGCGACGACGTCGGTGGCTACGTCGGTGAAATCGGCATCGGTCCAGGAATTCGCGGCGCGCACCCACGCCGCCACACCGAATCCCGCGACCACCAGTGCAGCGGTCACGACCAGCGCGGAGGCCGTCCACCACCATCGCGACAGCGGAGCGATCCGACCGTTCGCCCGGCGCACCTCGTCGAGATCGTCGACCGCGCGCCGCAACTCGCGGCGGGCCGCCCGGTCCGCCCGGATCGACGGGGATGCCGATGTCGGCGGTGTCGGCCACGGCATCGTCAACGCCTCCTTGCCAGCACCGCACGATCATAACGCGGGGCCGTGACGCTCAGGATGTCGCGCGCCCCCGCATGCGGGCGTCGTAGTCGGCGCGGCCGGCCGAGTCGTAGTCGAGGAAGATCCGGTCGAGTCCGGTGCGTCGGCGCGTCAGACGTTTGAACGCCTGCGGGAAGACCGGATTGGCGTCCACCCACCGCATCGCCCGCGGGGCGGCCACACGGGTGCGTGGCTCGGCGATGACCCCGACGACGGCGGCGGCCACGACCTCGGGTTCGACGGTCTGGATGTAGCGATTGGTCGCCAGGCCCGAGATCAGGCCGGTGCGGGTGAAGGTCGGCATCACGGTGCTCACCCGCACGCCGTGGTCGGACAGTTCGGCATCGAGAGCCTCGGAGAACTCGATGACCCCCGATTTCGCGGCGTTGTAGACGGCCAAACCCGGCATCGGAAGCCGACCGGCAACCGAGGCGATGTTGACGATCTGCCCAGACCGTCGGGCCGTCATTCGTTGCGCGGCAAGCTGACTGCCGGTGATGACACCGATCAGGTCGATGTCGAAGGTCCGGCGGATCAACGCGTCGTCGAACTCGAGGAAGGACCCGACGGGCATGATCCCGGCGTTGTTGATCAGCACATCCACCGGCCCCAGACGCTGCTCGACCTCGTCGAGGAAGGCGGCAAAGCTCGCCCGGTCGGTGACGTCGACCTCGACCCCCTCCACCCCGAGGTCGGCGGCGGCCTTGGCCAGGACCTCGTTGTCGACGTCGCCGATCGCCACCCGCGCCCCGGCGTCGAGGAGTTGACGGGCGGTCTCCAGGCCGATACCGCGTGCGCCGCCGGTGATCACCACGACCTTGTCGGCCAGCCGGGCCCGCACCTCGTCATGCCCGATGCGACCGAATCGGTTGCTGCGCATACTCATCGACTACTCCCCCTTGGTGAGATCACGTACTGACTTCGGTTGTGCCGCCCGGGGCGGTCACCAAATCATCGGTGCGAGGAACTTCTCCGCGAACGCTCGCACCCGGTCCGGCTCCTGCCGCGCCTCGTCGGAGGCCGGTGTCTCCAGGAACGAGATGACCAGGCGCACATGGATTTCGACGGCCTCGAGCAGATCCTCGTCGGGCATCTGCGCACCGGCGGTGCGCAGAGTCGCGGCGACGCGTCCGGTGGCGACGTCGATGAACAGGGCGGTCACCGAGGCGGTGATCGGCGCCATGTCGTGGTCGGTCAGCACGAGCCGGCGCATCAGGGGTTCGTCGGAGATCATCGCCGCGCCCGCGGCGAAGGCCTCGATGACCGCCTCACGCGGGCCGAGGCCGCGGACCGCGTCGACCAGCCGGGCCATGCCGCGTTCGTAGAGTTCCTCGGCGACGCCGAGCAGCAGCGCCTCCTTGTTGGGGAACCGCCGATACAGCGTGGACCGGGAGACCCCGGCGCGTTTGGCGACCTCGTCGACGTTCGCGCGGCGCACCCCGACCTCGGTGAACTCCGCCTCGGCGGCGGCGATGATCGCGCTGTTCTGATCGGCGGGGCTGTCGGTGTTGCGGACCTTGCGGCGACGGCCCTGCTCGGCGTGGGTGCCCGGCGCGCCCGGGGTCATCGCAACCCCCGAACGGTGACCGGCAGCCCGTCCTTGGGTACCGGAAGTGCGCTGTAGTCCATCGGGAGCGTGTATCCCGCGGGGACCGACCACTCGTACCCGCGCAGCAGGTGATGCATGATCGTCTTGATTTCCATTTGTCCAAAATACAGACCGATGCATTTGTGGACCCCCGCACCGAAGGGAATCCAGGCCATCCGATGCGACTTGTCCTCGGCGCGTTCGGGGCCGAAACGATCAGGGTCGAAGACTCCCGGGTGGTTGTAGAGCTCGGGGTCACGATGATTGGTCAGCTGCGGAACACTGACCATCGTCCCCTCTGGTACGAAGAACCCCTGAATCGAGGTGTCCTTGACCGCGATTCGCGGTTGGGCGGGTACCGGCGGGCACATCCGCAACGACTCCTTCATCACCCGGTCGAGCACGTCGAGACGGCCGAGATCGTCATAGCCCACCTCGGGGCCGAGTGCGTCGGACTCGGCGCGCGCCCGCTCCTGCCAGTGTGGGTCGGTGGCCATCCGGTAGGCCATCTGGGTCATCGTGATCGTCGAGGTGTCGTGCGCGGCCATCAGGACGAAGATCATGTGATTCACGACGTCCTCGTCGGTGAATCGGTGCCCCTCGTCGCTGCGCGCATGACAGAGCACCGAGAACAAATCGGGGGTCTCACGCGCCCGCTTGGCGGGCAGGGTGGCGTAAAAGAACTCCTCGAGCACCTTGCGGCTGCGCAAGCCCTTCCACCACCGGCCGCCGGGAACCGGCTTGCGCACGTAGGCAACTCCGGCACGCACGGTCTCGACGAAGGCCTTGTTGAGCGTGGCGGCCTCGTCGGCGGACAGGTCGACGCCGAGGAAGACCTCGAGCGCGACGTCGAGGGTCAACGACTTGAACCGATCGAACAGGTGGACACGCCCCGTCGGGAAGCGGGTCATCGCCTCGGCGATCATCGGCGACATCTCCTGCAGGTAGCCCTTGAGCATCGTCGGCGCGAAGGCCTGCTGCATGATGCGCCGGTGGTGGCGGTGCTCCTCGAAGTCGAGGAGCATCACCCCGCGGTTGAAGAAGGGGCCGATGAAGTAGCTCCAGGCGGGACCGTTGGCGAACGCCCGATCGGAGTTCATCAGGATCTCCGCGGCCGCATCGGGGCCTGCGGCGGTGACCATCCGAATCCCCAGCGCGCTCATGCCGGAGATGAGACCCAACTCGGCGCGACGACGTTCGGCGAATCCGAAGGGATCGCGACGCATCGACATGATCTCGAGGATGCCGTTGCGATGTGCGCACGGAATCGCCTGTAGATCGCTGCCGGGTGGCGGTGGCGCGAGGATTGGTGACTTCCCGGCCGAGCGCACCCGAGACACCGACGAGGGCGCCGTCATGGCAGCATCCTGCGCCGGCGCGAGTCCACCCCGCTCCTGTGAGCCACACAACACCATGGAACAAACTCTACGATATGTCTCTATCGACTGTCACCCTCCGGCCAGGAAACTCCCTCAGCCGAGTCGGTGCCCGCGCGCGGTCAGGACCGCGTGAGCGCGCCGCAACCGCTCGTGCCACCACCGCCGGCGGTCCTCGGCGGCGCACAGCGTCGACGGAACGTCGAGGTCACCGGGCCCGAACCACCGTGGCCGCAGATGACCGTCGTCCGGGGTGCCGCCGTCGGCGACGTCCCCGGTGAACAACGAGCCGGTGCCGAGACCGCAGGCGAACGGTAGCTCGGGCAGCGCCGCGGCCGCCGCGACGCCCGCGGCGATGCCGACCGCGGAGTCCAGCGCACTCGAGATCACCACGGGCAGACCGATTTCCTCGGCCAGGGTGAGCACGGCCCGCATGCCGCCCAGCGGCGCCACCTTGAGCACCGCGATGTCGGCGGCCTCGGCGGCGACCACCCGCATCGGGTCGGTGGCCTTGCGGATCGACTCGTCGGCGGCGATCGGCACGTCGACCGCTCGACGCACCGCAGCCAACTCCTCGACGGTGGCACACGGTTGCTCGGCGTACTCGAGGTCGCCGATCGCGCGCAATGCCGTGATCGCCTGCGCCACATCCCATTTCCCGTTTGCATCGACGCGGACCCGGCCGATGAGCTCGCGCGTGGCAGCAACCCGCGCGACGTCGTCGTCGAGGGTCTGCCCCGGTTCGGCGACCTTCACCTTGGCGGTGCGCGCTCCGGGGAAACGGGCGAGCATGCCCGCGACCTCCGATGCGGGTACCGCCGGCACAGTGGCGTTGATCGGGACCCGATCACGACGTGTGGGGGGTGCTCCGAGATACGCCGCCTCGATACCCGCCGCGAGCCACGCCGCGGACTCCTCGTCGTCGTACTCGACGAACGGCCCGAATTCACCCCAGCCCGCCGGCCCCTCGACGATCATCACCTCGCGCGTGGTGATGCCCCGGAAACGGGTGCGCATCGGCAGGCTGAGCACCACCGCATGCTCGAGCAACTCCTCCGGCGTCGGCAACCTCTGACCGGTCACGATCCTCCTCCCTGGCCAGACTGATGAAACAAATCTGGAAACTCGTTCCTTCGTGCGATAAGGTCTCGCCATGACAGTGAATCAGGATTTCGACTCGGCGATCCGTGAGGCGCAGCCTGTCCTGGTCGAGGCCTCTCCCGAGCATCCCGCTCCGGAGAACGACGCATTGCCGACTCCGCGGCTCGGCGCCGACTCGCTCATCTGGAAGTTCTACGGCGACGTCCGCGGAATCCTCGGATTCCAGCGCCTCGCCGGCACCGAGAACTGTATCGAACAACTCGGTCAGGGCGTGCTCGATCACTCGGTGATCTTCGACGACTTCCTCGGCCGCGCCCGCCGCACCGGCCCGCCCGTGATGCGCACCGTCTACAGCGCCGAGCCCGCCAGGTGGGGGCGCACCGTGCGCGATTTCCATCGCGACATCAAGGGCACCATCAGTGACGGTTCGCGCTATCACGCGCTCAACCCCGAGCTGTTCTACTGGGCGCACGCCACTTTCGTCGATCAGGTGCTCTACATCACGGACACCTTCATCCGCAGGTTGTCCGAGGCGGAGAAGGAGCAGATCTTCGCCGAGAGCAAGATCTGGTACGAGCTCTACGGCGTCAGCGCGCGCAGTCAGCCGCAGACCTACGCCGAGTTCCGCGAGTACTGGGACTCCATGCTCGAGCGTTTCGTGCCGCACAAGACCGTCGTCTACGCCACCGGATACATCCGCAAGGGTCTGCCACGGCCGCGCCGCATCCCGGCGCCGGTGTGGCGAGTCGTCTCCGCCCCGCTCAACGCGTTCATCCGCACCGTGGTCGTGGGCACCCTTCCGCAGCAGATGCGTGATGTCTGTGATCTGGAATGGGATGCCAAGCGCGAAAAGAACTTCCAGAGGTTTGCCACGTTCATGCGGGCACTCAACCCGGTGTTCAACCGGCTGCCGGTGCGGTGGCTGTACGTGCCGTGGGCCGCCGAGGCGTGGGAGAAGGTCGGCGTCGACCCGCGGCCGCTGCACAACAAGCCGGCCGCGTAGGGGGCTGCCGGCGTCACTGCGCCAGGAAAGCGCCTGCCTTCGCGGTGAATTCGCGACGACGGTCCCGATGGACCGAGTGGCCCGCGTCGATGACGTCGAAGCGGCCGTCGGGCAAGGCCTGCGCCACGGACTGCAGATGCTGCGGGGGCAGAAAGCTACGCGGACCACCGGAGATGACCTGGGTCCGCGCCGACACCGCGGCCAGACGCCCCCACCACTGCGGGTCGGCGCGCTCGAACTCGGCGCCGACCTGCGTTCCCACGGCGCGATCGAATCGGACCACCGGCATCGGGTTGCGCATCAGGGCGCCGATACCGCGTACGCGTTCACCGAAGCCCGACGACATGACGATCTCCTCGTCGAGATCGGCCTGGTCGCGTGGCATCGGTGGCACTTCCTCGAGCACCAGCGACCGGACCCGGCCGGGATCGTTCATCGCCACGCGCAGTGCCGCGTGCGCACCGAGCGAGTGACCGACCACGTCGGCCCGCTCCACATCGAGCTCGTCGAGCACGAATCCCAGGTCGGCGGCGAAGGCTTCCAGCGCGTAGTCCCCCGGACGGCCGCTGCGGCCGTGTCCACGCAGGTCGACCGCGATGACCGCGCGGCCGGCGCGGCGCAGGATCGACGCGAAGGGCCGCCAGGTGCTGTGGTCGCTGCCCATCCCGTGGACCAGCAGGACCGGCGGAGTGCGGCTGTCGGCGAGATCGCCGTCGACGGCGACCGCGAGGGTGAGCTCGCCGTGCCCGATGGGGCGCTGCAACAACCGCATTGGGCCCAAGTTACCAGCGTCGATACCTACCCCGGACGGGCCCCCACGGCCGCGATCACCGGCGGCACGGAGGCTGATAGCCCATGCCGTGGACGTAGGTGGCCCATTCCTCCTCGGTGATCTGATCGCCGGTCTGCGCACACTGGGCGTCGATGATCGCACCGGTATCGAGCTCCCACGACTCGATCACCCCTGCCTCACCGGCGGCGAGGATCCGATCACCGGGCGCGAATCGCACGTCATAAACCCGTCCGGGGAACGAGCGCAACACGACCTCCGCCGACCCTCCGTCGGCCAGATTCCACACCCACACCTCCGAATTCCCGCCACCGGCGATCACGTGGGAACCGTCGGCGGAGAAACCGGCGCTGTAGAGCTGGCCCGCCGGGCCGGTCAATGTCGCAATGGTATGCGGCGCTTGCGGATTCGAGACGTCGGCGACGACGACCGCACGTTCCTCCGAGGTCGCCACGATCCGGTCGCCGTGGGCGGAGAAGCGCACCGCGAGCGCCGCGCCCTCGAAGTCGATCGGATGCGGATATGCCCGTGGTGCCGCCGGATCGGTGAGATCCACCAGTTGCACGACACCGGTGGAGGTCGCCACCGCGACCCGGCGACCGTCGGGGCTCAGCGTCGTCCACCACACCCCGCCGCCGGCGTCGAAGGTCGAAACCACCTTGGGCCCAGCTAGATCCGAGGCATCGATGACGGTGACGATGTTGCTGTCGGTGGCCCCGGTCACGGCCAGATGCGACCGTTCGCTGTAGTCCACGGTCTCGTTGAGGGTGTGCTGCGCGTCGACCGAGCCCACCAGGTGCGGGTCGGCGGGATCGGACATGTCGGCGAACTGCACCGCTCCGGTGACCGTCCCCATGGTCGCGATCCGGCCCGACGGCGACAGCGTCACCGCTCCCGAATACACCATGCCCGGCGGCGGAACGAGATCCGGTCCGGCGCGACTCAGCCCGTCGGACTCGATGTCCCACTGGGTGATCCGCCCATCGGTGCCGCTGTCGGCGGCGAGCAGCCGGGTCGTCGAGCCGTTCGCCGGGATCTGGTAGACGCTGTTGGTCCCGATCACCGTCCGATTCGACGTCGGCGGCCAATCCTGTACCCGCCCATCATCACTGGATGCGATCACATGGTCTCCGGCGAACACCACCGAGACCGCGTTCGATGCAGCCGTGAGGATCCGGGGAGCGGCCGAGGGGTTGGTCAGGTCGAAGATCCGCAGTGTGTTGTCGGCGCCCGCGCCCGCGATCTCGGTGCCGGCGGCGTTGACGGCCACCGCCGTCACGTAGCTGTCGAAACCGCCGAACCCCGCGACCTTACGCGGAGCGGCCGGATCGGAGACGTCGACGACGTCGATCACGCGGCTGCGCAGTGCCGCCACCAGCCGCGTACCGTCCGGCGTGTAGGTCAGGCCCTGCGCGAGTTCGTTGTCGCGCCACGCATCGAGCGGGATCTCGCCCGTCGCGACGATGTCGTCGCCGTCGATGCGCCACAGATCGATGCGACGGTTGGCGCTGCTGGTGGCCAGCGAACGGCCGTCGGGACTGAACGCGGCCGCGCCGGCGACGCCGGCGACCTTGCCCGGCAACGGCACCGGACGCCACGTCCCGTCCGAGTTCACCCACACCTGCACCCCGACCTCGGGCACGCTGGCGACGACGAACCGGCCGTCGGGACTCACCGAGAGCGCGTTGACGTCGCCGCCGACGGCCGGGAAATCAAAGGCGCGCACCGGGTGTGCGGGGTCGGCGACATTCCAGGCGGTGAGGGTGCCGCGACCGCCGAGAAGCACCGTCGACGTCCCCGGCAGGATCGCGACCCCACCCAATCGACCGCCGCCGCCGGGCGCGCGGAAGGTGGTGACCTGCCGGTTGATCCCGCGGTCGGACACGTCGAACAGCCGCACCTGCCCGCCGCCTCCGGCGGCGACGAGCAATGACCCCGAGCGGGCCAGCAGCACCGATCCGCCCTCACCGACAAAGCGATTCGGGACACCGTGACCGGTCGCGTCGATCAACCGCGACCGCGCCTCGAGGGTCGGCGAGGTCTGATAGGCGACCATGGCCAGCTGCGCGGCGAGAAACGGGTCACGATCCTCCAACTCGCTCGACTGGATGGCCAGCTGTCGGCTCAGCGCCTGATTCCGGGCGGCCTCGGCCTGCTCGCGCTGACCCACCGCATGCACGCCGGTGATCACCGCGATGACCGCTGCGGTGACCGCCACGATGCCGAAGACCCCGGCGGTCAAAGCGATTCGGCGCAGCTGCCGACTGCGGCGTCGTTCCTGGGCGTCCTGGGCGCGTACCCGCGCCTCACCGGCCTCCAGGAAGCCACGGCTGGCCTGATCCAGCGAGGAGCCGTCGTCGGCGAGCGGCCGGAACATCTCCAGCCGAGCCCGCATCGGCAGCAGGTCGTCGGGCCGTCCGTTGGACTCCCACGTGTCCCGCAGGGTCTGTAGTCGACGCCGCAGCAACAGCCGTTCGCGGTCGGCGTCGATCCATTCGCCCAGCCGCGGCCAGGCCGTCAGCAGCGCCTCGTGCGCGACCTGGGCGTGCGAGGTCGTCACCGTGACCAGACGTGCCGCGGCGAACGTCTCGAGCACATGACGGTTGTCCCCGGCCGGGTCGTCGGCGTCGAGATCGGCGAGCCGGACGGTGCGCCGGGTGACGGTCTCCTCGTCGACGTTGACCATTTCCAACAGGATTCGGCGCGCCACGGCCCGCTGCGCGTCGTCGAGTGAGTCATACACCGACTCCGCGGTCTGTTCGACGGCTCCCGAGATGCGGCCGGTCGAGACGTAGTCACGCACCGTGAGTCGTCGGCGATCAGACTTCTCCCACGTGGCGCGCAGGGCATGGGACAGCAGTGGGAGTACACCCGCGCCGACCGGCCGCACGCTCGTCGACGGCGCCACGTCGTCGAGCAGCATGGTCACCAGATCGTCGTCCACGGTGAGCCCGGCGACCTCGGCGGGCCGCACGATCACCTCCCGCAGTTGTGCGGGCAACATCGGGGTGACGAGTAGCTGCGAGTTGGCCAGCACCGAGGCGATGATCGGACCGGCGGCGGCACGTTCGTAGAAGTCGGCGCGCAACACCCCGATCACCACGGTGCGCCGGCGCGCGGCGAACTCGGCCAGCCGGGTGGTCAGCCGCGCCCGCCCGGCGGAATCACCCTGGGTCCACAGCTCCTCGAGCTGATCGATCACGAGCAGCGCCGGGCCGTCGCCGGGCGTCTCGTCGAGAGTTGCCGCGGCCTGCTCGAGCGCGGTGACAGGGTCGTCGCCGGGCACCATGACCGCCGCGCGCCAATCGAGGAACGGCTCCTCGGTACCGATGCGCGGCAACAGGCCGGCCCGGACGAGCGAGGACTTACCCACCCCCGACGCCCCGACCACCGCGACGCCGTGCAGCCAGTCGGGCCCACCCTCTCCGACCGACTGGTCCGGCTCCGGGCCGGGCCCGGGCACCGTCTCGGGAAGCCGGGAGCGGACCATCTCGGCGAGCCGGTCGATCAGTTCGTCGCGACCGAAGAACCAGGCCCCGTCGTCGGCCGAGAACGGAGCAAAGCCCCGGTACGGTGACACCGACGACGCCGACTTGCGGGTGCGCCGCGACGACCGCTCGGCCGCGGCCCACCACTGCTGGACGTCGGCGTCCTCGACGACGCCACACGCGGCGAGGACACGCTCGAACATCTCCCGGCTCGCCCGTGTCGGGGCGTGCTGTCCGGCGAACCATCCGGCGACCGTGCCCAGGAGCGCGTCGGCGTCGGACGCGACGTCGCGCACACTCATCCCGGACCGCTCGCGGAGTCCGGTGAGGGCGCGGCCGAGCTCGTCGCGGGTGTGCACGGCATCGGGTCCCATGGCGAGAGGAGTCCTGTCGTCGGACCAGATTCGCGCTGGTCAGCGTATCGAGAAATGTATCGACTTCCGATTCTCAGCCACTGCGGCGCGCTTCGTCATCCCCTCCGCACCAAGATTGGTCCGCGCGGACTACACCGCGATCCATTGCGCGTCGGCGAGTCGGGCTGCGGCGCGAATCCATCAGGAGGTCACCATCATCCCCGGTACCGAGGAGCCGCCGTTGCATCGGCGACCCCAGCACGATTCCCGACCCCACCCCCATCTCGATCCCCGCCACCGCCACCTCTATGCGGTGAACCGTCCCGCGAGCCGACGTCCCGACCTCTCACGCCGCGAGGTCGAGGTGCTCGTCGCCTGGTTGCGCGCCGAGTCCAAACAGGAGGCCGCCAAGGCGCTGTTCATCAGTGTGTCGACGGTGAGCACCCACGTGGCACGCATCCGGGCCAAGTACGAGGCGGTGGGCCGGGCGGCGAACACCAAGTCGGCGTTGTTCGCCCGCGCGATCCAGGACGGTTACGTCTCACTCGACGAGTGGTGAGTTCGAACTCCTGACGGCACCGTCGACGACGCGGTACCCGACCCCGAGGAGGGTCCGATGCCACGTCGTCGACGGTTCCGCCACGCACCCGCCGATCACCCCAGGCAAGGCGCCGCATCCCCTGTCGGCGCCTGTCCGGTGAATCAGCGGTCCCGGAACCAGCCGGAGTTCTTGGCGCGCCAGACCATGTCCTGCCAGTAACCCCAGGTGTGTGTCCCCACGGTGGGGAAGTCGGTGGTGATCCGGATGCCCTGCAGTGCGGCGCCCACCTCGAATGACCGGGTCTGCGCCAGTGCGACCGCCTCGAGCGGGGTGCCCTTCACGGAGTTGACGGCGTCGGTGTTGTAGCGGCCCCAGGCGGCTGATCCTGCGGCGACCCGGATCTTCATCCCGCGCATCCGCGGCAACTGGACGAGTGCGTCGTTGCGCTGCCAGCGATCGCTCCACGGCGGGCCCCACATCGCATCCGCGCTGAACGGACCCATCCCGGCTTCGACGCCTGCGTCGATCAACGCCAGGCGCACGGCCTCGCGCATCGTCGGGGCCGACAGGTTCACGTAACCCGACATCGAGAACACATGCGAGATCCGGTTGCGGTGATACGCACCGTAGATCATCGCCGAGCCGCCGCCCATCGAGATGCCCATGATGGCGTACTTGCCCCACGGCCCGACGGCGAGCCCGCGCGCGTCCAGGGCGGCGACGATCCGGTCCAACCGGCAGGTCCACATGTAGCGGTACTTGATCTTGTTGCCCGGGCTGGCGGTGTCCCAGTTGGTGTAGAAACTCGCGAGTCCACCGACGGGTTCGACGACGTTGACGCCCGAGTCGGCCAGGCGGGCGATGTTGGTCTCATGACGCCAGCCGCTCATGTCGCTGGTGGCTCGTAGTCCATCGAGGGCGATCACCGTCTTGTAGTTGCCCGGCCGGGCCCAGATGTCGACCGGGCTCGCGGGCATCCCGCACCCCCCGACCGAGATCCGGTTCAGCGATGCCGCATCGGCGTCACCGACACCACTGGACAGGGAGATCACCAACGCCGACGCCACGATGGTCGCGGCGACGATTCGCCGGCCCAGGCGCTTGTGGACCGACCGTCTCAGACTTGAACGCACGCCCAGGACATTAGGGCGGTGCGGACCGCTGTCACCAGGCTCGTGACCACAGGGCACCGACATTGAGACCAGTCGGTTACCCAAGTGGCAATTGTGACGTAATGTTACTAGTGTGACTTATGAGGTCTAAGTAGCTCGGAATTCGCTGAGCGAAACATGTGGAAAACCTGAATCGATTTCGGCGTTCGAGTAACCGGGGCCTTCGCCGACTGGCACACTCATGGCTCAGACGGAGCAACCGGCCGACCAGCCGGGCTCATCGGTGAGAGGGCCGGCCATGGACAGCGACTCCACCCCCTTGCCGGGCGCATCCACTCCGAGCCGCGGGTTGAGTCGGCGCACCTTCCTCACCACGACGGCCGCCCTCGGCGTCGGCGCGGTCGCCGGAACGGGCGTCGCCGGCATCGCGTGGGGTGCTCCCCCACCCGACTGCGGCAGCCCGTCGGACTCGGGCAAGACGAACGCCCGTTTCTGGCTGTGGGATCAGGTCAAAGGGTGCACGCCCGCCCAGCCCGGGTCCAACCTCTACGTCAAGCAGATCTCGGCGAGTCCCAACCGCTACTACGCGATCCGACGAGGCGGCGACAACCCGCACGGCAACAACGACATCCTGCTCATGCCGACCAATCGCATCTCGGGTATCGAATGCAGCTACCTGCGCCACGATCCGCCCAACTGGTGGGCCGGTGCGTGGCGCGAGGCCGTCGCGAACATCCCGGCCAAGCCGTCCTCCCCACTCGCGCTGGGCGTCAACTCCAAGGACCGACGAGGCCAGGACCAACTCCACATCCACCTGTCCCAGGTCTTCTATCCGACGTTCAGTGATCTCCGGCAGATCCAACCGGTCACCAAGATCAGCGACTGGATGTCGCCGCAGGCCAACGTCGAACTGCGCATCAACGATCGCCACAAGACCCCGCTGCGCAAGACCGCCTGGTTCCGGGTGGTGAAGTACACCGGGGCGCTGCCGAATCTGTTCGCCGAACTCGCGAAGGTCCTCCCGGCGACCGAGAGCATGGAACACCAGGTCGTCGGAGCCGTGTGGACCGGCATCGGGAGCACCTACTACCTGATCAACAGCACGGCACTGAAGACCCCCAAGGGGCCGGGGACGGGTCTGCTGGACTTCATCTACAACTGGCCGGCCAACAAACCCTGACACATCGCCCCAGCTCACCGGATCGATATCTGTGAGCATCCGATGGAATCGGTCACGAATCGGCCACGGCAGGCCTTCACCACTGGCGCATTCGCACGCCGCGTAGATACTGAGATCACCTGACACGCAGTGACTCTCGGGCCGAGAAGTAGTAACCGAACGGCCGCCGCCGCAACGAGTGTCGGGCCTGCGCAACGTCGCGCCGGCCGACGATGCCTTTCCCCGCGCCTCGTAATCGCGGGTTCACCTCCGCGCATGCCTCGTGGCGAGGCGTGCGCACCGGGAGAAAGCCGGTGACACCATGAACAGTACCGACACCTGGGGTATCCCCAGCACGACCTTCCTCGCCCTCTATGCCGTCATCTCGGTGGCGGCTCTCGCCGTCGTCATCGTGCGGCGACGTCCCGCCCATCAGCGGGTCGATGATCTCCCCGACCTCACTCCCACACAGATCGGAGCACTGGTCTCCGAGGAGAATGCGGTCCTCGCAGCGGTCGCCCAACTCCGGGCAGCCGGCTATATCAACTCGAGCGGACGTGTGACCAATCGACTGAAAGCTGCACCCGCACAGAATGATCGGTTTGTCCGGGCGGTCGGTGACCGTTATGCGCGACGCGGCACGAGTGCCTTGCGTGACGTGTCGGTGCCGTTGCGGCAGGTGCACTCGGAGCTCATTGACGTGGGCCTGCGCCACGCACGCCGACGCGCGGTCGGGGTGGCCGTCCTGATCCCGGTACTCGTCCTCGGGCTCGCACGGATCGTGGCCGGCCTCGCGCACCGCAAGCCGGTCGGCTATCTCGTCGTCATCGTGATATGCCTTGCCGCGGTGTGTATCTGGTGCGCAGTCCATCCTCGTGAGCGGACCGCGCGCGGCGAGGCGGTACTCGCCGAACTGCGCCGGCGGCACAGGTTGCTCGCGCCGCAGTACCGGCCCGCGCTCGCCACCCTCGGAGCACACCACGCCGCCGTCGCCGCAGCCCTGCACGGCATCGAAGCACTTGCACTCCTCGATCCGCGCCTGGCCGCCGACCCGCTGCTCCGCCCGACGACGACGGCCCCCGATCCGGGGATCGCCACCCCCACAACACCTGTCGTGAGAAAGGCCCGTTCACGACGTGCCACGGGCAGCGGCGGAGCATCGTGGTTCGGGTCCGCCTTCTACGGCGGCAGCGACGGCGGCTCGCATCACGGGGGTTCGTCACACAGTTGCGGTGGGGGCTGGAGTGGCTGCAGCAGTGGCGGATCCAGCTGTGGAGGCGGTGGCGGCGGATGCGGCGGGTGATCACCGCGTACGACCACCCGGGACAACGAGATCACCACGAGGCGGGGCGCATCAGAGAAAGGGTTCCTCATGAGCAGATCACGTAGTGCGTCACAGGTCGCCGGTATCGGGATCGGCTGGCGCCCGGAGATCGCGGCCGTCGTCGACGACCTTCCCGGCCTCGGATTCTGTGAGGTCATCGCCGAGTCGGTGCCGCACATCGACGTCGAACCGCTTACGGCGCTGGGGGTGCCGGTGATCCCGCACGGCGTCGGCCTGTCTCTGGGTGGTGCCGAGCCGGTGACCGACGACCGGATCGACGTTCTGGCACGCGCGGTTCGCCGCCTGCGGTCGCCGCTGGTCAGTGAACACATCGCGTTCGTCCGGGCGGGCGGCGTCGAGGCCGGGCATCTGTTGCCCGTCCCCCGGACGCGTGAAGCGCTGGCAGTGTTGTGCGACAACATCACTCGCACCCAGGACCGGTTGTCGGTGCCGCTGGCGGTGGAGAACATCGCAGCATTGTTCTCCTGGCCCGACGACGAGTACACCGAGGGTGAGTTCCTCGCCGAGATCGTCGAGCGCACCGGGGTCCGGCTGCTGCTGGACGTCGCGAATGTGTATGCGTGTGCCCGCAACTCGGGTATCGATCCGGCCGTCGAACTCTCCCGGATGCCGCTCGAGGCGATCGCCTACTGTCACGTCGCCGGCGGCGAATCCGACGGGGTGCTCTATCACGACACCCACACCGCGCCCGTTCCCGACGCGGTGCTCGACCTCGTCACCCGGCTCGCCGCCACCGGGCGCGCGCCGGCATTCATGCTCGAGCGCGACGGCCGGTATCCGCCGGTGACCGAGCTCCTCGGTGAACTCGACGCGATCGCCGACGCCGCGCGGATGGACCGGATCACCGTCGGCAGCCGCTGGTGGGCGGCGTCGTGACCGGCCTAGCGCAACGGCAAGAAGACCTCGTGCGCGCGCTCGTCACCGGTGCGCCGACGCCTGCGGGCTTCGACCCGACGCGGCTGCGCGCCGTCGAAGATACCCTGTTGCGCAAGCGATCCGGTGAGGCGGCCCGACATCTGCCGCTGCTGTGTGCAGAACTCGGGGAGCGCAGGTTCACCGAGTTGTTCTGCGCGTGGGCACGCGGGCGGGAACGGGGCGGATCGTGTGCCGATGCCGCGGCGTTCGCCGCTCAGCTGGGCGCAGACGTAGCAGAAGGTCACGCGTAGGGCGAACCTTCTGCTACGTCTGCGGCAGCATCGCCTGACACAACGAGAAGGCGCCCCAACCGCGAAAGCGGTTGGGGCGCCTTTGATAACTCAGTGAGTCAGAGTGTCACTTGACGATCCGTGACGCAGGCCCGTGCCCACATGACAACGCTCTCACGCCACCACAGAGGGCACGGGAAATCATCACTTGACGATCCGTGACGCAGGCCCGTGCCCACATGACAACGCTCTCACGCCACCACAGAGGGCACGGGAAATCGTCACTTGACGATCTTCGTGACTCGACCCGCACCAACGGTGCGGCCACCCTCGCGGATGGCGAAGCGCAGGCCCTCGTCCATGGCGACCGGCTGGATGAGCTTGACGCTCATCTCGGTGTTGTCGCCCGGCATGACCATTTCGGTGCCCTCGGGGAGGGTCACGACGCCGGTCACGTCGGTGGTACGGAAGTAGAACTGCGGACGGTAGTTGTTGAAGAACGGGGTGTGACGGCCGCCCTCGTCCTTGGACAGGATGTAGGCCTGGCCCTCGAACTCGGTGTGCGGGGTCGTGGTGCCCGGCTTCACGATGACCTGGCCACGCTCGACGTCCTCACGCTTGAGGCCGCGGAGCAGCAGACCGGCGTTGTCGCCCGCCTGCGCCGAATCGAGGAGCTTGTGGAACATCTCGATACCGGTGACGGTGGTCTTGGTGGACTTCTCGCGGATGCCGACGATCTCGACTTCCTCGTTCACGTTGACCTCGCCGCGCTCCACACGACCGGTGACCACGGTGCCGCGGCCGGTGATGGTGAAGACGTCCTCGACGGGCATCAGGAACGGCTTGTCGGTCTCGCGAACCGGATCCGGGATCGACTCGTCGACCGCGTCCATGAGCTCCTCGACGGACTTGACCCACTCCGGGTCACCCTCGAGGGCCTTGAGCGCCGACACCTTGACGACGGGGGCTTCCTCGTCGAACTCCTGGGCGGCCAGCAGTTCGCGGACCTCCATCTCGACGAGTTCGATGATCTCTTCGTCGTCGACCATGTCGGCCTTGTTCAGGGCGACCAGGATGTAGGGCACACCGACCTGGCGGGCCAGCAGCACGTGCTCACGGGTCTGCGGCATCGGACCGTCGGTGGCGGCAACCACGAGGATCGCGCCGTCCATCTGAGCCGCACCGGTGATCATGTTCTTGATGTAGTCGGCGTGACCGGGGGCGTCCACGTGGGCGTAGTGACGCTTCTCGGTCTCGTACTCGACATGCGAGATGTTGATCGTGATACCACGAGCCTTCTCTTCAGGAGCCTTGTCGATCTGATCGAACGCGAAGCTCTTGTTGAGGGTCGGGTACTTGTCGTGCAGGACCTTGGTGATGGCCGCGGTCAGGGTGGTCTTGCCGTGGTCGACGTGACCGATGGTGCCGATGTTCACGTGCGGCTTGGTCCGCTCGAACTTCGCCTTCGCCACTTGATTGTCCTCCTGGACTTGTTGCTCTACTGGGCGGATCCCAGCAGGGGTTTTCTCTTACGTTGTTCGCGCCGTGTCACCACGGCGTCGGTCGCCGTGAGCGCTTCGCGACAGACCGCGCAGCGAGTGAATTACTCGCCGGTGGCCTTCGCGATGATTTCCTTCGACACGTTCGCCGGAACCTCGGCGTACGAGTCGAACACCATGGAGTAGTTAGCCCGGCCCTGGGTCCGCGACCGCAGGTCGCCGATGTAGCCGAACATCTCCGACAGCGGAACCTGCGCCTTGACGACACGGGCACCGCTGCGCTCCTCCATGGCCTGGATCTGGCCACGGCGGGAGTTCAGGTCGCCGATCACGTCACCCATGTAATCCTCCGGAGTCGTGACCTCGACGGCCATGATCGGCTCCAGGATGACCGGGCTCGCCATCCGCGCAGACTCCTTGAGAGCCTGTGCACCGGCGATCTTGAAGGCCATTTCCGAGGAGTCGACGTCGTGGTACTGACCGTCGAGCAGGGTGACCTTCAAGTTGACCAACGGATAACCGGCGAGCACGCCGTACTGCATCGCGTCCTGCGCACCGGCATCCACCGACGGGATGTACTCGCGCGGCACACGACCACCGGTCACGGCGTTCTCGAATTCGTAGGTCGCACCATCCTCGGCGTCCACCAGGGGCTCGAGCTTGATGATGACCTTCGCGAACTGGCCGGAACCACCGGTCTGCTTCTTGTGCGTGTACTCGTGCTTCTCGACGGTCTTGCGAATCGTCTCGCGGTAGGCCACCTGCGGCTTACCGACGTTCGCCTCGACCTTGAACTCGCGACGCATGCGGTCGACGAGGATGTCGAGGTGGAGCTCGCCCATACCGCCGATGACGGTCTGACCGGTCTCCTCGTCGAGGTGGACCGAGAACGTCGGATCCTCTTCGGCGAGCTTCTGGATCGCGGTGCCGAGCTTCTCCTGGTCGGACTTGGTCTTCGGCTCGATGGAGACGTTGATGACCGGATCCGGGAAGCTCATCGACTCGAGCACGATGGGTGCGTTCGGGTCGCACAGGGTGTCACCGGTGGTGGTGTCCTTGAGCCCGATCATCGCGTAGATGTGTCCGGCCCAGGCCTCGTCGACCGGGTTCTCCTTGTTGGCGTGCATCTGGAAGAGCTTGCCGATGCGCTCTTTCTTGCCCTTGGTGGCATTGAGCACCTGGGTACCCGCACTGATGTGACCGGAGTACACCCGCACGAAGGTCAGCTTGCCGAAGAACGGGTGCGCGGCGATCTTGAACGCCAGAGCCGAGAACGGCTCGTCGGCACTGGGCTTGCGAGAGAGGATCTCCTCCTCGTTGCCCACCGCGTGGCCCTCGACGCTCGGCACGTCCAGCGGGGACGGCAGGTACGCGATGACGGCGTCGAGCATCGGCTGGATGCCCTTGTTCTTGAACGCCGAACCACAGATCACCGGGTAGTACTCGCGGGCGATCGTGAGCTTGCGGATCGCGCCCTTGATCTCGTCCTCGGAGAGCTCTTCACCACCGAAGTACTTCTCCAGCAACGCCTCGTCGCTCTCGGCGACGGTCTCGAGCAGCTTCTCGCGGTACTCGGCGGCCTGATCGACGAGATCGGCGGGGATCTCCTCGAAGGTCGGCTCCGCACCGATCTCGACGGTGCCGCGCCAGGTGATCGCCTTCTGGGTGATCAGGTCGACGACGCCGTCGAAGTTGTCCTCGGCACCGATCGGCAGCTGCAGGACGAGCGGCTTGGCACCGAGACGCTCCTCGATGGTGCGCACGGTGAAGAAGAAGTCCGCACCGAGCTTGTCCATCTTGTTGACGAAGCAGATACGCGGCACGTCGTATTTCTCGGCCTGTCGCCAGACCTGCTCGGACTGCGGCTCGACGCCTTCCTTGCCGTCGAACACCGCGACCGCACCGTCGAGCACGCGCAGGCTGCGCTCCACCTCGACGGTGAAGTCGACGTGGCCCGGGGTGTCGATGATGTTGATCTGGTTCTTGTTCCAGAAACAGGTCACCGCAGCGGAGGTGATGGTGATCCCCCGCTCCTTCTCCTGCTCCATCCAGTCCGTCGTCGAGGCGCCGTCGTGGGTCTCACCGATCTTGTAGTTCACACCGGTGTAGAAAAGGATTCGCTCGGTCGCGGTGGTCTTGCCGGCATCGATGTGGGCCATGATGCCGATGTTGCGAACCTTGTTGAGGTCGCTGAGCACTTCCTGTGCCATCAAGTTCCCTTCGGGAAGATTTCGGACTAAAGGCTGTCTTCATTTGTCAGCCCGGGCTCGCTGCGCTCGCCCCCACCCTCGCAGGCTCGGGTGGACTGGCCGGTCGTCGCTGCGCTCCGAGCGGCCAGTGCCCGGTGTTGAGTTCTTCTACCAGCGGTAGTGCGCGAACGCCCGGTTGGCCTCGGCCATCTTGTGGGTGTCCTCGCGACGCTTCACCGACGCGCCCAGACCGTTGGAGGCGTCGAGCAGCTCGTTGGCCAGACGCTCGACCATGGTCTTCTCGCGACGCTGCCGGCTGAAGGTCACCAGCCAACGCAGGGCGAGGGTGTTGGCACGGTTCGGCTTGACCTCGATCGGCACCTGGTAGGTGGCACCGCCGACGCGGCGGCTCTTGACCTCGAGGGTCGGCTTGACGTTGTCGAGGGCGCGCTTGAGGGTGACCACCGGGTCGGTGCCGGTCTTCTCGCGGGCCTGCTCGAGTGCGCCGTAAACGATGCGCTCGGCGGTCGACTTCTTGCCGTCCAGCAGGATCTTGTTGACCAGCTGGGTGACCAGCGGCGAACCGTAGACGGGATCGTTGATCAGCGGGCGCTTGGGTGCGGGTCCTTTACGTGGCATCGCTTATCAGCTCCCCTTCTTCGCGCCGTAACGGCTGCGGGCCTGCTTGCGGTCCTTGACACCCTGGGTGTCGAGCGAGCCGCGGATGATCCGGTAACGCACACCGGGGAGGTCCTTCACACGACCACCACGCACGAGCACCATCGAGTGCTCCTGCAGGTTGTGGCCCTCACCCGGGATGTAAGCGGTGACCTCGACGGCACTGGTCAGGCGCACACGGGCAACCTTGCGCAGCGCGGAGTTCGGCTTCTTGGGGGTGGTGGTGTAGACGCGGGTGCACACGCCGCGACGCTGCGGGCTTCCCTTGAGCGCTGCGGTCTTCTTCTTCGCAGCCTTGTCATGACGGCCCTTGCGGACCAGCTGATTGATCGTTGGCACTGAGTATTTCTTCCTTTGTCGGCACGTTCGCCCGCACGCGAGGTGGAGCGCTCGATGGTGTTGTCGTCGTGGTTTGTGCTCCGGGCAGGTCGTCGGAATCGGTCGGGACCGGACTTCCGGCGACCTCCACAACTCGCCCCACCAGGGCGTAGACCCTGGTCAGTACAGTTATTGCTACCCCGAGGTCGGGCGTGTCAAACACCCGACAGCGGAATCGCTTGTCAGTCCGGCCACCCCTCGCACGGGCGGGAGTTCCCATGCGAGCTGTCTACCTCCGTCGCCGTCGGCGTAAACCTCGGGCGGCGTGGGCAGGGCACGCGGACTGGCCCGGCTGTTGCCAGGCACCGACGGTCCACTCTACCGATGGGGTTCACACAGGTCAAAAATCGGATCCAGACGGCCAACGCGACCGCAACCCGGGGTGATCGGCAGATGACCGGACGTGGTTGGTGAACCACCTGACCTGCCTGAACATTCCCGCACCAGGAAATCGGACACGCACACCGGAGGTGCTCGATGGCCAGCACCGGAGGTGCTCGATGGCCAGCACCGGAGGTGCTCAATGGCCCAGCACCGGAGGTGCTCAATGGCCCAGAAAGGTCTTGAGCATCACGATGACCGCGGCGAGCCCGGCGGCGATCAGTCCGGCGATCAGCATGCGCATGTCGAGTCGATTGCCGCGGACACGCTCGGTGACGATCGGGACCGAGGCGATCCGGATCACGATGACGCAGCCGGACACCAGCTGGGCGACCTGCGTCGGGATGAGGTCGTGGTACCCGAGGGCCAAGATGATGGCGGGCCAGATCGCCGACGACATGATGGGCACGGCGTCGCGCAGCTCGTCGAGGATTTCGCGGCGCAGGTCGGGGCGTTCGACTTCGCCGTCGTTCACCTCGGCGCCCTCATCCACCCCGTCGGCGGCGCGATTACCGCTCGTGCTCTCGTGCGCCTCCGGGATGTTGGCCCACGCGAGCAGATCCGCGAAGATGTGCGCGATGTAGGTGGTCAGCCCGGTGCCGAGCACGATCAGCACCGCATGTCCCTCGTAGATGTCGCCGGCCGAGGCGAGGACGATCGCCGCCAACACCAGCAGGTTGCCGTAAACGTACGCCGAGAGCCGTGAGGCCGCCCGAGCGGGCGGCAGCGGTCCGCCGCGGCGCGCGGTGAGGACGCCGTACCACTGTGGGTGCCGACGGGCATCGTTGGCGGCGGCGCCCGTCCCGGCGTCGTTCACGAGGAGGCCCGGCCCGGGCCGACGTCCTTGGCCTGCGGCAACGACACCTTCGACGATCCGCGGCGCGCCGGATTGGACGGCGGCGGAACCATCGGTCCGATGTCGCCGTCGGGGGCGTCGTCGAGGTCGACGATGACCGGTGCGTGATCGCTCGGCTTGGACCCCTTGCGCGCGGCGCGGTCCACCCACGTCGCGGCCACCCGGGGTGCGGTGTCGGCGCCGGCGAGGATCAGGTCGATCCGCATGCCGAGATCCTTGTGGAACATTCCGGCACGGTAGTCCCAATAACTGAAGACGCGTTCGGACGGCCACCGGGTGCGCACCACGTCGGTCAGGCCGAGATCCTCCAGACCTGCGAGCGCCGCGCGCTCGGGTTCGGTGACGTGGGTGTGGCCCTCATAGGCCTTGGGGTCGAACACATCGGCGTCGGCGGGCGCGATGTTGATGTCGCCGCACAGCATCGTCGTGGCCGCCTCGGGCGCGACCACTTCCCGGAGCCGGTCGAGCCACGCGAGCTTGTAGCGGTAGTGATCGGAGTCGGGCTCGCGGCCGTTGGGTACATAGAGGGAGTACACGCGCACTCCCCCGCAGATCGCCGACACCGCACGCGCCTCGGGCGCCGACTCGGGGTCGGGATAGCCTGGCGCACCGGCGAATCCGCGGCGCACCTCGGACAGACCGACCCGGGACAGGATCGCGACCCCGTTCCACTGCCCCTGCCCGACGTGCACGAACTCGTAACCGCGGTCGGTGAATTCGGGCCCGAGGACGGTGTCGAAGACGTCGTCGGAGAGTTTGGTCTCCTGCAGGCACACCACATCGGGGCGCCGCTCATCCAGCCAGGGCAACAGCCGGGGAATCCGCTGTTTCACCGAGTTCACGTTCCAGGTCGCCACACGCATGCGACCACGGTATCGCCGGTGCACGTCGCGCTCGCGGCATCCCACCCCGCAGATCCGATCCGCCGAATGGAGGACCGAGCACGTGACCACCACAGGTCGGGTGTGACATCGTCGATCACAGACCCGGTCGATCACCGACCCGCCATCCGAGCAAGGGCACGAGACCATGACATTACGAGTCGGCTCGACCTTCGCCGGATACACCGTGCTCGCCCCGCTCGGCGCCGGCGGCATGGGCGAGGTCTACCTGGTGGAGCATCCACACCTGCTGCGGCGGCAGGCGTTGAAGGTCATCTCGCGTCTCGGGGCGGGTAACGACGAGTTCGCGCGTCGCTTCCTCCATGAGGCCCGCACCGCCGCGGCCCTGGACCATCCGGGCATCATCACGGTGCACGACTTCGGGATCGTCGACGAGACACCGTGGTTCACGATGAGTTACATCGACGGCGCCGACCTGAGCGCCGCGGACCTCACACCCGACGAGGTCGTGCACATCGTGGGCCGCGTCGCCGACGCCCTCGACCACGCCCACCACCAAGGAGTGGTGCACCGCGACATCAAGCCCGCGAACATCGTCGTCACCCGCGCGGCATCGACCCAGGAGATCGACCGGGTGATCGTCCTGGACTTCGGGATCGCCAAGCTCGCCGGCGGCGACGCCACACCACTGACCGCAACCAACGCCATCATCGGCACCCTGGCCTACTGCGCGCCCGAGATCATCGAGGGCGGCGCGGCGACCGCACTCTCGGATCAGTACTCCCTGGCGTGCACGGCCTATCAGCTCCTCACCGGCACCACACCGTTCCACGCGGCCGAGCCCGCCGCTCTGATCCGCGACCATCTCGCCCGACCCGCCCCCGCTCTCGGCCTCGCCCATCCCGACCTCGCAGGGCTCGATGCGGCCTTCGCCACCGCCCTGGCCAAACACCCCGAGGATCGCCACCGCGACTGCCGATCGTTCGCCGCCGCGCTCGTCGCGTCGAGCACCGCCGCAAGAAGTACTGCCACAACGAGCACTGCCACAACGAGCACCATCGCGACTCCGGACCCGACGACGACGGCGCTGCCCCGAGTGCCCCACACCCAGTGGCGCACTCGACCGCCGCGAACCCCACCACCGCGAACCCCACCACATCGAACCCCGCCACCCGGGACCCCACCCCCGCGCACCCGGCCCGCCACCGACGAGCGCACCGTCACCCGGGCCCGACCGCCCGCTCCGATCCCACAGGCACCACCTCCGCCGACTCCGATCCCGCCGCCGGCTCCCGCACGACGCACCCGCGGAACCACCGCCACGCTCTGCGCCGCGATCCTCGCCCTTGCCGGCGCCGCGATGATCGCCGGAAGTCTGCTCGGCTGGGCGACGATCTCGTTCACCGACACCACCGGCCGGCAACGGAGTTACACCATCAGTGGACTCGGCACCGTCAGCCACGGTGGTGCCGCGGGCGACTTCGATCCGCTCTCCGTCGCGCACTACACCGCAGCGGGCATGCCGACGGTCATCTGCGGGGCGGTACTCGTACTCGCCGCGGCTGCGCTCTGCATACGCCACCTGGTGTTCATGGGCGCGATGCAACGATTCAGCCCGCTCGCTTCGCTCCCGGCGCTGCATCGATTCAGCCCGCTCGCTTCGCTCCCGGCGCTGGTCGGCGTCGCCGCAGGCGGGGCCGGTGCATTCTTCGCCGCACGCGCCATCCGCGACCCGTGGCGCGCGGTCGCCTCGACCGATCCCTCACTCACCCCGTTTCGGCAGTGGCTCGACGCGGCCACCGTCGGTCCGGGCCTGTGGATGGTGGCCGCGAGCGCCGCGGTCGGCGTCGTCGCGTCGATCCTGGCCGCGATCGTCGGCTCGCCAACCACCTCGCGTCGAGGAGCATGACAGGAACGACGACCATGACAGGATTGCGTCATGTCGGAATTCCCCGTCCTGTCCCGGATCGACGAACGCCTCTGGTGGATTCGACTCGTGCGGTTGGGCTTTGCGGCCCTGGGTGCGGCGGCGTTGATCCTGTTGCCCATCCGGCAGGCCGACGTCGCCGGTTTCACCCTCGGCAACTACCTGAGCTACTTCACCGTGCTGTCGAACATCGCCGCCGTCTGCGTGCTGACGATCGGCGCCGTATTCGCACCGGAATCCGTTGTGTGGCAATGGATCAGGGGAGCAGCGACCACATGCATGGCGATCACCGGGATCGTCTACGCACTGCTGCTCTCGGGTATCGACGTGAACCTGAACATCGAGTGGATCAACTCGGTGCTGCACCGTGTGCTGCCGCTGGTCCTGCTCGTCGACTGGATCGTGGTGCGACCGCGCCGCCTGCCCGCGTGGAGTTGGTGGAGTTGGTTGGCGATCCCCCTGGTCTACGGCGTGTACACGCTCACCCGGGGCACGGTCGTCGACTGGTATCCGTATCCGTTCATCGACCCGCGCGCACAGGGCTACCTGTCGATGACGATGTCGATGATCGTCATCGTCATCGGGATGGCCGGGCTCGCGTTCGCGGTGTCCTGGCTCGGGACGCGGCTGCCGTGGCGAACGGCCGAATCCACCGGGTGACGGACACCCCACCAGCACCGGACCTCCCGAGGGCGGACCGGCGCCTTTCGCGTGCACCCCGACATGTGCCATCGTTGTGACCATCGACACAACAGCGGCAGCGCACCCCGATCCCCGCCATCGGACTCCCGGCCGACAGGTCATCGCAGCGTCCTGGCGGCGATCAGCGATGTCCGGAATCCGCCCCGACAGCGACGTACTGCCCGCGCCGGTCGACATCTCGTCAGCCGACCCGCTCCTCGACGCCGCCCGGCCCGTCCTCGACGACGCCGCCTCGCGGATCGTCGGCAGCGAGATGTCGCTACTGCTCGTCGACCACGAATGCCGCATGGTCTCCCGCGTCACCGGCGGCACCACCATCGAGCGCGCACTCGACGGCGCCGGCGCGGCCAGCGGGGTGCCCTTCGGCGAAGCCGCGGTCGGCACCACCGCGCTCGGCACGCCCGCCGAGATCCGTCGCGGCGTGATGGTCAACGGCTCCGAGCACTACCTCGAGAAGTTCAAGCGACTCAGCTGCTTCGGTCAGCCGATCATCCACCCGGCCACCCGACGCCTCGTGGGCAGTCTGTGCATGACCGAGGTCGCCGACAACACCAACCCGTTGGCGGTGCCGTTCGTCAACGGGATCGTCGCCGACATCGCCGATCGGCTCCTCGATCGCTCCCGCTCACATCAACGACGGGTGCTCGACGCGTTCCAGCGCGCCGCCCCGCGCCGCGATGTCGCGGTCGCCGCCATCGGTGACGACATCCAGCTCACCAATACCCTTGCCGCCGAACTACTCTGCGCATCCGACTTCGGCGCGCTGCGGGCCGTGGTGGCCGACCCGGCGCTGCACCCGACCACCCTGTCGCTGACCCTGGCCGGCGGGACCGCCGTGGAGATCCTCGTCGAGCCGGTGGCGGGGACCCATGGTGCGGCACTGTTCCATCTGCGGCCGCTGACCGTCGGAGCCACCTCGCCCCCCACACCCGCACGCCCGGCATCGGTGGCCGCGGGCATCGCGATCACCGGTGAGCCGGGTACCGGACGCAGCACGACGGCCCGCTCGCTGGCCGCCGACCTCGGCGGTGATCACCGACCCCCGATCGTCGTCGACGTCGCCGACGCCCTCATCGACGGCGCCGCGCCGGACATCGCGGCGGTGCTCGCGCGGAGTCGCGCGGAGTCGGTGGCGCTGGTCGTCGACGGCGCCGAACTCCTCGACGACCGGTCGCTGACGCTGCTCCGCCATGCCGCGGGCCGGGCCACATCGGCCGCGCCGGTGATCGTGGTGACCGGTCCGCCGGCGCAACTCGGCGCCGGGGCGGCGGCTCTCATCGGGCATTGCCCGCGACGGGTGGACCTGCCGCCGCTGCGCCAACGCAGCACCGAGCTCGCCGCGATCGCCAGCGGCATCGTCGCCGACCTCGCGCCGGACACCGCACTGTCGAGCGGGGCCACCGACTGCCTTCTCAGTCAGGAGTGGCTGGGCAATCTCACCGAGTTGGTGGCGGTGCTCGACGAGGCGGTGGCCACCTGCCGGTCCCGGTCGGCGCGCACGGTCGAGGTCGCCGACCTCCCCGAGCGGTACCGCACCACGAGCCGCGCCGCGCACCTCGCCGGCCGCGAACAGGCCGAGCGACAGGCGATCATCGACGCGCTGGAACACTGCTCGCACAACAAGGTTCAGGCCGCCCGGGAACTCGGGATCTCCCGGACCACGCTGTACGCGCGGATGCGAGCGCTCGGGATCTGAGCCAGAGCACCGCATACTCCGGGAACGTCGGCCTACCCGGTGACCGCGTTCCCGCCGTTGCGCAGGGCGTGACGAGCGAGGACCGTGATGAGATCGGTCTGGGTCACGATGCCGACGATGGCCGGCCCGTCGAGCACCGGCACCGCGTCACAGCCACGTTCGGCGAGCTGGGGTAGCAACGCGGCGATCGGCGTATCCCGATGTACCACCGGCAGATCCGTGGTCATGATGTCGGTGGCACACACCTCCGGAGCGGCGAACACCTCCGGAGCGGCAAACTCCTCCGGGGTGCCGCGCACCTCCGGAACTGTCGGGGACAGTCCGGACTCGATGAGATCGATCTGGAACACCACTCCCACGTACGCACCGTCGGCACCGACGACCGGCAGCGAGGTGAATCCGTGCTCACCGAAGAGATGCGCGAGTTCCGCCCGACCGGTCCGGGGAGCGACCGTCACGAGATCCCGGGACATCACCGACGCCACCTCCACCGGGCCGGTGACGTGCCCGGCCGCCTGCAGTTCGGCGGCTCCGACCAGTCGCGCGAGATCGGCGACCCCGAGGTTCAGTGACTGCTGATAGCGCGCCAGGATGTCGGCGAGTTCGTCCTCACGGAGTCCCACCCGTTCGGCGGGGTCGGCAACCGGATCGAACTGCCGGAACGGGTAGCGACGCCCGGTGAGCCGACCGAATGCCACGGCGGTCACCACCAGCAGCACGGCGCCGACGGCGACCGGCGCCAGGGCGAAACGGAATCCGAGCTCACGCACGGTGTCGGGTGCCAGAGCCGCACTCATCGCCACCGCACCCGCAGGCGGATGCACTGCCCGACACAGGATCATCGCCGCGACGGCCGCCCCGACCGCCAACGCCACCCGCACCGTGGGCTCGTCGACGACGAGCGTGATCCCGACGCCGACCACCGCCGAGACGACGCTGCCGACGACGACTGCCCACGGCTGGGCGAGTGGGCTGTTGGGCGCGGCGAACACGAGCACCGTCGTCGCACCGAACGGCGCGATGAGATACATCCCGAGGTGCAGATCCACCCCGGAGGACAGCATCACGACGCCGAGCACCCCGAGACCGAGACACGATCCGAGCCCGGCGCGCAGGGCCTCACGCGGCGAACCGGCGCCGGTCGCCGGCCCGAGCCCGTGCGCGGCCCGACCGAGGGCACCGGTGATCCTCGGCAGCATCGCCGACCTCCCGGGTTGAGGTGAGTGTGACCTCATCACGCTAGGTCAGCGGCTCTCCGGCGCCGAGGTCGGCACCTGTACAGCACGGTGTTCAGTTTCTGTACATCTCGACCGACCCATGCGGTGGCAGAAATAGAAGCAGGACCGAATATGACCCCCGTCACAACTGATCCGTCATTGACGACACCGCCATGTTCGCCCCGTGTCCCTCATCCGCCATTCCTTCATCCCCCATTCCTTCATCCCCCAATTCCTTCATCACTGAGTCGAGCAGGAGCCCACATGACCGCCGTCGCAACCGAACTCCTCCCCCGGGTACGGGATTTCATCTCGTCGGAGAAGAAGATGCTGATCGGGGGTGAGTGGGTGTCGGCGGAGTCCGGGCGGACGTTCGAGACCATCGATCCCGCCACCGCCCGCCCCATCACCAGCGTCGCCCACGGCGGTGCCGCCGACATCGACCGTGCGGTGCGCGCGGCCCGTGCCGCGTTCGACGAGGGCGCGTGGGTCCGGATGAAGCCCAACGAGCGGGAACGTCTGCTGTGGCGGGTCGGTGACATCCTCACCGAACGCGCCGAGGAGTTCGGCCAGCTCGAGGCCCTCGACAACGGCAAGGCCGCGACCATCGCGACCGCCGTCGACACCAACTGGTCGGCCGACATCTTCCGCTACAACGCGGGTCTGGCCACCAAGATCACCGGCTCGACCGTGAACGTGTCGATGCCGTTCGTCCCGGGCGGCGAGTTCCACGCGTACACCCTGCGCGAGCCGGTCGGTGTCTGCGGACTCATCGTGCCGTGGAATTTCCCGCTGCTCATGGCGGCGTTCAAACTGGCACCCGCACTCGCCGCCGGCAACACCGTGATCCTCAAGCCGGCCGAGCAGACCCCGCTCACCGCCCTGCTGCTCGGTGAGGTCTTCCAGGAGGCGGGCTTCCCGCCCGGTGTGGTCAACATCGTCACCGGTTTCGGCGATGCGGGCGCTGCACTCTCGGCACACGACGACGTCGACAAGATCGCCTTCACCGGTTCGACCGAGGTCGGCAAGAAGATCGTCGACGCCGCCAAGGGCAACCTGAAGAAGGTCTCGTTGGAACTCGGCGGCAAGAGCCCCAACATCGTGTTCGCCGACGCCGACTTCGAGAAGGCCGTCGCCGGGTCGGTGGCCGCGTGGATGTTCAATCACGGCCAGTGCTGCGTCGCCGGTACCCGCCTGTTCGTCGAGCGCCCCATCTTCGACGACTTCACCGCCGCCGTCGCCGAGGCCGCATCGCAGGCCAAGATCGGGCCGGGTCTGGACCCCACCACCGAGCTCGGACCGCTGGTCAGCCAGGAGCAGTTCGATCGCGTCTCGGGGTATCTCGCGGCCGGCCTCGCCGACGGAGCTCGCGCATTGACCGGCGGAAAGCGTTGGGGCAATGAGGGGTTCTTCATCGAGCCGACCGTCTTCGTCGACGTCGAACCGGACTTCTCGATCGTGCGCGAGGAGATCTTCGGTCCCGTCGTCGCCGCCCTGCCCTTCGACGCCGACACCGGTGTCGCCGCGGCGGCAAACGATTCCATCTACGGCCTGGCCGCCGGAATCTGGACCCAGGACCTGTCCAAGGCCCACAAGACCGCCCGGGCGATCAAGGCCGGCTCGGTGTGGGTGAACCAGTACAACGGCTTCGACACCGCGATGCCCTTCGGCGGTTACAAGCAGTCCGGATGGGGCCGCGAGCTCGGCGGCTCGGCGATCGATCTGTACACCCAGACCAAGGCCGTCAACGTCGCCCTGTGAGAGTTCCACGCTGTGACAGTTCCGCTCTCTCCCAACACTTTTCTCCATGATCAATTCTCATCACTCACATAGGAGTAGTCGATGACCATCACCACCAAGGCCGCCGTCCTCACCGGCCCGGGCAAACCGTTCGAACTCGTCGAACTCGACCTCGAGGAGCCCCGCGAGGGTGAGGTACTCATCAAGTACACCGCTGCGGGACTGTGCCATTCCGACCTGCACCTCACCGACGGTGACCTGCCGCCGCGCTATCCCATCGTGGGCGGTCACGAGGGTTCGGGCATCATCGAGGCGGTCGGGCCCGGCGTCACCAAGGTCAAGGTCGGCGACCACGTGGTCTGCAGCTTCATCCCCAACTGCGGCACCTGCCGCTACTGTTCGACCGGCCGGCAGAACCTCTGCGACATGGGCGCCACCATCCTGGAGGGCTCCATGCCCGACGGATCGTTCCGATTCCATTCCGGCAAGGACGATTTCGGTGCGATGTGCATGCTTGGCACCTTCTCCGAGCGGGCCACCATCAGCCAGCACTCGGTGGTCAAGGTCGACGACTGGCTGCCGTTGGAGAAGGCGGTCCTCGTCGGCTGCGGCGTCCCATCGGGCTGGGGCACCTCGGTCTACGCGGGCGGGGTGCGCGCCGGCGACACCGTCGTCATCTACGGCATCGGCGGCCTGGGCATCAACGCCGTGCAGGGTGCGGTCTCGGCCGGCGCCAAGTATGTCGTCGTCGTCGATCCGGTTGCGCTGAAGCGGGATACGGCCATCAAGTTCGGGGCGACGCATGCCTTCGCCGACGCCGAGGAGGCCGCGGCCAAGGTCAATGAGCTGACCTGGGGCCAAGGCGCCGATCAGGCTCTGATCCTCGTCGGCACCGTCGACGAACAGGTCGTCTCGAGTGCGACCGCGGTCATCGGCAAGGGCGGCACGGTGGTCATCACCGGACTGGCCGACCCCACCAAGCTCACCGTGCACGTCTCCGGCACCGACCTCACGCTGAATCAGAAGACCATCAAGGGGTCGCTGTTCGGCTCGGCCAACCCGCAGTACGACATCGTCAAACTGCTGCGCCTCTACGACGCCGGGCAGCTCAAGCTCGACGAACTGATCACCACCACCTACACACTCGATCAGGTCAACGAGGGCTACCAGGATCTTCGCGACGGCAAGAACATTCGCGGAGTGATCATCCACGACAGCTGAGTGATTCGGCGTCCACCGACCCGACCCGGACGCACCACGCCCCCGCTGGTGCGTCCGGGTCGTTCCATGTCGGTGATCGCCGAGCCCTGGGTACGCTGATCGCGTGATCAGTCCGGGAACGCTCGCCGCGGTGCGCACCGAACTCGGCAGAATCCGGACCAATCCGACCGACACGCTGCTGATGCTCGCCTTCAACTCGGCGATGGTGTTGGTCCTGTGGTTCGCGCTCCCGCGAACCTGGTTCTTCACCTTCACCGGCCCCGAGGGCCTTCCGTACGCACTCGCCGGCTGGATGTACGCCGACGTGTGCGCCACCAACGTGCTCGCCCCCGACCGCGAGCGGGTGTTGTCGAGTCTCGACGACCCGCGTGCGTTCGCCGAACTGTTGCGCTCCAAGGCCTTGGGGCTGTGGCTTCTGGTCGGACCGGCGTGCGCGACGCTCGCGATCATCATCTCGCTCGTGTGGAATCGCAGTTGGCAGTTCACCACCGAGGTGGTCCTCGCCGTCGCCGTCGTTCCCCTTGGGGCCCTGGCGATGACGAGCCTGGTGGGCATCATGTTCCCCTACCATCTGCGGTCCCTGCGCTGGCGGTGGGAACACCGCCGACAGTTCAAGCAGGTCATCCTGCGGTGGCTCGTCCTGTTGGTCCTGCCCTACACGCTCTATCCGGTCGCCTTCGGGTTGATCGTCGCGCTGCCGGTGACGATCTGGCGTCTGTCCCGGCGCCTCGGATGGGACCGCGACCTGTCCACCATCGACTTCCTCGTCTGTGTCACGATGGCCGTGATCATCACCGCGCTGATGTGGACGCTGGCGCATCGCTTCGCGGTCGGCTGGGTTCGCCGCCACCGCGAGCGGGTGCGCGAGTACCTGCTCGACGTCGAGCGGGGTTGAGCCCGGTCGACGATTTCCAGCACCCGGTCGACGGAATCGGGCGCCCGCTCGGCGCAATTCAGTTCGGGGTGCGCAGTTCAGTTCGGGGTGCGCAGTTCAGTTCGGGGTCTGCAGGGCCGCCGAGACCATCTCGGTCCATGCGGCGACGACCTGCGCACGTCGTGCGGAGTCGTCGGAGAGGGTGTCGGCCAGACCGAGGCCGCGGGCGAGGTCGAGGGTGACCTGCGCGATCCGGTGCACCCGCGGATCGGTGCCGTCGGGATCGAGCATCGAGGTGGTCATGCGGTGCGCCGCGTGGGCGAACTTGTCCTCCATCGGCAGGATCAGTCGACGCAGTGCCGGATCGGACGCGGCAGCGGCCCACACCTGCAGGGCCGCCTTGAACACTGTGCCGGTGTACAGCTCGACGGCCCGGTCGATCGCGGCGGATACCCTCGCGTTACCCTCCGGCAGTTCGGCTTTGGCCGCAGACGCCGATTCGGTCATGTCCTCGAAGATCTGCTCGAGTGCGGCGGTGATCAACGCCTCCCGCGTCGGGAAGTGGTGTTGCGCCGCGCCTCGGGACACCCCGGCGCGCTCGGCGACGGCCGCCACCGTGGCCGCCGACCACCCGTCACGGGCCAACGCGTCGATGGTCGCGTCGAGCAACCGTTCCCGGGTCAGCCTCGAGCGCTCCTGCTGCGGTTCGCGCGGACCGGCCGCCCGTGCCCCCGCGGTCACGGCGCCCGGCCGTCGGTGAGATCCCATGGGGGACGCCGTTTCGACAGAAACGCCGTCATGCCCTCCCGCGCCTCGTCGCTGCCGAACAACGCCGCCGACTCGGCTGCCCGCCGCTGCGCGTCGCGGTCGAAGACCGCCAGGATCGGCGCCGTGGTGAGTTCCTTCGACGCGGCCAGCCCCTGCGGCGAGGCCCTGCGGATGCCCCTCAGTACCTCCCCGAGTGTGGCGTCGAGGTCGTCGGCACCGTTGTGCGCCTGCGTGATCAGCCCGATGCGTTCGGCGACGGTGGCGTCGAACGTCTCCCCGGTGAGGTAGTAGCGGCCCGAGGAACGTGCGGTCATCTTCGGCAGCAGCACCACCGAGATCACCGACGGCGCCAGCCCCAGCCGGGCTTCGGTGAGCGCGAAACTGCACGCGGGACCGGCGAACACCATGTCGCAGGCGCCGATCAGCCCGAGCCCGCCGGCCCGCACGTGCCCGTCGATGCGGGCGATGACCGGCTTGCGCAGTTCCAGGATCGTGCGGAGCACCCCGAGCATCGCCTCGGTACCGGCCGCCGATGCCTCCTCCACACTCGCACCGCGCGCCAGCGCCTCACCGAGATCGGCTCCGGCACAGAACGTGTTGCCGGTATGGGTGAGCACCACCGCACGCACATCGGGATCACCTCCGGCGTGTGCGAGCCCGTCGAGAAGCTCGCCGACGAGCGCGGTGCCCAGGGCGTTACGATTCGCCGGCGAGTCCAGGGTGAGAGTGGCGATGCCGTCCTCGATCACGAGGTGCACGACTTCGGTTTGCTGATCGGTCACGTCGGGGCTTTCGTCGGCGGTGTCGGTCGGTTCGGTTCGGGTGTGTCGGGTCAGTACGACTTGGGCAGGCCCAGGCTGGTCTGGGACACGAAGTTCAGGATCATCTCACGACTGACCGGGGCGATCCGGGCGATCCGGGCCAGCGAGAGCATCGGCGCCAGGCCGTATTCGGTGGTCAAGCCGTTCCCGCCGAGCGAGTGCACGGCATGATCGACGATTTTCACACACGCCTCGGCCGCGGCGTATTTGGCCATGTTCGCCGGTTCGGCCGCACCCCAGTCGTCGCCCGCGTCGTAGAGCGTGGCGGCCTTCTGCATCATCAGCTTGGCCATCTCCAGCTCGATCTTGCCCTGCGCCAACGGATGTGCGATTGCCTGATGCGCGCCGATGGGGGTCTTCCACACGGTGCGGTCGGTGACGTACTCGACCGCCTTGCCGAGCGCGAAACGTCCCATCCCGATGGCCGATGCCGCGCCCATGATCCGTTCCGGGTTCAGTCCGGCGAACAACTGGCTCAGGGCGGCGTCCTCGGAGCCGACGAGTGCGTCCGACGGCAACCGGACGTCGTCGAGGTAGAGCAGGAACTGCTTCTCCGGGTTCTGCAGTTCCATGTCGATCTGCTTGTACTCGAAGTTGGGTGTGTCGGTCGGCACGATGAACAGCGACGGCTTGAGGTTGCCGGTCTTGGCGTCGGTGGTGCGCCCGACGATGAGGACCGCCTGCGCCTGGTCGACGCCGGAGATGTAGATCTTGCGTCCGTTGAGGATCCAGTCGGAGCCATCGCGACGCGCGGTGGTGGTGATGTGGTGCGAGTTGGATCCGGCGTCGGGTTCGGTGATTCCGAACGCCATGGTGATCGAACCGTCCGCCAGACCCGGCAGCCACCGCTGCTTCTGCTCGTCGGTGCCGAACCGGGCGATGACGTTGCCGCAGATGGCCGGTGACACGACCAGCATCAGCAGGCCGGTACCCGCGGCGGCGATCTCCTCCATCACGATCGACAGCTCGTACATCCCGGCACCGCCACCGCCGTACTCCTCGGGCAGGTTCACCCCGATGAATCCGAGTTCGCCCGCCTCACGCCACAACTCGTCGGTCTTGCGGCCCTCGCGGGCGCATTCCCGGAAGTATTCCTGGCCGTACTTGCCGGCCAGACCGGCGACCGCTGCGCGTAGTTCGGCCCGCTCGGGGCTTTCGATGAAACTCATGGCGTGTTCCCCTCGGTGGATTCGATCGGTGTGACGGAGGTGTCGGTGCTGGTGTCTTCTGGGCCGGTGTCATCGGGGCCCGTCTCCTCGCCGATGACGGCGAGGACGTCGCCGACCGCGAGCTGGCGGCCGGGTTCGACGGCCAGCGTGGTGACGACGCCGTCGGCGGGTGCGGAGATGGTGTGCTCCATCTTCATCGCCTCCAACCAGATCAGCGGTTGTCCGGCGGTGACCCGATCCCCTTCGGCGACAGCCACTCTGATCACCGCACCCGGCATCGGCGCCAACAGTGAGCCCGGACGTTGCACCGCCGTGGGATCGATGAAGCGCGGCGCGCGGCGCAGATGCACCGACCATCCGGGTCCGTCGACGAAGACCTCGTCCTGATCCGCTCCGGTCCGATCGGCCCCGTCGCGGTACCGGGCCACGCGCAGTTCGCGTCGTAGTCCGGTGCGGTCGGCGAGCACAACGGCTTCGGGTGTGGCCGTGAGCACCGACAGCTCCGGTGTATCCGGCAGCTCGATACCGTTGCGGCCGTGGCGGTATCGGACCCGGACCTCGGTGTCGTCGGCGCGCAGGTAGGTCTTGGTCTGATACCCCGAGGCCATGTTGCGCCACCCACTGGGCAGACTCGCCTGCACCCGGGCGCCAGCGCGGTTGGCTGAGGCATCGGCCAGTGCGGCCGCGATCCCCGCCATGGCCACCTCGTCGGCGCCGGCCGACGGTGCTGCCAGCGTGTCGAGACCGACGGTGTCCAGATAGGCGGTGTCGGTGAGCCCGGACAGGAAGGTGGCATCGCGCAGGATGTTGACCAGCAGGTCGCGGTTGGTGATCGGACCGTGGATCGTGGCGTCGGCCAGTGCTCCGGCCAGCATCGCCGCCGCCCGCCCCCGGGTGGGCGCCCACGCGATGACCTTCGCCAGCATCGGATCGTAGAAGGTGGAGATCTCCGAGCCGCCGGCGATCGACGAGTCGACACGCACACCGGGCCGCAGCAACGGCCCGAAAGTGCTTGCGGCACGGATATCGAAAGCGTGTACCCGCCCGGACTGCGGCTGCCACCCGGCGGCGGGGTCCTCGGCGTAGAGACGCACCTCGATCGCCGCACCGGTGGCGCGTGGCGCCTGGACGTCGAGGTGATCGCCCATCGCGATCCGCAGCTGCCACTCGACGAGATCGGTGCCCGTGGTCAGTTCGGTCACCGGATGTTCCACCTGCAGGCGGGTGTTGGTCTCCAGGAAGTAGAAGCGACCGGACTCGTCGGCGAGGAACTCGACGGTTCCGGCGCCGGTGTAACCGATCGCCTCGACCGCGGTTCGGGCTGCGGCATAGAGCTTCTCACGCATCGCCTCGCCCACCCGCTCGACGAGCGGGGCCGGCGCCTCCTCGACCACTTTCTGATGGCGGCGCTGGATCGAGCATTCCCGCTCTCCGACCGCCCACACCGCACCGTGGGTGTCGGCGAGCACCTGCACCTCGATGTGGTGTCCGCGTTCGACATACGGTTCGCAGAACACCGTCGGATCACCGAACGCCGATTGGGCTTCGCGTCGGGCGCCCTCCACCTGCTCGGTGAGTTCGGCGAGATCGCGGACGATCCGCATGCCACGGCCACCGCCACCCGCGGACGCCTTGATCAGCAGCGGCAGGTCGGACTCGGCGACCGCGGCCGGATCGATGTCGCCGAGGACGGGCACACCGGCGTCGGCCATCAGTTTCTTGGCGTTGACCTTGGAGCCCATCGCCGAGATCGCCGCGGGCGGCGGTCCGATCCAGATCAGGCCCGCGTCGAGCACGGCCTGAGCGAAGTCGGCGTTCTCCGACAGGAATCCGTATCCCGGGTGGATCGCGTCGGCGCCCGCGGCGCGGGCGGCGGCAATGATCTGCCCGCCCTGCAGATACGTGTGGGCCGAGGTCGATCCGGGCAACCGAACCGCGACGTCGGCGGCACGGACGTGCGGTGAGCCGGCGTCGGGGTCGGAGTACACCGCGACGGTACCGATACCCATCGCCCGGCAGGTGGTGAAGACGCGGCAGGCGATCTCGCCGCGGTTGGCGACGAGCACGCGCGAGATGGTGCCGGTCATGTCGTGCTGTACGGTCATGAAAGTCCTCACATCCGGAAGACGCCGAAGTTCGACGTCCCCTCGACGGGTGCACTGTGGATCGCCGAGAGGCTCAGCCCGAGGATCGTGCGGGTGTCACGCGGGTCGATCACCCCGTCGTCGTAGAGCATTCCGGACAGGAACGCCGGCACCGACTCCGCCTCGATCTGCGCCTCGATCATCTGCCGCATCGCCGCATCGGCGGCCTCGTCGACCACACCGCCGCGCGCCTCCGTGGCCGCGCGGGACACGATGGAGATGACCCCCGCCAGTTGCGCTGCGCCCATGACGGCGGATTTCGCACTGGGCCAGGCGAACAGGAACCGCGGATCGTAGGCCCGTCCGCACATCCCGTAGTGCCCGGCACCGTAACTGGCACCCATCAGTACCGACAGGTGCGGGACCTTGGAGTTCGACACCGCGTTGATCATCATCGAACCGTGCTTGATGATGCCGCCGCGTTCGTACTCCTTGCCGACCATGTAGCCGGTGGTGTTGTGCAGGAACAGAAGCGGCGTGTCGGAGCGGTTGGCGAGCTGGATGAACTGGGCCGCCTTCTGCGATTCCTGGCTGAACAACACGCCTTGCGCATTGGCCAGGATGCCGACCGGGTAGCCGTGGATGCGCGCCCACCCGGTGCACAGCGAGTTGCCGTATTCGGGTTTGAACTCGTCGAAGTCGCTGTCGTCGACGATGCGTGCGATCACCTCGCGCGGATCGAACGGGATCTTCAGGTCGCCCGGCACGATGCCCAGCAATTCGTCGGCGTCGTAGCGTGGTTCGCGGATCTCGGCAACCGGCGAGGGACCGGATTTGCGCCAGTTCAGGCGGGCGACGATGCGTCGTCCGATGCGCAGCGCGTCCTGCTCGTCGGCGGCGTAGTAGTCGGCCAGGCCCGACTGTCGTGCGTGCAATTGTGCGCCGCCGAGGGATTCGTCGTCGCTGTCCTCACCGGTGGCCATCTTCACCAGCGGCGGGCCGCCGAGGAACACCTTCGACGCGTTCTCGATCATCACCACGTGGTCACTCATCCCCGGCACGTAGGCACCACCGGCGGTGGAGTTGCCGAAGACGATGGCCACCGTGGGGATTCCGGCCGCCGAGAGCCTGGTCAGGTCGCGGAACATCCGCCCGCCCGGGATGAAGACCTCTTTCTGGGTCGGCAGATCGGCACCGCCGGACTCCACCAGGGAGATCACCGGCAGCCGATTGGCCAGGGCGATATCGTTGGTGCGCAGTATCTTCCGCAGTGTCCACGGATTGGAGGTACCGCCCTTGACGGTGGGATCGTTGGCCACGATCATGCATTCGACACCCTCGACGACCCCGATGCCGGTCACCACCGAGGCACCGACGGTGAAGTCCGAACCGTACGCCGCGAGCGGGCACAGTTCGAGGAATGCCGAATCCTCGTCGACGAGCATCTCGATGCGTTCGCGGGCGATCATCTTGCCGCGCTTGCGGTGTCGTGCGACGTATTTCTCACCGCCGCCGGCGAGCGCCTTGTCGAGTTCGGCCTGCAGGTCGTCGAGTTTGCCGAGCAGACCCTCCCGATTGGCCTGATATGCCTCGCCCGCCGTGTCGAGCGTGGAACGGATCGCCGTCATCGGATGCTTCCCCTCACTGCTGATAACCCAGTCGTTTGGCCGCGAGGCCGGTCAGGATCTCGGTGGTGCCACCGCCGATCCCGATGATCCGCATGTCGCGGTACTGCCGCTCCACCTCGGTGCCGGTCATGTAACCGAGTCCGCCGAAGAGCTGAACCGCCTTGTCGGCCACCCACTGACCGGTCTCCACCGCGGTGTTCTTGGCGAAGCACACCTCGGCGATGAGGTCGTCGCCGGAGGCGATCTTGCGTTCGACGACGGCCCGGGTGTAGGTGCGGGCCACGTCGATCCGCCGGGCCATCTCGGTCAGCGTGTCCTGCACCGACTGTCGCGCGATGATCGGTTTGCCGAAGGTCTCGCGCTGCCGCGCCCAGTCCAGGGTGAGATCCAGGCAACGTTGCGCACTGGCGTAGGCCTGAACCGCCAGCGACGACCGTTCGGTGACGAAGGCCGCGGCGATCTGGGCGAATCCCGAGTTCTCCGGCCCGACCAGGTTCTCCACCGGCACCCGTACGTCGACGAAGGACAGTTCGGCGGTGTCCGAGCAGCGCCAGCCCATCTTGTCGAGTTTGCGGGTGACGGTGAATCCCGGTGTGCCCTTGTCGATCACCAGCAGCGACACGCCGGAGGCGCCGGGGCCGCCGGTGCGGACGGCGGTGACCACGAAGTCGGCGCGCACCGCGGAGGTGATGTAGGTCTTGGCACCGTTGACCACATAGTGATCGCCGTCGCGCTCGGCGCGGGTGGTCAGATGCCCGACGTCGCTGCCGCCGCCGGGTTCGGTGATCGCGAGGCTGCCGATCATCTCACCGGCCAGGGTGGGGCGCACCCATCGGTCGATCTGGGCGGGGTCTCCGGCGGCGATCAGGTGCGGCAGGGCGATGCCGTGGGTGAACAGCGACGCGAACACACCACCTGCGGCACCCGCGTAATGCAGTTCCTCGCCGAGGATCGAGGCGTCGACGAGATCGCCGCCACTGCCACCGACCTCCTCGGGTATGCCCAGCCCGAACAGACCGAGTTTCGCTGCCTCCCGGTGGATCTCGCGCGGGATCTCACCGGTCTTCTCCCACTCGTCCTGGGCGGGCAGGACATGACGGGTCACGAAGCCGCGCACGGTTTCCCGCAACGCGCGTCGTTCGTCGCTGTCCCAGAGGTCACTGGTGATCGGCATGTGTTCAGTCCTGACCGGTTGTCGTTGGGCTGGTGGCATTCTCGAGGAATCTCAGTGGGATCGGCACCGGCCGCGAGCGCAGCCACTCCCCCATCCCCTTGGCCTGCGGATCGAAGCGCACGTTGTCGGCGACCCCGCGCCCGAGCACGCCCTCGATGACGAAGTTGACCGCCAGCAGGTTGGGCAGCCGATACCGGTGCACGGTGAGGTCGGCAACCTCGGGGAGCAAGGTCGTCAGCAGATCGGTGTCGAGTGTGGCGTCGAGCCACTCGAAATGTTCCGGATCACGCACCCACACACCGATGTTCGCGCTGCCACCCTTATCGCCGCTGCGCGCGCCCGCCAGGGTGCCCAGTGGCATCATCCCGGTGGGCTCGGGGTCGGGTGCGGCGCCGCCGGGTGCACGGTTGACCGGCTCGTCGGCCTCGACCGTCGTGCGCAGCGGACTGGGCTCGATGCGCTCGACCACTCCGTCGGGCAACGCAACCCGATGTTCGACGGCCGCTGCGTCGACATATCCGGGTTCGAACACGCCGTAGGGCGAGCCGTGTCCGGGTGGTGCGGTCATGCTGAATCCGGGGTAGCTGGCCAACGCGAGTTCGACTGCGGCCGAGGAGAACGCGCGGCCCACCGTGGCGGCGTCGGGGTCGCGGGCGACACAACGCAGCAGCGCCGAGGCCTGCTCCTCGGTGGTGGCGTCGTCGCGGTCGAGTCGCGAGAGCTCCCAGGTGATCTGTTCGGGCTCGGTGGGCAGGGCCGCGAGGAATTGACTCTTGAACAACTCCGCCTTGGCCTCGATGTCGAGGCCGGTGAGGATCATGGTGATCTCGTTGCGCACACCCGCAAGGTGATTGAGCGAGACCTTGGTGGTGTTCGGCGGCGCCTCACCACGCACTCCGGTGATCGCGACCCGATCGTCCCCCTGCTGGGTGAGGGCGATGGTGTCGAGTCGGGTGGTGACGTCCGGGCCGAGATAACGCGGGCCGCCGACCTCGTAAAGCAGTTGTGCGGTCACCGTTCCGACGGTCACCGCACCTCCGGTACCGGCATGTTTGGTGATCACCGAAGAACCGTCGGCGCCGATCTCGGCGATCGGGAAGCCCAGATGCCCGGCGCTCGGGGAGTCGGTGAGGCCGAGTTCGGTGAAGAACGCGTAGTTGCCGCCGGTGGCCTGGGCGCCGCATTCGATGACGTGTCCGGCCACGACCGCGCCGGCGAGTGCATCGAGGTCGCCATATCCCCAGTCGAAGGCACTCGCGGCCGGACCGACGGTGAGCGAGGCGTCGGTGACGCGGCCGGTGACGACGATGTCGGCGCCGGCGTCGAGTGCGGTCTTGATCCCGAAGGCACCGAGGTAGGCGTTGGCGGTCAACGGTTTTCCCAGACCCAGTTCGGCGGCCCGGTCGAGGAGGTCGTCGCCGTCGACGAAGGCCACGCCGACGTTCACGCCCACCTTCTCGGCGAGTTCTCGCAGGGCGACGGCGAGTCCGTGCGGATTGAGGCCACCCGCGTTGGACACGATGCGCACACCCTTGTCGACGGCGAGGCCGAGGCACTCCTCCATCTGACGCAGAAATGTCTTGGCGTAGCCGGTTTTCGGGTCCTTGATGCGATCGCGGCCGAGGATGAGCATGGTGAGCTCGGCGAGGTAATCGCCGGTGAGGTAGTCGAGTTCACCGCCCTCGAGCATCTCCCGCATCGCCGAGAAACGGTCGCCGTAGAACCCCGACGCATTACCGATACGGACCGGATTCGGAGTCATCTATCGACCTTCCGTCGAGGGTGCGGGAATGTTCGAAGGCTCGCGCCCGGCGCCGGGCGGTCCGGCGAAACACTGTGCGATCGTGGACCATTCACGGGCATTGTCCCCGACGATCTCCAGATCGAGGTCGGCCGGGGCACGACGCTGGGTGACCAGTTCACAGAAATCGACAGCCGGGCCGCGCACCACATCGGTGGCGTCGGCGGGTCCCCACGTCCACAGGTCCCCCGACGGCGCGGTGATCTCGAAGCGGAACGGCGTGGCCGGCGGCGTCCTTCCGTTGACGGCGTAGGCGAAGTCACGGGTGCGTACGCCGATGTGCACGACCGCCTTGATGCGGTCGGTGGGCGGAAGCGTCACGCCGAGCGCGTCGGCGACGTCGAGGCCGTGGGCCCACGTCTCCATCAGCCGTGCGGTGGCCATCGAGGTCGCCGACATGGGCGGCCCGAACCACGGGATCTTCGTCCCCTCGGGCACCGCGAGCAGCGCACGGCCCAGCGACTCGCGCGCCGTCCGCCACTGCGTGAGCAGGTCGGCGGGAGACATCTGTGCACCCTTCTCCGCGGCCGCGTCGACGAAACCGGCCGGATCCTTCATCGCCTCGCGGGTGATCTCGGCAAAAGCCTCCGGATCGGTGGCGGCGACCGCGGCCACCTCATCGGTCCACCCCAGATGCGCGATCTGGTGGGCGATGGTCCACCCGGGCGCGGGCGTGGGGGTCGCCCACCCGTCCGCGTCGAGGTCGGCGACCAGGTCATCGAGTTCCGCCGAGGCGGCGGCGAGGTCGGCGACGACCTCCTGCACGAGCGACATGCGACCAGCGTCACACGCGACCATCAAAAAATCAAGCGCGCATGATTGTTTTCTCCGCGACGGCGCTCCTCTCCTCGCCGACAGCGCTCGCCAGATCCGCGACAGCGCCCTTCTCCTCGCCGACAGCGCTCGCCAGATCTTCGACAGCGCCTTCCTCGTCGCCTCGCCGCCGGTTCGCGACCTGCGTCACACCCGGTGAACGCCGCACGGACGTCACCGAGATCGGGTGATAGGACTGAGCAATGACCGATATGTCACCCAGCTCCACGACGGTTCGCGACCCACTGTCGGTGTTCCATGTCGGCGGCCTGACGGTGTCCGGCACCCAGGCGAGCGCGCAACAACAACTCTGCGCACAATTCGCCGACCACCGGGGCCGAATCGACCTCCCGGCGTTCGGCGTCCTCTTCGACCACATCGGTGGCATCCCCTTCCACCTCGCGGGCACGCGGTCGGGCGCACTGAGCATGCAGGCACGGCTGACCATGTCGGCGCTGGGACACGTCGACGTCGACGACCGGCTCACCTGCGACGCGCAGATCGCCATGCACGACGACCACACCGGCGTCACCCCGGTACAGATCCGGACCGAGGCCGGCCAATTGTGCTGCATCGGGACGGCGCGGAACATGCGCGTCGGTCGTGCCACCACCGACGGCACCACCGAGACTCCGGTGTTCGACGTCCCGAATTGTGCTGATACCCAAGGTATTCTGCTTCCCGAGGCGCTACCGCCCACGCTTGACGGGCGCGACGTGGTTGCCCAGATCTCGGCGCGGGTCCGCGACGCCGGCCCGCTGACCACCCTGCTCAACGGCGGCGTCGATCTCGTCGGTGACGACGGTGCCATTCGATTCACGGCGACCACCGAGCCATGGATGGGCAATGTCTTCGGCACGATGCACGGCGGCGTCATCGCCACCATCGTCGGCCAGGCCTTCTCGTTCGCCGGCCAGGCGCTGGCCCCGGCCGGTGCCGATTACCGGGTCGCCGACATGTCGGTCGGGTTCTTCCGGTCGCCCGCGGTGCACGGCGGTGACGTCATCGTCGAGGTGACCCCGGTCAAGACGGGCCGGCGTGTGGCGGCTCTTGCCGCGCGCATGACCGCACACGACGGATTGCTGCTGTGCGAGGGCGTCGCCGACATCCACTTCCGCTGATCCGCTGCGCACGACGGGGCGTTCGCGCCGTTGTCGCCGGCTGATCGCACTGATATCGTTTGGTACGAAAGGGGCTGATGTTACCAATGTTGCAGATGAAGTTCACTCACCGACGCGCCGCACTCGGCGCGTGCCTGACCCTCGGAGCATGCGCGATCGCTCCACTGGCTGCGGGCACCGCTGCGGCGGCTCCGCAGACCACCCCGCAGGACGTCCGCACCCTCGACGCGTCGCAGCAGACGCCGACCATCGGCGTCAGCCGCTCGGGCGCGATGCCGACGGGCGGATTCGTCGCACCGCTCGCAGCAGCGGCAACCGGCGCGGACTCGACCGTCGTCTGGCTCGAGCCCATGCCCAAGGACGCGTGCGCAACCTCGCTCAGCGATGCGAAAGTCGCGGTGAGCTGGAAGAACACCTCGGCTCACACCAGCGACGATGCCACCTTCCCGGCGTGCTCGGCCGGTAAGCCCGCACTCAGTCCGGAGCTGAAGACCGGTCCGGGAACCCTGGAGTTCACGGTGACCGTGCTCGGCAAGGGTGGCGACACCTTCACCCTCTCCCCCGGCACCGCGACGATCCAGCGCTGACACCTCACCCGACGGCGCTCTCGGCACACCCGAGGGCGCCGTCGGCGGGTTGAGGCCCAACCCGTCGGACGTCCCAGTAGACAATTCTGGAAATCTGTAAACACCGGGCTGGAACACGTTCTAGATTTGGGGCATGGCCGAGACCGTGACCCAGCTGCTCCTCGAACGCGCCGACGACGACAACGTCGCCATCATCGACGACGACACGCGCCGTACGTGGCGCGACCACATCGCCGACGCCCGCCGAATGGCCTCGGCGGTACTCTCCCTCGCCGACCCGCAGCGGCCGATGCACGTCGGCACACTGCTCGGAAACACCCCGACCATGTTGACCGCGCTGGCCGCCGGGGCCCTCGGCGGCTACGTCACCGCGGGCATCAACAACACCCGCCGCGGCGAGGCACTTGCCGGCGACATCGCCCGCGCCGACTGCCAGATCTTGCTGACCGACGCCGAACATCGCGATCTCCTCACCGGGCTCGACTTGCCCGGAGTCACCGTCATCGACACCTCCACCGCGGAATGGTCGCACCGCGTCGACGCGGCCGGCGAGCTGGTTGCCTACTCGACGCCGGGCGCGATGGACCCGTTCATGCTCATCTTCACCTCCGGCACGAGCGGAAACCCCAAGCCGGTTCGGCTGGCGCACATGCTGATTCCCTTCGCCGGCCCTCCCCTGGTCGACAAGTTCGGCATCACCTCCGATGACATCTGCTATCTGTCGATGCCGCTGTTCCACTCGGCCGCGCTGCTCGGCGGGTACAGCGTCGCCGCCACCGCGGGCGCAGCGATCGTCCCGGCCCGGTTCTCCGCGTCGACCTTTCTCGACGACGTCCGCCGCCACGGCGTGACGTTCATGAATTACGTGGGCAAACCGCTCGCCTACATCCTCGCCACCCCCGAACAACCCGACGACGCCGACAATCCGCTGCGCGCGGCCTTCGGCAATGAGGCCACCGATCAGGACATCGCCGACTTCGCCCGGCGTTTCGATTGCAGCGTGTGGGACGGTTACGGGTCGAGTGAGCTCGCCATCATCGTCACCCGTGAACCCGGCACCCCACCCGGCTCCATCGGCAAGGGCTTTCCCGGTGTGGCCGTGTACGATCCGGCCACCACCACCGAATGCGCACGCGCACGCTTCGACGCGGGCGGCGCGCTGATCAACGCCGACGAGGCCATCGGTGAACTCGTGAACACCTCGGGCGCAGGCATGTTCACCGGGTACTACAACGACGAGGCCACCACCGGCGAACGGCTCCGCGACGGCATGTACTGGTCGGGTGACCTCGCTTACAAGGATGACAACGACTGGATCTATCTGGCCGGCCGCACCGGCGACTGGATGCGCGTCGACGGGGAGAACATGACCGCCGGACCCATCGAGCGTGTCCTGCAACGTATTCCGGGGATCAGTCAGGTCGCCGTCTACGGGGTCCCCGACGACCGGGTCGGCGACGCGGTGATGGCGGCGATCGTGCTCGACGACGACACGTCCATCGATCCCGACGACTTCGCCGCCGCGCTCGCCGCCCAACCCGATCTCTCCCCCAAGGCCTGGCCCCGATATGTGCGGATCGCGAAGACGCTGCCGACGACGGCCACCAACAAGATCGTCAAACGGCAACTGAAGTCCGAGGGTGTGGTCCCCGGCGACGGAACGCTCTGGGTGCGCCCGGCCCGCGCACACACCTACCACGTGTCGACCGCGACCCCGGCACCGGCATGACCGGTGCGGTTCCGGTCACCCCAGGCCCTGTCACCCCAGACACCGACACCCCAGACACCGGCACCGACCGTCCGCAGCTGACCGAGCTCGGCTACTACGCGCTGTCCCGGCATCCGGTGCGTCCGGCCGAACTCGTCGACGAGGCGGCGCATGCCGAACGTCTGGGCCTGGGAACCGCATTCGTCTCCGAACGCTTCAACGTCAAGGACGCCGCGGTGTTGAGCGGGGCGCTCGCGGCGGCGACCACCCGCCTCGGTTTGGCCACCGCGGCGACCAATCACACCACCCGCCACCCGATCGTCACCGCCACCATGGCCGCCACGCTCGACGAGTTGTCGTCGGGGCGGTTCGCGCTCGGGCTGGGACGAGGGATCACACCGCAGTGGCAGATCCTCGGCCTGCCGACGATCACCGGTGCCGGTATCGAGGACGCGGTCGGCGTGCTGCGCCGACTGTGGTCGGGTGAGATGATCGTCGGACACGACGGACCGTCCGGCTCGTATCCCCTGTTGTCCCTGGGCATCACGCTCGATCCGCCGCCGCCGGTGCTGTTGGTGACCATGTCGCCGAAGACGCTCGACCTCGCCGGGCGGATCGCCGACGGCGTTGTCCTGCACACCTTTCTCACCGCCGACGCCACCCGCGCCGCGGTCACCCGCGTGCGCACCGCCGCCGAGGCATCCGGCCGCGACCCGGACTCGGTGCGCATCTGGTCGGTACTGGCCACCGTCCCCGACGACCTCGACGCCGACGACCGGTCACGCCGCCTCCACGGGCGTCTCGCCACCTATCTGCAGGGCTACCCGGAGGTGCTCATCGGCGCGAACGATTGGGACACCGTGGATCTGGATCGCATCCGGGCCACCGCCGCATTCACCGACGCTCGCGGGCCGATCGACGCGAGCGCCACCGAGGCGCAACTCGACGAACTTGCCGGCGCAATCCCGGACTCGTGGGTGGCCGACTGTGCGGTCGGCTCGCCACGGGCCTGCGCAACCGCGGTTGCCGACCAGTTCGACCTCGGCGTCGACTCGGTGATCCTGCATGGCGTGGCCCCCACCGAGATCGACGACATCGTCGGCGCGTATCGCACGCTGGACCGCCGTCCGCGACACCCGTTGCCCACCAATCCCGGCCGAGGACACCATTCATGACCGTCACCGACATCCCCACCGCCGTCGAGCACCTCACGCCGGCACTTCTCACCGAATTGCTGGCCGACTCCGGTCACCACGCGGTGGTCCGTACCGTCGAGGCCACGCCGGTCGGCACCGGCCAGATGGCCGACTCCTTGCGCCTCCGAATGACATTCGACGGCCCGACCGAGCTGCCGTCGACCATGATCGCCAAACTGGCGACCGGGGATCCGGGCCAACGCGAGTTCGCCTCGGGTGCGTTCCGCAACGAGGTCACGTTCTATCGAGAACTGGCCACGGAGTTCGCCGTTCCCGTCCCCGCCTGCTACGCCGCGGCCCTGTCGGAGAGCTGCAGCGAGTTCGTGGTGCTGCTCGAGGACATGGGTGCGGCGCATCAGGGCGACCAGATCGCCGGCTGCACCGCCGGGCAGGCACAGGCGGTGGCCCTCGCGGCTGCGGGCCTGCACGCTCCACGCTGGAACGATCCCGCTCTGCTGCAACGCTTTCCCCTGCCCACGTCCGACGACCGGGAGCTGATGGACTCGGTCCTCGCGCCGATGACCGAACAATTCCGCGACCGATTCCACCCGGGCGCGGCGGAGAACGAGTTGCTGGACTGGCTGGTCGGTCATGCCGGCGCCTGGCTGGTCGCACCGACCTCGCACACCGCACTCATCCACGGTGACCTACGGATCGACAACGTGCTGTTCGGGCCGGACGGCGCGGTCACCGTCGTCGACTGGCAGACCATCACCACCGGATCGGCGTTGCGCGACATCGCCTTCCTGCTCGTCACGAGCCTCGACGTGGCGGATCGCCGCGCGCACGAACGTGACATCGTCGCCGCCTACCACCGACGTCTCGTCGAACTCGGGGTGCGCGACTACACCGCCGAGACGTGCTGGGCGGACTATCTCGGCAATCTCATCCAGGCACCGCTGATCGTCGTGTTCGGAGCCGGTGCCGCCCGCCCGACCGCCCGCGGTGACGCCATGTTCGCCGCCATGGCGCATCGCGCCGCCGTCGCGCTCGCCGATCTCGCGCCGGAGATGCCCCGGTGACACCGGCCCTCACCACGGTGTTCGGCGCCACCGGTTTCCTCGGTGCGCGGGTGGTCGGTCGCCTCCTGGCTCAGGCAAGCAGCAGCCGGACCGGCGCCGAGCCTGGCGCAGCGGTGCGGGTGATGGTGCGGCCGGGCTCGGACACCTCGATGCTCGACGACCTCGACGTCGAGACCGTCGTCGGCGAACTCGACGACGCCGACGCGGTGTCGCGGGCGATGTCGGGTGCCGCTCGGGTGATCTACTCCGTCGTCGACACCCGCGCGTGGATTCGTGATCGGAAACCGCTGTGGCGCACCAATGTCGAGATCCTGCGCGGGGTCCTCGACGTCGCCGCCCGCCACGATCTGGAACGGTTCGTCTACACCTCGAGTATGTGCACCATCGGTCGGGTGCGGGGTCGGCCGGCGTCGGAGAGCGATGCGTTCAACTGGGCCTCGACCGCGAATGCCTATGTGCTGTCGCGGGTTGCGGGCGAGCGCACGGCGCTCGACGCCGCCGGGCGTGGCGTGCCGGTGGTCGCGATGTGCGTCTCCAACACCTACGGCCCCGGCGACGTCAAACCCACCCCGCACGGCGCCTTCGTGGCCGGAGCCGCCTTGGGCAAGTTGCCGTTCGGGCTGCGCGGGATGTGCGCGGAAACGGTCGGCGTCGACGACGCCGCCGAGGCACTGATCCGGGCCTCCCGCGGCGGCCGGATCGGCGAACGCTACATCGTCAGCGCCGACTACCTCGACCTCGGGGAGATCATCCGGATCGCCGCCGACGAGGCGGGCGTCGCGCCCCCGCGACCGACGTTGCCCCGCCCGGCGATGTACGCGCTCGGAGCCGGCGGCGATCTCCGATCGCGGATCACCGGGACACCACAACGACTGTCGGTGGACACGGTGCGATTGATGCATTGCATGTCGCCCATGGATCACCGGCGGGCGAGCGACGAATACGATTGGCATCCGGGCTCTGTCGAGGACTCGGTGCGGGCCGCGGCCCGCTATTGGGTACAGCGTCGAGCCGCCCGACGCGCGGTCACACGCTGACCGGTCGGAACCACCTCACACGGGCAGTGCACCGATGTCGGCATCGGCGGAGCCGAAGTGCCGGTAGGTCGCGAGTTCACGGGCCCGGCGTCCGCGCCATTCGAGGTAGCGGTCGGCCACCGGGGTCCGGCCGAGGACCCGATGGCCGACGGTGTTGCGCACCCACGCCGCACCGAATGCCCACGGAAGGCGTTGCGGCAGTCCGAGATCCCGCATGCCACGGGGCCCGAGGAATCCTTCGAGCATGCTCAGCAACCGTTCCCGCGTATAGCGCGCGGCGAGATCGGGAGTGTGCCGGTAGTGCAGTTCGGATTGCGCGTCGACCAACGCCCTGGACAACTCACCTCCGGCGTCGGTGACCCCGGTCTGGCACAACAGGATCGCATAGCTGAGTTGATGCTGATCACGTTCGTGGTCGAACAACCAGTCCTCGTCGACGCCGACGAGCCAGCCCACGTACTTCCACAGGTGCATGATCGCGCGGGACTGTTCGGCGTCGACGGGCACACCGAGGGATCGCACGCCCATCATGAGCGCGCCACTGAAGAGGTTGAGGGTGGAGGCGAGATCGGTCTGGTTGATCGGCAGCCCCCACTGCGTGGCATCCCAGCGCCCGTTCTTCTCGAAGGCCTCGTTGACCAACGCGTGCATCAGCCGGACGTGCACGGTGAGTTTCCACCCGTCGCCGTCGCGGGCCATGCCGCCGGGTGCGCCCACCGCGATCGCCCACGTCTGGGTCTCGCCGAGCCGGCGTGTCGCGGTACTGCGGGACAGCCCGCCGGTCTCGGCGAGCAGGTCAACCGGCCCGCCGAAGCGGTAACCGCCGATCAGGGACAGGGCGAGCAGGACGTCGTTGGCGTTGCGTCCGAACCGCCGGAAGACCTGTGCGCCATACTCGACGAGTTCCGGATCGACCCACGACGGCGTGGCCTCGACGCGGGCGAAGAACTCGCGCAACGCGGTGGGGGCGTCGGCGGGGACACCGTCCTGCAGGGCCCGGTGGACCGCGCGCATCGAGACGCGATCAGGATGCTCCCGCGGCAGGCGCATCGCCGCGACCAGCGCCGCCGCCGGTTCGTCGCGCATCATCAGCCGCCGGCCGAGCAGCGACATCTCCTCGGCCGTCGGCTCACGCAGGCGCCAATACGCGCGCAACGGCCGCCCGATCCGCCGGCCACGGTCGGGTGACGCCCGGAATCGGCGGGGTGGTTGGAGATCCTGCGGCACCACAGCGGTCATGAGACGAAACTAGCAATGAGTCTCACCGGGATCAACCACACTCGGTCAGGTCAGCAGGTCGGCGAGCTCACTCATGTCGTAGGGCGCGGTGGCGCCGTGATCCCGATAGGCGACGAAGGTGGGTTGGTGCGGATCGTATCGTCCGATGAAACCACCTGCGGCGCTGAAGATCTGACCGGTGATCTCCGACGCGGCCACACTGGCGAGGAAGGTGTAGAGCGGTGCGACGTACTCGGGTGGAGCCGGATCGAGCGCGGCATCTCGGGTGAACTCGTCGAGAATGCCCCGCTCATGCAGGCTTTCGATGTGCCGCACGTACTCCGGCCCCGACGACAACCGCGACTTGGCTCCCGGCATCACGACGTTGACGCGCACACCGAGATCGCGCAGATCACCGGCCGCGGCGAGCGCGAGTGCGTTCACCCCACCCTTCGCGGCGGGATATCCACTGCCACCGAAGGTTCCGAGCGACGCGGCCGAGCCGGTCAGCACGATCGATCCCGACTGCTGCTCGGCGAACACCCGTCCGGCGATCGAGGTGACGTGGAACGCGCTCATCAGGTGAGCGTCGATCTGTTCCCGGAACTGGTCCTCGGTGATCGTCAGGACCGTCGACCCCGGCGGCTCGGCGATCCCGGCACAGTTGATGGCGATGTCGAGTGCACCGAACCCGGACAGCGCGGCGTCGGCCATCTTCTCCACGACGCCGGCGTGTCCGGCCGGCCCACACACCCCGACCGCCTGCCCACCACCGCCGACGATCTCCTCGACGGTCGCGGCCACGGCCTCGTCGTCGCGTCCGTTGATCACCAGCGAGACCCCACGCCCGGCGAGTGCGTACGCCACCGAGAGGCCGATACCCCGGGTGGCACCCGCGAGCATCGCCACCCGGCCGGCCAGATCGAGTTCGACCATCACACCCCGCTGGTGATCGGAGTGATCGGCAGCGCGGTGACCGGGACCGAGCGGCCGCGGTCGGTGAAGCCGAAGTCGGCGCCGGAACTGAACCGGGTGATCGCCACCTCGCCGCTCTCGGGCTGTTCGACGTCGCCGAGCGCGAACCGCACACTGAGCCCGCTGCCGGTGGACGTGCTCCCGGTACGTGCGCACTCGGTGACCACCCACCTCGGGTCCACGGCCACACCGATCGCGCGCAGCGGTTCGATGCGGTCGTGGGTCAGCAGGGTGATCCATCCGCCGTCGGTCCGTGCGTCGGACTCGCCGGGGATCGTCACCACGACCTCGTCCCCCACGACATCGACCTCGATGCCGGTGTAGCGGCGGGGTCCGAGCACCGGCACCAACGCGATCACCTGCGCGAGCGCTGCGGCGTCGGTTCCCAGCCGCAGCGCCCGCCGCAACCGATCCGCCGACAACCCCGCGATGCCGGTGAACTGTTTGCCGAAGATCTCGCGCGCCTGCTCGTCGGAGTCGGCGTGGCGACGCACGCTCGTCCAGAAACCCAATGCGAGCAATTGGTGTTGGAGGGCAACCTCTTCGGCGATTCGCGCCAACGCGGAGTGCGACCACTCCCGGAACTGCAGGTCCGCGACGAGCGGTCCGCGATAGTCGACGAACCCGTCGTCGGCGTCCGGATCGATCGCCACCAGCTCGATCTGCGCGGCACGTGTGGTGAACATCGTCTCGGCGTCGGCCGGCAGTGGGAGTTCGTCACGGTCGGGTTCGATCGTCACCGTCCACGCGCAGTGCGGGTGCCGGTCGGCCGGACGACGCGGCGGCCGATGGATCGGCCGGATGCGGGCCCGCCGATTGGTGGCGATCGCGGTCGCGTCGAATGTCGGGTCCTCGATGTCGTGGCACATCGCGGTGACGTACTCGTCGCCGAGCGGCTCGACATCCATCAGCGCGCCACAGTGATTCAGCACGAACGCGCCGTGGTGGTGGTCGGTGACCTCGTAGCGGAAGTCCATGAACTGCGGGGGCGCCCCGATGTCGAGTTGCAGGCATTTGAACATGTCCTCGACGCCGTCACCGTCGATACCCAACGCGCTCCGCATCCGGTGGGTGTAGACCGGACTCGCGGCCATCCATTCCTCGATGGCCACCTGTGCCATCGTGTCCCGGCCGAAGGCGCTGATGAGGTGAGCCATCCCGCTGCGATCGATGAGTTGCCCCGACAACAGCAGCTCCGGGATGAGGTCGGCGAGCTGGTCGCCGGACAGATCGGAGTAGGTGCGGGCCGGGATCTCTTGGGCTGTATCGGTCATGGGCTCAGGTCACCAGAAGGGCACCGGCGCCTTGCCGAACGGATACCAGCCCGGCTGATCGCCGGTGGCCTTCTCGATCCGTTTGAGCATGCCGTCGCTCATCGCATTGTTCTTCAGCATCTCGATGAACAGGGCGGAGACGTTGCCGTAGTCGAAGAAGTCACGCTGCCAGGAGAACTGGAAGTTACCGGCATACTTGAACCAGCTCCCCTGGATGCCTTCGAGCGCATAGTGGGAACCGTCGTCGCGGGTGCCGGAATAGATCTGCTTCCACAGTCCGATCATCGAGCCCGTCTGATCGTCGATCACCCATTCCTGATACGGGTAGGTCCAGCCCTCGAGGCCTTCCATCTCCTGTCCGAGCGCGATCTCACGGATCTCGTCGCGCCCGACGGCCATGAAATCCTTGTCGGGGCCGTAGTTCCAGCCGTAGGTGGCGTCTTCGGTGTAGAACTCCGCCAACGGTTTCCAGTCGCCGGCTGCCTCGGCGTCGATGTTGGCCTGCAGCCAACGCTGCTTCATCTCGTCCAGTTCGGCACGATCGAAGGGCATGAAAGGTCCTCGTCATTCGTTGTCGTCGTCGATGATTTTCAATGCTTGGGTCGGGCAGTACTGCACGGCGGCGAGTACTTGCTCGCGCAGGCTCTCGTCGGGCTCCTTGTCGAGGATCTCGGCGTGATCGCGGTGCGCAACGAAGACCTCCGGGGCCTCCATCTCACACATCCCGTGGCCCTGGCACAGGTCGAGATCGATCTCGATGCGCATCACGACTCCGTATCCCGGACCCGTTTGCGGTAGCGCACCCGGCACGGTTGCGCAAGCTGCACCACCATCTTCGAGTGGTCGTTGTGATAGCTGTCGGCGGGCTGGGCCATCTCGAACTCGTAGTTCTGGAACAGCACCGAGAAGATCGCCTTGAGTTGCATGATCGCGAATTGCGCTCCCACACAACGGTGTCGGCCGGCGCCGAAGGGAATCCAGGTCCAGCGGTTGACCAAGTCCTCCTGGCGTGGCTTGAGGTAGCGATCCGGGTCGAAGGTGTCGGGATCGGGAAAGTCGTCGGCCAGCCGATTGGACACCGCAGGCGAGACCGCGATCGTCTGACCGGCCTTCACCTCGAATTCCTCGATGTGGAAATCGTTCTGCACCAATCGCATCAGGATGATCAGCGGCGGATGCAGACGCAGCGCCTCCTTCAGCGCGTTCTCCAGCAACGGCATCTGCCGGGTGTGGGCGAAGGTGTACTCGGGGCGCTCGCCGGGTGGTGTGTCGCCGTAGATCTCGTCGAGTTCGTCGTAGACGCGACGCAGGTATTCGGGATTGCGCAGCAGCTCGATGAGGGTCCACGCGGCCGTGCCCTGGGTGGTGTGGTGGCCGGCGAACATCATCGAGATGAACATGCCGGTGATGGTGTCGGCGTCGAAGCCGACCTGGATCAGGACGTCCATCAGGTCCCGATCCTCTTTGTCCGCCACCGGGTTCGCAACGCGCTCTCCCATCACGCCCTGGATGTACTCGACGAGTTCGGCGCGCGCGGCATCGCGGCGTCGGAAGCTCTCGATGTCGGCGTGGGCATCGACGTAGGCGATGGGGTCGGTGCCCTTCTCCAGGTCGTGGAACAGTTCGGAGACGTGCTTGTCGAGTTGCTCGCGGAACTTGCGGCCGATCAGGCACGCCGAGGAGGTGTAGAGGGTCAGCTCGCCGAAGAACTCGAGTAGATCGATCTCACCCTCATCGCCCCATCCGGCGATGATGCGCTCGGCCTCGTTGGGAATCGTCACCGCATGTTGCTTCATGTGCGCGCCCTTGAGCGCCGAGTTGTGAATCGCCTTGGAGCGCTCCTCGGGACTCGCGTCGAACACCACCCCTTCACCGAAAACCGGTGTCATGAACGGGTATGCGGCCGCCTGGTCGAGATCCTCCTCCGGTGCGCGGAAGAACTCCTCGTTGGCCGCGGCACCGGAGACGAGCACCACCTCACGGTCGGCGAGCTGGAACTGCCCGACATCACCGCACTCCTCGCGAACCCGCCAGAACAGGCCGATCGGGTCGGTGGCGAGCTCGTCGAGATGACCGTGTTCACCGTCGCCGCCGGACACGCGTTTCGGGGTCGTGAGGGTGGTCATTGGTCGGATCCTTTCGGGGGGAGTTTGCTCTTGGGGATGGCGCCTTCGGCCTCCACCTCGACCGCACGCATGTGTGCGCCGCGCGGCATCGCGACCATGGCCGCGACCGCCTGCGCAATGTGTTCCGGGGCAAGGAAATTGCCGTGCCGCGCCAATCCGTGCGTGATCCAGTCGTTGAGCATGTTCTCGGTGGTCTTCTGGTCGAGATTCATGCCCATGCCGGTGAGGGTCTGGCCCGGCCGCACCACCCCGGCGCGCACGCCGGTGCCCTCGAGTTCGAGTTGGATGGTCGCGACGAGACCGTCGATGCCGGACTTGGCGGCCACATACGCCGACGACCACGGCCGTGGGTGCAGTGCCACATCGGATCCGATGAACACGAAGTCCCCGCGCGTCCGCTCGATCATGCCGCCGATGACCGCGCGGTAGAGGCGGTAGGCGCCGGTGAGGTGGATGTTGATCTGATCGGCGAACTCGACAGGCGAGATCTCGTACGACAAACCGACGGCGAGGTCGCCGGCGCCGGCGACGACGATCTCGAGGTCACCGATCGCGGCCTGCGACTTGGCGACACACTCGAGGACCGACGCCTCGTCGGTGACGTCGAGGGGCACCGCGACGGCCTCCCCGCCTGCGGTGGTGATCTTGTCGGCGAGCTCTTGGAGACGGTCGACACGGCGCGCGGCCAAGGCCACCGGATGTCCCTGTGCCGCCAGCCATTCGGCGGTGGCTGCGCCGATACCGGAGGATGCGCCGGCCACCAGGACCGGGCGTCGGGCAGGGTGCGGGAGGAAGGCCATCAGCGCACCGTCACTCGTACCGGGAGTTCGGCGAAGCCGCGGACGTTCACCGAGTGCACACGCACCGCGTTCTCGATGTCGATGTCGACCGATCGGATCGACCGGGCCACCTCGGTCAGCCCGATGTTGGCCTCCAACCTCGCCAGGTGGGCGCCGAGGCAGAAATGGGTGCCCATGCCAAAGCTCATCAGCGCCTGACCGCAGTCCCGGCCGATCCGGTAGCGGTCGGGGTCGTCGAAGACGTCCTCGTCGCGATTGGCCGAACCGACCAGCAGCAACACCCGTTGACCGGCGGCGATGGTGTGCTCGCCGTAGTCGACGTCGGCGGCGACCCGGCGCAGCACCATCTGCGTCGAGTTGTCGTAGCGCAGCGTCTCCTCGGTCCAGTCGGGTACCAGGTCGGGGTCGGCGATGACACGCGCCATCTCGTCGGGATTGCGCCAGGCCCAATACAGGGCATTGGCAAGCAGTTTGGTGGTCGTCTCGTTGCCGGCCACCACCATCAGCACCATGAATCCGACGATCTCGTCGTCGGACAGCGCCGTCTTGTCCCCCGACTCGTCGTCGATCTCGGCGGTGAGCAGTGCCGAGACGAGGTCGTCGCCGAGGTTGGTGCGGCGTTCGGCGATCAACGCCGAATAGTATTTGTGCAGTTCGATATACGCGTACACGGCCGCTTCGGGGACGTCGAGCACCCCCTCCTCGCGATGCAGCAGCAGATCCGACTGCTTGCGCAGGAACGCCCGGTCACTCTCGGGGACGCCGAGCAACTCCGACACGACGTCCATCGGGAGCAGCCCGGCGAAGTCGGCGACGTAGTCGAATTCGCCCTTGTCGAGGCACCGGCTCCAGTGTTCGTGGGTCAGGGCGGTGATCCGGCCGGAGAGGTCGTTGACGCGGCGCGGGGTGAAGCCCTTGCTCACCAGTTTGCGGATGCGCATGTGTTTGGGGTCGTCGAGTGCCAGAAACGACATCGACTTGTGTGCGTCCGGACCGTACGACGCCGGGTCCATCGACACACCCCAGGCGTTGGACAGGTTCACCGAGTCACGAAACGCACTGCGCACGTCGGCGTGCCGGGCCAGCGCCCAGAAATCCAACTCGGAGTTGTAATACACCGGCGCCTCGCGGCGCAGGCGAGCATAGGTGGGATACGGATCCTCATGAAAGCCATAGGCGTACGGATCGAACGGAATGTGCTCCTGCATCCCGGCCACGGCAACGGCGTCGGTCATCGGGTGTGCTCCATCATCACGATTGCTTCTCCATCAGCAGGTGGGCGGCGGCGACCAGACGTTCGGAGGTCTGCTCGTAGCTGAGGTGGCCCATCCCGGCGTGCACGAGCCCGCCGGCGTACAACATCTCCAGCGCGTCGACGACCGGCCCCGGGTTCTCCGGGTCCACCTCGAGCGCCTGGGCCAGACGTTGGCGGATGAATCCGCCGATGCGCAGACGCAGGTGTTCGACGTCGGGGTCGGTGCCCAACAGTGCGACGGTGACCGCGCCGCCGAGTTGGCCCTCGCCGGCGACCACCAGGGAGACATCGCGCAGCACGGCGGCCACCCGGTCGGCCGGGTCGAGCGCCGGATCGGGGTCGGGCACGCCGTCGGCAAGTCGGCGCCAGAACACCTCGGCCACAAGGTGACTCTTCGACGAGAAGTACGTGTAGGCGGTGGCGGGCGCGACACCGGCCCGCTTGGCGACCACCCGAACCGTCAACCCGTCGAAGCCCTCGTCGTTGAGCACGTCCACCGCGGCGTCGGTCAGCCGGGCAACGGTTTCGGCCTGCTGGGCGGAGAGTCGCCGTCGGGTCGATTCCTGGGATACGGGGCTGGACATGTGACCGACGCTACACTAGGTTTGAACTTGAGTCCAGACACCTGTCCAGATGGAGTTCCAGTTCATGTCACTCAGACCCGTATCCGCCTCGGATCTACTCATCGACGGCAAGCTGATCCCCGGCGGGGGTGGCACTTTCGATGTCATCAACCCAGCCACCGAGGCCGCGATCGGCAAGGCGGCCAACGCCGACGCCGCCGACATGGATGCCGCGATCGCCGCCGCCCGACGCGCCTTCGACGAAACACCGTGGTCCCGCGACCACTCATTTCGCGCGCGTTGCCTCCGGCAGCTGCGCGACGCCCTGCTCGCGCACGTCGACGAGCTGCGTGATATCACCGTCGCCGAAGTCGGTTGCCCGGTGTTCCTGACGCACGGGCCGCAGCTGGAAGGACCGATCAACGACCTCGGCTACTTTGCAGACCTCGCCGAGAATTATTCGTGGACCACCGATCTCGGCGAGGCCAAGCCGATGGGTCTGAAGAACCATCGCGAGGTGCGCAGCGAGGCGGCCGGCGTCGTCGGCGCGATCACGCCGTGGAACTTCCCCCACCAGATCAACTTCGCCAAGATCGGGCCGGCACTTGCCGCCGGATGCACGGTCGTCCTCAAGCCCGCTCCTGACACCCCCTGGTGTGCGGCACTCGTCGGCAAGGTGATCGCCGAGGAAACCGACTTCCCGCCCGGCGTCGTCAACATCGTCACCTCCAGCGATCACGCTGTGGGCGCCCAACTCGGCAGCGACCCGCGCGTCGACGTCGTGTCCTTCACCGGGTCCACCGCCACCGGTAAGAAGGTGATGGCCGCTGCCGCGGAATCGCTCACCAAGGTCTTCCTCGAACTCGGCGGGAAGTCGGCGTTCATCGTCCTCGACGACGCCGATCTCGCGGCCGCGTGCTCGATGGCCGCGTTCGCCGTGGTCACCCACGCCGGGCAGGGATGCGCCATCACCACGAGACTGCTCGTCCCGCGCGAACGACTCGATGAAGCGATCTCCGCCACCCGCGACAGCCTCGCCGGACTCGCCGCGGGCGACCCGACCGACCCCGGAACCATCTGCGGGCCCTTGATCTCTGCTCGACAACGTCAGCGTGTGGAGTCCTACATCGAACTCGCACGTGCGGAGGGTGGCACCATCGAGATCGGCGGCGGACGACCCACCGACAAGCCCACCGGATTCTTCGTCGAACCCACGTTGATCTCCGGGGTTGATAATTCGTCCCGGGTCGCGCAGGAGGAGATCTTCGGGCCGGTGTTGGTGATCCTCCCCCACGACGGCGACGACGACGCCATCCGCATCGCCAACGATTCTCCGTACGGACTCTCCGGAGCGGTGTGGGGTACCGACGAGGATCGGATCAACAAGGTCGTCAACGGCATTCGCACCGGAACCATGTCCGTCAACGGCGGCATCTGGTACTCCGCCGACGTGCCCTTCGGCGGCTACAAGGCGTCGGGTATCGGCCGCGAGATGGGCGTCGCCGGCTTCGAGGAGTATCTGCAGACCAAGGCCGTCGCCCGACCCGCCTGACCTCATCATTCAACGAAAAGAGCAGCAGCACATGACTTCTTCACGATTCACCGACAAGACCGTCATCGTCACCGGCGCCGCCGGAGGCATCGGCGAGGCCTACGCACGAGCACTGGCCGGCGAGGGCGCCAATGTGGTCGTCGCCGATCTCAACGACGAGGCCGGCGAGAAGGTCGCCGCCGACATCGGTGGACGCTACGTCCACACCGACGTCTCCGACCCCGACTCGGCGGCCGCACTCGCGCAGGCCACCGTGGACACGTACGGCCGGATCGACGGTCTGGTCAACAACGCAGCGATCTACGGCGGGATGAAGCTGGACTTCTTGATCACCGTCCCATGGGACTACTACAAGAAGTTCATGAGCGTGAATCTCGACGGCGCGCTCAACGTCACCCGCGCGGTGTACTCCCACATGACCGATGGTGGTGCGATCGTGAATCAATCCTCCACCGCGGCATGGTTGTACAGCGGCTTCTACGGCCTCGCGAAGGTGGGGGTCAACGGGCTCACCCAACAGTTGGCCACCGAGCTCGGCGGTCAGAACATCCGGGTCAACGCCATTGCGCCCGGCCCCATCGACACCGAGGCGACGCGCAGCACCACACCGAAGGAGATGGTCGACGACATCGTGAACCGCCTGCCCCTCAAGCGCTTCGGTACACCCGAGGATCTGGTGGGCATGTGCCTGTTCCTGTTGTCCGACGAGGCCGGCTGGATCACCGGCCAGATCTTCAATGTCGACGGCGGGCAGGTGATCCGGTCGTGAGCACCGACGCTGCCGGCTCTCTGCGGCTCGGGTATGTCGGGCTGGGAAACATCGGTGGCCCGATGGCCGGCAGCCTCGCCAAGTGGGCCGGCGGGATGACGGTGTTCGACTTGTCCGAGGACGCCGTCGCCAAGCTCGTCGATCAGGGGGCCGATCGCGCGGAATCGCTGTCAGACCTGGCTTCTCGCACCGACGTCATCGGGGTCTGCGTGCTCGACGACGAGCAGGTCCGCACAGTCGTCAGCGGCGACGGCGGATTGTTGAGCACCGCGGCTCCGGGAACGATCATCACCGTGCACTCGACGATCGCTCCGGAGACGGCAGTCGATCTCGCTGCCGCTGCCGCCGAGCGCGGCGTGACAGTGCTCGACGCCCCGATCTCCGGTGGCGCGGCCGGCGCCGCCGAAGGCCGTTTGGCGATCATGGTCGGCGGCCCGCGCGACGCCTACGAGAGAATCAAGGAACCGTTCGCGCTCACCTCCGACATGGTGGTCCACGCCGGTCCGGACGTCGGTGCGGGCACGAAGATGAAACTGGCGCGAAACCTGCTCCACTTCATCTCGTTCACCGCAACCACCGAGGCCGCCCGCCTTGCCGAGGCAGCCGGTATCGACCTGGTGAAATTGGGAAAAGTGGTCCGCCACACCGATGCCATCACCGGCGGCGCCGGCGCAATCATGCTGCGCGACAACACCGCCGAGATCGCACCGGATGATTTCTGGTATGGCATCTTCACATCGGTTCGAACCCTGGGCGAGAAAGATCTCACGCTGGCATTGGGTCTTGCCGATCACTTGGGCGTCGATCTTCCGCTCGGTCGGTTGGCACGCCGCGACCTCGCCGAGGCGCTCGGCGTCCCCCACCACGACCACGAAGGAGAGCTCTCATGACGTCCGAGCAGCGCCAGAAGTCACTCGACATGATGTCGAAGGTCTACGGCTGGGAGATGTCCGACGGGCCCGGCGACTACTTCGCCCACACCGCTGATCAGGTGTTCGGCGAAGTCTGGTCCCGCGAGGGGCTTTCCATCCGCGACCGCCGACTCCTACTCCTCGGTGCCCTTGCGCAGTCCGGCCAGATCGACGTCGCCGAGATCCAGGCGTCCTCGGCGCTGGCCAATGGCGAACTGACACCGGAACAGCTGGAGGAGATCTCCCTGTTCCTCTGCTACTACGTCGGCTGGCCCCTGGGCACCAAGATGCACTTCATGTTCGGCAAGGTGATCGACAACCATCGCAAGTCCCAGAAGGAATAACCGACCATCGAAGGACGCTGACGCGCTCCCGCCCGACGGTGTTCCCACCCCGATGGACGAGGCCTCGAGACCCGTTGCAACGATCGGCATCCGGTCCTCCGTGATCCGGTTCCAGCTCTGCCGCAGGCAGTCTCGAGGCTCGCCGAACGCGGCTCACACCTCGACCATCGGGGGGTGACGACTCGCCACGGAAGGATACTGACGCCTTCCCGCCCGATGATCGGGTACTCGGACCCTCCCCACCCGGTGGTCGAGGTGTCCGGCGCCCCCGGCGCCGGGCCTCGAGACCCGTTGCACCGATGGGTATCCGGTCCACGGGCACGCGATCACCTCGACCATCGGGTGGGGTATTTCTCTATGGAGTTCTCAAACAACAGATGCGGTCCCGGCGATGCCGGTGCAAGGAATCAGGTTGGGGGCAGCGTGGGTCAGGCTGCTACGTCGTCGAGTCGCATGGTCCGTCGGTGATACGACGGCACCGGTCGTCGTTGCGGATCGATGCTGGCGGGTGGGATCAGCCAGGGGTGTCGGTCGAATCCCATGATGATGTCCCAGCCGTGGTGGTGCACATCGTCATGACAGCTGCTGCACAGCAGGCAACCGTTATCGAGGTCGGTGGGACCACCATCGGCCCAGTGATGCACATGGTGTGCTTGGCAGCGTCCGGCGTGTGCACCGCATTTGATGCACCCGCGGTCACGGACGAGTAGTGCTTTGCGTTGTCCTGGGGTGAACAGCCGTTCTTTGAGTCCGACGTCGAGGGGTACGCCGTCGGGGTTGAGAATGATTCTGGTGATCGTGGTGTCACACGACAACAACTTGGCGGTGGCTTCGGTGATCGGACCCATGTTCTGCAAATCGCCGCCGAGCGCGGGGTTGTCCGCCGACCACGTCCACAACAACCCGTTGGTGGGTTTGGCCGAGAATGTGGTGTCCGCCAATCCCTGTGCCGCGAGTTCGACGATCGTTTCAAACGCCGCGGCGCAGATCTGTTCGGGTGTCCGCGGATCCGGGGATCCGTCGGGCTGGGGCTTGGGCGCCGACAAGGTTTCCATCAGAGTTCTGGTTTTCTCGCCGGCGATGATGTCGAGGTTCGCCGAGATCTCCAGCCGTCCGTCGTCGGTGATGCGGTCGGTGTAGGAGTTGATTCTCTTGTCTTCGGCGGCAGGTAAACCGCCAGGAGTCTCCGCGGCCAGTTCGTTGCCCAACTGTCGTGCGTAGAGGTTGATCTCGGCGGGGGTGAAGCCGGCGAAGTAGTGCGACAGGAGTTTCCGCAGGTATTCACAACGTTGCACGGTGTCGAGGGGTTCGGGGCATCGGGTGTCGATGTGCGCCAACCCGCGCACGATGGCGTCGGTGTGTTCGGACGAGATGGACCCGTCCGCTGCATGCGCCAACAACAGGTCGACATCGGTGGTGGCAGCCATCCGCACGTATCGCGAAGCGACGGCCGGTGCGAAACCCATGCTGATCAACAACTCCCGAAGTCGGGTGGTCTTGTGGTCGGCCACGCCCAGCCGGTCCATCTCGCCGGTGAGGGTGGTGGCGTGGTGATCAACCAGGTTGCGCAACAGAAGGACTTGCTTCATCGCGCCGAAGGCCTGTGGCCCGGTCATGTCCGGATTCCATTGCAGGTCGCTGAGTTGGGTGACAATCCCGGCGAAAACCGCCTCGGCATCAAGAGCTTCGGTGGTGTCGATCATGGGCCCCTCCCCGGTGGCTGATCGGTGTGATGACTCCACCATACTCGAACATATGAATTATGGCAAGGGTATTCGACAGTTCGGTGGAGGGAAAGGTGCTTGTGGACAACGGGTTTCGTTGGTGGGCTGGCGGCAGTTTTCTGTCGGTGGGGTGTGGTAGGGGTGCGGGTTTCGCTGTGGTTGGTGGATGTGGTTGGGAGGCTGGTTGTCTCGCCGGGTCTCGAGGCTCGCCGCACGCGGCTCGCACCTCGACCATCGGGAGGAAAGGTCTTCGATTGTCGGGGGGGTGCGACCATCGGGCGGGAAGGCCCGGCGCCTGGGGCGTCGGGGGAAGGCCCGGTGCCTGGGGCATCGGGCGGGAAGGCCCGGTGCCTGGGGCATCGGGCGGGAAGGCCCGGTGCCTGGGGCGTCGGGGGAAGGTTCCGGCTATCGGGCAGGGCGAGTTGCTCGACCATCAGGGGAAGACGTCTCGAGGACGTCGACGTCAAACATCAGGAAGACCACGTCGAACGGGGGACGAGGGTTAAGGTCGAAAGATGTCGTCACGAGTGACCTTCATCGAACTGACCGGCGGAAAAGGTCACAACATCCTCAGCGCCAGCCCCGGTCCGAACCTGACAGCCCACCGATATGACGAGCGCGAATATGCTGCTGTCGGACGAGCCCGCCGATTCGAGAGCACCTCGTCCGGAGACATTGCCGAAGCCGACTCCGCCGAGTTCACCACCCGAATCCTGGTGCGGCGCCCCGAGAATGACTCCGATTTCAACGGATACGTCGTCGTCGAGTGGTTCAACGTGTCCAGCGGAACCGACGCCGCACCCGAGTACACGTACCTCGCGCCGGAGATCGTCCGATCGGGGTGTGCCTGGGTGGGGGTTTCGGCGCAGTACACCGGCATCGAGGGCGGTGCCGGATCTGTCGGAATGGACGACGGTGACACGCCCACGCGTCTCGCCGACAAGGACACCGATCGATACGGGTCACTGCGCCACCCGGGTGACGGCTACAGCTACGACATCTTCGGCGCCATCGGTGGCGCACTCGCCGCGAACCATACCGAAGGCCATCCGCTGGCCGGGCTCACCGTGCGCCGACTACTGGCCGCGGGCGAATCCCAATCGGCCATGGCACTGACTACCTACGCGAATCATTTCGTCGACCTGCACAACGTCTTTCACGGGATTCTGATTCACAGCCGATCGCTCGGAGCGCTACCGCTCGGCGAGGCCGGCGGTCCCGCCGACATCACCGAGGCCTATCGCGGGTTGCCCGTGCGAATATCCACCGATCTGACCGTTCCGGTCTTCGTCGTGCAAACCGAGACCGACGTTCTCACCAACTTTCAGTATGTGCAAGCCCGACAACCGGATTCGTCACTGCTGCGCGTATGGGAGATGGCCGGGACGTCGCATGCCGATTTCGCTCAGATCGGCGAGTACGAATCGATGCTCGGTTGTCCGGCGCCGGTGAACCGCGGTCAGCAGCGCTTTGTGCTGCGTTCGGCGTTGCACCATTTGCGGTCGTGGGTCGACGAGGAGTCGGAGCCCCCGGTCGCGGACCCGCTGCTGGTCGTCGACGCCGGGGACGGCCACCGGTTCGAACTCGACCAGGTGGGCAATGCGCGCGACGGCGTGCGCACTCCGTGCGTGGACGTACCGACCCAGATCCTCAGTGGCGTGGTCGAGGACGACGTGCCCCGCATTTGTGTGCTGTTCGGCGTCACGACGCCCCTGCCGCCGACGGTCATCGCCGATCTCTACCCTGACCAGGACACCTACCTCAAGCGTTACACCGAGGCGGCCGACACAGCGATCGAGGCCGGCTTTGTCCGCCCGGATGATCGCGCCGAAGTGATCGCCGATGCCCGCATCGATCTGGTGGCCGACGCCGACGCCTTCCGCTAGATTAGAACACGTTCTAGTCTGGTTTCGGTCCGCGGTTCACCAGGGCCGGCACGACCCGGGAGTCGCCGCATGCAGTTCACCCTCGAGGACATCTCCGACGACGAGATCGCCCGTCGCCGCGCGATCTATGAACCGCTGACGGACTCCGTGCGCCAGCTCATCGATGCGGTGATTCGCACCGAGGTCCCCGACGACGTGGTGGCCGCGGCGCGCGAGCGGATCGACGCCATCGTCGACACCCTGCGCGCCGAGCAGATCGACGGTCCGTACGGCGTTCGCTACACGCCGGATTTCGTCGGAATGCCGTGGGGCAATTCGGTTGTCGGCGTGCGCAACGCCATCGCGCCTCCGTTGCGGACCCGCCACGACGGGCACGAGGTGTCCGCCGAGTTCACCCTCGGTGCCGCCTATGAGGGACCCGGTGGTCATGTGCACGGCGGAGTGGCCGCGATGATCCTCGATCAGGTACTCGGCGAGGCCGCCAGCGTCGACAACGTGCCGTGTTACACCGGGACGATCTCGCTGCGCTATTTGCGCCCGACGCCACTGGGACCGCTGACCGCACGCGCGTCGATCGTCGGTCGCGACGGCCGCAAGAAGACCGTCCGGGGCACCCTCGCCGACACCGACGGGGTCACCGTCGAGGCCGAGGGCGTGTTCATCGTTCCCCGCGACTGGACCGGGCGCATGCCGCGCGCGTCCAAGGACCACTCCCCCGCTCACACGCAGGACTGACATTGCGAACCGCGGTCATCTCGATGGGGAACGCACGGTGATCGACTCTCCGTGACCCGTAACGTCACGCGCGGTACCGTCGATGCATGAACAGCGTCGTTCCCGAGCAAGATCCGTCCGCGCCGACACCGTTCAGCGAGGCTGAGGCACAACGGGTCCGCTCGATCTGGGGCACGTTGGGACTGCCGGGTTTGATCGACGTCCACACCCACTTCATGCCGCGGTCGGTGATGGACAAGGTGTGGGCGTATTTCGACTCAGCCGGGCCGCTCGTCGGACGCGAATGGCCGATCACCTACCGAGCCGACGAGGACGTCCGGGTGGCTGCGTTGCAGGCTTTCGGTATTCGCGCGTATTCGTCACTCGTGTATCCACACAAGCCGAACATGGCTGAGTGGCTCAACGGATGGGCCGCCGACTTCGCCGCCCACCACCCCGACTGTCTTCACACCGCAACCTTCTACCCCGAGGAGCCGGCGACCGCCTACGTCTCGAAGGCCATCGCCGCGGGCACCCGGGTCTTCAAGTGCCACATCCAGGTCGGCGCCTTTTCACCACTGGATCCGCTGCTCGACGGTGTGTGGTCGCAGATCGCCGACGCGCAGGTCCCGGTGATCATCCACTGCGGCTCCGGGCCGGCACCGGGCACCTACACCGGGCCCGATCCCATCGCCCGGCTCCTCAAGCGATTCCCGTCGTTGCCGCTCATCGTCGCCCACATGGGCACACCGGAATACGAGCAATTCCTCGGCCTCGCCGAACGATTCGAGAATGTGCGACTCGACACCACGATGTCGTTTACCGACTTCTCCGAGGCCGACGCGCCGTACCCACCCGAGCTACGACCCCGGCTGGCCGACCTGGGACCAAAGATCCTGTTCGGCAGCGACTTCCCGAACATCCCCTACACCTACACCCACGCCCTCGACGCGATCGTGCGGCTGGATCTGGGCGACGACTGGGTACGCGGGGTCCTCTATCGGAATGCGGCGGAGTTGTTCGGCGTGCAGTAGCAGCCGGCTATTTCCCCAGATCGATGGCCGGGATGCAGAAGCGCCATATGAGCATGCCCGCCGCAGCCCTACCCCCGCGCCGCGATCCGCGCCCGGACCTCCGGACGCCGCAGCGGCGGTACGGTTTTCGGCGGCTGGCGACGCTCCGGGAGCTCACCGAGCAGGGTGCGCGTGGCGGCGGTCACCGCGATGACCGCCGCCTCGAACACCTCGGCGTTGGCTGCCGACGGATGACGGATGCCGCTCACCTTGCGAACGTATTGGCGTGCGGCTGCCTCGATTTCTTCCTCGGTCGCCGCGGGTTCGAGTCCGCGCAGTTCGGTGATGTTGCGGCACATGAGGTGACCTCTCAATCGGCGATGTGGACGACGGCTTTCCCCAGGATCCGCCCCTCGGCGAGATCGGTCAATGCGGTCGGTAGCTGATCAAGGGTGTAGGTGGTGTTGACCTGCGGACTCAGCCCCGCGGCGATCATCTCGGTCAGCTCGTCGTGCAACAGTTCCGGCACACCGGGGTGGGTGCGCACGTACTCACCCCAGGCAGCGCCGACGACGGCGATGTTGCGGAACAGCACGCGGTTCAGCTTGACGGTCGGGATGCCGCCGGCCGCGAAGCCGATGACCACGTACCGACCGTCGGGGGCGACCTGGCGCAGCGCCTCGTCGAACACCTCGCCGCCGGACGGGTCGATCATCACGTCGACACCCTCGGGCGCGATCTTCTTCAGTTCGGCTCCCCAGCCCTCTTCGAGCTGGATGACCTCGTCGGCGCCTGCGCTGCGCAGCAATTCCTCGGCACCCTTGCGGTGCACGATCGCGATGACCTTGGCGCCCATCGCCTTGGCCACCATGATCGACGCGGTCCCGACGCCACCCGCAGCGCCGAGCACCCCGACGACCTCACCGGGCGCGGTCTGTGCGCGCAACTTCAGCGCGAACAGCGCGGTCTGATAGTTGATGCCGAGCGCGGCGCCCTGATCGAAGGTCAGCCCCTCGGGCAGGGGCAGCAGCTGCTCGGGCGAGGCGGTCAGCTGTTCGGCGAAGCCGCCGACGATGGACGCGACGAGAACCTTGTCGCCCACCTTCACCGAGGACCCCTCGGGAGCCTGGCGCACCACGCCTGCGACCTCGGTGCCGGGCGTGAACGGCGTCGGCATGCGGAGCTGGTACTTTCCCTGACTCATCAGCAGGTCGGGGAAACAGATCCCGCACGACTTGATGTCGACGAGGACCTGGCCCTCGGCGGGCGTCGGATCGGGGACGTCGGTCAGTTCGAGGGCGGACGGTCCGGACTCTGCGGTGAGCACCTGAGCTTTCATGGTTGTCCACCCTACGCCGGGGAGAACAATCGCTCGGTCGGTAACCGCAGAGATGCCCTAGGATCGGTTTTCATGACCGCCTCGCCGGCATCGCAGCCGCTCTCCGCTCCCTCACCCGAACGTCGTCAGGTCGCCGACGACGCGCCGGGCTTCATGCCGCTCGACGAGGCGCAAACCCTGTTCGAGATCGCCGGTGAGTATCTGACACAACCGGATTCGACAAAGGTCGGCGTGGAGATCGGCACCTATTGCGGCAAGTCGACGGTATTCCTCGGCTCGGCGGCCGAGGCGGCAGGGGCGGTGATCGTCACCGTCGATCACCACCGCGGCTCCGAGGAACACCAGCCCGGCTGGGAGTACCACGACGAGTCTCTCGTCGATCCGCATTCGGGCACGCTGGACACCTCGGCCCGCTTTCGGCGCACAATGTTCGACGCCGGCCTCGAGCAGACCGTGATCGGAATGCTCGCACCGTCGACCGTCGCGGCCCGGGCCTGGGGCAAACCCGCCGACTTCGTGTTCATCGACGGCGGCCATTCGATGGAGGCCGCGCAGAACGACCTCGACGGGTGGGCACCGTGGGTGCGCATCGGTGGCGCGCTGCTGATCCACGACGTGTTCCCCGATCCCGCCGACGGCGGCCGTCCCCCCTACGAGATCTACTGCCAGGCCTTGGAGACCGGACAGTTCACCGAGGTCCGCGCGGAGGGTTCGTTGCGCGTCCTGCGACGCGACTCCGGCGAGGTCGGGGCCCCGTTGCCGCGGGGTTGACCCTCGCCGAACACCGGACCTACCCGCCTGCGAGTGCCCGCACCTTACCCAACACGTCCGGATAGCGCTGCAGGTGCGCGCCGCCGTTGAGATCGATTGCGGCACCGGTCATCCACCCCGACGCCGGGGAGGTGAGGAACGCAATCGTCGCGGCGATGTCCTCGGGAGTACCCGCCCGACCCAACGGCGTGTTCTCCAGGTACTCCTCGGTCAGCCCGGGGACGAAGGCGATACCGGCGGTCAGCGGGGTGTCGACGAGTCCGGGCGAGACGGCGTTGACGCGAACCCCTCGTTCGGCGAGTTCGAGAGCGGCCACCTCGACGAGCATCAGCACCCCGGCCTTCGCCGCACAGTACGACCCCATCCCGGCACCGGGTTGCCGGCCGTTCAGCGAGGCCACGCAAACGATCGAACCACCCTGGGCGACATGGCGTCCCGCATACTTGAGCACGAGGAAGGTGCCGGTCAGGCAGACATCGACGGTCGTCTGCCACGCCGACAACTCCAGTTCGGTGAGCGCTCCGGGCATCGACAGCCCTGCGCAGTTGACGACGATCGTGAGGTCGTCGAGTCCGTCGAATCCTGCAGCGACAGAAGCCTCGTCGGTGACATCGAGGTGCACCGCGGTCGCGGTACCGCCCAGTTCGGCGGCAGTTGCGGACGCGGCATCGGCATTGACGTCGGCGACGACGACGCGATGGCCGTCCTCGTGCAGCCTTCGCGCGGTGGCCTTTCCGATACCCGACGCGCCGCCGATCACCATTGCCGTGCTCACCCGGTCACCGCCGAGGTGGCGAGATGGCGTGTGAGAAAAAAGATCTGATGGGACACGACCGGCTCGAACCACGAATCCTGAACCTCGGCGAAGATCCCGAAGTGGTCACACGGGTAATGCCGGACCTCGGCGCGTGCGGCGAAACCGGCCTTGGCCGCCGCGTGGGGCGGCGCTCCCCGATCGAGGTCGGCGATCTGCATGAGGACCGGCGCGGCCACATCGGGCGCGGCCTTGTCGGCGCGAAATGAGCCGAGCTCCAAGCCGATCGACGCGTCGACCTCGTTGCGCCAGCTGGGGCCGGCGATCGCGAGGTAACTCTCCAGGTAACCGTCGCTGGTCAGCGCGGCCTTGTCACCGGGCTTGCCGACGACCGGCATCATCACCGGGTCGCGCCCGAGTCTGGCGCCCAACGCACTTCCGATGCCGACGGCCGTGGATCGCAACATCGAGACCGCACCCACCTGCGGGTAATGGTGAACACCGGCCGCAAGCCCGCTGACCATCGGCACCGCCGAGATGACGGCGGCCACGTCGTCGCGCCCCGTCCGCGCACGTTCGGCTGCCACGATCAACACGTGCCCGCCGGATTGCGACAGCCCCCACAGGACGATCCGGGAGGCGTCCACACCGGGCTGACGGCCGGCGGCGTCGATGGCGGCATGGTAGTCGGCGGCCTGACCGGACATCGAGACCCGTTGGCGCGGTTCACCATCGGAGAGTCCGAAGTTCCGGTAGTCGAACGCGAACACCGCCAGACCGGCGTCGGCCAGGCGTCGCGCGAACGGCTCGAGCCCGGAATCCTTGGTGCCGCAGAATCCGTGGGCCATCACCACCACCGGCACTCCTGCTTCGGTGGCGAATGCGGTGCCGGTCGGTGCGAAGAACCAGGCGTCGCAACCGGTTCCGTCAGAATCGAATCGTACGGACTCGAAATGCACGGTGCGACGGTCGGTGTCGGCGGTGGTCATCGTGCCTCCTGCAGCGGCGCGGCGTCGACGCCCGCCCAGCGGACGGGCCCCTGCTCGGCGGCACGCGCACGCCCGGCGGGCAGTTCTTTGGTACGGATGCTGTGTTCGTAGAGATAGTGGTCGAGTTGCTGTGTGTGCCTTGCCGTGTGCAGCATGTGCCCGGTGAAGTATTGCTGGTCGGAGGCGATGGTCTCACGCATCTGCGGCACCGACGGCGGGCGGTACTGCCCGACCGCATAGGCACCGATCACCCGGGCCTGACATTCCACGAACGGAAACAGCGTCGGCGTGGACTGGGCGAAGCCGGCGAACACGACGTCGTCGATGCCCGGATAGAAGATCCGTTTGTACAGGTCGATGTGGTTGTCGGGGGCGCTGATCACATCGGGGTCGAAGAACGGGAAGGTGATGTTGTATCCGGTGGCGTAGATGATCACGTCGAAATCGGCACTCGTGCCGTCGACGAAGTGCACGGTGTGGCCGTCGAGTCGCTCGATGTTGCCCTTGGCGGTGACGTCACCGGAGCCGAGCCGCAGCGGCAGCTCGACCGACTGCGTCGGATGTGCTTCGAAGAACTTGTGATTCGGGGTCGGTAGGCCGTAATCCTCGGGGCGCCCGGCGGTCATCGGCTGCATGATCTGGGTGAACTTGCGCTGCCACGAGAACGGAATGTAAGGCGAGGTGTGGTAGTACTTGTCGGCCGGTTTGCCCGCGAAGTACTTGGGGACGATCCAGGCACTCGACCGGGTCGAGATGGTGACCGTGGTGTCGAGCGCCTTGGACGACAGCTCGACGGCGATGTCGGCGGCACTGTTGCCCAAGCCCACCACCAGGATTCGTTTGCCGGCGAAGTCCAGCGGGGTACGCGGGTCGATATAGGAATGGGAGTGGATCTCGTCACCGGCGAATTCGCCCGGGAAATTCGGCCACCGCGGATCCCAGTGATGCCCGTTGGCCACGACCAGCAGGTCGACGCGGCGCGTCTCGCCGCGCTGCGTCGACAACTCCCACCCGCCGCCGTCGAGTCGGCGGGCGTGGGTCACCCCATTGCCGAACTCGATGTTCTCGCGCAGCCCGAAGGCGTCGGTGTAGTCGTCGAGGTACTGCTTGATCTGGGTGTGGTGCGGGAAATCCGGGTATTCCGACGGCATCGGGAAATCCCGGAACGACAGCTGATGTTTGGACGTGTCGATGTGCAGCGACCGATAGGCGCTCGAGTGCCCATTGGGATTGCCGAACGCCCAGTTCCCGCCGACCCGATCGGAACTCTCGAAACAGGTGTACGGGACGCCGTAGTCGGTGAGCATCTTTCCCGATGTCAGGCCACTGATTCCGGCGCCGATGATGGCGGTACGCGGGAGATCACGCATGGGAGCCCCTTTGGATAGTTGACAGATCTCTGAATCTGTCTACCGCACGAAGGGGCTCGGAGTAAACACTTTCGCGAAACTGTCCAGCCCGGTTGTTAGAGTTGGTGACCATGACACCCGCCCCGGCCACGAGCGTCGCCGACCGCCTGCTCGATGCGGCCGAGAAGTTGCTCGCCGACAAGGGCATTCGGGCCACGACAATGCAGCAGGTCGCCGACGTCGCCGGGGTGTCGCGGGCCTGGCTCTACCGACACTTCCCCGACAAGCAGTCGATGGTCGGGGCGACGATCGTGCGGCTCACCGATTCGTTCTGGAGCGACGCGCGCGTCGAACTCGAAACACTGGGCGACTTCACCGAGCAACTCGTGGCAGGCGTCCGGATCGGCCGCGGCGCCTACGACGACCCCGGGACGTTACTGCTGCGGCTGCGCACGGAAGAGCCGGAGGAATTCGCCGCGTGCGCGGGCGTGGGCGTCAGCGCCCTCGTCCCCGACCTCGCACTGTTCTGGAGACCATTCGTCGACGCCGCGATCGAGAACGGAGAAGTGCACCCCGACCACGACGCCGTCGAGGTATCGGAGTGGGTGGCCCGGATTCTCATCAGCCTCGGCACCGTTCCCGGCACCACCGTCGACGCCGACGACCCGACCTCGGTGCGACGACAGGTGGAGCGCTTCGTCATTCCGGGGCTCGCGGCCGCGCCGTAGCCGGCGCGCTCAAAGGCGCTGTCGGCGTGGGAGGGGTTACACCACCGCAGGGGCGAGACCGAGCTTGCCGGCTAGTTTGGCGAGATACCCTCGGGCGCGTTCCACCGAGTCGTCAGGGAGGCCGTACAGGACCTGGGTGACCCCGATCTGGCGCCATTTCTCCAGCTTCTCGGCGACCGGCTTGAAGTCGAGGACGACGACCTGCGGTACGCCGTCACGGCCGGCGTCGGACCAGATCCGGTGCAGCAGGCCCACCGAGCCCTCGATGTCTTCTTCGCCCGGCGTGGTGATCCAGCCGTCGGCGCTGCGGGCGATCCATCGGAAGTTCTTCTCGTTGCCCGCGGCGCCGACGAGCGTGGGGATGTGCGCCTGCGGCTTGGGCCATGCCCAGCTGGGCCCGAAATCGACGAAGTCACCGTGGTATTCGGCCTCCTCGTCGGTCCAGAGCGCGCGCATGGCCTCGAGATACTCGCGCAACATCGTCCGCCGCAGCTTCGGCGGCACCTTGTGATCGGCCAATTCGTCGAGGTTCCAACCGAATCCGACACCGAGCGTCAGCCGTCCGCCGGACAGGTGATCGAGGGTGGCCAGGGTCTTGGCGAGAGTGATCGGATCGGACTGCACGGGTAGCGCGACCGCCGTGGCGAGCCGAATCCGCTCGGTGACCGCAGCGGCCGCGGCCAGCGTCGTCCAGGGGTCGAGGGTGCGCATGTAGCGATCGTCGGGCAGCGAGGAATCACCGGTCCGTGGATGGGCCGTATCGCGGCGGGTCGGGATGTGCCCGTGCTCGGGGACGAAATACGACGCGAACCCGGCCTCTTCGATGAGCGGGGCCAGGACCTGCGGCGTCAGGCCGCGGTCGCTGGTGAACTGAACGATCCCGAAATCCATGCCCTCACCTTAGACACAGGCCTGGACACCTGTCTAGAACAAGTTCTCGTTTTGTCCGGGTTCTCGTCATGCCTCAGCCGGGGCAGATGTCGGGGTACCCGACGCCCTCGGCGAATTCGTCCCACGTGCCGCGATCGATGTGATTGTCGGCCGCGCAGACGCGGCTCGCGACGGCTCCGGCATCGATCGTCCACCACTGCAGATCGGAACGGCCACCGGCATAGATGACGTCATTGGGAGCGATCATCGGCTCGCGGACGTACGCGGACTCGGCGGTGATCGACTCGTCGCGTGCAATCGGTTTCGGCGCATCGGGTTTCGAGATGTCCCAGAGCTGCACGCTCAGGTCGGCGCCGACCACCAGGGTTGTGCCGTCGGCCGAGACCGACAGCGACGTCACCCGAACCCCGGCCGGAACACGCACGCGCGCAGCCGTTTCGGAACCGACCGCGGTCACCGAGATGGTCTGGTCGTCGGCGCCGCCGTAGATGAACCGTCCGTCGGGGCTGAACACCGCCGCATTGACCGCACTCGTGTGCGAGGTCATCTGTTGTGCCAGATGAGGATTCTGTGGGTCGTCGATGTCCCACCGGGTGATGCGATGTGCGGCATCGGCGACGACGAGATCACCACCGTCGGGGCCGAATTGGACGTCCTCGATGAAGCCGTCCGCCGTGGCGAACGGCTGTCCGAGCATCCGTGGCGCATGCGGGTCGGCGACGTCCCACAGCTGGATCGAGTTGTCGCTGCTGCCGGTGACCAGCAGATCCCTCGTCGGATCGAAGGCCAGCGGGAAGGTGTGCCGGGTCTGCACCGGAAGCGTCACCAGACGACGCGGCGCCCGGCGATCGGAGATGTCGTAGAGATCCACCTCACCACCGCCGGTGAACGCGCTGGCGAGGATGGTGCCCGTCCGGTTGAACGCGGTTACGTACCCACCACTGGGTCGCGGTTGCGCGGAGATGCGGGACAGCTCCGTCGGCGCCCGCCCGCGCGGCAGGTTCCACAACGCGATCGTCTGGTCGGCGGCGCTGGTGGCCAAGGTCGTTCCGTCCGGGCTCACCGAGGTCTGGGTGATGGGCAACGAGTGCGCGGGCTGGGGTGAGGCCGGGATGTCCCAGGCCTGGATCGTCCCGGCGCCTCCGGCGGTGAGGATCACCTGTGGCGCGATCTCGCGGGCGGTGAAGAACGCGCCACCGGAGGTTCGCATCGGCACACCTAGTTCGGTGAGCAGATCGGCCGACGCCGATGTCCCGTCGGTGCCGACGTCCCAGCGGCGCGCGAACCCGTCGAGACCGGCCGAGATCAACGACCGACCATCCGCGGAGAATCCGACCGACCAGATCGCCGCGCCGTGCGCCCGAACGCGGCCCAACGCGATCGGCGAGCGAGGATCGGCGATGTTCCACACCGCGACCGTCCCGTCGTCCCGGCCGGCCGCCAGCAGCGTGCCGTCGGGTGAGATCGCCACCGAATGCCACCCGCTGTCGATACCGTCCCGCAGATCCGAGAGATGCACCGGCGCAGCCGGATCGGCGATGTCGGAGAGGCTGATGGTGCCGTCGTCGGAACCGGCGACGAGCACCGGTCGGGTCGGCGACAGCGCAACCGTGCGGACCGGACCGGTGTGATCACGGATCGCCGACACCGCGCGATACCCGCCGGGTGCGGTGGTGTCCCACAAGGTGACGACCCCGTTGTCATGGGTGGTCGCGAGCACCCGGCCGGTGCGGTCGTAGCGCAGGATGTACGACGTCCCGGTACCGTACGGCGACTGCAACGTCTGGGTCCGCACGGGGTGGGTGACGTCGGCGATGTCCCACACGGCGATCTTGCCCTCGCCGTCGGCCGAGGCCAGGGTCGGCGAGCCGGGCCGCAAATCGACCGAGGTGACGAAGGAGCCGTACCCGCGCAGGGCCGGACCGGCCGCCACGATGTCGCGCGGGTTGTCGGCCCGCCACAGGCGCACCGAGCGGTCGTAACTGGCCGTCGCCAGCAATCTGCCTCCCGCACCGGTGCCACCGGCGCCGCCGGAGGTCAGGCCGAGGTCGTACACCGACCCCTGATGGCCCTGTCGCGCCGAGATCGGCAGCGGCAGCTGTTGGGTCTGCAGCACCCGCATCCGCGCCAGCGGGTTGTCGGGGTGGATGCGCCACGCGCCCACCGCGAGTTGGGCGGCGAGGCCCGGATCGGTCTGGGCCAGCCGCCCCGCCGACGACAGCAGCGCCGAGAACCGCGCGTTGTCGCTCTCGCGGGCCAGCGCAACGTTGGAGAAGATGGCCACCCCCGCGGCGACCACCGAGATCACCGCGAGCAGCGAGACCGCAGCGATCGCCCATCGCCGCCGGCGGCGTTGGGTGTCGATGTGGTGGCGGCCGGCGTCGAGGAAGTCGCGAGCCACCGAGCCGAGCACCGGGTCGTCGGCCACCTGCGCGGCCCACGCGTAGCGCGTCGAGTTGTAGAGCAACGACGTGTCGCGGCCCTGACGGTCCCACTCGGTGGCATCGGAGGTGACGCGCTCGAGAACCGGAGCGCTGTCACGGGTGCGTTCGATCAGTTCGCTCAGCCGCGGCCAGGCACTGAGCACGACGTCGTGGATGATCTGGACCTGCTGGTCGGAGACGGTGACCAGGCGTGACTCCGACAGCGCCTCGATCACCGCGACCGTACCCGCGCGATCGTCACCGAGGGCGACGAGGTCGGCGAACCGACGCGGCCGGCGCGCGGTCACCCCGTCGGAGATGTGGATCAGCGACAGCAGCAGCCGCTGTGCGGTGACGCGGTGGGCCGGTGTCAGGGCCAGCCACATGGCCTCGGCGGATTCGGCGATGGCCGAGGAGACCCCACCCGCCGCGTGATAGCCGCTGACCGTGAGCGTGGCGCCCGCGCGGGTCGCCCACATCACCGACAGCACGTGGGCCACCAGCGGGAGCTGCCCGGCGCGGTCCTCGACCGGGCCGCGCCGCCCGGTCAGGCCGCGCAGATCGGACAGGATGGTCGGGGCGAGGCCCTTGTCGACGCGGATTCCCGACACCCGTGCGGGCGCGGCGATGACCTCTTCGAGTTCGGTGTCGGTCATCGGCGGCACCACGATCGACCGGTGTTGCCACGCCGAGGCGACCGGCTCGAGCGTGGACGCCATCTCGTACATGTCGGCGCGGGCCCCGACCACGACCACGGTTCCCGGCTCCGATGCGAGCCCGCCCAACGCCTCCATCAGCTGCTGCACGCGCGGGGCGCGACGCGACTGCCCGACGAGCACCTGCTCGAGCTGGTCGACCACCTGCACGGTCAGTGTCGGCGCGGCGGCGTGATCATCGAGTCCGGTGTCGGGGTCGGCGCCGGGTTGATCGGTACCGGACTTGTCGGTGCTGGATTCCTCGATACCGGATTCCTCGGTGCCAGGTTGTTCGACGTCGGATTGTTCGACGTCGGGTTGTTCGGCGGGCTCGTCGCCTCCCGCGCCCTCGGCACCCTGCCCATCGGCGTCGTCGAGCAGCGCGACGGCCGGTCGCGCACGCACTTCCCAGCGGTTCTCCGGACGTTCGGCGAGCCGGGCGAGTCCCGCGCGTAGCAACGACGACTTGCCCGCCCCCGAGACGCCGGTGACGAGCACCATCGCCGGCGAGAGCTCACGGTCGCGGTCGGCGGCACCGATGAGTGCCGCGAGTTCGTCGAGGACCCGGTCGCGGCCGAAGAAGACGTCGCGGTCGTCGGCGGTCATCACCCCGAGGCCGGGGTACGGGCAGGCGAGCGTCGGGATCGGCTCGGCGGTGCGACGCTTCGACGGACCCGCGTCACGGGTGCTGGTGCCATTGGCCGCCGACCACCAGCGTCGCCAGTCACTCAGCGACGGTGTGTCGGCACCCCGCGACTGCGCTTGCAGGATGAGCCACGCGAGGAGGGGTTCGAGAGTCTCGAACCGGGCCGGGAGGTGACGTCCGCGACGCCAGTCCGAGAGGCGCTGCACCGACACCTCACCACGCCCGGGGGCGATGCGGGCAGCGCCCGCGATGGTCGCGGCCAGTGTCGGCGATCCGGCCGCGGTGAACAACGCGTGCAGTTGGGAACCGAAGCGTCCGGGGCCGTCGACCGCGGATGCGTCCGACAGACGCGTCGTCATTGGTGCTTCCCCCTCCCCCGGTCTCGGGTTCCCTGCGAATCTACGAACCAGGCAGCCCGACGACAAATCAGAGTTTGGTCACATCCGCCCATCCGGTTCCGGTTTTCCGGTCCGGAAAACTCGTGCGATGACTTTACCAGCGGTTTTCGGCGAAAATCCGGTCCACCGGTGGCATGGACCCAGCGCGGTCGATTTGACTGAGGTCACTCCCCGGTCGGTGTCACGACCACCGGGTCGAGTGTCGGGGGATGCGCTCTCGTCGCCGACGTGGGGCGGCGGCGAGAGCGCATTCGAGAGAAGGCGGCAGTCCGCTCAGGGCGGACCCCTCCGGCCAAACGCCTCTGGGCCAACCCCCTCGTGGGCGAACCGCCTCAGCGACGAGCGGCCATCCAGCTGCCGACGTCGCGGAAGATCCCGTTGGCCGCCGACGCCCGGCTGACCGCGTCGGCGGCGAGGACCACGGCCGCCGAGGTCCAGCAGCTCTTCTCCACCGGCCAGCGTTTCCCGTCGGCGAAGACCAGGCCGGTCCAGTACGAGCCGTCGGGATCGCGCAGGTGCTGGATCGAGGCGATCAGTTCGACGGCGTCGGCGGTGTCACCGAGTGCGTCGAGGGCCAGAGCCAGCTCCGAGGTCTCGGCCCCGGTCACCCACGGCCGGTGGTCGACGCAGCGCACACCCTTGCCGGGCACCACGAACTCGTCCCACCGCCGAGCGATGAGTTCTTGGCCGGCTCGTCCACGCAGCGCACCACCGAGCACCGGGTAGTACCAATCCATCGAATGCTCCGACGGGTCCTCGAAGACCTCGATCCGCTCGCGGAATGCCTCCCCGAGCGCCTCGAACGCACGCACCCACTCGTCGTCGGGCTGGTCGATCTCCGCGGCGATCCGGATCGCGCAGTCGAGGGCGTGGTGGATGCTCGCGTTGCCGGTGACGAGGGCTTCGTCGAACATCGCGTGCGTGCGGTGGTCACCGCCCCACCGGAAGGCGCCGTCGGGCCGCTGGAAGCGACAGACGAGGTCGATCGCCGACCACACCGTCGGCCACATCCGATCGAGGAACGCGGTGTCGCCGGTGATCATGTAGTGATGCCAGACGCCGACTGCGATGTAGGCGCAGAAGTTGGAATCGATACCGTGGTCGGTCACCGTCCCGCGCACCGTCCGGATCGGCCACGACCCGTCGGGCCGTTGATGACGCCGTGACCAGTCGTAGGCCGCCTCGGCCTCGGCCAGGAAGCCGGTGACGCTCAACGCCATCGCCGACTCGATGTGATCCCAGGGGTCGGTCTGTCCGCCGGGGAACCACGGCAGTGCACCGGAGTCCTCCTGCATGCCGACGATGGCCGCCCCGGTCGCGGTGACCTGCTCGGCCGTCAGCACACCGGCGATCGCCGGTGTGGCCCGACTCATTCCGGCTTGCGCAGATACAGGGCGACCGACTTGCCGATGACCGGGTTCAACACCTGCTCGCCGACCCGCGTCAGCCACGGCTTGGTCATCATGTCCCACACCAACAGTTGGTGGTAGCCCTTGACCAGCAGGTTGTCATTGTTCTCGACGCCGACCGCGCACTTGAGCCACCAGTACGGCGCGTGCAGGGCGTGGGCGTGGTCGGTGCCGGTGACCTCGAGGCCTGCGGCCTCGAGCTTGCCGGCCAGTTCGGAGGCCTTGTAGATGCGAACGTGACCGCCCTCGACCTCGTGGTACGCGTCCGACAGCGCCCAGCACACCTTTTCCGGCCAGTACCGCGGCACGGTCACCGCCGCGACGCCACCGGGCCGCAGCACCCGCACCATCTCGGCGATGGCGCCTTCGTCGGTCGGGATGTGCTCGAGGATCTCCGACATCAACACCACGTCGAAGCTGTTGTCGGCGTAGGGAAGTCGGAGCGCGTCGCCGACCTCGGCGCGGGCCTTGGCCTCGGCGGGTACGTGCCCCTCGGCCATCATCGCGTCGAACATCTCGGCCACATCGGCCATGTCGGACTCGGACTGATCGAAGGCGATCACGTCGGCGCCGCGTCGGAACATCTCGAACGAATGCCTGCCCTGCCCGGCCCCGATGTCGATCGCCTTGGTCTGCGGACCCACACCCAGCCGGTCGAAATCAACTGTCAGCACGCACTCGTCTCCTCTGTGTTCACCCGGTCCAGCCCTGTTCTGTCGAGCCCTGATCTCTCGAGCCCCGTTCTGTCAAGCACCGTCTGATAGTGCTCTGCGGTCTTCGCGGCCACCGCCGCCCAGCTGTAGCGTTCCTCGACGCGGGCGCGCCCCGCGGCGCCCATCGCGGCGCGGAGGTCGGCGTCGTCGAGCAGCCGCCCGATCTCCTGGGCCAGCTTGCCCGAATCCCGGGGCGGCACCAGGCGGGCCGCGCTGCCGTCGGTGCCGACGACCTCCGGGATGGCGCCGGCACGGGTGGCCACCAGCGGGGTGCCGCAGCTCATGGCCTCGACCGCGGGCAGCGAGAAGCCCTCGTAGAGCGAGGGCACACAAGCGACCTCGGCCGAGGCGAGCAACTGCGCCATCTCCTCGTCGGTCAGCCCGGAGACGACCTCGACCCGGTCGCCGATCGCGAGGTCCTCGATGAGCTTCGCCGATGGCCCCTCGGGGTCGAGTTTCGACACCAGCGTCAGCGTCACGTCACGTTCGGCGGCGAGTTTGGCGATGGCCTCGAGCAGATACGACACTCCCTTGAGCGGGGCGTCGGCGCTCGCGATGGACACCACGCGGCCCGGGATTCGCTGCCCGGCCGGCCGGAAGACATCGGTGTCGACGCCGAGCGGGATGGTGGTGATGCGACCCGACGGGATGTCGAAGGCCTTGCGGATGTCGACCTCGCTGCTGCGCGAGACGGTCAACAGCTCCGGGATGCGCCGCGACACCCGCCCCTGCATGCGCAGGAAGGAATGCCAGCGCCACGCGGTGATCTTGCGCCACCCCTTGGCGGCCTTGACCGCGAGCGTGCGGTCGCGGGTGATGGGGTGATGGATCGTGGCGATCAGCGGGAATCCGGCCTTCTGGATCTGCAGCAGGCCGTAGCCGAGGCACTGGTTGTCGTGCACGATGTCGAAGTCGTCGCGGCGGTCGGCGAGCAGCCGGGCCACCCGGAGGCTGAAGGTCAGTGGCTCACCGAAACTGGCCGTCCACATCGCCCCCACCTCGAGTGCGTCGATCCAGTCCCGGTACTCCCCGGGCCGCGGCGTGCGAAACGGGTCGGGTTCGTCGTACAGGCCGAGGCTGGGCACCTCGGTCAGACGCACACCGGCGTCGAGCGCGGCCTGGTCGAGGTCGGGATACGGCTGGCCGGAGAAGATCTCGACCTCATGTCCGAGTAACGCGAGTTCGCGGCTCAGATGCCGGACGTAAACCCCTTGTCCCCCGCAATGCGGTTTGCTCCGGTAGGAGAGCAGTGCGACGCGCACGTCGTGTACCCCGTTCTTCTCGTGTGACCCGATTGCCGGCGAGGCACCCACCGGTCGGCGGGCACCAGGACCTCAGGCCGGTTCGGCCTCGGCGGCTTTTTCCAATTCACGGATATCGACAAGCTTCACACGTCGGCGGCCCGCGGTCTTGCCGGCACCGCGTTCGGCCAGGTCGATGCGTTTCCACCCGGCCAGGTCGATGCGATGCGCTCCGCGGTCGGCGACCAGGTCGGCGACGTCGTCCCGCGACGCCGTCGGCTCGGGCAGGGTGCCGGCAACGAAGTCGGCGATGACCGACTCGGCCGTCTCCTGACCGCACAGGCGGTTGCGGCCGATCCCTCCCGTCGCCCCGCGCTTGATCCACCCGGCGACGTAGAGGCCGGGGATCACCTCGCCGTCGACGCCCGCGGTCACCCGGCCCGCGGTGTTGGGGACGACGCCGTGGCCCTCGTCGAAGGGCAGGTCGGTGATCGGTACGCCGCGGTACCCGATCGCCCGCAGCACCAGTCCGGCGTCGATGTCGAAGTGGTCCTCGGTGGGGGTGATGGCCACGCTGGCACCGGTGGCGTCGGCGTACACGTTGCGCACGCAGGTCACCGACTGCACGCCGCCGGTTGCCTCGTCACCGGAACCGTTGATCGACAGCGGTGACGCCATGAACCGGAAGACGATGCGACGGTTGCCCGCGGTTGTCGGACGCTCGGAGAACTCGCGGGCCAGCCGGATCTTGGTGGCGATCGTCGAATCGAGCGTCCCGTCGTCGAGCGCCTCCTGCGTGGCCGAGTCGAGGACCAGCTCCTCGGGATCGACGATGACGTCGACCCCGTCGACGTCGCCGAGCGCGAGGAATTCGCTGTTGGTGTAGGCGGCCTGGGCGACGCCACGCCGTCCGAGCAACACCACCTCGGTGATCTGCGAGTCCCGTAGGGCCGCGAGCGCGTGGTCGGCGATGTCGGTGCGGGCCAGGTCGTCGGGGTCGGTGACGAGGATGCGCGCGACGTCGAGCGCCACGTTGCCGTTGCCGACGACCACCGCGCGCTGCGCCGAGAGGTCCACGGACAGATCCGCGTAGTCGGGGTGACCGTTGTACCAGGCGACGAACTCGGTGGCGGGCAAGGAGTTCGGCAGGTCCTCGCCGTCGATGCCCAGACGCCGATCGGTCGGTGCACCGACGGCGTAGATGACCGCGTGGTAGCGCTGGGCGAGTTCGTCGTGGCTGATGTGTTTGCCGACCTCGACGTCGAGGTGATAGGTGAAGTTCTTCTTGGCCGCGGTCGAGGCGAAGCCCGATTCGACGCCCTTGGTGGCGGCGTGGTCGGGGGCCACCCCCGCGCGCACCAGGCCGTAGGGCGTGGGCAGCCGGTCGAACATGTCGACCGCGATCTGGGGTCGACGGACGAGGTCCTCGGCGGCGTAGAACGCGGCGGGCCCGGCGCCGACGATCGCGACGTGCAGCGGTCCGTCCGGGAGTTGCGGCGCCTTCTTCGGCGGCACGAGACCGCCCTCGACGTCGTGGTCGTTGTAGTAGTCGGCGTTGATCTGCAGGTAGGGCTCGTCCTTCTCCTCGAGCTGATCGTCGGGAATGATGGCCTCGACGGGGCACTCGTCAATGCAGGCGCCGCAGTCGATGCAGGTCTCCGGATCGATGAACAGCATCTCGGCGGTGAAGAACTCGGGCTCGTCCGGCGTCGGGTGGATGCAGTTCACCGGACACACGGCCACGCACGAAGCGTCGTTGCAACACGGTCGAGTGATCACATGCGCCATCTGGGGTTTCCCTGCTTCTCTCCATCTAGAACGTGTTCTAGTTTAGCGGTTCACTGTATCTTAACTCTGACACAGCGGACGAGACACGAGGACTTCGAGTGAGCACAGCCGCCCGGCCCGACGCATCCGGACAGGTCCCAGGCGATCCCGCCACGACGACCCCACTCCCCGATCGTAAGACCGGAGCGCGGTACTTCGAGGCCGGGTATCGGGTCCGCACCGGCGACGTGGACCAACAGATGCGGGTACGGCTCGACGCCGTCGCGCGGTACCTACAGGACGTCGCCAACGACAACATCGAGGCCACCGACTTCGGCGACACCGATCCGTTCTGGATCGTGCGTCGCACCATCATCGATGTCATCGTCCCGTTCTCCTGGCCCGCGTCGATCACCGCGCAGCGCTGGTGCGGTGCCCTGTCCACCCGGTGGACCAACATGCGGGTGCGTCTGACCGCCGACCACGAGACGAATCGCTTCAATCCCGATCCCCGCCCGGCCGGTCTCATCGAGACCGAGGCGTTCTGGATCAACGTCAACGATCTCGGGATGCCGTCACGACTGTCGGACAATGCCTTCGAGATGCTCTCGTCGATGACCGACGAACACCGCCTGCGGTGGAAGTCGATGAATCCCGAGACCGCGCCCGCCGCGGAGATGCTCGATGTGCCCGACCGTCCACATGTGTTGCGCAGCACGGATTTCGATCCGTTCAAGCACCTCAACAACGCCGCCTACCTCGAGGCGATCGAGGACGAGCTCGGCGAGCACCCCGATCTCATCGACGGTCCGCACCGGGTGGTCATCGAATATCTGCGCCCGATCGTGCCGGGCACGCCGATCACACTGCGCCGCATACGCGAACCCAACCAGCTACTGGTGTGGATGATGGTGCCCGCAGACGACGACAGCCCGGACGAATTACGGGTCGCAGCAACGGTGTCGGTGACGCGCGCAGCGTTCACTGACCGCCGCTGAGCACCAGTTCCATCAGTTTCGTCGGCGCGGCGCACGGGTCCGCAGCGGCCGAGCCGCCCACCGGCTCGACCCAGAACGAGTAGATTCCCCGACTCGGCGCCCGCGTGGTCACCCCGCAGACCGCGGGGCGGCGCGGATCGGTCGAGGTGAAGGCGGCCTGACTGGCGACCTTGACGTTGTTGGTGGTGTAGCCGAGCTTCTTCGCGGTGTCCTTCTCGACGTTGACGGTGCCCCATTCGAACCAGTTGAAGGTCACATACGCCGCCACCGGGCCGTCGACGTACCACCGGCAGTTCGCCCCGAAGAAGATGGCCTCGGCGCCCGTACCGCCGACCGCCTTGGCGATTTGGTCGGTGCGCAGGATCTGGCATTCGAGGGTGAGCTGATCGTATTGATCGGTGTCGACATTGCCGGACTGGTCTCCGCCCTGGGAGTTGGCCTGCTGCACCGACAACGGCGTTCCGTCCACCGATCGGGAGCATCCGGCGGCGACGACGGCCACCACCGTCACGATCAGCAAGACCAGCACGGCGCGAAGTCGGTTGCGGCGCCTCATTTCGCACGCTCGATCGACATCGTCGACAGTTGACGTGCGGCGGTGCAGATCGCGTCGGGGTCGGTCGGGGTGGTGCCGGCGACGCCGGTTCCGGAACTGACCGACCATTCGAAGAAGTCCGCGCCGAACTGGATTCCGATCTCACAGATGCCCGGGTCGGAGGCGATGAAACCCTTGTGCCCGTTGATGTCGATGTCCTTGGTCGATTCCCGGGAGAGTTGCTCGGTGGCCCGCTCACGGCCGATGGGCGAGCCCCGGTACCAGTTGAACGAGGCCACCGCGCCGGTGCGACTGGGGCCCGAACTCCATTCGCACACAGACGGATTGTCGACGACGAGGGACAGGCCGCCGAAGTTGGTGATCTTGCCGACCTCGTCGGTGGTGACGCCCCCACACTCCCCGAAGTACGGTCCACCGCCGGCCGGCCCCGGGGCCTGCGGGGTGTTGCGGGTCGGCGCGGAGGAGTCGTCGGAGTCCGACGAACACGCACCCAGGAGGACGAGGAGCACCGCGAGTACCGCGGTCAGCCCGAGAAAGCCTGCGCCACCGCGGAATTTGTCGAGATCACGCCGCTCTCGTTTGGTGGGACGACCCGCTCCGCGATCCCGTCGCGGTTGGCTGGCCAGGATCTCGCGCGGCGGCGGTGGCGGGCTGTGGTCGATGTAGCACTCGGCCGCCGCCGGCGCCGACACCCGCTTGCTGATCAGCTTGGTGACCTCGACGATGCGTTCACGCCCGGCCAGGCGCACCTGCACGCGGTCGCCGACGGTGACCTGCTGGGCGGGTTTGGCGGTGACATCGTTGACGCGCACATGACCGCCGCGGCAGGCGGCACCGGCTGCCGATCGGGTCTTGGTGAGGCGTACTGCCCAGATCCAGCTGTCGACGCGGGTGGACGCCACGATCAGAGCTCCCGTCGGGGACGGCGCACGATCTCCCCCAGTGACATCGACCGCGCCTACTTCTGCCGGGTCAGCAGGTAGTAGCCACCGCCGATCGCGGCGACGGCGAAGACGATGGCCAGCCATTCGACGCCAAATACCCACAGCAACACGAAGATCGCGATGGCGGGAGACACGGCGACCAGGCTCATCACCGGATGCTGCCGCACCACCTGACCGACGGCTTTGCTCTTGTTCGGATCAATGGCCATCACGTCGGAGTCTCCTTGTCGGCGAGTTGCCCCATCCACTGTAACGAACCGGGTGTGGTGCACCGGCGAAGTGCGCGGTGGTGCTCGCACCGACGTGGAAAACCGTCAGCCGGCCGGGCTGGCCGCCGGGACGCCACCGGAGCTCTGGGTGCCGCCGGAGTCGGTACCGGTGTCCGTGCCCGCCGATGAGGTCGGGGCCGCCGACGGCGCGCTGGTTCGCGTCCCCGACGAGGTGCTCGACTGTGACGACCGGCTGGTGCTCGACGACGAACTCACGGTGGTGCTCGTCGTGCTGCTCGACGTCGCCGTGCTCGGTGTGGTGCTCGACGTCGTGGTGCTCGAGCTCGAGGAGGTGGCGCCGGTCTCGGCGTCGGTGGCGGCGCTCCGCGCGGCCCGTGAGGTGGTGGTCTTCGTCGCGGCCAACGTCCGGGCCGACGTCGTCGTCAGCGCAGGCGTGCTGCTCACATACGGTCCGAGCGGCGCCAGCCCGAACGGGAAGGTGATCTGCGGGATCGTGATGACCGGGATGATCTGGGAGGTGTCGAGATCACCGGTCACGATCTGCGGCAACGCAAGCATGTTCGGGCGGGTTGCGCCGTTGATGGTCGCGGTCGGGTAGATCGTGATCGTCGAGCCCAGCCAGTTCACGGTGATCGGCGCCGACAGCCCGTAATCACTCGTGAGCGCCAGCAGCGAATTGCCGCCGAGGGACAGGCGGGTGAAGTCCTTGCTGAGGGTGAATCCCTGGCCTGCGACGAATTTTCCGAGTGCGGTGGTCAACACCTGCGCGGGATTGAACACGACTGCGGTGGGATCGGTCAATGCGAACTGCACCTGCGGAATACTCTGCAGCTGATCGAGTTTGAAGTCGAAGGTACCCAGGACGTTGGCACACGCACCAACATTCTCGGCATATGCCGCAGTCAGTACGCCATAGCAGCTGACGTTCTTGATCGGCGGGATCGAGGTACCCGTCGGGATTGTGAAGATCTCGATCGGGATGGTACTCGTGGTCCACGCATTGGCCATACCGATGATCGCGAATGCATATGCCGTCCGGCCGTCGCTCGCACCCGCTGTCGCGAGGCTCAGCGGGAGATACGAGATGGCCGTGGCCTTGCCACCACCCGACGCAAGGGCGAACTGGAAGCCATCACCGATGACCTTCGCGGAGCCCTCGGGAAGGGCAGCATCGGGGACCGGAACGGTGACGCCGAGGATCTTGCCGTTGATAGCGAGACCGGACACAGCGTTGAATACCTGCTGCGCAGGCGTGTAGACGGCGTCCGGCACAAGATCAATCGACGTCGGCAACACAACCGCCACGCCGGTGCCAGTGGAACCACTACAGTCAGCGCCACCGTTGATCGGGCCGCCGTCGGACTCCGAGGAGCAGAGGTCGAAGCGCCACTGCTTCGCGAGCACCTGTGTGACACCGTTGTTCGCGAGCGCAGCTATGACGTCACCGATGGCTCCTGTCGGACTCGGAATCGACGTAGGCAGCGATGCCGCCCGCGCCTGCCCCTCCCCCATGCTCACGCCGAGTCCGATGGCCAGCACCGACAGCAGCGCAACCACCGCAACCCCGAAGCGCCGGTGGCGTGGTGGCCGCGGGCTCGGCGGGGAAATACGTTCTGGGCGCGCGGTTTCGCGGCGGGTCAGCACATCGGCCATGGTGTCCAACTCCTGGTTCCTGAAGAGAAGCTGAGACAGTAAACCACGGCTAACCC
>NZ_BAEI01000007.1 GCF_000241325.1 Gordonia polyisoprenivorans NBRC 16320 = JCM 10675 | reverse complement strand
AACCCGAAACGCACCAACGCACTCCCCGACGTCGGGGTCACCTATGCCGACGCGCTGGCCCGCATCCGCGCGGAATTACATCCACCACCCGACCCACCACCAAGTGGGGCCTCTGCCAGTGCCGATACCGATCTCGCCGAGCGCGACGACCGGGGATCGATGCTGCCCACCAACCGAATACGCCGCAGCCGAATCCCGCTCGGGCACGGCTACTACGATCTCGTCGAGATCCTCACCCCCGACCCTGGCCCGGACTCGCCGATCGACACCCAACTCGCCCGACTGCTCGGTGACCGCGGACTCTAGACCCGGGGCGTGCTTCCGTTCGGGGTCGGAACCAGCAGCGGCGCAACAGGTCTCGAGGCTCGTCGCTAACGCTCCTCGGCGCCTAGACCACCGGAAGAAAAGGGAACTCCGCTAGCGGTCCTCGGCACCTCGACCAGCGGGAGAAAAGGGAGCGCCAGCGACGAGGCCTCGAGACCCGCCGTACCGGTGAGTGGACGCAACACGCCTCGAACAGCAAGCCTCGGGTGTTACCCGCCGACAGCCGCCGAGTACCACTTCGCTGCGGCGGCGTACTGCGCGAATACTTCTGGAGTTGGTGTAGCCGTGATCGTTTCGGACTCGACGCGCCACTCCGGGAGCTCGCCGATCAGTGCCCACGCGGCCTGGCGGGCGGCGCCGAGTGCCACGTATTCACCGTCGGTGGGCAGCACAACCGTGCCGTCGAACAAGGCGGGAGCGATCGCGCGTACCGCCGACGACTTGGTGCCCCCGCCGATGAACAGGAACCGATGCACGTTGATGCCCTGATCCTCGATCCGGTTGCGGCAGTAGACGAGCGAACAGAGCAGGCCCTCGACGGCGGCACGTGCGACGTGGGTGGGGCTGAAGTTGGCGGGGGTGATCCCGGCCAGCGTTCCCGTCGCCGCGGGCAGATTGGGGGAGCGTTCACCACCGAGGTAGGGCACCATCGTCAGGCCGTCGGCGCCTGCGGGAGCCGACAGCGCGAGGTCGGCGAACCTCGCCAGATCGACGTCGAGCATCTGCGCGGTCGCCGCCAACACCGGTGCGCCGTTGAGTGTGCACACCAGCGGAAGGTGCCGTCCGGTCGCATCGGCGAATCCGGCGACGATACCTGACGCATCGCACGGCGGGACCTCGCCGACAGCGCTGACGACACCCGAAGTTCCCAACGACACGATCCCGTCACCGGGACCCGCGTGCAAACCCAGTGCCGCGGCGGCGTTGTCGCCGACACCGGCCCCGAGCACGACACCGCCGGATGTCTTCCCAGCAGCCTCACCGGGTCCGACGATCCGCGGAATCCCCGGTAATCGATCGCGAAAAGCCAATTGCAGCAGATCTGTTCGATACTCCTCGTCAGCGGCGGAGAAGTAGCCGGTGCCTGACGCATCGCTGCGGTCGGTCGTCAGAGCGCCGATGTCGGTGCCGCCGGCGAGTTTCCAGGTGAGCCAATCATGGGGTAGGCAGACGGCCGCGGTCGCGTCGGCATGGTCGGGTTCGTGGTCGGCCAGCCATCGCAGCTTGGCGGCCGTGATCGCCGCCACCGGCACGACGCCGACAGCCTCCGCCCACTTATGTGGGCCGCCGAGCTCGGTGATGAGATCGTCGGCGGCACCGGCCGAACGAGTGTCGTTCCACAGCAAAGCTTCCCGCACCACGTGCCCGGCTGTATCGAGGCACACCATCCCGTGTTGCTGCCCGGCGACCGACAGCGCGGCGACGTCGTCGATACCGCCCGCCGCCCTGATGGCCGCGATCAGCGCCAGCCACCAGTCCTCGGGGTCGACCTCGGTACCGCCCGGATGTGGCGCGCTGCCCGAGCGCACCACGGCGCCGGTATCCGCGTCGCAGATGACCACCTTGCACGACTGTGTCGAGGAGTCGACGCCGGCGACGAGGGTCATGACAGCAGCTCCTGGAGTGTGGCCCGAGCACCCTTGCTGCGCAACGATTCCAACGCCCACAGGTACGGTTCGGTGAAGGCCTCGTGCTCGGCGAGATTGCCGAACAGTGACGTCTCGGACAGGAATGCCAGGGGCTCGGTGCGTGAGCGCTGCGCCAGCGGGACGAGGCGGTCGGCCAGCGGGTCGTCGACGGTGCTCGCATCGCCGTGCTCGTCGACACCCTCGGCGTAGCGCGTCCAGCTCGCCACCACCGCGGCCGCAAGTCTCACGGAACCACGCTGCGCGAGACGGTCCCGGATCACCGGTACCAGCCATTTCGGGATGCGGTTGGAGGAGTCCTGACACAGCCGGGCAATCGTGTCGGCGATGGCCGGATTGCCGAATCGCTCGAGCAGAGTGTCGATGTAGGCGTCGACGTCGACGTTGGGCAAGGGCGCGAGCGTCGGCTTTCCTTCCTCGGACATATAGCGGCGCATCAGCTCCCGTAGATCGGGATCGACCGCGGCGTCGTGAACGTAGCGGTACCCCAGCAGATGGGCGAAGTAGCACAGTGCCTGATGTCCGGCGTTGAGCAGCCGGAGCTTCATCAGCTCATACGGGGTGACGTCGGCGACGACCTGTACGCCCACGTTCTCGAGAGCCGGCCTGCCGCAGGAGAAATCGTCCTCGAGTACCCACTGGGTGAAGGGTTCGGCCACCACCGGCCAGGCGTCTGCGATCCCGGTGCGCTCAGCAACCTCGCCGGCCAGCTCGGGGGGAGTGGCCGGGGTGATGCGGTCCACCATGGAATTCGGGAACCGCGTGTGTTCGTCGATCCACGCCGCCAGCTCCGGATCGCGTAGCCGGGCGTACGCGAGGAACGTCGAATGCGCCATGTGGCCGTTACCGGCGATGTTGTCGCAGGACATCACGGTGAACGAGGGCACGCCCAGCTCGCGGCGTCGGGCCAGACCTTCCACCACGAGTCCGAAGACGGTTGTCGGCGGCGCGGTTCCGGCAAGATCGGCCACGATCTCCGGGTTGTCGGCATCGAACTCGCCGGTGGCCGCCGAGAAGTTGTAGCCGCCCTCGGTGACCGTCAGGGACACGATGCGGACGGCCGGATCGGCGAGTTTCTCGAGAACGGCCTCCGGATCGTCGGGTGCATAGAGGTACTCGACGATCGAGCCGATCACCGATGTCTCCACCGCACCGTCGGGATGCTTGAGGGTCAGGGTGTACAAACCGTCCTGTGGTACAAGCGCATCCCGCATCCGCGCGTCGGCAGGCCGCACGCCGACACCGCAGATTCCCCATGACGGATCGGATGCGAGCAGCTGATCGACGTAGAAGGCCTGGTGGGCACGATGGAAGCCGCCGACTCCGAAGTGCACGATGCCCGTGGTGACCGTGGCCCGGTCGTAGCGCGGCGTCGGCACGTCACCGACAGAACCCAGCATGGTGGTGTTGAGCGGGAGGGCGTCGGCGAGAGTGCTCACGAACGGTCCTTTCGGGTCGGTTCGGGTCGGGTACCTGTGCGGTATCGCGAAACCTGCGGATGGACAACCGCTTTGATCATTCCGGGTATGCGATCGGAGTCCAGCGCCTCGGCGATCTCGTCGAGCCCGTAGTGGGCAGTGACCATCGCGTCGAGATCGACGGCGGCCGACGTCACCAACGCTCGCGCGGTCGGCCAGGTGTTGGCGTAGCGGAAGACCCCGGTCAGTACGATCTCACGATTCTGGATCAGTGAGACCGGCAGGTCCATGGTGTCGGAGCCCATGCCGACCAGCACGGCCCGTCCGCCGGGACGCAACGCACGCAGACCCGCGGTGACCGCGGCCGCGACACCGCTGGCATCGATGAAGGCATCCACCGGCGCCAACCCGGTGCCGGGGGCAGTTGTCTCGGTGGCACCGAAATCCAGTGCTCGCGTGCGACGTTCGGGATCGGGTTCACTGAGCACGATGCGGGTCAGCCCGGACGCGCGGGCGACCTGGGCGCACATCAGTCCGATCGGGCCCGCCCCGGCGATGAGCACGGCGTCACCGGGGCCCACGCCCGCCTTGCGCATCGAGGCGATGCCCACCGACAACGGCTCGAAGAGTGCGGCCGCCTCGTCGCTGATCTCGTCGGGAATCGGGTGGGCGAAGGCGGCGCCGATGGTGACGAACCCGGCGAGAGCGCCGTCGACCGGTGGGGTGGCGTAGAAGCGCATGTGCGGGCACAGGTTGTATGCACCGCGCATCGACTCCGCCGACGCCGGGTCGGGCCGCTGCGGTTCGATCGATACGCGCTCGCCGATCCGTGCCGCATCCACGTCTGCGCCGACGGCGACGATCGTGCCCGAGGCCTCGTGGCCGAGGATCAGGGGTTCGCGGACGACGAAGTCGCCGATACGTCCGTGCCGCACGTAGTGGGTGTCCGACCCGCAGATTCCGACCGCGCTGACCTGCACCAACACGTCGCCGACGGCCGGGGTGGGTACGGGGCGCTCCTCGACGGACAGATGGAGGTCGGGATGCAGAACGCCGGCGCGCATGGTTTCGGACAGCGCATCACGTTTCTCGATCATTGTTGCGTGGCTCACATCGAGGATGTTAGCGTACTGAGCACATGAACGGCTAGTGAGCAGATGCTCACAACGCTCCACAGGACCACCGAGATCGAACGGAGTCGACGAGTGCCTTCTCGCAAAGATGTGGCAGATGCCGCGAAGGACGTGCCCGACGGTCCACCGAAACGACCGGCCACCGGGCGTGGGTCAGCCGGCCGGCCCGCCGCCGACACCGGTCAGGATCTGCGGCTGCTCGTGCGCGCCGCGACGATGTATCACCTCGAGGGATTGACGCAGGCAGACATCGCCGGCCGGCTCGGGGTGTCACGTCCGACGGCCGGACGGCTCATCGCGCGAGCCCGTGCCCAGGGGCTCGTCCAGGTGTCGGTGACCGCTCCCGAGCATCTGTCGGCGTCGATTCACCCCGACCTCGAACGCACGGTGGAGCAGATCTTCGGTCTCGACGAGGTGCTGATCATCGACGAGGTCGCCGACGGCACCGCGTCGGGCAATGCCGCTCTCGGCCGCGCGGGTGCGTCGGTCCTGTCGCGGCGCATCCAACCCGCCGACACCTTCGGCTTCACCTGGGGTCCGGAGCAGGTCGCGACCGCCGACGCGATGACCGCCAACGCGGCGGCGCAACGCGTGGTGCAGATGGACGGCTCGATGACCTCCGTCGAATACCACACCGGCGTCGACCACGCGCTGGCCCGCTTCTCCGAGCGTCTGCACGCGCAGCCGCTGCGCCTGGTCGCACCCTTGTTCGTCGACCCCGACACCGTCGCCGCCCTCAATCGTGATTCGGTTGTCTCTCAGGCTCTGTCGGCAGCACGTGGCGCGCAGGTGATGCTCTTCGGAGTGGGTTCGGTGTCGACATCGACGACCCTGTTCGAGGGCGCATTCATCGATGCGATCGTCCTCGACGAACTGCTCGAACTCGGCGCGGTCGGCGAGATCGGCGGGCGCTTCTACGACGCACAGGGCATCGCCGTCGAATCGAGTCTGGTGGAGCGGACCGTCTCGGTCCCCCTCGACGCGGTGAAGGCCTGCCCCACGGCGATCTTGATATCCGGTGGCACCCACCGGGCCGAATCCATTCTCGGCGCACTCCGCGGCGGCTACGCGACCATCCTGGTCACCGACGTCCCGACCGCGGAATGGCTTGTCTCACAACAGGAAGGTCAGCAGTGAGATCCCTACGAGCGAGATTCCCGCGCGGGCATCTCTCCCCGTCGCCCCGTCGCGGCAAGGCCGGTCTGGTGGCCTTGGCCGCCACGATCGGTCTGCTGGCCACCGGATGCGCCGGTGCCGGTTCACTCACCGGTGGCGGTGACCGCGAAGTGACGGTCGCGATGGTCTCGAATTCGCAGATGCAGGACGCGATCAAGCTGTCCGGCCAGTTCGAGCGGGAGAACCCGGGTACCAAGGTCCGCTTCGTCACGCTCTCGGAAAACGAAGCGCGCGCGAAGATCACCGCGTCGGTGGCCACCGGCGGTGGTGAGTTCGACGTGGTGATGATCAGTAACTACGAGACACCCATGTGGGCGAAGAACGGGTGGCTGGTCAATCTCACCCCGTACATGGACGCCGACCCCTCCTACGACGCGAACGACTTCATTCCGACGCTGAAATCGGCGCTCTCGTATCAGGGTTCGATGTACTCGGCCCCGTTCTACGGCGAGTCGTCGTTCCTCATGTACAACAAGAAGCTCTTCTCGCAGGCCGGTGTGACGCTGCCCGCGGACCCCACCTGGCCGCAGGTCGCCGACGCCGCTCGCAAGCTCACCAACGACCGTACCGCGGGAATCTGCCTGCGCGGCAAGCCCGGTTGGGGTGAGGTGCTCGCCCCGCTGAACACCGTCATCAACGCCTACGGTGGTCGCTGGTACGACGAGAACTGGAATGCCCAGCTGACCAGTCCGCAGGTCGAGGCCGCCGTCCAGTTCTACGTCGACACGGTGCGCAAGTACGGGGAGGCCGGTGCGTCGTCGTCGGGCTTCCAGGAATGCGGAAACCTGATGTCGCAGGGCCAGGTGGCGATGTGGTACGACGCGACCTCGGCGGTGTCGGTGCTCGAGAGCCCGGACACCTCGACCATCGCCGGCGACGTCGGCTACCTGCCGGCTCCGCGAATGGCCAAGGGCGACAACGGTTGGCTCTACACCTGGTCGCTCGGGATCCCGTCGAGCAGCAAACACCGCGACGACGCGTGGAAGTTCATCGACTGGATGACCAACCGCAAGTACATCGAACATGTGGCGAACACCTTGGGGGCCACGCATGTCCCGCCCGGCAGTCGGCTCTCGACCTACCAGCTGCCAGCCTATCAGAAGATCTCCGGGCCCTTTGCCCAGCAGACCCTGCAGGCGATGCAGGCGGCGAATCAGAACAAGCCGACGCTGGAGCCGGTGCCCTACACCGGAATCCAGTTCCTGGCGATCCCCGAGTTCCAGGATCTCGGAACCCGCGTGAGCCAACAGATCTCGGCGGCGATCGCCGGGCAGATCAGCGTTCACGACGCACTCGAACAGGCCCAGCAGTACGCCGAGGTCGTCGGCAAGTCCTACCAGAGGGAGCAGTAGAGATGGCCACCGCAGTATCCACGCGAGGCGCGCAGGTGCCCCCCGATCAGGGGCGGCCGGTGACCTCGAAGAAAGACCAGATCAGTCGCGCCGAGGGCTGGCGTCGACGCGGACCCCTGTTGCCCGCGTTGATCTTCATGATCGTGGTCACCCAGGTGCCGTTCGTGTTCACGCTCTACTACTCGACGCAGTCGTGGAACCTGGTTCGCCCGGGCTCACGTCGCTTCGTCGGATTCGACAACTACGTCGAGGTGTTCGGTGACAGCCAATTCTGGACGGTCACCCTCAACACCATCCTGCTGATCGTGGGCACCGTCATCATCTCGGTGGTGCTCGGACTGATCTTCGCCCTGCTGCTCGACCGGAAATTCTTGGGGCGCGGCGTGGTTCGGACCCTGCTGATCACCCCGTTCCTGGTGACACCGGTCGCCGCGGCGCTGCTGTGGAAGACGAGCCTGCTCTCGCCGACCAACGGCCTGGTCAACTGGGCGTTGAGCCCATTCGGCATTCACACCGACTGGCTCTCGGAATTCCCGCTCGCCAGTGTGATGGCCGAACTCGTCTGGCAGTGGACACCTTTCATGATGTTGCTGATCCTCGCCGGACTGCAGTCGATGCCCCGGGACATCCAGGAGGCCGCACGCGTGGACGGCGCCACCAGCTTCCGGCTCTTCCGCGAACTGACCCTGCCGCACCTGCGGCGGTTCATCGAACTCGGCACGGTGCTCGGCGCCATCTACCTGGTCAACACCTTCGACGCGGTCTACATGATGACCTCCGGCGGACCGGGTGTGGCCAGCTCCAACCTGTCCTACTACATCTATCAGCGTGCCTTCCTCGGATTCGACATCGGGCAGGCCGCCGCGATGGGCGTGGTCACGGTGATCGGCACGATCGTCGTCGCGTCCCTGGCCCTGCGCCTGATCTTCAAGTCATTCACCGGAACAGAGGAGCCGGCCTGATGAGTACCGACACCCGCCCCGCCCCGACCACCACTCCGGCGTCGACGCCGGAGGTACGCCGCAGCCGCAACCCACGCCAGATGGGGCTGACCGCACTCACCTGGATCCTGGCCATCGGGTTCTTCTTCCCGGTGCTGTGGATGGTGCTGACCGCATTCAAGAAGGAAAGCGACGCCGCCACCAACCCGCCGACGTTCTTCTTCGCCCCGACCCTGCAGCAGTTCCGCAACGTCTTCGACGCCGGAATCGGTACGCCACTGCTCAATTCGTTGTTCGCCACCATCGTCTCGACGATTCTGGTTCTGGTCCTCGGTGTGCCGGCGGCATTCGCATTATCGCTGCGCCCGGTACGCAAGACCAAGGACGCGCTGTTCTTCTTCATCTCCACCAAGATGCTGCCCATCGTGGCCGCGATCATCCCGCTGTATGTGATCGTCGGTAAGATCGGGATGCTCGACAACGTGTGGACCCTGGTGATCCTCTACACCGCAATGAATCTGCCGATCGCGGTGTGGATGATGCGGTCGTTCTTCCTCGAGGTGCCCGGCGAATTGCTCGAGGCCGCCAGCATCGACGGTGCGAGTCTGTGGACCTCGGTCCGTGAGGTTATCCTGCCGCTGATCTCCCCGGGTATCGCTGCCACCGCACTGATCTGTGTCATCTTCTCGTGGAACGAATTCTTCTTCGCCGTCAACATGACCGCCGTCAACGGGCAGACGATGCCGGTCTTCCTGACCGGCTTCATGTCCGGGCAGGGCCTGTACTGGGCGCAACTGTCGGCGGCGTCGGTCCTGGCCGCGCTGCCGGTGGTGATCTGCGGCTGGATCGCCCAGAACAAACTCGTCCGCGGCCTGTCCTTCGGCGCGATCAAGTAATCGCGTCGGTCACCCACTCACCCAAGCGCTTTCGTATCAACAGGAGAACCCCATGGCAACCATCACCTACGACAAGGCCTGCTGCGTCTACCCGGGCGCCGAGTCACTGGCCGTCGACTCCCTCGACCTCGACATCGCCGACGGCGAGTTCGTGGTCCTCGTCGGACCGTCGGGCTCCGGCAAATCCACGGCACTGCGGATGCTCGCCGGACTCGAGGAGATCGATTCCGGGCAGATCCGCATCGGCGGGGACAACATGGTCGGCGTCGCGCCCAAGGACCGTGACATCGCCATGGTCTTCCAGAACTACGCGCTCTACCCCAACAAGACCGTCGGGGAAAACATGGGATTCGCATTGAAGATGCGTGGCATCCCCGCCGACGAACGCAAGCGCAAGGTCGCCGAGGCCGCCAAACTCCTCGACCTCACCGACTACCTGGATCGCAAGCCGGCGAAACTGTCCGGCGGACAACGTCAACGCGTCGCCATGGGCCGCGCGATCGTGCGCGAACCCCAGGTGTTCTGCATGGACGAGCCGCTGTCGAACCTCGACGCCAAACTGCGGGTCCAGACACGCACCCAGATCGCCGCGCTGCAACGCCGACTGGGCACCACCACCGTCTACGTCACCCACGACCAGGTCGAGGCGATGACCATGGGCGACCGCGTCGCCGTGCTCAAACACGGTGTACTCCAGCAGTTCTCCACCCCGGCCGAACTCTACGACCACCCGGTCAACGCCTTCGTCGCCGGCTTCATCGGATCGCCGGCCATGAACCTGTTCACCGCGCCGATCCGCGACGGCGCCATCTCGATCGCCGGAGCCGACATCGACATCGACGCCACATCGCAGGCAGCAGTACGCAAGTCCGGGCTGAGCTCGGTCGTCGTCGGCATCCGGCCCGAGCACCTCGCGCTCTCCGACGATGGCACCGGACTCAACGCCGACGTCGCACTTCTCGAAGAGCTCGGCAGCGAAACCTACGTCTACGCCTCGCTGGCCGACGAGTCGGTCCACAACCTCGACGGTGATCCGATGGTCGTGGTGGCACGCTCCTCACAGCGGGCGCCGGCCAAGCGTGGAGAGGGAATCCGGTTGCGGCAGGCCGACAACGCGGTTCACCTGTTCCACCCCGAGACCGGCGACCGGCTGGTCTGACGGGCCGAGCGCGGGGTCAGTGCGAGGTGGCCGGTGCTGCCGAGCCCGGTGTCGCCGAGCCTGGTGTCGCCGAGCCCGATGCTGCCGAGTCGGCGATCACCACGCCCGTCGGCGTCGGCTTGGGGCCGCGCTTGGGGATACACAGCGTGATGGCCACACCGACGAACGCGGCGACGGCACCCACCAGGAAGCACCACTTGAACGTCGTATGGGTGGGAATGTCGTTGCCCGCCATGCTGATCGTCGAGGTGGTGAGCAGCACCGCCATCACCGCCGAGGAGACGGTGGTGCCGATCGAGCGCATCAATCCGTTGAGTCCGACGGCCGCACCGGCCTCGGTCATCGGCACCGCGCCCATGATCAAGGTGGGCATCGCCGCATAGCCGATGCCGACGCCCGACGCGGCGATGATCGACGCGATCATCAGCTGCCACGGCGAGTTCATCAGGAACATCGCGAGCAGATAGCCCACACCGAGCACCGTCGCGCCGATGGCCAAGGTGTAATTGGCACCGATCTTGTTGATCAACGTGCCCGAGACCGGGGCGAAGACCAGCATCATCAGTCCGCCGGGCGCCATCCACAGGCCGGCCTCGAGCATGGTCTGGCCGAGTCCGACTCCGGTGCGCACGTCCATCTCGAGCAGCATCGGGATGACGATCGACTGCGCCATCATGCCGAAGCCGATGGCGACGGCGGCGATGTTGGTGAGCAGGACCGCCGGACGTGCGGTGGTCCGCAGGTCGACGAGCGGTTCGGGGGTTCGCAGCTGATAGAAACCCCACGCCCCGAGCACGACGAGACCGCCGATCAGCGTGCCGAGCGTGGTGCCCGACGTCCAACCCCAGTCGTTGCCCTTGGACACGGCGATGAGTGCGGCCGACAAGCCGATGGCCAGGCCGATCGCGCCAACGACGTCCAGACGCCCACCGACCGCGTCGGGTACGTGCGGCACCACCACGACGACCAGGGCGAGGACTGCCAACGACAGGATCGCCGACACCCAGAACAGGCCGTGCCAGTTCCAGCTCTGCGCGATCCACGCCGACAGCGGCAGACCGATCGCACCACCCACACCGAGCGTTGCGCTCATCGCGGCGATCGCCATCGAGGTGATCTTGGGTGGGGTGACCTCACGCATGAGGCTGATGCCGACGGGGATGAAGCCCATGGCCAGGCCCTGGATCGCGCGGCCGGCGATCATCGGGATGACCGAACTGCTCAGGGCACACACGATGGAACCGGCGACGAGGAGCGCGGCGCTGCCCAGCAGGACGCGCTGCTTGCCGAACATGTCGCCGAGGCGGCCGGCGATGGGCATCGCGATCGCGGCGGCCAGCAATGTCGCGGTGATCACCCACGACGCGTTGGAATGGGAGGTGCCCAGCAGGGTGGGCAACTCGGGCTGGATCGGGATGACCAGCGTCTGCATCAAGGACGCGACGAGGCCACCGAAACACAGCGCGATGACGGTGGCGATCGCGGCGCCATTGGACGACCCGTTGCGCGGAACGGACTCTACTGGTGCCGGGTTCTCTGCTGCCGGCGACGAATTGGTGTCTGACATCGCACCTCCTAAGCTGTATGTAGCGTACATATGTAAGGTACATATGCAAGCCGCGCAGCTCGTGAGGCTCCTCAATCGGACATACCGGGCGGCTGCGGCAGAATGTCGGTGAGCCGGATGTCGAAAGAGGTCGCAGTGGGCGGATTCCGCGAGGGTGAGCGCAACGGCACGTCACGTCCGGCGCCGGTGACCTTCGACGGGGCCGACCACGCACCGTGGCCGTCCCCGCTCTACCGCGACATCGTCGAGGAACTCAGCCGCTTTCATCGACGCAAGAGCGAACACCCCGCCGAGTCGGTACTCGAGAGCTCGGCGTTCGCGATCCTGCTCGTCCTCTCCGACGGCCGTGCACGGACCCTGCGGGAACTCACCGACGAACTCGACCTCGAACAGTCCACGGTCAACCGGCAGGTCAACGCCGCGATCAAACTCGGCTACCTCGAACGCTTCGACGTCGAGGGCTCGATGAGCAGGCTCATCCGCCCGACCGAAAGCGGACGGGCCGCATTCACCCATGACGGCATGCTGCGGGTGAGTCGCCTCAAACAGGTCTTCGCCGATCTCGACCCCGGTACCCCGGAAGTCCTGTTGCGCGAACTGCGCGCTTTCAACGAGGCCTACGACCGTACGCTGCGAGCAGAACAACGGGGAGCGCGTTCGCGCAACCACGGCTGAGGGAGAACGTGTGGGGACATACGTGGTGAGCGGATCGGCGTCGGGAATGGGTGCGGCGGTTGCCGATTCGTTGCGGGCGGCCGGGCACACCGTGATCGGGATCGATCGGGACGGCGCCGAGGTGACCGCGGACCTCTCGACGCCGCACGGGCGTGCGTCGGCGATCGCCGCGGTCCTGGACCGGGCCGAGGGCGCACTCGCCGGAGCCGTCCTCGCGGCCGGTCTCGGCCCGGCGCGCGGGGCCGAACGCACCATCGTCGAGGTGAACCTCCTCGGGGTGACCGACCTGCTCACCGCCTTTCGCCCACTGCTCGCCACCGGTGAGAAGTCGAAAGTGGTTGTCTTCGGTTCCAATTCGACGACCGCGACGCCGCTCGTCCCACGCCGCGCGGTCGCCCGACTCGAGGCCGGCGACACCGAGGGGGCCACCCGGATCCTGCGCAGGCGGGGTAAGGCGCTGTCGGGTCCCGCGGCGTACGCGGCGTCGAAGATCGCGGTCACCCGATGGTGTCGCGTGCACGGCACCCGCCCCGAATGGGCGGGGGAGGGGATCGCGGTCAACATCATCGCCCCCGGGCCGGTGATGACCCCGCTGCTACAGTCGCAACTGACCGGCGCGTCGTCGAAGAACGTCCGGTCCTTCCCGATTCCGTTGCGCGAGTATGGAACACCGGAGCAGATCACGCAGTGGGTGATGCTGATGCTCTCACCTGCCGCGGATTTCATGGCCGGATCGGTGATCACCGTCGACGGTGGTACCGAGGCATTGCTGCGCGCCCGGGACTGGCCGCGGGCCGCGCCATTGCGGGCTGTCCCACGAGTGCTGTGGCGAATGTATCGCGCCCCCAAGGACGGTCAGATCGCGAGGTACTGAATCGCCAGGTACTCCAACGGGTGCGGGGTTCACAGTCCGGCCCGTTCGAGCGCCTCGTCGAATTCCTCGGCAGCGCGCTTCTCGCCCTTGCCGTCGGCGATCGCCTGCTCATACACCGCGAGCAGCTCGTCGCCGTGCTCGGCGTAGCGTCGGGCCCACGCCTCACCGTCGTAGCGCCAGTAGCCGATGATGTCGTAGCGGTCGGCGGGCCAATGGTGTTCGCGGCGAAAGTGTTTGCGCACCGTTCGGGATTCGGCGGCCTCGCCGGCGAACCAGCAGTATCCGTTCCCGGCGGGAAAGTCGAGTGCGGCGATGGTCGTGCCCAAGCGGCTCGCCGAGATACCGTTGCCGCTGCCGATCAGGCTGATGACCTCGACGCCGTCGGTGGGTCGGCCCAGATAGGCGAGGTCGTCCTCGTCGATCACCTCGACCACCAGGGTCACCGGCCGCGGATCGGTGGCGAGCTCGTCGAGAATGCGGGCGGCGGCCGGTAATCCGGCGAGATCGGTTCCCAGCAGGAGCCAGTCGGTGCCCGGCGCGGGCCGGTACCAGCCGCGCGCGTGCGACATCGCCACCGCGTCACCGATGTCGGCTCGTTGGGCCCAGAGCGTCGCCGGACCACGCGAGTGGATGACGAAGTCGACGTCGACGGTCGCGGTTCGGTGGTCGACGGAACGGATGGTGTAGTTACGGCCCTCCGGCGGCTGGTCGAGGTCGTGATATCCCCACACCTCGTCGCGTAATTCCATTGCGGGAGGGCGGTTTCGGCCGGGTTCGGGAAAGTAGAGGCCCACGGCGTCGTCGGGCCCGCCGGGCAGTGGTAGACGGGCGAGATCTTCGACGTGCAGGTGTACCCGCCGGATGTGCGGGGTGAGGTCGTCGGTACCGGTGACTGTCGCGAACGAGAAACCCATGATGAAGTTAGGCTACCCCAACTTCGTCGACGGTCGCTGGTCAGTCCTGGTCGTGCGGCCAGTTGCCCTGCGTCAGGAGTTCCTCGAAGTTCTTGATGAGGTGCGGGTTCAGATCGGTCTCGACGGCCTTCTCGTAGTCGCCGTCCCACTTGGCGAACCATGCGGCGTCGCGTTCCATCAGGAAGATCGGCCAGCCGTGGGTGATCTCGAGATCGTCGAGGTAGAGGTCGGTCGATCCGTCCTCCCGCATGTACCAGTAGCGCTTGCCGCGATTCCTCGAACGCCGCCACTTCTTGCGCGGTCACGTAGTACTCGCCGTCAGCCTGCTTCATACGCCCGATCGTACGGCCACGGCGCCGACCGCCGTCTGCCCTGCGGTGATCTCGGGTTGCGGCTGCAGGCCTACAGGTCGAGCACCAGCTTCGGCGAGAGTGATCGGGAGACGCAGGTCATGACCGTGTCGCCGCGTTCGCGTTCGGCACGTGACAGCACGGAGTCGCGATGGTCGGGGGCGCCGCCGAGAACATCGGCCTCACATGTACCGCAGATTCCTTCCATGCACGACCCGATGACGTCGACACCGGCCTCCTCGACCGCGGCGAAAATCGTCGTGCCCTGTTCGACCGTGACAGTCACCCCCGAGACCGCGCACTCGACCTCGAAGGAGTCGAGTGCGCCCTCGGGTGCGTCGCCGGTCGCGGCCACGAACCGCTCGAGGTGCAGGCTTCCGTCCGGCCATGCTGCGCACTTCTCCTCGATGGCGTCCATCAGCGCGGCGGGTCCGCAGCAGTAGACCAGGGTGTCGGCCCGCGGCTCGCCGAGGATCGCATCGAGATCGAACCGCCCGCCGTGTTCGTCACCGGCCCAGACCGTCACCCGATCGTCGGCCCCCAGTTCGTCGAGAAATGCCATTGAGTCCCGAGACCGACCGCAGTACAACAGGTTCCATTCGGCCCCTTCCGCCTGAGCCGCCGCGATCATGGTGCGTATCGGGGTGATGCCGATGCCGCCGGCGATGAACTGATATCGCGGTGAGCCGACGAGCGCGAAGTGGTTGCGGGGACCCCTGACCTGCAGGTGCGACCCCTCGGTCAGCTCGTCGTGAACGAACTCGGATCCACCGCGGCCGTTGCGTTCACGCAGAACCGCGACAGTCCATGACGATCGGTCTGCGGGATTTCCGCACAGGGAGTAGTGCTTCGACATCCCCGGACGCAACAGGAGCTCGACGTGCGAGCCCGGAGTCCAGGCGGGTAGCGAACCGCCGGCGGGATCGGTCAGGGTGAGCTCGACGACACCCTCGGCCGCGGTCCGCCGGCGGGCCACCCGCAGATCGAGCGTCTGCATTGCTGCACCACGGTTTCCACGAGATGGCCGTGCGGGCATGGGAACTGAACTGCGTGCCGCCGAACTGCGTGCTGCAGAGTCGTTGTCGCCGGCCTCGCGTAGATGTGTGCGGTAGGGGCCCGGCTCCGGCCGCCGACCGCCGATCGGGGTGAGGCGCACCATCATCGAGCTGTAACCCCGCACGAAGTTCGACTGCACGCGCTCCGGCTCCGCGAGGACCTCGATGTCGTCGAATCGGGTCAGCAGCTCCTCCCACAGAATGCGCAACTGCAACTCCGCCAGCCGGCTCCCCATGCAGCGGTGCGTGCCGATCCCGAAGGCAAGGTGGTGGCGGGCGTTGCGCCGGTCGATCACAAAGCTGTCCGGGTCGTCGAACGTGCGCTCGTCCCGATTCGCCGAGGCGTACCACATCACGACCTTGTCGCCCTGACGGATGAACTGGCCGTTCAGCACGGTGTCGCGGGTGGCGACCCGACGCATGTAGGCCAGCGGGGTCTGCCATCGAAGGATCTCGTGGACCAGCTTCGGCACGAGCCCCGGGTTGGTGCGAAGGCGGTCGAACTGTTCCGGGAACTGGTTGAGCGCGAGCACACCGCCGGTCATCGAGTTGCGTGTGGTGTCGTTACCACCCACGACCAGCAACACGAGGTTGCCGAGGAACTCCATCGGGCGGTTGATCAGGTCCTTGGTGTCTTCGGAGAGCTGCATGAGTGTGATCAGGTCGTACCCGGGCTTCTCGCCGGCCGCCAGACGAGCCGCCTTGTCGTGCCACAGTGCGCTGAAACTCCGCGCCATGTCGGCGGCGCCCCGATAGATCTCATCGGTGTTGTTGACCCCGCCGGTGGCCGATGAACTGGTGGCCACCAAGTCGGTCCACTGCACCAGCTTGCGTCGGTCCTCGTACGGGAAGTCCAGCAGTGTGGCCAGCATCCGTGAGGTCAGCTCGACACTGACCCGGTCGACCCAGTCGAACGGCTCACCCACCGGCAGCGCGTCGAGGACATCCTGGACCCGCGAACGAATCAGGCCCTCCATCTCCTCCAGATTCTGCGGAGCGACAACGCCCTGAACCGCGGCGCGTTGCTGGTCGTGGCGCGGCGGGTCCATCGCGATGAACATCTCGATATCGAGTCCTTCGGGCGGCGCGCCGAGAATGATCTGGGGTTCGGCAGAGAAGGTCTGAAAGTCCTTGTCGACGGAGACGATGTCGTCGTAGCGGGTCACCGACCAGAACGGACCGAAAGCGCTGTCAGCCCGAAAGTGCACGGGCGCTTCGTCTCGCAGCCTCGCGAAGTAGGGCTGCCACTGCCCTTGACGCCACAAGAACGGATTGCTGACGTCGATCTCGGTGAGATCCAAGTCCGCAACGTCGGGGATTTCCGACGCCTCGAAGCGTGGCTGGCCATCGTCCACCATCAGCCGTTTGGCGCGCTGGAACAGATGCAGACCCTGGATTTGGCGTTCCATCGGTACCACTACCTGGGCTTTGTTGATGAGTCGATCGACAACGCGCATGACAACCATCGCTTTCGCTGGGTTTCGGTGTTGCTCGACAATAGCAGAGTATTTGTCTCTTACGAAGACAAATTGTGATTATTTGTCTTGAGGTCGAACCCAGATCGGGTTCGGCCATCGACAGGAGATCGATGAGACCGCCGCGCGGAATTCGTACCGGCCCGTGGGACCTCGACTCTCGCGATCGGCACGCGGGGCCGGCTCGGTAACCTCGTCGAGGTGACCACCCGACAGACCTATGCGGAGGCGAGTAGGGCGCTCCTGCGCACAACTCTGCTCGACGGTCTGCGAGATCTGCTGGTCGAAAAGGATTGGCCGTCGATCACGATGGCCGACGTCGCCCGGAAATCGGGCGTCGGACGGCAAACCGTGTACAACGAGTTCGGTTCCCGCCACGGACTGGCGCAGGCGTATGCGATGCGCTTGGCCACGGAATTCGCCGGCATCGTCGCGTCGACGGTTGCCGAGCGCCCACACGATATCCATGGCGCATTGCACGATGCATTCGCCGCCTTCTTCGCCGTGGCCGCGGCCGACCCGCTCATCACCTCGCTGCAGCGTGGTGAGGCGAAGCCGGATCTGCTGCGGCTGATCACCACCGATGCCGCGCCGCTGATCACGACCGCGAGCGCGCGTCTCACCGACATGCTCACCACCTCGTGGCTTGGTCTCGCCGACGACGACGCGGTGTGTATCGCGCGGGCGATCACGCGCATGGCGCTGAGTTACGTGGCGATGCCGCCCGAGAGCGACCGCGATGTCGCCGCCGACCTCGCTGCGGTCATGGCCCCCGCGGTCATCGCGGCCCGCGGCGGCGAAACGGAGTCGGCTGCCACCCCGACGACAGAGGAGTGAATGTTCATGGCGCAGAACCTGATCGACGTCGACGCACTGACCGAGGAGATGCTCTCGAACCGTCCGCCGGTGATCCTCGACGTCCGCTGGGCGCTGGGGCGGACAGATGGGCGTGAGCGGTATCGGGAGGGCCACATCCCCGGAGCCGTCTACGTCGATCTCGATTCCGAACTGGCCGACCCGCCGTCGGCCGAACTCGGGCGCCATCCGCTGCCGTCGTCGGATCGCCTGCAGGACGCCGCGCGACGCTGGGGTGTGGACGACTTGTCGCCGGTGGTGGTCTACGACGACATCGGCAACCTGGCGGCGGCCCGCGCATGGTGGTTGCTGACCTGGGCCGGGCACACCGACGTCAGGATGCTCGACGGCGGGCTCGACGCCTGGCGCTCGGCCGGGATGCGTGTCTCCGCCGGCGACACCGCCGCGCGTCCCGGCACCGTCACCCTGACCGGCGGCGAACTCCCGCAGGTGTCGCTCGACGAGGTCGCGCGACTGTCCTCGGAGATCCGGGACGGCCGCGACGACGTTGTCATCCTCGATGCCCGCGCCGGCGAACGGTATCGCGGGGAGACCGAACCGATGGATCCCCGCGCCGGACATGTGCCCGGCGCCGTCAGCGTCCCGACGGCCGGGAATCTCGCCGACGACGGGCGGTTCCTGTCGCCCGAGCAGCTGCGCGAACGGTTCACCGAGGCCGGGGTCGCCGAGAATGCGCAGGTCATCGCGTACTGCGGATCGGGAATCAACGCCGCGCACGAGCTCGCGGCGCTGGCCATCGCCGGGTTCTCGGGCACCTTGTTCCCGGGGTCGTGGTCGCAGTGGTCCGCCGATCCGGAGTTGCCTGCGGCGGTGGGCCCCACTCCGTAGTGTGATGTCGGGCACTCACATGTGCACATTGGGCCATGTGTTCCGACAGAACGATCGATGGGCCAGGTCCGCGTCGAGCATGTGCGGGGGCCGCACCCGGGCCGATCTGAGATCCACGCGACCCCGCGATCCACGAGCTCGAATTCACCCAAGGAGTGCAACGTTGCGCGATTTCCACTGCCGTAAATGCGGCCAGCAGCTGATTTTCGAGAACTCGCTGTGTCTGAACTGCGAGAGCAAGCTGGGCTTCCATCTGCCCTCCCGAACCGTCCAGGTCCTCGACGACAACGAGCAGGCCCAGGTCGACGATGCGTTGATCGGTCGCTGCGCCAACAGCGGCGTTGCAGCGTGCAACTGGCTCGTCGAGATCGGTGAGGGGTTGCCCGCGCTGTGCGAGTCGTGCCGGCTGACCCGCACCCGTCCCGACGACTCCGACACCGACGCCATGGCCGCGTTCGCCGAGGCCGAACTCGCCAAGCGGCGCGTCATCGTCGAACTCGACGAACTCCAACTGCCGATCTTCGGCAAGGACGAGGACCCGGAGATCGGCCTGGCCTTCGATCTGCTCTCCAGTGCCACCCAGCAGGTCATCACCGGGCACGCCAACGGCGTCGTCACCCTCGACCTCGCCGAGGGCGACGACGTCCACCGCGAACAGCTGCGGGTGTCGATGGACGAGCCCTACCGCACCCTCATCGGCCACTTCCGTCACGAGATCGGGCACTTCTATCAGATGGTGCTCGTCGGTGACGGCCCCAATCGCGGGCGCTACGAGGAGCTGTTCGGTGATCCCGACCAGGACTATCAGGCCGCGCTCGATCGCCACTACGGCGACGGGCCGCCGGAGAACTGGAAGGACGACTACGTCTCGTCCTACGCGACCATGCATCCCGCCGAGGACTGGGCCGAGACCTTCGCCCACTACCTCCACATCCGCGACACCCTCGACACGGCGGCGGCGTTCGCCCTGGCCCCGGCCGGCGCCACTCTCGACGCCGACCTCCCCGGTCAGGTGGGCTTCGATCGCATCATCGAATGGTGGCTGCCGCTGACCTGGGCGCTCAACCAGATCAACCGCTCGATGGGCCATCAGGACCTCTATCCCTTCGTGCTGCCGCCGAAGGTCCTGGAGAAGATGGAGTTCATCCACGAACTGATCACCTCCGACGACTGAGCGGGGGCAAGCCCCGGTGGTCCCTTTCCCCTGTGGTCCTTCCCCGGTGGTCCTTCCCCGGTGGTCCTTCCCCGGTGGTCGAGGAGCCTCGCGCGAGCGCAGCGAGCACGAAGCGTCTCGAGACCCCTGAACGCCGACGCTGAAACCCGAAACCAGCACCGGCGCAAGAGGTCTCGAGGCTCCGTCGCTAGCGCTCCTCCGCACCTCGACCACCGGGAATGGGTGCGTCGCACGTCGGCTGGGCGTGCACCTCGACCACCGGGAATGGGTGCGTCGCACGTCGGCTGGGCGTGCACCTCGACCACCGGGAGGGGAGCGCTCGTCGCACGGGTTGGGGGTGGGGTGGTGCGTAGGAGCGTCGCGTGTCGGTCGGGGGTGCCCACCTCGACCACTGGGGCGGGTGGGAGGTCGTCACCCGGTAGCCCCTCGGGTCGCCGAGCCGCGGGGATTGACTCACCGCGCGGAAAACTCTTGGGTGAGCCGAGCGGGTCGGGTGCAATGGTGTGGTTGTGCACGGTATCCCCGATTCGGAAGTGGATTGATCAGGCGTGAAGTTTCATTGGTTTCTCCCCACCAACGGCGGCGACGGTCGGACGGTGGTCGGCGGCGGCCACGGGGTGGCGGCGCAGGCCTCGTCGCGACCGGCGTCGGTGCCCTACCTCGGACAGATCGCGCGCAGTGCCGAACAACTCGGCTTCGAGGCGGCGCTCACCCCGACCGGGGCGTGGTGCGAGGACGCATGGGTGTCGACGGCCATGCTCAGCAGCGTTTCCGAGCGGCTGAAGTTCCTGGTGGCTTTTCGGCCCGGTGTCACCGCTCCGTTCCTCTCTGCGCAGATGGCCGGTACCTTCCAGAATCTTTCCGGCGGACGCTTGCTGCTGAATGTGGTGACCGGTGGTGAGGATGCCGAGCAGGCCATGTTCGGTGACTTCAGTACCAAGGAGGAGCGCTACGCCCGCGCCGACGAGTTCCTCGAGATCGTCCGGCGCCTGTGGACCGGGGAGACGCTGACCTTCGAGGGCAAGTACCTCTCGGTGGAGAACGCGACCCTGCATCAGATCCCGGACCCGCTTCCCGAGATCTACTTCGGTGGTTCGTCGGCGGCCGGAATTGCGGTGGCCGCCAAGCACGCCGACGTCTACCTCACCTGGGGTGAACCGCCCGAGGCGGTGGCCGAGAAGATCGCGCGCGTTCGTCGGGCGGCCGCAGAGCAGGGGCGGGAACTGACCTATGGCATCCGATTGCACACCATCGCCCGCGCGACCTCGGAAGAGGCGTGGGCCGAGGCGGATCGGTTGCTGGAGAACATCTCCGCCGAGGACATCGCCCGCATCCAGGCCGGCCTGAAGCGCTCGGCGTCGGAAGGTCAGCAGCGAATGCTCGCGCTCAACAAGGGTTCCAAGGACGGCCTGGAGATCTATCCGAATCTGTGGGCCGGTGTCGGCCTGGTGCGCGGTGGGGCGGGTACGGCGATGGTCGGTTCCTACACCGAGATCGCCGACCTCATCGAGGCCTACCGCGACGTGGGTATCGACGAGTTCGTGTTGTCGGGGTATCCGCACCTCGAGGAGGCGTACTGGTTCGGCGAGGGCGTGCTGCCGGAGCTGACCCGTCGTGGACTGTGGGAGCATCCGGCGCCGCCGCGCGCCGCTCGCGCCGCAGTGCCCTTCGGTGCGCCGGTCAAAGCGGTGTCGGCCTCGTGACGACGGCCGTCGTCGTCGGAAATCCCAAGCCGGCCAGTCGAACCCTGGATGCCGCGACGTATGTGGCCACCCAACTCGCCGGTGGCGCACCCGATCTCGTCGTCGACCTCGCGACCCTCGGTACGGCGATTCTCGACTGGTCCGACCCGGGGATCGGCGAGCTGGTGACGCAGGTCGGCGCCGCCGATCTCGTCGTGTTCGCCAGCCCGACCTACAAGGCCGCCTACACCGGACTGCTCAAACTGTTCCTCGATCGGTTCGCTGGTGGCACAGGGCTTTCCGGTATCGCGATTCCCCTCATGCTCGGTGGTTCGCCCGCGCACTCGCTTGCACCCGAGCTCACCCTGCGACCGGTGTTGACCGAGATCGGCGGGACCGTCCCCGGTCGCGGGCTCTACGTCGTCGATTCCCGCCATGACGATCCGGAGGCGTACGCCGACTGGTTGGCGGCAACCGCGCCGGTCGTATCCCGATTGCTGGAGGTGCATGCGTGAGCGGCTTCCGAACCAACCAGGACCTCGACGCCGCGCGACTTCGCAAGGCGTTCGGGATCTTCCCCACCGGCGTCGTCGCGGTGGCCGCGGAGGTCGACGGCGCGGTGATCGGTCTGGCCGCGAGCTCGTTCACCAGTGTCAGCCTCGATCCGCCGCTGGTGTCGGTGTCGATCGCGAACACCTCGAAGACCTGGCCGGATCTGCGTCGCGCCGATCATCTCGGGGTCACCGTGCTCGCCGACCATCAGGACGTCCTCTGCCGCCAGCTCGCCGGTCCGGTGGCCCAGCGATTCGACGGGGTACTCCTCAACGCGTCCGACGAAGGGGCTGTCACCCTCGATGACGGTCTCGCGCAATTCGATTGCACTGTTTATCGCGAGGTCGAGGCCGGTGACCACATCATCGTCCTGCTTGAGCTGCACGGCGTCGACCACCCCGAGACCGGCAGCCCGCTCATCTTCCACCGCAGCGGATTCGGTCGGCTCGCCACCACCGCGTGACTCGAGGCGCCACAGATCGGTCACCGCCGGTGCGGTGAGCCACATTCCGGCCGCCAACGCCACACCCCACGCGAGAAACAGTGGGTCCCAGAGCAATGCGTGGCCGACGGCCGCCGCGCTGTCGAACGGCTCGGGCCGGGGTAACACTCCGAGGAGCAGCAGCCCCGCCGTGGTGGTGTTGATGGCGCCCCAGGCGATCAGCGCCGTGGCACCGAGCCAGTAGCCGGGCCGAAGCACGCCGGCGCCTGGTCGTCGAGCAGTCAGTGCGGGTGCCATGGCCAGAACTGCCTTGGCCATCCCGATGAGGACCAACAGCCAACGGCCGTCGGCGAATTGGCCCTCGGAGATTCTGTCCGCAGTCTGCCCGACAGTGTTCAGCAGAGCGTCGCCACCCAGACCCCAGTAGATACTGGCCCCGGCGTGAACGAGACCGAGGACGGCGGCGATACCCAGAGCGGTGGACGCGCGTGCTGTCATGCACTCATCCTCGGCCGATGCCCACCGTGACACATCCGGTCGAACCCCGGGATCGCACCCCGGAATCGTTGTCGGGGTCAACCCCGAGTGCGTGAGTCGGGCCATGTCGGATTCGTGTGGCGCGATACACCGCCCACGGCGTGTTCGGTGACGCCAACCCCGGCGGCGGGTTACCGTCGAGCGATGACTGAGAGACCGTCGACCGAGAGACCAAGGACGCAGAGCCGGGGGATCTTCCGGAAGAAGTCGGTCGATACGGTCATCCACCAGAACGACGAGGGGCATCAGCTCGAGGGCGGGCGACTCAAGCAGGCGCTGCGGACCCGTGACCTGATCGGGTTCGGCGTCGGAATGGTCATCGGCACCGGCATCTTCACCCTCACCGGCGTGCAGGCCAAGAACAACGCCGGTCCCGCGATCATGATCTCGTTCGTCGTGGCCGGTGTGATCGCGTTGTTCGCCGCATTCTGTTACGCCGAGCTGGCTTCGGCGGTACCGACCGCGGGGTCGTCCTACACCTACGCCTATACCACGCTCGGCGAGATCATCGCCTGGATCATCGGCTGGGACCTCATCCTGGAGTTCGCCCTCGGCGCGGCGGTGGTCTCGCGCGGCTGGTCCGGATATCTGCAGGATGTGTTCAATCTGCCGACGACCTTCTTTGGCGAGAGCTCGACGGTCAACCTCGGAGCGGTGGCGATCGCTCTGGTGCTCGGCGTGGTCGCCACCATCGGCATCAAGGAATCCGGTTGGCTCACCAACGCTTTGGTGTATCTCAAGGTGAGCATCTGCGTGTTCATCATCATCGCCGGGTTGTTCTTCATCAAGGCCGCCAACTACACCCCGTTCATTCCGCCTGCACAGCCGACCGGCGGGGACGGTGGGTTGAGACAACCGTTGTGGCAGTGGGCCACCGGCGTCGAGGCGACGGCGTTCGGTGTGGCCGGAGTACTGTTCGCCTCGGCGGTCGTGTTCTTCTCCTACAGCGGATTCGAGATCGTCGCGAATCTCGGGGAGGAGACCAAGAATCCGGCCCGCGCCATGACCCGTGGATTACTCGGCACCCTGCTCATCTGCACGGTGCTCTACGTGGGGGTGTGTTTCGTCGTGGTCGGCATGGTGCACTACACCGACCTCAGTGAGGGTGCGCCGCTCTCGGATGCGTTCAATCAGGTGGGCTTGAGCTGGGCGGGCGTGCTCGTCGGAATCGCTGCGGTCGCCGGCCTGACGTCGGTGATCCTCGTCGACATCGTCGGTATGTCGCGGATCGGGTTCGCGCTCGCCCGTGACGGTCTGGTGCCGCACTCGGCCGGCAAGATTCACCCGAAATGGCAGACGCCGTACCGCATCACGATGCTGACCACCGCGGTCGTCGTGCTCCTCGGTGCCTTCGTCCCGCTCTCCGCGCTTGCCGAGATGGTCTCCATCGGTACGCTTTTCGCATTCCTGGTCGTGTCCGTCGCCGTCCCCGTCCTGCGCCGAACCCAACCGGAGATGAAGCGTCCGTTCCGGGTTCCGTGGTCGCCGGTACTGCCGATCATCTCGGCGATCTGCTGCGCCGCGCTGATGGTGAACCTTGCGATCGAGACCTGGATACGGTTCGTGGTCTGGCTGGTGATCGGTTTGGGTATCTACTTCTTCTACGGCCGCACGCACTCCAATCTGGCTCGTGCGAACCGGGATTCGTCGGTCCGGGCCGAGGAGTCACCCGCGTCGTAGCGTGAGGATCGCCACCTCGGGTGGCGCACCGACCCGCACCGGTGGGCCCCAGGCGCCGGCGCCGCGCGTCGTGTACAGCGTCGTCTCGCCGACCCGGTCGAGGCCCTCGACCGACGGCTGCTGCAGCGGCACGAGGTAGCGGATCGGCCAGATCTGACCGCCATGGGTGTGACCCGAGAGTTGCAGATCCACACCGAGATCCGAGGCCTGCAATGCCTGTCGGGGTTCGTGGGCGAGCAACAGGCGAAAGCGTTGCGGGTCACTGCCGGCCAGGGCGCCCTCGAGGTCGGGCCGGTAGGGTTCGGGCGCGCTGTGGTCGTGGATGCCGACCACGTCGATCGTCGCCCCGCCCCGGCTGACGGCGACTCGCTGGTTGCGCAGCGTGGTCACGCCCACCCGCTCCCACTCGTCGAGCCATCGTCCGCCGTCGTCGCTGTAGAACTCGTGATTGCCGCTGACCCCGAATACCCCGAGTGGTGCGCGAAGTGCGGTCAACGGTGCGAGATCGCCGGAGAGTTCGGCGACCGTTCCGTCGGTGAGGTCACCGGCGATCGCGATCAGGTCCGGCCGCTGCGTGTTGACCAGGTCGACGACGCGCCGGGTGAAGTCGCCGTCGCGGGCCGGTCCGACGTGCAGATCGGAGATGAGCGCCACCCGCGTGCCGTCGAAGGATTCGGGGAGGTCGGCGAGTCGGATCTCGGTGTGGGTGACCCGCGGGTCGGCCGCCTCGACCACCCCGTACGCGGTGAGTGCGACTGACGTGACGGCCACGGCCCCGGTCGCCGCGCGGACCGCCTGCAGGCGGCGCCGGCGTCTCGGCTCGGCGAGTTCACTCGATGACCGCCGGATGACCAGCCGCCAGATGAACGCGCCGATACCGACCACCGCCAACCCGAGCACCAGGTACAACACCGTCGCCAGCCAGGTCAGCCCGAGCCACGCCAGGGGACGAAAGGTCGAGGGATTCAGTCCGCGCCCGGTGGCGATACCGACGACGGCCAACGCCCAGAACGCGACGAGCAGGGCGTCGGCGATCACCGACCAGGGGCGCGGCAGCGCTGTGGCCCGCACGAGGCGACGATGCAGCCAGAAGGTGATGAGCGCGAGGAATGCGGCGAAGAAGACAATCATGGCAAGTTGCCGCGAACACTACCGCAGAACGGGTCTTAAGTGCTCATCCGTTCCCGCACGCTCAGTTCGGATCGCGGGTGATCTTATGCCCGGCATCCGGGTACAACATCACCCGGAACCATCCGGGCGGAGTCCATGATGGAGTGATGAGCTTCGACATCGCGACCGCCCAGACCGGCACCTACACCGAGCTCGCCGAGGCCGCAGCAGGCCTTGTCGCCGGCGAGCACGACCGTATCGCCAACGCGGCCAATATCTCAGCGCTGGTGTATCACTCACTGCCCCAGCTGAACTGGGTCGGCTTCTACTTCTTCGACGGTACCGAGCTGGTCGTCGGGCCGTTCCAGGGCAAGCCCGCCTGCGTGCGTATCGGTCTCGACCGCGGAGTGTGCGGCGCAGCGGCACGCACCCGCACGACGCAGCGCGTCGCCGATGTCCACGCGGTCCCCGACCACATCGCCTGCGACGCGCAGAGCCGCTCGGAACTCGTCGTGCCCCTCGTCGGCGCCGACGACGAGTTGATCGGCGTCTTCGACCTCGACAGCCCGGTACCGGAGCGTTTCACCGCCGACGATCAGCGCGGACTGGAGGCCATCGCGGCGGTCTTCGTCGACTCGTTGCGGTGATCGCCGCGCACCGGCGTCGCCATCACCGTCGACCACCAGGTCGACAGCGGCGACGGCTCGGGCCACACCACGTCGGTGCGGGCGGGTGCATCGTGTTCACGGTCGGTCATGCTGTCCTCCTTGTCTTTTCGCCGTGAGACGATCGATGACGACGTCGTTGAAGACTATTAGCACTCTTTTGCTTCGAGTGCTAGACGAGCGCGCGCAGCGGGGTTATATTGGGACCCGTACAGCGTGAGAGCTGCCTGTCAAAGGGTGGCAGGCAGCCTGGTCTTCAGGAGGTGAGTGCTGTGCTTCGTTTTGATCCGTTCAGTGATGTCGACGCGCTTGCTCGTGGATTGATGACCGGCTCGATGGTCGGTAGTCAGCGCGCCCCGCGGTTCATGCCGCTGGATCTGTACAAGGTCGGCGATCACTACATGCTGATCGCCGACATGCCCGGCGCCGATCCCGGATCGATCGACGTCAACGTGGACAACGGCGTGCTGACCCTCTCGGCGCAGCGCAGCGCCCCGTCCGACGACGGAGTGCAATGGCTGGCCAGTGAGCGGTTCTCGGGGAGCTATCGCCGCCAGATCACCCTGGGCGACGGCATCGACCCGGCGCGCATCTCGGCGACCTACGATAACGGTGTGCTGCATGTGAGCATCCCGCTCGCAGAGGAGGCCAAGCCGCGCAAGATCGCCGTCGAGACCAAGAGCGATCCGCACGCGATCGCGGCCGGAACATCGGGCTGAGACAACCGGTCGGGCCGAGGCAACCCATGGCCGGCCGGGGAACCGAGGACAACGCAGGAGGTTGTGATGAACATGCCCGCGCAAGAACCGATTCCGAAGGCCGACGAGGCCGACTGGGTGGAACAGACCGTCGAGGTCACCGACGACTCCGGCGTCGACGAGTATCCGTACACGCCCCACGATGACGGTCCCGACACGGAGGAGGGGCCGACTCCGGGTGAGCAGCGCACGCCCGGTTCGCGCTGAGCGCACGGAGCTCGTGTCGCCGACGCGGTAATCGATGGCGGTGGCGTCACCGACAACGGTGTCGCCACCGCCATCGCCGTATGAACCGGCGGGCGTACGCTCGATGTGACGTCACCGACATACGACCCCGGGGGATCTCGTGACCACTGCCTACGACTTCACCGCCACCGATATCGATGGCAATCCCGTCGATCTGAGCACTTATCGCGGCCATCCGCTGCTCATCGTGAACACCGCATCCAAATGCGGATTCACCCCGCAGTACCAGGGTCTGGAGAAGTTGCACCGCGAGTACGCCGACCAGGGGCTGGTGGTCCTCGGATTCCCGTGTGACCAGTTCGCCCACCAGGAGCCCGGTGACGAGGACGAAATCAAGAACTTCTGCTCGTTGACCTACGACGTGACCTTCCCGATGTTCGCCAAGGTCGACGTCAACGGCGACGACGCCCATCCGCTGTATCAGTGGCTGCGCCAACAGAAGTCGGGAATCCTGGGCAGCCGGGTCAAATGGAATTTCACCAAATTCCTCGTCGACAAGTCGGGTGCGGTGGTGGCGCGGTTCGCGCCGACGGTCAAGCCGGAGAAGCTCACCGACGACATCGACAAAGTACTCTGACCGGCGGCGCACCGAACAAGAATTCCTGGTACGACAACTGCGGGGCACCGGTGTGAACCGGTGCCCCGCAGTTGTTTCCCTTACGCGGTCGCGATGCGGCAGATCAGTCGGCCAAGGTCGCCGCGTCGATGACGAAGCGGTAGCGCACGTCGCTGTCGACGACGCGATCGTATGCCTCGTTGATCCCGTCGGCGCTGATCGTCTCGATCTCTGCGCCGATGCCGTGCTCGGCGCAGAAGTCGAGCATCTCCTGGGTCGGGGCGATCCCGCCGACCATCGACCCGGCCAGCGAGCGCCGATTGTTCAGCAGCGGGAATGCCTTGAGCTGCAGGGGATGTTCGGGCAGTCCGAGTTCGACGAAGGTGCCGTTGACCGCGAGCAACGAGAGGTACTGGTTGAGGTCGAGGTTCACCGACACCGTGTTCAGGATCAGATCGAACTCGTTGCGCAGCGTGCGGAAGGTCGACTCGTCACTGGTCGCGTAATAGTGATCTGCACCGAACCGCTTGCCGTCCTCCTCTTTTCGCATCGACTGGCTGAGCACGGTCACCTCGGCGCCGAGGGCGTGGGCGATCTTGACGCCCACGTGCCCGAGCCCGCCCATGCCGATGATGGCGACCTTCTTGCCCGGCCCGGCGCCCCAATGCTTCAACGGCGAGTACAGCGTGATGCCCGCACACAGAAGGGGAGTGGCGACGTCCAGCTCCAGGCCGTCGGGAATCCGCAGCACGAAGTCCTCGGTCACCACGACCTGCTGTGAATAGCCGCCGTGGGTGAATTCGCCCTCGTAGGTGGTGGAGTTGTAGGTTCCCACAGCACCTTTCACGCAGTACTGCTCGTCGCCGTCCTTGCAGGGGCCGCACTCGCCGCAGGACTGGACGAAGCAGCCGACGCCGACGCGGTCGCCGACCTTGTGCCGGGTGACCTCGGAACCGACCGCGGAGACGGTGCCGGTGATCTCGTGGCCGGGCACCACCGGGTAGGTGGTGCCGCCCCATTCGTTGCGGGCGGTGTGGATGTCGGAGTGGCAGATGCCCGCGTAGGCGATGTCGATGAGGACGTCGCGCGGCGCGAGGTCCCGACGTTCGATGGTGGTCTTCGACAGCGGCTGGTCGGGTGCGGTGGCGATGTAGGCGTTGACGGTTGTCGTCACGGGTGTCCTTCCCGAGCGCACGCCGCAACCCGGGGGATGTCGGGGGAGTGGCGCGGCTCTGATCGATTGCCTGCACCATCCATTGTGCTCCACATATGGCCGCGCTCGCATACTCGCAGCGCACGCCACCGGAAAAGCCGTAATCGCCCATGATGCGGTGATTGCGCAGACGATGGGAGGCACTATGGCGTCCCTAAGGCCGTCTGGATCGACGACGACCGCCCGCCGAGCCCCGGCCCGGGTCCGAATCCCCGGTGAAAATTCATGCGCGCCAGCGCATCTGGTACTTATCGCCCGATAGACGATCTTCTTCGCAAATCGCCCGACGGGGTAGCTGCCGCTCGGTTCGCGTCGTACCCTCCTCGTGTTAATGGTTGTCGTTGCCAGTAGGGCGTGAAGCCCGGGACGGATCGAGAGTGCGCATCAGCAGAATGGCGGTGGCGGCGGTGGCTGCCGCGGCGGTGGTGATCGGTATCGCAGGATGTTCGAGTTCGTCGAGCGGGACCGACGACTCGACGATCCACGCCGTGGCGGCGGAGAACGAGTACGCCGATGTGCTCTCGCAGGTCGGCGGGCACTACGTATCGGTCTCGGCGATCATGAGCGATCCCAACACCGACCCGCACACCTACGAGGCGAGCCCGTCGGTGGCCAAAGAGCTCCGCGACGCCACCCTGGTCGTACAGAACGGGCTCGGCTACGACGACTTCATGTCCAAGCTCGAGCAGGCGTCTCCGGTCAACGGGCGTAAAGTCGTTGTGGCCCAACAAGTGCTCGGACTGCCCGACTCCACCCCCAATCCGCACCTGTGGTACGACCCCAAGACGATGCCCGCGGTGGCCAAGGCCATCGCCGATGATCTCGGCACGCTGCAACCCGCCCACAAGGACGAGTTCGAGAAGAACGCGGCGGCGTTCACCGCCTCGCTGCAGCCCTGGCTGACCGCGCTGGCGAGCTTTGCCAAGACCCATCCCGCGACACCGGTTGCCGTCACCGAGCCGGTCGCCGACTACTTGTTGCAGGCGGCAGGCACCGATATCAAGACCCCCTGGACGCTGCAGGCGGCGATCATGAACGACACCGATCCGTCGCCCCAGGACTCGACGCTGCAGGACTCGCTGCTGAACGGCAAGCAGGTCAAGGTCTTCCTCTACAACCAGCAGGTCACAGACGACACCACCAGCAAGTACCTGGCGCTGTCCAAGTCACACGGCATCCCGGTGGTCGGCGTGTACGAGACGATGCCCACCGGCTACACCTACCAGCGCTGGATGACCGCCGAACTCGACGCCATGTCCAAGGCCGTCACCGACGGCACCTCGACCGAGAAACTCTGAGCAGGTGGGAGGTCCCGCGGACTCGATCGTTCTCGCCGCGCACAACATCCGGGTGAGCCTTGGCGGCCAACCGGTGCTCGACGACGTCTCCGTCGAGGTGGCGCCGGGAGAGTTCGTGGGACTGATCGGCGCCAACGGTGCCGGGAAGACGACGCTGCTGCGCGTGCTGCTCGGAGTGCTTCGGCCGAACTCCGGGCAGGTGCATCGGCCCTCGCGCGGCGGAATCGGGTACCTCCCGCAGAAGGTCGGCGTCGATGCCGACACCCCGCTGCGTGCCCGCGACATCGTGGCCCTCGGCATCGACGGCGGACGACTCGGTATACCGCTGCGGCGCAGAAGGTTACGGCCCGTCGTCGACGAGGCGCTCGAGGCGGTGGACGCGCAGGCTTTCGCCGACAAGCGCATCGGCGAGCTCTCCGGGGGACAACAGCAACGCGTCCTGCTCGCGCACGCGTTGATCCGGAAACCGCAACTGTTACTCCTCGACGAACCGTTGGCGGGCCTCGACCCCGGCAGCGCCTCGGACATCGTCGACCTCCTCGACACCCTGCGCCGCACCACGGGGGTCAGCATCGTCATGACCGCCCACGACATCAATGTGCTCCTGCCGGTGATGGATCGCGTCGTCTACCTCGCCGGCGGCAAGGCCGTCGACGGCCGCCCCGGCGAGGTGATCACCACCGAGGTGCTCAGCGGACTCTACGGACGGCCCATCCGCGTCATCCGCACCGACGGGCGAGTCCTCGTGCTCGCCGACGATCGGATGTCCTCGCCCGGGCTCGTCGCACCCGACGAGCTCGGGGTCTAGGGGCCGCATGAGTAGCGACGAGTGGCTCACCGGATTCTTCGTCACCGAATCGGTCCAGACCGCACTGCTGGTGGGTGGCTTCGTCGCCGCGGTCGCCGCCGTCGTGGGCGTCTTCACCGTCGTGCGCGGGCAGTCCTTCGCCGGTCACGCGCTCGCCGACCTCGGCGCCGTCGGCGGTTCGGCGTCGTTCCTCCTCGGTATCAGCCAGCTGTGGGGATTCGTGGGGGCCGGCGTGCTCGCGGCACTCCTGATGGAGGTCATCGGGATTCGCCGCATCCAGGGTCGTGACGTGGCCACCGGGGTGATCCTCGGGCTCGGTCTGGGCCTGACCTCGCTGCTGTTGTATCTGGCGACCACCAATGGTTCCGGTGCGTCACACGACGCCACGGTGTCGGTGCTGTTCGGATCGCTGTTCGTCATCGATCGGGCACTGGTGCCGGTCGTCGTCGCCCTCGGCCTCGTCGCACTCGCCCTGGTGGCAGCCATGTACCGGTGGCTGCAACTCGACCTCGTCGACCATGACCTCGCCACCGCCGCCGGCGTGCGAGTTCGGTTGTCCGGCTGCGCCTTCCTGATCGCCTTGGCCCTGGCGGTGGAGTTGTCGTCGCTGACGATCGGCGTCATCCTGTCCACCGCGCTGCTCATCGGGCCACCGGCCACCGCGCTTTTGGTGACCCGGCGGTTCTCCACCGCGATCCTGCTCTCGGTCGTTCTCGGCGTGGCCGCCACCTGGCTGGGCTGTCTGCTCTCCTATGAGAGCCACTATTGGGCTGGTACGCACGGCAATTGGCCGGTCAGCTTCTGCATCGTGACACTGGTGTTCCTCGCCTATCTCCTCGCGCGCGTGCTGTCGGCCGGCCGCCGACGCCACGTCACCATCGCAATACCGGTGCCGAGCTGATGTTCGAGCCGTTTCTGATCAATGCCTGGATCGCCGGTACCCTGGTCGGGATCATCGCGGGTGTGGTGGGGTTCTTCGTCGTCCTGCGCGGGGATTCGTTTCTGGCGCATGCCGTTCCGCACGGTGCCTTCGCCGGCGCCGCGGCCGCGGTCTTGGTGGGCGCCAATCCCCTTCTCGGTCTGGGTGTCGCCGCCACCGCCGGTGCGATGACGATCTCCGCGCTGGGGGCGCGCGCCCGACGTGACGTGGCGACGGCGCTGGGCCTCGTGCTCATGTTGGGTCTCGGTGAGTTCTTCCTCAGCCGCGGCGACCAGTACTCGTCGCAGGTGTATGCCCTGCTGTTCGGGCAGATCCTCGGAGTGTCGACGATCGCCATTGTCCCGATGGTGGTTCTCGGTGCGCTGTGTGTGCTGACGGTGGCCGTCGTGTATCGGCCGCTGCTGCTCGCCTCGGTGCTACCCGACATGGCGGCCGGTCACGGCGTCGACACCCGGTACACCTCGATGGCCATCGCGCTGGTGCTGGCATGCGCGACCACGATGAGTGTGCCGATCGTCGGTGCTCTGCTGATGTTCGCCCTGCTCGTGGGTCCGGCGGCGACGGCCCGGTGCTTCACCCGCAGCCCGGGTCGGTCGATCGCGGTCTCGGTGGTGCTGTCGGTCGGTGCGGTGTGGGCCGCCATCGCCTTGTCGGTGCAGACCGATTGGCCGATCGGGTTCTTCGTCACCGCGATCTGTGCCGCGATGTACATCGTCGGACGTCTTGCCGGCGTCCTCTCGTCACGACGCGTCGGACGGGCCGCGCGAGAACGGGATCAACCTCTGCGGACATCGCACAGGTACTCCACAGCCACCCCGTGACGGTCCTCACGCTGTGAATAAAGTCGTCTATACGTCCGCACATTGGTGGTTCGCTATCGTCTAGCCCATCATCAGGCCGACGGGGAGACGGTGAGTTCCACACTCCAGAGGATCACGCGCACGACGGTGGGTTTGTCGACGCTGAACTTCGCGGTGGTGGCGGCGGTGACGCTGCTCGATCCGACGCGCGGGCCGGTCGGGGACCTCGCACGTACATGGGTCATCGCGTGCATCGTCGCCGATGCCGTCGTGGCGATGGTCTGGTTTGTCAGCGACGTCATGACACACGGCGTGGCCGCACGAGCCTTCGGGATCTGGGCGGACGTCGGGACCGCATCGGTGTTGATCACTTTCGCCGATCCGGGTGAGGCGCTGGTGGGGTGTGTCCTGTTTGCCGTGACCGGGGCGTTCTTCACGTTCTATCTGCCGCGTTCGTGGATGCGCATCCACGTTGTCTTCGTCCTCGGGTTCATCTTGCTGATGGCGGCGCTCTCGGTGCGCGACGGCATGAACTGGCCGACCGTCATCGCCCGCACCGACGTGGTGATCGCCGGTGTACTCGGCCTACCGATGACCATCCAGATCGTGTGGGCCTCCCAACGGCGTCGCGCCCGACTGTCGGAGGTCGACGCACTGACCCGCATTGCCAACCGCCGTGGCCTCGACCGATACGTCGAATCCGTGTCCCGGACGCAGCCCCGTGGCGTCCTCGGCGCGATGGTCATCGACGTCGACTACTTCAAGTCGGTCAACGACGAGTACGGCCACGATACCGGTGACCGAGTGCTGGTAGCCGTGGCGCAGGCGCTCGTCGAGGCCGTCGGAGATGCCGGGACCGTCGCGCGTAACGGCGGTGAGGAGTTCGCAGTGTACCTCGCCCTCGACGCCGCATACGAACTGGATGCGACGACAGCACTCATGCCGGTGCGCGTCACGGTTCCCGGGATCGCGCCGGTCGGCCTCAGCATCGGGGTGGCGTCCGTGTCTATCCGGGCACCGCAGGAGATGGACGCCTCGACCGCCTGGCGTCTACTGGCCGCCGCGGACGAGGCGATGTATCGGGCGAAAGCGCTGGGTGGGGCGCGCGTCGAGAGCGTGGATCTGGCGGGTACCCCGCCCCCGTGACGCGGGCTTTCGCCGCCGGTGTCAGTCGCCGCCGGTGTCAGTCGTCGCCGAGGACCCGCACGACGGTGCGGCCGGTGAGCTTGCCGGCCTTGATCTGCTCGAGCGCCGCGGGCAGGTCGTCGAGACCGATCTCGCTGATGACGCGGTCGAGATGCGATGGGCGCAAATCGCTTTCGATGCGTGACCAGATCGACCGGCGCAGCTCCGCGCCGATGAGCACCGAGTCGATTCCGAGTAGTGCGACCCCGCGGAGGATGAACGGCATCACCGTGGTCGGCAGGTCCGCACCGCCGGTGAGGCCGCTCGCGGCGACCGCGCCACTGTGGTTCATGGTGCTCAGGACGTACGCCAGGGTCTTGCCGCCGACGCAGTCGACCGCACCTGCCCACACCGACTTGCCGAGCGGCCGGATCTTCGTCTCCTCGTCGACGAGCCGTCCGATGACCTCGGTGGCCCCGAGTTCGCGCAACAGGGGTGCGGCGTCGGGTTTGCCGCTCGACGCGGTGACGGTGAAGCCGGCCCCGGCGAGAAGATCGACGCTCACCGCGCCGACACCGCCGGAGGCGCCGGTGACGAGCACCGGTCCGTCGTCCGGGCGCACACCGTGATCGAGCAGCGCGGCGACGCTCATCGCCGCGGTGAAGCCCGCGGTCCCGATGGCGGCGGCCTCGCGGGTGCTCAGTGACCGCAGCGCAACCACCTGCGCGGCGGGTACGCGCGCATAGTCGGCGTAACCGCCGCTGGCCTCGGTGCCGATCGGTCCGCCGTGCGCGACGACCCGATCACCGGGGGCGAAATCGGGGTGATCGGAGGCCACGACCTCCCCGGCGACGTCGATCCCCGGGACGATCGGATACGTGCGGACCACCCCGCCGCGCGGGGTCACCGCGAGCGCGTCCTTGTAGTTGACGCCCGAGTAGTGCACGGCGATCGTCACCTCGCCGTCGGGAAGATCTTTCGCGGACAACGTGGTTCGGTCGAGGGAGATCTCCCCGTCGGCCTCGGTGGCCAGCAGGGCGGTGAAGTTCTCGGGCGTGCTCGGCATCGTGGTCCTCCGTTGGGCGGTGATGGTCGCTTCTCCAGCGATGGTAGGCACCGGTGCGTACGAGGACAGGGCCGGTGGTCGCGCATCGGCCCCGTCAATCGCTCCCGCTGCCGATTGTGTCCGGGTACGGTCCGTACATGAGGTCACTCACGCGCGTCCTGGTCGTCCTCGCCGCGTTCGCCACGCTCGGGGCGATGACGCCCGCAGCAGCGCACGCGACGCCGTCGACCGGGGTCACGGCGGTGACCCTGGCCGAAGGTGACATACCCGCCGGCCTGCTGCCGTTCGTGCCGCGCGGGGTACATGTGGCGGTCCGGGAGATCACCATCGCGCCCGGTGGCAGCACCGGCTGGCACTATCACGACGGAGAACTGATCGGTTTGGTGCGGGCCGGCACGCTCACCCACCCGGGCGCCGATTGCGCACCCGTCGTCTACCACACCGGCGACATCATCAAAGAGCCTGCAGGACAAGTGAATACTCACATCGGTCGAAACCTCGGTACCGAACCGGTGGTGCTCGACGTGCTCTACCTGATCCCCCTGGGCAAGCCCTTGTTCGAGGATGCGCCCGCACCGGCATGCGACGCTCCGCGCTGACCGCCTCCCGTATCCGGCATCCTCATCACCGAAAGTGATTGCCCCACCATGAGTCCGCGCACAACCATCGTGATCACCGGTGCCAGTGACGGCATCGGGGCGGTCACCGCCCGAACCCTCGCGGCACCCGAGGTCGACCTGATCCTCGTCGGACGCTCCGCCGACAAACTCGACGCCGTCACCGCCGACACCGGTGCGGTGGGATTCACCGCGGACTATGCGGAACTCGACGACGTCCGCCGGCTCGCCGAGAGGATCCGCGAGCACACCGACCACATCGACGTATTGCTCAACAACGCCGGCGGTACCTTCGATCCACGGCACCCCACGCCCGACGGGCACGAACCCAACTTCCAGATCAACCATCTCGCACCGTTTCTGCTCACCAACCTGCTCCGCGATCGGCTGGCGGCGCCGGGCGCCTGCCTGGTGGTCAACACCGCCAGCGTCGGCAACCTGGCGGGTCACGTCGATCTCTCCGATCTGGACCACCGACGCCGACGCCCCATCGGCCTGCGCTGTTACGGCACCGCGAAGCTGATGAACATCCTGTTCACCCGTGGCATCGCCCAACGCTGGAGTGACGACGGGATCGTCTCCGCCGCAGTACATCCCGGTCCCGCGGCGACGAGTTTCGGTCGTGACTCGGCGGTCGTCGGACTCCTGTATCGCACGCCGCTGCGCCACATCGGGACCATCACGCCCGACAAGGGTGCGCAACCGCTGATCGAGTTGGCCCGCCGCGGCCCCGACCCGGACATCAACGGGGTGTACTTTCATCGGCACAAAGCCAAGGGACCCGAGAACCGTCAGGCTCACGACCAGCAACTGATCGACGGGTTGTGGTCGGCGTCGGCACAATTGGTGGGGGTCGATCCCGGCTGACCGCTCCCACCATGACACCAACCACTCCGAGGAGATCAGATGTCCCGTCCACCGCTTCCCGAGTCCGCCCGCGAGCTGTTGGCCAAGGCCAACCCCGCGGTCATGGCGACCGTCCGATCCGACGGCGCACCCGTGTCGGCGGCCACGTGGTACCTCCTCGACGGCGACCATGTGCTGCTCAACATGGACGACGAACGCGTCCGATTGCGGCATCTGCGCAACGACCCGCGGGTCACGTTGACAGTCCTCGCGGAAGACAGCTGGTACACGCACGTGACGTTGATCGGCGAGGTCGTCGACTTCCGCGCCGATGACGGGTTCACCGACATCGACCGCATCTCCCGGCACTACGGTGGACAGCCGTACCCCGACCATGAGCGGCCCCGGACGACTGCGGTGATGGCCGTGCAGCGGTGGTACGGCTGGGGCGCCATGCAGGACAACGACCAGGCGTCGCCGACCGCCGACTGACCGTGGGACCGAGAGGCCGGGGAGGACAGCAAGCTGGAACGTCGCATTCAGCGACCCTTCAGCAACGCTTCGCACAATGAGTGGATGACCGCCGGTGACCTGTCGATCACGGTGAACGACCCGGCGGTGCCAGGAGTTGCCCGTGCCCACCCCACCACCCCTTGTCCATGCCCGCTGGATCACCGCCGGGGTGTGCGCCGGTGCAGTCGTCGCCACCGGCGCCATCGCCGGCGGACTGGCCTTGAGCGGCGATTCGCACGCCGCGACCACCTCGACCGTCACCACCGCCCCGACCGGCACCACCGCCCCGACCACGTCGTCGTCACCGGACACCGGTGACAACGACGGATCGGGGTGGACGCCGACCGCTCCCGCGCAGACCACCGAGAGCGCCCCGCACGCACACACGGGTGCGTCATGACCGCCACCACCGACGTCGGACCGCCGGTGTACGCGACATCGCTGCGCGCGATCGGCACCGACGTACGGGTGGTCGTGACCGAGCCGGCGGCCCTGCCGCAGGCACGCGAGTTCCTCGTCGTCGCGCTCGCAGAGCTCGACCTGGTCGCCTCGCGGTTTCGTCCCGAATCCGAACTGTCTCGCACCAACGGTCTGGCAGCGGCGGGGGCAGGCTGTGGGCGCGAACAGCTGACGGTGACCGTGTCACCCGAACTGGCCGAACTCCTCACCGTCGCGCAGCGCGTGGAGAACCTGACCGACGGCCTGGTGAGTCCCGCGACCGGTGCTGCCCTGGTGGCCGCTGGATATGACGTCGACCTCGACGTGGTGCGCGGTAGAGAGCCCACGACGGAACCCGTTCGCCCCCAGTCCATTCCGGCACCCCGCATCAGGCTCACCGGATGTCGACTCACCCTGCCGGCGGGCACGATGCTCGACCTCGGGTCCAGCGCCAAGGCCCATGCCGCGCAACGAAGTGCGAATCGGATCGCCGAGTACGTCGGTGTCGGCGTGCTGGTCGATCTCGGCGGCGACATCGGCTGTGCCGGAACACCTCCGCGCGACGGATGGCGGATCGGCGTGCGTGACTGGACCGGCCGCACCCGACAGACGGTGCGTGTCCATGCCAATCAGGCCTTCGCCACCTCGTCCACTCGCGTGCGGACCTGGCGGCGTGGCGCACGGATCGTGCACCACATCATCGATCCCCGCACCGGCACACCGGCGCGAACCCCGTGGGCGCAGGTCACATGTATGGCCGCGGACACCGTCCTCGCCAACGCTGCCTCGACGGCAGCGGTGATCGCCGCGGACGACGCACCGGAGTGGTTGACGCGCAGGAGAATACCGGCACTTCTCGTCGACCACGACGGTCACGAGTATCGGGTCGCCGGATGGCCGCCGGAGACCTCGACCGGTGAGGCGATCTGATGGACAGCACCTGGTTGTGGTACTTCTCGCGAGCCGCCGGGGTGATCACCCTGCTGATGTTCACCGGTGTGCTCGTACTCGGCGTACTCACCGCGGGCAATGGCATCCGGTCGGCGCGCACGACGACGGTCGTGACCGCGGTGCATCGTGCACTTGCGATGGCGGCCATCGTGTTCCTCGGGGTGCACGTGCTCACCGCGGTCCTCGACACCTATGTGCATGTCGGCTGGTGGGCCACGCTGGTGCCGCTGGCGTCGGGTTATCAGCGGATGGACGTGGCGTTCGGAACCGTTGCCGCCGACCTCGCACTCGCCGTGATCGTGAGTTCGGTTCTGCGGTACCGAATTCCCGAACGGTGGTGGCGCTCCATCCACTGGGCCACCTATGCGGTGGCGGTGTGCGCACTCACCCACGGACTCCTGATGGCGGCCTCCGATACCCCGGTGCTCACCGGGATCACCATCGGCGCCACGGTGCTCGCCGCGCTGGCCGTGGTGTGGCGCCTGTTGAAACCCGCGCTGACAGCGCACAGCCGACCGTCACGATCGGCGATTCCGATGCGGGAGTGGACATGACCGATCTCATCGACCTGGTGTCCCGCGCAGGGCTCGGCGGTCGCGGCGGCGCGGGTTTCCCGACAGCGGTCAAACTGCGTGCCGCACAGGAACGCAACGCCGTGGTGGTGATCAACGCCTGTGATGGGGAGCCGGAGGCGGCCAAGGACGGCGCGGTGATCGCGCGACATCTCGACGAGGTGCACGCGGCCGCGCACCGCATTGCCGCGGACAACACGTTGATCGCCGCTCACCGAGGATCGGATACACTCGCCCGGCTGCAGGCCGCCGGAGCGAGGTGGCTTGAGGTGCCCAATCGCTATGTGGCCTCCGAGGAATCGTCGTTGGCATCACTCGCCGCCGGTGGCCCCGCACAGCCCCTCATGCGATTCGCGCCGATCACCTCCGGCGCTCGCGACGCCGCCGGCCGTCCGATCGCCCCCACCGTGGTGCTCAACGCCGAAACGGTATGGCGTATCGAGCAGATTGCGCGTCGTGGACCGGAGTGGTTCCGGTCGTACGGTACCGACGACGAACCGGGGCCTCGGCTGGTCACCATCGGTGGCGCGGTCCGTCGCCCGGGTGTGTACGAGACGGCGGCCGGGGTGAGCCTCGCCCACCTACTCGATCTGGCGGGCGGGCCGACGGGGCCTTCGGAGTTCCTGTGGCTCAACGGAGTCGGCGGTGGTCTGATCCCGACTCAGGCGGCGCAGACGGTGCGATGGTCACGCGCAGGTCTGCGTCCGCACGGTCTGGGAGTCGGTCCGGCGATCGTCCATGCGGTTCCCGCCCACACGAACATCTGGGAGTTGGTGGCCGGTGTGGTGGCACGGGCGATCGGCGACTCCGCGGGACAGTGCGGTCCCTGCGTGTTCGGTCTACCCGCACTGGCCGAGGTCGTGCACCGGGTGATCGAAGGTCGCGGAACCGTCGCGGACCGCCGACTGCTCGCCCGGCGACTGTCGTTGCTGCACGGGCGCGGGGCATGCCGCCATCCCGACGGTGTGGCCGGGTTCGTCGAATCCGCGTTGCGAGTGGCCGGTCACCGTCTACCGGCGCCCGCCGCGTTCTCGACCACCACCGATGGCGAGGTCGCGTGATGTCGATCCGTGATCGTCTCGCCGGAGTCGCCGCACCAGATACCGATGCCCGGCTCGCCGTGGACCGGATCGCCTGCGAGGGGCGCGGGATCTGTTCGGAGCTGCTGGCGCCGGCCTTCACCTCGGACGAGTGGGGATACCCCGTCGTGCACGACGAGCACGTCGACGCCGACCTCGGTGCGACCGCGATCCGGCTGTGTCCGGTGCGGGCGTTGCGTTGGCGGTGAACCGCCTGGTGCTCAGTCCACCCACACCGACCGGGCGCCGGCGTCGCCCACCAGGACCACCATCACGAGCGTGCCGACGGCGACGACGACGGTCGCCGCCGCCAGGATGACCGTCGTCATCCGGATGACCCGAGCCGACGGCCGCCACGGCACACGGGCCAGGATGCGCTCGTCATGCGCCGCCCACCACAGCACGGTGAGCGCGAACAGTGTTGCCACCCAAGCGATCATCTGATCGCCGAGCTCGGCATGGCGGAGGAGATCGGGGTTGGCGGCGACACGTTTCTGCAAGGCTTCGCCCGCCGAGGTGGTCAGCGGGGTCACGACGACGGCGATCGTGACGACGAGTGGCGGCAGGATGCCGAGACGGCGGCGAGCGCTCGGCCAGACCGCGCTGGCGCCGGCGAGTAGTGCGGCGAGCGGAATCGCCACGACCGCGAGGTGAACGAACAGGGGATGAGCAGGGATGCCATTGATCGTGTCCATGGGCCAGAAGTGTTGCGCTCGTCCGCTGAAGAATCGCTGAAAAGCCGATACCCACAGCTGGTTTCGGCGATCCGGTGAATCCGCTCGGGGTGACCGGCCGTCAGGCCGCGGCGTCGGCGGACGCGGCGGTCACCACAGCAAGGGAGCGGCGTTGTTGGACCAGATAGACTGCGGTGCTCAACACGGTCCACGCCGTGAGCACCACGAAGGGTGCCGCGTGCTGGTGATGGGGAAAGTAGATGGCGGTGTGCAAGGCACTGACCGTCGAACCCGGCGGAAGCCACCCACCGATGCTCGCCAGGATGCGCGGCAGCAGCGGCCACGCCACCGAACCGCCCGACGACGGGTTGCCGAGCAGGATCATCACCGCCCAGGTCGGCAGGATCGCCCACCGGCCCATCAGCGAACTGAACATCGTGAAGATCATGCCGCACGTGAACATGGTGAACGCCACGATGAACCAGGCCTCGAAGAACGGCAGATCGAGCGTGGCCACCACCCGGTCGACGGTGAAGGTCACCAACAGCCCGCCCAGAAGAGAGTAGGCGCCCGTGAATCCGATGCGCTCCCAGGGTTTCAGCGCGGCCGCGTGTACACCGAGCTGGATGGCGCCGACGAATCCGACGACGACCGCCGCGATCGTCATGTAGAAGACCGTCAGACCATGCGGGTCGCCGTCCTGCAACGGATGCAGGTCCCGAACCGTGACCGTGTACCCGGCCCGCTGTGCGGCGGGCGGAAGGGTATCGGTGAGCAGTGATGCCACCGCCTGACCCGATGCACTCGAGATATCAAGGGTCATCAGCCGATTCGGCGTCGAGATCTCCACGATCGCGAACACCCGTTGCTCGGCCAGTTGCTCGGCGCCGCTCGCCCGGTCGGCCACAGAGGTGATGTCGAGCGAGCTGCCGATCGCGTCCTCGAGATCACTCTCGAGCATTCGTGACTGTGCGGTCGGAAGGCTGCCGACGATGGCGATCGGGATGGTCTCCGGCCGGGGATTGGCCGTCGCGTACGTGTAGGAACCGACGAACAGGGCTACCGCCACACTGCACAGCAGGGTGACCACGGTCGCCGGGAGGAAACGCGACCCGCGGAAACGACGCCACTTCTCGGCGGTCTGCTCCAGGATGCGCACCGTCCCAGCGTAGGGGAGCCGGTGGTCTTCGCGCGCGAGTCAGACCAACCGGGCACGCGCGTGCGTGTCACGCCGAGGCCGCCACCGTTTCCAGGGTTCGGATCACGCGCTCGGTGTCGTACCGATCGCCGATGGTGATCCGCAGACCGTGTGGCCGATACGGTGTGACCGAAATGCCGCACGCGCCGAGGATCTCGCCGAGAGCGACACCCTCGGCGCCGGGCAGGAACAAGAAGTTGGCCTGACTGGGTAACGCGTTGGCGCCTACGGCTCGTAGTCTGGTGGCGAGATATCTGCGTTCGATCCGCATCCGCCGCACCCGCTCCGACAACTCGTCGGACAAGTCCAGGGTCAGTGGAACCGCGAGTTCGGCGAGCGATCCGACGGCGAAAGGCACTTCGTGAGAACGTAATTCGTCGATCAACGGAATCGGTCCCACCCCATACCCGACGCGCAATCCGGCAAGGCCATGGGCCTTGCTGAAGGTCCGGACCGCGACGACACGTGAATGTGCCGCGAGCAGCTCTGCGAGATCCGGTGCGGTATCCGAGAATTCGAGATAGGCCTGATCGATGATCACGGTCACGTCGTCGGGTAGCGCGGTACAGAAGTCGAGTAATTCCGAGCAATCGAGTACCGCGCCGGTCGGATTGTGCGGTGAACACACTGCGACCGCGACGGTCTCGGGGCCGACCCGCTCGTACAGTTTCTGCAGATCGGGGCGACCGCGCACGTCGAGGGACACGCCGCGGAGCCGTAGCCCGAGGCTGCCGGCGAGAATCGGGTAGCCACCGAACGTGGGTATCGGCGTCAGCAATTCGGGTGACGATACGCCGCGTCGAGCACCATGTCGCACGGCGCAGTGCAGCGCGGCGGCGAGCACGCCGGTGGCACCCGGACCCACCGTCACCGCGTCGTCGTCGACGCCGAGATGTCCGGCGATGGTGCGGCGCGTGCGGTGCGGCAGGAACTCGGGATAGCGGTTGAGCGAGGGCACCGCATCGGTCAGGGCGCGCGCCAGGCTCGGCAGCGGCCCGTATGCGGATTCGTTGAGATCGAGCCGGACTCGTTGCGGTGCAGCAGATCTCTGTGATGAGATTTGAAGGGGTGGGTCGGGAGCCGGGCGCAGGTGACGGGTCATCGTCTGCCGGCCCAGCGGATGGCGGTGGCCGCAGCGAAGTCGCCGGCGTGGGCGAACGCCGACATCATCACCACGTCGCCGGGTCGGACACGTCCGTCGTCGATCGCGGTGTCGAGTGTGGTGGGAACACCGACCGCGAACAGGTTGCCGCACTCGTCGAAGGTGTCGGGGTGACGCTCGGCGGGGAGTTCGAGCGCTTCGCGCCAGTTGCGCAAGAAGATTCGATTGGGCTGATTGGTGATGAACCAATCCAGCGCCGACGGAGCGATACCGATCGCATCGGCCACCTCGATCGCCACCTCGGGGACCATGCGGTTGCCGCGCGCGAGCACCTTGGTGATGCGCGACTCGGTGAAGCCGATGTGGATTTGTCCGGGTCCGGCCTCCCAGTATTTGCGAGAAGGAGACGACACCGACGCCATGTCCGCCGAGTACTCACCGAAGGAGTGGGCGGCCGACCCGAGAATCGGCGACCCGTCGTCACCGAGGGTCAACAGTGCTGCGGCCGAACCATCGCCGGGGATGGCGGCCTGGGCTTTGCCCCGCACCTGCTCCTGGGTGAAGATCTGTGCCGCACTGTTCTGTGCGAGCGCGATCAACGCCGCTCCACCACCGCCGGCGCGAAGCAACGAACCGGCGATGTCGATCATGTGCATGAACGCCGCACACCCCGCGTTGTGGACGTCGAGGACGGTCCGGGGCCGCAATCCCAGCCGATGCGCCAACTCGCCACCACACCCCCGCACCGGGACCTCGGGCAGCTGACTGTGGGTGAGTACGATGCTCACCTCATCGAGGTACTCGGACCCGTGGCGATCGGTGAGAACGCCTGCCGCCGAGACCATCATGTCCGCCGACGTCTCACCGTCGGCGGCGTGATGGCGAAAAGCGGGTGCCGCGAACATCACGTTGCCCGCAAGGTCGTCGTCGGCGGCGTACCGGGCGAAATAGTCGGCCGGGACCCGGTTGTCGGGGAGATAGGCTGCGAGATCACGCAGGACCACCGGTGAGCGGGTCGGATCAAGTCTGGTCGAGGCGGTCATGACGTCATCCATTCCGGGGTGAGGGGCAGGTTGTTGTGGTGGCGGAACTCGGCGATCGCCGTGAGATTGTCGAGCTCGAGTTGGTGTCCGGCAGAGAACATCTCCCAGAAATCGCCGACCCATACCGGGCGATCGGGCGGCGCGGTGTCGGGGTAGGGATTCTCGTCGTAGAAGGGATGCCGGCAGTTGTTCCACAGCACCACCGAACCCGGACGATTCAACACCACCTGCGCATCGACGACCCGCATCAGGTAGATCATCCACAGGTGTTCGCCCTGATCCCATGCACAGTGGTAGTCGACGGTCATCGCATTCGGGTCGGAGATGGTGCGGGTGTAGATGTCGGTGTTGTCACCGAGCCGGTCCTGGGCGACCCACAGGCCGGGTTCGTCGGTTTCGGTGAATCCGCGCAGACTGTAGGTCCATTCCTCCAGCGAGCGGGTGTCGGAGAGCCAGGAGAACAGCTCGCGGGGCGGTGCGTCCACGTACCCCTGGATCGGGCAGAACTGCCCGAAGATCTTGTCGTGCGGGTACACCGAGCGCAGCATGTCGACGATGATCGGGGTCGCCACCGTGCGGGGGTGGCTCTCGACGCGGATGAGCCCGTCGATATCGGCGATGCGGTCCCCGAGGTCGGCGAGCGGGGCGGGCTGACTGGTCATGCGGAGTCCTCTCGGGGCAGGAAGGGAGCGAACGGTGGAACCTCATCGCTGTGGCATTCGACGACAAGACAATTGGGTCCGCGCTCGGCGAAGAGCGCCGCGCAGGCGGCGCTCGTGCCGGCCGCATCGTGGGGATGGCGGACCGTCACGCCGATATACAGCGCCGACACGGCGCCGGCGATATCCGACGTGCGAAATCGGTTGACACCGACCGTCTCCGGAAAGTACAGATTCTCCCGCGTCACACACATGCCGTGGGCGTTGTTGTTGAGGACGATCAGGGTGACCGGGGCGTCGTGCTCCACGGCGGTGTGAAACTCCATGCCGTGCATGAAGAACGCACCGTCGCCGGCGATCACCACGCTTCGCCGGGACGGATCGTCGATGGCGGCCCCGATCCCCGCCGCGATCGCGTATCCCATGCCGCCCATGCCGAGGGCGACGGTGAAGCGGCCGGAGCGGCGCGGCGTCAGATGGTGTAACGCAGCGGCTCCGGCGTTGCCTGCGTCGGCGAAGACGTGCGCATCGTGGGGTAGGTGTGCGTCGATCTCCGTCATGAGTGCCGGTAGGCCCGGCAGATGCGGATCGGGGGCCGGCGGTGTCGTCAGGTATTCGACAACCGCACGCGGCGGGCGACGCGGCGGGAGCCGACGCAGGGACGCGGACTCCGCGAGATGGATGAGCGCCGTGGCGATCGAGGTGACCGCGACGGTCTTGCTGGGATACCGAGGAGGCTGTTCGCCAACGTGATACAGCTCGATACCGTCGAGCAGGTCGTCGAGGCCACCACGATCGGTGACCGTCATCCGAGTGCCGAGCGCCAGACACACGTCGGCGTCGGCGAGGGCCTGCCGTGCCGACGGATGGCCCATCACCCCGGTGACCCCTGCGTGCGTGGTGAGGTCGGTGACGGCATCGGCGCCACCGGGAGCGGCGACGATCGTGGCACCGAGCATCGTCGCGATCGCGCTGACGGTCTCGCCCGCATGGGAGCGCGACACCTCGTCGCCGACCCACACACACGTGTGTGCGCCTGCGGTGACGCGCTCGGCGAGGAACGTGGCCAGGGTGTCGAGGGAAGCAGACGCCTGCTCCGCCGAATCGGCAGCTGTCCCGGTGGCGCCGGCCGCTCCGTCATACGGCTGCGTCTGAACGTCTTTCGGCACGATCAGGGCGGCGGGCAGGCCGCGGCGCAGCGCGGCGAACGACTGGGCGAGTGCGGACCCGAGGTCGGCCGCCGAGCGCACCACCGCACAGTATCCGGTGATGCCGCCGAGGACGGCGGTGAGATCGATGGTGTCGGGGGGATCGAGCATGTCCTGGAAGGCACCGCGCCCGGTCAGTGGTGTCGGGGGTGCACCGATCACCGCGAGTACCGGAACCCGGCTGTCGTAGGATTCCGCCAGCGCGGCAACCACATTCAGCGCGCCCCCGCCGGATGTGGTCACGACCATGCCCGGCCGCCCGGTCATCCGCGCCACCCCGTCGGCCATCGCGCCCGCCGCGAACTCGTGTTTGGCAACCACCATCGGCATGCCGATCACCGCTCCGGTGGCGTACACGTCCTCGATGTTGGCGCCGTGGACCCCGAACACCGCGCTGATTCCGTGCTCACGTGCGGCCTCGAGGATGCACTCGGCGACGGTACCTGCGGCAACCATCTCTGCACTCTTCGCCGGATCACCTGAAGAGCCGCTGAAAGCCGACACTGGTCGACGCCAGGGGCATCGAATAGACTGTGCGACCAGCGTTCCACGCGGACCGATGCCCTTACCAGCCGACTCGTGACCGCCGGACGCGGGACGGACCGAGCAGTGAAGAGAACTTTGTCGTCGCCCATCGCCCGATGGGGTGTGCGAGTGCAGTCGACGGTGATCGCGGCGATCGTGGTGGCCGTCGCTCTCGGGATCGGCGGCGCGGTGACGCTGTACATGTTGCACCGCGCGAACACCGACGCGATGTATCGATCCACCGCCCGGCAGGCCTACCAGATCGCCACCGCCATCACCCACGGCGGACCCGCCGCCGTTGACTCCGACGATCTCGCCCCCGGCGCCGGTGTGGATGTGATGCAGGTGCTCGATGAGCAGGGCGAGGTCGTGGTGGCCTCACCGGGGGCGCCGACCGGCGCGGTGACACTCGCCGGATACCAGTCGGCCGGGGCGGGCACCGTACCGGCCGACGACTCGCCGGTCTACGCCGACGACGTCTACATCCCCGGATTCCATGGCGAGTACTGCGCGACCGCGGTGACGGCCAGGTATGCCGGACAACGCTATTCGGTCATCGCGCTCGACCGCGCGAGCGGCATTCGCAGCAGTGAATGGACGATGGCCTCGATCATGGCCGTCGAACTGCCGATGGTCGTGATCCTCGGCGCCGGGGCGGTCTACCTCCTCGTCGGCCGGTCCCTGCGGCCGGTGTCACGAATCTCCCGGCGGGTCAATGAGATCAGTGCGAGCCGTCTCGGGCAACGCGTACCGGTACCCGAAGCGCACGACGAGATCCGAGCGCTGGCAGTGACGATGAACGGGATGCTGCGCCGACTGGAGTCCAGCCACGACGCACAACTGCGCTTCGTCGGTGATGCCTCCCACGAACTGCGCAGCCCACTGACCACCGTCGTCGGACTCCTCGACCTCGCCGACGATTCCCACACCGCGATCGACACGGAAACGGTTCGGGCCGTGCTGCTTCCCGAGGCACGACGAATGCAACACATCGTCGACGACCTGTTGCTGTTGGCCCGAGCCGACGAACGTGGGCTGCCGCTGCAGCGGATCGAGGTCGACCTCGACGACATCGTCGGCGCCGAGATCGCTCGGCTCAAATCGTCGAACACCGTTGTGGTGGAACCGCATCTGGCGCCTGTTCGAGTGGTCGGTGACCGGGAGATGATCGCGCGCGCCGTCCGCAACCTCACCGACAACGCCGCCCGGTACGCTCGCTCCCTGGTGACGTTGTCGTTGCGCGCCGACGGAGACGACGCGGTGATCACCGTCGGCGATGACGGTCCGGGTATCCCGGAAGCGCAGCGCGAGCGCATCTTCGACAGGTTCGCCCGAGTTGACGCCGACCGGCGTCAGGGATCCGGTGCCGGGCTCGGCCTGGCCATCGTGCGGGAGATCGTTCGTGCCCACGACGGCAGCGTCGTGGTGGCCGAGAGAACCGGTGGCGGTGTCGACTTCGTTGTGCGACTACCGATGCCGGCGGCCGAGAATCTCTCTTCGGCGGACCAAGGCCCTGCTCAGTCCTCCCGCAGCCGATAGCCGGCTCCGCGCACGGTTTCGATGGATGACACCCCGAACGGCTGGTCGATGCGCCGGCGGAGGTAGCCGATGTACACCTCGATGATGTTCTCGTCTCCGGTGTAGTTCTCATCCCAGACCGATTGCAGGATGGAATGTTTGGACACGACGGTGCCCTTGCGGCGCATCAGGTGTTCGAGTACCGAGTATTCCCGGGGTGTCAGCGTGATGACCTGCCCGGAGCGGGTGACCACCCGCTGGGCCGGGTCGAGACTGAGCGTTCCGGCGGTGAGCACGGCGGGGCGCTCCCGGCCGCCGCGCCGCACCACGGCCCGCAGATGCGCGTTGAGCACCACCACCGAGAAGGGTTTGACCAGGTAGTCGTCGGCGCCGAAATCGAGGGCCTCGGCCTGGTCGTATTCGCCGTCCTTGGCCGAGAGCATCACCACCGGTGTCCAGACCTCACGTCGCCGCAACTCGCGAACCACCTCGAACCCGTTGAGGCCGGGCAGGATGATGTCGAGCACGATCGCATCGAACTCCTCGGCGCTCGCCTGGGCCAGGGCGTCCACACCGTCGCCGCTGACCGTGACGTTCCACCCGGCGGTGGTGAGTACCCGGCGGACGGTCTCGGCCACATTCGCGTCGTCGTCGACGACCAGCACCCGCACGCAGCCTCCACTTGTGTGTTCCCGCGACCCCCGACCCATCCAACTCTACTATCGACCGCAGACGGGACCGGTGCGCGCGAAACCGCGGCCCGCTCAGGCGCCTGCGACACTCCACGACCGGAGCAGGTGGCGGCCGACGTCGGCGTCGAAGTGGATTGCCGCGCGGAAACCGGTGAGCACCTCCACCGATTGCGCGGGCTCGCTGCGCAACAACGGAATTGCCATGTCGTGGAGTGCTATCTGTTCGTGTACTGCGTCGGCTTCGACGTGCTCATCGAAGAAGTCGGTCGCCGCCGAACCGAGTCCCAGACGGCGCAAACCCTCGGCGTAGCGCTTGTTGGGCAACGACGAGGTGCACTCCAAGGCGAGGAGGTGCCCGACGATGGCACCCTTGAGCCGACGCCGCGAGGCGAACAACGTCAGGGAGTTGATCCAGGCCAGCGTGACCGCGGGGACGGCGTTGAGGTACGCCGCGTGATCGGTGTCGAGTCCCAGCGCCGCCATCGACCGGGCGAAGAGCGTGGAGTGCATGCGCTCGATCCGCCCGTCGCCGTACTCGTCGTTCTGGATCTCCACCAAACCGGCTTTGGCCTGTCCGGTCAGGCGGGGGATGGCGGTGGTGTGCGGGTCGGCTTCGCGCAGGTGATAGAGCGATCGGTGCCTCAAGAAGTCCCGGTACTGTTCGACGGTTCCGTGGCTGCGCAGATGCGCCGACAGCGGGGGTGCGTCCAGCTCGGACAGGTCCTGGCTGATCCTCGACGCGAGATCGTCTGCACTGCAATGCATCACCGGACCAACGCGCTCACGGATCGCCCACTCCAGCGCGTCGCCGAGGCGGTGACGCACGGCGGCCACATCAGGATGCTCATTCCACCTGTCGGACACACCGACGACGCCGCGCCCGTCGAGCTCGGCAAGTACGAACCAGGTGCGCTGCGCGTCGAGGTCGGCCAGCAGGTCTGTGCCCGTGGGCAGGTCGTCGAGAGCTGTGTCGATGGAGCGCATCCTCGAGCGCCGGGCGGGTGGGTCCCGGCGGAGCATCGCGGCGACGGTCTCACCCAGTGCGCCAACAGGTTCGAGCATCGGACAACCCGAGGCCGGTGCCGGGCCTGACATCAGCTGCCTCCGTCGCGCACAATGGATGAATGACCACCCCGGAGTCCGGTTCTCATCCCGTCGATCGCCGCAACCCGGCCAGTATCACGGTCACCCCGGCCGGACCGCTGGTGGTGCGCGGCGACGTGGAGATCGTTGATACCGAAGGTAATCCGATTCCACGACGGCGCGCGACCGTGGCGTTGTGTCGTTGTGGCCGTTCGGGAATCCAACCGTACTGCGACGGCAGTCACGCGATCGGCCGATCGCCGATCCGCGGCGAATGAGCCGGTGCTGCCGGTCACGACGCGCTCACCGCCTCCACGGTGGCCGCCAGGATGCGTTCGAGGCGCTCAGTTCCGAGTGTGTCGGCGGCGCCCGTCACCAGAACACGCAGGTCACCTGACGGCATGATCGTACCGTCGACCTGGAGTAGCCACCGGGTGTTCTTGGGTGGGAACACATGGATCCTTCCGATGCCGTCGAGATGTGGTGGCGAGAGGTCCCAACCGATCAGAACGGGGACGGGAAAGAGACGATCCGGGTCGACCGGGCGCCCGACGAGGGAGAGCACCTCTTCCATCGGGATCACGGCCGCATCGCGACACCGCCGGGTCTCTGCGGCGACGCGGTGCGGAGATCTGTCGGTGGTGAGTGGAATGATGGCCGTCACGACAAAATCGTCGACCACATCGGCATCGTCGAGGGTGCGTCGCGATATCGGGGTGGCGCTCAGCGTTCGGTGATCGCCGGTCACCTCGGCGAGTGCCGTGGCGACCGCCGCATGGAAGGCCTCGAAGGCGGTGACCGAATCCTGCGCTGCGCGACGGGTGAACGCAGCGGTCACTGCCGCCGGGATGGTCGCCGAGAACCGGGTCGCGGCTGCCACGGCCACATCGGTGGGTGTGATGCCACCCAGCGTCCAGACAGACCCTTCGGCGCCGGTCAGCAGATCACACCAGAAGCGCTCCTGCTCGTCGTCGAGAGCGTTCGCGTTGGTGAAAGTCGTTGTCGGCTGCGCTGGTCGAATCGTCGAAGGGGTACTCTGCGCGAAGTCGCCCGGGACGCCGAACACCCGCCGAGCCGCATCACCGGCGAGTAGGAGCAGCGACCTGCCATCGACGGCGATGTGATGGAGGACGGTAACCACGGCGACGATCCGCCCGGCCGGATCGGTCGCCGCGGTCACCGCGATCGGAGCCTGCGATCGTACGTCGAGTCGGGCGGTGGTGTCCTCCACGATGCGCTGTAAACCGTCGCGGTCCACGCCGTCGACGGCGGCCACTCGTAACACCCTGGTCGTGGGCCACGAGCGGTGCACGTGTCGAACCGGCCCTGTCGCTGTGTCGGGGTGGGTCGAGCGCAATGTGGGGTGTGCGGAGGTGAGTTCGGTGATCAGTCGCGATACGTCGGCCTCGGACCGCAGTGACGTCCCCTGGGGGACGACCCACGCGAATCGGATCAACTGAGCGCACGGGTCATCCGGATCGCGAACGACGCTGCGCTGGGCAGCGGTCAACGCGATCACGGAGTCGGCATCGGAGTTGGGCCGGGTCGGGCGGTCACCCGCGCATCGCGCGGAGAGGCGAGGTCGGGTGTCGGCTGCGAGGGCCGCCGAGGGATCGCTCATGCGGGTGGCCACATCGGCGAGCGTGTCGGCGAGGAGTAGATCATTGGCGGTGATCTCGGGATGCCCGGCCATTCTCAGCAGCGCCGCCGCGGTCATCACGGCGAGCGAATCGCCGCCCTGATCGAGGAAGGCGGCATCGGGATCCGCCGACTCGACCCCGAGTGCTTCGGAGACCGCGGAGATCAGAGCGGCCTCCCTGGCATCGAGTGCCGATCTGCCTCGACGAGTGGGTAGCGGAATGGCCGCCAACGCCGCGATGTCGAGTTTGTCGTTGGCGGTGTGCGGCAACTCGTCAATGTCGACGAACACCGAGGGCACCATGTACGCCGGCAACACTGCGCCGACCGCGCGTCGTAGCTCGGCGGGGTCGACCAAGGTTCCCTCGGCGGCAACGACATAGGTGACCAATGCGGGCCGCCCGGACGCCAGTGTTCGCAGTTGCGTGGCACACCGTGCAACAGTGTCGTGCCTGCCGAGCACCGCGTCGATCTCGCCGAGTTCGATGCGCAACCCGCGAAGCTTCACCTGACCATCGCGCCGACCCCGGAGACGAATCTCGCCGTCGGCGGTCCAACTGGCGATATCTCCTGTGCAGTACATGACGTCGTCGTCGGAGATGGTGCTCGGCCGAAACACGGTCGCGGTGAGGTCGGGTGCGTCGAGATAGCCGTTGGCCACCTGCGGCCCGGAACAATGCAGGATTCCCCATGCCCCCGGCGGCTGAGGGCGTCCGAGTCGATCGAGGACGGCCTCGGTCACCCCGGTCATCGGCGGGCCGACCGTCACCGCTGCTTGCCCACGCAGTCTCGCGGAAAAGTTGATGCTGCAGCGGGTTTCGGTGGGTCCATAGGCGTTTCGCAGGGGCACCAGAGTGCCCCACCGGTCGACGAGATGCGCTGGTACCGGCTCGCCGCCGAGAACCACCTGGTCGAGTTGATCGGCGATCGCCGGGTCCAGCGTGTCGAGTACCGATGGGGTGACGATGATGTGGGTGAGGTGGTACCGGCGTATCAATCGCGTCATCGCGTCCCCGCCCCGAATCCCCGTCGGGGCGACGACGAGGGCCGCGCCGGTCGCCGCCGCGGACAACACTTCGACCAGTCCGGTGTCGAAAGTGGGTGCCGAGGCGTGAAGCATCCGCGAGTCACGCTTCAGCGCATACGAATTCCTGATCTCGGCAACCAGCGCCGGGAGACCGCGGTGTGGCATGTCCACGCCCTTGGGTATCCCGGTCGAACCCGAGGTGAACAAAATGTAGGCACGGTCGTCGGGTCCGCGGTCGAGGCCGGGAAGTCTTTCGGGACAGCTCGATTCGGTGACGTCGGCCGTCTCGGCGACGGAGAGGTCGAGCCATCGGAGGTCTGCGGCGGGCGACCTCGACCCGTCACCGATGACGCCGGGAGCGCCGATGATCGCCGATACCCCTGCGCGCGTGATGATGTCGTTGGTTCTGGTGTCGGGGGAGAACGCATCGCCCACCGGCACCCACACGGCGCCGGCGCGGATCACCGACCAGAATGCGATCACCGAAGACGCCGAACGCTCGAGACACACCGCAACCCGATCGCCCGGTGCGACGCCGGCATCGAGGAGAAGTTGCGCTCCGCGGTCGGCCGCGGCACGCAGGTCCGACCAGCTCAGGACCCTCGGGTCGGCGTCGTGCTGTGGTTCGATCAGTGCCGGCGCGTTCGGATCGGACCGGCACACCTCGTCGAGAAGAGCTGCGGTGGGCGTGAATTCCGGCGCGGGTGGCCCCGATCGATGGCGAAACCTGGCCCATTCGTCGCCGATGAAGATCGCCTCCGGTGCCATCGGCGTCTGGGTGTCGAGTTCGTGGAGGAATGAGCCGAGAAACCCGTCGAAGCGAGCGGCCAGTGCAGATAGTCGCGTGGTGTCGAACGCCGCCGCCGGCGCCTCCCAGGTGAGCGCCCGCAAGCCGTCGGTGGCGTCGGGATGAAGCGTCATCGCCACGTCACTGACCGGGCCGGTCCGCATCACCTCCACCGTCCAGGAGAGCCCCGTCCCCGCCGGTGGTTCGAAAGCCGGCAGGATGTTCGCCACTGCGCCGAAGTCGGTGAGGTCCTCGCGGTGTCGCAGGATGTCCTCGCGGTGGTGCAATTGGTGACGCAGTGTCCGGACGACTGTGGTGGTCATGCGGTTGCGGGCGTCGGTTGCGGCGCAGTCGCCGATCCCCGGCAGAGTCAGTGGCACAACGGTCGACAACGGCGCCAGAGCGCGTCGCCGCACGAAGGTGGTGCGGGCGGCCACCGGCAATGAGAAGCCGACGTCGGGTGTGTCGAGCAACCGGGCGCACAGACACGCGAAGGCGGCCAGGATCTCCGGTGTCTCCGGCGACCGTGCGACGCCGAGCCGACGCGTGACCCGAACCACGTCGGAGGTGGGCCCGGTGGGAGTGGCGCACAGCAGACTGGGACTGTGGTGCTCGAGGGCCTTCTCGAAATACATGGCATCGGCGGTGAAACGTGGCGAGTTGCGGTACCGGTGATCGATTGCCATGAGCTCGTCGGTCGTCGGTACCGAAAGGTCGCCCGGTTGTGCAGATCCGGCGTACACCTCGCCGATGTGGCGCATGAGGCGTTGTGCACCGGCGCCATCGGTCAGGACGTGGTGCACACGAAGGATCCAGCGGTGCCGATCGGATGCCAGGATGTGTAGCCGACTGGCCCACAACGGCGAGCTGAGGTCACGGGCATCGGCGCAATCAATGAAGTGCTCGGCTCGTCTGCGGCTCTCGTCATCGGGGTGCGAGTGATCCCGGAGATCCTCGACCACCATCGACGGCACAGGTGTTTCGGCCTGCCGCAGGGGATCGATGCACGACGGATCGGCGGGTGACAGATGCGCCGGGATGTGGACGCCGGCCCAGCCGATGTGGGCGAGAACGGAGTCGACCGAAGAGCGCAGACGGGGTAGGTCGAGCGGTCCGTCGAGGTCGATGCCGAATGCGATGACGTGAGAGGTGTGCGGTCGCAACAACTGTGCGAGCCACAGAGCCCGCCGGGTAATGGTCATTGCCCGCATGCTCTTTCGCGAGCCGCTTTCGCTGATTCGTACAGATGCCCTCCCAGTATTCGCACAGCGTCGTCGACAGCCTACGGCCGGTGAGTTGAAAGAGACCTGAAAATGCAGGACGGGGGCGGGTCCGAGTGGTCAGATGCCCAGTGCGCGAGCGAACACGGGCCAGGATTGGTGCAGTTGATCCTGCCAGTAGCCCCAGGAATGCGTGCCCGTGCCGGGAAAACGGACGTGCGCGGCGATCTTGAGTTCACCGAGTCGGCGGACAAGTGTTGCGGTGCATGCGCGTGAGGCGGCCTCGTCGATTCCGCCGATCGCTATCTGGTCGGCCAAGGCGCCGACGTTGCCCGCGATCCGGCGGTCGTTCGGTGTGTCATGGGGTCCGGGCAGTCCCGATGCGGCGCTGATCCACAGCGCAGGCGTGCCTCGGGCCAGCTTGTAGGCGTTGATCACTGGGTCCTGCGCGGCCCATTCCGGGTCCCCAGGGGGTCCGTACATGTTGGACGCATCGGCGCCTCCGGGCAGGAGGGCGACGGAACGTGCGATCGCGTTGCCGGCCGGCGACGCGGTGTCGGCGCAGCCCGAATACGAACCGACCGCCCGATACAGTCCGGGGTGATTCTCGGCGAGTCGAATGACCGCGGTGCCCGACATAGAGATGCCCGCGATCGCACGGGCGCGGGCGGCTCCGGTCCGACCTCCGTGTCTGGTTTCGAATATCCTCGGCAGCTCGGAGGTCAGGAAGGTCTCCCACCTCAGCGGGCGACTACTTGTCACACCGAATCGAAAATTCGCGGCGCCATCGACGTGTCGCCAGTCGGCGTAGTAGCTCGCCGCCCCGCCTATCGGCGTCACCGTCCAGACGTTCTTGCCCGCGAAGAAGGCGTTCGCGTCGGTGGCATGCGTCCAGTCGTCGCCTTGCTCGCCCCCGGTCGAACCGTTGAGCAGGTAGAGCACTGGTGCCGCGGGGTCTCCGTCGGCTGGGGACTGCACCAGTAGCGGAATCTGGGTGGCCATGGACCCCGACCACACCGACACCACAGAGTTTCTCGGTGACGTGGCCGTTTCGCGGAACGGTTGGCCTGCCGTGGCCCGCGCATACCGCACACCGGTGAGCGTGTCGGCCGTCGCACCGCCTGCGGCGGCCGTCAATGCGCAGGCGCCCAGAGCGCAGATCATGACGACGGCCGTGGCCATGAGGGCGGATTTGAGGGCAGCGTAAGACATTACGGGCTCCATTACGGTCGGCGACTGAGCCGGAGGAGGCGACCGAGGTGGACCGGTCACCGGGCTGGTGGACGGAGTCCGGCTGCCGCGAGTTCTGCCATAGTAAGCACACGTGTCGGTCGACGGTGTCGACCGGACCCAACTTGGTGGGAGAAGCGATGGCGCGGCGCTGGAGGGCAGACCTGCTCGTCGCCGTCTCGATCCTGGCCTGTGTCCAATTCGTGATCGTCGTCGACGAGACCACGGTGGGGCTGGTGGCTCCGGTGATCGCACGCGATCTCTCCCTGGGGTCCTCGGCCCGTCATGTTCTCATCACACCGTTCGCCTGCGCGTTCGTGTGTGGACTTCCGGTGGCCGGACTCCTGCTCCGCCGGGTGGCCCCGGTGCGGACACTCGCGCCGACCGTGGTGTCCTTCGCCGTGAGTGCGGTGGTCGGCGGATGTGCGGTGACGACCGCGCAACTCGTCGTGACTCGTGCAGCGCAGGGGTTCTCGGCCGCGATGGTGACCACCGGGGTGCTGGCCGCGCTGCACACGGCAACCCGCGCCGACCCTCGCCGCATGCGCGCCTTCGCCGGGTTCTCTCTGTTGTCGGGCTCGGGGGCTCTGGCAGCCCTGCTCGTGGTGGGACCGATCGCGGATGTGTCGTGGCGCTGGTGTTTCTGGGGGATCGGTGCCGCCGCGGCCGTTTGTGCTCTGTGGTGGAAGCTTTGTGCCCGCGCCAGGTCCGCACAACCGGGCGGTGTCGGCGATGTGGTGCCGTGGGTGGGTATCGATCCGACAACGACGGCGGCGATGGGAGCTGTCGTGGCCACCAACGCGCTGCTCACGGCTGCGGTGATCACCGCGAGTTTCACGCTGCAGGCCGATCGGGGATGGTCTGCGGCGATGACAGGTGTGGGCTTGCTGCCGCTCAACGCCGCCGCCGCGATCGGCACCTTGATGGTGGCGAGATCGTCTGATCGTGCCGGCGGCGCAGTGCCCGCCATCGGGGCGACGGCACTGGCCATCGGCGGGGCGGCGATCACCTGGTGGGCCGGCGTCCTCGGTTCGACTCAATGGCTCTTGCTCGCAACCATTCCGCTTGGTCTCGGCGTCGGCGTGGTCTTCCCGCTGATGAATTCACGAAGCATGGATACAGCCGGGGCATTGTCGATGGGCCGTGCGGCACAACTCGGCGCGGCTGCGCAGGTCGGCGTTGCGGTGGGAGCCCTGGTGGCATCAGCCCATTGGTCGTTCGGACCGGCCGGATTGGCATCGATCGCTGCCGTCGCCGTCATCGTCGATGGCGTTCTGCGACGGTAGTGTTGTCTGCCGACGAGCCGCAGTCGGCGCCGCCCACCGGTCACGTGATCCCGGTGGCTTGCTGCGCAACAACTTTCGGATGCGGCCGGCCACGACGTGGGGTTGTCGGACGGGAGGTTGTCGATCGCCTTTCAGCGATTCCTCAGCGATAGCCAGGCACGGTGGCGGCATGAGTGGTCGCGTGCGGATGATGGTGGCTCTGGGCCTGATGGTCCTGGTAGTGGGCCTGGGGGGTATCGATCGCCGTGCAGCATTATCCTGCCGCCGGCGTCGACAGCTCGACACTGCGATGGGTACTCGATCACCGGACGTCATGGGCGACGCGCTCGGCGTCGGCGTTGAGCACCGTATTCGCACCGATCTGGGTGGCGATCGCCACGGTGATCAGTGCCTTCGGTCTGATCCGCCGAGACCGGTGCCTGGAGCGTGGAGCTCGCATTCTCGGGGCGGTGATGCTCGCCGGTGCGGTGGCCGAGGCGCTGAAGCTCGGCGTGGATCGGCTGCGGCCGTCGGCGATTTATCAGGTGGGGGCGCCCGAGCTGACGATGTCGTTTCCGTCGGGCCACGTCACGGGCATTTGCGCGTTGGTCTTTGCGGCTGCGGTGGCCGCGACTGCGGCCGGTGGCGCGCGGATTGCGGCAATCGCTGCGGCCACGCTTGTGACCGCTGCCGTCGGCGCGTCACGCCTCTATCTGGGTGCGCATTGGCGCACCGATGTCCTGGCCTCGGTCGGTGTCGCCCTGGCGTCGGTCCTCGCGGCGCCGATGGTGGTTGACCCGGTCATCGAATGGATGCGCCCGCATCTGCCTGTGCGGCTACAGCCGATGGTGGACGCCGGTGAGGGCACGCAGGTGGCAGAACACGCGTCGACTTGCTGAGATTGCCGCATCCTGTCCGCCTACCCCCCGAACGACATCGGTATACCGGCCCGTTTTACGCACTGCGAACGACTCCACGAGACTCACTCGGCACTCACGCACTCCGCAGCGCCTCACGGACGTGTTCTTCTTCGGTGCTGGTGATCCGGGACATCGCGTATTTGAGCATCGGCGGTGCCATCACGGACGTGACGATGGCGATCAGCACGATCACCGTGTAGACGCTGGCCGAGAACACCCCGATGCGCAATCCGGTCATCGCGATGACGATCTCCACGGCACCTCGGGTGTTCAGTCCCGATCCCAATGCCACCGATTCCCAACGGGTTTGCCGCGCCAGACGCGCGCCGATGTAGGCACCGGCGAATTTGGACGTGACGGCGAGTACCAGCAGTACCGCCGCGGTGAGAGCGACCGTTGGGTCGCCCAGCAGGCGCAGGTCCACCCGCAGACCTGCGGTCGCCAGGAAGATCGGCGCGAGCACCGTCATCGTGACCAGACGCAGCGGCTCGATGAGGGCGGGTCGGCGCGGACCGATCACCACGCCGGCGAGGAAGGCACCCAGGATCGCCTCGAGGTTCAGTGCCTGGGTGACGGCAGCACATGCGATGACGAGGGTCGCGCAGACCGGGACGAGGTATCCCGTTGCCGCCTCGGTGTTCTCGAGCTTGTCCAGCAGCGGCCGGATGAGCGGTTTGAGGACGAACACCGCAACCCCGATCGCGCCGACTGTTGCGATGAGCGCCGCCGCGACGTTGCCGCTGCGCAACCCGACGGTCGCCATCGATGACGTCACCGACAGCAGGACCCAGGCGACGGCGTCGTTGGTGCTGCCGACGGCGAGGATCAACTGGCCGATGTTGCGGTGCAACAACCCCATCTCGGTGAGGATCTTCGCTATGACCGGGATGGCGCTGACCGACAGTGCGGTCCCGAGCAGCAACGCCAGCACCGTGGGGGAGACGTCGTCGGCGCGCATGCTCGCGGGGATGAGGAATCCGGCCCCGATGCCCGCGGCGAGTGGAACGACGAACGCGAACACCCCGACCGAGGTCACCACGCTGGTGCGGCGCCGCACGAATGCGAGGTCGAGTTCGGCGCCGGCCAATCCGACGAGCAGGATGACTCCGAGTTGACCGATGGCGTCGATCAGGTTCAACCGGGCGGCATCGGTCGGAAAGAGGGTGTGCTGCAGCCATGGCCACGCCTGCCCGAGGATGGACGGACCCAGAATGACGCCGGCGAGGATCTCGCCGACCACCGCGGGCAGGCCGATTCGCCGGGCGAGCCAGCCCAACGCAATTGCCGAGGCCAGCAGCACGGTGAGCGCGAGCAGCATCGTCATCAATGCGCCGGCACCGATGAACGGCACCGGGGTCGCTGCGGCCTCGATCATGACCACCCTTCCCTCAGATTAGCTAAGGCTACCCTGCATGGGAAGGTCTGATGAACACGGGTGGGGACGATCTACTTCCGGTTGAACGCCACCGCCGCGCGGATCAGCTCGACAAACGCATCGGCATCGAGTTGATCGTTCTTCTTGAGGTCGACGGCCCGTCGGGTGCCGGCGGTCAGGCTTGCGTTGAAGACCTGTCCCGGGTCGGGCAGTGAAGCCCCCTGCGCAAAGGTGACCTTGATCTTGTCCTTGTAGGTCTCCAGGGTGCAGACCAGTCCGTCGAGCGAAAACGTTGGTACGCCATCGGGATTGGACGGTTTGCGCCACTTGATCTCTTCGGTGATGTCGGGGTCGGCCTGCAGGATCAGGGTGCGCACCTCATCGGCGCGGGCTGCTCGCCAGTCGGTCGTCATGAGCAAACAGTAACCAGGCCGTCAATGCTTGGTCCGCCGAGACCCGCCGTGCCAGTCTTCTTGGTCGCCGACGGCGTCGACGTCGACACCGAAACTCCTGAGCTGTGGCTTTTCTCGGAGGCTGCGCTTGAGCTCGGCGAAGCCCGGGAATCGCGCGAGACCGACCACGTGATCCCACAACTCGAGGGCGTCGGCGTCGTCGGGTAGGCGGCTGATGACCGGTCCGAAAAAGGCGACGCCCGTGGGTGGTTCGACATGGATGATCGGGGTGCCGACGTCGCGGCCGGTCAGTGCGAGGGCCTCGTCGGTCTCGGCTTCGATCTCGGCGTCGAGTGAGGTGTCGTCGAGGGCCTCGACATGGTGTACGGGAAGCCCGAGTTCGGTCAGGACGGGCCGGAGGAACTCCTCGGTGCCCCGGACATCACGACCGTCGACGAGGTAGGTGCCGGTGTGTTCGTCGAAGATCCGCCTGCCGAACGCCTGATACAGCGGGTTCATCAGCTCGCGCCCGTGCTCCCGTCGGACACTCGCGCACACTCGGAGCAGCCGCAGCCCCGCGGTGTGCCCGGCCTCGTACTCCGGCGGGAAGTGGGCCGCATAGTCGATGTGCGCGTTGAGTTGGCGTAGAGAGATGAACCGCCAGTCGACCGAATAGTTCCGTTGCGCTTGCACTTGACGCACCCAGTTGCTGGTCATCCAGGCAAACGGGCACACCGGGTCGAAATAGAAGTGGAGGTCGTCGTCGGCCATGAACCCCATTGTCCACGACGTGCAATGTA
>NZ_BAEI01000008.1 GCF_000241325.1 Gordonia polyisoprenivorans NBRC 16320 = JCM 10675 | reverse complement strand
TGACGTCGGAGGTGGCGTTGTCGAAGATCAGCGAGCCGGTGACGTCACCGGGCATCAGATCGGGAGTGAACTGCACGCGTTTGGTGTCGACGGACAACGCTGCCGCGACCGAGCGCACCAGCAACGTCTTCGCCACGCCCGGAACACCTTCGAGAAGGATGTGGCCGCGGCACAGCAATGTGATGAGGATACCGGCGACGGCCGGATCCTGACCCACGACGGCTTTGGCGACCTCGCCGCGCACCGCGCTCAACGCGGCACGCAGATCACGCGGCGGGATGTCGGTGGGGGAGTACGTGGAAGCGGCGGGTGTCTCGGGATTCATGGTCTGCGGAGGACTTCCTTGTCGAGGGCGGTCAGGGCGTCGGTGAACCGAACCAGGTCGGGATCGGTGGTCGGCAGCGGGCCGGCGAGTAGAGCGCTCACCTGCGCCGGGTCCCGGCCGGTGGCGTCGGCGACGGCCGAGATGATCGCAGCCAGAGCGGGATCGGTCGAGGACGTGTGGACATCCGGTTCGTCGAGGGTGTCGAGAGCATGGCCGGGGTCGTACGGCAGTCCCAGATACCCGGCGATCCCGGCGATGGTGTGCACACGCAGCACGGCCGCCGCCCGGTCGGCGGCGCCGGCCCGGCGGTACATGCGGCCGCGCGACCGGGTGGTCTCGATGGCCTTGACGACGGCGGGCAACGGCTCGGTCGCCAGCGGGCCGAAGCGCCGTCCCTGCCAGAGGATCAGCGCCAGCACCGCGAAGAACGCCAGCAGGAACAACGGCCCGACGGCCCGCGGGAACACCGATTGAGAGCTGTGCTGGTCGGAGTTCGAATTCTGATCCGACACCTTGTCATCGCGTTGCGGGACGTACCAGAGGACATGATCGGTGGTGGCAATGGTGCGTATCGCGACGCCGGAGTTGTCGTAGCGCGCCAGATTCTGGTTGAGGGTCATCGGGGCGGTCATCGCCACCACCGGCGGGCCGCCCAGATCGGCGGGCACGCTGACCATGTTGACGCCATTGTTCTGTCCGCGTGAGAAGCATTGAGTCACACCGGTCGTCGTATTCAGTCCGCCGGCAAAGCCGTTTCCCGGGTCGGAGGTGACGACGTCGGAGGGTGAGATGCCCTCAAGGGTGCAGTCGGCCTTGCTCACCGATAGGAGGCTTTCGCCGTAGGAGGTGCTGACCTGCGAGGTGAAGGCGGCGAGCAGTGGGTACGACGGATCGATCAGGACGACCCGATGCGCCGACCGCACCCGGTCGTAGATGGCTTCGGCGACGTCGGTGGAGATCACCGTCTGGCCGCTGATGACCACGGTGGTGTCGGCACCGGGGGTCGAAGTCGTCCGCAGGCTGTCGAGACCGCGGACGACCGAGACGTTCACGCCGTGGTCGTCGATGATGGACGCGAGCGCGCTCGTTCCGTCGGAGCCACGATTGCCGGGATCGAGCGGGGTGGTGTTCGACGAGCGGTTCCCGGCCGCGGAAACCAGCGCGAGCACCGCGAGTACGAGGACCACCGCAACGACGACACCGCCGACCACCCACCACAGCCAACGCCCTGATCGAGTCCGTCCAGGTCCCGGCGTATTCGGCTCCCCGCCGGTCTTCTCGAGTGTCGGTGTGGTGTTCGGCGTGCTCATCGTGGCACCGCATACGTTGCGCCGGAGCCGACGCCGTTCTCCGCGGACGGTCGTGCCGAACGCAGCTCGGCGTCGAGGGTCAACAGTCGTCGGGCCTCGTCGGCCGTCGCCGATGCATGACCGTAGGCGACGCGGTCGAACAGGTCGGCGGCCGCGCCCAGATCGGCCGCATGGTCGGCGAACACCGGGCGCAGCCGGGTCGCGACCTCGTGTGCGGTCAACGACGGCAGATCGTCGAGCACGGTGCGCTCGATGCAGCGTCGGGTCAGAGCGCGCATCGCGAAGACGACGGCACCGTTCGTGTCTCCTTCTGCGAGCAACGATTCGGCGCGGGCGCGCAAGGTGCGCGCCGATGACGGATCGTCGGACAGCACACTGCGATCGACGTCGGCGGCAGCGGTACGCGGGGTACGGCGCATGAATCTGATGCCGTAGATCAGCAGGGCGACCACCACGAGTGCCGCGATGATAGCGATGATGCCCGGCACGGTCTTGCCCGCACCCACCACATCGAGCAGGCGATCGGTGATCCAGCGCCCGATGTCGTCGCCGAGCCGGTCGGCGGCGCTGGGTCCCGAACCCCGCGAATCCGACCACGCATCGCGGGCCCACTGGCGAGCCTCGTCGTTGCCCGGCGTCAAGCCGTCGGCCAGCACGGTCAGCGCGGCGCCCACGGCACACCCCCTCCGGACAAGGACTGGTTCAGTTCGATATCGAAGCCCTCCTTGCGGATTCGGACATCGACATGCATCAGTGCCGACGCCACCGCGATCAGCGGCTGTACGAGCGCTGCGACGAGCACCGCCAGCACGACGGCGACGACACCACCGAGCACACCACCGCCGAGGCCGGTCACCGCATCGACGACCTGCGCAAGCACGAGCTCGATGACCACGGTGATGAGGTTCAGCAACAGGACCACAGCGAAGTAGCGGCCGAACGATCGCCGGGTCAGTGTGACCGAACGCGCCAGGGCGGCAACGGGACCCAGACCCTCGACGGCGGCCGCGGGCACCGTCAGCGACATCCGGATGTAGAGCCACGAGTATCCGAGCACCAGCACCGCGGTGATGATCAGCACCGCGACGAGCGTACCGACGCCCGCCGAATCGAGACCGAGCTCGATCAGAACCAGGGCAGGAATGAAGCACACGAGAGTCACCAGCCCGAGAAGCGCTGTGCCGCCGAGGATTCGCCAGATCGATCCGCGCATGAATCGCCACGACTCGACCCACCCCGAGCGGGCTCCCATGACATCGCGGGCGACCGGGTACGCCACCAGTCCGGCGAGCATCCATCGCCCGACCCACGCGGCGTCCGATATCGCGTCGGGCCCGCCGGCCAGCCATGCTTCCGCATCGAAGAGTCCCGAGTCGCTCACCATCCGAACAACCACCGAGACCAGGAGGCCGCCGACCGAGACGACCGCACTCACCACCGCCGACCACCCGAAGTAGACGCGCGGATTACCGAAGATCGCCGCGAACGTCCCGCTGATCAGATCGCCGACGTTCAGCGGACGCAGCGGGATGATGCCGGGTTTGTGTGTCGGCGGGGGACCGAAGTGGCCTGGCATATACCGGGGATTCTGCGAGGCGTCGCCCGGCTGCTCGCCGACCGCAGTCCCCCACTGGGGGCCGGTGGTCGGCGGAGGCGGTGGTGTCGGCGTCCACTCGTCGACCGGGCCTGATGGCGCCGGTGGAATGTGGCCCGCTCGCTCCGCTCCCGGCGCCGGCGCATCGTGGCCCGCTCGCTCCGCTCCCGGCGCCAGTGGATCGTGGCCCGCTCGCTCCGCTCCCGGCGCCAGTGGATCGTGGCCCGCTCGCTCCGCTCCCGGCGCCAGTCGATCGTGGCCCGCTCGCTCCGCTCCCGGCGCCACCCACCCCGGATCCCGAGAGCCGTCTCCCGGTGGCTGGCTCATGGGGCTCCCTCGACGAACCGATGATCGCGTCCGCGCCGTTGTCGGACACACAGTGTGTGCGCGAACCTATCAAATTCGCGATGTCCGATGCTGTGCGGACAGCTGTGGGTATCGGTTGTCCGGATGACCTCGAGCCGCCTTGGCCGGGGCCGCAATCCTGCCGGCCGTCATTTCCGCGCCCGAGCGGTCGCCCACACGTAGCTACATTCGTGGAGAGCGATGCCCGTGGCCGACCACACCAGGACAAGCCTGAGCGATTCCGAGGAGGTCGCCATATAGGTGACCGAGCCGATCAACACGCCGACGCCCGCGTATGAGAATCCCAGAAGCCGCTTCGCTGCGACCCGCTGTCGCAGCGAATAGCCAGGTGGAAATACAGCTGTCCCTCCGGAGGACAGGATCGACAACATCGATGCAGTGAGCGATGGCGCCGCGGCAGCCGCGGTGCCGATCGAGTCGCCATTCCATAACCCCAGGAGAAGTAGTGCAGGACTGAACAGCGCAATAGTCAGGACCGTGGCAGCCGCCTGGATGACCACCGCCCTCTGCAGCGAGGGCTTTTTCGGCTGCCCGTCGAGTCGGTGCCGGCCACCGCGAAACGGCTCGTCAGATCCGCCGCCATCTCCGCAATCACCATGGAGACGGACGGAGACCAAGCGCGTTGTCCTTCCGCGTTGGGGGAGCCGATAGGTAGGCCCGCAGATTATGAATAGTTAATAGTATTGCCTATCGCTCAATGTCACTCAACTCTGCGCACGCCGCTGCTATCGTCAAACGAGAACACGTTCTAATTCTTCAGCAGAGGGGACACTCGATGAGCGTCGAACAGGACAGCAGTGCGCAGGACTCCGATAGGGCGCAGGCCCGGATCACCGAGGTCGTCGAGAACTACATCGACTTCCTGACCAACGGCACCGCCGAACAGATCGCCGACCTCTACGCACCCGACGCGACCGTCGAGGACCCGATCGGCGCCGACGTTCGCAACACCCGCGAGCAACTCGTCGAGTTCTACTCGATCATCACGAACATGGACGAGCGCACCGCGACGCTCAAGTGGAAGAAGATCGCCGGCGACACCGCGGTCTTCGAGTTCACCCTCGTCACCGGAACCTCCGGCATGCGCTTCGAGATCACCCCGGTCGACATCATGGTCTTCGACGCCGACGGCAAGATCGCCTCGATGCGAGCGGTGTGGCAACCCAGCGACCTCGTCCAGCTCTGAGTCGCCATCACGTGTGACGTTGAGCCCGGAAACCGGGCACAACGTCACACTGATCGGCGGTCATCGCCCCGTCGGCCGCAGCACGATCTCGGCGGGATGGGCATCGGCAGGAGTGTGGATGGCATGTACGACGGCCGCCGCGACGGTCTCCGGCTTGAGGAACTGACCCGGGTCGTACTCCTTGCCCTCGATGGCGATCAGGTCGCGCTGCATGTCGGTGTCGATCCGACCGGGGAAGACCGACGTGACCCGCAACGATGGTTCCTCGAGGCGTAGCGCGTCGGCGAGCGCGCGCAGCCCGAACTTGCTCGCCGCGTAGGCGGCCCAGCCCGGATTGGCGCGCAGGCCCGCACCCGAGTTGATGAAGACGACGTGCCCGCCCGATGCACGCAGCGCCGGGAGCAGGACGCGGGTCAGCTCCGCCGCCGCGATGAGATTGACCTCGAGAAGGTGACGCCATTCGTCGACGGGAGTCTCCCCGACCGGCAACAAACTGCTCCCGACACCCGCGCTGTGCACGAGCACATCCAGCGACGAGATGGCCTCCGCGGCCGCCTCCACCTCCTCGTGATCGGTCAAGTCGACCGCAAACGTCGATGCGCGGTGACTATTCGGCCCGCTCGCTCCGCTCCCGGCGCCGTCCAATTCTGTGGCCAGCGCGTCGAGCTCAGCCGACGGCCGCCCGCCGAGTAGCAGATCGTGGGTCGGGGCGAGTTGACGGGCGATGGCGGCGCCGAGGCCGCGACTGGCCCCGGTGATCAATGCGGTGGACATGATCCGAGCTTAGAACCCGGCATTGCGGCGCCGGCCGATCCTCATCCGGCGCCGATGAGCACGGCGGGGCAGAATCTCCGCATGGCGCGCAACGGTTTCACCCCCACCCAGCTCGCGGCACGCGCCGCGTACCTGTTGCGCGGCAACGACCTGGGCACGATGACCAGTGCCGCCCCTCGCCTGTACCCGCACATGTGGAGTTGGGATGCGGCGTTCGTCACCGTGGGACTGGCGCCGCTGTCGGTGGAACGCGCGGTCATCGAGATGGACACGTTGCTCTCGGCGCAGTGGTCCAACGGGATGATCCCGCACATCGTGTTCGCCAATGGCCGCGACGGCTACTTCCCCGGACCCCGACGCTGGGAGTGCGCGCGCCTGGCCGAGTGCGCACCGGACTACCCCGACACCTCCGGGATCACCCAGCCGCCCGTGCACGCGATCGCCGTGCAACGCATCCTGGACCACTCGCGACGCCACGGTCGCACCACCCGCTCGATGGCCAACGAGTTCATCGACCGGCGGTGGGGCGCCCTCGTGCGCTGGCACCGCTGGCTCGCGCACGCCCGTGACCCCAACGGTCGTGGACGCATCACGATCTATCACGGGTGGGAGTCAGGGATGGACAACTCCCCGCGCTGGGACAAGCCCTACGCGGGGGTGACCCCCGGCGACGATCTCCCCCCGTACCAGCGCGCCGACCTCGACCACGTCACCGACCTGTCGATGCGACCCACCGACCACGAGTACGACCGCTATATCTGGCTGGTCGAGGAGATGAAGCGCGCCAACTACGACGACGAGTTGCTCCCCAAGGTGATGAGTTTCGCCGTGGAGGACGTTTTCGTCAGTGCCATCTTCTCGCTCGCCTGCGACGTGCTGGCGACCATCGGGGAGGACTACTCCAAACCGCGGTCCGACGTCCGGGACCTGCGGGCCTGGGCCGATCGTTACCGGACCGGTGTGGCCGCGGCGTCCAACGAACGTAACGGCGCAGCAAGGGATTTCGACCTCCGGGCCGACAGGTGGATCACCACCGAGACGATCGCGCAGTTCGCGCCGCTGCTGTGCGGCGGCCTGTCGCGCGAGCAGGAGCGTGCACTGCTCCGCCTGTTCGACGGACCGCGGTTCTGCGGACATCCGGACCTGCGTTACGCCGTGCCGCCGTCGACGTCGCCGATCTCCGCGGACTTCCGGTCGCGCGAGTACTGGCGCGGCCCGGTCTGGCCGGTGATGACGTGGTTGTTCAGTTGGGCGTTCGCGCGGCGGGGCTGGCCCGAGCGATCGGCGCGACTGCGCGAGGAAGGTCTGCGTCAGGCCACCGACGGCGCCTTCGCCGAGTACTACGAACCCTTCACCGGCGAACCGCTCGGCAGCATGCAGCAGAGTTGGACCGCCGCGTCGGTGCTGGATTGGTTGGACTGACACACACCAGCGACACACGACGACCGCCCACCGGAGGGTGAGCGGTCGTGGATGAGAACGGGTCTGAGTACTTCAGTACTCCTCGGCCCCGACGAGCACCGCTTCTTCGGCCACCTCGTGGGATTCGGCGCCGGTGGTGCGGACGAAGCTCACCGCGATGACGGCGACCACGCAGTACGCGGCGGCGAACCACCACGGGGCAGCCGTCGAGGAGAACCACTCGGCGAGATGTGCGACGAGGACAGCGGCCACCGCCGCACCGGCCCACCGCAGGAACGAGTAGCCGGCGCTCGAGACCGACCGCGGCGTCGAGCCGTCACCCGATCCCATCGCGACACCGGTGAACAGCGTGTTGAGCACACCGGACGGGATACCCGACAGGACGACGGCGAGGCCGATCAGCCACACGTGACCGGTGAACGTGCCGACGCCGGCCAGCGCCATCACCACGGCGTACGCGGCGATCGCCGACATCACTCCACCACGCTGACCGAGTGCCTCGGCGATGCGCGGCGCGACGAAGACACCGGCGAGTGCGGTGAGCAGACCCCAACCGAAGAAGATCAGTCCGGCCCAGATGGGCTTGAGCCCCATGGCAATCGGCGCCCAGGCGATGACGGTGAACAGAGCGCCGGTGTAGAAGGCGGAGCCGATCGAGGTGATCAGCAGGGTACGGTTGCGCAGCGCCTTGATGGGATCGAGGATCGCCACCGGCTCACGGGACGTGCGCGGCCCGTCGGCGGGGAGCATCACCGCGCACAGGATGGCGCCGATCAGCATGAGGATCGCGGTGCCGCCGAACGGTGCACGCCAGGTCCACGAGCCGAGGATCGCCCCGAGTAATGGTCCGACGGCCAGGCCGACGCCCAATGCGGCCTCGTACAGCATGATCGCGCCGTGCGTCGAGCCCTTGGCCGAGCTCACGATGAAGGCGAGTGCGGTGGCGATGAACAGCGCGTTGCCCAGTCCCCAGATCACCCGGTAGGCGATCAGCTGGTCGATGCCGCCGGCGAACGCGGAGATGGCCGCGGCGAGGACGATGAGTGAAAGGCCCACGGTCAGTGTGCGTTTCGGGCCGAAGCGGTAGGCAGACCACCCGGTGATCAGCATGGCGACGCACTGCACGCCGACGTACACGCCGAAGAGCAGGGTCAGCTTGTCCGGCGGCGCGTTGAGCGCCTCGGCGATGCTGTTGAGGATCGGGTCGACCAGCCCGATACCCATGAACGCGATGACCGCGGCGAACGCGGTCACCCAGACCGTACGGGGTTGTGCGGCGAAGGTGGCGAGCAGTGAGTGCTCGTCGGATGTGGCTGTGGCAGCCGGTGTTCGGGTGGTCATTGGTCTCCTCGTTGACGTGTCGGAACGGTGCCCTCGAGCACTTCGTGCAGCGCTCGCAGGGCCGGTGCGGCGGCGGCCAGCGCGGCGCGGTCGTCGTCGGAGAGTTCGGCGATGGCGTGTGCCAGCACGTCATCGCGCTGTTCGCGGACCCGTTGGAGCACCGCCCGGCCGTGGTCGGTCAGTGAGACCAGCACGGCGCGGCGATCGGTGGGATCGGGTTCGCGTAGGACCAGCCCGTTGCGGATGAGACCGTCGACGAGGCTGGTGGCGGTGGGCATGCGGATGGATTCGCGGGCGGCGAAGTCACCCATGCGCATCGGTCCGTGGTCGAGCAGGGTCGCCAGGCCGGACGCCTGGGCCGACGAATACTCGGGAATCGGTGTGTGGCGTCGCAACATCAGGTACAGACGGGTCAGGTCCGGGCGAATGGCTCGGGCGAGGGAAGCGGTGTCCTGATGCGTGGCGGTCACACTTCGTAAGTCTAATACTTAGAGATGCGAAATAAAAGCGGTGGGTACTGTGACCTGTGTGACCCGACGCAAGAAGAAGTTCTCCGAACTGTCCCCACGGTCGCGGACCGCGATCCGCGTCGGCGCGTTCGCGCAGGTCGCGCTGCAGGCGGCGGCACTGTGGGATCTGTCCCGCCGCCCGGCAGCCGAGATCCGCGGCACCAAGCGGGCGTGGGTGGCCGCGTCCTTCGTGAATTTCTTCGGCCCCATCGCGTACTTCGTCTGGGGCCGCGACGTCAGGCGTTGACGCCGATCGCGCCTCCGTCGCGCCACACCGCCACCACCGAGGGCCGCGGTTGCGAGTTTCCACCGTCGGGCCAGTGCGACATCGGATTGTCCGCGGAGTGGTCGTCATCCTCGCCGGGGTGCTGCACGCACACCACGACGCGGTCGTCGGTGATGATCGGACCGCACGTCTCACCGCCGGCCGGCACGGTGAGGAACTGTTTGGTCTCGCCGCGTCGAGGTCCGTCGAGCGCGACCGCGAAGAGACCGTCGTTGCTGTCGAGGGCGTTGCCGTCGGTGGAGATCCACAGGTTGCCGTGCGGATCGAAGGCCACGTTGTCCGGGCACGAGATCGGGCTCACCGCGGTCTTGTCGAAGCCAGCGTAGTAGGTGTCGGCCTCGGCCGGATCCCCGCACACCAGAAGCAGATTCCAGGTGAACTCGGTCCCCGCATGGTCGTCGTCGATCTCGATGATCTGACCGTTCTTGTTCTCGTTGCGCGGATTGGCGGTGTCGGCGGCGGCCTTGCCCTTGGTGCCGCGTTTGGTGTTGTTGGTCAGCGCGCAATACACCTTGCCGGTCTGCGGATGCGGCTCGATGTCCTCGGGACGGTCCATCTTGGTGGCACCGGCCTTGTCGGCGGCGACCCGGGTGAACACCGCCACCTGCTGCGGTGTCATGCCCTCGACATGAGAAGTGGCCGAACCGTTCTCGTCGACGGTCAGCAGCTTGTGCCAGCGGCCGGTGCCGGTGAACCCACCGTCGGGTACCCGGCCGCTGCCGTCGATCTGTTCGGGATGATCACCGGTGAAGCTCGCGACGTAGAGGGTGCCCTCGTCGAGGATTCGTAGGTTCGCCGCACGCGCGGTCTTCGAGCGTCCCTCGGAGACCTTGCGGCTCGAGACGAATTTGTAGATGTACTCGAAGCGTTCGTCGTCGCCGCTGTAGGCGACGACGGTGCCGGCATTCGAACCACCCTGCACCACATGGATGGTCGCCGACTCGTGTTTGAGCCTCCCCAGCGCGCTGTGCTTGATCGGCGTCGACGCCGGGTCCTGCGGATCGACCTCGACGACATAACCGAACCTGTTGGCCTCGTTGGGTTCCTGCGCGAGATCAAAGCGTGTCTCGTAGCGACCCCACTGGTGATAGTCGGCGTCGTCGGCAAAGGAGTAGCGCTCGAGGTTCTCGACGGCGGCGGGTTCGGTCACCCGACTCGCGTTGGAGAAGTAGTTGTTGAAGTTCTCCTCACCGGAGAGCATCGTGCCCCACGGCGTGATGCCACCGGAGCAGTTGCCGATCGTGCCGAGCACGGTCGTTCCGGCCGGATCCGCCGAGGTGCGAACGTATTCGCTGCCGGCCGCCGGCCCGGTCAACCGGAACGGGGTCGACGCGGTGATACGCCGATTCCGTTCCCCGACAACCGGAGTCAACGCACCCGAGCGGGGGACCGCGGCCACCTCGACGACGGTGATCCCGTGCGCGGCCATCGAGATGCGGGCCTGTTGCTCGGTCGGCTCCTTGGGCACATATCCGCGGAACATGAACTCCTCGGTCGTGTACTCCTGGTTCACCACCAGATAGAAGTGGTCGGGAGCACCGCTGCCACCATTGACGCCGTCGATCGGGATGAGCCCGGCGAAGTCGTTGTTGAAGCCGAACTGCATGGCCTGCGCCTGCGGCGTCTGGTTGTCGAAGTCGAAAGCGGGTGCACCGGGCAGCACCGGGTCACCCCACCGGATCACCACCTGCTGGCGATACCCGTCCGGGATCACCACCGCGTCGGTGGTGTTGGGGGCCACCGGCGTGAAATCCATACCGGGCCGCGGTGTCGCCGACGCGGTGCTCGCCGCGTCGTCACCACAGGCCGCGAGTAGCGAGGTGGCCGCGACGCTGCCCGCCACCACGGCCGACCCCTTGAGGAATCCACGTCGAGACACCCCGGCGCGCACGATGTCCCGGAAGTAGGCGTTGTCGCTGGTGTTGCCGGGCTCGTGCCAGCAGGCCTCACCGCACTTGTATCGGCAGGTGATCCGGGCGCGCGCAGAGGTGCCGACGCCGGCATTGCGGGCGGCGTCATCTGCGGAGGTGAACAGCTGCAACGGAATACGCACGAGGAAGACCTCCGGAACTGGGGTGGACGACGATTGTCCGCAAAGGGCTGTTTGCGAACCTTGTCAGACCGTAGGGAGGCCGGTCGAACCGGCGGAGATCTCCGGGTGAACGCGGGACGAACAGCCGGTGCGCGCTCGCACGGCGAGGTGCGACGCACCGGACTATCGTGACGCCCATGATCGGCGAACCGGGCATCTTCACCCCCGACCAGACCACCGAACTCGCGCGGTTCTATCACGCGAACGGGTACGCGACGCTGCGCGGACTACTCGACGCCGAGGGAATCGCCGTGATCGAACGCGAGTGTGTTTCGGCTCAGGACAGGGTGATTCGTGGTGAGCTCGACGCCCGCTACGGTTCGACGGTGTTCCTCGACGACGCATCGAAGGCGCAACGATTCGCCAACTACGTCGAGTACGTCAACGAACTCGCCCCGTCGGTGCCCGCACTCCTGGCCGACGAGGCGTTGCTCGCCGCGGTCCGGGCGGCGATCGGTGAGAACGCGTGGCTGCGTTCCGACGACGGGTTCGGAGTGGTCTACCAAGATGCCCGCCCGGGCCGCGAGTCGGGGTACTCGCGCATCGGCTGGCATTCGGATTGGCAGGCCAGCCCCAGCATGGACATCTGGCCGTCGGCGGCCTTCACCATCCACATCGACGCCACCTCACCGGCCAACGGCTTCCTCCGCGTGGTGCCCGGCAGTCATCGCTGGGCCACACCCGCACCGTTTCGCAACATCAACAACGTCGAGGTACCGGCGACCGCGGTGCCCGCCCGCGGATGGACCGACGCCGCACCGCCGTTCGCGATGCCGCTCGGATTCGAGAAGGTGCCCGGCGAGATCGGTGTCTACCTCGAGCGCGGCGACATCTTGCTGCACGACGGATACCTGTGGCATTCCGCAGCGCGCGCCACCGACGACGACACCACCCGCCGACATGTGCGCGGCGGGTTCTTCGCGGGGACCCGGCCACCGACCGGCGCCCCGGCCGAGTTCGTCAAGAACGCCGCCCGCTGAAACCTCGTGCCGCGCAACCCCTTGTGTGAACCCATTGTGCCGCAGCACCACCCGACCTCACCGACCGGGCACGCTCAGAACCGACCGCCGACCCCGATCCGGCCGGAACTCGACGATCCGCCGAACGACCCGGGACTACGCCCACCACTGGTGTAGCCGCCCCCGAAACCACCACCACCGAAACCGCCGCCGCCGCGCATCGTTCCGCGTAGGAAGCTGTCGACCAGGATGCCACCGAGAACCGCTCCGGCCGTGGATGATCCGTGCGCTCGCGGTTGCTGACCCTGCTGCCAGCCGACCACGTCTCCCTGCGCGGCCATCAGCGCCTGATCGGCCAGCGAGCCGGCGCGCCGGGCCGCATCGGCGGCTGCGAGGGGATCGGTGGCGCCGGTGTTCTGCGCGCTGGCCAGCAATCGCTCGGCCTCGGAGAGGCGGGTCCGCGCGACCGACTGCACCGCACCGCGTCGGGTACCGATGAAATCGCGTGCCGCCGACACCTTTGCCTGCGCCGATGTCAGTGCCGCACCGAGCATCTCGGACCGCCGGGTGCGTTCGGCAGCCGCCCCGCGCGCGGCGTCGAGAGCCTTGTCCAGTGCGGCGTCGGCGTCGACGAGGGAGGTGAACACGCCGAGCGGGTCGGCGTCGAATCCGGTGCGCGCGGCCTGCAGGGCCGTGGTCGCCGTAGCGACCGCCGACGCCAGCGCCGGCCCGCCGTCGGCACCGAGCTGCGCGGCCTCGGCCAGCTCTCCCTCGACCTCGGTGATCAGCGCGGGCATTTGGGAGTGCGCGGCGGCGATGTTGCCCTCGGCGTTGTCGATGGCGTCGAGCAGGTGGGTCGCCTGGGTGATCGCGCCCTCCGCGGCGCGGATGTCGGCGACCGCCGGACCCTGTTCTCCGGCCGGCCGGGAGATCGCCTCGCGTCCCTGATCGGCGCTGCGCTCGGCGAATCCGATCTCCTGACGAGCCAGCTCCACGTTGTGCAGGATCGAGGCGCACTGTTGCGCTCCGTGACGTGAGACGAGCGCCTCGAGCTGCCCGGCCGAGGCGTCGGCGCGGGTACGCAGATCGACCAGCCGGCGGGTGATCTCGTCGAACCGGGCGTCGGCGTTGATCAGCAGGTTGCGCATCTCGTCGAACGCCGCCACCTGCTCGTCGAGGGCGCCGTCGGCGTCGGTGCAGGCGGTGATGATCTGCAGCAGCATCGATCGTTGCTCGTCGGGGGTCTCGGGGATGTTGTCGTCGAGACGCTGGCGCACCGTGAACGACGCCGCCAGCGCCTCTCGCGCTCGCGCCACCGCGGCGGTGAACGGAGCAGTCTGCGCCTCACCGAACTCGCCGACCGCGAGCCGCAATTCCTCCTCGCTGGTGCGGATCGCATTGTCGGTGTCGGTGAGCACCTCCCGCGACCACGGGTCGAGCACATCGAGCGGTTGCGCGGCCAACTGGTCGACGGTCAGTTCCTGCTCCCGCAGCGTCTCGAGTCCGCTGTCGAGGGCGCGGCGTTTGCGCCGACGGGAGTAAACCCACATCCCACCCGCACCGACGACGGCGACACCCGCCACCGAGCCGGCGACGATCAGTCCGGTGTGCGACGGGGTGAGGGCATCGGAGAGGCCGTCGGCGGCTGCTACCCCGGCGCCCGGAAAGTTGCCCTTCTTGAGAGCGGGAACGATGTCGCCGGTCGCGATGTCGGACAGGTTCGACTGGGTCACGCCGTCAACGGAGCCGATGGTGCCGAACCAGTAGGCACGGTCCTCGGTGGCGACGGCGAGTAGCACCTCGTGGTCGTCGAGCCCACTGAGCTCGGCGGCCTTGCGACCCCACTCCTCGGGGTTCTGGCCGTCGAAATTCTTGACGTAGACCACCCACAGCTGAACGCTGTGATCGTTGTACAGATTGTCGGTCGCCGTCTGGATCTGGGCGCGCTGATCGACCGACAGGACACCCGCCGGATCGGAGATCGGCTCGGGTAGACGGGTCGGCGGCTCGGCGTGGGCCGCGCCCGTCCCGAGCAGAAGCGGTCCGAACAGAACGGCAGCGAGGAAAACCACCGCCGCGAGTCCGCGGGTGGCCGGCGAGACAGGCCCCGACGATCGCATCGCGTGCCGGGTCTGCCCCGGCGATCCCGAACACAGCATGTCACTCAATCTAGGGCATCGGGGCGCGGGTTCCGGCGAGGTGAGGTGCGTCGGGCAGCGACCGGCTTGCCCGAAATGCGGCCCGCAGACGGTGGCAGGTCGTCGGGATTGCCGGGGTCGGCGGTGCCGGGCTTGCGCGCGGCGCACTTCGGTGCCAACCTTGCTTCGCAAGGTGCGCTTGTTCGCTGAGGCTCCTTCGCGGAAACAGGCCAGCGACCCCGAACGTCGAGAGACGCCAAGGGTCAGGACAGATTCATTCGGATCAAGGGTGAGTCCCGATTGGCTCCCGTCGTCGTACGGGTGACGCCGCGAAGTGCCAAAGGTCTGACGAGGAGACGTAGGAGGTGGGCACATGAGTGACGGCCCGTCTATATCCGGTACCCGGCGCTGACGCGGGTACCACCCCCATTGATCAACTGACTCTTCCGGCTGCCCGCCGGTCCGTCGTCGTGCTCGCGCTGCCGCACGACGGGTCCGACGCGGCCGCTCATTGCTGTGCCATCGGGTAGCTGACGCCCGAGGAGTCCCTTGTGCCACCGGCACTGTCCGCCAACGGCACTGTCCACCAACTGCGCTGTCCGCGAAAGGATTTCAGACATGACCACAGTTCTGCGTCGGGGCGCGCCGCCGACCGCCGGGCGGCCCGAACGGGTACGTCCACGCGCCTGGCCCGCCGACATCCTGGTGCTCGTCGGGGCGGCTGCCCTGATCTGGTGCATCATCACCCTGGCCCACGCCATGGGCGCACCCGCCGATTTGGCCGGCGCCCCATCGTCGATCGACACCGATCCCGCGAAACTTCCCTATTACGCGGCACGTTCGCTTCTCCGGATGTTCATCGGCCTGGGGTTGTCGATCGTGTTCACCCTCGTGTACGCGACGCTGGCAGCCCGGTCGCGGCGGGCGCGGACGGTGCTGTTGCCGATTCTCGATATCCTGCAATCGGTTCCGATTCTCGGCTTCCTGTCGGTGACCGTGACGTTCTTCGTCGCCCTGTTCCCCGGATCGGAACTCGGCCTGGAGTGCGCGTCGATCTTCGCGATCTTCACCTCGATGGCCTGGAACATCACGTTCGCCTTCTACCAGTCGCTCGTCAGCCAGCCCCGCGATCTCACCGAGGCCGCGGTGAACCTGAGAATGACGCGCTGGCAACGGTTCTGGCGACTCGACGTGCCCAGTGGCCTGATCCCGATGGTGTGGAACGCGATGATGAGCTTCGGTGGTGCGTGGTTCTTTCTCACCGCGTCGGAGGCGGTCACCGTCGGCGGCAAGTCCTACGCACTGCCGGGGATCGGCGCCTACGTCGCCTCGGCGTCGGATGCCGGTCAGCTGTCCCGGATCTGGTGGGCGATCCTGACGATGGTGATCGTCGTCGTCGCCCTCAACGCGGTGTTCTGGAGCCCGTTGACCGCCTGGGTCGAGCGGTTCCGTATCGAGAACTCGGCATCCGGGGTGGAACCCAAATCGATGATGCTCTCGCTGCTGCGCCGCTCGAACGCCGGCCGGGCCGCGGGTATCGTGTTCGCGCCGGTGGCCGCCTTCCTCGATCGGGTCTGCGGATTCCTCGGTGGCCGTACGCAACCGGTGACCACGACCACGGCGGCCCGCCGCCGCACCGGCGATGTGGTCTTCGTCGTCGCGGTGCTCGCGGTTCTGGTCTACACGACCTGGCGGGTGGTCGAATCGATCGCGGCCTGGGCCGATCTCGCCACCGTCGGCAGTGTATTCGCAATGGGCCTGGCGACCATGGCCCGCGTGGTGGCGCTGATGATCGTCGCCAGCGCGATCTGGGTGCCGATCGGTGTGATCATCGGCCTCAACCCGAGGCTGACCCGGATGTTGCAGCCGGTGGTGCAGGTGTGTGCCAGCTTCCCGGCGAACTTCTTGTTCCCGATGGTGATGGCCGTGTTCATCGCCTGGCACATTCCGCTGAACATCGGCGGCATCGTCCTGATGGCCCTCGGTACGCAGTGGTACATCCTGTTCAACGTGATCGCCGGGGCGGGCGCAATCCCCAACGATCTGCTCGAGGCGTCCCGGGACATGCGGCTGCCCCGGGTGTTGCGTTGGCGATATGTGTTGCTGCCGGGCATCTTCGCCAGTTTCGTGACCGGCGGCATCACCGCGGCCGGCGGGGCGTGGAACGCCTCCATCGTCGCCGAATTCGTCAGTTACAACGGGACCGACCACCATGCCTACGGACTGGGCAACTACATCGCCGAACAGACCGCATCGTCGGCGCCGGGACACACCGCGCTGCTGTTGCTGGGCATCGTCGTGATGTGTCTGTTCGTCGTCGCCACCAACGCTGCCTTCTGGCGCCGGCTCTATGCCCTTGCCGAGCGCCGCTACTCACTGTGAAACAGCTTGCGAAAGAGGAAATCTCATGACTGTCACCATCACCGACGAGCAGACCCGTGGTGCCACCGGGCCCGCACCCCTGATCGAGATCAGCGGATTGACCAAGAGTTTCGACGGCCCGCGCGGTGACGTGCTGACCGTGCTCGACGGCATCGACCTCCGTATCGAACCGGGTGAGATCGTCGCCCTTCTCGGCCGTTCCGGATCGGGTAAGTCGACGCTGCTGCGCATCATCGCCGGGCTGATCCCGGCCAGCACCGGGTCGGTACTCGCCAACGGCAAGGAGCTGTCGGGGGCCAACGCGTCGACGGCCATGGTTTTCCAGTCGTTCGCGCTGATGCCCTGGCTGACGGTGCAGGCCAACGTCGAGCTCGGGCTGGCCGCACTCGGTGTGAGCCCCGACGAGAGGCGTCGGCGGGCCTTGGCCGCCATCGACACCATCGGATTGGACGGATTCGAATCCGCTTACCCGCGTGAGCTTTCTGGCGGCATGAGGCAACGCGTCGGATTCGCGCGGGCGTTGGTGCTGCAGCCCGACCTGCTGCTGATGGACGAGCCGTTCTCCGCCCTCGACGTGCTGACCGCGGAGAACCTGCGCAACGAGTTGATCGATCTGTGGACCGGATCGGACTTCCCGACCAAGAGCATCTGCATCGTGACCCACAACATCGAGGAGGCGGTGCTGCTCGCCGACCGCGTCGTCGTCCTCGGTTCCAAGCCCGGCCGCATCATCCACGAGGCACGGGTTCCGATGCCCCGGCCCCGGGATCGGGAGTCGCCGCAGTTCGTGTCGTTGGTCGACGAGCTGTACGGCGTGCTCACCGGACGGTTCGACCCGAACGGGTCGGTGGCGGCGTCCGAGCCGAATGCCGTTGCTGCCGAAGCGACCCCGGTGAACCGGCCGCTGCCCGCCGCGTCGGTCGGCGGGATCGCCGGACTCATCGAGATCCTCGTCGCGCAAGGTGGCGACGCCGATCTGCCCGACCTCGCCACCACCCTCAACTTCGAGATCGACGACCTCCTCCCGCTCGTCGACGCCGCGGTGCTGCTCGGCCTGATGGAGGCCCGTGACGGTGACCTGCACATCACCGAGGTCGGCACACGCTTCGACGGCGCCAGCATCCAGGACAGCAAGGAGATCTTCGCCACCCAGGCCAGTACGCGGGCGCCGTTGGTACGCACCATCATCCGCGCCCTGCGCAGCAGTGCCGACGGCAAATTGCGGGCCGGGTTCTTCCTCGACCTGCTCAGCCGCGGATTCGGTACCGCCGACGCCGAACGGCAGTTCGCGATCGCCGTGGACTGGGGACGCTACGGGGAGATGTTCGACTACGACTCGGACTCCGACCAGGTCTCGCTCGATCCGGCGTTCAAGGGGTGAGCCGTAGCGCCCGAAGTATGAGGCCCAGCGCTCGGCGTCACGGCGTGGCGCCGAGCGCGCGGTGCCGCGGTGGCATCGGCACGAAACCCGCAGTGCGGCGCTGGTAGTCGGCGTACTCCGGGTACTTGCCCAGGGTGATCGACTCGGTGAACTTCGTCGACCCGACGAACAACAGGGTCAAGAGGACGGCGCCGAGGACGGTCGGCTGCAGCACCGAGCCGGCCGCCGACGCGCCGAACGCGAAGATCACCCACCACTGTGCCTGCTCGCAGAAGTAATTGGGGTGTCGGCAAAACCGGAACAGTCCTTCGGTGAGGAAGCGGGACGGCGGCTCGACACCTTGCGCCAGCGTCTCCGCCTTGCGGCGATGGAACTCCCATTGCTGCTGATCGGCAACGGTTTCACCGGCGAGGAACGCCACGAACAGCAGGGCGAGGATCACGTCGAGCACACCGAAACCGCCGGGATGGCGCAGCGCGGTGTAACCCGGCAGGGAGATCAGCACCAGCAGCAGATTCTGGTAGATGACGATGAAGAACAGGTTGAACAGAGCGAACTGCCATCCGCTCATCTTCGATCGGAGGATCTGCCATCGGTAGTCCTCCATTGACATCGCCGAGATGCTGGGCGACGGTTGGCAGGTGATCACACACGAGACGCGGGAACGGGGGCGCCCCGCCGGCGGCGGTCACCACATCAACGACGTGGTGCTGCGGGCGCGGCGCACGTAGGTGCTAGTTCTGGCCGTGAGCGTCGACGACGCGCGCAATCCGTTCGATCGCTTCGGTCAGTACCTCGGGTGAGCACGCGACGTTGATTCGCGCGAATCCTTTGCCCTGATCGCCGAAGGCGGGACCCCGGTGGAGGGCGACGCGCCCTTCGTCGAGGATCGGTTCGGCCGGGTCGTCCCCGAGGCCGGTGTCGCCGAAGTCGAGCCAGGCGAGGTACGAGGCGTGCGGTCGGGTGTAGCGGACCTGCGGAAGATGTTGTGCGAGAAGCTGCTCCAGCAGGTCGAGGCTGTCGCCGATGGTGTTGAGCGTCCCTGCGAGGTAGTCGTCGCCGTGGGTGTAGGCGGCCGCGGAGGCTGCACGGCCGAGAATGCTGGTCCGGAAGGCGACCTCGTGCGGTTGGCGTCGAACGACGGCGCGCATGAGGTCGCTGCCGACTACGGTGAGCGCGCACTTGGTGCCGGCGATGTTGAACGCCTTGCTCGCGGAATGGGCGGCGATGCCGACCTTGCGAGCGGCACCGCTGACGGACAGGAACGGCACGAAGGGTGGAGCCTCCGGCGGGTGCACCAGCGGGGCGTGGATCTCGTCGCTGACGACGACGGCACCGTGATCGTCGGCCATCTCGGCCAGGGCGACGAGATCCTCGCGCGGATGCACGAGGCCGAGCGGATTGTGCGGATGGCACAGCAGGATTGCGCGTGTCCCTGCAGCGAACTCCGCGCCGATCGCGTCGAGATCGAGGCGGTAGCCGGTGGGACGAGTCGAGTCTGCGACCAGGGGTACCTGGTGGAGGCGGCCGCCGGCTTCCGGGATGAGTTCGAAGAACGGCGGGTACACCGGCGGCGTGATGATCACTCGGTCGCCGGGTGAGATCGCGGCCCGGAGTGCTTCGACGATCACCACGCTGACGTCGGTGGTGAGGTGCACGTCGTCGGGATCGACGCGCCAGCCCCAGTGCCGTTCGGCGAACCCGGAGAACGCCGGTCCCACACTGCCGGTGGTGCCGGCGTAGCCGAGGTCGGAGGTCTCGATCTGGGTACGCATGGCGTTGGCCACGACCGGCGCGATCGGATAGTCCATCTCCGCCACGAACAACGGCAACACGTCGTCGGGGTAGGTGCGCCACTTCTCGCTGTTGCGCCGACGCAGCTCCGCCAGCGACGGTGCCGCCGGTCTCGGCAGCTCTCGACTGGTCATGTCCTCTTGTCTAGCACCGCTGCGGGCTTTTCGATGTCGGCTGTCGGGGGTCTCGAGCCGTTCTTTTCGGTGGTCGAGCAGCCCGGCGGATCTTTCGTCCCGGTGGTCGAGGTGCCGAGGAGCGCTAGCGACGAGCCTCGAGACCTGTTGCGCCGCTGCTGGTTCCGACCCCGAACGGAAGCACGCCCCGGGTCTAGAGTCCGCGGTCACCGAGTAGGTGGGCGAGTCGGGTGTCGATCGGCGAGTCCGGGCCAGGGTCGGGGGTGAGGATCTCGACGAGATCGTAGTACCCGTGCCCGATCGGGACTCGGGTGCGGCGGATTCGGTCGGTGGGCGCCAGCAAGCTCCGGTCGTCGCGCTCGGCGAGATCGGTATCGGCATCGGCCTGTGGGGTGTCGGGTGGTGGGTGCAGGTCGGCGCGTACTTTGTCGAGGGTGGCGCGGAAAGTGGCCCCGACGTCGGGGAGTGCGTTGGTGCGTTTCGGGTT
>NZ_BAEI01000009.1 GCF_000241325.1 Gordonia polyisoprenivorans NBRC 16320 = JCM 10675 | reverse complement strand
TTAAAGGCCGGGCCCAGGCGCTCGGGGAGCCTGATCGTTCTGACCGCTCAGGAGGCTGCGGTTAGCCGGCGGCCGTGAGATGCGACAAACCACGTGCGCACAGCGCCTATCCTGATAACCTGCGTGGGATACGGGGAATGTCACTGATTAGCCGTGTGGTGAGCCTGCGGTTTGCGTCATGTCCGTCAGCTGGTCGCATTGCTCAAGCGCCGCGCAGCTCGTCCCACCTCGGACCCATACTCAGGCGGCGGGTCGCAACTAGTTGGACTGCATCGCGTCGGTTCTGATATCCGCTTCGGGCCCCGTTTACGGTGATCAGCGATACCTTGCTGGCGCTCGTGTAACCGAGCGAGTCCGTCAGCAACCAGTCGGGGTCGTCCAGAGCCGTGCGGATCTGTGCCAGCGACAGCCGCAGACGTCGCAAGGTGGCGACGCGGTAGAGGCGTTCGATCTCGGTCGGGCCGTAGAGACGGTGGCCCGAGTCGGTGCGTGCCGACGGTTCCAACAGCCCGACGGCTTCGTCGTGGTGCAGCGTGCGCACGGTCGGGCCGGTTTCCCGGGCGAGCTCACCGACGCCGATCAACGCGTCATCGTCGGTTCGTCGGCTCATGGCCACGACCCTGAGACCTCACGTTGGGTCAGGTGCAACCTCGGCCGCGGCGTGCGGGGGTACCGGCGAATCGTGGAGCTTCCTTCTCCTTCTGAGGAGGAAGCTGAAGGGCAGCGCGATCAAGATGACGAGGCATGAGACCAGGTAGACATCGTTGATCCCCATGACGTATCCGTTCGCATGGGCTGCGGCGAGCCCGGCCGGCGAAGTGGCCCCATGCGAGAGCGCGGAGATGTGATTCGACGCCCTGGAGGTGAGCAGCGAGGAGAACACGCCGATGGACAGACAGGCGAACATCTGCTTCGTCCAGTTCAGGATGGACGAGCCGTTGCCCGACAATTCCTTTGGCAGAGTGATCATTCCGGCGTTGGAGGCGGGCATCGTCGCGAGGGCCAGTCCGATGTACCGCAGTGCCATCCAGATTCTCACGTAATCATGCGATGTGGTCACCGAAAGCTGGGTCATGCGCCAGGTTCCCAATGCGATCAGGAAGACCCCGACGAGCAGCAGCGGCAGAGCTCCGATGCGTTCATAGACCCTTCCGACGATCGGCATCAGGACAGCCATGCAGATCGTGGCGGGTAGTAGGACCAGCGCCGCATCCAGTGGGGCCAGTCCCTGGATGTTCTGCAAGAAGATCGGCGTGAGAAATATGCCGGAATACAGGGCGATGTTGATGATGCAGCCAACGACCACGCCGGCAGTGAAAGTCGGATATCTGAATGTCCGTAGATTCAGAACCGGGCTCTTCGCCCGCAGTTCCCAGAAGATGAACAGAGCCAGGAACACAGCACCGGCGATCAGCGTGCAGACGATGATCGCAGAACTCCACCCCAGGGCCGAACCCTCGCTGAATGCGAAGAGCAGAACAGTGCTCGAGAGCACGCTCAACACGATGCCGGGTATGTCGAGGGCGCTGTCCGCGGAGAGCCGGTAGCCCGGCAAGAAGATGACTCCCAGGATGAGGGCGATCAAGCCCAGGGGGATGTTGATGAAGAAGATGGCCTTCCAGTTGAAGTACTGAATAAGGAAGCCGCTGACCGTCGGTCCGACCGCTGGTGCCAGCGTGGGGGCGATGCTCCAGATGCTGACTGCGGTGATCAGTCTTTTCTTCGGGAGGGCCTGATAGACGATCGCCATGGTGGCGGGAATCGTGACGCCGCCGAAGAACCCTTGCAGGAACCGGATCGCGATCAACATGTCGATGGTGTTCGAGACGAAGACCAACGCTGATGCAGCAGAGAAACCGGCTATGGCGATCAGGTAGAGACGCTTGTAGCTGATCCTCTCGCCCAAGAACGCCGTCAGGGGCGCTGACGTGCCCATGGTCAGCATGAAGCCGGTGATCAACCATTTCGCCGTGTCGAGATCGGTGTGCAGATTCGTCATGAGATATGGCAATGCGATGTTGATCGTGCTGCTGCTGAGCATGACGACGAACGAGCCCAAGAACATCGTCATCATCATCGGCCAGAACTTGATTTCTCTGGTTGTCTGCACGGTCGCGCTTCCCATCTCTGTCAACCAATCGCCAGATGATTGATATATCAATTATCTCGGCAAAAAAAATATCTCGCCCTTCATCGGCCGGATTGCAGCCCATTGCCGAGCTTGCGCAACAGCGACTTCAGTGTCGCCATCTCGTCGTCGCGCAGCGCCGCTTTGAGCACATCGTTGTACTGCTTCGCGCGCGGCCTCGTCTCTCTCAGGAGTTGCTTCCCGTCCTCTGTGATGAAGACGAGGTATTCTCTTCCGTCGGTCGCCGATCTCCGTCGCTCGACCAGCCCCTTTCTCGCCAGGAGATCGAGCGTCCTGGTGATTGCCGCCGGTTCTTTGAAGCTGTCGGCGGAAAGTTCTTTCTGGTTGTACCCGTCTTTCCGGATCAAGCGATTGAGTATTGCCCATTGCTCCGAGGTGATGTCGAAGTCCTTCAGGTAGGCCTGCCACCGTCCTCTGAGTATCGTGTTCGTCCTGTACACCAACGAATTGAGGGAATCGTCGATATCTGGATACACCTGACGTACCTCCTCACTCGATCGACAGGCATGATCGTACGCCTAGATAATTGATACATCAACTATGAGATGGCGTCGGATCACGTCTCGAGGGCAATACCGCCGACTGCGTGGACGAACTCGACTGCGCGTACGAACTCGACGGGATCGCACCGAGTGCTGCCTCGCCAGCCGTCGGGAACCTGCGACGCTGTCACGAGAGATAAGCGGCAAGCAGTCGGTCGAGCGCCGAATGTGCTTGGGTGCGAGCCGAATCGGCATTGGCGTGCTGGGCGATCCAGAGGGCGGTTTCGTTCATGGCGCCCGACAGTTGTGCGGTGGTCGCGTCGAGCAGTTCCTCGCCGACGCCGGCCGCAAGCAGGGCATCGCGCAGGTGTGCTGCGGAATTCTCGGCGTCGAGCCGACGCCACTCCTGCCAGCCGACCACCGACGGGGCGTCGATGAGCAGGATTCGTACCGCGGTGCCGGACGTGATCGCGTCGAGGAACGCGTGTGATCCGGCGCGGAGCTGGTCGCCGGGGTCCGCGCCGGCTGCCTCTGCCGCTTGCACGACCGCATCGGCGACGCCCGCCTGTAGCCGTGCGGCAACAGCACCGAACAGTCCGGCCTTATTTCGGTAGTGGTGGTAGACCGCCCCGCGCGTGACGCCTGCGGCGCCGGCGACATCGTCGAGTGAGACGTCGGCGAAACCGCGTGACGAGAACAGTTCGGTTGCCGAGTCGAGAACGCGCTGGGCGGTCTGAGCGGCGTCGGCCGCGGAGGCGCGTGGCATGGACTCTTCCTTTACGTGCAGTGTGTATGTATTCTGAAGTCGTTACATACTCACTGTACGTAAAGGAGAGTTCTGTTGTCAGCCACGAGCTTCTACCCCGTCCTCATGTCGCGCGACGTCAGCGCCGCGGCAACGTTCTACCGCGAGCTCCTCGGGTTCGAGACGACCTTCGAGTCCGACTGGTACGTCAGCCTGCGGCTGGGAGCCTTCGAGGTGGCCGTACTGGCCCACGATCACGCCACGATTCCCGAGGGGTACCGAGCGCTCCCGAAAGGGGTGATCGTGAACCTCGAGGTCGACGACGTCGACGCGGTCCACCGCAGCCTGGCGGCCGATCCGGATACCGAAATCGTCATGGGCCTCAGAGACGAGGACTTCGGCCAACGGCATTTCATCCTCGCCGCACCCGACGGTGTCCTTCTCGACGTCATCCAGCCGCTGCCGCCGAGTGCCGAGTACGCCGACGCCTACGCGTCGGCGTAGCGGTGACACGATGGATCGGTGAGACGACAGGGTGGCTGACACGACAGCCCCCGCGACGAATCGAGGACTCGATGACGCTGCCCGATGACCTTGTTGCCCTGTTGCGCCGACCCGCGCCGTGCCATGTCGCGACGATCATGCCCGACGGGTCGCCGCAGCTCACCCTGACGTGGGTCGACACCGACGGCGAGCACGTTCTCATCAACACGGTGCAGGGGTTCCAGAAGGACAAGAACATCCAGCGCGATCCGCGGGTCTCGATCAACGTCTCCGATCCCGACAACCCCGCACGGTACTTCGAGATCCGGGGCCGCGTGATCGGGTCGACGACCGACGGGGGAGCCGAGCACATCGAGGCGTTGTCGCAAAAATATCTCGGGGCGCCGTATCCCTGGTTCGGAGGACGCGACCAGACACGCATCATCCTCACCATCGACGCCGACAAGATCCACGGAGTCGGCTGAGAAGGCTGTGTCGCAGAGCTGTCTGCGCAGGTGTCACGCTCGCTCGTGGGGGATCTTCTCGCCGGCGGTCACGTCGAACGGCAGAGTGTTGCCGGCCGGCGGTAGGGGGCAGGTCGCGAAGTCGATGAACGCGCACGGCAGGTTCGTCGCCCGGTTGAAGTCGATGATGACCTCGCCTCCACTTCGCACCACCTCGTCGTCGGCCTCGATGGCCACGCTGCGGTTGGCCGCGTACGTGGTCACCCCGGAGGTGCCGTCGGTGAACAGCACGGACAGGCCACCGGCCTTGCCGTTGAATGCGATGAGGCGATGGTCGGCGCCGTCGCGGGTCAGGACGAGCTCGCCAGGCGAGACGTAGACGTGCGCAAGCCCCTCGGCCACGGCACCCACGGTCACCGGGCGGGGTGTCGAGTAGGGCTCGAAGGTGGCCGACAGCGCCCAGGACGGGTCGGGCTCATAGGTGGGCACTCCTCGGAAATCGCGGACGGTGGGCGCATTCTCGTCATGCACCCGGATCAGATAGCCGTCGCCGCGGCGCGCGACTTCGAGGTGCACACCGTCGAGTTCGACGATCTCGCCGGCGCCGGTCGCATCGAGGTCGAAGTCGCGGGCTGCGAATGTCTCGCCGCCGTTGGGTCGAAGGTGGCCGGTTGCGCCGTCGTACCACCAGGTGCCGGGAAGCCCGTCGAATCGGGCCGGCTCGGTCTCGAGCCACTCGAGTCGGTTGATCGACAACCATCCGAGCGGGTTCGCGAGATCGCGTTCGCGAGCGGTGTGCCACTCATGCCACTGCTCGGCGAAATCGGCGTCGGTCGATAAGGTTTCGGTCATCGCACAAGGCTCCTGACGATGGTGGGGGATTCGGGGGGACCTGGGGTGGTCGACGCGGTGCTGCGCGTACCTGGTGCAACGCGCAGTCGTGGCCTGCTCGATGGCATTTCGTTCATCCTGCGCGCAACTCCTGGCCTCGGACGCGGGATACGGCCCGCGTAGTGTTGCCTGCTGTGTCCGATCCACCCGGTGGTCACGGGGCCGACTCCGTGTTCACGGTTGCCACCTTCAATGTCAACGGCATCCGCGCCGCGCGCCGCCGTGGATTCGACGAGTGGCTTGCATCCCGGTCACCGGACGTCGTGGCGCTTCAGGAGTTGCGTTGTCCGGCATCGGAGATCGGCGAGTTTCCCGGATACGCGGTCACGGCCGACGTCGGATCGATCGCCGGCCGTAACGGGGTGGCCGTACTGACCAGGCGTCCGGGCACCGCGGTGCGCACCTGGGTGACCCACCCGCCCACAGCGCGCGGTCTCGGTGAATTCACCACGCATGGCCGGTACCTCGAGGTCGACCTCGCCGAACAGCCGGTGACCGTGGCCTGCCTTTACCTCCCGAAAGGTGGACTTCCCGCACACCGGCAGCGGCCCGGCTCGATGCGCGAGAAACCCGATGGCGGCCAGAAGTACGAACGCAAACAACGATTTCTCGCGGCATTCGGCCGGGAGTTGGACCGCAGTCGTCGTGCTGCGCACCGCGCGGGCCGTGACTTCCTGCTCGTCGGGGATCTCAACATCGCCCACACCCAGCACGACGTGACGAACTGGCGCGCTGCCCGCTCGATGGACGGATTCCTCCCCGAGGACCGTGAATGGTTCGAGTCGATCCTCGGGACCCGGCGCCTCGTCGACGTGGTGCGACGGGTACACGGAGCGCGGCCGGGCCCACTGACCTGGTGGAGCTGGGCGGGAGAGTCGTTCGCCAAGGATGTGGGCTGGCGAGTCGATCACCAACTCGCGACACCCCGACTGGCCGCGTGCGCGACCCAGGTGACGGTCGACAAGGAACCGTCGGCCGCGCAACGGCTCTCCGACCACGCCCCACTCGTGGTGAACTATCGCATGCACATCTGCCCCGATCCCGCATAGGTCTTGTCCACAGCCGTGCGCCGCGCCTACATCGCTGTGGATGGTCCGGACCCCGCCTCGGTACCGGCGATGAACACTGTGGCACATGGGAATTCGCTATTACGCATATCCGGTACCCGGCGACCGCATCGACGACGCACACCGTGATCCAGGACTGTTCCTCGGTGCCGATCCCCTCGGCGACGCATGGGGCCTGGTGCCGGTCTCGGTCGAGACCGAGAACGGCGAGACGGTGGCCAGTGACTGCGTCTTCGCGCTCGACGCCAAGCCGCGCCCCACGATGCTGTACCTGGACAAGGCTTTTCGTGTATTCCAGGACATCTTCTCCGGCCGCGACGACGATTCCGGCCCGCGGGAGTCGTATACGTTGGTCGAGGGGATGCCCAGTGTGTCCTATGGACAGGACTATTCGTTCACCCCCTGGGTCCGGGTCCTCGATACAACGGACACCGCGGCGATCGCGCGTGATCTCATGCTGGTGCCCCTCGTGGCGGACGACCACCCGGCCCTCGCCCGCGGAATCACCTGGAAGGCCGAGGACATCAACAACTTTCTGCGCACCGCTGCGCAGTTCATGTCCGACCGGGCCGCGGCGGGCGATGGTGTCGTCTACACGATCAGGTAGGCGGCCGGGTCAGCCCTGGGCGAGTTCGGCCACGTGCTGCCATTTTTCCCACTCGGTGAGCCGGCTCGCGTAGTCGGCCTTCGCGATGTCGAGCGGGGCGGTGCCGAAGAACACCCGCAGCGGCGGCTCGTCGGCGTCGACGATCCGCAGGATCGCTGCGGCCGAGGCGTGTGGGTCGCCGGGTGCGGAGGTGCGTGACCGGCGCGCCCGGGCCGCGGTCTCGCGGACCTCGTCGTAGGCGGGGAGCGCCGTGGCGTGCTTGGCCGACGCCCCGCCCCAATCGGTGTCGAATCCGCCCGGCTCGACCAACGTCACGTGGATGCCGAACGCCTCGACCTCGGCGGCCAACGCCTGGGAGAAGCCCTCGAGTGCCCACTTGGACGCGTTGTAGATGCCGATGTTGGCGAATGCGCTGATACCGCCGATCGAGGACACCTGAATGATGTGACCGGAGCGCTGTGCACGCAGGAACGGCAGCGCCGCCTGCGTGATCCACAGGGCGCCGAACACGTTGGTCTCGATCTGGTCGCGCGCCTGCGACTCGGAGAGTTCCTCGATGAAACCGAACTGACCGTAGCCGGCGTTGTTGACCACCACATCGAGGCGGCCGAAATGCTCGTGAGCACGAGCAACGGCAGCGATATCTGCCGCGCGATCGGTGACGTCGAGTTCGATGGGCAGGATCGCGGCACCGTAGGAGTCGACGAGGTCGGCAAGACTGTCGAGGTTGCGCGCGGTGGCGGCAACGCGATCGCCGCGATCGAGTGCCGCGATCGCCCATTCTCGGCCGAAGCCGCGTGAGGTCCCGGTGATGAACCAGACCTTGTCGCCATCGGTGTTCGTGGCCTGATCGCTCGTCTCGGCACCGCTGTCCACAGGACTCATCGGGATTCTCCTCACATCGTTGGATGGGAATGCGTTGGATGGGCTCGGCTCCCGCGTCGGGAGCGCACACACCCTTGACATCAACGACACCGCGACGCAGGCATTCCTCGGGTGGACCGGGGTTGCGATCACCGCGGCCACAACGCTCGTCGGCTCCCGTCCCGGCAACAAAGGTGGGTGGTGATCGCCATCGACCCGGGAGGACCCATGACCGCCACCATCCGCACCACCGTTGTCCCGTTCGTCCTCACCGCGGCGGGAACCGGTGTGGCACAGCACCTCGTCAGCGAAGGGCCGGTGGCACACGAATTCGACACCGACGCCTATCCCGCATTCGGTGGGCGTGATGCCGCGCCGAGCCCGCTGTTCTACGCACTCGGCGCCCTGACCTCGTGCAACCAGGTGACCGCATCCCTGGTTGCCAAGGACTTGGGAATCTCGCTCGGCGCGTTCGACTTTCGGGTGCAAGGCGACCTGGACACCGCGGTGCTGGTCGCCGGGGCGGACGGCAACGCCAACTTCACCTCGGTCAGCGTGCAGGCAACGGTGCAGACCGACGCCGACGCAGACACGTTCGCCGAGTTCGTGTCGGAGGTGGAGCGACGTTGCCCGGTCAGCCAACTGTTCATCCGGAGCGGACTCGAATTCCGCAACGAGTGGACGAATGCTCCCCTGACCGAGTGACCCCTGACCGAGTGACCCCTGACCGAGTGACACTGTCGATGGACAATGACCCGGCCCGTCACCGACCGATCGTCGGTGATGTGCCGCGGGGGTGGAAATACCCGGCGGGCCGGGTGCGTTGGCCCCGGGCATGAGCGATGAACCAGAACTGAGTCCGACCGATTGGGTGCGCGAGCAGACCGCGAAGATCCTGGAGCAGGGGACCACCGACGGGGTCCAGGTGGCCGACCGGCCGGTCGTGCTGTTCACCACGACCGGGGCGAAATCCGGCAAGAAGCGCTATGTTCCGCTGATGCGCGTCGAGGAGAACGGCCGATACGCGATGGTCGCCTCCAAGGGCGGGGCTCCCGAGCATCCGGCCTGGTACCACAACGTCAAGGCCCACCCGCAGGTCACCGTGCAGGACGGCCAGAAGGTCGCCGAGCTCACCGCCCGCGAGGTCAGCGGAGACGAGCGAGAGCACTGGTGGAATCTGGCCGTGGCCGCCTATCCGCCGTACGCCGAATATCAGGTCAACACCGACCGGCTGATCCCGGTGTTCGTTCTGGAGTGACACCCGCGTGGACACCCACTAATGAAAACAATTATCATTAGCGGGTGTCCTCCTCCGCTGCAGCCCAGCTTCCCGTCACGGTCCTCTCCGGTTTCCTCGGATCCGGTAAGACCACCCTGCTCAACACCTTGCTCGCCAACCGCGAGGGCAGGCGCATCGCCGTCATCGTCAACGACATGAGCGAGATCAACATCGATGCCTCGCTCATCGACCTCGGTGGCTTCGACCGCACCGAGGAGCGCATGGTCGAACTCACCAACGGGTGTATCTGCTGCACCCTGCGCGAAGACCTCATCGACGCGGTCGGTGATCTCGCCCGGGCGGGTCGATTCGACCATCTCGTCATCGAATCGACCGGCATCTCCGAGCCCATGCCCGTTGCCGCAACCTTCGACTGGGTCTTCGAGGACGGCTCCTCGCTGGCCGACCTGGCCGTCCTCGACACGATGGTGACCGTCGTCGACTGCTCGACCTTTCTCACCGAGCTGGCGCGTGGTGAACGCCTCGACGACCGCGCCCTGCAAGCCGGCGACGGGGACGAACGCACCATCGCCGACCTCCTCGTCGACCAGGTCGAATTCGCCGACGTGGTGATCCTCAACAAGACCGACCTGGTCGGTGCGGATCAGCTCGGCCGCGTCGAGGCGACGGTGCGCCGACTCAATCCGCGCGCCCAGGTCATCGTCACCACCCACGGCGAGGTGCCACTGGACCGGGTGATCGGCACGGGTCTGTTCGACCACGAGGCCGCCGCGGCGGTGGCCGGCTGGGACGACGAACTCCTCGGCGGCCACGTGCCCGAGACCGAGGAGTACGGAATCGGGTCGGTGGCGTTCCGCGCCGAGCGGCCGTTTCATCCGGCACGCCTCGCCGACGCTCTCGACGGACTCCGAGGAGTGTTGCGCAGCAAGGGTTTCTGCTGGATCGCGAGCCGACCCGACATCGTTGCGGTCTGGTCGCAGGCGGGCCCGAACCTCATGATCGAACCCGCACAGTACTGGACGCCGCCCGAGCACGACCCGCTCGCCGGGCCGGGTCAGGAGCTGGTCTTCATCGGGATTCATCTCGACAAGCGCGAACCCGTGCGCCTCCTCGAATCGGCACTACTGACCGACGACGAGATGCTCGCCGGACCCGAGGCGTGGGTCGGTTACCCGGATCCGCTGCCACGCTGGAACATTCCCGCGCAACACCACCACTGACGGCCGACGGGTCATGGTGCGCAATGTGCCATGGACACAAGCGTCAGCCGATCCACACCGTCTTGATGTTGCAGAACTCGCGAATGCCGTGGGCGGTGAGCTCGCGCCCGTACCCGGAACGCTTGATGCCACCGAAACCGAGCTCGGGATACGAGGTGGTCATCCCGTTGATGAACACCTGACCGGAGTCGATCTCGTCGATGAAGCGTTGCTGCTCGGCAGGATCGGTGGTCCAGGCATTGCCGCCGAGGCCGAAGGTCGTGTCGTTGGCGATCGCGATCGCCTCGTCGATGTCGGCGACCCGATAGAGTGCGGCGACGGGCCCGAACGCTTCGGCGGCATAGAGATCCATTGTGTCGGTGACATCGGTGATGACGGTCGGCTCGTAGAACCAGCCCGAGCGGTCCAGACGGTGCCCGCCGATCAGCACGGTGGCACCGGCCGCCACGGCGTCGTCGACGAGCTTCTCGAGATCCTCGCGTCCCTGCTCGGTGGCGAGCGGTCCGACATCGGTGGCCTCGTCGGTGGGATCGCCGACGACGAGTTCGGCGAAGCCGGCGACGAAGGCTTCGGTGAACTCGTCGTAGACATCGGTGTGGACGATGAAACGCTTTGCGGCGATGCAGGACTGGCCGTTGTTCTGCACCCGTGCGGTGACCGCGGTCGCGGCGGCCGCGGAGATGTCGGCGCTCGGCATGACGATGTAGGGGTCGCTGCCGCCGAGTTCGAGCACCGTGTGTTTGACCTCGTCGCCGGCCACAGCGGCCACCGCGCGTCCCGCCGGCTCACTGCCGGTGAGCGTGGCCGCTGCCACACGCGGGTCGCGCAGGATCGGTTCGACCATCGACGAGGGGATCAGCAGGGTCTGGAAGCAGCCCTCGGGTAGACCGGCACGCCGTAGCACGTCGGAGATGTAGAGCGCCGACTGCGGGACGTTCGACGCGTGTTTGAGGACACCGACGTTGCCGGCCATCAGGGCGGGGGCGATGAAGCGGACGGCCTGCCACAATGGGAAGTTCCACGGCATCACCGCGAGAATCACACCGAGCGGCTGGTAACGCATGTACGCGCGGCTCGCCCCGACGGCATCGGCGTCGACGATCTCGTCGGCCAACATGGCGGCGCCGTGGTCGGCATAGTGGCGAAAGGCTTTCGCGCACTTGAGGACCTCGGCCTTCGCGGCCGAGAGGGTCTTGCCCATCTCCTGGGTCATCATCGCCGCGGTCTCGTCCGCCTCGGCCTCGAGCAGATCGGCCGTCGCATGTAGCCACCCTGCGCGCTGTTCGAAAGTCGTTCTGCGGTAACCGGGGAATGCCTGCGCCGCGCGGTCGAGCGCGGCGTCGACCTCATCGTCGGTCATGGGCTCGAACTCGCGGATCGTGCTGCCGGTGGTCGGGTCGACGGTGGCGATGGCCATGATCGTCAGTCCCTTCTGCATCGAGGGCGGTGGATATCGTGGGAGGTGGAGGAGATCCACCTCCCATGACTGTCCCTCCACGATTACCACCGTCGAGCCGATCGCAAACCCCGTCGAGATCAGCCACGGCGCCGCCCGGCAGGGCCACCACGCTCAGACGAAGATCATCCCGCCGTCGACGAGCACCGCCTGGCCGGTCATGTAGTCGGAGTCCGGACCCGCCAGGAAGGACACGAGTTTGGCGACGTCATCTCCGGTCGACACGCGTCCGAGCGTGATCCCGGCGGCCATGGCCTTCATCGACTCGCCCTTGCCGACGTGATTGATCTCGCCGAGGTCGTGGTCGATCTCCTCCCACATCGCGGTGTCGACGATGCCCGGACAATAGGCGTTGACCGTGATACCGTGCGGCGCCCATTCCTGCGCCGCGGACTGGGTCAGGGCACGCAGTGCGAACTTGGTCGAGCAGTAGACACCCAACAAGGCAAAGCCCTTGTGTGCGGCGATGGATGCGGCCCCGATGATCTTGCCGCCGGACCCCTGCGCGATCATCTGGCGAGCGGCCTCGGTGTAGCACAGGAACGCCCCACGTGAGTTCACGGCGTGGATTGCGTCGAACTCCTCCGGGGTGACATCGAGCAGCGCCTTCGTCTGTGCGACACCGGCATTGGCGACCATCACATCGAGTGAACCCAACGCCTCGGCGGTCCCACTGATCAACGACCGGACGTCGTGGCGCACCGACACGTCACCGGTGAGGTCGACCGAGGCGACTCCGGTCGCCTCGATCTCGGCGCGGGTGTCCTTCAGCTCACCGGCCATGGACGGTAGATCCGAGACGGCCACGTCGTGCCCGTCGCGGGCCAGCCGCAACGCTATCGCTTTGCCGATTCCCCGTGCGGCCCCGGTGACATGCGCGACGCTCATTGCTTCTCCTCGTTCTCGACTTCCCGGGCGCTGATCGGTCCGGTGCGCGCATGACGCTACGACGAGGAGTGACGTGGGTCATAGGGTTGCATGGCGATGCAACCCCCGCATCGGGTCGCCGCGCCCGCCCAACCGCCGATCAGCCGGCGGTGGCCATGCTGATCAGCGGTGCCAACGCATCGGCCACGATGCGATACGCGACGTCCTCCTCGGGGTGCACGCCGGGAAAGAAATAGAACCCGTGCGGCATCCCGGCGGGGAAGTACGTGGTCACCGTGGTGCCCGCTTCGCCGAGGCGATCGGCGAAGGCACGCGCCGAATCGATGATCGGGTCGTGGGTGCCGGTCGCGATCACCGTCGGTGGAAACGCATGCAGATCGCCCTCGATCGGACTGGCATACGGGTGATCCCACGGGGTGGTCGGCAGATAGGCGCCGCGGATGAATCCGGTGAAAGCGGTGTCGTAGACGATGCCGCGCGGAGCCTGCTCACGAAACGACGACCAGCGCTCGAACCGGAAGTCCACCATCGCGCCCAACAGCACCACGGCGTCGGGGGTGCGAACCCCGTCGTCGGCACACCGCAGCGGTATCGCGGCGGCAAAGTTCGAGCCCGACGAGTCACCGGCGACTCCGAGGAAACGAGTGTCGCCACCGATACGTGAGGCATTGCCCGTCACCCAGCGATACACGCCGTAGGCGTCGTCGAGCGGTACCGGAAACGGAAACTCCGGCGCGAGACGGTAATTGGCCGACACCACCAACGCACGGTTGGTGGCGGCGAGTTTGCGGGTGAGGAAATCGCAGTCGTCGGAGCTGCCGACGGTGAAGCCTCCGCCGTGGAAGTACACGAGTACCGGCAGCAGTTCCTCGGGATCGGTGCCCGTCGGTCGATACAGCTGGCAGCGGGCGACCCCGCCGTCGACCGGCACATAGATCTCGCTCACATCGACATCCGGTACGGCCTGTGCGCCCGACGGCGGGACGAGTGTCGGATCGGGTTGGTGACCGTCGCCGACGTAGCCGCTGCGCACCGGCGCGATCATCAAGTCGCGCAGGGCAACCGGCGCCCGGTTGTTGGCGATCACCTGATACATCGGCATCGCCGGATCGTCCGGGGCGAAGTGGCTCAGGGCGTCGGCACTCGTCACCTCGGGATCGCTCACCCCTACGGTGACATCGACGAGTCCAGCGGGAATGGTGCGCAATTCGGGATCGACCATGCGCCGATTATCGCCGGCGCGGTGGCCGTGTGTGTCGCTTCGTCGCGATCGAGCACCGTCACCTACGATCTGCGTCCATGACCACGCGCACGACGCCGACGGCGGACCGGTTGCTGCACGCATTGGACCTGCCCTCACGGACATGGTGGCGACTCGTCGGACGAACAGTCGACCTCGACTCGTCCGAGCACGTCTTCCTGCGCGGCCCGATGAATCGTCGGCACACCGTCGGCGACGCATGGTTCGACGACCTCGACCGCTCGGGGCGGGTCCGCCCGATCTCCGCCGACGACGGACTGTTCGACGACATGAGTGTGCTCGACGGGCCCGACTTCACTGCGACACAACTGCATCCGCTGGTCCGGGGCTTCTATGAACACACCGCGCGCTGGCGCATGGAGGTCTGGGCGCAATGGAATCCACTGCTTGCGCCCGGTGCGGCAGCGATCGCCGGTCTCTTCGGTCGCCGCGTTCGGCAGCTGGCGCTACCAACCGCACCATTGTCGGTGAGCCGCGGCATGACCAGTCGTGTGCGGGTGATCGATGACGTCGACGGACATCGTGCCGGAGCGGCCTGGCTTCGGACGCTGCGTCTGGACGGCTCGGCCGTCTACAGCGGCTTCTATCGCAGCGCGATGCTGCCCGGATCGGCACAACCCCATGTGGCGGTGGTCTTTCCGCTGGAGGCGGGCAACGTCGGCGTATATCTGCGGCCGCGCGCCGAGCCGGATGGCTCACTGGTGTTGACCTCGCGATCGCGGACCTTCGGCGAGGACGGGGCGTATGTCACCGTCGTCCTCGGCCGACGGACCTACGCCGCCCGCGCCCCGTTGCGTGAGCGAATCCATGTGTTCGTCGACGACGAGGGAGAACTGCGCACCGACCACGCATTGGATCTCGGTCCGATGCGGGCGTTGCGTCTGCATTACCGTCTCGAGCAGCGACCATCGTGAATCGGACCGCCCGTGAACCCCGACAGCCGTGAACCCAGACCGCCCGATCGTCAGGACTGATCCGCTTCGGTGCCGGCGCTGCTCGCGAAGGCGTCGGTGATGGCGGTGACGAATCGGTCGACGTCGGTGGTGGTCGTGTCCCACGACGTCATCCAGCGGACCACTGCGGAGGGGCGGTCCCAGTCGTAGAAGTGCACCTGTTCGCGAATCCGGTCGGCGATGTGGACCGGGAGTCGCGCGAACACCGCATTGGTGGGACTGTCCTGGGCGAATCCGAGACCGGAGAGCGAGCCATTCGCGACGAGGTGTTCCAGTGCTGACCGCAGTCGCGCGGCCATCGCATTGGCGTGCGTGGCATTGCGGAGGCCGAGATCGGCGTCGAACAAAGCCAGGAGTTGCGCCGAGATGAACCGCACCTTGCTCGGCAGTTGGGTCGTCATCTTTCGCACGTAGGCGGTGCCCGCGGTCCGGTCCGGGTCGATGACGATGACCGCCTCGGCGCCGAGCGCGCCGTTCTTGGTGCCGCCCAGGCTGACCACGTCGACGCCGGCGCCGGTGGTGAAGTCTCGTAGCGGGAGGTCGAGTGCCGCCGCGGCATTCCACAGGCGGGCTCCGTCGATGTGCACCGCCATCCCGTGCTCGTGCGCCACCGCGCAGATCTCGGTGATCTCCTCCGCGGTGTACACGGTGCCGACCTCGGTGCACTGCGTCAAACTCACCGCCGACGGCTGTGCTCGCTGTGCGTCGCCGAGTGCGCGGGCAGCGGCGGTGATCTGTGCCGGCCGCAGCTTGCCGTCCGGGGTGGGCACATGGAGGATCTTGAGTCCCGAAACCTGCTCGGGTGCAGTGCCTTCGGAACCATTGATATGTGCCTCGGAGGTGGTCACGACGGCACCCCAGCGCGGGGTCACCGCGGTCAGGGCGACGATGTTGGCCCCGGTTCCGTTGAAGACCGGGAAGACCTCGGCTTGCTCACCGAACTGCGCGGCGACCACGTCTCGAAGTCGTTCGGTGTAGACATCGGTCCCGTAGGACCGCTGGTGTCCGCCGTTGGCGGCGACGACCGCAGCCATCACGTCCGGGTGGGCACCGGCGTAGTTGTCGCTGGCGAAGGCGTGCCACGAGGAGTCGTGTATCGAGGGAAGCGTCACGAGTTCAGGCTCTCACAGGGTCGAAGGCGCTCGGGGCCGTGCTCACCGCGCCGGGGTGCGGCACACTGAGAGCCATGCCGACGACTGATCGACCCCTGCGGTCGCTGGGTTTTCTCACGATCGGGTCGTTCGATGAGGCCGATCCGGCGGCCGGGCACCGCACGACCCTCGACGTCATCGAGCGAGCCGAGGACCTCGGCTTCGACAGTGTGTGGTTGCGCAACCGGCATCTGCAGTTCGGGATCTCCTCGCCGGTCGCGGTGATGGCCGCGGCCGCCATGCGTACCAGTCGAATCCAGCTCGGCACCGCGGTGATCCCGCTCGGCTGGGAGAATCCGCTACGACTGGCCGAAGACCTCGCGACCGTCGATGTGTTGTCCGGTGGTCGGGTCAATCCCGGTGTCTCCGTGGGTACCCCGATGCGTTACGACGACGTCAAGGCCGCCCTGTACCCGGAGACCCACGACATCGAGAACTTCTCCAAGGATCGGGTCGTCCGCCTGCTGTCCTGTCTGCGTGGCGACCCCGTCAGTGACTTCGAGGGCGTCGTCGGCATCGAATCGTTCTCGCGGCGTGTGCAACCACACTCACCGGGGCTGGCCGACCGGGTGTGGTACGGCGGCGGGCGCGAGTCGGCGATCTGGGCGGGGGAGCAGGGACTGAACTTTCTGACCTCGTCGGTGGTCACCACCGAGGGCACCACCGCGCGCGACTTCGCGACCATTCAGGCCGAACACATCGATGCCTACCTGGCCCACCATCGTGACCCGGCGTCGGCGCGCGTGTCACAGGGGCTCGTGGTCATTCCCACCGACACGGCGAGCTCCGAGCAGATCGCCCGGTACCGGGCCTACGCCGACGCACGTCTGCCGCGCACCCTCACCCCGCAGGGCCCGCGCGGCATGCTCTTCTCCCCGGACCTCGTCGGCCCGTCGGAAGTACTCGCGGAGATTCTGTACCAGCACAAGGGGTTCCAGCGTGCTGACGAGGTGGCGTTCGCTCTGCCGTTCAGCTTCGACGACGAAGACTACCGGCAGATCATCACCGACATGGCACAGCGCCTCGGGCCGGCGCTGGGGTGGACACCGGCGTGAGGTGACTCACGCTGTGCGACTCACACCGTGTGCCGTGCGCCGACGAGGAAGCCGACCAGTTCCTCGGTCAACGACAGGCACGCCGCCGCCTGGTCGGCAGGGCGGCCGCCGAGGGCGATTCCGCCGGTCCTCGACACGGTCGACGGATAGAGCCCGGGCCGCAGGAAATGCCCGGCTCCCTCGTACCGAATGTGTCTGTCCGCCGGGTTGTTCCGGCGCCCGAGCAGGGCATCGGCCATCGACTCCGAAGGCCAGAGCTCGTCGTCGGAGCCGCTGACCGTGAGGACGGGGCACCCGATGGCCTCCGCGGCGATCACCGCGTCGGGTGGGACGTCACGAGCGAGGCCTTCCTCGTAGGCGGGATGCAGTCGGAGCACGGTCGGACGGTGCGCCGCGACGTCGCGCGACAACCGCCAGGCGTTGCCGACGAGTTGTGGCATCAACGCCCCGCTCGGCAGTGGGGCGTAGGCGCACGGTTGTCCGCGATGAGTCCACGACGATGTTCCCGGGATCTCCCCGTCGGGCCCGATCGCCTGCCAGGTGACGCTGCTCGGGCTGAGCAGGATCACCGCAGACACGGCGAGATCGGCCTCGCGGGCCAGTGTGGCCGCGAGACCCTCGGCGCCGCGCGAGATGCCCATTGCGGCGACCGGGCCGCCGACGTGCTCCGACAGCCAGTGCACGGCTGCGGCGAATCGTTCGAGTGGGATGTCGGCGATCGGAGCGGCGTCGGGACCGTCGTCGAGCCACGCATAGGCCAGTGCCGTGACCCCGCGGGACGCGAGAGCGCAGACGGCCGCCCGCTGCGAATCCACCCCGCCTTCCGATCCGCCGAAACAGACGACGGCGGGGCCGGTCGCCGACGCCGGTACGGCCAGCAGTGCCCGTCGTCCGTCGACGTCGATCTCGATCACCTCCACTGCCGGGTCGGTGGCCCGACGCAGGCAGGTCAGTGCCGCGCTCCGACCGTCCACGGAGGCCTCGACCCGGACCTGCCATGGTTGCTCCGGCGGGATGAACAGGTCGGCGCGGTCGGCCGGGCCGTCGAATTGCATCGCCCAGATCGGTTCGTCGGCGATCGTCTGGCCATTCTCGACCGACCCGCGCCAGGTCCACATGCGGCCGTACAGATCTGCCCCGGAAACGCTCAGCGCCACCGGCGAGGTCGCGCGGGTGGAGACGGTGATCGCGAACGGCTCGTCGTGGCGGGAGGTGTGCGGCACTTGCAGCTGTAGATGGGGATCGGTGACCGGCGGGGCAGCCGGCGGCTGGGGTACCGGAGCGCCGGGATCGGCGGCGCCCTCGCGCTCGGACATCGCCGCGGTCTTCTTGTCGAACCAGGATGGGAACACTCCCGACGCGGTGCCGGCCAACCCCATCATCGTGAACGGTATGACCCAATAGCAGAGCACCGAGGCCACCGAGCCACCATCCCGAATCGTGGCCTGTCCCTGGATGATCGGGGGAATGCACGAGATGAGCGTCATCAATGCGAAGACCGTGGTCCACATCCACGTCATCGCGGTGGTGATCACCCGGAAACCGTCGCTGCGGGCCGTCGCGGCGTCGACCGAGGCGGCAGCGTATTCGCGGACGAACGGGCGACCGATCAGCAGGCCCGTCAACGCGACGAGGAAGATGCCGGCATTACCCAGCGGCTGCAGCCATTGCTCGAGGAATCTGTCGCTGACGGTGAACGACAACACCGACAGGGTCACGAACACCACGACCGCGCCGACCTCGAGGGAATGCCAGGGCTGTTTGCGGATGCGCTGTACGGCCACCGCGATCACCGACAATCCCAGCGCGATGAGCACGGCACCGCGAAACGGCATGTTGCCCACCAGAATCCAGTACACGATCCAGGGGGAGAATCCGATCAGGAAGCCCATGAAAGCCCACATTCTTCCGAAGAAACCCGCACGGTGGGAGTTTACGAGTCCGACCCGTCCCCGACCACGAGAATGCGACGAACTCCTCCACCGGGTGTGACACCCTGGTGAGATGACCGACGATCTCGCCGCGCGCCTGCTCGAGGCCCAGATCTCTTTCACCTTGCGCGAACTGCGCGACCCCCACTCTTACGGCCAACTCGTGGTCGAGCAGGTCGATGCCTTCCTCGGCGACGTGTCCCGGTTGACCCTCGACGACGTCATCACCCGTGACCTGATCAAGCTGACCGCCCACAAGTACACCGTGCAGTTGCCGGTGGAGGGCTCGATCCCGGAGTTGGTCGGTGAGATCGCTGCTCGCCTGTACCGCCATCGCGTCAACGACGAGATCGCGATGACGGAGGTACTCGACGCGCGGCACGCCGACGAATTGTTCACGGCGATCGCCGAGACCGGGATCGCCCGTCGGATCGCTGCGGAGATCGCGACCAGCCCGGCCGCGGTCGATGCCTGCGTGGATGTGGTGGCGCACGCCTTCGACGCCGCAGTCGCCGACGGGCGCGCGATGGCCGGCGGCCCTGGCGTGGCCGCCTCGGTGGTCCGCGGGGTCACCCGGCTCGCAAGTCCGCTCGTGCCGGTGGTGTCCTCGGCGCTGACGATCCTCACCCGTCGGGGCGCGAGCTACGTGCTGGCCGCGGCCAAGGAGGACGGCGACGCCGTCCTGCTCGACGCGGCGCGCGATCTGTGGCGGTTGCGCTCGGACGACTCGGTCGGCTGGTGGCGCGAACTGGTGACCGACGACGACATCGACGACCTCGTCGTCGTACTGTTCGAGTTCTGGAAGTCCTTCCGCGACACCGACTATTTTCGCGCACTCCTCGACGAGGGCATCGACCACGTCTTCGACAAGTACGGTGCGGTGACGCTGGTCGACCTCCTCGCCGACCTCGGTATCGGTCGAGCGGATCTGATCGAGGAGGGGCTGCGCTTCGGTCCGGCGGTGATGTCGCGGCTCGACGAGCGGGACATGCTCGAGCCGGTGGTCCGCCGACAATTCGAACCGTTCTACCGCTCCGAGGAGTTCCGCGCGGCGATCGAGGCGACCTGAGCGGTCGGTGACGACCGACCCATGACCCGGTGAACCGACACGCATGTGCCTGACCCGCCGGGCTGTCGCACCCCTTCGGTAGGGTGCACCGGGTGAGTTCGAGCGCACCGGCAATACCCGGAGTCAAGTCCGTCAACGCACGTCTGGCCGAAGAACTGGCCGTCGGGGAGCACCAGGTCGCCGCAGCCGTCGCGCTGCTCGACGAGGGCTCGACGGTCCCGTTCATCGCGCGGTACCGCAAGGAGGTGACCGGCAGCCTCGACGACGCGCAACTGCGCCTACTCGACGAACGACTGCGGTACCTGCGGGAACTCGACGAGCGCCGGGCCGCCGTGCTGGCCTCCATCTCCGAGCAGGGCAAACTCACCGACGAACTGAAGGCCGCGCTCGTCGCCGCCGACACCAAGTCGCGTGTCGAGGACATCTACCTGCCCTACAAGCCCAAACGCCGCACCAAGGCCCAGATCGCCCGAGAGGCCGGTCTCGAGCCGTTGGCGCAGCGACTGCTCGACGATCCCACCCTCGTCCCCGAGGACGTGGCGGCCGGATTCGTCGCCCCGGCGGACGGGGATTCCGCGGGTGTCGCCGACGCCGCGGCAGCCCTCGAGGGCGCACGTCACATTCTCATCGAACGGGCCGCGGAGGACGCCGAACTCGTGGGCGCCGTCCGCGAGAAACTGTGGTCGCAGGGCGCCCTGCGGACCGCGCCGCGCTCCGAGGTGGTTGCGAAAACGCCTGCCGGACAGAAGTTCCGCGACTATTTCGAGTTCTCCGAACCGCTGGAGAAGATGCCCTCGCATCGGGTGCTCGCCGTGCTGCGGGGTGAGAAGGAGGACGTGCTCTCGCTGGATTTCGATGCCGGCGAGGACGACGAGTACGAGGCGATGGTCGCGGCCACGCTCGGTGTCGACCGGTCGCATCCGGGCCCGGCAACCCCGTGGTTGTCGCAGACCGTGCGCTGGGCGTGGCGGACCAAACTGATGGTGTCGGCGGCCGTGGACGCCCGCGTCCGTCTGCGTCAGCGCGCCGAGCAGGACGCCGTCGCGGTGTTCGCGACCAACCTGAAGGATCTGCTGCTGGCCGCACCGGCCGGCGCGCGCACCACCCTCGGACTCGACCCGGGATTCCGGACCGGGGTGAAGGTCGCGGTGGTCGACGCCACCGGCAAGGTGCTCGACACGTGCGCGATCTATCCGCATCAGCCGCAGAAGCAGTGGGATCAGGCCAAGGCGACGCTCGGTGCGCTCATCGCACGTCATCAGGTGGAGTTGATCGCGATAGGCAACGGCACCGCGTCCCGTGAAACCGATGCACTGGCAACCGAACTCATCGCCGACATCAAATCGGCCGGTGCTGCGGTGCCGACCAAGGCGATGGTGAGCGAGGCCGGCGCGTCGGTGTACTCGGCCTCGGAGTACGCCTCGCGCGAACTCCCGGCCCTCGACGTGTCGTTGCGCGGCGCGGTCTCGATCGCGCGGCGCCTGCAGGATCCGCTGGCCGAACTGGTCAAGATCGAACCGAAATCGATCGGTGTCGGCCAGTATCAGCACGACGTCACCCCGGGCACGCTGGCGCGAAGTCTGGACGCGGTGGTCGAAGATGCCGTCAACGCGGTCGGCGTGGACCTCAACACCGCCTCGGTCCCGCTGCTCGCCAAGGTGTCCGGAGTGACGCCGACGCTGGCCGAGGCGATCGTCACCCATCGTGATTCGGTCGGTGCGTTCCGCAATCGCACGGCGCTGCTCGATGTTCCGCGACTCGGGCCCAAGGCATTCGAACAGTGCGCGGGCTTCCTGCGCATCCGCGACGGCGACGACCCGCTCGACGGTTCGGGCGTGCACCCGGAGTCCTATCCGGTGGTGCGTCGAATTCTCGATCGTTCGGGCATCGGCCTCGCCGAATTGATCGGTAACGAACGCACCCTGCGATCCCTGCGCCCGGCCGATTTCGCCGACGAGCGTTTCGGTGTGCCGACGGTGACCGACATCCTCGCCGAGTTGGAGAAACCCGGACGTGACCCGCGTCCGGCCTTCACCACCGCGACCTTCGCCGACGGTGTGGAGAAGGTCGCCGACCTCACGCCCGGCATGGTGCTCGAAGGTGTCGTCACCAACGTCGCCGCGTTCGGCGCGTTCGTTGATGTCGGCGTCCATCAGGACGGGCTCGTGCACGTGTCGGCGATGTCTGATCGCTTCGTGTCCGATCCCCATGAGGTCGTGCGTTCGGGGCAGGTCGTCCGGGTCAAGGTCCTCGAGGTCGACGTCGAACGACAGCGGATCGGCCTCACTCTTCGCCTGCAGGACGAGGTCTCCGGCGGTGGTGCGCGACGTGGCGGGGCCAAGGACGGGGGCGCGAAATCGCAGCCTCGAAATGCTCAGTCCGGCACCAAGAACGACCGTCGGGGTGGCAAGCCGAAAGACGACGGCCGACGGGGTGGCAACTCGCGTCGACGCGAGGCGGCCCCCAATGGCTCGATGGCACAGGCCCTGCGGGACGCGGGCTTCGGGCGTTGAGAAGCCGGTGACCGATGGATCGGGTGATCACCGTCAGTGCCGTTGTGCTGCGAAACGAATCGGGTGCCCTGCTGATCGTGCGCAAGGTCGGTAGCTCCCGGTTCATGTTGCCCGGCGGCAAACCCGAGCCCGGGGAGGCTCCGCGCGAGACCGCGATTCGTGAGTGCGCCGAGGAAACCGGTGTGCGGTTGCCTGCCCGGGACCTGACCGAGCTCGGGACCTTCACCGCCGCCGCGGCCAACGAAGCCGGATTCGCGGTGCGCGCCAACGTCTTCGAGTGCCGTCGCGTGGTTCAGGACGCCACTGCGGCAGCCGAGATCGCCGAACTGCGATGGCTGTCTCTCGACGACGCGGGGAGTACACGCACCGAGAACACGTCGGTGTCGTTGGCGCCCCTGCTCGTGGAGCAGGTGATTCCCGCGCTGCGCAGCCGGGATCAACCGTCGGCCGGCGACGTTAGTCTGAACTGATGCCGATCCTCAACAAGGACATGACCCTGTGCATCTCGCTGGCCGGCCGACCGTCGAACATCGGTACGCGCTTTCACAACTATCTGTATGACGAACTCGGCCTGAACTTCATCTACAAGGCGTTCACGACCGACGACATCGCCGGGGCGATCGGTGGCGTGCGAGCCCTGGGGATTCGCGGATGTTCGGTGTCGATGCCGTTCAAGGAGGCGGTCATCCCGCTCGTCGACGAGATCGAGGAGTCGGCGTCGGTGATCGAATCGATCAACACGATCGTCAATGACAGCGGTCGGCTGATCGCGTCGAACACCGATGTCGAGGCGGTGTCGGCGCTCCTCGAGAGCCACGAGCTCGATCGGGATGCCGCGGTGATGGTGCAGGGCTCGGGCGGGATGGCGCGGGCCGTCGTCGGGGCGTTCCGCAGTGCCGGGTTCGGCGACCTCACCGTCGCGGCGCGCAACGAGTCCGCCGGCTCGGCGCTCGCCGACAAATACGGGTATCGCCACATCAGTGCTCCCGCACCCGGTGCCGACATCATCGTGAACGTGACCCCGTTGGGGATGTCCGGCGCCGATGCGGACGCGCAGGCGTTCGACGATGCCACGATTGCCGCTGCCGCAACGGTGTTCGACGTGGTTGCCTTCCCGTCGGAGACGCCGCTGATCGTTGCCGCCCGGACGGCGGGGAAGCAGGTCATCACCGGAGCCGAGGTGATCGCGCTCCAGGCGGCCGGGCAGTTCGAGAAGTACACCGGAGTCGCGCTGACCGCAGAACAGGTCGCTCGGGCGTCGGATTTCTCTCGTCGCTGACGATCCTCATCGGTGCGACGGGTCTCACCGACGTCGCCAAGCTGAAACTCATTCGTGATCGCCACCGGTGTCGCCGGCACGTCGTACCTGATGTGATTGTCTCACCAGCACCACACATCACTTCTGTCACACCCATCGTTGTCATCGGAAACGGCGCAGCTCGTGTCAGAACGAACGCCGGGAGAACCACGATTCATGAACACTCGTCTTGTTCGACGTGCGCGAGTGGCGGCGGTCGCGATCGTCGTGTCGACCATGATGGTGGGCGGTGGCATTCTCGCCGGAACCGGCGCCGCGAACGCAGCACCCTGTGGCAACGGCGGCACCGGGTCAACCGGATCCTTGGGCTCCACCGGTTCACTGGGTTCGGGGTCGGCGGGCTCGGGATCACTGGGGACGGGATCAGGCAGTTCGAGCAATCCCAGCACAGGCCCGCAGGGGAATCTGCCTATCTATCGGGGACCGAGTACCAACACGGTCGCCTGGATCACCGGGCCGAAGAGTCCCGATCAGACGTTCTCGCGGTTCGGTATCTCCGGCACCGACCTCGGGATCAGCTGGGACAACGGTTCCGGGCAGACGCTGATGGCCTTCGGCGATACCTTCGGCGACTGCGCCGTGGCGGGGCAACAGTGGCGGCACAACGTGTTGCTCCGCTCCACCGATGACGACTTCACCGACGGGGTCAGCGTTCCCGACGCGGTACCCGGCGATCCCCGATCGGGCAGTGTGGTCGGCGCCGACGCCCCCAACTTCGCGACGCAGCTGATCCCGGCCATCGGGGTCAGTCAGGTCGAGGTCACCACCATCCCGACCACAGCCATCTCGCTGCCCGACGGCGACGGCGGCTACACGCAGTACATGAACTACATGTCGGTGCGGTCGTGGGGTGACGCGGGCCACTGGGTCACCAACTTCTCGGCGATCGCCTACTCCACCGACAACGGGCAGACGTGGGCCACCGACCCCAACACCATCCTGATCAACGCCCCGGTGACCCTCGCGCTCCCGGGTGCACTGCGTGAGGTCACCTACAACAACGGCAAGTTCCAGCAGAGCGCCTACTTCCGCGGCCACGGAGCCGATGCCGGCTACATCTACCAACTCGGTACGCCCAACGGACGATTCGGCGCCGCGTTCCTCGCCCGATTCGCGCCCGGGGACATCCGCAATCTCGAGAACTACGAGTACTGGACCGGCAGTGGGGCCGGACGTGGATGGAAACGCGACATCACCGCCATCCCCGACGACGGTTCGGCGCAGATCCTGCCGCCACCGGTCACCGAGGCGTCGGTCTCCTGGAGTCCCTACCTGAACAAGTACATGATGCTCGACGGGGACAACGGGATTCGTCTCCGGACCGCCGACCATCCCGAGGGCCCGTGGAGTGCTCCGACCTACCTGGTGCCGCCGGTCGCCGTCGTCCTGTATGGGCCGATGATCCAGCCGCACTCACCGGCGATCCTCGGTACCGGAAAAGATCTGTACTTCAACGCCTCCCGGTGGAGTGACTACAACGTCATGCTGCTGCACTCGGACCTGTCGAAAATCCCGCACTGACGCACGCGGACACGTGTCGCCGGTGCCGGGGTCAGTCGTCGGGTGTGGCGGCGTCGAACAATCGACGGAACAGATTGGTCTCGGCGAGGTCGACGAGCTCGTCACCACGACCGGACAGCACCGTGCGGATAGCGTACAACGTGAAGCCCTTGGCCTGCGCAGCGGTGATGGTCGGCGGGATCGACAACTCCTGGCGCGCAGTCGCGACGTCGAGGACGGCCGGACCGTCGTGGGCGAGGAACTCGCGCACGGCCTCATCCAACTCGCGGGGGTGTTCGATCCGTCGCCCGTAGATACCCAACGACTGTGCGACGGCGGCGAAGTCGGGATTCTCGAGGTCGGTGCCGTAGTTGACGAACCCGGCCGCCTTCATCTCCACCTCGACGAAATTCAGTGACGAATTGTCGAAGACGACGACCTTTACCGGAAGCCGATTCTGCGTCAGCGTGATCAACTCACCGAACAGCATCGTCAGTCCGCCGTCACCGGCGAGTGCGATGACCTGCCGGCCGGGCAGCGACGCCTGCGCGCCGACGGACTGCGACAGGGCGTTGGCCATCGATCCGTGCGTGAACGACCCGATCAGCCTTCGGGATCCGTTCATCGCGAGGTAGCGTGCGGCCCACACCACCGGCGACCCCACATCGGGGATGAACACCGCGTCGGGATCGGCGTACTTGCTGAGCAGCATCGTCAGATACTGGGGGTGGATCGGTGTCTTGCCGTCGTCGACGGCGAGTTCGTCGAGGGACGTCCGCGCCTTCGCATAGTGATCGAGCGCAGCACTCAGGTGGTCCGACGGCCGCTCGCGCGTCAGCAGCGGAGTCAACGCCGAGAGGGTGTCGGCGACGCTGCCGACCAGCCCGATATCGACGCGGGTACGGCGCCCGATCTGCTCGCCGCGGATGTCGAGCTGGATGATGGTCGCCTCGGTGGGGAAGAACTGCTGATACGGAAAGTCGGTGCCGAGCATGACCAGCGTGTCGCACTTCTCGATCGCGCGATAGCCCGAGGAGAAGCCGAGCAGCCCGGTCATCCCGACGTCGAACGGATTGTCGTACTCGAGAAACTCCTTGCCGCGCAAGGCATGCACGATCGGCGCCTGAAGCGCGTCGGCGAACGCCACCACCTCGTCGTGGGCGCCGGCCGTGCCCGCACCGGCCAGGATGGTCACCCGCTGCGCACCATTGAGATGCTCTGCCACCCGGCGCAATTGGTCGTCGGTGGGCCGAATCACGGTGGGAATCGCGCGGATCGGTGAACGATTCTTGCGGCGCGCGGTCTTGGCCACGAAGATCTCGCCAGGGACGATCAGGACGGCGACGCCACGCTGCTCCACAGCGGTGCGCATCGCGATGTCGAGAAGCCGGGGGAGTTGCTCGGGCGTCGAGACCATCTCGCAGAACGAACTGCACTCGGTGAACAGTCGCTCGGGGTGGGTTTCCTGGAAGTAGCCGCTGCCGATCTCGGCGGCCGGGATGTGCGCGGCGATGGCCAACACCGGCACCCGTGAGCGGTGGGCGTCGTAGAGGCCGTTGATCAGGTGCAGATTGCCCGGTCCACAACTACCCGCACAGACGGCGAGTTCACCGGTGAGTGCGGCGTCGGCCGAGGCCGCGAACGCTGCGGTCTCCTCGTGGCGCACGTGCACCCAGCCGATCGTGCCGTCTTTCCGCAGCGCATCTGTGAAGCCGTTCAACGAGTCGCCGGGGATGCCGTACACGCGCTCGGTACCCGAGGCCCGGAGAGTCTCGACGATTTCTGCAGCGACGGTGTGGGCCAAGGGATCTCCTCAGGTCTGGGTATCGGGACGTCGGGTGGGTCGGCCTCAGGTCGGTCGGAATCGGAGTCCGGCGACGGCGGTGCCGTTCCAGAGGGAATTGGAGATCTCGTTGTCGCGCACCGGGATCACCTCGCCGCCATGGTCGAGGACCGTCACCACGATGTCGGACAGTACATCGTGACCGGTGTCATCGACCGTGACCTCACCGGTTCGGGTGTCGATGCTACCCAGCACATCGACGGTGAAGTCGTAGAGCAATGTCGACACCGCGCCGGAGGTGGCGGCACGGCTGATGTCGGCCAGGTCGGTGGCCACCAGTCCGGACGAGACGCCGTCGGCGATGCGATCGAGAACGGCATTGTTTCGCTCTGCATTGAGCGTGGGCATCTCGGCGCGGATGGCTGCGTCGATGCGGTCGGCATGCAATTCGTCGGGTGCACCCGGGACGGCGACGACACGACGCGTTGACTCGACGTTGCGATACAGATCGAGCAGCGGGTCGGCGGCGAACAGGAACAACGGTCGCTCGCCGTGCGGATCTCGCGGCGCCAGTTCGGCTTTCACTGCCTCGGCCACGCGCTTGGCGTACTGTTCGAGCAGAACCTTCTTGCCTTCGTCGCCGACGAGACGGCGAACATGGCCCCGGTCACGGATCGTGGCGCGATTGGTGGCGTCGGCAGCATCGACGGCGTGCTCACCGCTGAGTTCGAGTTCGGTGGCCACGGTGGTCGCGGTGGCCTCCCACAGATTCCATCCGTTGGCAGAAAGCGTCAACCCGAAGGCCGATTGGCTCGCGGTGACCGCACGCACGATCTGTCCGAGATCGAAATACGAACCGACCTGGGACTGATTCTCCAACCGGTTGGGCAGGGCGAACATCTCGACCTGGTCGGGGGTCAGGAAGATCGCGACCGATCGCGACAAACGCCCCCACACCTCGTCGGAACGAACCTTCTCCCACTGCGCGCGCAGCGACTCCTCGACGGCATGGCGAATCCCGGTTTCCCGCAGGGTTCGGATGCCCTGGTCAAAGGCGCTCTTGGCGTTCAGATAGCTGGTTTCGCGCGCGTCCGGTGCCGGTGAGGTCTCGGCGTAGATCGTGATCGCGTTCTCGCGCGGTGCCCCGAGCTCCTTGAGATCATCGAGGGTCGGGAGGGTGAAGCGGGCCATGGTCCGTCCTTTCGGGTCGTCCGTACGGCTGCCTCCTCACTGTAACCACGACGTCGACTCACACGTGGGGATTCTGTCGGGTGATCACCGATGGGCCGAGTGTCACGGCACCGAGAGCGGTTACGCGCCTTCGTAATTCGCGGTCGGCGGTGACCACGGCGAGCTGTGATGTGTCGGTTCGCGCGACCACGTCGACGATCGCGTCATCACCCGAGCCGTCGGCGTCGACGACGGTGACCGACGCGGTCGAGGCGATGCCCCGCGCCCGGCCCTCGACGACCAGGACGATGTTCACGGGCCCCTCGAACCCTGCGACACCGGAGTCGGCGACGGCGGCGAGCCGGTCCCGCAGGCGTTCGGTGGCCCCGCGCCGGTCGCGCCACCATCCGTCGGGCACCGAACCGACGACGTTGGCCGCATCCACGACGAGGACCGGTTGTCCGTCGGCGGGGTGATCGATGTCGGGCTCGCTGCGTGGCATGTCCCATGCACTCACGACGACTCGCGCCGGTCAACCCGTGACGCCGAACGACCAGGTGAATGCACCATCACGCATGATTCGGCTACGGTCGAGACATGAGCCTCGCCATCGGCATGATCACCATCGATTCGCTGGACCCGGTACGACTCGGCCGGTGGTGGGCCGACGCGATGGGCGGCACCGTCGTCGCCGAGAACGAGGGCTACTTCGTGATGGTCTCCCTCGGCGAGGGCGCACCGACCTTGGGTTTCCAGAAGGTGGAGGATCCGACACCGGGCAAGAACCGAGTGCACCTCGACCTCACCGCCGACGACCGCACTGCTCAAGCACAACGACTCGTCGACGCCGGCGCCACACGCATCGGGGAACACGAGATCGACGGATTCGCGTGGATCACCCTGGCCGACCCCGACGGCAACCAGTTCTGCGTGGCCTCGGGCCACTGATCGCCACGCATCTCCACCGATGGGCTTCACCAAGGCGCAACTGCTCTCGCACCGCGACGAGCGGATCGACGACCTCCTCGGTCCCGGATGCCGACTGCTGTTCGTGGGGATCAACCCCGGGCTCTGGAGCGCGGCCACCGGCGCACACTTCGCCCGGCCGGGTAATCGCTTCTACCCGGCGCTGCACCGCGCCGGGATCACCGACAACGTGATCGATGCGTCGTCGGGCATGAGCGAGGCCGATCGCGCGGCTCTCCTGAACGCGGGGATCGGCATCACGAACGTGGTCGAGCGGGCCACCGCAGCGGCTGCCGACCTCTCCGCCGACGAATTGCGCTCGGGCGGGCAACGATTGCGCTCGACCGTTGCCCGGGTCGCTCCGCGGGTGGTGGCGATCCTCGGAATCACGGCCTACCGCACCGCATTCGGGCAGCGCACCGCAACGCCCGGACGACAGCCCGACACCCCGGACTGGGCCGGGGCGCAGCTGTGGGTGGTACCCAACCCCAGCGGGCTCAATGCCCACGAGACCGTGGACTCGCTGGCTCGGGCCTATCGAGAGGTCGCGATGGCCGCCGGGGTGGTCACCGACTGACGTCCTGCGATCGTCCGCCCTGCGATCGTCGCGGCGTCACTCGATGTCGCCCGACTGCATCACGCGAATCCTGGCGGAGAGCAACTGCACCTCAGGGCGTGCGGCGGCATAGCGTTCCACCGCATCGAGAATCTCCACCGCGTGCGCCCGGTCCGGAGACACGACGGCAACCCCGATTCCCGTGCGCCGGTGCACCTCCCGGTGATCGACCTCGGAGGCGGCCACGGCGAACCGCGATTTCATCTCGGCGATGATCGGTCGGATCACCGACCGCTTCTGCTTGAGGGAATGAACATCACCGAGCAGGTAATCGAACTCTGCGAAACCGATCCACATCGTGGGGTGATACTACGCCCCGTCTGCACGGACGCACCGCGTGGGGGAACGTCGGGGTGCGCACGTGCGGGAGATCACCAGGGCGCGCACAGGAATCATTCCGGCGAGCCGAGCAGGGTGGCCACGTGGTCGGGGACGTATTTCGACAACGATCGCGGGGGACGGTGGTAGTTGCCGGTCTCGATGGGATGCTTGGGCAGGTTGACCTTCGGACTCGGGACCTCGTGATACTCGATGGTCGAGAGCAGATGCGAGATCATGTTGAGGCGCGCGTGCTTCTTGATGTCGGATTCGACGACGTACCACGGGCAGATCGAGGTGTCCGTGTGGACCATCATCTCGTCCTTGGCGCGGGAGTAGTCCTCCCACCGGTAGACCGATTCGAGGTCCATCGGGCTCAACTTCCATTGCCGCACAGGGTCGTTCATCCGTGCTCGGAATCTGCGAAGTTGCTCGTCGTCGGAGACCGAGAACCAGTACTTGCGCAACAGGATTCCGTCATCGATGAGCATCTGCTCGAAAATCGGTGTCTGACGCAGGAAACGTGTGTGCTCCTCGGGGGTGCAGAACCCCATCACCTTCTCGACTCCGGCACGGTTGTACCAGGACCGGTCGAACAACACGATCTCACCCGGCGCCGGCAGGTGGGCGACGTAGCGCTGGTAATACCACTGTCCCCGTTCACGATCGGTGGGGGCGGGCAGTGCGGCGACCCGCGCGACCCGCGGACTCAGATATTCGGTCACCCGCTTGATGGTGCCGCCCTTGCCCGCGGCGTCGCGCCCCTCGAAGATGACGACGACCCGAGCGCCGGATTCGCGCACCCACTCCTGCAGTTTCACCAGTTCGGTCTGCAACCGGAACAGCTCCGCCTCGTACACCGAGGTGGAGATCTTGACCTTGTCCGGCTTGCCCTTCTTTGCCATGCGGATGAGCTTAGGCCGCGCACGGCTCCCATGCGCCCGACACGGCGGAGGTGGTCCTCACGCAGGCGAGAGTTTGGCCACGGCGTCGAGTTCACCCTCGAGTTCGGCGACGGAGGCATCGATCCGGGCTCGGGAGAAGTCGTTGATGTCGAGGCCCTCGACGACTTCCCAGCGACCGCCGACCGCCCGCGCGGGAACCGAGCTGACGAGTCCTTCGCGAATGCCGTACGCGCCGGTCGACGGCATCGCGACCGACGTCCAGTCGTCCCCGGCGGTACCCAGCACCCAGTCGTGGACGTGATCGATGGTCGCGTTGGCCGCCGAGGCGGCCGACGACGCCCCGCGCGCCTCGATGATGGCGGTGCCCCGGGTGGCGACGGTCGGGATGAAATCCTCGACGAGCCAGCGCTCGTCGGCGGCGATCTCGGCGCCGGGGGTGTCGCCGACCCGCGCGTGGAAGATGTCGGGGTATTGGCTTGCCGAGTGGTTGCCCCAGATGGTGACGCGACTGATCCGGCCGACCGGGGTCCCGGTACGCCGGGCGAGCTGGGCGATCGCACGGTTGTGGTCCAGTCGGGTCAGCGCGGTGAATCTCTCGGCGGGGACGTCGGGGGCGTTGGCAGCGGCGATCGCCGCGTTCGTGTTGGCCGGATTGCCGACCACGATCACCCGGATGTCCTGTGCCGCCACATCATTGATGATCCGACCCTGCTCGGCGAAGATAGCCGAATTGGCGGCGAGTAGTTCGGCGCGCTCCATCCCCTTGGTCCGGGGCCGGGCGCCGATGAGAAGCCCGAACCGGGCACCGTCGAACGCTTTGCGGGCGTCGTCGAAGATGTCGATCGACTCCAGCAGCGGAAATGCGCCGTCCTCGAGTTCCATGGCCGTGCCCTCGGCGGCGGTGACCGCGGCAGGCAACTCCAGCAGCCGTAGACGGACCGGGCGATCGTGCCCGAGCATCGCGCCGGCGGCGATGCGGAACAGTGAGGCGTAACCGATACTGCCGGCGGCTCCGGTCACGGTCACGACGGCGGGACTGACATCGGGCATGGTGGGTCCTGTCTGCGAGGGGTTGTCGGTGGTTCGGTGCTGCGCGGTACTCAGGGGTGATCTCGGGCCAGGACGACCACGGTCTCCGGGGTGTCGGCGGTGGCGGGTGCGGTCAACGTCAGGGCAGCGGCGTCGAGGTGCCAGACCAGCGGTTGGCCGGTGAAATGCGCCAGCCAGGCGTCGGCGCCCGCGCGCGGCGGCGGACACGCCATCATCGTCGATGCCAGTGCGCCGACCTGAAGCCTGGTGATCGGTTCGGTGCCGTGTGCGGAACCGGTGTGCAGCGCCGCGCCGCCCATGTGCCGATTGCAGCCGGCGGTCATCGAGATCCGCCCGGCGTCGCCGAAGGCGATCACCAGTGGTCCGCCGCCGGGGATCGCCGCGCCCGACACCGAGACCGAGGTGAACGACGAGCTCGCGGGCAGGGCCTGCGGCACGGATGGGTCGCCCGAGGCCGTATCCGGATCGCGCAGAACGGTGATCGCCACCGCGGCAGCCACGACGGCGAGGATCGCCGACATGGCGACGGTGCCGGAGACGGTGCTGTGTCGTGACCATGGGAAGACCACGAGGGCAACCGTAGTCGACGTGTTCTCCGCCTGCCGTTCTCGGCATCTGGCCGACGGCGATCGGCATGATGGATCCACCGTGCCACGGTGGGCGTCACAGCGGTGGCAGCGGCCGCGTACCGTGGACGGCGATTCGATCCGGGAACAACTGGTAGGAGAACGCTCGGTGGGAAAGCTGACGAACAGCATGTGGCGTTTGCTGGGGGCACAGAGTTCGCGGAACCAGTCCAAGTCGCTGAGCCTGCTCAAGGATGCCGAGGCACACACCGACTGGGCCGCCGACCTCGACGACGCGGACTTCCGCGCCGAGGCGGAAAAGCTCGACATCGGCGCCGATGGGGGAGATCGCGCGAAGTTCCTCGCCCTCGCCCGCGAGGCCGCCGACCGGTCGCTGGGTCTGCGGCCGTTCGATGTCCAGCTGCAGGGTGCGCTGCGCCTGCTCGACGGCGACGTCATCGAGATGGGTACCGGTGAGGGCAAGACGCTCGCAGGCGCTATCGCTGCGGTCGGATATGTCCTGGAAGGCCATCGCGTCCATGTCATCTCGGTGAACGACTACCTCGCGACCCGTGACGCGGAGTGGATGGCTCCGCTGTTCGCGGCCTTCGGCATCACCGTGCATGCGGTGTCGGAGAACTCGAGTCGTGCCGAGCGCAAGCAGGCCTACGACGGCGACGTCACCTATGGCTCGGTGAACGAGATCGGCTTCGACGTGCTGCGCGATCAGCTCGCGATCCATGCCGACGAACTCGTCTCGCCGACCCCCGACGTCGCGATCATCGACGAGGCGGACTCGGTCCTCGTCGACGAGGCGCTCATCCCGCTCGTCCTCGCTGGAACCGCTGATGTCGAGGTACCCGATCAGGCCATCCACGACGTGGTCGCGCGGATGAAGAACAAGCACTACGAGATCGACGTCGAGGGACGCAACGTCTCGCTCACCGACGAGGGTGCGGCCTTCGTCGAGGAGGAACTCGGCGGCATCGACCTCTACGACGAAGAGCACGTCGGCACGACCCTGGTCCACGTCAACGTCGCCATGCACGCCCACCACCTACTCGAGCGCGATGTGCACTACATCGTGCGCGACGGCGGAGTGCACCTGATCAACGCCTCCCGCGGTCGGGTGGCCCAGCTGCAGCGGTGGCCCGACGGCATGCAGGCGGCCGTGGAGATCAAGGAGGGCCTCGCCCAGACCGACTCCGGCGAGGTCATCGACACCATCACCGTGCAGGCGTTGATCGGCCGCTACCCGAAGGTGTGCGGCATGACCGGTACCGCGTTGGCCGCCGGTGAGCAGTTCCGACAGTTCTACGACCTGCGGGTCTCGCAGATCCCACCGAACACCCCCAACATCCGCAAGGATCTGCCCGACCGCGTCTACGACACCAAGGCCAACAAGGTGGAGGCGGTCGTCGCCTACGTCAAAGAGGTGCACGAGACCGGTCAGCCGGTCCTCATCGGCACCCACGACGTCGCCGAGTCCGAAGAACTCGCGTACTTCCTGGAGAAGGCCGGCGTGGGATGCGTGGTCCTCAACGCGAAGAACGATGCCGAAGAGGCCAAGATCATCGCCGAGGCGGGCACGAAGGACGCCGTCACGGTGTCGACGCAGATGGCCGGACGCGGCACCGACATCCGATTGGGCGGATCGTCCGACGACGAGACGGCTCGCGAGGAGATCATCGAACTCGGCGGACTGTGCGTGGTCGGCACCGGGCGGCACGACACCGAACGTCTCGACAACCAGCTGCGTGGCCGCGCCGGCCGTCAGGGTGACCCGGGGATGTCGGTCTTCTTCAGCAGCCTCGAGGATCCCGTCGTCACCAAGAATCTCTCGTTCAAGCGTGATCCCGTCGCGCAGTCCGAGGACGGGTCGATGGGATCGAAGGGAATCGACCTCATCGAGCAGGCCCAACGGGTGGCCGAGGGCGTGATGCTCGAATTGCACGCCAACACCTGGCGTTACAACCAGCTGGTGAATCAGCAACGCGAGATCGTGGTCAAACGCCGGATGGAGGTGTTGACCACCGACACCGCGCTCAAGGAACTCCGTGATCTCGAACCGGAGCGGTACGCCGAACTCACCGGAACCGCCAAGGCAGAGGGTGCGGCCGGGGGGGATGACAAGGCCGGGGCGGATGAGAAGGCGGCGGAGGTCGGGGAGACTGCAGGGGCCGCCACCGAGGACAGCGCGACCGAGGACAGTGCCGCCGCGGACAGTGTCACCGAGGCGAACACGACCGACCAGGCCCACGTGACCGACGCGTCCGACGTGACCGAGGAGAAGTCGCGGTGGATCCCCGTCGAGCCGCTCGCCGACGACGTGCTCGAGCAGGCGGCCCGCGAGATCATGCTCTACCACCTCGATCGCGAATGGGCCGATCACCTCGCCTTCGTCTCCGACGTCCGGGCGAGCATCCACCTGCGTGCGATCGGGCGGGAGAGTCCGCTCGACGAGTTCCACCGGCTCATCCTGGCCGAGTTCTCCGAGCTGCCGACACGGGCGATCGACAAGTCGCGCAAGACCTTCCGCGAGGCGGTGATCACCCCGGACGGGGTGGACCTGGGAGCCGCGGACCTGCACCGGTCGACGATGACGTGGACCTACATGGTTCACGACAACCTGTTCGCGTCCGGCGGCGCCAAGACCCTGCAGGGAATCATCGGTATCTTCCGGTGACCGGATCGGGGGGAGACGACGACGGCCCGGTGACGGCAGCGGCGCCCGGCGTCGACCGCGTCCTCACCGTGCCCAACGCGCTCAGCGTCTTGCGGCTGGTCCTCATCCCGGTCTTCATCTGGCTGGTGATCGTCGAGAAGGCCGACGGGTGGGCGTTCGTCGTGCTGTTCGTCTCCGGGGTCACCGACTGGCTCGACGGGAAACTCGCCCGGCTGCTCGACCAGTCGTCACGACTCGGCGAGCTGCTCGACCCCGCCGCCGATCGCCTCTACATCGTGGTCATCCCGATCTGTTTCGGGCTGCGCGACTTCGTGCCGTGGTGGTTGATCGGCGTCATCATCGCCCGGGACGTGCTGTTGTTCGCGAGCGCACCGCTGCTGCGTTCGCGCGGGCTGGTGGCGCTGCCGGTGCTCTACGTCGGCAAGGCCGCGACCTTCGCCCTGATGAGCGCCTTCCCGTGGCTGCTTGCCGGACAACTTGATTCGGTGATCGGCACCATCTGCTATCCGATCGGATGGGCCTTCCTGATCTGGGGCGTCGGAATGTATCTGTGGTCGTTCGTGCTCTATTGGGCCCAGACGATCATGGTGATGCGCATGATGCCGCGACTCGACCGCGTCTCCTCGGCCGCAGCGGGTTAAAGTCTCGAACGAACAGAAAGGGGGCACAGTGACCGAAACCAACGTGCCGGCCGAGTTGACCTATACGCCCGAGCATGAATGGGTCCGTCGGGTCTCGCCCACGACAGTCCGGATCGGGATCACCGACTTCGCCCAGGAGCAGCTCGGTGACGTCGTCTTCGTGCAGTTGCCCGACGTCGGGTCGGACGTGGAGGCCGGCGAGTCGTTTGCCGAGGTCGAGTCGACCAAGAGTGTCTCCGACATCTTCGGGCCCCTCAACGGGACGATCGCGGCCGTCAACGACGAACTCGAGTCGACGCCGGATCTGGTCAATTCCGAACCCTACGAAGCCGGTTGGCTCGTGGAGATCGCGGTCGAGGAATCCGGCGAACTCGACGCACAACTGGGCGACCTGCTCGACGCCGACGGATACCGGCAGGTCATCGACGGCTGAGCGGCGACACGGCGGCATCGCGTCGGCCTCGCCCCGAGGGACGGCAGCCGGCCCGATCCACCGGATACGCGGTGGCGTAACGCCGAAACGCTCCCCAACGGTCGTGGTCGGCGGATCCGGGCGGCTATGATCAATCGGTGTCTGCCGGGTCTGATGGGTCGGGGTCGGCGCGAAACGGTAGGTTGGATTCGGGCGCCGACAGGTGCGACCGAACCGACGCCCCGTGCGTCGGGTACCCGGTTCCCCGACCCGCTTCGGACGCGGCCGAGCGCCTCGACGGCGCCGCGATCGACAACAGCGCACTTCGGACGACGAAGGAGAGATAGTGAGCGATAACGACAAGGACTTCGAGGCGCCCGTGGAGACCACGTCGGTCTTCCGCGAGGAGTTCATCAACGAACTCGACTCGGCCGGCACCTCGAGTGAGCCCGCCGACACCGGGGTCGAGCGACTCTCACCCGGCACGGCGCTGCTTGTCGTCAAGCGTGGTCCGAACGCCGGATCCCGGTTCCTGCTCGACCAGGCGACCACGTCCGCGGGCCGCCACCCCGACAGCGACATCTTCCTCGACGACGTCACCGTGAGCCGCCGGCACGCCGAGTTCCGGCTGTCCGACGCCGAGTTCCAGGTCGTCGACGTGGGCAGCCTCAACGGCACCTACGTCAACCGCGAACCGGTCGACACCGCGACGCTGAGCAACGGCGACGAGGTCCAGATCGGCAAGTTCCGGCTCGTATTCCTGAGCGGCCCGCGCGACGGTTCCGCTTCCTAGGCACGTGCCGGCCTCCCCAGCAGGGCAGCGCGGCGACGGACCGATGTCCATCGGGTCGGTCCTCGCACTGCTGCGTGAGGACTTTCCCGACGTCACCATCTCCAAGATCCGATTCCTCGAGTCCGAGGGATTGATCAGTCCGGAGCGTGCACCGTCGGGCTATCGCAGATTCAGCCAGGCGGACTGCGATCGACTGCGCTTCGTGCTGACCGCGCAGCGTGATCGCTATCTGCCGCTGAAGGTCATCAAGGAGCAACTCGACTCGATCGATCACGGCAACGACGGGTCCACCGGCAACGGCACGCGGTTGCTGTCGTCGGCTCGCTCGGCGGTGGCGCCGGCCACCGACTTCGGTTCCCGCGCGGACCGGGTGTCACGGGAGTCGTTGATCGAACGCACGGGTGTGGACTCGGCGTTCGTGACCGAACTCCAACGCAGTGGCCTGCTGACGCCCGGCCCCGCCGGGTTCTTCGACGAGGACGCGGTGCGATTGGTGGAAGCCGCTGCGGCACTGGCGAGCTACGGCGTCGAGACACGACACCTGCGCGCGTTCAAGGTCTCCGCCGACCGTGAGGCCGGGCTGGTCGCCCAGATCGCCAGCCCGATCGCCAAGGGCAAGGGCACCGGTGCCCGCGATCGCGCCGAGGAGTTGGTGCGCGAGATCGCGGCCCTCTCGGTCACCCTGCACACCCAGCTGGTCAAGGCTGCCGTGCGGGACGTCTTGGACTGACGTCGGCGTTCTGACGCCCGGCCCGATCGTCCGGTCGGACCGACTCGACCTTCGTGTGGCGGCGGTGCGGTGTAGCGTCGAGAAGGACCCATCGGGTCACGAGAGAATCGGTTCCGTCGTCATCGGGTGGAGGTGCATGACATGAGCGAAATGCGCGTGGTCGGTATCCGCGTCGAGCCGCCACAGAGTCAGCCCGTGTTGTTGCTGCGTGAGGTCGACGGCGCACGATATCTGCCGATCTGGATCGGGCAGAGTGAAGCCGCGTCGATCGCGCTGCGGCAGAAGGGGATCGAGCCGCCGAGGCCGTTGACCCATGATCTGATCGTGAACCTCATCGAGGAGTTCGGGCAGACCCTCGTCGAGGTACGCATCGTCGACATGCAAGAGGGCACCTTCTACGCCGAGATGGTCTTCGCCAACGACCTCCGGGTATCGGCGCGCCCATCGGATTCGATCGCGGTCGCCATGCGTGCCGAGGTCCCGATCATCGCCGACGAGGAGGTCCTCGCCGAGGCGGGTCTGCTCATCCCGGACGAGGACACCGACGAGGCGCCGAACGAGAAGGACGACGAGGTCGAGAAGTTCAAGGAGTTCCTCGACAACGTCTCACCCGACGACTTCAAGGCGAGCGGCGGCGCCTGATCCGCGTGAGGCGATCGGTTTCGCCATCGGCGGGAGCGACACATCACGGATCGGCAACCGTCTGGTCTCCGTCTGCCTCCATCTCAAGTAGAGGTTGAGCCTCCTGGCGCGTCGCGTTGATTCGGAGTCGTCGGCAGGCATAGCGTCAGTGCCGGATCGCCGCAGGACATCCGTGGCGAGCAGGACATCGATCGGCGCGCGGGCGCGTACAGTAGACCACCGAGGGTGGCCGACTAAGTGCATGCCCGTCCGACCGGTTCTCAAGGTGTGGCGAGGAGTCTGCAGTGGGCGATCAGCCGATGGACAACGGTGCGAGCGGGGATCGTGGCGCGCCGCGAACGGCGACGCAGGGAAGCCTGGAGGACATCGCTCCCGGCCTGTTCCCCAACGACACGGTGCCCGACGAGCTGATCGGCTACCGCGGCCCGAGCGCCTGCCAGATCGCCGGCATCACCTACCGTCAGCTCGACTACTGGGCACGGACCTCGCTGGTCGTCCCGTCGATTCGCGGTGCCGCCGGGTCCGGCAGTCAACGGCTCTACTCGTTCAAGGACGTCCTGGTCCTCAAGATCGTCAAACGTCTGCTCGACACCGGGATCTCGCTGCAGAACATCCGTGTCGCGGTCGACCACCTGCGTCAGCGGGGGGTCGAGGACCTCGCGCGGATCACCCTGTTCTCGGACGGGACGACGGTCTACGAGTGCACCTCTGCCGAAGAAGTCGTCGACCTGCTCCAGGGTGGTCAGGGCGTCTTCGGGATCGCGGTGAGCGGAGCCATGCGCGAACTCACCGGCACCATCTCCGACTTCCCCGGTGAACGGGCCGACGGCGGCGTCACCGAGACCGCTCCGGAGGACGAGCTCGCCGCACGTCGCAAGAGCCGCACGCGCCGCACCGGATAGCCACCTCGTGGCGCGCTGCACCCGGCGGGGTTACCCGACGGTAGACTGGGCGGGCGCCGCTGCATCACGGGAGAGCGTCGCCGTCCACGCCTCGGATACGAGGTCACGCGGTGACCGCCGAAGGAGCAATACCTCTCCGTCAAACTCTCAGGCACCCGGACCGTGATGGACGACGGCGTCTCTGGAAAGTGACGAGCCACTCGTCCGCCCACGGTGAAAGGCCAGACGCGTCGGTGACGCCGCGTACGGCCGAATCTCTCAGGCGCCGGCCGGATCTGCGATCCGCGGCATGACAGAGGGGGAGGACCGAACGATCCGGTGTCCGGATCCCGTGAGAGGTCCCGTCATGACCCGTCTGTCCGAATCCCAGTCGCCCGTGGAATCCCAGTCGTCCGTCGAATCCCAATTACCCGTCCCGCCGGCCTTCGTCGACCGTCACGTGGGCCCCGACAACGCGGAGACCGCGCACATCCTGGCCACCATCGGCGTGTCGGGTCTCGACGAACTCGCCGCGCGCGTGGTGCCCGCGGTGATCGCCGATTCGCCCGACGACAATGGCCTCGACGCCCTTCCTCCGCCGGCCACCGAACACCAGGTGCTTGCCACACTCGCCGAACTCGCCGCCCGCAACACGGTCTGCCGCTCGATGATCGGGCTGGGCTATTACGACACGCTCACCCCGCCGGTGATCCGCCGCAACGTGTTGGAGAACCCGGCCTGGTACACCGCCTACACGCCCTATCAGCCCGAGATCAGCCAGGGGCGCCTCGAGGCACTGCTCAACTTCCAGACCATGGTCTCCGACCTCACCGGCCTCGAGGTCGCGAATGCGTCAATGCTCGACGAGGCGACCGCGGCGGCGGAGGCGATGACGCTCATGCGCCGGGCGGGCAAGTCGAAGTCGGCGCGGCTGGTCGTCGACGCCGATCTCTACCCGCAGACCCGCGCCGTCATCGAGACCCGTGCCGAGCCGTTGGGGATCGAGGTCGTCGAGGCGGCACTGCATCCCGAACTCCCCGGGTACGGTCTGCCCGCCGACGACTACTTCGGCGTCGTGCTGCAGGTGCCGGGTGCCTCCGGCCGCATCATCGACGCCGCGCCGATCATCGAGGCCGCTCATGGGGCCGGCGCACTCGTCGCGGTGGGCGCCGACCTGTTGGCCCTGACCCTCATCACCCCGCCCGGTGAGCTGGGCGCCGACGTCGCCTTCGGCACCACCCAGCGGTTCGGTGTGCCGATGGGCTTCGGCGGCCCACACGCGGGATACCTCGCGGTGCGTACCGCCCACACCCGGCAGATGCCCGGACGACTCGTCGGGGTGTCCAAGGACGCCGATGACAACCTCGCCTACCGGCTGTCGCTGCAGACGCGCGAACAACACATCCGCCGCGAGAAGGCAACCAGCAACATCTGCACCGCACAGGTCCTGCTCGCCATCATCGCGGCGATGTATGCCGGCTATCACGGTCCGGAAGGGTTGCGCGCCATCGCGATTCGGGTGCACGAACGGGCCGCGCGGATCGCCGACGCGCTCACCGCCGCCGGCTTCGCCGTCGAGCACGCAACCTTCTTCGACACCGTCGCGGTCCGGATCCCCGGCGGTGCCGACCGGATCGTCGCCACGGCCCGACAGGCCGGAATCGCGCTGTGGCGCGCAGACGCCGACACCGTGCGCATCGCCTGCGACGAGACCACCACCGACGACGACGTACGCGCCGTGCTCGGTGTCTTCGATTCCGCCGGTGTACGCCCGAGGCAGTTCGCACAACCGATCGCGACACGCACGAGTGACTACCTCACGCACCCGGCATTCCACCGCCACCGCACCGAGACGTCGATGCTGCGATACCTACGAGCCCTGTCCGACAAGGACATCGCGCTCGATCGCAGCATGATTCCGCTCGGCTCGTGCACGATGAAGCTCAACGCCACCGCGGAGATGGAACCCATCACCTGGCCGGGCTTCGCCGGACTGCACCCGTTCGCCCCGGCCGAGGACAGTGCGGGCATCCGCGAGCTGATCGCGACCCTGGAATCGTGGCTGGTGGCCATCACCGGCTACGACCGGGTGAGCCTGCAGCCCAACGCGGGTTCACAGGGAGAGTACGCGGGCCTGCTGGCGATCCGCGGCTACCACCACAGCCGCGGCGACACCGACCGCGACGTGTGTCTGATCCCGTCGAGTGCGCATGGCACCAATGCGGCCTCGGCGGTCATGGCCGGGATGCGGGTGGTCGTGGTGGCCTGCCGTACCAACGGTGACGTCGACGTCGAGGATCTGCGTGCCAAGATCGCCGAACACGGCACGCGCCTGGCCGCGATCATGATCACCTATCCCTCCACCCACGGGGTGTTCGAACACGACATCGCCGACATCTGCGCGGCCGTCCACGACGCCGGCGGTCAGGTGTATGTCGACGGCGCGAACCTGAACGCGCTCGTCGGCGTTGCCCGTCCGGGACGCTTCGGCGGCGACGTGAGTCATCTGAACCTGCACAAGACGTTCTGCATCCCGCACGGCGGCGGCGGACCCGGGGTTGGCCCGGTCGCGGTGCGCAGTCATCTCGCGGCATTCCTGCCTGGCCACCCGCTCGCGCCGGAGCTGCCGGACGGTCCGACGATCGCCGCCGCGCCCTACGGATCGGCGTCGATCCTGCCGATCACCTACGCCTACATCGCGATGATGGGGGCGGCCGGTCTACGTCGGGCGACGCTGACCGCCATCGCCTCGGCGAACTACATCGCGCGTCGGCTCGCCGATCACTACCCGGTGCTCTACACCGGCCACGAGGCCGGTGCCGGGGACACCGGTGAGGTCGGCGGCTGGGTGGCCCACGAGGCGATCCTGGATCTGCGTCCGCTGACCAAGGAGACCGGTGTCACCGTCGACGATGTGGCAAAACGATTGGCCGACTACGGCTTCCACGCGCCGACGATGAGTTTCCCGGTGGCCGGGACGCTGATGGTCGAGCCGACCGAGAGCGAGAACCTCGACGAACTCGATGCGTTCTGCGACGCGATGATCGCAATCCGCGCCGAGATCGACGCCGTGGCCGCGGGCACGTGGCCCGCAGAGGACAATCCGCTACGCGGAGCGCCGCATACCGCCGAGTGCCTCGTCGGCGAGTGGGATCATCCGTACTCCCGGGAGGTGGCCGTGTACCCGCAGGGCCTGCCGTCCGCGGGCGGGCGAGCCAAGGTGTGGCCGGCGGTGCGGCGCATCGACGGGGCCTTCGGCGACCGCAACCTCGTGTGCAGTTGCCCGCCGGTGGCGGCGTTCGCCGAGTGATACCGGTGGCTGAGGACAACCCGGGCGGCCGTCAGCCCGCGTTGGTGCCGTACACGAGCTTGTTGATCGTGACGATGGCCTGATCCTCCGGATTGGGCATCGGATCGTCGGTCATCGGGAAGGCGACCGTCGCGGTCTTCGGCGGTAGCGGGGCGTCGCCGCGGAAGCCGAGGCCGGTCAGCGCCCGCAGGTGTTCGGGTTTCTCGGCGTAGCCGAGGAATTCGGAGATCGCGGCTGCGGCGAACTGCGGTACCTGATCACCCTTGAGGTGGAGGACGGGGAAGTCGGCGATCGGGGTCGGCCCGTCGGGGATCACCTCGGCGAGCCGGGCCTTGGCGTCGTCCTTGGTCAGCTGATACAGCCGCTGTTCGGTGATCGGCACGGCATGAATGGGTGCACTCGCCGGGTCCGTGGCCGTGGCAATCGCAGTCGCCGCTCCCGCCGGCGAGCCATCGGGGGACCGCGGAGCGGTCCGGGTGAGTGCGTCGATGCTCGAGGACACCCGCGTCGAGGCGGCGTCGGCAGCGGTCAGGGTGCCGACACTGTGGGTCACCCGCATCGCCACCGCCTGCGCGGCGAGGACACTCGGATCCGATTGGCCCTCACGCGGCATCGACATGCGCAACGACCCCCAGCCGCGCAGCCCGAGGTCGTCGAGACTGTCGTCGCGACTCTGCAGCGTCGGGAGCTGTCCCCAGTCGAGTTGGCCGGTGAGCTTGGCCCCGAGTTCCGGAGCGGTCGCGAGCACCACCGGCGAGGTGACCAGCGAATCGGGATCGCCGTCCACGAGATCGGGTTTGGCGGTCGTGAGCTGGGCGGCCCACACCGACGACTGTGGTACCCACGCGGCTGGATACGGACCCATCGATGCGGTGTCCCAGCTGCCGGTCAGACCGTCGAGAGTGATCTTGGCGTCGCGTGCGGCGACCGCGATGCGGACACAGTGGTCGCGTACCACCGGGTTGGTCGCCGAATAGGCCTGCGCGATGGCCTCGAGTCCCGGCGCGATGTCGGGGTCGGCGAGGACGGTTACCGTGGCCGGGCCGTCGACGCATTGTGCGGCCGCGGCGTCGGCCTCGCGGTCGACGTGATCACCGATGCGGAACCACACCACCACACACGCGGCGATCAGGATCGCCGACAGCAGAACCATGACCAGGCCGCGGCTCACCCCGCGATGCCGCAACCTGTTCTTGTCATCGTCGACGCGATGGTGTGCCACCCGTTGGTCCTCCGTTGTCCGACCGGCCCGGGCACACCCTATGGCATATCAGGGCCGGTCGGAACCTCACGCAGCGCCGAATCAGCCCTGAGCAGCCGCTTTGTACTCGCGGCGGCGGCGATGCAGGATCGGCTCGGTGTAGCCACTGGGCTGGGTGGTGCCCTCCAGGATCAGCTCCTTGGCGGCCTGCCAGGCGATGTTGCTGTCGAAGTCCGGGGCCATCGGCCGGTAATCCGGGTCGCCCTCGTTCTGTCGGTCGACCACCGGGGCCATCCGCTTGAGCGCGTCGACCACGTCGTCGGCGGTCACGATGCCGTGCCGAATCCAGTTGGCGAGGAGCTGACTCGAGATGCGCAGCGTCGCACGGTCTTCCATCAGTGCGATGTCGTGGATGTCGGGGACCTTGGAGCAGCCGACACCGTGGTCGATCCAACGCACCACGTAGCCGAGGATGGACTGGCAGTTGTTGTCGAGCTCCTCGCGCTTCTCCTCGTCGGACCAATCGGTCCTCGGGGCGAGCGGGATGGTGAGGATGTCATCGACCGAGGCCGGATCCCGCTTGGCGATCTCATCCTGGCGCTCGAAGACGTCGACGAGGTGGTAGTGCATGGCGTGCAGCGTCGCCGCCGTCGGTGAGGGCACCCACGCGGTCGTCGCGCCGGCCTTGGGCTGGCCGATCTTCTGCTCGACCATGTCGGCCATCAGATCGGTCATCGCCCACATGCCCTTGCCGATCTGCGCCTTGTGCTGCAGGCCGGCGGCCAAACCGGTGTCGACGTTGAAGTCCTCGTAGGCGAGAATCCACTTCTGCTTCTTCATCTCGCCCTTGCGGATCATGGCGCCGGCCTCCATCGAGGTGTGGATCTCGTCGCCGGTGCGGTCGAGGAAGCCGGTGTTGATGAACACCACCCGCTTCTCGGCGGCCTTGATCGCGGCCTTGAGGTTCACCGTGGTGCGGCGCTCCTCGTCCATGATGCCGACCTTGAGGGTGTTCTCCGGCAGGCCGAGGACCTGCTCGACGCGACCGAACAACTCGACGGTGAAGGCGACCTCGTCGGGCCCGTGCATCTTCGGCTTGACGATGTAGATGGACCCGGTCCGGGAGTTCTGCACACCCGATTGGGTGGACAGTCCGTGGATGGCGGCCAGCGAGGTGACCAGGGCGTCGAGGATGCCCTCGGGGACCTCGTTGCCGTCGGCGTCGAGGATCGCGGGGTTGGTCATCAGGTGACCGACGTTGCGGACGAACAGCAGCGAGCGGCCGTGCAGGTCGAAGCCGGTCCCGTCGGGTCCGGTGTACTCGCGGTTGGGATTGAGGCGGCGGGTGAAGCTCTTGCCGCCCTTGGTCACCTCTTCGGCCAGGTCGCCCTTGTTCAGGCCGAGCCAGTTGCGGTAGCCGAGCACCTTGTCGTCGGCGTCGACCGCGGCGACGGAGTCCTCGAAGTCCATGATCGTGGTGATCGCCGACTCCATGACCACGTCCTTGATGCCCGCCGGGTCGGTGGAGCCGATGGGGGAGTTCGGGTCGATCTCGATGTCGAGGTAGAGGCCGTTGTGGCGCAACAGGATCGACGACGGCGAGGAGGCCTGTCCGCGATAACCGGCGAACGCCGACGGGTCGGCGAGGGTGGCCGTCGATCCGTCGGCCAGTGTCACCGACAGCGCGCCGTTGTCGACGGTGAACGCGGTCACGTCGGTGTAGCTACATTGTTCGAGCGGAACTGCCTTGTCCAGGAAGTCCTTTGCGTACGCGATGACCTTGTCGCCGCGAACCTTGTTGTAGGACTTGCCCTTCTCCGCGCCGTCGGTCTCCGGGATGACGTCGGTGCCGTAGAGGGCGTCGTACAGCGAACCCCAGCGGGCGTTGGAGGCATTGAGCGCGAAGCGGGCGTTGAGGACCGGCACCACCAGCTGTGGGCCTGCGGTCTCGCTGATCTCGCGATCGACGCCGGTGGTGCTGATCTGGAAGTCGTCGGGCACCGGCACGAGGTAGCCGATCTCGGTGAGGAAATCCTTGTACTCACCGAAGGTGGTGGCGTCGGAGAAGTCGGCGCCCTGATGGTCGCGGTGCCAGGTGTCGATCTTGGCCTGCAGATCGTCGCGGACGGCGAGCAGCGCCTTGTTCTTCGGTGCGAGGTCGGCGACGATCTCGGCGGCTCCGGACCAGAAGGTGTCGGCGTCCACACCGGTGCCCGGCAACGCCTCATCGTTGACGAAGTCGTAGAGGACTCGAGAGACCTGCAAGCCGTTGACGGTGATCCGGTCAGACATGTGCGCCTTCCTTCGTGTGGTCCCCACAGCACTCACCCCCACGGCACCGAGGTGCTCAGACGGGGTGTGAAAGTCGTGGTTCTGCGGTGTGCGGCCACCTATGTTACTCGCCGGGAAACATCGCCGGCGGGCCCGGTCGGCTCTGCGCAGGGCGGTTCGTCGACGCCGGGCAGCGCGTCGATCGCCGCGACGATCCGCGTCCGGACCGCGGCGGCGCGGCGGGTGAGTGCGGTCTGCTCGCGGACGTAGAGCGCGCGTCCGGCCGCGGTCTCCACCGCGATCGGCTCGTACCCGAGCGACCGCAGATCGTAGGGACTCGCGCGCATGTCGATCTCCCGGGCGTCGCGGGCGAGCTCGAAGGCGTCCAGCGTCAGCGCCGAATCGAGCAGCGGGGCCAGGGTGAAGCAGGTGCGATAGAGGTCCATCGACACGTGCAGACAGCCGGGTTGGTCGGTGGCGAGCCGGTCATCGGGGCCCAGGGGCCGTTCGTTGCGGGGGCGGGCGGGGTCGGTGAAGAACCGGAACGCGTCGAAGTGGGTGCAGCGCAACGGCATGGCCTCGACCACCGCATCGGTGCCCGCGGCGCCGAGCCGCAGGGGCGCAGCGTGCCGGGTGTCGGTGGTGCGGTACACCATTGCCCACTCGTGCAGCCCGAAGCACCCGAGGCGCGCAGGCCTGGCAGCGGTCCGGGTGAGCAGGTCCCGTGCGGACCGCACGGCATCGAGGCGACGGCGCAGGTAGGCCGGATCGACGGTGATGCCCGCGGTCGTGTGGTGATAGCCGCGCAGCGTGCCGACCTCCCGAGCCCAGGCCTGATCGTGGGCGGTGTCGTCGATGCGCAGGACGACCCCGTACCCGGGATGCCACCGCCGCACATGGGAGGGACGCGACGAATAATAGGTGAACAGGAAGTCGAGCACCGGATGACGGCCACCGCGCCGACGCTCACGCAGGTACGGACCGATCAGCTCCTCGACACGTCGCGCGTGGGCATCGCGCTGCGCGTGCCACTGTGCGGGAGCGAGGGTCTCGCCGATCACGTCAGATCCGATGGGTCTCGTCGCGGACCGTCCCGACGAACTCCTCGACGAGGTCGGCCAGGGCGACGATCCCGACCGTCCGGCCGGTGTCGTCGACGACCGCACCCAGATGCGAGCTGGTCCGCCGCAGGACGCCGGTGGCCTCGTCGAGCGGGGTGTCGGCGGCGATCACCGGCAGCGGACGGACCTTGTCGACACCGATGACGGTGTCGGGGCCGATTCGTTCGTCGAGAATGTCGTCGAGGATGTCCTTCAGGTGCAGATAGCCGGTGTAGGTGCCGTCCGGGCCACGGACCGGGAATCGGGAGAACCCGGTGGCGCTGACCGCACGCTCCACCGCGCCGAGGGTGGGGCCGCTGCCGCCGGTCTGCGGGTCGCGCTCGACGTCTACGCTGCGCATCCGGTCCAGCGGGATCATCACCTCGGCCACGGTCCGGCTCACCGACCGCAGCGCGCGATCGAGTCGGTCGTGCTCCTCGGCGTCGATGAGTCCCTCCTCGCGGGACTCGCCGAGCATCTGGGCGAGCTCGACCGGTGACACCGACGAATCCAGCTCGTCCTTGGGTTCCACCCGCATCGCACGCAACGTGATGTTCGCCAGCCAGTTGTAGACGCTGATGAACGGCCGCGCGATCTTGATGAACGCCAGATGCACGGGTACCAGCAGCATCGCCGAGGTCTCCGGTCCGGCCAGCGCGATGTTCTTGGGCACCATCTCGCCGAGCAGGATGTGCAACACCACCACCAGTGCGAGGGCGATCGCAAAGGCGATCGGATGCACCACCTGCTCGGGAATGTGCACCAGGTCCAGGGGTCCCTCGATGAGATGCGCCACCGCAGGTTCGGCGACACGTCCGAGCAGGATCGAGCAGACCGTGATGCCCAGCTGCGCTCCGGCCAGCATCAAGGACAGGTGCTCGCCCGCCCGGATCACGGTGCGGGCCCGGGCCTTGCCGTCCTCGGCGAGCGCCTCGAGTCGGTCGCGTCGCGCGGAGATGAGCGAGAATTCCGCGCCGACGAAGAAGGCGTTGCCGGCCAGCAACACCACCGCCAGCACCACGGCGCTGATGTCGTTCATCGCTCACCCGCCGCGTCGGAGTTCCAATGGAAACGAGCCGCCAACGAGTCCGGGGCCGGATCGTCGGAGATCGGCTGCAGCGACACGACGTCGACCCGCCTGCCGTCCATCTCGGTCACCGTCGCACGCCATCGTTGGTCGCTGAGCTCACCGTCGGCGTCGTCGGACTCGTCGTCGTCATCTGGGTCGGGATCGATCACCGGAGTCCGCAGTGGCAGCTCGACCGAGTCGCCGGCCTGCGGGATGCGTCCGAGGACGAACATGACCAGACCGCCGAGGGTGTCGTAGGAGCCGTCCGGCGCCCGATATCCGGTGGCCTCGTACAGCTCGTCGACCCGCAGCAGACCCGCGCAGAGATAACCCTCCCCGTCAGCCTGGACGTCGGGGTGTTCGTCGTCGTGCTCGTCGGTGACGTCGCCGAGGATCTCCTCGATGAGGTCCTCGGTCGTCACGATGCCCGCGGTCCCGCCGTACTCGTCGATGACCACGCACATCTCCATGCCGTCGGCGCGGATGCGCTCCATGAGCGCGTCGCCGTCCAGCGTCACCGGTACCCGGCCGACGGGACGGGCCAGGGCGGCGACCGTGGTCGTCGACTGCTCGTCGGGGGCGACGGTGAAGGCCTGTTTGATGTGCACGACGCCGATGAGATCGTCGAGGTCGCCGTCGTCGACGACGGGAAACCGGGAATGTCCGGTGGCCGAGCAGGCGATGACGAGGTCACGCACGCTGGCATCACGGTCGAGGCATTCCACCGTGACGCGCGGGGTCATCAGATCCTCGGCGGTGAGTTCGCCGAATCGCAGTGAACGGTTCACCAGGGTCGCGGTGTCCTCGTCGATGGAGCCCTGCCGCGCCGAGTTGCGCACCAGCGACGCCAACTCCTGCGGCGAACGCCCGGAGCGGAGCTCTTCGGCCGGCTCGATACCGAGGCGGCGGACCACCCAGTTGGCCGAGCCGTTGAGGCCGTTGATGACGTAGCGGAACATCGCCGAGAAGATGGTCATCGGTCCGGCCGTTGCGCGGGCCACCGACAACGGGTGGGCGATGGCGAGATTCTTCGGCACCAGCTCGCCGAGCACCATCGACAACGACGTCGCGATGAGCAACGACAGTGCCAGGGAGATGCCCCCGGCCGCGCCGGAGCCGAGTCCCAGCGCCTTGAGTCCGGGTGTGATCAGTTGCGCCAGAACGGGTTCGGCGATGTAACCGGTGACCAGTGTGGTGATGGTGATGCCGAGTTGGGCTCCGGAGAGCTGGAACGACAGTGTGCGGTGGGCGCGCTGCACCATCCGTGCGCGGCGATCACCACGGTTGGTGACGTCGGAGTCGATGACCGAGCGCTCGAGTGCGGTGAGCGAGAATTCCGCGGCGACGAACAGGGCCGTGCCCAGGGTGAGCGCGACGAAGCCGACCAGGCCGGCGACGTAGAGGACGATCTGCACCAGGCGCTCACCACCCGCCCGGCAACGGGCGTCCCTCGGCGAATCCGGCCGCCGACTGGACGCCGAGGATCACCCGGTCGTGCAGCTCGGTGAGGGTCCTTGCGCCGGTGTAGGTGGCGGTACTGCGCACCCCGGAACAGATGTGGTCGAGGAGGTCCTCGACGCTGGGCCGGTCGGGGTCGACGGGAATGCGCGACGAGGAGATGCCCTCCTCGAAGAGGCTCTTGCGGGCCCGGTCGTAGGCGTTGTCGTCGGCGGAGCGGGCCGCCACCGCACGCTTGGAGGCCATGCCGAAACTGACCTTGTACGCGCCGCGTGCATCCTGATGCAGATCGCCCGGCGATTCGTAGGTTCCGGCGAACCACGAGCCGATCATCACATTGGACGCCCCGGCGGCCACCGCGAGTGCGACGTCGCGCGGATGCCGCACCCCGCCGTCGGCCCAGACGTGCCCGCCGTGCTCTCGGGCGGCGGCCGCGCAGTCGGCGACCGCGGAGAACTGCGGACGCCCCACGCCGGTCATCATCCGCGTCGTGCACATCGCACCCGGCCCCACACCCACCTTGACGATGTCGGCGCCCGCGGTGATCAGATCGATGGTGCCCTGCGCGGACACCACGTTGCCGGCCACGATCGGTACCCCGAGGCCGACCGCCGCGACCGCCGACACCGCGGTGATCATGCGTTCCTGATGGCCGTGGGCGGTGTCGATGACCAAGAGGTCGGCGCCTGCCTCGACCAGATCGGACGCCTTCGCTGCGACATCGCCGTTGATCCCGACCGCGGCCGCGATCCGCAACCGGCCGTCGGAATCGACGTTGGGGTGATACACACCGTGACGCAGCGCCCCGACGCGGGTGAGCACACCGGCGAGCGTGCCGTCGGAATGAGTCAGCACCGCGAGTTCCTGCCGGAGATCGGTGAGCGCGTCGAACACCTCTCGGGGCGGCGTGTGTACCGGCAGGGTGACGATCACCGGCGCCGCGACGTCGGAGACCCGGGTGAAGCGATCGACGTCGGTGCACGCGGACTCGGTCACCAGTCCCACCGGCACGTCGTTCTCGACGACCACCGCGGCCCCGTGCGCTCGCTTGTGCAGCAGGGCCAGCGCGTCGGACACCGAATCCCCGCGGGTCAGCGTCACCGGGGTGTCGGCCACCAGGTCGCGTGATTTCACGAAGGCAATCGACCGTGCGGCCGCCGCCAGCGGTAGATCCTGGGGCAACACCGCGAGCCCACCGCGACGCGCCAATGTCTCGGCCATCCGCTTGCCCGAGACAGCGGTCATGTTGGCCGCCACCACCGGGATGGTCGTTCCCGACCCGTCGTGGGTGCCCAGGTCCACGTCGAACCGCGAGGTCACATCCGAGCGGTTCGGTACGACGAACACGTCGTCGTAGGTCAGGTCATGGGTGAGGTGGTGTCCGGACAGGAATTGCATCGCTGCGCTCGACGTCCCTTTCTGTGCTCGGGGTGTGGTGGGTCGGTCGGGCTACTGCTCGACTTCGCTGCGGTCGCCGCCCCACAGTGTGTGGAAGGTGCCGGGCTTGTCGGTGCGCTGGTAGGTGTGCGCGCCGAAGTAGTCGCGCAGGCCCTGGGTCAGCGCGGCGGGTAGGCGTTCGCTGCGCAGCGCGTCGTAGTAGGACAGTGACGAGGCGAAGGCCGGGACCGGGACCCCGACGGTCGCCGCGGTGGCCACCACGCGGCGCCAGGCGTCGACACCGGATTCGACGGCCTCGCGGAAGTACGGGGCGAGCAGCAGGCTCGGCAGGTCCGGGTTCTCGGCGTAGGCCTCGCGGATGCGGTTGAGGAACTGGGCGCGGATGATGCATCCGCCGCGCCAGATGGTGGCCAGTGCGCCCGGATCGACGTTCCAGCCGTATTCCTTGCTGCCCGCCGCGATCTGGTCGAAGCCCTGGGCGTAGGCGACCACCTTGGAGGCGTAGAGCGCGGCGCGGATGTCGTCGATGAACGCCGCGGTGTCGGTGGGGGCGGCGCCGGGGGTGCCGCCGGCGAGTCCTTGTGCGGCGGCACGCTGATCGGTGGCGCTGGAGAGGGCGCGGGCGAACACGGCTTCGGCGATGCCGGTGGTCGGGATTCCGAGATCGAGTGCCGATTTGACCGTCCAGCGACCGGTGCCCTTCTGCCCGGCGGCGTCGACGATGACGTCGACGAGTGGCGTGCCGGTGGCGGCGTCGACCTGGGCGAGTACCTGCGCGGTGATCTCGACCAGATAGCTCTCGAGGTCGCCGGAGTTCCAGCCGTCGAAGACCTCGGCGATGTCGGCGACGGGCATGCCCAGGACGCGGCGCATCAGGTCGTAGGCCTCGCCGATGAGTTGCATGTCGGCGTACTCGATGCCGTTGTGCACCATCTTGACGAAGTGTCCGCTGCCGTCGGGGCCGATGTGGGTACAGCACGGTTCGCCGTCGACGTGGGCGGAGATCGACTCCAGCAGCGGGCCCAGTGACTTGTAGGACTCGGCCGGGCCTCCGGGCATGATCGACGGTCCGTTGAGCGCGCCCTCCTCGCCGCCGGAGATCCCGGCGCCGACGAAGTGCAGTCCGCGTTCGGCCATCGCCTTCTCGCGGCGGATGGTGTCGGTATAGAGCGAGTTGCCGCCGTCGATGATGATGTCGCCGGTCTCCATGGCGTCGGCGAGTTCGTTGATGACCGCGTCGGTGGCGTCGCCGGCCTTGACCATGATCAGCACGCGTCGAGGCTTCTCGAGTGCATCGATGAACTCGGCGATGCTCTCGGTGCGGATGAATGCACCCTCGCTGCCGTGGTCGCGGATCAGCGCGTCGGTCTTGGCGATGCTGCGGTTGTGCAGGGCGACGGTGTACCCGTGGCGGGCGAAGTTGCGGGCGATGTTCGAGCCCATCACGGCCAGGCCGGTGACGCCGATCTGGGCCTTGGTGGCAGGAGAAGACGAGGCGGAGTTGGTCATGTCCCCAGCCTATGGGTTATCGGGTCCGGTGCGCGTTGTCGGGTGACCCGTGCCGGCCGATGCCGATGTCGTCGGTCAGTGATGGGCCGTGAGGAGCCGACTGATCTCGGTCAGCCAGGGGATGGCCACCGCGAGGGTGGGTACCACGAGGATCGCCACGGCGGTGGCATAGGCGGCCAGCGCGAGCAGGGGGGTGGGCCGGTCGTGACAGAGACGGTTGACCCGGGCGAGGGTGGTGGGGCCGCCGACGGCCATCGCTCCGCGCGGGGCGACCGCGTCGGCGCAGGCGACGAGCGCACGACCAAGGGTGGTCGGCGCGGTGGCGCGGACGGCCTGGTCGTCGGCGAGGGCCTCGACGAGCAGCTTCACCGCGTCGAGGGCCGAACTGCTGCGGACGAACCGTGGGAATGCCTCGTGGAGTGCGATGAACGCCTCGAGCACCAGATCGTGCCGTGCGCGCAGGTGGGCGCGTTCGTGCGCGATGACCGCGATCAGTTCGTCGCGGGTCAGTCGGGACACCACACCTTCGGAGAGCACGACACGTTGACGCAGGCCGGGCAGGCAATACGCGAGCGGTTCGCTCACGTCGAGCATGCGGATGTCACGTGCGAACAGCGGATGGGTGTGATCCGAGCGATCGCAGGCGTCGAGGATGTCGATCAGTTGGCGGTGGTTGGCCCGGCGGGCGCGGGTGCGCACCCCGACGCGGATCACGGTGAACAACAACCGCGCGCCGATCAGCAGGGTGAGGGCGAAGACCGAGATGTAGATCGACCACAGCGGGATGCCGAGACGTTCGATCTCGTGCAGCGGGTGGGTGGTCGGGGTGCCGTCGGCACCGGGGGCGAGGAGATTCGCCGCGATCGCGAGTCCGCAACTGAACGCCGAGAGCACCGCGGCCAGGGCTATCGCCTGCCACAGCGTCATCGCCGCGCGTGGCGCGCGAATCGGCCACGCGGCGCGGGACAGGGCCTCCGGAACGGGACCGACCAACAGCAACGTCAGGATGCCGAAGAGAAGGGCGGTCATCGTTGGCTGTCCTCGCGGTTGGGCTGTGCGGGCTGTGTCAGGTGAATCTAGCCGGTTTCGTGCGGCGCACGGGCGGCTTCGAGCTCATCGAGCGCGTGGCGCAGGGCGGCGGCCTCGTCGGCTCCGACCCGACCGACGAACGAGACCAGCGCCGCGTGGCGGGAACCAGGGGCGTCGGCTTCGCTCAGGGCGTCGACCATCAGCGAGGCAACCAGGTCTTCGCGCGGATGTGTCGGCACGTACTTGTGGGCGCGGTCCTCACGGATCTGGGTGACCAGATTCTTCTTGGCCAGGCGCTGTAGGACCGTCATCACCGTCGTGTAGGCCAGTGACCTGTTCTCCGAGAGTGATTCGTGGACCTGTCGGACCGTCTGTGGGGTGGGAGTGGCCCACAGCGTGTCCATGACTGCCCGCTCGAGGTCTCCCAATCCGTTCATCTTTCGCATTTTACTGCCGATTCTCCTCGATGCCGCATCCGACTCGTAGAGCGCGACCGTGTCGGTGGCGCTGTGTGTGGTTATGGCGTGTGACCTGGATCTTCACCCGGTGTCGCCCACCATGCTTGACAGCTTGGTAAGGCTAGCCTACATTAAGTAACCGTTGGACCGCGCGAGAGTCCTGAGGGCTGCAGAGACCCCCGGTCCACGCCACGGTAGGCCCCACATCTCCAACGAGATGTGGGGCCTACCGGTTCCTCGGGGGCGTTTTCGACTCACCCCGATTCCATCCGACATGACACTCTTGTCGTCATGACGAGCAACGAGGAGTACGTGAAGTCGACCGGGTGGCGCGGGCTCGACAGCGAGTTGGGCACGGTCATCGAGTCGGTGACGATCGACGGGCTGATCGCCACTCTCGAACTCGGCCCCAAGCACCATCAGCCGTTCGGGATCGTGCACGGCGGCGTCTACTGCGCCGTGGCCGAGAGTGCGGCCAGCATGAGCGGCTTCTACTGGTTGCAGGAGACCGGTATCGGTGGCACCGCGGTCGGCGTGAACAACAACACCGACTTCCTCCGCTCGATCAGTACGGGCACGATCACCGCACGTACCAGTCCCATTCACCGCGGGCGGCGACAGCAGCTGTGGGCGGTGGAGATCTTCGACGACCAGGACCGGATGGTCAGTCGCAGCCAGGTGCGGCTGCAGAACATCGAGGTTCCCGAAGGCACGTTGCCACGATGACCGACGGCACGGCCGGAGAGCGCGGCATCACCGACGAGGCCCGTGCGCGGATCGAGGAGTTGCTGGCACCGGTGGACGCCGATCTCGGTCGGTGGTTTCCCGGGGATCGTGCGGAACCCCAACCGGTGCACACCGTGTACGTCAGCGCCGCCGACGTCGACGTCGACACCCCGCGCCGGTGGGGAGCGGCCGCGCTCGAGCTGGAGTCGAGCGCGTCGGCGGTGGCCGAGCTCGCCGGTGATGAGGTGCGCGAGATCGTGCGGACCCGATTGGCGACCAATCCGATAGAGGATCTGCGCATCGACCTCGAGGACGGCTACGGCTGGCGCGGTGACGAGCGCGAGGACGCCGACGCCCGTCGCGCCGGGCAGACCCTGGCCCGCTGGGTCGCCGATCGTCCGCACGCCCCGCGGTCGGCGGGTGTGCGGGCCAAGGGCCTCGGTGCGCACGAACGGGCCCGCGGCATCCGCACTCTCGAACTCGTTCTCGATGGGGCGGGGGGAGTGCCCCCGGGTTTCGTCGTCACCGTGCCCAAACTGCGCGACGTCCGGCAGGTCGACGCGATCACGGTCCTCTGCGAGGAGTTCGAGCGCGCGCACGGACTCACCGAGGCCGCCGTGCGGGTGGAGCTGCAGATCGAGATCCCGCAGGCCGTGCTCGGCCCCGACGGGCGCGCCACCCTGGCGCGGGCCATCCATCGCGGTGGCCGGCGCATCTGGGGACTTCACTACGGCACCTACGACTACAGCGCGGCGTGCGGGATCGTCTCGGCGCAGCAGTCACTCGAGCATCCCGTCGCCGACCATGCCAAGGCCGTCATGCAGGTGGCCGCCGCGCAGACCGGGGTGTGGATCAGCGATGGGTCCACCCAGGTGATGCCCACCGGGGAGCCCGAACAGATCGACGCGGCAGTGCGTCGCCATCACCGGCTGGTCACGCGGTCGTTGGAACGCGGTTTCTATCAGGGCTGGGACATGCACCCGGGGCATCTCGTGACCCGCTGGCTGGGGGTTGTCGGCTTCTATCGGTCGGCGATGCCGGCCGCCGCGAGCCGATTGCAGGCCTATTTCGAGCGGCGCTCCGGCGATGTGGTCGACGAGCCGGCGACCGCGATGTCGCTGGCACTGGTGATCCGCCGCGGCCTGGCCGCTGCGGCCTTCACCGTCGACGAGGTGACCCGGACGGCGCCGTTGTGCACACCCGCGCGGCTCGACGAATTGTCGGCCGGCGGCGGTGCCCTGACGTCCGGCTGACGCCGCGGTGCGCTCGCCGCGCCGAGCGCACCGAGAAGTGGCAGGATGACGGAGCCGGAGTGCACCGCAGGTGCCCCGGAGGTGAATTCGGACCCGAGGGTGTCGAATTCAGCAGGTACCGACACGGGGAAGGACGGAATCGGTGCGACTGTCGCCGCATGAGCAGGAACGTCTGCTCATCTCCTACGCCGCCGAGCTGGCCCGCCGCAGGCAGGGTCGCGGACTCAAGCTCAACCATCCGGAGGCGGTCGCCGTCATCACCGATCACGTCCTCGAAGGCGCGCGAGATGGCCGTACCGTCGCCGAACTCATGGCCAGTGGCCGCGAGGTTCTCACCCGCGGCGACGTGATGGACGGGATACCGGAGATGCTGCACGACGTGCAGGTCGAGGCGACTTTCCCGGACGGCACCAAGTTGGTCACCGTGCATCACCCGATCGGCTGAGGTAGGGGAGTTATCCAGTGGCGCAGCAGAAATCGACGATCGTGCCCGGTGAGGTGATCACCGCCGACGGCGACATCGAACTCAACGCGGGAGCCTCGGCGATCACCCTGACCGTCACCAACACCGGTGATCGCCCGGTCCAGGTCGGCAGTCATGTCCACTTCCCGCAGGCCAATCCGGCGCTCGACGTCGATCGCGATCAGGCGCGGGGGCGACGCCTCGACATCCCCGCCGGTACCGCGGTGCGCTTCGAACCGGGGATCGAGATGACGGTGACACTGGTCCCGCTCGGCGGAACCCGTGAGGTGCACGGGATCTCGCTGGATGCGCCCGGGAAGGTGGACTGAGATGGCGATCCTCGGACGTGACCGCTACGCGCAACTGTTCGGCCCCACCACCGGTGATCGGATTCGTCTCGCCGACACCGATCTGCTCATCGAGGTCACCGAGGACCGTTGCGGCGGACCGGGTCTGGCCGGCGACGAAGCGGTGTTCGGTGGCGGCAAGGTCATCCGGGAATCGATGGGGCAGAGTCGCGCCACCCGCGCCGATGGCGCGCCCGACACCGTCATCACCGGCGTGGTCGTGCTCGACCACTGGGGAATCATCAAGGCCGACATCGGAATCCGCGACGGCCGCATCGTAGCCCTGGGTAAGGCCGGAAATCCCGACACGATGGACGGGGTGCATCCCGACCTGGTGATCGGGGCGTCGACGGAGATCATCGCGGGCAACGGCAAGATCCTGACGGCCGGCGGTATCGACTGCCATGTCCACTTCATCTGCCCGCAGATCATGGACGAGGCGCTCGGCAACGGCATCACCACGCTGATCGGCGGCGGCACCGGACCCGCGGAGGGCTCCAAGGCCACCACCGTCACGCCCGGCGCGTGGCATCTGGCGTCGATGCTCGCCGCCACCGATCACTGGCCCATGAACATCGCCCTGCTGGGCAAGGGCAACACCGTCAGCGCCGAGGCCATGCGCGAGCAGATCCGGGCCGGCGCATCGGGATTCAAGCTCCACGAGGACTGGGGGAGTACACCGGCCGCGATCGACGCCTGCCTGCGCGTGGCCGACGAGACCGGGGTGCAGGTGGCGCTGCACTCCGACACGCTCAACGAGGCCGGCTTCGTCGAATCGACCCTGGGTGCCATCGCCGGACGCAGCATCCACGCCTATCACACCGAGGGTGCAGGCGGCGGGCACGCACCCGACATCATCACCGTTGCCGCGGCGGCCAACGTGCTGCCGAGTTCGACGAATCCGACCCGCCCGCACACCGTCAACACCCTCGACGAACACCTCGACATGCTGATGGTCTGCCATCACCTCAATCCCACCGTGCCCGAGGATCTCGCGTTCGCCGAGAGCCGCATCCGGCCGTCGACCATCGCTGCCGAGGATCTGCTGCACGACCTGGGTGCGATCTCGATGATCGGGTCGGACGCGCAGGCGATGGGTCGTATCGGCGAGGTGGTGTTGCGGACGTGGCAGACCGCGCACGTGATGAAGCGCAAACGTGGGGCGCTCGAGGGTGACAGCCGCGCCGACAACAACCGCGCACAGCGCTACATCGCCAAGTACACGATCTGTCCGGCGGTCGCCCACGGTTTCGACGACGAAATCGGTTCGGTCGAGATCGGCAAGCTCGCCGACCTCGTGCTGTGGGATCCGGCGTTCTTCGGTGTGAAGCCGGACCTGGTGATCAAGGGTGGCGCGATCGCCTGGGCGCAGATGGGAGATGCCAACGCCTCCATCCCGACCCCGCAGCCGGTCCTGCCCCGACCCATGTTCGGTGCCGAAGCACCGACCGCCGCCGACACCTCGCTGAGCTTCGTCGCGCCGGGCTGCGACGAGGATCTGGCCGATCGCATCGGCATCCGTCGCCGGCTGGTACCGGTGAAGAACACCCGCGCCCTCGGCAAGGCCGACATGCCGCGCAATGCCGCGACGCCGACCATCGAGGTCGACCCCGACACCTTCACCGTGCGCATCGACGGGGCGGTGTGGGATGCCGAGCCGGTGCCCGAACTGCCGATGGCACAACGGTATTTCCTGTTCTGAGCCGCCGTGACCGATCCCGCTGCGCCCGCCACGTCGTCGTTGGCGATGATGCTGACCCTGGCCGATTCGCGCCTGCCGGTGGGCGGCCACGTCCACTCCGGTGGTGTCGAGCAGGCGATCACCGACGGCTTCGTGCGCGGCGTCGCCGACCTCGCCGCCTTCCTGCACCGACGACTCACCACCAGCGGCCTGGTCGCGGCGTCGATCGCCGCCGCGGTGGCCGAGGGCACCCTCGACGTTCGGGCCGCCCAGATCGAAACCGATGCCCGCACCCCGTCGGCCGCCGCGCGCAAAGCGTCTCTCGCTCAGGGCCGCGGCATGGTCCGACTGGCCCGCCGCATGTTCCCGGCGACTGATTTCTCGGCGCACCTGCCGAGCACTCATCTGCCGGTCATCAGCGGCTCGGTCGGCGCGGCGTCGGGCCTGTCGGGCATGCAGACCGCGCTCGTGTGCGTCTACACGACGGTGAGCGGCACGGCGACGGCCGGGCAGCGGCTCCTGGCCCTCGACCCGGCCGATGTCGCGGTGATGATCGCCGACCTCGGTGCCGAGTGCGAAGCGGTGGCCGCGCAGGCCGCGACCGGACTCGCGGATCTGTCCGATCCGATTCTCGACGTCCTCGCCGAGCGTCACGAGACCCGGCCCATGCCCCTGTTCATGAGTTGACCCGCTCGGCCCACGAGCCGAGCCGACCGCAGACCAAGCCCGATCACGATCCGACCCCCGAGAGGAATCCATGCCCCCGCACCTGATCGACGGCGAACCCCACGATCACGGCCACGACCGGCCACGCCGCCATCGCGAGCCCGGAGAAGCGCTGCGCGTCGGCATCGGCGGGCCCGTCGGCTCCGGCAAGACCGCACTCGTCGCGGCCCTGTGCCGCCAACTGCGCGACGAACTGTCGGTCGCCGTGCTGACCAACGACATCTACACCACCGAGGACGCCGACTTCCTGCGCCGCAACGCCGTCCTGCCCGACGAACGGATCACCGCCGTGCAGACCGGTGGCTGCCCGCACACCGCGATCCGCGACGACATCACCGCCAACCTCGACGCGATCGACGACCTGATCGCGGCCAATCCGCCGCTGGATCTGATCCTCGTCGAGTCCGGCGGTGACAACCTCACCGCCACCTTCTCCACCGGACTGATCGACGTGCAGATCTTCGTCATCGACGTCGCCGGCGGCGACAAGGTTCCCCGCAAGGGCGGCCCCGGGGTGACCTGGTCGGACCTGCTCGTCATCAACAAGACCGACCTCGCGCCGCAGGTCGGTGCCGATCTGGAGGTGATGCGTCGCGACGCCGCCAAGGTCCGGGAGGGCCGCCCGACCGCGATGATCTCACTCACCGACGACCCCGCCGCCACCGATGTGCTGGCCTGGGTGCGTGGTCATCTCGCAGCCGACGCGCCGGTGGGTGGCGGGGCGGCCGGACGGTAGATGCGCACCGAGGTCGAGATCGTCGTCGAGGCCGGTCGCTCGCCGCGTGTGCGTGCCACCGGCGGGCTGGCCGTTCGCCGGACCGGGACGTCGCGTGCACACCTGATCGGGACTGCGGCGACCCCGCTGGGCGGCGACCACATCGAGGTTCTCGTGCATCTCGCGGAGGCGACGTCGCTCGACCTCGGTTCGGTGGCCGCGATGATCGCCCTGCCCGCCGCGGATCGGGCGGAGTCGACCTCGCGATGGCGTATCGAGGTCGGCGCGGGCGCCCGTCTGCGGCTCGACCCGCAGCCCACCGTGGTGGCCGGCGGAGCCCACCACGATTCGGTGATCGAGGTGCACGCCGACGCCGACGCGACGATCGATCTGCACGAGCACATCCAGATCGGCCGGTCGGCCGTCGATCACCCCGGCGACGACGCCGGACGATGGCGCGGACGACTCCACGTCGACGTCGACCGGCGTCCCATCCTGCGTCACGGACTCGAGTTGGGGGCCGGATCGGCTTGTGCTACAGCGGGTTTCAACGCACTGACCAGCGTGTTCCGGTACCCTGACGCGAGCCCCGCCCACGTCGACGCAGACCATTTCGCGGCGCGGCTCGCCCTCGTCGCCGATGCATCGCTCACCACCGCACTGGGTCGGGGGGTCGCTCAGGCACGAGCCCACTGCGACGCCCTCGATGTGGCAGCTCTCGCGCAGATCTAGGGCTCAGCCCAGCCCCTAGCTGGCCTCGGCCGCGGAGGCCTTGTCGGCCTCGGTCGTGGTGGCGTCGGCGTCGCTGGTGGGCTTGTTCGCGGATTCGGTCGCCGCCGCGGTGTCGTCGGCACCGGCCGCCTCGGCCTCCACCTCGGGCACCGACTTGTTCTCCAGTGCCGATAGCGCGCCGATGGCCGTGCGCGCGTACACCTGCTGTTCGGTCACCGCGAGCTGCGAGCGGCCGCGCGTGCTGAACGCGAAGAACCAGTTGATCAGCGTGTTCAGCCGGTTGCGGAAACCGACGAGGTACACCAGGTGCAGCGCGAGCCAGCCGAGCCAGGCGAAGTATCCCTCGGTCTCGAACTTCTTCTTGGTACCCGGGATCGGCACCTGCATCACCGCGCTGAAACGCGAGATGGTGGCCATCGACCCCTTGTCGTAGTAGCTGAACGGCTTGCGCTGATCCGGCGTCTGACCCTTCTGCTCGGCCTTGATCGCATCGGCGGCGTAGCGGCCGCCCTGGATCGCGCCCTGCGCCACGCCCGGCACGCCGTCGACGGCCATCATGTCGCCGACGACGAAGACCTCTGGGTGATCGGGGATGGTCAGATCGGGCAGCACCTTCACGCGCCCCGCCCGGTCGAGTTCGACACCCGACTGCTCGGCGAGTTGCTTGCCGAGCGGGCTGGCCTGCACGCCCGCCGACCACACCTTGCACTGCGATTCGATCCGTCGGGTGCTGCCGTCCTTCTCCTTGACCACGAGGCCGTCGTAGTCGAGGTCGACGACCATCGCACCGAGTTGGATCTCCACACCCATCTTCTCCAGGCGCGCGGCGGCCTTGCGACCGAGCTTCTCGCCGAACGGTGGCAACACCGCGGGAGCCGCGTCGAGCAGGATCACCCGGGCTTCGGTGGGGTCGATGTTGCGGAAGGCTCCCTTGAGGGTCTTGTCGCTCATCTCCGCGATCTGACCGGCCAGCTCGACCCCGGTGGGGCCGGCGCCGACGACCACGAAGGTCAACAGCTTGGCGCGCTCGGCAGGGTCGTCGGACAGCTCGGCCTGCTCGAACGCGCCGAGGATGCGCCCGCGCAACTCGAGGGCGTGGTCGATGGTCTTCATACCCGGCGCGTACTCGGCGAAATGGTCATTGCCGAAGTACGACTGGTCGGCGCCCGCGGCGATGATGAGCTTGTCGTAGGGCGTCACCGTGATGCGCTCGAGCAACCGGGAGGTCACCGTCTTGGCGGTCAGGTCGATCTGGAACACATCGCCCATCAGCACGGTGACGTTGCGTTGCTTGCGCAGTACCACGCGGGTGGCCGGGGCGATCTCGCCCTCGGCGACGATGCCGGTGGCCACCTGGTAGAGCATCGGCTGGAACAGGTGGTGGGTGGTCTTGCCGATGAGCGTGACGTCCACATCGGCCTTCGCGAGCCGTTGGGCGGCGAAGAGACCACCGAAGCCGGAGCCGATGATGACGACGTGAGGGCGTGCCGAAGTCGGGGTGGGGCTGCTCATCGGAAGAACGTCTCCTCATCGATCGTGGTCGACATACCCGCTGGTGGGCATGCATGCTCGATTGTGTCGGGCCGTGGATACGGTCTGGGTGCGGACGCGGTCACGCCGCACGCCTCTTCACGGTAGTCCTCGCCGCCCGATCGGTCGCGGTGAGGCATCCATGTCAGGACATTATGGTCCTCGTCGCGGTGAACGCCGAATCAGGCGGTCAGATCGGTCGAGGCGCCCCAACCCTCGTGACGTCGTTGCCAGTCCTCACGGAGCAGGTCGTATTCGACCTCGCCGAATCCGCCCGGCGCGTTCTCGTCGCCGACGTGAATGCCGCAGATCCGCATGCCCAGCTTCTCCATGACACGACGCGACGCCGCGTGCGTGGAGGTGGCGCTGGCGAACACCCGCTGCGCGTCGAGGTCGGTGAACGCGAGGTCGGTGACGATCCGCGCGGCCTCGGTGGCCAAGCCCCGGCCCCAGTACTCGCGCCGCAACCGATAGGTCAGTTCCAGCTCCGGGCGGCTGGAGTGCCGCGGCGCCCGTAACGACACCCAGCCGAGGAACACCCCGTAACGCCGATCGATCACCGTCCACAGGCCGCCGCGGCCGGTGCGTAATTCGGTCTGCGCGCGGGGCACGACCCACTCCTCGACGAGACTGCGGGGTGTGGCGATGCCGCCGCTGACAAAGTGCATCACGTGCGGATCGCTGTCGAGGCGCACGAGATCGTCGACGTCGCAGCGTTCGACCGGCCGCAACAACATCCGCGACGTCTGCACGATCACCCGGCCCCCAATGCCCCTCATGTCCGCATGCGCCGGGATACTCCTGCAACGTCCGGCTCGGCCCACTCGGGAGATGAGTGTACGGACTACGCCGGACACATGCCGCCATTTGTGGGCGTGTCCCGGCGCGGGTCGCCGCGCGTGACCGTCGGTGCGTGGCGCTAGGCTCCCCCTCGTGGACCCCGACACCCAGCCGACGACACCGACACCCGACGCCGAGGTGCCGCCGCCGCACGCGCCCGCGGAGGTCGAGCTCCAATTGCGTTGGGGCGACATGGATATCAACGCCCACATCAACAACGTACAATTTGCGCGGCTGTTCGAGGAAGGCCGGGTGCGCGCGTTTTCCCGATGGTTCCCGGGTGGGGCCGAACGACTTCCGATCCTGGTGGTGCGTCAGGACGTGGAGTTCCGGGCAACGCTGGACTACACCCTCGATCCCGTCGTCATGCGGTTGGCGATCACGCGCCTGGGCACGAGTTCCTACACGATCGGCGCCACGCTGTCGGCCGCCGACGGCACCCTGTGTGCCCTCGCCCGTACCACCATGGTCGTCATCGACCCGGCGACCGGTCGGCCGACTCCGATCCCGCCGTCGGCCCGGCAGATCCTCGAGTCCCACCGGGCGCAACTCCCGGAGCTGCGGCCGAGGGACTGACCGGAGCGAGGCGACATGCTGCGACTACACCGCGCCGAGCGCACCGACGTCCTGGCCGACGCGCTCGCCGACGTCCTGGCCACCGGTCTGCCCGACCCGATGGCGAGCGAGATCGTGGCCGTGCCCGCGCGAGGAATCGAACGGTGGTTGTCGCAGCGGCTGGCGGTCCGGTTGGGATCGTCGCCCGAGCTCGGTGACGGAATCGCCGCCAACATCGGCTTCTGCTCACCGGGCGAGCTGACCGACGCCGTGATCGACGCCCTCGACACCGACGCGCAGACCGCGACGGCCTGGCGCGCCGATGCGCTGGTCTGGCCGGTACTCGCCGTTCTCGACGACCTCGTCGACGACCCGCAGATGGCGATGCTGGCCCGGCACATCGGGTCCGCATCCACTGCAACGGCCGCCGGCGCCGGCACGAACACCACCGAAGGGGACGGCCCGGACGGGGCCCGACTCGGTCGCCGGTACGCCACTGCGCGCCACATCGCCGACCTCTTCGAGCGCTACGCCCGCCAGCGGCCCGGCATGCTCGCCGACTGGGCGGCCGGTGGGCAGAGTAACGGTGCCGGCGCGGCTCTGCCCGACGACATGGCGTGGCAACCCAGGTTCTGGCGCGCCGTCCGCGAACGCGTCGGGGCCGCACATCCGGTGGAGCGGCTCGATGCACTGTGCGAGGCCGTGCGCGCCGACCCCGGCGCCGTGGACCTCCCGCCGCGGGTGTCGGTGTTCGGGCCGACCCGCATCACCGAGACGTTCCGGCAGGTGGCCTCGGCGCTCGGTGCCCACCGCGATGTGCACCTGTTCGTGCCGCACCCCGGTCCCGCGCTGTGGCGTGCGGTGGCCACGACGGCGGCACCCGCTGATGCCCGGCGCGCGTCGTGGCGTCCGCCGTCCTTGCGAAATCCGTTGCTGGCCGGGCTGTCCCACGATGTGCAGGAATTGCAGCTGTCCATCGCCGGGCACCTCGACACCGAGGTGCATCATCGGGCGGGCGACCACCCCCCGGCGACGGTGCTGCAGACCGTGCAGGCCGGCATCCGCGACGACTCCGATCCCCGCGCGGACCGTGGCACATGTGCCGCGGACGACTCGATCGAGATCCACGCCTGCCATGGTCCCGAACGGCAGGTCGAGGCCCTGCGGGACCGGCTGCTGCATCTGTTCGACGCCGACCCGACCCTGCAACCGCGCGACGTGATCGTGATGTGCCCGGACGTCGAGACGTTCGCGCCGTTGGTCCGCGGCGCCTTCGGCCAGAGTGGACTCGACCACCCGGCCGCCGCGTTGCGCGTCCGCCTCGCCGATCGCGGTCTGCGCCACCTCAATCCGGTCCTCGACGTGGTGGCCACCGTCGTCGAACTGGCCGTCGGCCGGATCACCGCGGGCCAGGTCACCGACCTGTTGACGCGCGAACCGGTGAGCCGTCGCTTCGCGATGTCCGACGACGATCTGGATTGGGTGCGGGAATGGCTCTCGCGCAGCGGAATCCGGTGGGGAATCGATGAGACGCAACGAAAGCGGTTCGGCCTCTCGGGTTTCGGTCAGGGGACCTTCTCCGCCGGGCTCGACCGGGTGGCGCTCGGCGTCGTCGCCGAGGAGGACGACGGTGAATGGCTGGGTGCCGCACTGCCGCTGGAGGGTGTGGAGAGCACCCAGATCGACCTGGCGGGACGGCTGATGGAATTCGTCGACCGCCTGGGCGCGCTCGTGGTGCGCCTGTCGGGGTCCGCGTCGGCGGCGGACTGGGCCGAGAGTCTGATCGCGATCGTCGACGAGTTGACCGAGACCGCGCCCGGTGACGAATGGCAGACGGCGCAGGCGCACCGATCCATCACCGAGGCACTCGCATGTGATACCGAGGCACTCGCATGTGATACCGAGGACCCGCCGAAGGGTGAGCGTCTGCTGCGGCTCTCCGATGTGCGCGATCTCGTCGCGATGATGATCGCCGGGCGCCCGACACGGGCCAACTTCCGCACGGGTGAATTGACGGTGTGCACGCTGGTGCCGATGCGCTCGGTACCGCACCGGGTCATCGTGCTGCTCGGCGTCGACGCCGAGGCCTTCCCGAGGGCGTTGCGCGTCGACGGCGACGACATCCTGGGTCGGGTTCCGCTGGTCGGAGAACGCAACCCCCGCGCCGAGGATCGCCAGTTGTTCCTCGACGCGCTGACCGCCGCGCAGGAACACTTCCTGGTCTTCTACACCGGCGCCGACCCGGTCTCGGGCAGTCGGGTGCCGCCTGCGGTGGTCGTCAGCGAACTCGCCGACACGGTTGCCACCCTCTGCGGTATCCGGGCTGCCGGGTTCATCCGCCGGCACACCCTGCACGGCTTCGATGCCCGCAACTTCGAGCCCGGTGGCGTCGGTGGTGTGCAGGGTCCGTTCAGTTTCGATCGGGGACTGCTCGCCGGTGCCCGTGCCCTGCGGGGCACGAAACAGCCGGTGCGGCCGATCGCCGGTGCCCACCTCGGGATCCCTGCCCCCGACGCCGATTCCGACGTCGAATTGACCTCGCTCGTCTCATTTTTCGCCAATCCCATCGAGGGTTTCGTGCGACAGCGTCTCGGTGCCCGGATGCCTGATGAGGAGCACGACGATTCCGACCGCCTCGAGGTCAGGGTCGCCGGTCTCGAGGAGTGGGCGATCGGTGATCGGCTGTTGGCCCGTATGCTCGCCGGCGCCGATCTCCGGGACTGCCAGATGGCCGAGGTGCGCCGTGGCACCCTGCCGCCGGCCGAATTCGGGCGACGCGAACTGGTCCGCATCTCACGGCAGGTCGGTGCGGTATACGACGCGGCGGTCGGTCTGCGGCACGGAGATGCCGCGACCCGTGATTTCGTGCTCGATCTCCCGGACGGTACCCGGGTGCACGGGAGCGTCGGCGACGTCTTCGGCACCGGTATTGTCGCCGCGACCTACTCGAAAGTGCGCGCCAAACACCGACTTTCGGCCTGGATTCGGCTTGTCGCGCTCGCCGCGGCGCAACGCTGCGGCGCGGTCGGCGGTCCGGTGATCGACTCGACGACGATGATCGGCCGCGCCGATCGAAAGGCGCCGGGGATCTCCGTGGTCCGCCTGGCCGGCCCCGACGATCCGCTCGCTTTGCTCGCCGAGCTCGTCGCGATCCGTCGGCTCGGTCTGCAGACCGTGTTGCCACTACCGCTGGATCCCGGTGCCGCCTATGGCATCAAACGCGCGAGCGGGAGCTCGGAGATGATCGCGCTGAACGCCGCGGCCACCTCGTTCGCCGGCAAGTTCGGCGCGCATACCGACCCCTATCTGCGGTTGGTGTACGGCGCCGATGTCACCGCGTCCGTCGACTTCGACACGTTGACCTCGGTCTGCGCCGCCGACACCGCACCCTGGGCACAGATCGGCCTGGTGTCGGGTGAGCCGGTCTTCACCACGCTCGCCCGCCGGCTGTGGGGCCCCGTCGTCGAACACGAGGTGATCAGATGACCTTCCCCGCAGCAGGTGTCGCCCACGGCCGGCTCGACGCCCCGCGCCCCTTCCGGCTCGACGAGCCCCTCGCCGAGCACACCACCGTGCTCGAGGCCAGCGCGGGAACCGGGAAGACCTACGCGATCGTCGGCATCGCGGCCCGGCACATCGCCGAGGGCCTGCCGATCGACAAGCTGCTGCTGGTCACCTTCAGCCGATCGGCGACCGCCGAACTCCGCGAACGGATGCGCGAACGCCTCACCGGTCTGCTCACCGCGATCGACGCCCGAGCCGACGAGCCCGACCCCGGTGCCGCTTCCGCGCAGACGCCCGACGCCGAACCGGACGAACTGCTTTCGCTGATGCTCACCGGTGACGCAGAGACGATCGCGTTGCGCCGGGATCGACTCGCGCGCGCCCTGTCGGACTTCGACGCGTCGACCATCGCCACCACCCACACCTTCTGCAACCGCATGCTCGAGGCGCTCGGGTTCCTCGGTGAACGCGAATTGGTCTACGAGATCGTGGAGGACGTCGACGATCTCGTCGAGGAGACTGCCCTGGATCTGTATCTGCGCGGTTTCGGCCGCGACCCCGACGATCCGGTGTTCACCTTCGACGATGCGGTGACCATCGCCAAGGAGGCCGTGCGCAATCCGGCCGTCGACCTCGTCCCGGCCGGTGTCGCCGACGCCGAGGGCGCACCGCGGGCCGACCGTGCCGCGACCCGTCGCGTCAACTTCTGCCATCGCGTACGCGAGATCGTCGAGCGCCGCAAGCGCGAGTCCCGGTTGCGGACCTACGACGATCTGCAGATGATCTTGTACCGCATCGTGATCGACGAGAACATCGGCGCCGACGCGTGCGCGCGTATCCGCGACACGTTCGAGCTGATCCTCGTCGACGAGTTCCAGGACACCGACCCGCTCCAATGGGAGATCCTGCGCCGGTGCTTTCACGGTCAGCGGCGTCTGGTGCTCGTCGGCGACCCCAAACAGTCCATCTATGCCTTCCGCGGAGCGGAGATCCTCAGTTACCTCGACGCGGTGCGGGTGGCGGGGCAGCGCCTGGCCCTCGACACCAATTGGCGTTCCGACGAGAACCTCGTCGAGGCGCTGTTCCGGATCTACGGCGGCGCCAATCTCGGCAACGACCAGATCACGGTGCACCAGGTGAATGCCCGCCGCCCGGGCACCCGGCTCACCTCGTCGGAGACGGGCCCAGCTGCCCGAACGCCAGACGCTCAGAAACCGGTGCCGTCGCTGCGCGTGCGCTGGTTTCGCCACGACGATTTCCCGGTCCTCATGCGCAACAGCGCATTCGCCTCGGTCAACGATGTCCGCGCGGCGGTCATCGCCGACGTCGCCGCCGATGTCGCGTCGCTGCTCGCGTCGGGCACCCAGCTCACCACCGACTCCGGAGTCCGTGAGGTGCACCCGGGTGACATCGCGATACTGGTGTCGGCCAACCGCACCATCGAGCCGTTGCAGAACGCGTTGGGCGGCCACGGTATCGGGTCGGTGGTGGGGACCGGTACGAGCGTGTTCGCCACCATGAGTGCCCGGCACTGGTTGTGGGTGCTGCGGGCGATCGAGTCGCCCGCACGAAACGACCGGGTGGCGCTGGCTGCGCTGACACCGCTCATCGGCTGGGACCCCGAGCGGCTGGCCGGTGCCGGCGACGCCGAGCTGACCGAGCTGGCGGCCGGGTTGGCGGATCTGGCACGGACTTTCGACGACGGCGGCTTCGCCGCGATGGCGCAGCGGATACTCGCCGACCATGGCGTGGCCGGTCGTGTGCTCGCCGGCGCCGATGGCGAACGGATGCTCACCGATCTGCTGCAGGTGTCGACGGTGTGCAATCGCCATGTGGTGGAGGAGGATTGCGGGCTCTCGAGTCTGGTGGAGTGGTTGGCCGACCGCATCGCCGACGAATCGCTGTGGCGGCGTTCGGAGGAGCAGACCCGGCGACTCGACCGCGATACCCAGGTCGTGCAGATCATGACGGTGCACGCCAGCAAGGGGCTGCAATTTCCGATCGTCTACGTGCCGTTCGGCTGGGACGGTGCCCGCAACTCGTCGCCGAAGACCTTCCGTTACCACGACGACAACGGTGACCGGCACCTCGACGTCGGCGGTCTGGACACCACAGGGCGTCCGGAACGCCTGCGCCGCAGCATCTCCGAGGATGCGGGGGAGGACCTGCGCAAGCTGTACGTGGCGCTGACCCGCGCCGGGTCGCAGGTGGTTGCCTGGTGGGCACCGTCGCGCGGCACCAGCGACTCGGCGCTGCATCGACTGATCTTCGGACATCCGCCCGGCTACATGGAGCCGGGAACGACCGTCGCCGAGTCGGTGCGGGTGCCCGATCCCGACGAATGCGAGGCCCGGCTCGTCCAACTCGGTGCGGGTACCGACACCATCAGTGTCGAATCCGCCGGCGGCCTCGACCCCGGGCGGTGGGTGTCCGACACCGCCGAGCGGTCACCGAACGAGCTCTCCGCGGCGGTGTTCGGCGGTCGGATCGACAGCGGGTGGCGGCGTACGTCGTATTCGGCGATCATCGCCGCTGCCGGACACGCGTCATTCGGTTCTGGCGACAGCGGCAGCGAACCCGAACCCGAGGCGCAGTCCGTGGACGACGAGCCCGTCGAGGCTGTCGAGGAGGCACTGCCGATCGCCGACGCCGGCGAGCGGGCCGGAACGCCGTCACCGATGAACGGCATGCCGTTCGGTGCGACCTTCGGCACCCTTGTGCACGAAACCCTCGAGTATGTCGACACCTCCGCGCCCGATCGGCGAGCTCATGTGCGCGAACTGTGCGAGCGATCGGCATCTCGCTATGGGATGCCGGTGGATGTCGACGCGTTGACCTCCGCCCTCGACAAGGTACTCACCACGCCACTCGGATTCGGTGACCTCTGGAGCGTCGGACCGCGAGATCGGTTGGCCGAGCTGGACTTCGAGATGCCGTTGGGTCCGCCCGAGGTGACCGGCAGTGACCCCGCCGGCGCGGGCGCACCACTGGCCGCCATCGCCGAACTGATGAGCGACCTGCTGCCATCGGACGATCTGCTGCGACCGTATGTGCCGATCCTGGCGTCGCTGCCCGCCCAGCGTCTGCGTGGATTCCTCACCGGCAGCATCGATTCGGTGCTGCGGATTCCCGACGGACGCTTCGTCGTGGTGGACTACAAGACCAATCGACTGCGCCCGGGGGCGCTGATGGTCGAGGACTTCTCGGCCGAGGCGATGGCCGCGGAGATGATCCGATCCCATTATCCGTTGCAGGCGCTGCTGTATTCGGTTGCGCTGCATCGCTATCTGCGCTGGCGGCTGCCCGGGTACGCAGCCGCGGCGCATCTCGGGCCGGTGCAGTACCACTTCGTCCGCGGGATGGCCGGGCCGTCGACCCCAGCGGGGTGCGGTGTGTTCGAGTGGTCGGTACCCGCAGAGCTGATCACGACGCTCTCGGATCTGTTGGCGGGAGCGCCACGATGACGCCGCCCACACCACCGGACACCGTCGCCCCGGTCGACGATCCCGCCGGCCCCGGTGCCCACACCGATGACGGCAGGCGGGTGCACGGGGCCCGCGGGCTGCTCGGTGAGGCCAACGCCGTCGGCATCCTCGACGCCGCCGACGTGCACGTCGCGACCCGACTGGTCCGCATGTGCGGGGAACCGGTGTCCGAGATCGCCGAGTTCGCCGCAGCGCTGGCCGTGCGCGCGGTGCGCCTGGGCTCGACCTGCCTGGCGGTCCGCGACCTGGCCGACATCGCCGCGGGCGCAGAACACGACTCCGCGCCGGAGCGCAGGGCCGTCGGAGTGGGCGGTGCCGTCGGGGCGGACGGCCGAGCGGTGATGCCGGCACTGCCGTCCGCCGACGAACTCGTCGGCGGGTTGCGCTCGAGTCCGCTGGTCGTCGGTGCCAAGGGCGGCCCCCTGCGGCCGCTGGTCGTCGCCGACACCGTCGACGGGCCATTGATATACCTGCGCAAGTACTTTCAGCAGGAGCAGGTGATCCGCACCGTCCTCGCCGAACGGGCCGCGTCGGTGCCCGAGGTCTCGGCCGAGCGGGTCACCGGTGCCCTCGACGAGGTCTTCGGCGAGGGCGCCGGCCTTGCACCTCGACAGCGGCTGGCCGCCGCCGTCGCCGCCTCGCGGTGGACCTCGGTGCTCACCGGAGGTCCGGGTACCGGCAAGACCTACACCGTTGCGCGCATCCTCGCCGTGCTCGATCGGCTCGTCCCGGCACGCCTGCACATCGCGGTGTGCGCACCCACGGGCCGCGCGGTCGCCCAGCTGCAGGCCTCACTCGACGGGATGAGCCGCGGGCTCGGCCCGGACTCGTCGGTCACGGGCGACTCGGCAAGCGGCCCACCGGTACACGCGGTGACCGTTCACGGACTGTTGGGCTGGCGACCCGGTTCGCGGCCGCGCAATGGACCGGGTAACCGCTTGCCGCACGACGTGGTGGTCGTCGACGAGACCTCCATGCTGTCGGTGACCGCGATGAGTCACCTCCTCGAGGCGGTGCGTCCGGATGCGCGCCTGATCCTGGTGGGTGATCCCCATCAGCTCGCGTCGGTGGAGGCCGGTGCGGTGCTCGCCGACCTCGTCGAGCGGCCACCCAGCGGCGCAACAGACTCCAGCGGCGCAACAGACTCCAGCGGCGCAACACACTCCAGCGGCGCAGATCACGACAGTGGGACCGCACTCGATGCCGAGATCATGGCCCTGGCGGACGACTCGCGGATCACCGCATCCGAACGTCCGCGTTTGGCCAATGGCATCGTCGAACTGACCCGCAACTTCCGCAACCGCGACGGCATCGCCACGGTCGCCGCAGCGGTCAATGACGGTGACGGCGATCGCGTGCTCGAGCTCATCGGCTCCGGCGAGCTGGCCGACATCGTGCTCGTCGAGCCCGACGATCCCGCGATCCACCGCGACGTCGTCGCCTGGGTCACCGATCTGTGGTCGGCAGCCCGCGCCGGCGATGCGCCGACCGCGTTGCAGGTGCTCGATTCACACCGCGTGTTGTGTGCCCACCGTGCGGGCCGGTGGGGTGTGCAGGGGTGGACGCGTCAGATCGTCGAGTGGTGCGGTGAGATCCCCGGCCACCCGCCTGTGACGCCCGACCTCGCGGCGCCACAGCCCGGGATGCCGATCCTGGTGACCGCCAACGATCGGCAGAACCGGGTGTTCAACGGGGACTGCGGTGTGGTGATCGCCGAGGCCGGCGATCCGTCGCTGACCGTTGCCTTCCGGCGCAGCGAGTTCAGCGATCCGATGTTCGTCCCGCCGGCGCGGCTGGCCGAGACGATGTGGGCCTACGCGATGACCATCCACCGCAGCCAGGGCAGCCAGTTCGATGCGGTCACCGTCGTTCTGCCACCGCCGGATTCGCCGCTGCTCACCCGCGAACTCCTCTATACCGCCATCACCCGCGCCAAGTCGCGGGTTCGGATCGTCGGAACCCCGGAGACGTTACGGGCGGCGGTTGGTCGTCGCGTGCACCGCGCGAGCGGACTGCGCTCCTCCCCGGCGGAGCCGGCAGGTCGATGATTGCGGACCCGGCGGGTCGATGATTGCGGAGCCGGCAGGTCAGTGACGGCGCGGACGACGGGGTGGCAGTACACTTCTCACAGGTCGACGCCGCCGCGCACGAGGTCGCGGCGGATGTAGCATTCGGTGCCGAAGAGGCGGTCACGCCGTTCGCGCGGCAGATTCATCAGACTCGAGATCATCTGGCTGCGTTCCACTTCCGAGCGATGTGAGGCGACCGCCGCGGCCTTCTGCTTGACCCACGCCGACACGTCGAGTTCGAGGTCGATGCCCGAAGGTGGCGTGCCCGGCAGGGCGTACCGGGAGATCGTCGGAAAGAAGTCGTCGACGACGTCCTCGATCATCCAGTCGGCGATGGTGGCCATGTACACCGAGCGGATGCGCCAGGCCGGTCCGGTGCTCCGATGGAGCATGGAGGCGCCTGCGGCATCGGCGGCCGCGAGGGCCAGCCGGTGCGCGTGAACGTGATCGCGGTGCCCGTAGATGCCGACCGGATCGTAGGTGAGCAGGATCTCCGGGCGCAGCCGGCGGATGTGGCCGACCAGAATCCGCACCTGCTTGTCGAAGCTGACGTCGCAGAATCTCTTCGCGCCGGGCGCCGACACGGGGACCCCGTCGTCGGCGAATCCCAGCATGATCGGCTCGCGTGTCACCCCGAGCTCGGTGAGTGCGTTGCGCAGTTCACCGTGCCGGGACGTACCCGTCGCCCAGGTCGCGGTCACCACCGACACGTCGCCGCCGAGTTCGACGTGACGGGCGATCGTGCCGCCGGTCCACAATGATTCGTCGTCGGGGTGGGCGTGCACGAGCATCATCCGCGGAACCGTCATCTACCGTCGTCACCTCCTCGGTGTCGGGCGACCGGGCGCCGTCGATCGTGCGAGACCCTGTTCAGCGTACTGCGTTCACGGCTCGCTAAAATCCGACGTTGTCCCCCGACCCGGGCAGACCGCGTCCGCCGCGGCGCACGCCCGGTCGGGGATAGGTGATCCATGAGCATGTGGAGGTCGTCGATGAGTACCGCATCAGAAGTCAGAGAATTCCAGGCCGAGACCCGGCAGCTGCTGGACCTGATGGTCCACTCGATCTACTCCAACAAGGACAGCTTTCTGCGGGAGTTGATCTCGAATGCCTCGGACGCGCTCGACAAGCTGCGTCTGGAGTCGTTGCTGAACAAGGATCTCGACGTCGACACGTCGGATCTGCACATCACGCTCGAAACCGTGAAGCCGGCCGAGGGCGAGTCGGGTCCGCGGTCGCTGACCGTGCGCGACAACGGCATCGGCATGTCGCGCGAGGAGGTGGTCGATCTGATCGGCACCCTCGCCAAGTCGGGTACCGCGGAGTTGCGCAAACAGCTCGCCGAGGCCCAGAAGTCCGGGTCGGACTCCGCTGCGACCGACGAGCTGATCGGCCAGTTCGGAATCGGCTTCTACTCCACGTTCATGGTCGCCGACACCGTCACCCTGGTCACCAAGAAGGCGGGCGAGGCAACCGGTACCCGATGGGAGTCGACCGGGGACGGGACCTACACCCTCGACGAGGTCGCCGACGCGCCGCAGGGTACCGCCGTCACCTTGACGCTCAAGCCCGTCGACACCGAGAACCACCTGCACGACTACACCGACCCGGCCACCTTGCGCTCGTTGGTCAAGAAGTACTCCGACTTCATCGGCTGGCCGATCCGGATGGATGTCGAGAAGACGACCACGACGCCCGCCGAGGAAGAGGGCGGTGAGCCGACCACCGTCACCACCGTCGAGCCCGAGACCATCAACTCGATGAAGGCGCTGTGGGCGCGCTCGCGCGATGAGGTGTCCGACGAGGAATACGAGGAGTTCTACCGGCACGTCTCGCATGCGTGGGACAAGCCTCTGGAGATCATCACGCTCAAGGCCGAGGGCACCTTCGAGTACCAGGCGTTGCTGTTCATCCCCACCCAGGCGCCGTTCGATCTGTTCATGCGCGAGCGCAACGTCGGTATCTCGCTCTACGTCAAGCGTGTGTTCATCATGGACGACTGCGAAGAGCTGATGCCCGAGTATCTGAGGTTCGTCAAGGGTGTCGTCGACGCGGCGGACCTGTCGCTCAACGTGTCTCGGGAAATCCTGCAGCAGGACCGGCAGATCCGTGCCATCCGGCGCCGCCTCACCAAGAAGGTCATCTCGACGGTCAGCGAGATGCGCAGCTCCCGGCCGGAGGACTACCAGACCTTCTGGTCGAGCTTCGGTCGCGTGTTCAAGGAAGGTCTGGTCAACGACTTCGACAACCGCGATGCCGTCCTCAAGGCGTCGGTGTTCGCCTCCACCCACAGCGACGAGGAACTGACGTCGCTTGCCGATTACGTGGGCCGGATGCCGGAGAAGCAGGACTCGATCTACTACATGACCGGTGAGTCGCGTCAGCAGATCGAGAGCTCCCCGCATCTGGAGGCGTTCCGCGCCAAGGGGATCGAGGTGCTGATCCTCGCCGATCCGGTGGACGAGATGTGGGTCGGTGCCGGCCTGGAATTCGAGGGCAAGCAGTTCCGGTCGGTGGCGAAGGGAGCCGTCGACCTCGACGGCATCGACGGGGACTCCGACGCCGACGATGCCGACGACGAGAAGGCCAAGGACTTCGAGGGTCTGCTGACGTGGCTGGGCGAGGCGCTCTCCGACGACATCACCGAGGCTCGGCTGTCCAAACGACTCACCGAATCGGCGGCCTGCCTCGTCGGTGACGACTTCTCGATGTCGCCGCAGCTGGAGAAGCTGTATCGGGCGTCGGGTCAGGAGGTGCCCAAGACCAAGCGGGCACTCGAACTCAACGCCGCGCACCCGCTGGTCGCCGGCCTGAACAAGGCGTTCGGTGCCACGACCGATCACCAGTCGCTCATCGACACCGCCCGACTCGTCTATGGCATGGCGCTGATCGCCGAAGGCGGCGAACTCGACGACCCGGCCGCGTTCGCCCGGCTGCTGGCGGCGACGCTCACCGATTCGCTCGGCGCGCAGGAGCAGGACGGTGCCGCTGCGGCAGGGGACACCGCGGGGGAGTCGCCGAAGGGTGACGCAGAAGGGGCGGACGCAGAAGGGGCGGACGCAGAAGGGGCGACGCAGTCGGGTGAGTGAGCCCACCACCACGTGGCGTCGCCGGCCGGGACGAGGATGGCTCGCCGGCGCCGCCACGTTGGTGGTGATCGTCGTTGCCGTGGCGACGACGCTGGTGTTCACCCTTGGACGTGAGGATTCCTCGCCGTCCACCCCGGCCGAGACGGTCTCCGCCTTTCTGCGCGCGGTCGCCGACGACGACGGTGCCGCCGCGCTCGCGCTGATGACCGAGCCCTCGTCGCGCGAGTTCCTGACGTCCGACGCGTTGGCGCGGGCGCACGCCGCCGCCGCGATCACCGACGTCTTCGCACGCGAGCTCGGTTCGGGTGAAAGCAGCGGCGGCTCGACGACTCCGGTCGCGCCGACCCCACCACCCGGTTCCCGGACCGCCGGCGAGTCCGCCGATGTCGGTGCCGAGTTCCGGATCGGTGGCCATCCGGTCCGCACGACGTATCGCACGGTGCGCGACGGCCGGCGATGGCTGGTCGACGACGGTCTCGCCGCGGTGGAACTGGCGTCGTCGACGATTCCCGGTCTGTCGCTGCAGGGTCGGCCGGTCGCCGGGATCGGCACCGCCTATGTCTTTCCGGGCCGTCTTGTCTGGGGAAGCAGCAATCGCTACCTCGCCGTCACCGACTCGACCGACGTCACCGGGGGTGCGGCGGCGCCGACGAGGGCCGATCCCGGCGTCACCCTCGGTGACGCCGGCAATGCTGCGGTGGACTCGGCGCTGCACACCTACCTGGATCGATGCGCGAATTCCACGCAGGCCGACGCCTCGACGGATCGGCCGGGATGCGTGCAACGCCTGTACCGCTCGGCAGAGGTCTCCTCGGTCCGCTGGCGCGCGCCGAGCGGTCTGCACGACCTGGTCCGGGAACTCGATCCGGCAACCCCCACCTCGGTATCGGTGTTCGGTGGGGTCACCTGGCGGGCGCACTACACCGCTACCTACGGTGGCGAGACGACCGCGGAGGTGGACCAGCCGATGAACGGTGCGGTCGACCTCGACGCACAACCCGTCCCGACGTACTCATCTGCCGGCTGAGGCGCCGTCCGCGGGCGAGGTCACGACGCCGCGTCGAGCGCACCCGACTCGGCGTCTCCGGGCAACGCGACGACGGCGATGTCGTTGGCGCGGAACAGCGGCTGCAGTGGGACTCGGTGGCGTGCAGCACATTCGGTGATCATCGATGCCCACCCGCGGTCTCGCGCCGTCACCCCATCAGCCCCCGGACGCGCCAGCAGAGCGGCGAGGGACAATCCGCTGGTCGCGGCGATCACCTGACCGAGGTGCTCCATCATCGTGTCGAGGAGATGGCGATTCGGGGTGTGCGGCAGCGGTAACTGGTTGATCACGGGAATCATCTGCGTGCCGCGTTCGACGAAGACCAGCCACAGGGTCGGCTCGTCGAATCCGAGTGGCCCCATCAGGGCACGCCACCGTTCGCGGAGTTCGGCGGCATCGCAGAAGGGCAGCTGCGCGACCTCGGTCGGCGGGATCGGATCGGTGTCGGGAACGGCCCTGTCGGGAACGGCCCCGTCGGGAACGGTGCTGTCGGGAACGGTGCTGTCGGGTACGGGGTCGGCCGCCCCGGAGACAGGCTGAGGGGATGTGGGATTGCGGTGATCGGATGTCATGGGCAGATCCTGCGCCGACGTGGACCTGTGGTGCGCACTTGCATCCACACCTGTGAGTCCCGCCCTTGACGTATCGGGGCCCGCTGCGCAACCATGTCGGTCTCGTGCACCGGGCCCGTGCCAGACTGGGCGGATGGGCTTACTCACCCCGCTGGCCGTCCGCATCGGCTCGATTCCTTGGATGCCGCGCTATCTTCCGCAGATTGTCAAGTGTGACAACGTGATACGTACGTTGACCGGCGAGCGGTACGGACTGCTCGACATTGCCGGACTGCCGAACACGACCGTGGTGGTGGCGGGCAGGCGTAGCGGTGTGGAGCGGCAGACGCGATTGCTCGCGGTCCCGCGATCCGGCGGCCGCTGGCTGATCGCCGGATCGTATTTCGGCGGCGAGAAGACTCCGCAATGGGTGTACAACCTGCGCGCCACCGACTCCGCCGAGATCATCGACCGTGGCCGGCGCCGTGCGGTGCGCGTCGCCGAACTCCATGACGATCACCGAGCCGCCGCATGGCAGGAGTTGCGGTCGGTGTGGCCCAACTTCGATCTCTACGAGAAGCGCACCGACCGGCTGATCCCGGTCTTCGAACTCACGCCGACCGACTGAGGCCGGCCTCCCGGTGACGCTACGGTTCTTCAGGATCCGGAGAACCTGGGCTTGCGCTTCTCGAAGACGGCCGTCACCGCCTCGGTGAGGTCGTTGCTCGGCAGGAACGCCGCGTTCCAGGCCGCCACATAGCGCAGGCTGTCGGCCTGAGCCGCGGAACGGCTGTGATCGAGCACGGCCTTGACGCCCTGGACCACCAGCGGCGGATTGTCGGCGATCTCGCGGGCGGTCGCTCGAGCGGCCTCGAGTGCCTCCTCCGGGGTGGCGAACACGTCGTTGACGAGCCCGATCTTCTCCGCGCGGGCGGCGTCGATGTCCTTGCCGGTCAACGCGAGCTCCCGCAGGTGCCCCTCGCCGATGATCCCGGGCAGGCGGGCCAGGGTGCCGACGTCGGCGACCATCGCCACACGCACCTCGCGCACACTGAACTTCGCGTCGGAGCTGGCATAGCGGACGTCGGCGGCGGTGATGAGGTCCACGCCGCCGCCGATGCACCAGCCCGAGATCGCCGCGATCACCGGTGTGCGGCAGTCCGCGACGGCAGTGATCGATGCCTGCATGCGACGGATCGTGTCGTGGAACTCGGTGCGTTCCTTGGCTTTCGAGCCGTCGGCGAGAACCGCCCCGAGGTCACCGGCCATCGCCGCGAGATCGAGTCCGTAGGAGAAGTGCGCACCCGAACCGCGGAGCACGATCGCGCGGACCGCATCGTCGGCGTCGAGTTCGGCGACGAGCACCGGTAGCTCCGCCCAGAAATCCGGGCCCATCGCATTGCCCTTGCCGGGGCCGATCAGGCTCACCTCGGCGATGTCGTCGCCGACCACGACGTCGAAGGCCTTCCACTGTGTGTCACTCATGTCTAGGAGGCTACCGAGGAGCCGATCTCGCGACTCACCCGCACGTGTCCACCGGGCACCGTCGCGGCAGTCGCGTGCGGTCGGTACGGCAGTCGAGCGAGCGCTCCGCGGGAGAGGACCGCAAGAACGGTCAAGCGGCGCAGGGCGCAGGCGTCCGATACTGGAAACCATGACGACGACCCCTGTTCTCCGGTCATGACCGACCCCGGTCGTGACCGCGTGCGTGAATTGCTCGACGCAGTACTCGCCGACGACAACGTCTCGCTGTCCGGAATGGCGGCGGGTGCGCACAGCTCCGAATTCCATTTCAGCAGGCAGGTGAGCCGATTCGCCGGAGAGTCACCGGTGGCGATGCGTCGGCGGGTGATGCTCGAGCGGGCGTGCTGGTATCTGCGCCAGGGGAGTTCGGTCACCGAGGTGGCCTTCGATTCCGGCTACGACACGGTCGAGGGATTCAGCCGGGCCTACTCCCGCGCCTTCGGCCACCCACCGAGTTCCGCCGGCGCCGACTCGTCCCGCGGGCACTGGCTACCCGCGCCCAACGGTATCCACTTCCATTCGCCCACCGGTCTGTATGTCGAGGATTGCGACGGCGCGGGCACCTCCGCGGGATACGGTGAGACCGCGGGCAATCCGGTGGCGCTGATGGTACGACACGACCTCGACGACGTGACTGCGCTGCTCGATGCCGCCACGGGACTCGAGGCCGCCGAGTACGAGCGAATCAGGTTGCCGGAGCACCGGATCAGCGACTGGCAGGGTCCGGACGACTCGATCGCGCACGTGCTGGCGCACCTGGTCGCCGACAAGGTGCCGTGGCTCGCCGCAATCGAGGGCCACGATGCGCCGGCCGACATCCCGACCGGCCTCGACGCCTTGATCGCACTGCACCAGGAGGTCTCGGGTCGTTGGCTCGCGCTGATCCGGGAGATCGATCGTCACCACGCCTGGGCCGACCGCGTGATCGACGCCATCTGTGAACCGCCGGAATCGTTCCTGCTGTCCGAGATCGTCGCGCATGTGTTGACCTTCGCCGCCCACCGGCGTGTTCTCGTCCGGATGATGATGCGCGACGCGGGCGTCGATCTCTCACCCGATCACCGTGACCCCGACCCGATCATGTGGCACCGCAACCGAACCGGAGGACTCTCGTGAGCACTCGATTCCGTTACTACACCGCGACGACGCTCGACGGGTTTCTCGCCGACGACCACGACGACCTCGGATGGCTGCTGCGTCAGCCCATCGACGAGACCGGCCCGATGAATTACACCGACTTCATCGGCGATATCGGGGTGGTGGTGATGGGGGCCACGACCTACCGGTGGGTGGTCGACCACGAGGTCGGTGGCGGTAAACCATGGCCGTATACGACACCGACATTCGTGTTCACCCACCGTGACCTCGAGCCGGTCGCGCCGTCGATTCGCTTCGTCTCCGGCCCGCTCGCCGATCGACGACAGACCCTCCTCGACGCCGCTGCCGGCAAAGACATCTGGGTTGTCGGGGGAGGGGATCTGGCGGCCCAATTCGCGGAGGCCGGCATGCTCGACGAGATCATCGTCAACATCGCCCCGGTCATGCTCGGCAGTGGGCGTCCGCTGTTCACCCGCCCCGCCGATCTCCGGTTGATCGACCACGGTCGCAACGAGGCATTCGTCTGTGCCCGTTACGAAGTGGTCGGGCCCGACGGAGCTAGGTGAGCGCCGTCGGGGTCAACCGCGGCCCGCTGATCAGCGGTAGGTCCAGGGTCGTGCGAATGCCCGCCGGGCCGGCCACGACCGCCGGGATGGCGTTGACGATACGGCCCGCGGCGGCCACGATCGCGGCGTGGTTGTGGTCGCCCTTGCGGCTCGTCGGACAGATGTCGATGCGATAGGACGGTTCGCCGGTGATCTCCACGCGGTAGCAGCCGCCCGGTTGCGCGGGCTGCGCCCAGTCCGGCCGGAGATCGCCACGCAAGCGGGTGACGTGTTCGATGACGATCCCGGGCTTGCCGTCGACCATGCCGATGATCTCGAAGCGCACCGCGGCCCTCGTCCCCTTCGCGATGGTTCCGGTGGCAACCTCGAAATCTTCGGGGGCAGGCTCGCTTTCGTGACGTTCGACGATCTCATCGATGGTCACGTCCATCGCGGCGGCGATCTGATGCAGTGAGGTTCCCCACGCGAGTCCCAGGATGCCGGGCAGGAAGAGCATCGGGGTCTGATCGAGCGGAGCGCCGAAACCCATCACATCCACCATCACCTCGGTGCCGTCGTAGGTCGCGTAGTCGGCGATCTCCATGCAGCGGATCTGCTCGACGTGTTGACAGGTTCCGCTGAACGCGAGCGGGATCAGGTCGCTGACGAAACCGGGATCGACACCGGTGATGAACACCGCGGCATCGTGGTCGAGCGCGGCGGTGGCCACCTTGTCGATGGCCTTGGGCGGCATGGCACCCCACGGATACTGCAGCGGTCCGGGCGCGGAGCCGACCACGTGAATGCCCGCCGAGAGCAGCCGCACGACGTCGGCCGTCGCCTCGATCGGACGGGTGTCGCCCATCGCGCAGTACACGACGCACTGCGGTGACGCCGCGATCACCGCATCGAGACCCTCGGTCGCCACCACCCCGGTGGTGTCCGCGGCACCGGCGATCGTTGCGGCGTCGAGGCCAACCTTCTCCGGGGAGTGCACACCGACGGCGACGAGATCGAAGCGGGGATCGGCGATGACCTGGGCGAGCGCGAGGCGTCCGGCGTTGCCGGTTCCCACCACCGCCACCCGGATCGCCGGGTCGCCAACATCTCCCATGTCTGCCTCTCTGCCGCGGCGCCGGACCGCGAAAACCAGGCCCGCTCGCTTCGCTTCCGGCACCCGTGGTGAACAACTGTCTGGTCTGGTGTCCATATCAGTAGAACACGTTCTCGCCGAACTGGCTAGAACGTGTTCTCATTCGAGATGCTGCGCGGTAGGGTTGCTCGCCATGGGACGAGTCGACGGCAAGGTTGCACTGATCACAGGCGGTGCGCGTGGGATGGGCGCCTCGCATGCCCGCGCTCTGGTGGCGGAGGGGGCGAAGGTCGTCATCGGCGACATCCTCGACGACGAGGGCGGTGTCTTGGCCGCCGAACTCGGTGAGGCCGCACGCTTCGTGCATCTCGACGTCACCGATCCGGAGCAGTGGCAGGCCGCGGTTACCACGGCCGTCGAGGAATTCGGCAAGGTCGATGTGCTGGTGAACAACGCCGGTATCGTCAACGGCTCGACGATTCAGAAGTTTCGTCTGGACAAGTGGCGGCAGATCATCGACGTCAACCTGACCGGCACGTTCCTCGGCATACAGACCGTCGCCGACCCGATGATCGCGGCGGGCGGTGGGTCGATCATCAACGTGTCCTCGGTCGAGGGGCTGCGCGGAAGTCCTTGGGCGCATGGGTATGTGGCGTCCAAGTGGGGTGTGCGCGGGCTGGCCAAGTCGGCCGCGCTCGAGCTCGCGCCGCACAACGTCCGCGTCAACTCGATCCACCCGGGCCTCATCCGCACGCCGATGACCGAGGGGATTCCCGAGGACATGGTCAAGGTCCCGATGGGACGCGCTGCCGAATCCGCCGAGGTCTCGACATTCGTGGTGTTCCTGGCGAGCGACGAATCGTCGTACGCCACCGGCGCCGAGTTCGTGATGGACGGTGGTCTGTCGGCCGACGTACCCCACAAATGATCTCGCGTCCGCGCAACCGTCGGCCGCGCCACGATTCGGACAATTAATTCAACAACTGTTGACTTTGTGACCTGGGCGGACCTACCGTCGCTGGTATGCGAGCGATGATCATCAAGGAATTCCGCGAATTGGTGCGCGACAAGCGCACGCTCGGTCTGCTGGTTGCGATGCCGTTGCTGTTGCTGGTGATCTTCGGATACGCCGCCAACTTCTACGTCTCCTCCGTACAGACGGCGGTGGTCGGACCGCAGGCGAACACCGTCGCCGCCGGTCTGCCGTCCTACTTCGAGGTGACCGACAAGTCGACCGACACCACTGCCGCCGATGCCCGGGACATGTTGCGTGACAACAAGGTCGACGTCGCGATGGTGACCGGCGACTCGCCGACGGCGCCCATCGAGGCACTTGTCGACGGGTCCAATCTGTTTGCCGCGCAATCGGCGGTCGGTGCCCTCAACAAGTTCGGTGCCAAGGTGCACATCGAGGTGCTCTTCAATCCCTCGCTCAAGACGTCGTGGGTGATGGTGCCCGCGATCATCGGTCTCATCCTCACCTTCATCGGCACGATCATCACCAGTATCGGACTGGTGCGTGAACGCGAGACCGGGACGCTCGAACAGCTTGCGGTGATGCCGATCTCGCCTGCCCAGGTCATCCTCGGCAAGATCGTGCCCTACTTCCTGGTCGCGGCCGTGGACATGATCATCGTGACGGTGCTCGGCATGCTCCTGTTCGACGTGCCGTTCAACGGCAACGTGCTCACCTTCGCGATCGGCGCCGCGTTGTTCTTGTTCGTGGTGCTGGGTCTGGGGGTGTTCATATCCACGATCTCCCAGACCACCGGGCAGGCCATCCAAACCGCCTTCTTCTTTCTGCTTCCACAGATCCTGTTGTCCGGCATGATCTTTCCGCTCGACGCGATGGCCGCGGGAGTGCGCTGGATCGGGTATCTGCTGCCACTGACCTATTTCACGATGATCTCGCAGGGGGTGATGCTGCGTGGGGCGCCCATCTCGACGCTGTGGCTGCCGCTGCTGATACTCGCCGTGATGGCGGTCATCGTGTTCACCGCGGCAACCATGCGGTTCCGTCGTGACCTTGCGCCGGGCACCGGTCATCGACGCGCGGCCCAGGAGAAGGCCGCATGATGATCGGGGCCGAGGACGTCACCGTGACGTTCGGGAAGACCACGGCTCTGGATTCGGTGAGCGTGCGCGCTCACGAGGGTGAGATCGTGGCCATCGTGGGTGGTGACGGAGCCGGAAAGTCGACACTGCTGCGGCTCTTCGCCGGCGAGGTGCAGCCGAATTCCGGGCAGGTGCACCGTCCACCCAAGAAGCACGTGGGATTCCTCGCGGCCGGTCCGGGCAGTTGGGGAGCTCTGACCGTCCGGCAGAATCTCGACTTCGTCGGCGGCATCTACGGACTCGGAGGAGAGCAACTCCGTTCGCGCCGTGACGAATTGATCGAGCGTTCCGGTCTGTCCGTGGCGGCCGACCGGATGGCGCGGGACCTGTCCGGCGGTATGCGACGCAAGCTGGGCACCGCGATGGCCATGATCCACCGCCCACCGCTGTTGATCCTCGACGAACCGAGTACCGGCGTCGACCCGGTGAGTCGGATCGATCTGTGGGGCATGATCGCCGAGACGGCAGCGGCGGGGACCGCCGTCCTGATGTCGACGACCTACCTCGACGAGGCCGAGCGCGCGGGTGATCTCGTCGTGCTCGACGACGGTCACGTACTCGTCGACGGATCCTACGATTCGGTGCGAGAAGGCTTCTCCGGCATCATCACCGAGGGCGCCACCCCGGTGCGACGAGACTGGTCGTGGCGGCGCGGCCACCAACGCCACGAATACTGGACGACAGAAGAAGACACGACCCCGGATTCCAGGGTCGCCCCCGACCTCGAGGACATCGTGATCGCACTCTCCTTGGCGCGGCGGAACAGTCAGGGGGCACCGGCATGAGCGCGGAGCAACGGGGGACCACGCCCGAGGCCACCGGATCGCTACTCGGCAGCCGTTCGGTGACCCGACGATTCGGTGATTTCGTCGCCGTGTCCGAGGTCACGATGTCGGTGGAGTCGGGTGAGGTCGTCGGACTTCTCGGCGCCAACGGTGCCGGCAAGACGACCCTTATCCGGATGTTGTTGGGATTACTCGCGCCGACCGACGGGCAGACCTCCCTGTTCGACGGCCCACCCGACCAGCGCCGGCGGGCGCGGCTCGGCTACGTGCCCCAGAATCTGGGCCTGTACCGCGATCTGACCGTGCGCGAGAACATGACGTTCAGCGCGGATGCCTATCACGGTGATGCGATGGTCCCCGCCGATCTCGCGGGCTACGCCGACACCCTCGTCGGGAATCTGCCGCTCGGCACCCAGCGCAAGGTCGCCTTCGCGGTCGCGCTCGCCCATCATCCCGACATCCTCGTCCTCGACGAGCCGACCTCGGGGGTGGATGCGTTGTCCCGGGCGCAGCTCTGGGACACCATTCGCGCGCAGGCGGATTCCGGGGTGGGGGTTCTGGTCACCACGCATTACATGGAGGAGGCGCAGGAGTGCGACCGGCTGCTGCTGATGTCGGCGGGTCGGCTGGTCGCGCAGGGCAGTGAGGAGGACGTCGTCGGTGACACGCGCGCCGCGCTCGTGGACACGCCGGACTGGCGCGGAGCCTTCGCGGCGCTGCAGGGCGCAGGTGTTCCGGTCATCCTGGCCGGCCGGACCATCCGGGTGGCCGACACCGATCCGGCGCAGGTGCGCGGCATCCTCGAGCATGCCGACATCTCCGCCGAGGTCACCACGGTCCCGGCGACCATCGAGGAACGGATGCTGGTTCTCGCCCGCACCCCGGAAACGCGATGACCGGGCGGACGCGGGGCAGACCACCGGCGGGACAGTCGCGCGACACTCGCGAGAGGATCCTGACGGCGACCCGGGAATTACTGGCGGACAACGGGTTCGATCGAACCACGGTACGTGCCGTGGCCGGCCGTGCCGGTGTCGACCCGGCGTTGGTCCATCACTACTTCGGGCCGAAGAAGAACCTGGTGGCCGAGGCACTACGACCGCCCGTCGACTTGTCGGTGGTGTTCGTCGACATGCCGACCGACGAGCGTGCCGGCCCGGAGTTCGTGCGACGGGCCATCCGAGCGTGGGAAACACCGGAGTTGCAATCACACATTCCCGGCGTCCTGCGGCTCATCGCTTCGACCAACCATGCCGCCGGCCCGGCGCAGGACGTTCCGGGAGCAATCGTGGAGGTTGCGCTCGGCGGTGCGGTCCGCGCCGACCGCCGAGAGCGGCGACTGGCGCTGATCGCCTCCCAGATGTTCGGACTTCTCATGATGCGCTTCGTGATCCAGCAACCGGAGATCGTGGCAGCCGATCGCGACCAGCTCGTGGCGCAGGTCGGCCCGGTCATCACCCACTATCTCACCGGCGACCTGACCTGAGCGCTACGGCGCGGATTCGTCCGTCTCGGCGACGCCGGGGGTGTCGCGCTCGTCCCAGATGAACAGGGCGAGGGTGACGCCCAGGAATGCCGCAGGTATCCAGGCCGCGTGGACCCCGATGAGGTGTGTGGCCAGCGCGCCGATCAGAGCGCCGCCCGCGAAGATCCCGACCACTCCGAGATAGATCGCCAGTGGCCGCCGCGATTCCGGGTCGCGATCCACCGCCACCCCGTGTGCCGCCTCGACCAGACGCATCAGGTTCCCGGTGGTGGCGATGGCGACGTAGTTGTGCCCGGCGACGTTCCGGAACATCTCGATCTGCATCGCGGCGACGAAGGCTATCGGGATCGTCACCGTATAGTGCGGGGCACTCGACGGGATGAATCCGACGATGGCGAGGATCGCCGCTTGCAGGGCGACGGTCACCCGGATCGGGTGGGGCAGTAGGCGATCGAGCCTGCCCTTGCGGATGTGCACCGCCGCCCCGATTCCGACGAGGAATGCCAGAATCGGCCACACATGCGCCAGCGCCTGCATCGGGTGTCGCTGGGCGATCTCGACGGCGAAGAACACCACGTTCCCGGTTTGAGCGGTGGCGAAGGCGCCACCTCGCGCGAGGTAGGTATAGCTGTCGAGGAATCCGCCCGCGCAGGTGACGAGGAAGGCGAATCGTAACGAGGAACTGGTCTGTACCGTCGGCATTGATCGGCTCTCTGACTCTCGTTCGGCTCAGGCGGTGCCGTAGATCCGGTCGCCGGCGTCACCGAGACCGGGCAGGATGTAACCGTTGGCATCGAGTTCACGGTCCACCGACGCGGTGAACACCGGCACGTCCGGGTGGGCGCCGTGAAGCATCGCCAGACCCTCGGGGCAGGTCAACAGAGCGACGAACCGGATCGAGCGCGGCCGATACTCCTTGATCCGGTCCACCGCGGCCACCGCCGAATGTCCGGTGGCCAGCAGTGGGTCGACGATCACGACGTCGCGTTCCTCGAGCTCACGAGGCATCTTGAAGTAATACTCCACGGCAACATGGGTTTTCGGATCGCGGTAGAGCCCGATGTGACCGATCCGCGCACCGGGCACCACCGTGAGCATGCCGTCGGCGATCGAGGTTCCCCCACGCAGGATCGACGCGAAGACCAGCTTCTTGCCGTCGATCACCCGGCCGGTGGTGACCTCCATCGGCGTCTTGACGGTGATCTCCTGCATCGGGATGTCGGCGAGTACGTCGTAGGCCATCAGGGTGGCGATCTCGTTGAGCAGGCGGCGGAAATCGTTGGTGGAGGTGTCGGCCTGTCGCATCAGCGTCAGCTTGTGTTGCACGAGTGGATGATCGATGACGTGCACGGCATTCATCAGGTGGCCCTTCTTCGATGGTCGGTGGACGTCCGGGTGCCCGGGTCAGAACACCGTTCCATCGCTGTCGATGGTCAATGGTGGCAGGCCGCCCCGCAGCTGGGCCGCATATCGGCGCCCGGCGGCCCAGGTCCCGCCTTCGAGGACGCATGCCAGGGGCAATCCCGGGACACCGAGTTCGGCGGCCACCAGTGGTGCGAGTTCGTCGAGCAGGGCCACGGTCAGTGCGCGCCACTCGACGACGAACTCGTCGCCGACCGACCACACCGACTGTGCGGCATCCGGATTCACCGTGGCCAGGACGCCGGAGTCGAGCAGCAGGCCGCCGTTGCGATATTCGGGCAACGCGGTCAGATCATCGAGGCCGCCGACCTCGACCCCGGCCGCCGCGAAGGGTTCGAGCAGCGAATACGTCAGCCACTGCGACAGCTTGTGGAACGGCATCCATCCGTCGGTCGCACCGGGGCCGTGGACGTCACCATGGCGCCAGCAGTCGCCCAGCGCGATGCCGTCGATCCGGTTGTCCGAGGGCCAGATCGGGGCGAAGAGATCGAGCAGTGCGGTGAGGATCTCGTGTGCCCGGATCTCTCGTGTGCCGCCTCCGAGGTGGTCGAACAGATCGCCCGGACGTCCGGTGCCGAACACGTCTGGTCGTGCCGCCATGGCGTCGGCGAGCCGGGTCAGTACCTGCAGCCGACCGTCGAGACCGACGAGCGGCGTGGTCTCGGTGATGCCGAAAGCTGTTGACAGGCGCGCCGAATCCAGAAGGCGCAGACCGTCGGCATCTACCCGTAGGGGCTTTTCGGGGCTGCCGGAGAAGACGCCGCCGAAGAACGCGTGGACGCTTGCCACCGCGAGTCCCTCGGAGCGGGTGAACCGCAGTCCGGTGCCCGGCTCGTCGAAGTACCAGTCGGCTCCGGCGCCGGCGTCGAGAAGAACACTCACCACGGCGAGATCGATGTGGGTGCGGGCGCGCTCGGCGGCATCGACGTCGCCGAGTCGCGCGTCGAGTTCCGCGCGGCGATCGATGCCGCCGGCCTCGACGTGGCGCCACCGGCTGTGGAAGGGGATGTCGAGGTCGGGGTAGCGCTCGCGCGTCAGCGCCGACACGAACTCGACCACCGTGCCGATGCGTGAGTCGTCGACCGTGAAATGGGCGGATCGGCCGGCACGGGCGGAGGCGAGGAGATCACCTGCGCGACGCCGGATCTCGGCGGTCGACCGAAGAGCGGCGGGCCCGTCGAGGGTGCCCACCGACGGCGTCGAGGACCGGCCAGCGGGTGAGCTCATCGGCTCAGCCCCCGGCCCTTCACCTGACGCAGGTCGTCGGTGGTCGGCACCGCGCCGCTGGTGAAATAGCCTGCGGCTGTTTTGGCGTCGATCTCCACGCGCGCATCCTCCGGGATGAGTTCGGGTGGTATGTCGACGCGTTCGCCGACCTCGATGCCCGAGCCGGTGATGGCGTCGTATTTCATGTTGCTCATCGACACCAGCCGGTCGATACGGGTGATACCAAGCCAGTGCAGGACGTCGGGCATGAGTTCTTGAAAACGCATGTCCTGAACGCCGGCAACGCATTCGGTGCGAGCGAAGTACTGATCGGCGGTGTCGCCGCCGATCTGTCGTTTGCGGGCGTTGTAGACCAGGAACTTGGTGACCTCGCCGAGGGCGCGCCCCTCCTTGCGGGAGTAGGCGACCAGACCCACCCCGCCGCGCTGGACTCCCTGGATGCATTCCTCGATCGCGTGGGTGAGATAGGGGCGGCAGGTGCAGATGTCCGAGCCGAACACGTCCGAGCCGTTGCACTCGTCGTGCACCCGCGCGGTCAGTTCGACAGCGGGATCGGACAGGCCTTGCGGATCGCCGAAGATGTAGACGGTCTGGCCACCGATCGGCGGCAGGAAGACCTCCAGATCCGGTCGCGTCACCAGCTCCGGGTACATGCCACCGGTCTCCTCGAAGAGGACACGGCGCAATTCGGTGTCGCTGCAGCCGAATCGATCGGCAATGCCGGGTAACCACCACACGGGTTCGACGGCCGCCTTGGTGACCAGCGCCGCGCCGGCGGGCAGCAGGACCTCGCCATCGGGCTGCAGGCGACCCTGTGCGATGGCATCGATGATCTCGGGCAGGATCACATGGGCCTTGGTGATCGCGATCGTGGGACGGATGTCGTATCCCGCGGCGAGGGGTTCCGGGAACGACTCGGCGACGAGTGCGCCCCAGGGATCGATGCTGACGATGGCGTTGCGGTCGGCCCACTGTGGGTGCGGCCCGACGACGTCGGTGGGGGAGGTGTTGGTGAGGTCGGCCCGATGCTCCCGCGACAGCGCGCCGGAGGCGACGGCGAGCGCGCGATAGACGCTGTAGGAGCCGGAGTGCGTCCCGATCACGTTGCGGTGGGCGCGGTCGGTGGTGGTTGCGATCACCGGCCCCCGCTCTCGGGCAGTCGGCGCACCCCAGGTGATGGCCGGGGCACTGGCACCGCCGCTGTGCGAGGTGAGGCGGATGTGCCCGGGTGTGCGCACCGCCGACGGCCGAGAATCCGCGGGCACAGAACTGTCGGATGCGGCAGGCATCGGCGACTCCTTTCACCTACCCCGGCATTCGGTGGTACCGGTATCCCGGATGCCTCCCTCGGGGAAACCGCCAGCATAGCCACTGCCGACGGCTGCCGCCGGGCGAGCGGGCGGGGCATCGGCACCGATCTCAGCGGTCTGCCGGGCGCGAGTGCACCGACACCGCGTAATCCCCGCCGGCGAACGGCCGGCGGTCCCAGGTGGCGAATCTCCCGACCGGTTCGAGGCCGGCGGAGCGGGCGTGGATGTCGTAGTCGGACAGTGCAAGACGGTCCGGGCGGAGCTGGAATCCGGCGACCAGCAGCCCGCCCGGCCGTAGCCTCGACGCGCACTGGCGCAGCACCCCGGCCTCGGTGCCGGGCGTGAGGAAGATCATCACGTTCCCGGCGAGCACAATGAGATCGAAGACCTCGTCGAGGTGGGCGTCGAGTGAACTCAGATCGGCTCGGAGCCAACGGATGTCGCCGGACTTGCGGTGGGCGGTCGCCAGCATCGAGGGGTCGGCGTCGACGCCGACGACCTCGAAACCGCGGCGGGCCAGCTCGATGGCAACCCGCCCCGTGCCGCACCCGGCGTCGAGTATGCGCCGACCGCCGATCCCGCGTGCGAGATCGGCGACCAGGTCGGCTTCACCGTGGATGTTCTCGCCCGCGGCGGCCAGGCAAGACCAGCGGTCGTCGTAGTCGTCACCACGTGGCGCCGCCGTGCCGTCCCATCGGGTCATGAGCCGAGTGTGTCACGTGAAGAGCCCACGTCCCGGGACGGCACATGAACCAACACGCCTGTCGGCGGGAAACGTGTTGACTCCGGGCACCCCGGACGATGACACTGGCGCACGTGAATCGACGGGAGGTCGCCGGCGTACGCGCCGGCCGCAGATAGCCGCAGGCATACGCCGCGAACGTCCGACAGAGGCGTTCGCGCGATGAGTCATTTCTGCGGACACACGCTCCGCGTCCCTTCACCACCGTGCGACGTCACCACCGTGCGATCGGCCGTCGACGCCGCGCCTGCACGGCAGCTCACCCTCGCGCGGTGCACATCTCCCAGGAGTCTTCCATGCGACCCATGACCGAATCAGAGATCCGCGCATCGTTCGTCAACACCTCGGTGCGTGAACGCAAAGCGATCACCATGCCCGACGGATTCGACGCCATCCGGTGGGACCGGCTCGACTATCTCGGTTGGCGCGATCCCAAATCACCGGGCACCGGGTATCTCGTTCTCGCTCCCGCGCCCGACGCAGGTGACGACTCCGGGGAGGGCGGCGGTGCCGAGCCGACCGGGATCATGCTGCGTGCCGGCGCCGTCCCGGCCCGCACGCGACCGCAATGCGCACTGTGCGAAGACATTTCGCTACCCAATGAGGTGATCCTCTTCGCCGCGCGGCGCGCGGGCGCCGCGGGTCGCAAGGGTGACACCGTCGGAACCCTCATCTGTGCGAACTTCGAATGCTCGGAGAACGTGCGACGCAAGCCGTCGTCGGCGATGGCCGGTGACGATCCCGAGCGGGTACGTCGGCTGCGCATCGGTGCGCTGCGCGAGCGGGTCGCACGGTTCGTCGCCCGAGTCGGGGAGCCGGTGACCCGGTGACCCGGTGACGTACGACGATCGGGGGCACCGACGCGACATGCGCGACGATGCCCCCGATCGGGTGCGATGACCGGCCAGGTCAGTGCAGGTCGTACCGGTCGAGTTCCATCACCTTGGTCCACGCGGCGACGAAGTCGGCCACGAACTTCTCCGTGGAGGTGTCCTCGGCGTACACCTCGGCCAATGCCCGCAGATCCGAGTTCGACCCGAAGGCCAGATCCACCCGCGTGCCGGTCCACTTCTGCGCGCCGGTCGCCCGATCGGTCGCGACATAAGTGCCGTCATCGGCCGGCGACGGTGCCCACTCGACGTCCATGTCACAGATGTTGACGAAGAAGTCGTTGGTCAGCGTGCCGGGCGTTTCGGTGAGCACACCGAGTGACGAACCCTGATAGTTGGCGCCGAGCACGCGCAGACCACCGACGAGCACCGTCATCTCCGGTGCCGAGAGGGTCAACAGGTTGGCCTTGTCGACCAGGTTGTACTCGGCGGGCAGTTCGTTGCCCTTGCCCTCGTAGTTGCGGAAACCGTCGTAGCGCGGCTCGAGGTATGCGAACGACTCGACGTCGGTCTCGTCCTGCGAGGCGTCGGTACGACCGGGTGTGAACGGCACCGACACCGACAATCCGGCGGCCTTGGCCGCCTTCTCGATGCCGACGACACCGCCGAGCACCACGAGATCGGCGAAGGAGACCTTCGGACCGGACTCCTTGTTGAAGGCGTCGGCGATTCCTTCGAGGGTGCTGATGACCTGTGCCAGCTCGTCCGGTTCGCTGGATTCCCAACCCAATTGGGGCTGCAACCGGATCCGGCCGCCGTTCGCGCCCCCGCGGAAGTCACTGCCGCGGAACGTCGCCGCTGCCTTCCACGCGGTCGAGACCAGTTGTGCCACCGACAGACCGGACTCGAGGATTGACGACTTCAGCGAGTCGACGTCGGCGTCGGAGATCGTCGGTCCCTGCTGTGCGGGAACGTTGTCCTGCCACAGGTAGGTCTCGGCGGGGGCCAACGGACCGCGGTAGCGGATGGCCGGGCCCATGTCACGGTGCAGCAGCTTGAACCAGGCCTTGGCGAACTCGTCGGCCAGCTCTTCGGGATGATCGAGCCAGCGGCGGGTGATCTCGCCGTAGATCGGATCGAACCGCATCGTGAGGTCGGTGGTCAGCATCGACGGGTGGGTCTTGCCGTCGCCCTGGGCCATCGGCACCGAGTTGGCCCAGCCGTTGTCCTTGGGCTTCCACTGGTTGGCTCCGGCCGGGCTCTTGGTCAGTTCCCACTCGTTGCCGTAGAGGATCTCCAGGAACGAGTTGTCCCACTTGGTGGGGGTGTGGGTCCAGGTGACCTCCAGGCCACTGGTGATGGTGTCGTTGCCGACGCCGGTGCCCTGCGGGTTCTTCCAGCCCAGCCCCATCTGTTCCAGCGGTGCGGCCT
>NZ_BAEI01000010.1 GCF_000241325.1 Gordonia polyisoprenivorans NBRC 16320 = JCM 10675 | reverse complement strand
TAACTAGCCTCGATGTTTCGTGGGAAAACGCCCGCCGCGTGATATCACGCGAACGACTGAGCGGGGCGTCAGCCTCCACTGAGTGCGACGTGAATCGGGCATGAATGTGCCCCGTTCGCGTAGTTAAGGCAGAACAGAACTGCATACCTCACATTGTGGCACTGTCACACGCGAGATATTGTCAAGACCTGTGGATTTACCGGTAGACGGCGGCCGCGACCGGGTTGTGGAACAGGATGAGGGGCATGTTCAAGGGTCTGCATCATATGCAACTGGCCATGCCGGCAGGCGAAGAAGATCGGGCGCGAGCGTTCTTTGTCGATGTGTTGGGTATGGCCGAGGTCGGCAAGCCTGCAGTTCTGGCCGAACGAGGCGGCGTCTGGTTCCGGGCTGGGGGTCTCGAGCTTCATCTTGGTGTGGAGTCTGACTTCAGGCCAGCTCGTAAAGCGCATCCGGGCATCCTCGTCGACGATCTGGACGCGCTGTTTCAACGGCTCGCCGGAGCTGGCTACAGCGTGCAGCCCGACGGTGATTTTCCTGGTTTCCGTCGCTTCTACGCCACGGACCCGTTCGACAATCGGCTAGAATTTCTTGAACCCGAATACGATAGTCCCCACTCGGAGAGTGACACGTAGGAGTGTCTGTCGACTCGACCTGCAGATCGTACCCGGGGATGGTGCGCGTCTACCTTCGTGCCGCGCCGCCGGTAGCGTCGCCGACCTGACCATCTGCTGCGGATTCGGTCAGCGTCTCATCGAATGCTGTGCTGCACTCACTCTGTTTCGTCACTGTCACACACTTGGTCACGTAACACGCTGCTAGACAACGGTGTACGGATGAATATGGGATAATCGTGATTATCCACACCGCCGGGGTGGGGCGACCTTCGTTCATTCGTCCTGACATCTTCGCAAGCTTGTGCATGACGTGGTTTCAGGCGGCGTCCTCGGTGTCTGAGGTAGTGTCGGGTTCGACGAGTTTCCCCTTGGTGAAGGTGGCACCGTCGCGGACGAGCTTCACTAAATGTGGCGCGTTGACCGCGCGCCACTTAGATTGAGCAGCCTCGATCAGCTTGTAGGCCATCGCCAATCCGGCAGCTCGTGACCCGGGGCCTTTGGTGACTTTCGTGCGCAACCGGACGGTCGCGAAGGTGGACTCGATCGGGTTGGTGGTCCGCAAGTGCACCCAGTGCTCGGCCGGATAGCGGTAGAACTCGAGTAACACGTCGAGGTCATCGATGATCTTGGCAACCGCTTTTGGGTACTTTGCTCCGTACATCTTCTCGAACTGTTGCGCTGCGGCGCGGGCGTGGGCTTCGTCTTCGGCGTTGTAGATCTCCTGCATCGCCTTGATAGCGTTCGGGTGCGCTGATTTCGGCAGAGCGGCAAGCACATTGGCCTGCTTGTGAAACCAGCAGCGTTGCTCACGTGCCTCGGGGAACACCTCCCGGACCGCCGCCCAGAACCCGAGCGCGCCGTCCCCGACCGCTAACGTGGGGGCAGCCATCCCACGGCGCTTGCACGAGCGCAGCAGATCAGCCCACGACTCGGCCGATTCTCGATACCCGTCAGCGAGTGCAATCAACTCTTTGCGGCCGTCGGCGCGCACCCCGATCATCACCAGCAGGCACAGTTTCTCCTGCTCGAGACGCACCTTGAGATGGATACCGTCGATCCACATGTAGACGTAATCAGCGGTGATGTCGCGGTCGGCGAACGCGGCAGCTTCTTTCTGCCACTGCGCGGTCAGCCGGGTGATCGTGGCCGCCGACAAACCGGCACCGGAACCGAGGAACTGTTCCAGGGCGGGCCCGAAATCGCCCGAGGACAGTCCATGCAGATACAGCAGCGGCAGCACCGCGGAGATCTCCGGGCTCTTACGCGCCCACGCCGGGAGAATCTTCGACGAAAAGCGTTCGCGTTCACCCGTATCAGCATCGACACGTTTGTCGTTGACCCGCGGTGCACTTACGGTGACCGCGCCGGCGGCGGTCATCACCTCGCGCTCATGGTGGTACCCGTTGCGCACCACGAGGCGGTGCCCGTTCTCGTCGAGCTGGTCGGCGAATTGGTCGATGTAGGCGGCCACTTCTGCCCGCAACGCGGCGGCGAGCATCTGCCGAGCGCCGTCACGCACGATCTCATCGAGCACCGAGCGGCTCTCGCCGGCCGGGTTGGAACCATCATCGTTGTTGACTACCGTAAGCGACACAGGGCGTGCCTTTCCGCCAGCGCTGCCACGCTGACTTGATCAAGTGACTACCGGGATCATTCTGCGGGAAGGCACGCCCTCCCAAATCCACAGGTCTTGATCATTCCTCTGTCACACGCCATCGCCTGACCCTGAGATGCCAAGCGTCATTGCATTCTTGGCGTTGGAGATGAGCTGGTCGTATGTCATGACCCGTACTCGTGAGAGATGGCTGTTGTAGATACGCAGCGCCAGGGACGCGTCCTCTTCGGTGAGGCCCTCGGCGGTGCAGTGCTCGGTATGGCCGACAACGACAGTTGCGAAGGCTCGCTGGACTTCCAGTTTGAGCGTCATCTTGATGTTCGCGGCATGGGTATCGAGCTGGTGAAGGTAATTCTCTGCCTGCGATACGGCCTCGTGCACATCGTTGCCGACGATCCAGTGATTCCTATGCATCCTGAATAGCCTTGGTAGACAAGCTGTTTTGAGTTCCACTATGTGGATCGAACCGTCGGTGTTGATCAGGGGCACATCCAACTGGTCCAGGACCGTTAGGCTGCGACGCTGCGTGACCCCGACGTACCGCCCGCCGAAGATCCATGGATTGTCTTGGATCAGCTTCTGGAACTCGCCCTCGCTCGTCCACGGGGTGCGGGCAAGCTGTTCGAGTTCTTCGAGTGCGGCCCGCCGGCGTTCCTGGTCGATCAGGCCGGCCAAGTGGCCCGCCTGGTTCGACTTCGCCACGGCCCGTACGAGATCCTCGTCCCCTCCGATGGATTCCAGTAGATCGGCGAGAGCGGACTCACCCTCGTCGCCTGGCTGAAGACGCTCAGCCAGCACCTTCGCCAAGTCCTTACTGTCTGTCCGGACGTAGTAGCCCTCGTCGGCGAACATGCCGTTCAAGAACTTTCGAAGGACATCAACCTCATCGTTAGCGAGGGAAAAGGTCTTCGTCGGATTATTGAAGTCGTATCCGAAATCCATCTCCTTCGCTGGGACCTCTTGGAACTCAAGCTTCCGACCCGACGGAGCCTCCCGGTCGCTGCCGAAGTAGTGCATAGTGACGGACTTGAACGACCTGCCGCGTGTCTTGAGTTCCATGCCCTCATGACGAATGATTCCCGGGCGTGCTGAATTGCGAACCCAGCGGCGAAGGCCGGCCTTGTACTCTTCGATACTCACACCAAGTCCCCGCTACTCACGGCCAGGGCGATCCGGCATTGGCAGTCGGTGGCGGCGAGGCGACTCCTCGCGAGCGTACGTTCCTCTCGTCCTCAAGCTGCTGCAAGTAGACCTCGTAGGCGTCGATGTCCGCAGTGATCACGCCGCCGCCGGGCTGCTGCCTCAGGAACGCGACGATTGCACGAGGATAGGGCGTGCCTCCGTCGAGGGCCGAGTTCGCCCAATTGATCTGAGTGTTGTCCTTGCATGCCTGCAGCAGTCGAGCGCACTGGCTCGAATCGAGTGACCGCAGCTCTCGGAGGTAGAGCCAGATCGAGTCCGTGACCGCGAATCTCGGTGACGCGGCCATGGCGTCGACGAGTGAAGCGCCGAATCCGCGCTGGAGTTCAGGCTTGCTCGCTATCCGTCCCAAGGTGGAGCTGGCGATGGCCTCCGGAGGCAGATTACCGGCGGTCTGGGCCTGATGCTTGCCCAACGGGCCGTAGGGGTCAGCGTCGAACCGAAGCGCCATCACTGGCACGTGGCGGCCGAGTAGCCAACCGACCTCTTGGTCGCACCACGAGCTTTCCTTGAATCCTCGATGAAGGAAAACGAGGCCCGCGTCCGCCCGATCGAGCGCGCTTTCGATCTCGCTATGCCACTCGGTATCCACGGTGATCGAATCGTGCGCTACGAAGAGCTTGATTCCAAAGGCGGCGAGTGCCTCAGCCACTTCGTGGACGAGCACGCGATGCATCGCCAGGTGGGACGCGAACATGAATAGAGGTTGCGTACTGGTCGCGATGGCGGTGACTACCGCCGCTGGCGCTTCGCTCGGAAGCTCCAGTCCGAAGTGTTGGGCGAGCTCAAGGAGTTGCTCATCGGTCGCGGTGTCAATTGTCTCGGCGGTGGTCGGTCCCCATGAATCGTCATCAAGTTCTGCGACGCCATACGTCCTCAGAATGATGTTCGCGTGATCCCACGGCAATTCATCCCGATCGTCGATCTTATGTGCGATCGCGAGTACCAGTTTGACCCGGCCCTGCTTGTCCATTGTGGCTCCCAGCGTCGATCCGCCTTGGATCTCGCGTCGATTCTTCCACTCAGCACCGACATCCCCGCTTGGCGCCACGCCGTCGCCGGGAGATCCTTGTGCGCTGTGGTGAGGCGGTCAGTGTCGCGGGCGGTTCGGGTACTCATGGTGGTGTCCTGTCGGGTTGTGGGACTGGGTTTTTCGGGTTGTGGGGGCGGGCCCGGGAGTCGCTGGGATGACTCGTGCGGGCCCGCCCACCACGCGTCACGGCGCAGCGGGTGGGAGTGGTTCTGCGTCCGTGACGGGTCACGGGGCCGGTCCCTATCCGACGGCTCGCAGGCGGGTGGGGTCGCTGGGCAGGTACCGGGGGTGTCCGGATCGGGGTAGTTCGTGTTTGTCCGGGGTGCAGCAGCGAAACGGGCCGGTCGCGCTGGTCAGGACGGACAGGTGATGGTCGAAGTGATCACGCAGATACACCGACACCGCGGCCCGCCCTTCTTTGACGGCTTCGAGCTGAAACGCTCGGCAGACCCACAGGCGGGTGATCGCTTCGGGGTGCTGATCCCATTGGGCGCACCACCGAACTCCGGGGCGTCCGGTGACGAGGGAGATTTGCCGCTCGCACCATTGACTGACGTTGCGGTCGACCCACTCTCGCAGCACGCTCAGATCAGGAGTCAGACCGTCACCGGCAGTGGTGGCCGCTGCCGACGAGGTGTCGGCGGGTTGTTGGGGTGGCTGCAACCCTGCGGCCGAATCAGGTGGCGCGGCGGCCGCGAGCCCGTCTTCAAGTGCGTCGAGCGCGATGTCATGGCGGCCGAGGTGTTCGGTGAGGGTACGTACTTGCCGGCGCAGACCTTCGAGCTGGGCCAGCAGTGTCGTCGTCGGGTCGTCCTCGCTCGTCGCTGCGTCTCGGTGTCGGCGATGTGGGTGGCGAGGTGTTTACCGAGCGCGTTCTCTCCGAGTCGCTGACTGCGGATCGACGGACTTGCTCGGTCGCGGTCTTCTGGTAGGTCGAGATGTCGGTGGCCTCGTCCTCGAGGTACCAGGGCATCAGCTCCATCAGCGCCGGCCGTGACCATTGCCGGATGAGCAGGGCGTGGGATCGGTCCATCGCCGCGACCTCTTCAAGCGGCATGATGGGTTCGCGGATGAGTTGGCGCGAGCGTGTGTTGCCGCCCGGTCCGCTGCTGTAGCTGGTCTTCCACACTTCGTGTGTGCCTATCAGATTCGACACCATTCGGGTGTCTGTCGCTTCTTGGAGGCCGGCGCCGATGATCCGGCAGGTTGAGGCACTCCACAGTGCGCCCATCCGTTCCCGGCCCCACACACCCATCCCCTGCTGATACGACTGCAAGATCCGTCGACGAGCACGACCTTGCTACCCAGGTGCGACGCCTTCGCCGGGAGGTCGTCGATCCGGCAGATGTTGGCGGCCTCGTCGAGGACCACGGTCATCGGCGGCTCCAGGCGACCACCGTGTGCGGAGGAGGCGAGGTCGGCGAGCTTGAACACCTGGTCGACCATCGCGGCGACGATCGGCCCCGACGATTCGGCACCTTCTTGAGTCATCAGGTAAAGCGTGGGTTCCTGGCCGGGGTGGGCGGTGAACAGTGTCCACAGGTCGAGTTCGGCGATCTTACGGGGCCGTGGAGGTTCGTGAACACGCCACACCGTCGGCGTTCCGTTCATGCAGTGAGTGCACATCTATCGCAGGTTGGCATCCAGCTCCTCGAGTAGCTGTGCTCGGGTTGCTTCGCCGTGGAACAGAAACAGATGAACTTTCGCCCAACGGTAAGCAGCAAGCTCCAACGGAGTGACGAGTATCGTCGTGTCTCCTCCGATTGCCGCCCACCCTCGACGAGCGAAAGCAGTACGGCGCCTGTTTTCCGCTCGCCGCTATAGCTCGCAATGCCGAGGTGCCAAGGGCACACTCTAGTCGGCCTGCGGCAGTCCTGATCACTATTGAGGAACGTCGACTCCGACTAAGTCTCCGAAACCGGAGGCGGAAAGCGCACCCACCTCAGCCATCATGTGGCTGCGGCGAGCCCAGCACAGAAGTGGACGATGGCAAATCGTCGGTAGCCCTTTCTACTCTTCCCCGTAGAACTCGTCGCCATGCCATCGACCACGCCGCATCTGCAATTCGTTGGTACGAGTCGTTGATCTCCCGACTAGCGAAAGAGCCAGTTGGCTTGCACTCGCGTCGAACTCGCTCGGAGTCGAAGAGGTACAACGCTGGAACACGCCACCATTTGACTCCCGGCGCCCTCACCACACCGTCGTTGTCTCGTGCTCCAAGCGCTAGATCGCGGAGCGTCTTCCGTATCCCGCCGTACGAGATTCCAATAATAAAGAGCGCCAGGGCCAGTACATACCACACTACAGTGGCTGGAATCGTCGCATACCAAGCTAGCGCCATAGAGAGCCTGCCTCCGACGAGCGAAACGAGCGCTGCCGCAGTGAGATATTGCCACTGGCGTTTCGTCACCAGGCGAGTATCGACAAACAGAAGTGACTCTAGCTCGCGAAATTTGGATATCGCGTCGCGTTCAAACCTGTCTTTGCGTTCGGGAGGCGCAGCCTCAGCGAGATGCGCCGCTCGTAACGCGGCCGCGCGCTTCCTCCCCAATCCAAACCATGCGTCCTGGAGTGCGGCGCGAAGGAGCGCGAGCGCTGTCAACGAGACACCGGCCCAGGCGGCAACGTTTCCGTAGTCCATGCTGCCGAGGGTCTCATGCACTACCGACAAGTCCCGTGGCATTCGGTTCAGCAGGGTGAATCCGCAGCCTGGACCTTCCCCTTAAGAACGAGCAAAACCGCCCGTGACCAGGCGGTTTGCGGTGCCCCCAGTAGGGCTCGAACCTACGACCTGCGGATTAAAAGTCCGTAGCTCTACCAACTGAGCTATAGGGGCGTTACCCTCGGCGCCGAGGGCGGAAGCGAGTTTACCTCGCGCCGAACGGGTCGCGGACAGGCGGTGTCCGCTTCGCGTGTCGAACCCAAGAAAATACCTTTGACGTGGCGATTTGTGTTTTCCGCGCGCGGTGTCCTAATCTGAGTCGGCTCCCAACGGAGCCCTCCCGAACGGAAACCGGCCCCCTTCGTCTAGCGGCCTAGGACGCCGCCCTTTCAAGGCGGTAGCGCGGGTTCGAATCCCGTAGGGGGTACGCTGTTCGCCTCGGTGAACAGATAACTGAACAAGGCCCTGTGGCGCAGTTGGTTAGCGCGCCGCCCTGTCACGGCGGAGGTCGCGGGTTCGAGTCCCGTCAGGGTCGCCAAAGGTCTCGGTGTTCGTACCGAACCTTCCGGCCAGGTAGCTCAGTTGGTACGAGCGTCCGCCTGAAAAGCGGAAGGTCGCCGGTTCGATCCCGGCCCTGGCCACCTGGAAAACCACCTCTCGAAGGTGGTTTTCTTTGTTTTTGGGTGCAGAGCAAGCATGAACTCCATGCGATCTCCGACGTGTCCGACAGTGCCCGCCACGACGAATCATGTTGTGCCGAAATCTTTTTTCGTCCGACGTTGCCGGTGGCACCCGATCGCGTCGGCAGGAAACACACAGCCAGGATCGCTACTCTGCCGCGTATGACCCGGCTGCGGTGGGCGATTCCGGCGGCGGTGCTGCCCTTCTTGTTCGTCGCCGCATGCGGTGGGGCGGCAGCCACATCCGACCCACGGCCGATCACCACCCGCTTCGTCACGTTGCCCGACAGCGACGGCGGACATCCGGTCCCCTTTACCCCGACGACCGACCACACGTATCGGCCGGGCGTCACGATCGTCGACGCGACGGCATCCGGTCCAGCGTCGCAATGCACCCTCGGCTGGCCGGTCACCTCGTCGACGGGCAGCCGCGGCAACCTGACGGCCGGGCACTGCGTAAGCGGACTGGGTCAACCCACGTGGCTGTACACCGATTCGTCCGAAACGGGTCGCCTGCCCCTCAGCCCCTACGAACTACACGAGGACGACACCCTGGCCGACGGCACCATGCTCGACGCCGCGGCCGCATTCCTACCGCCGACTGCGACTGCAGCACAATGGGTCACCACCATCGACGGTCACCCGATCGCCGGCGTCATGACACCCCGGGAAGTGGCCACACTGCCTCGGGGAACACCGGTCTGCATGGCCGGCGCACGCGCGGGCCTGACGTGCGGTCCGCTCCTCGACGCCAACACGCGAAGCCTCCACTGGGGTGGGTATGCCGTCGTCGGCGACTCGGGATCAGCGGTGTTCGTCGTGAACCCCGACCAGAGCGTGTGCGCGGTCGGCATCCTGCACGACGGCCCCGCTGACCGCGACAACACGATCGCCTACGTCGAGCCCGCACTCCAGAAATGGAATCTGACGATTCCGGTCACCGCGCCACACCGATTGTCGCCGTGCTGAATTCCATCCGAAAAAACTTTCGACAACCTCTTGCCAACCCGACAAACCCGGCATACACTCGAACACAACGACACACAAACAGGTGTTCGCTATCCCGGGGGGGCGAGAAATGATGGTCGACACCGCGTTACCCGACGTGTCTGGTTTGTCGACCACCCAGAAACTCGCCCTCGCCCACCGCTTGGTTGATTCGCTGGCGTCGGATGATTTGACCGGCCTGTCCAACGACGACCTGGTCGCGGTCGCTCAATCCACCGAGCAGTTGATCACCCGGGTCACCGTTCAGGGGGATCGGCAGATCGTCGAATTCTCCGACCGCCATCTGGCCCGCGAGTACGGGTTCGGGTCGATCACCGACGCCATGATCGGCTTACTCCGTGTGTCGGAACCGTGGCGGCGGTGGAAACAACTGAAAGCGACCGCCACGTTCCACACCTTTACCGGTGAGGTTGCCGCCCCCAAATATCCGGCACTCGCCGAGGCGATGGCGTCCGGGGCGGCCGGCTCCTCGCATGCGGCGGTGGTGATCGACGTGCTGGACCGCATCCCGGCGGCAGTGCCGTTCGACGAGAAAATGTCGGCCGACGCCACGATGGCCCGCTACGCCCGCACCCACACCCCCTCCGACCTCCGGATCCTGGGGGCACGGGTGTTGGCGCACCTCGACCCCGACGGCCACCTGACCGACGACACCGACCGGCAACGCCACCGCCAGATCCGCATCGGCCGCCAAGACGCCCAACAAATGAGTGGGTTGTCCGGGCAAATGACCCCCACCCTCACCGCACACCTCGAAGCAGTACTCGCCGCGTGGGCAGCCCCCGGAATGAACAACCCCGCCGACCCCGATTCCCCCACCGGCAGTCGCGAAGACGCCGACCCCGAACAGGTGGCTGCCGCGGCAGCCCGCGATCACCGTGATCAAGTCCAACGCAACCATGACGCGTTGGAAGCAGTCCTGCGCGCCGGACTGGATGCCGGTCTCGGCCCCCAATCGCATCGCGGCCTACCACCACACCTGATCATCAAAGCCACCCTGTCCGACCTGATTGCGCAGACCGGGATGGGCGTCACGGCGACCGGCACCCTCCTCCCGATCACCGATGTCATCGCCCTCGCCGCCCAGTGCCAGCCGTGGCTGGCCGTGTTCGACGACCACACCAACCTGCCCCTCTATTTGGGGCGCGCGCGGTTGGCGAGTCAAGGCCAGCGGATCGCGTTGTTCGCCAAAGACGGCGGCGAGTACTGCTCGTTCCCCGGCTGTACTCAACCCGCCGCCCACGTCGAAATCCATCACGCCACCAAAGATCACGCGAAAGGTGGGCTCACCAACATCGGTGACCTCGCCCCCGCCTGCGGCAAACACAACCGCATGGTCGGCGACAAACCCGGACAATTCACGACCGGCATATATCGGGACGGGCCGTGGGCCGGACGGTGCTGGTGGCGCACAAACACCCCGGTCGGGGCAGCGACACCGAACCCGAAACGCACCAACGCGTTACCCGACGTCGGGGCCACTTTCCGCGCCACCCTCGACAAAGTACGCGCCGACCTGCACCCACCACCCGACCCGACACAGGGTGATACCGATACCGATCTCGCCGAGCGCGACGACCGGGACTCGATGCTGCCCACCGACCGAATCCGCCGCACCCGAATCCCGATCGGGCACGGGTACTACGATCTCGTCGAAATCCTCACCCCCGACCCCAGCCCGGACTCGCCGATCGACACCCAACTCGCCCAACTACTCGGCGACCGCGGACCCTAGACCCGGGGGCGTGCTCGGTCCGGGTCGGAAACCAGCAGCGGCGCAACAGGTCTCGAGGCTCGTCGCTAACGCTCCTCGACACCTCGACCACCGAAAGAACGGCTCGTCGCTAACGCTCCTCGACACCTCGACCACCGGGATGCTAACGCTCCTCGGCACCTCGACCACCGGGACGAAAGATCCGCCGGGCTGCTCGACCACCGGAAATTGGCGCCCAACGGCTCAGCGGAAGCGCTCGCGTAACTCCGGGTTGTTCTCCCACCACAGTCCTGACGGTTGGTCGGACTCGGTCTCCGCTGCCGTCGATCGGGTGGACTCGCGTTCGGCCGCATCGAGTTCGGCGTCGGCGATCTCGGCCCGCCGACTCTCATCGGTGCGGAATCGGTCGAAGAGCACGAGGAGGAACGGCAGACCGATGACGTCGCCGAGCACCCAGAACACACCGGCCCCGATAGTTTGATCGGTCCGCAGCGACGGCCCCCACGTGCGGTGCAGCGCTTCGTAATACGAGGCGGCGAGGAGTCCGCCCTGCCACATCACCACGCCTAGGATGCCGTCGCCGAGTGTCTCGCCCAGGGTGACGAGCAGCGACAGGGATTGCGGATAGCGCCGAGGCACCGGGTCGATCTGCAGCCGCGCGTAGAAGTATCCGAAGCCGCAGAGCACGAGCAACACTCGGGTCACGGTGTCGACGGTGTCGGATCGCAACATCGCCGGATACCACCCGGTGAGATAGATCAGCCACGGCGTCACGATGACGCCGGCCGAGGTCACCGCCGGTGACGCGATCACCCGCGCCGCCCGCGTTCCCAGCCAACGATCGATCACGCTGCGTGCCGCGGGCCACGACTCGCGGGCAACCGTCACCGGCATCCCGAGCGCGAGGCAGAACGGCACCACCATCAGCACCAGCACAACCTGCAGCGCTCGCACCCAGAACAACGTGTCGGAGTACACGCCGACAAACCCGCACGCGCTGATCAGCCACACCGCCACGCCGACCAGAAACGGAACCGCCCGCCGCCATGGCAGCGTCGACCTGCGCATGGCCACCACATACGCCACCGCGATCAACACCACGACGACAGATGTGGGCACATCGACTCGCCACGACGACACCACGGTGTGCAGCGTCAAGGGAGCGAGGGCATCGGCCACAACCCGCGAGTATGCACCCGCGACAAATCGTTAATCGACTCGTAAAGGCCATTCGGACACCGCAGTCACCTAGTCTGGGCAGATCAGTGCCCTCCGGGCGGGCACCGTCGAGGAGGCCGAGCATGGGCAAGAAGAAGCACAAGAAGCACTCCTCGAACCACGACGGTCACGACGAGCACGTGACGACCGAACCCATGACGACCGAGCCCATGAAGAACAAGGAATTCCGCAAGCTCGTCAAACCCCTGCACGTCGAGCTCGTGGCCATGCAGGAATGGGTGCGCACCACCGGAGCCAAGGTGTGCATCGTCTTCGAGGGCCGCGACACCGCAGGCAAGGGCGGCGTGATCAAGTCGATCACCGAGCGGGTCAGCCCCCGGGTCTTCCGGGTCGTCGCACTGCCCGCACCCACCGAGCGCGAGAAATCGCAGATGTACATCCAGCGCTACGTCCCGCACCTACCTGCCGCGGGCGAGGTCGTCATCTTCGATCGCAGCTGGTACAACCGCGCCGGGGTCGAGCGGGTCATGGGCTTCTGCACCGAGGAGCAGACAAAGCAGTTCCTCACCGAGGCCCCCGAGTACGAGCGGTCGATCGTCGCCTCCGGGGTCATCCTGCTCAAGTACTGGCTCGAGGTCAGCGAGGGTCAGCAGACACTGCGACTCCAGAGCCGTATCGACGATCCACGCAAGTATTGGAAGCTGTCGCCGATGGACCTCAAGTCGTACACGCGCTGGGACGACTACACCCGTGCGCGCGACGACATGTTCCGCTTCACCGACACCGGCTGGGCACCGTGGTACGTCGCGAACACCGACGACAAGAAACGCGGTCGTCTCAACGTCATCCGCCACATCCTCGACCAGATTCCCTACACCCCGCTCGACCGCCCCGACGTGGAACTCCCCAAGCGGAAGGCGACCGGTTACGAGGGACCCGACCTGCCGCTCCGGCGCATCCCCACGCTGTATTGACCTCTCGTCATGACGCCGCTGGTCGTCACCGACCCCCACGCGTGGTCAACTGGGAGGATGACGTGGGTCGAGCGCGAGGTCCTGAGTAATCGGCTGTCAGCCTTCGACCGGCGAGCCGCCACCACGCCCGGCAAGGCCGCGGCCGTGGCGATCGTCGTCGTCGACCGCAATAGCAGCAACACCGACGACGCCGACACCAACGAACGCGAGCAGGGCATCTGGCTCCTGCGCCGACCGATGAGTATGCGCCGCCACGCCGCCCAGTTCGCACTGCCCGGCGGCCGACTCGATCCCGGCGAGGATCAGACCACCGCGGCGCTGCGTGAGCTGCACGAGGAGATGGGCGTGGCCCTGTCCCCCGACGACGTCATCGGCATGCTCGACGACTATCCGACCAGATCCGGGTACGTGATCACACCCGTCGTGTGCTGGGCGCCGCACGCCCCCGAACCGTCACCCAACCCCGACGAGGTCTCGGTCTGGTTCTTCATCCCGCTCGACGACCTCCTCGTCACACCTCGGTTCATCACCATCCCGGAGTCGGCGCGACCGGTCATCCAGATGCCGATTCCGGGACTGCATCGCGATCCCGACGACCACTCACCGAGTGGACGGACAGCGCTGGTGCACGCGCCCACCGCCGCGGTGCTCTATCAGTTCGCCGAGGTCGCGCTGCGTGGCCGTGACACCCGTGTCGACGAGTACGAGCAGCCGGTTTTCGCCTGGTCATAGAAGCTCGCGAAAAAACTTCGGCATTCGGGAATGAAATCGGACCGTGGTCCGGTTATGCTCGGTAATGGGCCGGAACGACCCAGCGACCTCACCGGTCATCGATACGACAGTCATCGACCCCCGGACACCCCGGAACAAGGAGCATCCCATGAGCACCCCCACCGTCACCGCGCCGATCGCCGCAGGCACCTGGACCATCGATCCCGTCCACTCGACCGTCGGCTTCTCCGTCAAGCACCTCATGGTGAGCAAGGTTCGCGGCAAGTTCGACACCTTCAGCGGCACCATCACCGTCGCCGAGGACGGAACGCCGTCGGTGCAGGCCGAGATCGACGTCACCTCGATCACCACCGGCAACGAGCAGCGCGACGGCCACATCAAGTCCGCCGACTTCTTCGACGCCGAGACCTACCCGAAGGCCACCTTCACCTCGACCGCGGTGCGCCCCGCCGGCGACGACTACGTACTCACCGGCGACTTCACCCTGCACGGCGTGACCAAGTCGGTCGATCTCAAGCTCGAGTTCAACGGCGTCAACCCGGGTATGGGTAACGGCCCGGTGGCCGGCTTCGAGGCCACCACCGTGTTGAACCGCAAGGACTTCGGCATCGATATCGAGATGCCGCTCGAGGGTGGCGGCGTCGTCGTCGGCGACAAGGTCACCATCACCCTGGAGATCGAGGCCGGCCAGGGCGCCTGACCCCCCCCTTCTCACAGGGATCACGCTGACCCGATCGATCGACGGGTCAGCGCAGACCGGGACCGATACCGCAAACCCCGTGTGCGGTATCGGTCCCGTTGTCGTAGTGCCGAATAGGCGATGCGCCGGGCGGCGTGATGTCGCCACGTGCGATGGGCGGGCGTCAGCGCTCGCGGTAGCGCCCCGACGAACCCAGTTCTCGGGCATAGAAATTCAGGCCGGGCCGGTTGCACAGCATGCCGAGGGCAACCAGCGCGAGCAGGACTACGACGAGTGCGATCATGATCGGCCTCCACAGGGAAATGACGGACCGTCTGCAGTTCTCGACGGATTTCGGTGTACACATGTTCTCTCAGATAGGTGGAGAACGGAAGACCTGCGACGGCGAGATCACGTATCCGATTGGGGCGTGGCCCTGTTCACACCGGTACCGCGTGCACCGCCACAGCACATCTGTGCAATGACAGCCTCTCAACCCCACCGCGCCGCGTGCGAGAAGGCGCTACGTCAGGGCACGACGATGCGCGGGGAGTCCGGGTCCCCCGCACGAACCACCGCGTCGACGGCGTCGAGGAACTCCGGCACGAACTTGTCCGCGCCGAGCACACAGCACGCGTGCCCGCCGTCGACGTCGAAACGTCGGGCTCCCGGGATACCGTCGACCAGCAACTGCTGACGTTCGGGTTCGACGACCTTGTCCCGGACCGAGACCACCACCGACGTCGGCACGTCGATCTCGGCAAGCCAGTCCCGAGAGTCGAAGCGCCCCAGTCCTTCCCCGAAGTCACCGGTGTGCGACAACGGAGTCGAGAGGAACTGACGCATACCCCACAGGGCGGTGTGCGAGGTGGGCTTGTCCAACGTCGCGTCCGACGGCCGGGGGATGATGCGATAGACGGGCTTGAGCAGTCGCCCGGTCTTGTTGGCCTGCTCGCGCAAGTGCGGATCACGGGTGCTGAAATACGGCCCGGTCGAGCACAGGACCAACCCCGCGACCCGATCGTGATGGCGACGCCACACGAGTTGCGAGATGCCACCGCCCATCGAGAAACCCGCGGTCACGAACCGACCGACCCCGAGGACGTCGGCGAGCGCGACGACGTCATCGGCGCAGTCGAGCAGGTCGAAGGTGCCCGACCGGATGCCGCGGCCATGCCAACGATGATCGAGGGTGATGACCCGATAGCGCTGATTGAGTTCGGGGATCACCGGATACCAGCACAGCAGTCCGGTGGTCATCACCGAATGCTGCAGGATGATCGCCGGCGCGTCGGCCGGGCCGGAGTCGGTGACGAAAGTGCTACCGCGCCCGGGCAATTCCACCATCGTCCCGCTCGGCAGGTCACGCACCGGCAGATAGGACGGGCCGGGAAGCGACAGACCTCGGGAGATCCGATCCAGAACTGCAGCACTCACCGCTACGACGTTACGCGAGATTCCTCCGATTCGGCTGTGCGTCGACGGCCGCAACCGGGTACCCGCCACACACTCAGCGCAGGGTGAACAGGTGCTCCTGGCGGGAGCGTCCGTCGACGGTCAGGGCCAGCGCGTCCGACACCCGCTGGTGGTCGTATTCGGTCCAGCGCTCGGTGCGCTGGCGCTGATACTCCGACCACGAGCCGACGACGAACTGCTCGACGTAGTCGTCGGAATCCTCGCCGTTGCGATACAGATGCCAGTTTCGTGCACCCGTGCGGCGCCGGGACAGTGCCACACCCGCCATCGCGTCGACGAACTCGTCGTGGTGTTCGGCGTCGACCCGGTAGGTGGCGACCACCCGCACCGGACCGTCGTCGGGGGCCGGCTCGAAAACCAGCATGGGCTCCGGCCAGGCGGTCGACAACGTCCGATCGAGGGTGCCGGTCTCGGCGTGAATCGGCAGCACCGCCACGGCCAGCGCCGCCAGGATCAACGCGAGCGCCGCGATGAGCAGCGCCCACCGCACCGTCAGCAGCCCGCCGAGCGCACCCCACACCAGCGATCCGATTCCCTGTGACCCCATGAACACCAGGAGGTAGGCGGCCATCCCCCGGGCACGGACCCAGGCGGGCAGGGTCAATTGCATCTCGGCGTTCAGCGTCGACAGCGTGGCGATCCACGCAACCCCGGCCGGGACGAACACGATCAACGCGACCACCGTGGACCCGAGCGCGGCCGCAACGGTACCGACCGCGAAGACAACAGCGGACGAGGCAAGGATCACGTTGGGCGACAAATGATCACGCATCCAGGGCAGTCCGAGGACACCGAGGATCGCACCGCAGCCGAGGACACCGAGGACCACACCGTAGCCGGTGGAACCGAAATGGAAGGAGTTGCTGACGACCAGCGGGAGCAACGCCCACAGCGCCGACGCCGGGAACGCGAACAACGCCGAGCGCACGAGGATCCGACGCACGATCGGTGCAGCGGCGACGTAACGCAACCCGACAACCATCGACGTACCGAGATGCTCGGGCTCCATCGTCGAGGTATCGCCCGGCCGCCGCCATCTCAGCAGCGCGACGACAACGGCCAGGTAGGAGACCGCGTTGATCGCGAAGACCACCCCGGCGCCGCCGACGGTGAACAGCACGCCGGCCAGAGCCGGTCCGACGGCCCGCGCGACATTGATCGACATGCTGCCCAGGGATGCGGCGTCGGCGATCTGCTCGCGCGGCACGATCTCCGGATTGACCGCCTGAAACGCCGGCGCCGACAACGCCGAACCCGCACCCAGCAAGAACGTCAGGACCAACAGCATGCCCGGGTCGAGCAGGTCGACGGCGGCCAGGACGGCCATGACCCCGGCGACGACGGTCGCGTACGCGCTCATCACCACCAGCAACCACTTGCGGTTCAGCACGTCGGCGAGCACCCCGGCGACCAGCGACAACAGCAGGGTCGGGAGGAGACTCGCGGTCTGGACGAGCGAGATCACCGTCGGCCCGGCGTGCTGGTCGACGAGGAACCACTGAGCGCCGACGGTCTGCATCCACAGCCCGATGTTGGACACCATCTGGGCGATGAACAGATTGCGGAACACCCGATTCCGCAACGGCGCCATACCCGAGGCCATCGCCACCCCCGCTCTGTCGCCGACCCGACGCCCACCGTACCGACTCACAGTGCGATCCTGGTCACATGATGGGGATCGACCGACCGAAGATCGAGGGCTCGGTGGCGGTGGAGGGGGGACGACGCCGGATCGGGTTCGCCGAGTTCGGGTCGGCGACCGGCCGCGCCGTCATCTGGTTGCACGGCACGCCCGGCGCACGCCGCCAGATTCCGACCGAGGCCCGCGCCTACGCCGCCGAGCACGACATCCGGCTCATCGGGCTCGACCGCCCCGGCGTCGGCAGTTCCACCGCCCACCGGTACCGATGTGTGGCGGAATTCCCCGGCGACCTCGAGCCGGTTCTGGAGGCTCTCGGCATCGACCGGTTCGCGGTGATCGGCATGTCCGGCGGCGGACCGTACGCATTGGCGACCGCACACGCGCTGCCCGATCGCGTCATGGTGGCCGGGATCGTCGGCGGAGTCGCACCCACCGTGGGCCCCGACGCCATCGGCGGCGGCGCGATGGCCCTGGGTTCGCTGCTGGCCCCGGCCGTCCGGGTCGCCGGTGCACCCCTGGGCAAGATCCTCAGTTCGGCGCTCGGGGTGGCCGCGCCCATCGCGAATCCGGCGATCCGCCTCTACGGCCGGTTCTCGCCTCGCGCCGACCGAGAGTTGCTCGCCCGCCCCGAGTTCCGGGCGATGTTCCTCGACGACCTGCTGCACGGCGGCAGCCGTCGCATGGAGGCACCGTTCGCCGACGTCGTTGCCTTCGCCCAGGATTGGGGATTCCGCGTCGGCGACGTCACCACGCCGGTGCGCTGGTGGCATGGCGACCACGACCACATCATCCCGTATTCCCATGGCATACACATGGTCTCGCTGCTACCCGACGCCAAGCTCTTCGAGTTGCCCGGCGAAAGCCACCTCAGCGCACTGGGGATGTCGACGCAGATCCTCGCCGAGCTGCTCTCGGTGTGGGACGACGCCGAACGCACCCCGATGATGCCCGCCGGACCACTGATCGAGCCCTGATCCGCCGGCTCACCCGGTGGTCGACTCGCCCAACTCCGCGAGGATCGCCTCGGTGTGCTCGCCGAGCGCGGGCACCGGGCCCATCCGCATCTCGACGTCGTCGAAGGTGAAGGGCGGCAACAACGCCCGGATCGGGCCGATCTCGGTGTCGACCATGCGCCACCGCTCACGTGCCGAGAGCTGCGGATGGTCCACCACGCCGGCGACGTCGCGGATCTGCGCGGCCGGAATCCCGGCCGCCGCAAGGCGTTCGTCGAGTTCGGCGGTGTCGAAGGTCGCGGTCCGGGCCGCGACGAGGTCGTCGACTTCGGCACGGCGAGCGACTCTTTCGATGTTGGTGGCGTAGCGCGGGTCGTCGCCGAGTTCCGGTCGGCCCAGCACCCGGGCGAGTGCACGCCACCCGCGGTCGTTCTGGACGCCGATGAGGATCTCGCCGTCACGCGTCGGATACGCGTCGTAGGGGACGATGGCCGCGTGTCCGACGCCGCATCGCGGAATCTGCCGCCCCGCGTGCATCGCGATGTACATCGGATGGCCCATCCATTCGACGGTCGCATCGAACATCGACACCTCGATCGTGGCGCCCGCACCGGTGATACCGCGACGCACCAGGGCCGACAGGATCGAGGTGAGTGCGTACATGCCCGCGGCGATGTCGGAGGTGGGGACCCCGGTCTTGGCGGGGTGCTCGGCGGTGCCGGTGACCGAGATCAGGCCGGCCTCGGCCTGCACGAGCATGTCGTAGGCCTTGCGGTCACGCATCGGCCCGGCGGGGCCGTAGCCGCTCATGTTCACCACGATCAGCTCGCGGTGCTCGGCACGCAGGCGCTGCGCGTCGAATCCCAGCCGGGCGGCGGCCCCGGGGGCGAGGTTCTGCAGAAACACATCGGCGCGGTCGATGAGCGCGCGCACCTGCGCTGCGCCGCGCTCCTGCTTGAGGTCGACCGCGAAGGACTCCTTGCCCCGGTTGAGCCACACGAAATGCGAGGCGAGTCCCTCGACCTCGGCGTCGTAGTGTCGGGCGAAGTCGCCCTCACCGACCCGCTCGATCTTGATCACCCGCGCCCCGAGGTCGGCGAGATGCCGCGTGGCCAGCGGCGCGGCGACGGCCTGCTCGAGGGCCACCACGGTCAGGCCGGCCAGGGGAAGCGAGTCGTCTGGTGTGTCGGGCACGGGGTCGACGGAGTCGTCGGGGGTCTGTGCAAAGGCCACGTCGGCCACCCTTGCCCGCCGCGGTCACCGTGTCAATGCCGCGAGCGAATCTGGGACACATAGGGTTTACCTCACGATGCGTGAGCCGAGAGGTGTTTGCCCGGCCGCGTCCCGCGTGATCGTATGGACTGATGAGCACTCGATCGGCGGGCCCACCGACCACGGATACGGCCGCCTCGGGTGCGGTCGGACCGGGGGCCGTCACCACCGACGAGGTCGTCACGAGCACCGGCGTGGTGGTCACCGGACACCGGCAGCGGCAGGCGTGGGCCGAGAAGGTGTTGCCGCCGGTCGAAGAGGTTCGGCCCGGCGTGTTCTCGATCCCGGTACCGATGCCCGGCAATCCGTTGCGCTACATCCTGGTGTACGCACTGGTCACCTCCGCCGGCGGTCTCGCCCTGATCGACACCGGCTGGAACACCGACGAATCGTGGGACACGCTGGTCGCCGGCATCCATGCCACGGGCCATGACCTGTCCGACATCACCGACGTGTTCATCACCCACCTGCACCCCGACCATTTCGGTCTCGTCCCCCGGGTCCTCGAGCACGCCGACCCGCGATTGGGCATGCACCGCAACGACGCCCGGTTCCTGTATCACCGCGACGAGGCGCAACTCGCGCAGGAGCTCGCCGACGCACAGGTCGATCTGCGTGAGCTCGGTGCCCCGACCGACGTCATCGACGCCGGAATCCGTGAGATCGTGCGGCTACCACAGGGCCGCACGATGGACGTCGAACTCGTCGGCGATGCGCCCCTGGACATCCCGGGATGGAATCTGCGCGCAATCTGGACGCCGGGACACACGGCGGGACACCTGTGCTTCGCCGACGACGACGCCGGGATCATCTTCACCGGTGATCATCTGCTGCCCCGGATCAGTCCGAACGTGTCCACCAATTCCTTCCAGAACGCCAGTCCGCTCGCCGATTACCTGACCTCGCTGGCCAACACCGAGCACCTCGGCGACCTCGAGGCGCTGCCGTCGCACGAGTACCGGTTCCGCGGTCTCGCCGGCCGCGTCACCCATCTGCTCTCCCACCACGAGGAACGACTCACCGAGATCACCGAGGCCATCGCCGATGTGCCCGGGTCGACCGCGTGGGACATCACCCGATCGGTCACCTGGTCCCGGCCGTTCGAGCAGCTGTCCCTGCCGCTGAGCCGAATGGCCCTGCGCGAGACCAACGCCCACCTTCTGGTTCTGGAAGAACGCGGGATCATCGCCCGGTCGGGCACCGAACCCGTGCACTGGTATGTCACCACCCCCACCGATCGAGAGGACACCGGCAGATGAGCCCGGTCACCACCGAATTCGCCGACGGCGTCGCCGTCATCACCATCGACCGCCCGGAGGCCCGTAACGCGGTCAACGCCGAGGTCGCGACCCTCATCGCGGCGGCGATCGACGAGTTCGAGACCCGGGACGACATCACCGTCGGCATCCTCACCGGTGCCGGCGGAACTTTCTGCGCCGGAATGGATCTCAAGGCGTTCACCCGCGGTGAGGTACCGAGTGTGCCCGGTCGCGGATTCGGTGGGGTCACCGAGAAGCCGCCGAGCAAGCCGCTGATCGCCGCGGTCGAGGGCTGGGCGCTCGCCGGCGGCTGCGAACTGGCCCTGTCGGCCGATCTGATCGTCGCCGCCGAGGACGCGAAATTCGGTCTGCCCGAGGTGAAGCGGGGCCTCGCCGCCGCAGCCGGCGGACTGCTGCGCCTGCCCAAGATCCTCCCCTACCAACTCGCGATGGAGATCGCGCTGACCGGCGACCCCATCACCGCCCAGCGTGCCCACGAGTTCGGTCTCGTCAACGTCCTCACCCCGACCGGCGGCGCGCTCGACGGTGCGCGGGAACTCGGCGCCCGGATCGCCGCGAACGGGCCGCTCGCGGTCCGCGCCACCAAACAGGTTGTGGGCATGGCGATCCGCTACACCGACCCCGATCTCATCACCGCCCAACGCGAGGTGCTCGACCCGATCTTCGCCTCCGACGACGCCCAAGAAGGTGCTCGCGCGTTCGCCGAGAAGCGGGCGCCCCTCTGGACCGGCCGCTGACCCTCGGTATGAGCCGACCTCCCCACCCCGAGGCCCACGCCGCGCAACCGTCGGCGATCTCCCGACGCGGTCTGCTCGGCGCCACCACCGCGGTCGCAGCGGGAGTCGGGCTGGGTGCGTCGGGCCTGCGTGCTGCGTCGGCCTCCGCCGCGCCGGGTACCGCACCATTCGTGCACGCCCCACGCGTGCCCGGCTGGACCGACGGCTTCCATTTCGGGGCGGCCACCTCGGGTTTCCAGGCCGAGGGCTTCAGCCCGGACTCGAATTGGCGGCGCTACACCGACCGTGCGGCGCGGACCGGACGGGTCGACCCGGTACGCAACTCCGTCGACTTCCGGCACCGCTACCGGTCCGATCTGCACCTCGCCGCGGGCATGGGACTCAACACCTTTCGCTTCGGCATCGAGTGGGCGCGGGTCGAACCGCAACGCGGCCGGTTCAGCGCGGCGGCACTGGCCTACTACGACGACCTCGTCGCCGGGATACGGTCGCTGGGCATGAGCCCGATGATCACCCTGGTGCACTACGTGTATCCGGGGTGGGTGGCCGATCAGGGCGGCTTCCTCGGCCCCCGAACACTCGGCGACTTCGAGCGGTATGCGCGCATGATCACCGCTCGCTACGCCGAGCAGTGTTCGATGTGGATCAGCATCAACGAGCCCTTGGTCTTCTACGGCCATGAGAAGGAGATCGGCGCCCTCACCGACGCCGACATGCCGCGGTTTCTCGACCGCGTCGCACAGGCCCACCGGATCGCCCACGCGGCCGCACATGATGCGAATCCGCAAGCGCGCGTTGCGGTCAACGAGGCCTTCCTGCCCGCGGTCACGCCGGTCACCGATGCGTTGTTCATGAATCGGGTCCTCGACACCCTCGACTTCGTCGGCATCGATTACTACTACGGTGCAGCGCTGAACAATCTCACCACGATCGCTGCGGCGGGTGGCGATTTCGCGGCGGTCCGCCCGCAGCCCGACGACATCTACCAGGCGTGCCATCACTACGCGCAGGCCTTCCCCGGCACACCGCTCTACATCGTCGAGAACGGCATGCCGCTGTCCGACGGAACACCCCGCGCCGACGGGTACACCCGGGCGGATTTCCTGCGCGACAGTCTCTTCTGGCTCCAACGAGCGCGCGGCGACGGATTGCCGATCGTCGGCTACAACCACTGGTCGATCACCGACAATTACGAATGGGGCAGCTACACACCGAGATTCGGTCTGTACCGGGTCGACGTACTGCGCGATCCGGGCCTCACGCGTCATCCGACGAGCGGAGTGGACGCCTACCGTGAGCTGACCGCGGGTGCGGGGCCCGCGGCCAACTACCGACCGGTGATGGCCCCGGCGGTCGGCTCGTTCGCCCGCATCCCCCAATCGTGGACCATGCCCTCCCGCGTCGACGGGCCGCGGGCACAGCTCTGAACGCCGCGGCTAGGCTGTGGCAGTGGACCTGCATCTCGCCACCTACTTCGTCGCGGTCATCGACCACGGCGGGATCACCAAGGCGGCGCATGCCCTCTACATCTCCCAGCCCTCGCTCTCCCAGGCCATCCGCACGCTCGAACGCCGTCTCGGTGTCACCCTGTTCGATCGCAGTGGTCGACGGCTCGAACTCACCGACGCAGGTCGGCGCGTCGAGGTCGCCGCACGCCGTATCCTCGCCGACGTCGAGCGCGCGAAACTGAAGGTGGCCGCCGTCCGCGAACTGCGCTCGGGACGCGTCGACATCGTCACCGATGCCGCCTTCGCCATCGACCCGCTCGTCACGATGGTGCGGGCGTTCCGGGAGCGACACGACGCCGTGGTCGTGCGCGTCCACGCCGCCGACGGCCCGTCCGGGGTGCTCGCCGCGTTGCGGCGCGGTGACGCCGAGATCGGGATGATCGATTCCGATGCCGACCACGCGTCTCTCGTATCGATCCCCCTCGGCGCACAGGAACTCGTGCTGGCCGCGCCACCGGGACTCCTCGGCGACGGTGTGGTCACCGAGTCGGGCACGGTGCCCCGCGCGGCGGTGCGCGATCTACCGCTGCTGGTCAACCTGTCCGATCAGGCGACCGCGGCCCTGCTTGCCGACGTCATCGCCGACGACGCCCGCAACGTGGTGGTCGATTGCGCCCATTCGTCGGCCATCTGGGATCTCGTCGATCGCGGCGTCGGCGTGAGCGTGGTCCCGCGTCCGGTCGCCGCCGAGCAGTTCAGCGGCGCCGAGGTCGTCGGTGTGGCGCCCCCACTGCTGCGCAATTACGGACTGGTGATGCGGTCGGGGCAACCGTCGCCGGCCGCGGTCGCCTTCGTCGCGGTGGCGCGGCGGATCAGCGGTACGCCCGCGCCACCGGCCGACGTCGTGCCCGACGATGCCACCATTCCCCACGACGGAGCGTGGTGAGTTCGATGGAACTGCGCCAGCTCGAGTACTTCCTCGCCGTCGTCGAACACGGCGGCATCGGCGGCGCCTCGGCGTCATTGGGGGTCACCCAACCGACTGTGTCCCAGGCGCTTCGGGCGTTGGAACGAGAAGTCGGGGTGCAGTTGTTCCACCGGATCGGACGCGGCATGGTGCCGAGTTCGGCGGGACGGGCGCTCGTCGGGTCGACCCGGCAGATCATGCGTGATGTGGCTGCCGTCGACGACGCCCTCTCCGCGGCCGGTGATGAACCGACCGGCCGCGTCGACGTCCTCGCCTCCCCGTTCATCGACGGTGGCGCGGTGATCGACCTGGTGGCCGGCTTCCGGGCCCGCCATCCGGGGGTCACCGTGCGCCTCGGCGACCTGCGGGTCGAGACACAGGCATCGGCGATGATCGAGGAGGGACGCTGCGAGTTCGTCATCACCCATTTGCCCACGGTCGGTGACGATCTCGACATGATCGTGCTCGGTGAGCAGGAATTCTGGCTGGTGTGCCCACCCGGGACCGAGGTGCCCGACGGGCCGATCCCGATCGCCGATCTCCCCCGCATTCCCATGGTCTTCGTTCCGCGGGGCGGCTCGGTCGCCGAGGAGATCGAGAGCGCGATCCGCGAATCCGGTGTCCGACTGCCGATCGCCGTGCTCTCCGACCATCGGGAGCAGCGACTTCCCATGGTGCTGGCCGGGATCGGGGCCACCCTGCTCGAACGTCGCGTCGCCGAATCGGTGGCCGATCGTGCGGTGGTGCGGCCTGTGTCACCGCGGTTCGCACGGACTTTCGCGATGATCTTCGATCCGGGCGGCCTCTCGGTCGCCGGTCAGGCGTTCGCCGACGTCGCGCGGTCGATGGCCGCGCAGCGAGCGGTCCAGGAGTGAGGTGCGCGAGGTGCGCACGACTCAGTCGTCGAGATCACCTGCGGCTTGCGCCTTCTCGGACTTGATCGCATGTCGCCGGGCCAGCAGGAATGCCGCACCGCCACCGACGATACCGCCGACGACTGCCCCCACGATCGTCGTCGCCTCACCGTCCGGTCCGAGCCCGAGGATCACCGCGAGTGCCATCGACAGCGAGCAGGCACCGGTGTACAGGCTGGTGACGATGATGCGGCGCCGGGATCCGCGGGCGTAGACCAGCGTCTGGGGATCGACGCGGCGAGCCGTGCAGAATCGCCGCCATTCCATCGCGGGCGCGATCAACGCAACCCACCACAGGACGGTCACCCAGGCGGGCACGAACCACGCCGCGACGGCGCCGATCGCCCACAGCAGCAGCGTCGAGAGGGTGTAGATGTAGGCGTAGCCCTCCAGCAGTACCGCGCGCTCGCGTTCATCGCCCCACGATGCATCGTCGGGGCCGAGCAACAGATCGGGGAATGTGGTTCGTCCGGAACTCATCTCAGCTCTCCTGGGTCTCAGTTCTCCGGGGGCAACGGGAACAGTTCTTCGACGCCGGCACCGAGCGCCCGCGCGACCCGGATGGCCAGATAGACCGACGGTGCGTAGTCGCCACGCTCGAGCGACACGATCGTCTGCCTGCTCACCCCGACCGCCTTCGCCAGGTCGGCCTGCCGTAGGGCCGCCCGGGTCCGCGCGGCCCGGATCGGCGATGAGACAGCGGCCAGGTCGGGCATGCCACGAGTAAAGCCGCCTTGACATCAGATGTCAAGGCGGCTTGTCACGAGAATCGGTTATCCGCTGACCCGTTCGAATACTGCGGCCAGCCCCTGCCCGCCGCCGATGCACATCGTCTCCAGGCCATAGCGTGCCTCGCGCCGGTGCAGTTCCCGCGCCAGCGATGCCAGCATCCGCCCGCCGGTCGCGCCGACCGGGTGCCCCAGCGAGATTCCCGATCCGTGGACGTTGGTGCGCGCGAAATCGGGACTGTCGGTGGCGAATCGGCCGAATCCCCACTCCCGGGTGACGGCGAGCGCCTGCGCGGCGAAGGCCTCGTTGAGTTCGATGACGTCGATGTCGGCGAGCGTCAATCCCGCCTTGTCGAGCGCCTTGGCGGTGGCCGGCACCGGGCCGATGCCCATGGTCGCCGGCGGCACACCGGCCAGACCCCAGGACACCAAGCGCACCAACGGCGTCAGACCGTGCTGTGCGGCGACCTCGGCGGTGGTCACCAGGCACATCGAGGCCGCGTCGTTCTGTCCGCTGGCGTTGCCCGCGGTCACCGTGGCGTCGGGGTCGGTGGCGCCCATGATGGGTCGCAGTCCGGCGAGCGACTCTCGCGAGACGTCGGCGCGCGGATGTTCGTCGGTGTCGATCAGCTTCTCGGACTTACGATCTCGCACGGTGACCGGGATGATCTCCTCGCCGAGGATGCCGTCCTTCTGTGCACGAACCGCGCGCATGTGTGATTCGACGGCGAGATCGTCCTGCTCCTCGCGGGAGATCCCGTACTCCTTGCGGAGGTTCTCGGCGGTTTCGATCATGCCACCGGGTACCGGCCAGTTCTTGCCGCCGGCGGTCGAGCGAGCCCGAACCAGGCTGTCATGCATGGCGATTCCGGTGCGCGCACCACCCCAACGCATGTCCACCGAATAGAACGACGCGTTGCTCATCGACTCCGTACCGCCTGCGACGACGAGATCGTTGTCGCCGCACCCCACCTGGTAGGCGGCCTGGATGACCGCCTGCAACCCCGACCCGCAGCGTCGGTCGATGTGCATGCCGGGCACAGTGGTCGGCAGTCCGGCGTCGAGTGCGACGACACGGCCGATCGCCGGCGCCTCACTGTTTCCGTTGCAGTGACCGAGGATCACGTCGTCGACGGCGTCGTCGGGGATGCCGGTCCGCTCGAGGAGTCCGCGCAGGGCGGCCACCCCGAGGTCGACGGCGGTCAGCGACCGGAACATGCCCCCGTAGCGCCCGATCGGGGTGCGCACGGGCTCGCAGATGACGACATCACGCATGAAGTCGGTCCTTTCCGTTGTGCTCGGCCGCGGCGAGTTGGGCTCGCAACGCAACTTTCTGGATCTTGCCCGCGGCGGAGGTGGGCAGCTCGTCGACGACGATCACCTCGCGGATCTTCTTGTAGGGCAACACCTGTTCGGCGACGAAGCCCTGCACCGCGTCGGCGTCGACCCGGTGGCCCGGCCGGGCGACGACGAAGGCCACCGGCTCCTGCCCGACCGGCCCGGCCTCCCGGGCGACCACCGCGGCACCGGCGATGTCGGGGTGGGTCACCAGAATCTCCTCGAGCTCACGCGGATACACGTTGTAGCCCTTGTAGATCAGCATGTCCTTGGCACGGTCGCAGATGTAGAGGTAGCCGTCGTCGTCGACGTAGGCGATGTCGCCGGTGTCGAGCCATCCGTCGACGTACTGTTCTGCGGTGATCTCGGGGTGGTGCAGGTACCCGGCGGTCACCTGGGGGCCGCGGACCCACAGCCCACCGCGTTCGCCGGCGTCGAGTTCGGTGGTGCGATCGTCGAGCGAACGGATCGACACCTCGGTGTCGAATGTCGGCAATCCGACACTGCCGAAACGGTATTCACCGGTGCCATTGCCGGTGGCCGCCAGCGGCGCCGACGAGACCAGGCACGTCGCCTCGGTCAGCCCGTAGCCCTCCACGACCGCACCCGACGGGAAAGCCGCGGCGAGCCGCTCGAGCGTGACGTGATCGATCGGCGCGGCCCCCGACGACACCACCCGCACCGACGAGAGATCGCGTGTGGCCACATCGGGATGTGCGGCCAGCGCATGCCACATCGTCGGGCTGCCGGTGATGTAGGTGGCGCGGTGACCTTCGATGAGATCGAGCATCCGGGCCGGATCGAATCGGCCGGCCAGCACATGGGTGGCGCCGCACATCAGGAGGAAGGACATGTTGATCAGGGCGTGCGCGTGATAGAGCGGGGACACCACGATGGTGGCGGCCTGCCCGGGTACGACGCCGCGTCCGGCGCCGTCGCGCGGGGTGAGGCGAAATGACCCGTCGTCGTTCTCGGTCACCGCATGTCCGGCGCGCCAGGCGATCATCTGGGTGACGTTGGCGATGACGTTGCGGTGCAACACCTGCACGCCCTTGGAGACGCCGGTGGTGCCACCGGTGAAGGCGAGGTGGGCCACATCCGCACCGGTGATCCCGACCCGTGGTGCGGGGCCTGCGTCGGCGGTCAGTTCGGCCAGGGTGATCAAACTCGCTGGGGTGGTGTCGGTCTCGGACCCGATGTCGTCGCCGACGAGGATCGCGGCCCGCAGATCGAGTCCCTCGATCGCCGACGCCAGTGTCTGCGACTGCGGCTCCTCGGTGACGACCGCGACGGCGTCGGTCTCGACGAGTTGGGCGCGCAACCCGGCGACCGGCTGCGCCGGGTTGATCAATGTCACCGTCGCGCCGGCGCGCAACGCCCCGTAGTAGGCCAGCACGAAGTCGGCACTGTTGGTCAGGTGCAGCGCAACGACGTCGCGTTGCACCACCCCGATCGCGGCGAGCCCGGCGGCCACCGCGGCCGTGCGCACGTCGAGATCGTCGAAGGTGAGCACCCGCTCGCCGTCGATGACGGCCGCGCGGTTCGCATACAGCCGGGCCATACCTGCTGGCAGCGTGGCGAGAGTAATTGCCGGATAGTGTAATTCGGTCATCGCGGGGCCATCCGAATGGCGCCGTCGAGGCGGATGGTCTCCCCGTTGAGGTACGGATTCTCCACGATCGAGACCGCCAACCGGCCGAATTCGTCGGGCTTGCCGAGCCGCGAGGGGTTCGGGATGCTCGCGGCCAGCGACTCGCGGACGTCGTCACGCAACCGCGCCAGCAACGGGGTGTCCATGGTGCCGGGGGCGATGGTGTTGACGCGGATGTGCTTGCTCGCCAGATCTCGTGCGGCCACCAGCGTCATCCCGACGATGCCCGCCTTGGAGGCGCTGTAGTTGATCTGGCCGATCTGCCCCTCGAACGCGGCGACCGACGCGGTCATCACGATCACGCCCCGCTCGCCGTCGATCTCGGGCAGTCGGGCCATCCGCTCGGCGCCCAGCGAGAGGGCGTGGAAGGAGCCGATGAGGTTGAGCCGGATGACGAACTCGAAGTCGTCGGCCGATCCGGCGCGGCCCTGCGCGTCGAGGATGCGCATCCGGCGACCCGCACCGGCGCAGTGCACGAGAGCGCGTAGACCGCCGCGTTCGTCGGCCACGTCGAGCGCGGCGGCGAACTGCTCGCGATCGGTGATGTCGGCGGGCGCGAATCTCGCTGCGGCACCGAGCTGTTCGGCCACCTCGACGCCGTCGGAGGTCGGCAGGTCGATGAGGGTCACCTGTCCCCCGGCATCGACGATGCGCCGGGCGGTGGCCAGGCCGAGGCCGGAGGCTCCGCCGGTGATGGCGGTGGAGAGGTCCTTGAGTTCCATACATCTGCTCCTGAGGTGGTCAGCCGATGAGTTCGAAGATGGTGGCGTTGGCCATGCCACCCGCCTCGCACATCGTCTGTAGTCCGTAACGGATGGTGTTGTCGCGCATGTGATGCGCCAGCCGGGTGGCGAGGATGGCGCCGGAGCCGCCGAGCGGGTGCCCGACCGCGATGGCGCCGCCGAGCGGATTGAGCGCCTTCTCCGCCGCACCCGTCTCGATCTGCCACGCCAGCGGGACCGGCGCAAACGCCTCGTTCACCTCGAACGCCCCGATCTCGTCGATCGAGAGCCCGGACCGGGCAAGGGCTTTGGCGGTGGCCGGGATGGGCCCGGTGAGCATCACGACCGGATCGTCGCCGGCCACCACGGTGGTGTGGATGCGTACCAGCGGGGTCCAGCCGTGTGCGGCGGCGGTCTCCGACGAGCACACCAGCAGCGCGCCCGCACCGTCGGAGATCTGAGAGGCGTTGCCCGCGTGGATGACCCCGTTCTCGTCGAACACTGTCTTGAGTTTGGCCAGTGACTCCAGCGATCCGCCGCGCCGGATGCCCTCGTCACCCTCGAGGACGCCGGGCACCGGGGCGAGTTGACCGTCGAACGCCCCGGCATCGCTGGCTGCAGCTGCGAGTTCATGGGAGCGCAACGAGTACTCGTCGAGTCGGGTGCGACTCAGATCCCAACGCCGGGCCACCATCTCGGCGCCGACGCCCTGACTGAACCGGTCGACGCCGTAGCGGTCGAGCACGGTCGGGGGCTGATGCTCTCCGTTCGGGGCCGCGCTGCCCATCGGCACGCGGCTCATCGACTCGACCCCACCGGCGACGACGATGTCGAGCTGACCGCTGATGACCGCGGCGGCGGCCATCGCCAGCGACTGCTGGCTCGATCCGCAGGCCCGTGTGATCGTGGTCCCCGGAACACTTTCCGGCCAACCGGCGGCCAGGATCGCGGTGCGCGCGATGTTGCCCGCCTGTTCGGCGTGCTGGCTGACGCACCCCCACATGACGTCGTCGACGTCGGCGGGATCGACGCCGGTGCGCTCCACGAGTGCCTCGAGGACGTGGGCGGACAAGTCGGCCGGATGGATACCCGACAACGCCCCGCCCCGGCGTCCGATCGGGGTACGGACCGCATCGACGATCACCGCATCTGTCATGAGGAGTTCCTTTCTCGAAACCACTACCAACGAATCGACCCCTACCTACGAATCGACCATGACGGGCGCTCGATCACAAGGTGATTCACGCTCATGGGGTCATAGCCGCGACCTATGTCGCGCTCGGCACACCGGCATCACCGCGGATCGCAGCCTTGTCGCGACCGGGGTCGACGAAGATCAACGCGAGGACGGCGGCCACGGCCGAGACCACACCGAGGATCTGAAAAGCGGTGGCGTACCCGGCGGCCGGCGACGACGCGGCGTCGACGATGAGCCCGGTCGCTTATGGCGCGATCAAACCACCGACGGCCATGACGGCCAGGAATGCGCACAGGGTGCCCGCCATCTGCCGCGGTGGGCAGATCTCCGAGATCGCGGCGTTGAGCAGCGGGAACACGGTCGCGGCGAATCCGTAGCCAACGGACACCACCAGGACCGCGATGATCGGCGTGCCGATCGACGGCAGGGCGACGAGCATGGCGCCACAGATCAGCACGCCGACCGAGGGCACCACGACGCGCACACTGCGTGCCGACGAACCCGCGGAGATCATCCGGTCACCGACGATCGAGGACACCAGCATCAGCACCAGCCCGACGATCGACGGCAGCGCGAACATCGACCCGGCCTGCACGCGGCTGTAGCCGAGCCCGACCTCGAAGTACGACGGCAACCAGGTCAGGACTACCGTGACCAGCGCATACACGCTCATCACCAGCAGGGCGCCGAAGACGAAACTCCGCGAGGTCAGGATGCGTCGCCACGGCACGGACGGTTCGTCGGCACTCGGCGCCTCTGCACTTGCTTCGCGCGCGGCACCGGTTGTCGTGTACGGCCCCTCCCGCCACACGGCCAGCCAGATGACACACCAGAGCAGGCCCGCCGCGGCGAGGCAGACCAGTGCCGCTCGCCAGCCGAGGCTGACGGTGACCACCGCGAGCGCAGGTGCGATGGCGATCTTCGCGATCGACGCCGCGCCGGCGAGCAGCGCCGACGGCAGCCCTCGCTTGGCCGGCGGATGCCACGAGTAGGCCGCGGTGTGCAGCAATGCCGAACTGGGCCCCTCGGCCAGCCCGAGGAACAACCTGCTCACCACCAGCACGGCGAAGGCGGCCACGGCGACCAGTGGCAGCATCGCGACGGCCCAGCACAACGCCAACACCACCAGTGCCCAGCGCAGAGTCATCCACCGGTTGAGCACGCCGGCGAAGAAGCCACCGACGGTGAAGGTCAGGAAGAACAGACTGCCGACCAAACCGATTTGCGCCGAACGCAATCCGAGCTCCTCGGTCAGCGGTTGGGCGATGATGCCCAGGACGGCCTTGTCGGCGTAGTTGATCACGTAGAGGGCGACGAGCAGGCCGGTCAGTCCCCACGCGGTGCGGCGGGAGTCGCGAGGGCGGGCGGCAGTCGAGGGCATCGGTGCCGGCGTCACCGACGAATCGGCGGCCGGTTCGGGGGCCAGGTGAGCCATGGCGGGATCCTGTTCGGGTCGGGGGTTGGGGGTGGCGCCGGGGGTGCGCCAGATCACATCCAGACCCCAGCAAACCGTTCGCCGGAAATGCCGACAATGCCCGGATCGGCGATCGGTGCCCAAAGTGTTGCCTATACGTGCTGGTCAGCGGCCCGCAGTCGCTTCTTGCAGGCGTGGCATTGTCTCGTCCTATCGGAGCCTTAGCCGAAGACCGCATTACCGGGCGGTCCCGTCACGGGCATGCTGAAGACCATGGCCCGCCTTGCCCAGACCCTCGGTCTCACCGATATCCAGACCGACATCGTCGCCAACGTGCGGCGCTTCGTCGACACCCAGATCATCCCCAACGCGCAAGAACTCGAGCATGCCGACGCCTACCCCGAGGAGATCGTCGCCGGCATGCGGGAGATGGGACTGTTCGGGCTGATGATCCCGGAGGAGTACGGCGGGCTCGGCGAATCGTTGCTGACCTATGCACTGTGCGTCGAGGAACTCGCGCGCGGCTGGATGAGTGTGTCGGGCGTGATCAACACCCACTTCATCGTCGCCTACATGCTGCGACAGCACGGAACCGAGGAACAGAAGCAGCGGCTGCTGCCGCGGATGGCGACCGGCGAGGTGCGTGGCGCCTTCTCGATGAGCGAACCCGACCTCGGCTCCGACGTCGCGGCCATCACGACGTCGGCCAAACGCTCCGACGACGGAACCTACACGATCAACGGCGCCAAGATGTGGCTCACCAACGGCGCCTCGTCGACCCTGGTCGCGGCGCTCGTGCGCACCGACGAGGGAGCCGAGAAGCCGCACCACAACCTGACCACCTTCCTCATCGAGAAGCCGGCCGGCTTCGGCGAAGTGGTTGCCGGACTGACGATTCCCGGCAAGATCGACAAGATGGGCTACAAGGGGATCGACACCACCGAGTTGATCTTCGACGGCTATCGCACCGATGCCGAGCACATCCTCGGCGGCACACCGGGCCGCGGATTCGCACAGATGATGGACGGCGTCGAGGTCGGCCGGGTCAACGTATCGGCGCGCGCCTGCGGGATCGCCCAGCGCGCCTTCGAACTCGCCGTCACCTACGCCCAACAGCGACGCACCTTCGCCAAGCCGATCGCCGAGCATCAGGCGATCGCCTTCTCGCTGGCCGAGATGGCCACCAAAACCGAAGCGGCGCACCTGATGATGGTGAACGCAGCCCGGCTCAAGGACTCCGGCGAACGCAACGACGTCGCGGCCGGGATGGCCAAATACTTGTGCAGCGAGTACTGCGCAGAGGTCACCCAGGCCAGTTTTCGTATCCACGGCGGCTACGGCTATTCCAAGGAATTCGAGATCGAACGGCTGATGCGGGAGGCTCCCTTCCTGCTGATCGGCGAGGGCACCAGCGAAATCCAGAAACAGATCATCTCCAAGGGTCTGCTCCGCGAGTACCGAACCAACTAGAGAGGCCAGAACCCATGCAGCGCACCGTGTTCAACGACGATCACCAAGCCTTCCGCAAGACCATTCGCGACTTCATCGCCAAGGAGGTTGTACCCGTCCACCACGACTGGGAGAAGCAGGGGCATCCGCCGCGCGAGTTCTACAACAAGCTCGGTGAGCTCGGAGTGCTCGGCATCGAGGCGCCCGAGGAATACGGCGGTGGCGGCGAGCACGACTTCACCTACTCGATGGTCATCGCCGAGGAATGCGCGCTGGCCGGGGTGACCTTCGGTAGCTATTCGGTGCATGCCAACCTCATCCTGCCCTACCTGATGGAGTACGCGACCGACGAGCAGAAGCAGCGTTGGCTACCCGGATTCTGTTCCGGCGAGCTGATGTTCGCGATCGCTATGACCGAGCCCGGCACCGGGTCGGATCTGGCCAACATCTCCACCACCGCCAGACTCAGCGAGGACGGCGACCACTACATCCTCGACGGTGCCAAGACTTTCATCACCGGCGGCGCCCTGGCCGATCGCATCCTGGTGGTCTGCCGCACGTCGGCCTTCGACCCCGACAACCGGCGCGGCGGCCTGTCGATCCTGGTGGTCGACACCTCCTCCGAGGGCTTCGCCGTGGGCCGCAAGCTGGAGAAGATCGGGCTCAAGGCCTCCGACACCGCCGAACTGTCGTTCAGCTCGGTGCGCGTGCCGGTGACCGACCGCCTGGGCGACGAGGGCGCCGGATTCCGGTACCTCACACACAATCTGGCGCAGGAGCGGCTCACCATCGCGATCGGCTCGGCGGCCACCGCCGCCGCTGCCCTGCAGCATGCACTTGCCTACACCCGCGAGCGTGACGTCTTCGGGCGGCCGGTCGCCTCCTTCCAGAACACCAAGTTCGTGCTCGCCGAATGCTCTGCAGAGGTCGAGGCGATCCAGCAGTTCGTCGATCACGCTCTGACGCTGCACAACTCGGGTGAGCTGTCGGTTCCCGACGCCGCCCGCGCCAAACTGTTCGCCACCGACACCGCGGGCCGGGTCATCGACAAATGCCTGCAGCTACACGGCGGCTACGGCTACATCACCGAGTTCCCCATCGCCCGCCTCTACGCCGACACCCGCGTATCGCGGATCTACGGCGGGACCAACGAGGTGATGAAGACGATCATCGCCAAGGATCTGGGGCTGTAGCGACCTCCTGCGACGCGCACCCCGCCCCCTTCCCTCCGATGGTCGAGGGTGTACACCGCCCCAGCCGCCAGCCGCCTGGCCTTCCCCCCCGATGGTCGAGGGTGTACACCGCCCCAGCCGCCTGGCCTTCCCCCCGATGGTCGAGGTGCGAGCCGCGTGCGGCGAGCCTCGAGACCCGGCGAGACAACAAGCCTCCCAACCACATCGATCCGGCTCACAGCGAAAGCCGCCCGCCTACCACACCCCACCGACAGAAAACTGCCGCCAGCCCACCACCGAAACCCGTTGTCCACAAGCACCTTTGCCTCCCCACAACCATCGAACACCCTTGCCTTGATCCCTATGTTCGAGTAGGATGGAGTCATCACACCGATCAGCCACTGGGGAGGGGCCCATGATCGACACCACCGAAGCTCTTGATGCCGAGGCAGTTTTCGCCGGGATTGTCACCCAACTCAGCGACCTGCAATGGAATCCGGAGATGACCGGACCGCAGGCCTTCGGTGCGATGAAACAAGTCCTGTTGTTGCGGAACCTGATCGATCATCACGCCACCACCCTCACCGGTGAGATGGATCGCCTGGGAGTGGCCGACCACAAGACCACCCGACTGCGGGAGTTGTTGATCAGCATGGGTTTCGCACCTGCCGTCGCAGGTCGGTACGTGCGGATTGCTGCCACCGGCGACATCGATCTGTTGTTGGCGCATGCAGCGGACGGGTCCATCTCGTCCGAACACACCGACGCCATCGTCCGCGGGCTGGGCCACATCGACACCCGATGCCCCGAACCCCTCGACACCGTCCAACGGTGCGAATACCTGCGGAAACTGCTGTCGCACTACTTCGCCGGTTTCACCCCCGCCGAGATCAACCTCTACGCGCGACAGCTGGGTAACGAGCTCGCCGCGGAGACGCCTGGCGGGTTACCTGCCGCCGAAGACAAGACGATCAACTCCTACACCGACCGCATCACCGACGACGGCCGGCTGGAAATCTCAGCGAACCTCGACATCATCGCCGGGGAGAAAACCAGAACTCTGATGGAAACCTTGTCGGCGCCCAAGCCTCAACCCGACGGGTCGCCGGATCCGCGGACACCCGAACAGATCTGCGCGGCCGCATTCGAGACGATCGTGGAGTTGGCGGCACAAGGTTTGGCGGACACCACGTTCTCGGCGAAACCGACCAACGGCCTGTTGTGGACCTGGTCAGCGGACAACCCGGCACTCGGCGGGGACCTGCAGAATATGGGTGCGATCACCGAAGCCACCGCCAAACTGTTGTCGTGTGACACCACCATCACGAAAATCATGCTCGATCCGAACGGTGTGCCGCTCAGTGTTGGGGAGGCGAAACGCTTCTTCACACCCGGGCAACGCAAAGCGTTGCTGGTCCGGGATCGTGGGTGCATCAAATGCGGTGCCCACGCCGGACGCTGCCAAGCACACCACGCGCACCACTGGGCCGATGGTGGTCCCACCGACCTCGACAACGGCTGCCTCCTGTGCACCAGTTGCCATGACGATGTCCACCACCACGGCTGGGACATCGTCATGGGATTCGACCGACACCCCTGGCTGATCCCGCCCGCCAGCATCGATCCGAAACGACGACCGATACCGTCCTATCACCGACGGACCATGCGACTCGACAACACCGCAGCCTGACCTACGCTGCCCCACAACCTGATTCCCCGCACCCGGCCAGGCCGGGACCGCATCTGTTGTTTGAGAACTCAATAGCGAACCGCCCCACGGTGGTCGAGATGATCACCGTGGGGCCCGGCCGCATCTCACTGCCCGCTTCTCACTCCCCGCTTCTCACTCCCCGCGGAGCTCCTGTAACCACGCACGTGCGGAGGCGTCCGACGGTGAACGCCAGTCACCGCGTGGCGACAGCGAACCGCCGGAACCGATCTTGGGTCCGTTGGGCATGGCTGTGCGCTTGAACTGGTTGGCCATGAACCGCTGGCAGAAAACCGTGAGCCACTTGTCGATCGTCGCCGCGTCGTAGACGTTGCGGTCGTCGAGCGGCTCGGTATCCCACGGCGTTCGGTCGAGATCGCCCCATGCTTGACGGGCGAGGTACGCGACTTTGCTGGGACGGTAGCCGAACCGGGTGAGGTAGTAAAGGAAGAAGTCGTGCAATTCGTACGGCCCGACGGTGTCTTCGGTGGATTGGATCGCACCGTCCTCGCCTGGCGGTACCAATTCGGGCGAGATCACGTCGGCAAGGATCTCGGCGAGTACCGCACTGGTCTCGTCGGAGAACTCACCGGAGGTAATCATCCACCGGATGAGATGGCGGACAAGCGTTTTGGGAACCGACCCGTTGACGTTGTAGTGCGACATCTGATCACCGACGCCGTAGGTGCACCATCCGAGGGCGAGCTCGGAGAGATCTCCCGTGCCGAGGACGATGGCGCCGTGGTGGTTGGCCAGGCGGAACAGGTGTGAGGTCCGTTCCCCGGCCTGCACGTTCTCGAACGTCACATCGAAGACCTTCTCGCCACGCGAGTACGGGTGGTCGAGGTCGGCGAGCATCTGCTCGCACGACGGGCGGATGTCGAGTTCGGTCCCACTCACGCCCAGCGAGTCCATCAGAGTGTGCGCCCGCCGCAGGGTTGCGCCTCCGGTGGCGAAGCCTGGCATGGTGTAAGCCAGAATATTGGTGCGCGGCAAGTCGAGTCGATCGAAGGTGTCCACCGCGACCAACAATGCAAGGGTCGAATCGAGTCCACCGGATACGCCGATGACGACCTTCTCGAGTCCCGTCGCACGCAAGCGCGCCGCGAGTCCCTGCACTTGGATGTTGCCGACTTCCCGACAACGTTCATCGAGGTCGCTGGTGCCGCTGGGCACGAACGGGAACCGCGCGATGGCACGTCGCAGCACCTCGACGTCATCGGTTCCGGGCTGCACACCGAAGCTGAAACCGATGCGCCGCAACCTTTTCAGGTCCTCGGCGTGGTCGCCGACCTGATCGCGCACACTGGTCATACGCATGCGTTCCTGGCGCAGACGGTCGAGATCGATGTCGGCACTGATGGATTGGGCACCCATCTCGAATTGCTTACTGCGTGTGAGCAGGGTCCCGTTCTCGGTGATCAACGCGTCGCCGTCCCACGCGAGATCGGTCGTGGATTCGCCGAAACCGGCCGCCACGTACAGGTGCGCGGCGATGCAGCGCGCGGAATGGCTGGTACTCAACAACTTCCGGTACGACTCTTTGCCGACGGTTACCGGGCTACCCGACAGATTCGCCAGGACGGTCGCGCCGGCCAGCGAGGCCCACACGCTCGGCGGGATGGGCACCCAGCCGTCCTCGCAGATCTCCACGTGCAGGCAGAAGCCCGGGACGTCCTCGGCGTCGAAGAGGAGATCCGCACCGAACGGGACGTCGGAGCCGAAGAGCCGCACCGTATCCTGCGGCGCATCGCGCGCGGCACTGTAGTAGCGCTTGTCGTAGAACTCTCGATAGTTGGCCAGATACGACTTGGGGACCACGCCCAGCACTGCGCCGTCACGGATCACCGCAGCACAGTTGTACAGCCCGTCGCCGACCACCAGCGGTAACCCCACCACCACGAGCGGCATCAACCCTGCACTGGCGTCGACGATCGACTTCAATGCATCGCGACAGCCGTCGAGAATCGCATCCTGCTGGACGAGATCGTCGATGCTGTAGCCACACAAACCCATCTCGGGGAAGACGACGAGCAGCGAGCCCTCTGCGGCACCCTGCCGCATCGACTCGACGGTCGCCTCGGCATTGGCCTTCGGATCGGCGATGCGGACGACCGGGATTGCCCCGGTGACCCGCGCGAAACCATGGTCGTGAACAGACACGGTCTCAGCCTAACTGCGGGGCCGTTGGCGGCGTCGACCCTCAGTCGTCACACGCCTCGATCAGCGCCTTGAGTTGGTGATCGAAGGCCTCGGCGATCACCTCGACGTCGGGCACCTCGTCGGGGCAGGTCAGGATGCCGACGTTGAGGTGCCCGTCGACGGAGAAGACGGTGATGTTGAGGGCCAGGCCGTGAAAGATCGGACCGAGCGGATAGATGGCGGCGACCTTCGCCCCGCAGAAGTACATCGGGAAGTCGGGGCCGGCGACGTTGGAGACCGTGACGTTGTAGATGGGCGGATGATTCATCGACAGCTTGCGGTCACCGTAGAACTTCATCAGCGTCGACAGCGTGGTGCCGGGGGCGAACTGTGCCCACGCACGCAGGATGTTCGCGTCGATGTCGGCGTGATGTTCCTTGGCGCGGCGGGCGAGTTCCCCGGCACGTTCGAGCCGTTCGACCGGATCGGCGACGTCCGACGGCAATTCGGTGAACATGCCGGTGACCTTGTTGGTGCCGTTGACCACCAGATCGCGCTCGTCGGCATCGTGGACCGACACCGGGACCATCGCCACCAACGGCGAGCCCGGTAGGTCCCCGTGCTGGGAGAGATATTCGCGCAGCGCACCGCCGACCATCGCGAGCACCACGTCGTTGACCTTCACCCCGAAGCGGTTCTTCACCCGCTTGACGTCGTCGAGGGAGAGTTGGGTGGTCGCGATGCTGCGGTGCGGCGAGATCGGCCCGTTGAACACGGTGCGGGGCGCGGCGAAGGGGGCGGGCATCCCGGTACGCGACCGCGACCGGCGAAACCACTCGATCGGTACGCCGGCGGTTTGCGGAAGCAGTTTGGCCATCGCGATCGGTCGCTGCACGAAGTAGTTGAGGGCGCCGGAGATCACCATGCCGGTGCGGTTGGGTCCACCGGCGGTCTCGGCGACCTTGTCCGGGTCGACGTCGGGTTCGTCGGGGGTCAGGCTGCAGAGCTGGCCGAGCACCTCGGCGGTGGTGACCCCGTCGACGCTGGCGTGGTGCATCCGCAGGAACGCACAGATCTTGCCGTCGGCGCTGCCCTCGATGATCCACAGCTCCCACAGCGGCTTGCCCCGGTCGAGGGCCTGCCCGGCCAGATGTCCGCAGAGCTCGTTGAGTTCCTTCTTGCCCGCGGGCGAGGGCAACGCGACGCGGTGCACGTGCCGATCGATGTCGAAGTGGTCGTCCTCGACCCACACCGGGTGGTCGATGTTGAGCGCGGAGTTCTCCAGTTTGCGTCGCAACATGGGCATCGCGGCAACCCGCGCATTGAGCTGGGTACGCATTCGGGTGAAGCTGTAACCACCGGGAATGGTGCTCGCATCGAGTTCCATGATCCCCACGACATGCATCAACTGCGAGCGCGTCTCCAGATACAGGAACGACGCGTCCAAACCACTCAACCGCTGCACTGCGGACCTCCACTTGTCTCGGCCGGAGCACCCGTGAGTGCTTCGGCGACGCGGCCCTCTTTCGGCCCCCGAAACCATTCTGCTCCCCGTCGGCGGTCATCCCCACACATTGCGCGAGAATGCGAAATTCGACCGATTCGGTTCCCGTCACCGTAGGGTGGACACGTGTCCAACGCAGCCGCCGCACCGAACTTCGACGCCGCCGAACTCGACGCGGCCTTTGCCGACTTCCAGCGGACCGTCGCCGAGATCGGGGTCAGCCGGGACTGGGACCGCTTCGCCGACCTGTTCACCACCGACGCCGACTACGTGGAGCACGCTCTGGGCGTCATGCGTGGTCGCGAGGAGATCCGGGCGTGGATCTGGAAGACGATGACGGCATTCCCGGGCAGCCACATGACCGGATTCCCGGCACTGTGGCACGTCGCCGACCCGTCGACCGCGCGGGTGATCTGCGAGGTCGACAACCCGATGCGCGATCCCGGCGACGGCAGCCTCATCACAGCGACCAACATCACCATCCTCACCTACGCCGGCGACGGGCTGTGGTCGCGCGAGGAGGACGTCTACAACCCGCTCGAGTTCGGTGCCGCCGCCATGAAGTGGTGTGAAAAGGCGTCCGACCTCGGTACTCTCGACGACAGTGCGGCCGAATGGATGCGCCGGATCGGGCCGGCGTTCGCCGCGCGCCGCTGATCTGTCGATCACCTGTGAGTACGCGTCCGGGCCTGGACCCGGACGAAGCCGACCCTCAGGATGGTGAGCCGGGGTAACACCATCCATGCCGACAGCGACACCCGAAAGACAGCGACATCCGAAAGACAGCGACATCACCCCCATGGCAACATGACCGAGAGGTCGGGTTACGGCACCGTAGGTAGTGACTTGGGTTCGGCCTGGTATGTGCCGTAGCCTGTAATGCTGACCCAACCGTGTGCGCACCGACCCCACACGTATGCGACCACCGTTCGGAGGAATCTCTATGGCACGTGCACTGACTCAACTGGAGCTCTTGCAGGAACTCGCTCCGGTTGCCGAAGAGAACGTGAACCGACACCTCAAGATCGCCCGCGACTGGAACCCGCACGACTACATCCCGTGGGATGAGGGCAAGAACTACCCGGCGCTGGGCGGCCCGGACTACGACCCCGAGCAGTCGCAGCTCAGCGAGGTCGCCAAGGCCGCAATGATCACCAACCTGCTGACCGAGGACAACCTGCCCTCGTATCACCGCGTGATCGCCGACAACTTCTCGATGGATTCTGCGTGGGGCCACTGGGTCGGTCGGTGGACCGCCGAGGAGAACCGTCACGGCATCGTGATGCGCGACTACCTCGTGGTGACCCGCGGTGTCGATCCCGCCGCTCTCGAGGCCGACCGCATGGTCCACATGACCAACGGCTACGACCCGATGCTCGCCGCCGCCGGACGCGCGGACGAGTTGGAGGAGCACGCCGACGAGTTGGGCATCCTGCACTCCGTCGCCTACGTCACCTTCCAGGAGCTGGCCACCCGGGTGAGCCACCGTAACACCGGCAAGGCCTGCAACGACCCGATCGCCGACAAGATGCTGCAGCGCATCGCCGCCGACGAGAACCTGCACATGATCTTCTACCGCAACATCTGTGGCGCCGGGATGGATCTGGCACCGGATCAGACGCTGCGCGCGGTCACCGACATCGTCACCAACTTCCAGATGCCCGGCGCTGGCATGCCCAACTTCCGCCGCCACGGCGTGTTGATGGCCAAGCACGGCATCTACGACCTGCGCCAGCACCTCGAAGAGGTCGTGCAGCCGGTGCTGCGCAAGTGGCGGGTCTTCGAACGCGAGGACTTCACCAGCGAGGGCGAGAAGACCCGCGAGGAGCTCGCCGCCTTCCTCGAGCAACTCGAGAAGGACACCCTCAAGTTCGAGGAGATGCGCGACCGCGCCCTCGCCCGCGAGGCCAAGAAGCGGGAGCGTCAGGCATCCTGAGCACCGCACCGACCCTGACCGCACCGGCGTCCTCGATCACCGAGGGCGCCGGTTCGGCGTCTGTCCCGCACGCCCCGTCCGACCCGACGTCCCGAGCATCCGGGCTGCGCATCGGACCGTTCGAGTTGTCGAGCCCGGTGGTCCTCGCACCGATGGCCGGGGTCACCAACGTCGCCTTCCGCACCCTGTGCCGCGAACTCGAACTCGCCCGCACCGGGACGGTGTCGGGGCTCTACGTGTGCGAAATGGTCACCGCGCGAGCGCTTGTCGAGCGCCATCCGGTGACGATGCACATGACCACCTTCGGCCCGGACGAGAGTCCGCGGTCGATGCAGCTGTACACGGTCGACCCGCGCTACACCTACGAGGCCGCGAAGATGATCGTCGAGGAGAACCTCGCCGACCACATCGACATGAACTTCGGTTGCCCGGTCCCCAAGGTGACCCGCAAGGGTGGTGGATCGGCGATCCCCTACAAGCGCACCCTGTTCCGCAAGATCGTCGCCGCCGCGGTGCGCGCCACCGAGGGCACCGACGTCCCGGTCACCGTGAAGTTCCGCATCGGCATCGACGACGAGCACCACACCCACCTCGACGCCGGGCGTATCGCCGCCGAAGAGGGTGCGAAAGCCGTTGCGCTGCATGCCCGTACCGCGTCGCAGCGATATTCCGGGCACGCCGACTGGGATGAGATCGCACGTCTCAAGGAGCACGTCACCGACGTCCCGGTGCTCGGTAACGGCGACATCTTCGAGCCCGCCGACGCGGTGGCGATGATGCAGCGCACCGGGTGTGACGGCGTCGTCATCGGCCGCGGCTGCCTCGGCCGGCCGTGGCTGTTCGCCGAGCTCGCCGCCGAGCTGAACGGCCTGCCCGCACCCGCCGCGCCCACCCTGGGCGAGGTCGCGGCCATCATCGTGCGCCACGGTGAGCTGCTCGCCGACCACCACGGCGAGGACAAGGGCATGCGCGAGATTCGCAAGCACGTCGCCTGGTATCTCCGCGGTTTCCCTGCCGGATCGGATCTGCGCCAACGACTTTCACTGGTCACCACACTGTCGGAGCTGCGCGATCTGGTGGCCACACTGCCCGCCGAGGCCCCGTTCCCCGACGACGGACACGGTCCTCGTGGGCGTCAGGGATCACCCGCCAAGGTGGCGCTCCCGGACGGCTGGCTCGACGATCCCGACGAGGACGTGGTTCCGGCCGGCGCCGAGGTGATGCACTCCGGCGGGTGAGCGGAGACCTGCGCGACGCGTGACCACTCGGTCGGGATCGGCGACCGGCGCGAGTGCTTCTCAGCGGAGACTAAGTAAGATGTCGCAAGGTCCTGCTGCGGCAGGTTCGTGATCGGAGCGTGCCGCACGCGTTGAGCCCCGACGACGCGGTCCACGAAAGCTTGCCGGGGGAAGAGGAACTGTCAGTTGAGTCGTTCGACGCCGAACAAGGGCGCCCAGCCGGGTGACGGCGACGACCCCGACGATCGCCGTACCGGCGACGACCGCGGGTCGAGGTTCGCCGCGTCCGGTGAGAGCCCGCCCGCCGATCGGCTCCGCGAGCCCCGGTCCTCGGATCGGTTCGTCCGTGGGCGCAATCGGCTGACCGTGCGGCAGCTGATGGAACAGATGAACGCCGACGATGCGTCGGCCGGGGCATCCGACGAGACCCCGACCCAGGCCATCCCGACCAGCCGCGCGCGACTCCGACGACCGCGGTCGAGCCCGCCTCCTGCGCCTGCCCCCCCGCGTGCGGACCCGCCGACCGAGTCGATTCCCCCGGTCCCGCCCTACGCACCGGCCGACGTCACCCAGAAGCTTCCCCCGGTCACCGACACACCGACCGGCGTGGATCTCTCCGACCAGGCAACCGCGCGCCGCGCCAGCGAGGAGTCACGCGCACAGGGCTCCCACGCCGCACCGGTCGCACCCGAGGAGTTCGAGCCGGTCACACGGGTCGCACCGGCCGGCGACACCGAGGACGCACCCACCCCCGACGCCGCCAACACCAGCACCGATACTCCCGCCGCCGCCCCCGAGACCGTGCACGCGGCCTCCGCCGAGGCCACCGAACCGGCCGGGCCCCCGCTGCAGCGCACACCGGATCTGGCGGCGATGGCGCGCTCGCGTCCCCGTCGGGTGCGGGCTCGCACGCGCAAACAGGTGATGCGGCGCAACGCCACGGTCACCGGACGCATCCTGGTCGCGGTGGCCTGCGTGATGGCGCTGGTCGGCACCGGCTTCGTGTGGGGTTATCTGAATTCGGTGGACGGCAACTGGCGCAACATCATGGCCGTCAACCCCGACGACACCAACATCCGCAACAAGAACGCCCAGTACGGCGACGAGAACTACCTCATCGTCGGCACCGATACCCGGAGCGGGCAGAACGGCGACGTCGGCGCGGGCACCACCGCCGACGCCGAGGGCGCCCGCTCCGACACCGTCATCCTCGTCAACATCCCCGCCGACCGCAGTCGCGTCGTGGCCGTGTCCTTCCCACGAGACCTACAGGTGGACCGGCCCGAATGCCAGCAGTGGGACAACGACAAGGGCACCTACGGCGCCACCCTCGACGCCGAGACACAGGTGAAACTCAACAGCGTCTACGCCCTCGGCGGACCGCAATGTCTGGTGCGGGTCATCACCGCGATGAGCGGCCTGAACATCAACCACTTCATCGCGATGGACTTCTTCGGGTTCGAGAAGGTCGTCAACGCCGTCGGTGGTGTCGAGGTGTGTTCGACCCAGCCGATCTACGACTACGAACTCGGCCAGATCCTGCGGAAACCGGGTAAGCAGAAACTGACCGGCCGACGCGCGCTGAACTATGTCCGCGCCCGCATGGTCTCCACCGAGGGCAACGGCGACTACGGCCGCATCAAACGGCAGCAGCTGTTCATGTCGTCGCTGCTGCGGTCGAGTCTGTCGAGCAACGTGCTGACCAATCCGGCGAAGCTGAATTCGATCGTCAACACGTTCATCAATTACAGCTACGTCGACAACGTCAACACCGAGTCACTGCTGCAGCTCGCGGAGTCGATGCAGGGCATCGAGGCCGGCCGGGTCACCTTCATCACCCTGCCCACCAGCGGCACCGCCACCGACGGCAGCAACAACGAGCTGCCCAACACCGATGCCATCAACGCGATCTTCAACGCGATCATCGATGATCAGCCGCTGCCCGGCGAGCAGGCCGAGAAGGCCGGCACCAGCTCGAGCACCCGCCCGTCGACGACCACGCCGGCTGCTCCGAGCAAGGTGGCGGCGACCGCCCAGAACCCCGGCAACGTCTCGCTGCGGGTCCTCAACGGCAGTGGGCGCAGCGGCATCGCCAGTGAGGTCTCCGACCAGATGTCCGCGCAGGGATTCGACGTCCAGGGCGTCGCCGACGCGTCGGAGAACCGCACCGACACCGTCATCCGGTACGGCACCGGTTCGGAGGACTCTGCGGCCACGGTGGCCGAGATGTTCCCGGGCGCCTCGATCCAGCTCGACCGCACGGTGCGCGACGGTGTGGAGGTCATTCTGGGGTCGGAGTTCGACGGATCGGTCGGGACGGCTCCCGCGGTCGGCACGACGCTCTCGGCGTCGTCGTTGCCGCCGGCGGCCAACACCTCGAATCTGCCCAATGACCTGGCCATCACCAACGCCGGTGACACCACCTGTTCGTGACCTGCACCACGCCGTTCGGCGGGTATGACGGCCCTCGTCGAACCGCCGGTCACCGTTCACGGTGTGTTCACCCGGCGGGTGACGGTGACCGCTCGACACAGGCAGTAGCCTTGATACATGCGGACCGCCTACCAGGAACAACTCCACTCACTCAACAGCATCCTGGGTGAGATGTGCGACCTCGCGGGCTCGGCGATGGAGCGCGCGACCCGCTCGCTGCTCCAAGCCGATCTCGCGATCGCCGAAGAGGTCATCAGTGAGAACGACCGGATGAACGAACTCGCCACCCGCGCCGAGGAGCAGGCCTTCGGGCTGCTGGCCCTGCAGGCCCCGGTGGCCGGTGATCTGCGCGGCATCGTCAGCGCGCTGCAGATCGTCGCCGACGCCGACCGCATGGGTGCGCTTGCCCTGCACGTCGCCAAGGTCGCACGCCGTCGGCACCCCGCCAAGGCGCTGCCCGAGGAGGTCGCAGGCTACTTCGCGGAGATGGGACGGCTGGCCGTGCATCTCGCGCGCAACGCCCGCGAGGCCCTCGATTCGCAGGACCCGCAGGCCGCCGTCCGTCTCGAGGAGGACGACGATGCCATGGACGACCTGCACCGTCACCTGTTCACCGTGCTGATGGACCGGGAATGGCAGCACGGGGTGGCCTCCGCGGTCGACATCACCCTGCTCGGCCGCTACTACGAGCGTTTCGCCGATCACGCCGTCATGATCGGCCGCCGTGTGGTGTTCCAGGCGACCGGCAAGACCCTCGCCGACCTCGACGTCTAGCCTGACCGACCCGCGTGCGTGGTGCAGTTCGCTCCTGTGCGCTGCACCACGTTTCGTGTCTGCGTGTGATACCCGATCCGAGGTCACCGATCGGTGTGCATCGGGGCCCGGCGACCGGCTAGCGTTGCTCGTCATGAGCCTGCACTCTCCCGCCGACCAGGATGTCAACGCCGCCGGGGATCAGGGCGACGTCGGTGCCGGGGTGTGTGCCCGGCAGCTGCTCACCTACGCCGGGGTGATCGCGTCGCTGCTGGTGCTGCTGGTACTGCTCTACCTCAACATGTGACAAGACATGACCTGTGACAAGAGCGCGACATACGACAAGTCCCCGGCCGCCGATGGCTTCGTGACACTGCCAGGCGATCCGGGGACGTCGGTCGTTGCGTGCTCCCGGCGTCAGCCGAAGCGTCCCGAGATGTAGTCCTCGGTCTCCCGCTTGGTCGGGTTGGAGAAGATCGTCTCGGTGTAGTTGATCTCAACGAGCTGGCCGGGCTGACCGACCCCTTCGAGGTTGAAGAACGCCGTCTGATCGCTCACCCGCGCGGCCTGCTGCATGTTGTGGGTGACGATGACGATCGTGTAGTCCTTCTTGAGCTCCCCCATCAGGTCCTCGATGGCCAGCGTCGAGATGGGGTCGAGCGCCGAGCATGGCTCGTCCATCAGCAACACATCCGGGGAGACCGCGATCGCGCGGGCGATGCACAGACGCTGCTGCTGACCGCCCGAGAGCCCGCCACCGGGCTTGTCGAGCCGGTCCTTGACCTCTTCCCACAGGTTCGCGCCGCGCAGGCTGCGTTCGCACACCTCGTTGAGCTGCGACTTGCCCCGCACACCCTGCAGTTTGAGCCCGGCGACCACGTTGTCGCGGATCGACATCGTCGGGAACGGGTTGGGGCGCTGGAACACCATGCCGATGGTCGTGCGGACGCTGGTGGGGTTCACGCCCTTGCCGTAGATGTCCTCACCGTCGAGCAGCACGCTGCCCACCGCGTAGGCGCCCGGGATCTCCTCGTGCATCCGGTTGAGCGTGCGCAGCACGGTCGACTTGCCGCAGCCCGACGGGCCGATGAACGCGGTGATGCTGCGCGGCGGGACCGAGAGCGTCACGTCCTTCACGGCGTGGAACTTGCCGTAGTAGATGTTCAGGTCTTTGATGTCGAGGCGCTTGGCCATGGAACTACTTTCTTTACGGCGATGGATGAGCCTGGCACACAGCCCCTTTCGACTGCGTGCGCGGCTCGGACTTACTTGGTCTTGGGGGCCAGCAGCTTCGAGAGCACGGCTGCGAACAGGTTGAGGACGGCGACGATGATGATCAGGGTGAGCGCGGCACCCCAGTAGTAGAACGACGACGCGGGCTGACTCGCCGCCCACATGTCCTTGATGAACAGCGGCAACGAGTTCATACCGCCCTCGAACGGGTTGGTCTTGACCATCGTGCTCGCCGGTCCGGCGAGGATCAGCACCGGCGCGGTCTCACCCATGATGCGGGCGATGGCCAGGAAGATGCCCGACAGCATGCCCGACAGCGCGGTCGGGATGACGATGCGCATGATGGTCTTCCACTTGGGGATGCCCAGCGCATAGGAGGCTTCGCGGAGCTCGTCGGGAACGAGTTTGAGCATCTCCTCGGTGGAGCGCACGACGATCGGGATCATCAGCAGGATCAGTGCGAGGCTCACCATGAAGCCGCTCTGCCCCATCGACAACCCGATGACGAAGACGGTGAAGATGAACAGCGTGGCCACGATCGACGGCACTCCGGCGAGGATGTCGACCATGAAGCTGACCGGTTTCACCAGCCGCGACGTCGGATACTCCACGAGCATGACCGCGGTCAGCACGGCGATCGGCACCGAGATGATCGCGGCGACGAGCGCCTGGATGATCGAACCGATGATGGCCGGCGCGACGCCCGCCCCGAACTGGGTGGTGGTGTCGATGCCATAGGCGTCGCCGAACCACCAGTTCGGGTCGGTGATGGCGCCGACGCCCTTGGAGATGACCGTCCACAGCAGCCACACCAGCGGAATGACACCGATGACGAAGCATCCGATGAAGATGCCCTTCGCCGAATTGTTGCGCAGTTTCCGGCTCAGCGAGACCTCGCGAAAGGCCGTGCCGGAGGCCTTGATCGGGCCGCCCCCGGGTGTCTTGTCCATCGTGACGGTCATCCGTTCACCTTTCCACCGGCGACCGAACGGGCGATCGCATTGACCACGAATGTGAGGATGAACAGCACCAGACCTGCTGCGATGTACGCACTCTGGGTGTCGCGGCTGCCGACGAACTCGCCGACGTCGCGGGCGATCTTGGAGGCGAAGGTGTCACCGCCCTCGAACAGCGACCACTTGAGACGGCCGACGGCCGAACTCAGGATGATCATCACCGCGATGGTCTCGCCGAGTGCGCGTCCGAGGGCGAGCATCGACGCGGCGATCATGCCGGAGCGTCCGTAGGGGAAGGAGGTCATCCGGATGACCTCCCACTTGGTGGCGCCGAGCGCGAGCGCGGCCTCCTTCTGACCGCTCGGCGTCTGGCGCAGCACCTCGCGGGTGATGGAGGTGATGATCGGCAGCATCATGATCGCGAGCACGATGCCCGCGGTGAAGACGGTGCCACCGCCGGCGACCGACGTGCTGCCCGAGGAGAACAGGAAGAACCAGCCCAGCGAGCTGTTCAACCATTCCGCGAACGGCGCGATGAACGGCGCGAGGATGTAGATGCCCCAGAGGCCGAAGATGATCGAGGGCACCGCGGCGAGCAGGTCGATGACCGCACCGAGCGGCCGGGAGATCTGCCGCGGTGCGTATTCGACGAGGAAGACCGCGATGCCGATGGCGATCGGCGTCGCCAGCGCCAGGGCGAACACCGACGACAATGCGGTGGCCCGGAACAACTCCCACACACCGAAGCGCACGGAGTTGCCGTCGAAGTTCGACTGGCTGACCTGCCACTCCGAGGAGAACAGGAAGTTCGCGTTGTTCGCCGCGATCGCCGGTACGGCATCGACGATCAGTGAGATACCGATACCGGCGATCAGGGCGATGACGAAGAACCCGGTACCCCGGGCGAGATAGGAGAAGACGCGGTCACCGGTGGCACCTCGGTGGCTACGCAGGCCCGGGTGGAGTTGCTCGTCGAGTTCTCGCTCTTCTTCGGGCGGTAACTGGGTGGGCGTTTCGGGCGGCTGCGCGCCGGGGTCGTACGGATTATCCGTATGACCCCGGCCCGTACCGGTGGTGTCATCCACTGACATAACTCTTATCGCCTAGGGTTCGGGTACTTCGAGGTGTTTCGTTGACGTTCGCGCCGGTTACTGAATGGCGTTGATCGAGGCCTGCAGCTTCTGCTGGAAGTCACTCGGGAGCGGGATGTAACCCGCGTTGATCAGTTCCTGCCCTTGATTCTGCGGCGCCGAGGCGACCGAGAGGAAGGACTTGACGCCCTGCCCGACCGCGGTGTCGGAGTACTTCGAGCAGACAATCGAATATGTTGCCAGAACGATCGGGTAGGCACCGGCCGTGGTGGGCTTGTAGAACGACGAGGTGTCGATCACCATGTTGTGGTTGTCCGGGCCGTTCTTCAAGGTGGCCGACTCGATGGTCTTGCCGCCCGACTCCGCCGTCAACGCCACACCGCTGCGATCCTGATCGGTGATGATCTTGGCCATCGACAGGTTGTTGGACTGCGCGTAGGCCCACTCGACGTAGGCGATCGAGCCCGGGGTCGGCTTCACGGCCGAACCCACACCGGGGTTGCCCTGCTTGCCCTCGCCGACACCACCGTTGAAGGTCTTGCCGTCACCCTTGGTCCAGCCACCGGCGGCGGTCAGGTACTTCTGGAAGTTGTCGGTCGTACCCGACTGATCGGCGCGGTAGATGACGCTGATCGGGGTCGCCGGCAGGGTCTTGCCCGGGTTGTCGGCGGTGATCACCGGATCGTTCCAGGTCTTGACCTCGCCGCTGAAGATCTTGGCCAGCGTCGGGCCGGACAGTGCGAGGTCGCTGACCCCGTCGACGTTGTAGGCGACCGCGATCGGACCGAAGACCAACGGCAGCTGCCAGGCCTCGGAGCCGGTGCAGCGCGCGGCGGCCTTGCTGATCTCGTCACCCTTGAGCGGGGAGTCGGAGCCACCGAAGTCGGTGAGGCCCTGGGTGAAGTCGGAGACACCCTGGCCCGAGCCACCGCCACCGTAGGCGAGCTCGAACCCCGGGCAGGTCTTGGCGAACGACGTGGAGAAGATCTTCATCGCGTTGGCCTGGGCGGTCGAGCCGCTGGCCTTGAGCGACTGCTTGCCCTCGCACTTGACATTGGCGACGGCCGACGCGGGTGCCGCGCTGGTGGTCCCCTTGTCCGCGTTACTGCTACACGCGCCGAGAATGAGGGCCGAGCTGGCCGCCATGGCGGCGACAACAGCACCTGTACGACTCAATTTCACTTCTGGTTCCTCCAGCATCAAAACACGGCAGTCCGGCCATGCGACCCTGCCCGGTCGAGCTGACTTTATGGGGCAGTGATGGACGGTCCCCCGACGAAAGGTGAACGGAAGATGAATTGGACGACTCGGACATGTCGATTCCGGCCACCTTGCGTTCCGACCGGATGCGCAGATCGGACAATCACCCCTCGGAGCTGGACCGATACGTCCCATTTCGGATCGCTGTGGCGCTCGACACGCCCACACTGCGGGCCACGTGCCACGCGTGGCCCGCGGCCCGCGGCCGCCACCCGGGTGAGCACGCGGTGAATGCCGGGTTGCCGTCCGGTGCGCACCAGCGCAAAGCCCATCCCGGCGCACTCAATTTAGGTAAGGCTTGGTAAAGTTGTCACGATTCTCATGGCGACGCAGCGAACCCCCGATCCCGCACTCCCGACATCTCGGGTCGCGATGCCACGCGGGCCCGTCCGTCGAGGGACCATCACCCAGGGATCCATTCGCACTGCGGCCCTCGACCGCCACCACAGCCGCCGGCGCTCGGCGTTGGTCGTGGGACCCGTCGAGGTCCCGTCCGTGGCTCAGGTTCGCGAGCGAGTGCGTGCGATGGCCGCGGCCGGCCCGTTCACGCGGGTGGGCCTGCACCCCTCTCCGACACGTGCACGCTGGACCCACGATCCCCGCGCCGGTGGTTGCGAGGTGCGGGCGAGCGGCGGCGACGACGAGCCGCTGCGCCTGCTCGACGAGGTCCGCAGCAGCTCGGATCGGCCCCTGCGCGTCGTCCTGGGCCACGAGTACATCGCCATCGACTTCGATCACGGTCTCGGGGACGCCACCCTGCTCAACGTCGTCGTCTCGGTGATCCTCGGGTCCACCGATCCACACGATCGCCGGACGTGGCGCCGATTCGGCCACCGCACACCGCCGCTGGCGCTGGCCTCGGCCGCGGTCTGCGCCGACCCACGCCGCGTGGTCGCGCTGGCGCGGCTGCTACGTCGGGCGCCGACCGAGCCCGGAGGAGTCCGGACCACCGGCGAAGCGGCGTCGGTACCCGGTCCTTCCGGCACCGTCGGCGGTGTCGACGCCGCAACCGGCCGCCGTCCACGCGCCACCCTCGCCCACGTCCCCGCGGCCACGGTCGCCGAGGTCCGCGCCGCCCGGGACCGTGACTGTCCCGGGGTGGGGATGTACGCACTGACCACCGTCGCGCTCGTCGATGCGCTCACCGAGGCCGGTGTCGATCTACATCCGACGATCACCGCCCCCTTCGACGCCCGCGTGTACCTCCCCCGCGCACGGAACACGCTCGCGAATTTCTCTGCCGGACTGGCATTTGCGGTTCCGCCCGGCAGCGATCCGGTCGAGCTCCAGCGCGCCCTGACGGCGTCGGCACGGATGGGGCGGCCCATCGCCAACCTGGCGATCACCTCGGTCAAGACGCTCGCGTCCTCCCGGCGCACAGCCGACCCACCGCCCGCGGTACTCACCGATGTGCCGGTGCCGCTGCTGCATTCGAGTGTGGGTACCGTGCCGGGCCGCGATCACCGCTGGACGTGGCTGGCCGACGAGCGGGCGCGGGTGTTCTCGGTCGCCGATCCCCCGACGCCGCAGGGCCTCACCGTGACGACCGCACTCGTCGGAGGCGGGATGTCGGTGGCCGCAGCCTATTTCGACGACGCGGTGTCCTCGGCCGCGGTCGCCGACGCACTCGCCGCCCTGCCCGATCGTCTCCGTGCCCTGGTCGCGCTCACCTGAGCGCGTGCCGGCCGGGCACCCACACCCCAGGAGTCCCCTCATGCCCAGGAGTCCCCTCATACGTTGTCAGGTCGCGATCATCGGTGCCGGCCCGGCGGGTTTGTCGCTGGCGATGATGTTGCACCGTCAGGGTATCGACGCCGTCGTCCTCGAGGCGCGAGACGAGGCGCACGTGCGCGCCCGGGTTCGCGCCGGCGTGATCGAACAGACCACCGTCGACACCCTGACCGAACTCGGCGTGGCCGACCGGCTACACGTACAAGCGCTGCGCCACAACGGTTTCTACCTGCGCTACGACCGCCGCACACACCACCTCGACTTCCACCGACTGACCGGGCGCAACGCCTTCGTCTACGGACAGGCCGAGATCGTCGCCGACCTCATCGACGCACGCACGGCGGCCGGGTTGCCGCTGGTGTTCGACGCCGCCGACGTCGAGATCGGCCCGACGGACGGCCCCACCACCGAGGTCACCTACACCGTCGACGGCCGCACTCATCGCCTGACCGCCGACTTCGTCGCCGGCTGCGACGGCTTCCACGGGGTCTCCCGGACCCGGCTGCCGTCGTCGGTGCGCACCATCGAACGCGTGTATCCCTTTGCATGGCTGGGTATCCTGGCCCGAACCACCCCGGTGACCGAGGAAGGCATGTACTGCGCCCACCCCGACGGACTGTCGGTCCACAGCATGCGCGGCACACACATCACGCGCCAGTACCTGCAGGTGCCGGCCGACACCGATCTCGCCGACTGGCCCCACGAACGCATCTGGGCCGAATTACGCAGGCGCAGTGCATCCGACGACCACCCGGAACTGCAGACCGGAGAGATCTTCGACCGCAGCCTCGCACCGCTGCGCAGCGTGGTCACCGAACGCATGCAGCACGGTTCGCTGTTCTTGCTCGGCGACGCCGCCCACATCGTGCCGCCGACCGGCGCCAAAGGGCTCAACCTTGCCGTGTCGGACGCGAGCGTGCTGTCCCATGCCCTCGGGGTGTTCTACCGCGACGGTGACCGCACCCGCCTCGAGAGCTACACCGACACCGCGCTGCCGCGGATCTGGCAGGCGCAGAACTTCTCCTGGACGCTGACGTCGGTGCTGCACCGCTTCACCGACGACCCGTTCGACTGGGGATTGCGGCACGCGAAGCTGACCCGGTGGGTCGCCTCGCGTGCCGAGCAGCAGGCCCTCGGCGAGGTCTATCTGGGGTTGCCGTTCCCCACCCCGTGGCGCCCGGAGTGAGACCGGTCGCGCGCGGAACCGAGTGGTAGCGAAGGTAACTCGTCGACATCGAGGCCGAGCACCCGGCGGCACACGTCGAGCGCCGCAGGGTGATCGAGGTCGGATTCGGTGCGCGTTCCCCGCGCGTCGGTGACGATCAGCCGATAGTCATCGGCGCCGCCGGTGATGCTCACCCGCCCGCCGTCGACGGGCAGGGTGGCGATGAGCGAGCCGGTGAATCGTGACCGCGGCGAGGTGCTGTGCCACCAGGCCATCGCCTCGAACTCGGCGAGTTCCCGCGTGTACGGCTCCAGAAGGTAGGCCGCCGACTCGCATTCGATACGGCGTTCGGCGACCGAGGCCAGGTCGATGGGCCGGCAGACCATCTCGCCACCGAATCCGACGTCGACGAGCCACGGCTCTCCGCCGACCTGCGCCAGCACGGCCATGTGCCCGAGCGGCGGGCCGAGACCGGCGGCCGACTCCACCCTTGCGCCGACGACGTCCGCATCGATACCCAACGCACGCAACGCGAGCAGCAGCAGCCCGTTGAGTTCGTAGCAGATCCCGCCCCGACGGCCGTCGACGAGCCTGTCGACGATGACGTGCGGGTCCACCTCGACGGGTGTCCCGAGGTGAATGCCGAGATTCTCGAACGGGATTCGTCGATGTTGCGCGGTGGCGATCGCGACGACGAGGTTCGCCGGGTCGGCGGCGACATCGGTCACGCCGATCCTCGAGAGATACGCGGCCGGCCGAAGCGGCGCCCCCGCGCTGATCGGCGAGGTGTCGGTTGCGTCCACGAAAACAGGATAGGCTAACCTCATCTTCCATGGCGCCCGAGGTCTTCTGGTACATCAATCCGACCGACGGTGACGTCCCGTGGGAACCGTCGCTGCGGACCGAACCCACCTTCGAGGTGATCCGGCATCAGGCCCGCACCCTCGACCGGTTCGGCTACGGCGGGGCACTGACCACCGCGCGCGAACCGATCGCGCTCGTCCCCGAGACCGAGAATCTGCGCTTTCTGATCCCGGTGTACCCGGGCGTGAAGCCACCGGCGATGCTCGCCGAGGAGGCACAGGTCTTCGACCAGTACTCGGGCGGGCGCCTGATCTTCAATCAGGTCAACGGTGCCGACGCCGTCCTCGCCCGGTACGGCCAGTACGCCTCGAAGGCGCAGCGGTACCGGCTCTCGGCCGAATACTGGACCCAGGTCAAACGTCTCTACGCCGACGCCACCGACGCCTACGACGGCGAATTCTTCTCCTACGGACCGCGATACAAGCCCGCGATCCCCGGCCCCCGACAGCCCGGCGGCATCGAGGTCTGGGGAACCGGCGCATCACCGGAGGGCATTGCCCACGCGGCCGAGGTCCTCGACGTGTACCTGTCGTTCATGTCGGCACCTGCGGACCTGTCGACACTGTTCACCCGGGTCCGTGACGCCGCCGCAGGCAGCGGCCGGTCGCTGCGCTTCGGCGTGCTCGCCAGCGTCATCGTGCGCGAGACCGACGAGCAGGCGTGGGAGCGGTTCTCCGATCAGCTGTCCCGCACACGCCCGGAGACGGTGCTCGCGACGGCCGACCGCAACCTGCGCAGCTTCGGCTTCCCCGGGCTCGACGAGATCACCAGTCCCGACCCGCAGGTGCAGGGCCGTATCGACGCCCTGCGTGCCGGGCGCATCCCCGGGCGCGACCTACTCGAGTTCGCCCCGAGCATGGCCGCCGGGCTGACCACCTGGACCGCCGCCGAACCTCCCTTCGACATCGCCGGCAAGGGCACCGGAACGTACTTCGTCGGCAGCGCCGAGAACGTGGCCCGCGCGATGAACACCGTTGCCGCACAGGCCGGTATCGACATCTGGATTCTGTCGGGCTGGCCGCTGGCCGCGGAGGCCGAGATCGCCGCCGATCTCCTGCTGCCGCTGCTCGGTGCGCCCGCCACCCCCGCGGTGGCCTGACGGCCCGCTATCGGCGCAGACGCACCGTGGCCACCACGCCGCGGTGATCGGATCCCGGTAGGTCCACCGTACGCAGCGACGTCGGTACCGGCCCGCCGCGGGTCATGACGTGATCGATCCCCAGCATCGGTGGTATCCGACGGTTCGCGGGGTACGTGGCGGCGGCGCCCGCGCCGGTGAGTTCGGCGGCGTCGAGCAGGCCCGGTGATCCGTCGGGACCGTGGCCGCGCAACAACTCTCGGAACTGCCGATGATCCCAGGTGGAGTTCATGTCGGCGCCGACGATCGTCGGGAGTGTCTCCGCGTTCAGGATCGACGAGAGTCGGGAGAGTTCGGACTGCCAGCGCCAGGCCGGCTCCGGCCACGGCGGCAACGGATGCAGTGCGTAGACGGCGTGGCGGCCGTGGCCGTCGATGTCGGCCACCGCGCGCACGTTCCCCAGGCGGAAATGCTCCAGCACCATACCCTCGACGAGGGGGAACCGGGAGAAGATGCCGATCCCCCGGCCGTCGGGCAGGGCGTGGGTGAACGAATACCCCAGCGTCGCAGCCAGAGTCGAGGAGCGTAGGCGCGTCAGCGCCGCGTCGGTGAGTTCGACGACGGTCAGAATGTCGACCTTCTCGGCGCGCACCGTGTCGGCCAGCGCGTCGGTGTCGGCGGCGCCGAGGTAGATGTTGGCCTGCATGACCACGAGATCATCGGCCCGCGCCGACGCCGAGCCGACGTAGAGCGGTACCTGGGTCACCACGCCGGCCGCCACCACGAAGGTCGCGAGCACCGCACCGAGCCGGCGCCGTGCGGCGAGCAGCGCGGCCAACCCGACGATCGAGGCCAACACCAGCAACGGCGTGAACGCGGCGATCCGGCTGGCCGTCGAGCTGGTCAGCGGCGAATGATGGGCGGCCACCCCGGCGGCGCCCGCACCGACCAGCACCACGCCGACAATCGTTGTCACCCAATGGATCACACTCCACCGGATCACACCCCGCCGAATCACACCGAAGCGGGTCACCCCGGTAGAGCTCGAACGACGACCACCTGTTGCCGGGGCCGGCTCACCCATAGGCGACGTCGATGGCGTAGCGGGTGAAGCCCAATCGCTCATAGGTGTGCAGCGCCGCGGTGTTGTCACCCTCCACGTACAGCAGCACCTCGTCGACACCCCGCTCGGCAAAGTAGTGCAGACCCGCCAGCGTCAGCAGCCGCCCGAGACCGCGACCCTGCGCGGCCGGATCGACACCGACGACGTAGACCTCGCCGAGCCCCGGCCCCTGCGTCTTGGTCCAGTGAAAACCCAAGAGCGGTCGGCGATCTGATTCGCCGGCACCGGCCGCGGCGTCGAACGCCAGGAACAACCCGGCCGGGTCGAACCAGTCCGATGCCACCCGCTCGGTGATCTGCTCGGGGGCCCACCCACCCTGCTCGGGGTGCCAGGCGAAGGCGGCGTTGTTGACGCGAAGGATCTCCGCGTCATCCGAAGACCCTGCGTAGGTGCGCAATTCGATGTCGGCGGGGACGTCGAGGGCGGGTAGGCCATCGGCTCCACCGGTTCGCCGCAACTGCAACAACTCTCGCCGACGCTGCAGCCCGAGCGATGCGGCCAACGCCTGCGCGGCCGGGAGATCGCCGTGCGCCCAGGCCCGCACGGCGTCCGAGGTGGGGGCGGCGCCGGCACGTTCGCGCGCCGCCGTGAAGGCGGTTTCGAGGAGTGCCCGGCCGTGCCCCCTGCGACGCTGTTCAGGATCGACGACGGCCTCGATCATCGCCTGCTCGTCGTCACGGCCGGCAACGATGTTGGCGTAGCCGGCCGCGCTGATGACGTGTCGAACGCCCACGCCGGCACCGTCGATGGCGAGGACGGCCTGTTCCGACAGTGGCGCCACCCCGTCGGCCGCGGTCGCTGCCGCGACGAGACGGTGTGCGTGGGCGGCCATCTCGGGCGTCAGGGACTCGATGACGTCAACCTCGGGGACCTCGACCTCAGGGGGCACTGAACTCCTCGTCGAAGGGATCGATCCGGGTGTCGCCGATGTCGCCGAGGTCCTCGCCGGGGAGTTCGTCTCCCGCGTCCGCGGTCTCGTCGTCGGCGGTCTCCGCCGAGGCGGAGCGGCCGCGCGTCGGGCGCACGGCCTTGTAGCCCACGTTACGGACGGTGCCGATCAACGACTCGTGGTCGCTGCCGAGTTTCGCGCGCAGGCGCCGGACGTGGACGTCGACGGTGCGGGTGCCGCCGAAGAAGTCGTATCCCCAGACCTCCTGCAGCAACTGCGCCCGGGTGAAGACACGACCGGCGTTCTGCGCCAGATACTTCAGGAGCTCGAACTCCTTGTAGGTCAGATCCAGCGGGCGCCCGCGCAGGCGGGCGGTGTAGGTGCCCTCATCGATCACCAGCTCACCGAGAGTGACCTTGCCGGAGGCCTCCTCGGCGCTGACGCCGCGGGTGCGCACGACGAGCAGGCGCAGGCGGGCGTCGAGTTCCGCGGGGCCGGTTGCGGGCAGCAGGAACTCGTCGAGTCCCCAATCCGCATTCACCGCGACCAATCCACCCTCGGTGAGCACCGCGGCCACCGGCACCGCCGATCCCGTGCTGCCGAGCAGCCGGCACAGTCCGCGGGCCGCAGCCAGGTCGGTGCGGGCGTCGACGATCGCGACGTCGGCGTTACCCGCCTCCATCAGCGACGACACCTCCGTCGGCGCCACCCGCACGGTGTGCGCGAGCAGCGATAGGGACGGCAATACCGCCTCCGGGTTCGGATCGGCGGTCAACAACAGGAGATCCACGTCCTTCTCCGATCTTCCTCGTCGCGCCTCGCGCACCTTACGTCCCGAGGCAGGGGGCCTCGGGGATGGTCGTACCCCGTCTCCCGGCCACCTCGACGTTGAGGCGATCCACCGATCGCGCCTGAAAGAGCATGTTTACTCTGCCTTACCAACATGTGCGCGACAGATGACAGAATAACCGCAATGTCACGCTCGGCTGTTAACAAGGCAGACTCGGAGGCCGTGACCTCGGACGCAGCGACCCCCGCACCCTCGCGACATCGGCTCCGACGCACGCTTCTGGTGACGCTCGCGCTCGTCGTCGTCCTCGGTGCCGTCGCGGTGATCGTCGACACCGTCGCGGCAAGTCGCGGCGAACATCGCCTCTCGACGGCCCTCGCGAGTGCGCCGGGTATCACCTACCGGCCTGAGGTGACGCTCGGCGGCTTCCCGTTCCTGACCCACGCCTCCTCGGGCGAGTTCACCGGCGCCACGATCACCGCCCGCGGGGTGCCGATCCCGCAGGGCTGCTCGTATCCGGCGGCCGGCCCCTGCTTCGCCGAACTCGGGGCGACACTCGGGGCGCTGCGGGTCCCCGACGGCTTCGACATCGGGCCCGCCGACACCCTGCACACCGACTCGATCGCCGCCTACTCACGGCTGGACTCGGTGAATCTGGGCCGCATGCTGGGCATCCTGGACCTCACCGTCAACACCCCCGCCGGCCCCGACCGTGTCGGCGGCGGCGGACCCCAATTCGGCAACCTCGAACGCACCTCGGGGATCGTGCTGACCGGATCGGTGGCCCTGCCGCCGACCTCGGCTCCGCCGACCGGTGCGACGCCGAGCCCGCAGCGCGCACCGTCGGCCTCGGAGTACCCGGGCCCACGGACCAGGGTCAGTGTCACCGTCGAGGTATCGGTGCGCGACGGCCGGCTGCACCTGCAGGCGACGGGCTTCTACACCGGCCCCGAAAAGCACGTCGACGCACCGGAACTCGTCGGCGCCGACCAGGCCGCCCGGCGCGCGGCCGTGCTCGGGCGTTTCACCGCAACACTGCCGCTGCTGCCCATGCCATGGGACCTGCCGGCGACCGGAGCGCACAGCTCGGGCAGCGACATCCTGCTCACCGCCGGGTCCGGGCCACGCGACCTGCTGCCCGCGCGCTTCTGACCTCGACGATCGCAACCACGGCCGGGCCGGGGACACGCTTGTGGCGGACACCGCTCGCTGTTGTACCCTCGTGGACATGCAACAGCGCCGTGAGTTCATGCTCACCCGCCGCCGGGCGATCGACTTCTGTCGAGTCGCCGACTGTTGCTGTCGCATCACTATGTGATCGTCTCGCTCGCGCCGGCCCCGTCCCGCCCGAGTCGCACGGTCACTCGATGCCGGCCGGTCCAGGCGCGTTTCCCATGACGACGCCGTCCACCGAGATCCCGGGCTCTCCGCCGATCACGCCGTCATCATCCGCCGAAGTTCGTCGGCGTCCGACGCCGATCGCCTTCATCGCTGTTTCACGTTCATCTCCACCACACCCGATACCCACATCTACGGGAGGAAACACCCATGGCACGTTCCGACGTCCTGGTCAGCGCCGATTGGGCTGAGCAGAACCTGCACACCGACAAGGTCGTGTTCGTCGAGGTCGACGAGGACACCAGCGCCTACGACGGCGGCCACATCGAGGGCGCGGTCAAGCTCGACTGGAAGACCGACCTGCAGGATCCGGTTCGTCGTGACTTCGTCGATCGCGAGCAGTTCTCCAAGCTGCTCTCCGAGCGCGGTATCGCCAACGACGACACCGTCGTGCTCTACGGCGGCAACAACAACTGGTTCGCGGCGTACGCCTACTGGTACTTCAAGCTCTACGGCCACCAGGACGTGAAGCTGCTCGACGGCGGCCGCAAGAAGTGGGAGCTCGACGGCCGTCCGCTGTCCACCGATGCCGTGAGCCGTCCGGCCACCGAGTACAAGGCCGCCGATCCGGACAACTCGATCCGCGCCTTCCGCGACGAGGTCGTCGACGCCATCGGCGCCAAGAACCTCGTCGACGTGCGCAGCCCCGACGAGTTCTCCGGCAAGATCCTCGCCCCTGCCCACCTGCCGCAGGAGCAGAGCCAGCGTCCGGGCCACATCCCCGGTGCCATCAACGTGCCGTGGAGCAAGGCCGCCAACGAGGACGGCACCTTCCGCAGCGACGACGAACTCGCCGAGCTCTACAAGGACGCCGGACTCGACGGTGAGAAGGAAACCATCGCCTACTGCCGCATCGGCGAGCGTTCCAGCCACACCTGGTTCGTTCTGCAGGAGCTGCTGGGCCACAAGAACGTCAAGAACTACGACGGCAGCTGGACCGAATACGGCTCGCTCGTCGGCGTTCCGGTTGAACTGGGAGAAGGTAAGTAATCATGTGTGCTGCACCCAAGCAGGGACAGAAGCTGCCCGCGGGCGTCGATGTCGAGAAGGAGACCGTCCTGACCGGACAGGTCACCGACAACTCCGGGAGCCCCGTCGCGGGTGCGTTCGTGCGGCTGCTCGACGAGACCGGTGAGTTCACCGCCGAGGTCGTCGCCAGCCCCACCGGCGACTTCCGCTTCTTCGCCGCGCCCGGCAAGTGGACGCTGCGTGCGCTGAGCTCGGTCGGCAACGGTGACGTCACCGTCAGCCCGGACGGACCCGGCGTGCACACGCACGACATCACCGTCAGCAAGTAGGTCCACGCGGACTCCCGACGGCCCGGTCACCCTCGCGGTGGCCGGGCCGTCGGCGTTCTCACCTGTTCTTCCTCGGGTCTTCCCAGGGCGGCCCGTGATTCATCTTTCACTCGGCCGGACCGACGACGTCCGCGCACACCCCGAGAGGTAAACTCCCACCCGTGGTCCTCTTCTTCGAAATCCTGCTGGGTCTGGCAACGCTGCTGATCATCTGGTTCACGCTGTACGTGATCTACCGCCTGGTCAACGACGAATCGTGACCCTGCCGTCCGACGGACAACCCGACCCCGACGGGGCCGATACCCCACGTCGGTCGGGTGACGAGGCGATCAACCAGGCCGAGGTCCGTGCCGCCGAATCCGGCAGCCGCGAACGCAACACACCCTCGTGGGACGATCTGCCGTTGCCCGCCGACACCGCCAATCTGCGGATCGGCGCCGACCTGCATCCGGGCCTGCTCGCCCTCCTGCCGATGGTCGGAGTCTGGCGCGGCGAGGGTGAGGGCCACGACCCGGTCAGCGGCAACGACTACCACTTCGCCCAGCAGATCGTGGCCAGCCACGACGGACAGAACTTCCTCAACTGGGAGGCCCGTTCGTGGGTGATCGACGAGGACGGGAACTTCGTCCGCCCCGATCTGCGTGAGGCCGGCTTCTGGCGGATCGGCGAGGACGACAGCATCGAACTCCTCCTCACCCACGCCGAGGGCTCCATCGAGCTGTACTACGGCCGCCCGCTCAACCAGACGTCGTGGAATCTGACCACCGACGTCGTCATCCGCTCCGAGTCGGGCAAGCACACCGGCGGCGCCAAGCGTCTCTACGGCATCGTGCCCGACGGCGATCTCGCCTACGTCGAGGAACGCGTCGACGCCGAGGGCGACCTCACCCCGCGCCTGTCGGCCAAGCTGCGGCGTCACGTCGGCTGAACTGCGTCGTCTGAACTGCTGCGTCGGCTGAACTGCTGCGCCGTCACACCGGCGGCGGTGCATAGACAGGCGCCGGCGCGGGCGCCTTGCCACCCCAGATGATTCCGCCGATCCCCAGCAGCACCACCACGACGCCGAGCACCACATTCAGGATCGCCGAGGGTCCGGCCGAGAATGTGTAGTGGGCGTCGACATACTGCGACGAGTCGTTGTCGAAAGTGCCGACCACTGCCGAGGGATCGACGACGGCGACCGTCGCCACACCCGCACCGATGACCCCGAACACCACGTTCACCGCGGAGAATCCGCGCCGAGCGACGTTGCACAGGATGAGGATCGACGACAGCAGCGTCGGGAAGAGGATGAGTAGGGGCAGTAGCACCCCTGGGAAGACGACCGCATGCGATCCGCCCATCAGTGGCAGTCCCTCACCCTGCGAGGTCCAGTGAGCCCATCCGTTGAACGTCGAGTCGCCGCCGTCGTTTGCGGTCACCGTCGCGAAGGTGAGAAACCCGAAAACACCGATCAGCAACCACGCGAGCATCGTGCACGCAGCGAACGTCCGCGTCAGCGCGACGTGGCGCAGCGGCGGCTTCGGCGGTGGTGTGAACGGTGCTGCCCCATACGCACCGGGATACGCACCGGGCACCCCGTAGCCGCCCGGATACTGGCCGCCACCCCACTGCTGGGTCTGTGGGTACTGCGGCTGCTGTGGGTACGGATTCGAATAAGGGCTCCCCGGTTCATTCACCGCGCATACGCTACCGCCAATCCCCCCATGTCACCCGGAAGGTCGATCAGTATGACGATTTGCCCGGTTTCCGCCGGAAACGTCATACACACGAACGTCATACACATCAGGCGTCATACACTTCAGGGGCGCACATGGATGACGTCGACGACGACCGGCCGCCCGGAATCCCGCGCCGCCTGCACATAGTGGATGCCGGGGCCCGGTGGGATCGGGATCGATTCCCCGGGGAGCGCGACGACGAGGTCGAAGGCCCCGCCGAGCCCGGTCATCAGCACCGCGATCCGTCGCGGCCCCCGATTGTGGACCACGGCCATCCCCGCGACACTCTCGCAGCACACCCCGGCGTCCGTGGCGTCGTGAAAGCCTGTGGCGCTGTGCGGTTCGGCGGCGCTGCGGGACGCCCCACCCGATTGACCGGGCCCGGCCGACGGTGCCGGCGAGTACGGCGTCCAGAACTCGTCCGCACCCGGCATCCGCAGCCAGTCGACCTCGTCGGGCCGTGGTGGGTGGATGAGGAAGGCGGGCTCGCCGTCGTCGACGATCTGACCGACGATGACCGGCCGCCCGCCGCGGCGTTCGGCCTGCAGGACGTGGAACTCGTTGTCCGGCAACGTCGCCGATGAACCTGCGCTCAGTGGCGTGAGCCGGGCACCCGACATCGCGGTGAAGCCGGGAATCGAGAGTACGGCGAGATCGGTGCGGCCGCGGTTGTGCAGGGTCAGACGCGAGTCCACGGAATCGGCAGTCAACGTGTACGTGAGCCCGCCGGCGTACCCCGCGATCCAGGTACCCGCGCCGTCGTCGTTCCAGTCGCGATCGCCCGGGGTGAGAAAGCGCGACAACCCGCCGGTGGGTACCGAGAACTCCCGCGTCGATGCGGTCGCAATGCCCACGGTTGCCGATGAGGCAGTTGCTGACGAATCCAGGATCCCGGTGTTCATGACGTCTCCCGCGTTGGTGAGCTGATCTGTGTGCCAGTCCACACCGGCCGAACAGCCCGAACACGAGTAGTGCACTACCCGAAAACCCGGGGGTTCACCCCGACGGACCCCACACATGGAACGACCCCCGCACCGCCCGGGAATTCGGGCCGAGCGACCGGACCAGGTCGGGTGCGGGGGTCGGGTGACCACCTGGTATTCGCCGATGCGAGGGATCGATCGAGGGATATCAGATGGATCTCCGCGTCAGCGGATGGTCACCTCACTTGTCCGTGTGCCAATCAACTTCGGACCACCTCCTTCCATGTGTACCGACGAAACTACGCCGCAACCTCAAGCCCGGCAACAGGTTTTCGTTCCGGGGGGTTTCACAGGGGAGATGTCACGTCAGTGCGCGACCGGGCTGAGGTCGACCACCCGAACCGACTCGGCACGCCCGGGATGCAGCGCCGTCGCCGGCAGCTGATGCGTCACCACCACCACGGTGCGATCCGGGGCGAACATGCCCGACGACGGGTCGAGAATCCGTGCCAGCAGGCGCTCGGCGTCGGCGGCGTCGAGATGCTCGGTCGGCTCGTCGAGTAGCACGATCGGCGCACGGTGCAGCAACGCCCGCGCAAGCAGCAGTCGCCGGCGCTGGCCACCGCTGAGCGATTCGGCGCCGCCGGTCAGTTCGGTGCCGAGCCCGCCGGGCAGTTCGGCCACCCAGTCGGCCAAACCCACCTCGACGAGCGCCGCGTGCATCTCCTCGACGGTCACATCCCCGCGGGCGACGCGGAGGTTCTCCTCGAGCGACGTGGAGAAGATGTGCGCCTCCTCGGCGAAATAACATGTCGCCGAACGGATTGTCAGCTGCTGCCCGGCTTCGTCGGCGGCCGTTACCAACCCACCGCGGGCATCGAGCAGACCGGCCATCGTCAACAGCAGCGTCGATTTGCCGATACCACTGGGTCCGACGACGGCCATCCGTGCACCCGGCGTCAGCGTTGCGGTCACACCCGCCTCGGGGCCGAGCACGGCCGCATCCGACCACCCCCAGCGCAGAGCGTCGAGGCGCAGCGTCGCGGGCGCGGCGTGCACAGCGATGTCGTCGATCGCCGCATCCCCGACCGCCGAGTCCTCGCCGATCCGGCGTGCCCCGTCGACGAGTGCCATCACCCGTGCGGCGCTCTGCCGACTGCGCTCGAGTTGGATTCCCGCCTCGGTCAGCGGCGCCGTGGACTCGAAGGACGACAGCGGCAACAGGATCAACACGCCGAGCACCATCGGCGTCAGCAGGCCGGTGGTACTCGACACGCCGGCCAGCGAGCCGGAAACCCCCGAGGCGAGGCCGATCCCGATGACGCAGGCCGCGATCAGCGACGCCCCCAACGAGAGTGGGGTCGCCGCGGCGGCCAGGGCTTCGATGCGTTCGCCCCGGTCGGCAGCCCGGATCGCCTCGGCGTCGGCCTGCCGGGCGGTCACCAGCACGCTGCGCCGCCGCCGGGAGACGACCAGCTCGGGCGCATGCCACAGGGCGGTGGTGGTCGCCTCGGCGACCGCGGTGTTCGCGCGGGCGGCGTCACCGAGCGCACGATCGGAGCCGCGGGCCGCCAGCCAGGGCGCGATCACCCCGGAGACGATCAGGGCGATCGCGAGGACCAGTGCCGCCCAGCCGGACACCAACGCCATGATCGCCACCGCGGCCGCCGAGGTCGTCAACCCGACGCCGATCGGAATGAACGCCCGGATGAGCGCATTGCCGATCTCGTCAACGTCATCTCCGGTGCGGGTCAACAGATCTCCGCGGCGCAGGGTCACCGAGTAGGCCGGCGATCCCGACGCCAACGCCACGTACAGCCGTTCGCGTGCGGTCGCCATCGCGCCGAGTGCGAGGTCATGGGTGGCCAGCCGCTCCAGATACCGGAACAGTCCCCGCGAGATGCCCAGCGCGCGAACGGCGGTGATCGCGACCGACAGGTACAGCACCGGCGGCATCTGCCAGGCTCGGGTGATCAGCCACGCAGAGAGCGCAGCGAGCCCCAGCGCCGAGAGGGCACCGGCCACGCCGAGCATCAGCGACCACAGCACCGGCCGGGTGCGCAGACCGAGGAATCCCAACGCGCGGAGCAACGGATCGCGATGCCGCCCAGTGCTTGTTGAGACACCAGAGGTCTCAGCGAGATCAGCGGACACCGAGCACCTCCGGGAGTTCGACGACGTGGTCGGCGTTGGCGCGGGCCACATCGCGATGCGCGACGACGAGCACGGTGTCACCGGCGCGCGCCCGCGCGGCCAGCGCGGCGAGCACCGACTCCTCGCTCGCGGCGTCGAGGTGTGCGGTGGGCTCGTCGAGCAGCAGCAGCGGCGACGGTGAGGCCAGCACCCGGGTCAGCGCGAGTCGCTGCCGCTGTCCCGCGGACAGCCCGACGCCCCCGGTACCGAGCACGGTGTCGGCGCCGTCCGGCAACGAGGCCAGAACCTCGTCGAAACCCGTTGCGGCGCAGGCTCGGTGGAGCTGCGCCGGATCGAGTGCGCCGAAGAGGGCGAGGTTGTCGGCGACTGTGCCGGGCACCACAACCGGCTGCTGGGGCAGCCACGCGACCTGCTCGTGATAGGCGTCGGGTTCGAGTTCGGCCACCGGGATCGACCCGACGAGCACCGACCCCTCGTCGGGGGCGAGCAGTCCGAGGATGGCGGCGAACATCGTCGACTTGCCCGACCCGTTGGGTCCGGTGAACACCGTCAGCTCACCGGGATTCGCGGTCGCCGTGAGCTCGTAGGGCGCCCAGCCGTCCCGGCCGTGCACACCGACGTCGAGCAACCGGATCGGTTCTCCGGCAACGGTGCACGAGCGCGTCCGGCCGACACCCGCACCCGCGGAACCGGAGTCGATGAGATCGAGCACCTCGCCGGCAGCGGTCACCCCGTCGACCGAGTTGTGGAACTGCGCACCGACCTGCCGCAACGGCAGGTAGGCCTCGGGCGCCAGGATGAGTGCGAGAACACCTGCGTACAAGGTCATCTCGCCCGACACCAGACGCAAGCCGATACCGACGGCGACCAACGCCACACTGATGGTCGCGAGGAACTCCAGGACCCCGCCGGAGAGAAACGCCACCCGCAACGACGACATCGAACTGCGCCGGTGCGCCTGTCCGAGGTCGGCAACCTGCCGGGCAGGCGCGCGAGCGCGATTAAGTGCGCGCAGCGTCGGCAAACCGGTGACCAGGTCGAGCAGTTGAGCGCTGAGCCGGCTCATCGTCGCGAGCTTGCGCTCGGTGCGATCACGTGTCATCAGTCCGATGAGGATCATGAACAGCGGGATCAGCGGCAGCGTGATCACGATGATCACCGCCGACGGCCAGTCGGCGACGGCGATGACGGCCAGCACCGTCGGCGTGACCAGAACCGTCACGATCAGCGCCGGCACATATCCCGACAGATACGGGCCCAGCGCGCCCAGTCCCCGTAGCAACACCGTCGTCGCGTGTTCGCGGCGCTGCACCAGCTCTCGCGGCGGCGTGCGGTCCGGGTCGGTCAACACATCCAGGGCGCGGGCGCGCAGCTCGGCGATCGCGGTCGCCGAGGCCCGATGCGCGTACCGATCGTGGCCGAACGAGGTGAGCACGCGGACGACGACCGCCGCCGCCAGCACCCACAGGTGCACCGACTGCGCGGTCAGGGAACGGCGTGCCGGCTCGGTCACCAACTCCGCGAGGATCGACGCAGTCATCACCGCGGTGACGATCACCGCGACCGTGGTGATCGCCGCCAGCAAGGCGGTCACCAGCACATAGCGCCGGGTGGCGGGCGAATACCGGAGCAGGCGGGGATCGAGCGGCGGGCGGGCCCGCCGTGCGCGTCGAGAACCCCCGTCCGCGTCCGCTATTGCCATGCCTTCAACGACAGACCGGTGGGTGCCGGGATCTGGCCGACGCTGATGCGCTTGCGGAACACCCAGTAGGTCCACCCCTGATAGGCGATGACGATGGGCGTCATGATCAGCGCGGCGATCGTCATCACGGTCAGCGTGTAATGACTCGACGCGGTGTTGGCGACGGTCAGGTTGTAGGCCGAATCAGTGGTCGACGGAAGCACATTCGGGAACAGCACCGAGAACAGCGTCGCCACGGTCCCGGCGATGGCGATCGAGGTCGCCAGGAAGGCGATGCCCTCGCGCTGCACCTGGGTCGCCGCCACCATCACCAGCGCGGCGACAGCGGCGATGAGCACCGGGATCCACGTCCAGCCGTTGCCGTAGGCGAACTGCGTCCACAGCAGGAACGCCGCGGCCACGACCAACGTCGGAATGGCCAGCAGCTTGGCGTATCTCATCGCGTCCTGCTGCAGCACGCCGCTGGTCTTGAGTCCGAGGAAGACCGCACCGTGGGTCAGGAACGCGAGCAGCGTGGTGACACCGCCGAGTAGCGCATAGGGATTGAGCAGGTTGAAGAATCCGCCGGTGTACTGGTGCGCGGCGTCGATCGGCAGACCGCGGACGACGTTGGCGAAGGCCACGCCCCACAGCAGTGCGGGAATCCACGATCCCAGGCCGATGCCGACATCGCACCACATCCGCCAGCGCGGGTCGTTGATCTTGCCGCGCCACTCGATGGCCACAACCCGGGTGATCAGTCCGATCAGGATCAGGAACAGCGGCAGGTAGAACGCGGTGAACATCGTTGCGTACCAACCACCGAAGGCCGCGAACAGCGCGCCACCGGCGGTCAGCAGCCACACCTCGTTGCCGTCCCACACCGGGCCGATGGTGTTGAGCAGTGCTCGCCTGCGCTTGTCCGGGTCGGCGGCGTCGTCGTCGGCCGCGACCTTCTCGTCGCCACCGGTGTGACTCGCACCGAGGAACGGCATCAGCATGCCGACACCGAAGTCGAAGCCCTCGAGGACGAAGTAGCCGATGAACAGGACCGCGACGACGATGAACCAGAAGTTTTCGAGTGACATCTGTCCCGCTCCTCAGTACGCGAACGAAAGCTGTTTGGGCTCATCGGAATCGGAGTCGTCGGACTCCACCTCCGGAGCGATGTGGTCATATGCCGCGGGACCCTCGATGGCGTAACGCCGTTGCAGGAGGAACCACACCACACCCAGCCCGCCGTAGAGCAGCGTGAAGCCGATCATGGTGACCCACAGGATCGGTGGCGTGTGGTTGGAGACGCCGTCCTGCACGAGCATGTGTATGCGCAACGGGTCGAGGTTGTTCTCCCAGTTCGGGGCGACGACCCATGGCTGGCGGCCCATCTCGGTGAAGATCCAGCCGGATGCGTTGGCCAGGAACGGGGTCGGGATCATCCAGAGGGCCAACAGGCCCAGGCGTCTGGATTCGACCACCTTCTTTCGTCGGGTGAACCACAGTCCACCGAAGGCCACCACGACCGATCCGAGCGCCCAGGTGATCATCGCGCGGAAACCCCAGTAGGTGACGAACAGATTGGGGGCGAAGTTCTGACCCGGCATGTTCAGCGCTTCCTGATATTGCGCCTGCAACTGATTCACGCCCTGCAATGTTTCACCGAAGCGATGCGTGGCCAGGAAGGACAGCATGCCCGGGATCTCGACGACGTGGTCGATGTCGGCGCAATTGTTCTGTCGCCCGATCGAGAGCACCGAGAACCCGGCATTCTCCTGGGTATTGCACAACGATTCCGCCGATGCCATCTTCATCGGTTGTTGTTTGAACATGATCTGCGCCTGGAAGTCACCGGTGATGAACAACAGCACGCCGGCGACGATCGCCACCCAGCACGCGAACCGGGTCACCGGACGCCACAGGCGATGGGCGTCGCGCTCGAGATCCTCTGGGGTGGCATCGATCTGGCTCGGCGAGGTGGTCTTGGGCATCCCACTCGTGTCGCCGGTGTCGATGGCCACGCGCAACTTCTTGGCGCGCCACATGTTTCGCGACATCCACCAGATACCGATGCCGCCGACGAAGGTGGCCGCGGTCAGCCACGCACCGGCGATCACGTGCGGGAACGCCGCGAGGGTCGTGTTGTTGGTGATGACCGCCCAGAAGTTGTTCATGGCCGGGCGGTTACGCGTCGGGTCGAATGCCACACCCACCGGGTGCTGCATCCACGAGTTCGCGGCGATGATGAAGTACGCCGACGCGGTCACGCCGATCGCGACCAGCCAGATGGTGGCCAGATGCACCCGACGCGGTAGACGCGACCAGCCGAAGATCCAGAGGCCGAGAAATGTCGACTCGAGGAAGAAGGCAATCAATCCCTCGAGGGCCAGCGGCGCGCCGAACACATCGGCGACGTACCGGCTGTATTCGCTCCAGTTCATTCCGAATTGGAACTCCTGAACGATACCGGTGGCCACACCGAGGGCGAAATTGATCAGGAACAGCTTCCCGAAGAATTTCGTGGCTCGTAACCACTGCTCGTTTCCGGTCTTGTGCCAGACCGTCTGCATGATCGCCACCATCGGCGCGAGACCGATGGTCAACGGGACGAACAAGAAGTGATAAACGGTCGTGATACCGAATTGCCATCGTGACAAATCCAGAGCGTTCAACGTCGCCTCGAATCGCATGGTCGCGTCTCGGGCTGCGAGACGCGGGACGAAAGTTGGCTACTACACCACGTAGTAACCATACCGGTGACGCTACGCCTGGCCACTCACGCGAACAAGCGCCAAAAGTCCCGTCACCTGGGTTCATTTGTGGGCTGGATCTCGCTGGTGTCCGCGGGGAGAGCCCGCAGACACCGACCATTATCGGTCAGCAGAAATGGCGCGGTCGACCAAATCGATAAAATCCTGGCAAACTTCCGTCACAGGCAGGGGGTGACCGTTGAGCGCGGTCACCCGCGCGGCGAGGGTGACGCTGCTGATCAGCCACACCGAATCGGCCTCGAGCAGATCGGCCGGACGCAGCACGCGGGTCTCGGTCTGCCAGCCTTCTTCGGCCGCCAACGCGAACGTCGCCACCTGCGTGGTGCCGGGCAGGATGCCGATTTCGGCCGGCGGGGTGACGAGTGTCTTCCCCATCACAGCAACGACCGTCGAGCGCGGACCCTCCAGAATCGCACCCTCGCTGCTGAGGTAGATCACATCGTCGTAGCCGTTGTCGGCGGCATGACGCAGCGCAGCCATGTTGGTCGCGTAGCTGAGCGTCTTGGCACCGAGCAACTGCCACGGGGCGGCGTCGGCGACATCGATCGAATAGCCGCGGTCCAGGGTGATCACCGAGACCCCGTTCGCCCGGACCGCGACGACCCGCTCGGCGACCGGACCGACCGTGAGATACGCCGTCGGCGCCCCGGACTCGGCACCCGCGCCTGCCGGATGAGCTTCCCGCCCACGCGAATAGACAAGGCGTAGAAGACCTTCGGCGAACTCACCGTTGCGGTCGACCCACGTGCGCGTCGCCACCTCGATCGCCGAACGCCACTTCTCGGCATCCGGCTCGGGCAGATCGAGCATCTCCGCGGAGCGGGCCAGACGCTGCAGATGAAGGGTGACGCACCGCGCCCACCCGTCGCGGATCAGCAGCGTCTCGAAGATCCCGTCGCCCCGCACCGCGGCCAGATCGTCGGCATGCAGGAACGGGACCTCGGGATCGAGGACGGTTCCATCGAGGGACACCAGGATGGACTGCGACACTGCGGGCTGGGACACTGCGGGCTGGGACTTGTCGGGCTGGGACATGCCGCCACCCTATCGACCCGCCGCGTAGACTCGAGCCGTGAGCCGCTCACCCATCCTGACCAGGTATTCCAGCCAGGGCGCGGTCGCCGCTCCCGAGACTCCCACCACTCCGCAGGGCACTGGAGTCGCCTGGCATTACGGCGATCCCCTCGGTGAGCAGCGGGCGGCGGTCCGCGGCGCGGCCATCGTCGACCGCACCGACCGTGCGGTCCTCGAACTCCCCGGCCCCGAACGCCTCACCTGGCTGAACACGATCTGCTCGCAGCAGGTGAGCGACCTCGGTGACCGGTCGAGTGCCGAGGCGCTGTCCCTCGACGCCAACGGGCGAGTCGAGGACCATTTCGTGCTCACCGACGTCGACGAGGTCACCTGGATCGACACCGAGGCCGCACGCGGCGACGCCCTGCTGACGTTCCTCACCAGGATGGTCTTCTGGGCCAAGGTGCAACCCGCGGCACGCACCGACGTCAAGGTCCTCACCCTCATCGGCCCCGACGCGGTGCGCGGACCGATCGCCGACCTCCTCGAGATCGACCCCGACGCCGCCCCCTATCAGGCCGGTGACCTGCCCGAATCCCATCACGAGGACGAGCCGCTCGGCTTCTGGCGGATGATGCCGCCCCTGTCGGAGGGACCGCACGCCGACACCTCGCTGCCGATGGTCGACCTCGTCGTACCGGAGTTCCTGCTGCTGCGCTGGTGGGAGCAGCTCACCGAGGCCGGCGCACGGATGGCCGGCAGCTGGGCCTTCGACGCCCTGCGTGTCGCCGCCCTACGCCCGCGCCTCGGCGTCGACACCGACGAACGCACCATCCCCCACGAGGCGGGATGGATCGGCGGTCCGGAGCGTTTCGGCGCCGTCCACCTCGACAAGGGCTGTTACCGCGGTCAGGAGACCGTCGCCCGCGTACACAATCTCGGCAAGCCGCCGCGGCAACTCGTGCTGCTGCATCTCGACGGCAGCTCCGATCACCGTCCGCCGCCCGGAACGCCGATCACCGCGGGGGGGCGCACCGTCGGCCGCCTCGGCACCGCCGTCGACCACTTCGACCTCGGCCCCATCGCCCTCGGACTGCTCAAGCGCGGCATCGGCCCCGACCTCGAGTTGCTCGTGAATGGCGACGCCGACGAACCCCCGATGGCCGCCCGCGTCGATCCCGACTCCGTGGACGCCGACGACCGGGTCCAGGCGGGCCGGGCGGCCGTCGAACGCCTCCGCGGACGGGCATGACGGTGACACCGCCCGAGCCGGCGCACCAGGGTCAGCCGGACGGGCGCGTCCTGGCGGTCTGCGCGGTCCACGCCGACGTCGACCTCGGCCGGGCGGGCATCAGCGCCATCGACAAGCGCCCCCACGACGGGCGGGTGCAGGTCGGCGAGCTCGGCCTGTTGAACGACCACGTCCGTGACACGAAACACCATGGGGGCCACGACCAGGCCGTCTACGCCTACGACGACCGCGAGGCGCGCCGCTGGGCCGACGAGCTCGGTCGCGACCTGCCCTACGGCTGGTTCGGGGAGAACCTGCGCGTCGTCGGCCTGCCCGTCACCGATGCGCTCGTCGGCGAACGCTGGTGGGTCGGGCCACCGGAGGATCCCTCGACCGGCGTCCTGCTGGAGACCACCATCCCCCGGACCCCATGCCGGACCTTCGCCGCGTGGGCGGGCGAGCCCCGGTGGGTCAAACGGTTCATGCAGCAGGGTGACGTCGGCACCTACCTGCGGGTTCTCACGCCCGGAAGCATCGGGGCCGGCGACGAGATCCGCGTCGTCGCCCGCCCGGACCACGGAGTCACCGTCCGCGATCTGCTGACCGGCACCGACGCCGAGCCCCTACAGACCCTGCTGGCCGCCGACGACCTACCCGCGAAGGTTCGTCGCGAGGCGAGCCGACATCTCGCCCGCGTCGCGAAGGTCTGACGGCCACCGGCCCGAGCACACCGGGAAGGCCCCGGGCAACCCCCATCGCAGCTGGTCGGCGTGCCATTGCCGGGGCAATCCGCGTAATCGCGAAACGCGCGCTAAACTGGTGCCCACGAGATACTCAACTACCGAGAGAACGGGGCCGCCACCAGTTTGGCCGCCCCGTCATTGTGCGAGGGGGTCCCATATGGGCCGCGGCCGGGCTAAAGCAAAGCAGACGAAGGTTGCTCGTCAGCTGAAGTACTCCACTCCCCACACCGACTTCGACAGCTTGCAGCGCGAGTTGTCGGGTTCGGCGGATTCGGCAGACCGCCCGGATCCGGTGGACGAGTGGCTTGAAGAGGACGAGTGGCGTCGCGCCTGAGCGCGACCGCCCTCATTTCGCTCACCCCTTGACGCCGACCGCCCCGGCGTCGTCGTCACGGTAGCGCCACCACAGGCGATCACCGGTTCGTTCATCGAACGCAACTCTCGAGTGCGTTCGGCGAACGGACCGGTGATCGTTGGTTTCTCAGCGTCTCCCCGGGCGGTACTTGCAGTAACGCTTGTCAGAAGCGTGGGTGATCGCCGACGAGGTTCACGCGCCCCGATCCACCCTTGGCCTCGGGATTGCGCTTGATGGTGCCGAGCACCCAGTTGTCGACGTGGCGCGCGGTCAGGACGGCCTGGGCACGATCGGTGTCCTCGGGCGCCACCACGGCCACCATGCCGACACCCATGTTGAAGGTGCGTTCCATCTCGGCCTGCTCGACACGACCGCGTTGGGCGATCATGGCGAAAATCGGTGCGGGAGTCCAGGTATTGCGTTCGAGTTCGGCCACGAGCCCCGATGGGATGACTCGGGCCAGGTTCTCGGCGAGCCCCCCACCGGTGATGTGGGCGAACGTCCGAACGTCGGCCTCGGCCGCCAGCGCGAGGCAATCGCGTGCGTAGATGCGTGTCGGTTCGAGGAGTTCCTCACCGAGGGTGCGACCGAATTCCTCGACATCGCCTCCGAGATCCATGTGGCCCCAGTCGAGAAGGACCTTGCGCGCCAGCGAATATCCGTTGGAGTGCAGGCCCGAGGAACCCAGTGCGATCACCGAGTCGCCGGCGCGGACCCGATCCGGCGAGAGCACCTGGTCGGCCTCGACGACGCCCACCGCGGTCGCCGAGAGGTCGTAGTGGTCGTCACGCATGAGACCGGGATGTTCGGCGGTCTCGCCACCGAGCAGTGCGCAGCCGGCGATAACGCAGCCGTCGGCGATGCCGGCGACGATCTCGGCGACCGTCTCCGGGACCACCTTGCCGATGGCGATGTAGTCCTGCAGGAACAGCGGTTCGGCGCCGCACACCACGAGGTCGTCGACGCACATGGCCACCAGGTCCTGGCCGACGGTGTCATGTTTGCCGATCGCTTGCGCGACGGCGAGTTTGGTACCGACGCCGTCGCTCGCCGCGGCGAGTACCGGCTCGCGGTAGTTGCCCTTGAGGGCGAAGAGTCCGGAGAATCCGCCGAGTCCGCCGAGGACCTCCGGGCGTGTGGCGCGTTTGGCGTGCGGACCGATCAGCTCGACAGCGCGATCACCGGCGTCGATGTCGACCCCGGCCCCCGCGTACGACAGGCCGCCAGAAGGAAGATCCGCGGAAGGTGAAGTGGACTTCTCGTCAGCCGCATCCTGTTCGCTCACGGGAGACACGCTACCCGAGTGCTTCAGGGCCGCATCACGGCGCTGACGTTGTCATTGGGAGCGGTCAATGGGTCGATCCGGGCGTCGTCGGCGGCGTTGGCGAGCATCTGCTCGAGCACCGCCTTGCCCAGCGACGACTCCTTGGGCAGCTCGATCGGATAGTTGCCGTCGAAGCATGCCGCACACAGCGCCGACGGCTCCTGATGCGTCGCCGCGATCATCTCCTCGGTACTGATGTAGCCGAGCGAATCGGCGCCGATCGCCTGCCGGACGCCCTCGACCATGTGCTCCTCGGACTCCATGCCGTTGGCGATCAGTTCCGCGGGCGAGGCGAAATCGATGCCGTAGAAACAGGGCCAGCGCACCGGGCTCGACGCGATACGGACATGCACCTCGGCCGCGCCCGCCTCCCGCAGCATCCGGATCAGTGCGCGTTGGGTGTTGCCGCGCACAATCGAATCATCAACGACGACAAGACGTTTGCCGCGGATGACCTCTTTGAGCGGGTTCAGCTTGAGACGGATACCGAGCTGACGAATGGTTTGCGACGGCTGGATGAAGGTACGGCCGACGTAGGCGTTCTTCATCAGCCCCTGCCCGTAGGGAATCCCCGACTCCTGGGCGAACCCGACGGCCGCAGGCGTACCCGACTCGGGTACCGGGATCACCAGGTCGCCGACCGCCGGGAACTCGCGGGCCAGCCGCCGCCCGATGTCGACACGCGTGGAATGCACCGAACGGCCGTGGATGACGCTGTCCGGGCGGGCGAGATAGACGTACTCGAAGACGCAGCCGCGTGGCGTCGGCTCGGCGAAACGGGAACTGCGCACGCCGTCGGCGTCGATGGCGAGCAGCTCACCGGGTTCGATGTCACGCACGAACGACGCACCGACGATGTCGAGGGCCGCGGTCTCCGAGGCGACGACCCATCCCCGGTCGAGACGGCCCAGGCACAGCGGGCGGACACCGTGCGGGTCGCGCGCCGCGTACAAGGTGTGCTCATCCATGAAGGTCAGGCAGAACGCACCGCGCAGGGTGGGGAGCAACTCCATGGCCGCCTGCTCGATGCTGCTGTCGGCGGCACCATGGGCCAGCAGCGCGCCGACGACGTCGGAATCCGAGGTCGCCGCGGTGCTCTTGATGCCGACCTCACGCGCGCGCGCCGCGAGCTCCGCGGTGTTGACCAGATTGCCGTTGTGGCCCAGCGCAACCCCTGTCCCGGCGTCGGTGGTGCGGAAGATCGGCTGGGAGTTCTCCCAGGTGGTCGATCCGGTCGTCGAGTAGCGGCAATGGCCGATCGCGACGTGGCCGACCATCGATGCCAGCGTCTGCTCGTCGAACACCTGGCTGACGAGTCCGAGATCTTTGAAGACCAGCACCTGCGAGCCGTCGCCGACCGCGATCCCGGCGGCCTCCTGACCACGGTGCTGCAGGGCGTAGAGGCCGTAGTACGAGAGCTTCGCGACGTCCTCACCCGGAGCCCAGACACCAAAAACGCCGCACTCCTCGCGCGGCTCGTTCTCGGGTTCGTCGATCGGTCGGCTCGAGGGACATGCCCGCGACGTGGGGGCCAGGAGGTTCCGGCCGGCTATCGACTCTTCGGTCATCGACGATCTCCCTGGGGCTGGGCTCTGGTCTGCACATCCGGACGCGGACACCACGGCCGGATGAGATGTCGGGTCACGATGGTGATCCGATCACGGGCGAGACCGGCCGTGCGGAAGCCAACGCGGCAATGGGCTGGAGACCCTCCGGAGTCTACCGATCGGTACTGCCCCGATGCCAACCGTGCAGCGACGACGCGCCCGACGATATTCCTCCGGGGTGAGCAGGGTCATAGGTCGGGGCGGGGCACCGGCACCAGGGGCAGCCACTGCGCGACCTCGCCCGCGCGGGATCCCGACGCCGTGACCGCACCGGACTCGACGGCATCGGCGAATCGCGCATCCCCCACGACCAGGCTCAACCAGGTGCGCGGGTCGGTCTCCACGACGTTCGGCGGAGTCCCCCGCGTGTGCCGCGGACCCTCGATGCATTGGACGGCCACGTACGGTGGCACTCGGACCTCGACGGAGTTCCCCGGTGCGATGTCCTCCAGCGTGCGCGCGGTCAGCCGGACCGCGGCCGCGAGCGTGGGCCGTGCAGGCGCGGGCAGTTGCTCATCGCGCAACCACTCGACGACAGCGAGTACCGCTGCGCGGGTGTCGGTGGGATCGATGGGTTTTCGGGCGGGCACGCCGCCCATGATGCCTCGCCGTCGATTCACGCCGCCTCGCGGCGGGATCGTTCGGGCACGCGGCGGGCAATCAGGACCCATTCCGGTAACGCTCCGGACGAACCCGACGACATCATCAGTACCATTTGTCACACTAACAACGTCAGTAACACGAGCACCACGATCTGGAGTCACCGAATGCCATTGCCGTACGGCCGCAGCCCCCACCGACGCCTCGGCATCCGAACCGTGCTGACCGCGGCGGCCACCGCCGTCGCCCTTCTCGGCGGACTCGCTCAGGCCGGCGGGGCGCAGGCGGCCAACGGATATCCCTACGTGAACCTCGGTGACAGCTACAGCGCAGGCGCATCGGTGTTCCCCCAGGCCACGAGTGCGGCCACCTTCTGCTCGAACTCGAGCGTCAACTACTCCCACCTCGTCGCCAAGCGACGTGGGATGAATGTCGCCGACGTCAGCTGCGCCGGCGCGACGACCGCCGACCTGACCCAGTCGCAGTACCGGTGGCAGGGACCGCAGATCAACGCGTTGGGACCGGCGACCCACTTGATCACCCTGACGATCGGCGCGAACAACAACGGGCTGTTCAGCGACTCGACGTCGGCCTGCCAGCAGGCCTGGCTGTCCGCGCCGTTGTCGGCCGCCCCGTGCCGCGATGCATTCGGCACCTCGTTGGTCGACAAGATCAACACCTCGACCTACCCCGACCTGGTGAATGCGTTGCGCCACATCGACCGCGCCGCCCCGAACGCCCGTGTCGTGCTCGTCGGATATCCGCAGATCTTCCCGGCCGTGGGATCCCCGGTCTGCTCGGCTGCGCTGCTCACCACGCCCGCCGACACCGAATACCTGCACCAGGCCTTCGCCGCCCTCAACGACGCCTTGCGCCGTGCCGCGGCGACGACGCATGCGACCTTCGTCGACATGACGAAGGCGTCCGCAGGCCACGACGCCTGCGCGGGTGATCGGCGCTGGGTCGAGCCGACGCTGGGTGCGGTCAACTTCCCGTCCATGCACGCCAACGCGCGCGGCCAGCAGGCGATGGCCGATCAGGTCGTGGCCGCCCTGCGTTGAGTGCCCTGCGCTGATCGCGCCCGCAACCCGGACGGACCGGGCAGGATTGAGCAATGGGCACCGACGTCAGCACCCAGCAGTTCTCCGGCGCCGACCGGGTGCGTTTTCGCAAGCAGGTCAGCCGGGGCACCGAGGCGATCGCCCGGATGCTCGCCGACGGCTTGTTCACCGACCACGGCGCTCCGCCCGAGCCGTTGCTCGGCATGGAGGTCGAGCTCAATCTCGTCGACGACGAGATGAACCCGGCCATGGCCAACGCCGAGGTACTCGACGCCATCGCCGACCCCGACTATCAGACCGAACTCGGCCAGTTCAACATCGAGATCAACGTCTCGCCGCGGCCTTTCGTCGACAACGACACGATGTCTCTCGAACAACGGCTGCGCACCTCGCTCAATCGCGCCGAGCAACAGGCCACCCGCGTCGGTACGCACCTGGTCATGATCGGCACGCTGCCCACCCTGCGGACCGAGCACTTCGCACATCAATGGATCTCGGCGAATCCGCGTTACGACCTGCTGAACCAACAGATCTTTGCCGCCCGCGGTGAGGACATCGAGATCGACATCGCCGGGGTCCCGCTCGGCGAGCATCACCTCAGCGAAAGACTGCACACCTCAACCGATTCCATCCTGCCCGAGGCCGCGTGTACGTCCCTGCAACTCCATCTTCGGGTGGCACCGGAGGATTTCGCCGCGCATTGGAATGCCGCGCAGGCGATCGCCGGGGTGCAGGTCGCGCTGGCCGGCAACGCCCCGTTCCTGGCAGGGACCGCGCTGTGGCACGAGAGTCGCATCCCCGTCTTCGAGCAGGCGACCGACACCCGGCCGCTGGAACTGAAGAACCAGGGCGTGCGACCGCGAGTGTGGTTCGGGGAGCGATGGATCAACACGATCTTCGACCTGTTCGAGGAGAACACCCGCTATTTTCCTGCGCTGCTACCGGTGTCGACGGACGTCGATCCGCTCGCCGAACTCGACGCGGGGCGCATCCCTGCGCTCGAGGAACTGCGTCTGCACAACGGCACCGTGTACCGCTGGAACCGGCCGATCTACGACGTCGTCGACGGGCAGGCCCATTTGCGGGTGGAGAACCGTGTGCTGCCCGCCGGGCCGACCGTCGTCGACACCATGGCCAACGCCGCGTTCTACTACGGGGTGGTCCGCGGTCTCGTGGAGGCCGACCGACCGCTGTGGTCGCAGATGTCGTTCAATGCCGCTGCCGAGAATCTGCATGCCGGCGCCCGCGGAGGCCTCGAGTCGCAACTGTATTGGCCCGACGTGGGCTGGGTGCGCCCCGACGAGCTCACCCTCCGTCGACTACTCCCCCTCGCCGACGACGGCCTCCGCGCATTCGGAGTCTCGTCCAAAGCGCGTGCCCGCTACCTGTCGGTCATCGAAGGCCGCTGCGTCACAAGACAAACCGGCTCGGTATGGCAGCGTCGGGCAGTCGCCGCACGCGAGCAGGCCGGCGAGGACCGCACTAACGCCCTCCGCGGAATGCTGGCCGACTACGTCACCCACATGCACGAGGGCGAGCCGGTGCACTCCTGGACCCTATGAGCGTCGGCTGACCGGGTCTCGAGGCCGGTTGCGCCGCTGCTGGTTCCAGCCCCGGACCGAATACGTGACGGTCTAGAACCCGCGGTCGCCGAGTAGTTGGGCGAGTCGGTTCTCGACCGGCGAGCCAGGGTCTGGGGTGAGGATTTCGACGAGGTCGTAGTAGCCGTGTCCGAGCGGGACTCGGGTGCGGCGGACTCGGTTGGTGGGCAGCATCGAGTCCCGGTCGTCGCGCTCGGCGAGATCGGTATCAGCATCACCTTGTGTCGGGTCGGGTGGTGGGTGCAGTTCCGCGCGGATGCGGGCCAGCGCGTCGGTGTAGGTGGTGCCGACGTCGGGGAGTGCGTTGGTGCGTTTCGGGTTCGGTGTCGCTGCGCCGACGGGGGTGTTTTTGCGCCACCAGCAGCGTCCGGCCCACGGCCCGTCGCGATAAATCCCGGTGGTGTACTGGCCGGGTTTGTCGCCGACCATCCGGTTGTGTGTGCCGCAGGCGGGGGCGAGGTCACCGATGTTGGTGAGCCCACCTTTCGCATGGTCTTTGGTGGCGTGATGAATTTCGACATGGGCGGCGGGTTGAGTACATCCGGGAAACGAGCAGTATTCACCACCGTCTTTGGCGAACAACGCGATCCGCTGGCCTTGACTCGCCAACCGCGCGCGCCCCAAATACAGGGGAAGACTGGTGTGGTCGTCGAACACCGCCAGCCACGGCTGGCACTGAGCGGCGAGGGCGATGACATCGGTGATCGGGAGCAGGGTGCCGGTCGCACTCACCCCCATTCCGGTCTGCGCAATCAGGTCGGACAGCGATGCTTTGATGATCAGATGTGGTGGTAGGCCGCGATGGGATTGGGGGCCGAGACCGACATCCAGTCCGGCGCGTAGGACCGCTTCCAACGCGTCATGGTTGCGTTGTACCTGATCACGGTGATCGCGGGCCGCCGCGGCCGCCACCTGTTCGGGATCAGCGTCTTCGCGACTCCCGGTGGGGGACTCCGGGTCGGCGGGGTTGTTCATTCCGGGGGCTGCCCACGCGGCGAGTACTGCTTCGAGGTGCGCGGTGAGGGTGGGGGTCATCTGCCCCGACAACCCACTCATTTTCTGCGCGTCCTGGCGGCCGATGCGGATCTGGCGGCGGCGTTGCCGATCCGAATCGTCGGTCAGGTCGCCGTCGGGGTCGAGGTGCGCCAACACCCGTGCCCCCAAAATCCGGAGGTCGGAGGGGGTGTGGGTGCGGGCGTAGCGGGCCATCGTGGCGTCGGCCGACATTTTCTCGTCGAACGGCACTGCCGCGGGGATACGGACCAACACGTCGATCACCACCGCCGCATGCGAGGAGCCGGCCGCACCGGAGGCCATCGCTTCGGCCAACGCCGGATACTTGGGGGCGGCGACCTCACCGGTAAAAGTGTGGAAGGTGGCGGTCGCTTTCAGTTGCTTCCACCGCCGCCACGGTTCCGACACACGCAGTAAGCCGATCATGGCGTCGGTGATCGACCCGAACCCGTACTCGCGGGCCAGATGGCGGTCGGAGAATTCGACGATCTGCCGATCGCCCTGAATGGTGATGCGGGTGATCAACTGTTCGGTGGATTGAGCGACGGTGACCAGGTCGTCGTTGGACAGCCCGGTCAAATCATCCGACGCCAGCGAATCAACCACGCGGTGGGCGAGGGCAAGTTTCTGGGTGGTCGACAACCCCGACACGTCCGGCAGTGCGTCGTCGGGGAGTGCGGTGTCGACCATGATTGTCACCCCCCGGCGCTAGCGAACACGTGTTTGTGTGTTGTTGTGTTCGAGTGTATGCCGGGTTTGTCGGGTTGGCAAGAGGTTGTCGAAAGTTCTCTCGCACAAGTTCCGGTGCGGTCAGCCATGCATCCCGGGCACGCCGATCAGCCAGACGGATTCGGCTCGCCAGCACACGAAAGCCAACAGCGCGAGGACGAGCGCCCGGGCGACGGCGGCTCCACGCCGACCGAGGGTCGTCGTTGCTGGTATGCCGAATGCCGCGAGACCCACCGCCGTGGCCGCGTAGCCGAGGAACACCCCGGGTCGCGCAGGGGCATCGACGCCGATCATCCACGCCACCAGACCGCCTGCGGTCCAGGCGATCACAGCGACCGCGACGATCACGGTGACTCGCGTCGGCCAGGCCAGCGACGGCACGGAGGTCAGTCCCAGGAGCGACCACAGCGCCGCCCCTACGCACGCGACGCAGAGCAGTAATGCCACAGATGGATTCATTCGACGTCGGTCGCGGCTGCGACGCCCGTCGAGTCGGTCGAGGTGTCGGGCGTAGCGGCCGCACGGTCACGGGCGCGACGACGTCTGCGCCGCGCGTTGCGGTTTCGGATCTGCCAGGTACTCAGCCCGGTGATCATCAGTAGCAGCGGCGTCATCCCGAAGATGAACCACAGCGCCCGCCACCAGCCGTTGACCGACACCCCGTAGTGCAGGGTCGGCTGTGCCCAGTCGTCGGCGATAGTGTTGGAGACCGTCGCCGGCGCCCCGGAGAACTCCTTGATCACCGACGGGTCATGGCCGTCGATTCCGAGCTCTCGGTTGCCGTGGTAGGTCGCGCTCCCCGACCACAGATCCGGCCCTCCGACAAGCAGATCCACCGAGTAGTACTCCGAGCCCTCCGACGGCATCCCCACCCAGGTGGCGTGCGATCCGGGGTAGTGCGCCTGAGCGGCGGCAATTGCCTGGTCGAGGGAGATGAGAGGTCCGGTCGACTCCGAGGTCGGCATCGTGTACGCGTCATCGGCCGGCGCGACACCTCCGGTGGCGGCGTACCACACCTTGCCGACGCCCGGGATCTCGAAGTTCATCCCGGTCAGCCCCCAGATGAGCAGCGGGATCGCGGCCACGATGCCGATCACGTTGTGCAGGTCGGTGTCCCGCGCGAATCGCCCCTTGCCGATGCGCACCCGAAAACCGTTGCGCCAGCGTCGCAGCCCTGGGTACCAGATGACGATGCCGGAGATGGCCAGAAAGACCAGCAACAGTCCACTGATCCCGAGAAGAAGTGCACCCCAGGTCATATCGGCGGTGAACCAACCCCAACCGGCGACCACCGACGGCTTGGCCAACCACGAGATGTACCCCGGATAGCCCTCACAGGTCAGGCCACAGTCATGCAGGTTGACCAGGAAACCCAGAAATCCGCCGTCAATATCGCCGTGGCCGTTGACCTTTCCGGTGCCGGCATCGACGGCCCAGGTGCCCGCGGTCGTATCGGCGGAACTGATGAAGTACACACCGTCCTTGAGTGACAGATACTGGGCACCGAAATCCGGGTCGGCAGCGTGGACGGCCGACACCGCGTCGGCAAAACTCGCCTGAAGCCCGGTGTCGGTGGTGGTGAACAGCGAGGAGTTGGTGGCGCGCACCAGTTCTGGCTCGTACACCAGGATCGCACCACTGGTGCAGACGACCACCAGAAGCAGACCGAGAACGATCGAACTCCACCGGTGCGTCACGATCAGAGCACGTCGCACCGGCTTCTTCGACGTTCGCCGACGGGTTGCCGATGCCCTGGTGCGTGCGACCGGTGGGTTGGCGACCTGCTCCGTGACCATGGCGGCCAAGGTTAGCATAACCAAACACTGCTGATTCGATCTGTCCGACTTGTCCAATTAGCCCGAAATATGCTGCAGTGCAGGGATTCCTGCAAAAGCACCCGAACCGCCGGAGGATGCCTCCTACCTCGAGACCAGCCCGGCACCGGTGATGAGCGGCAGGTCGAGGGCCGTTACCAGACCCGGTCGTGCATCAACCACCGCGGCAACCGAATTCACCAATCGCATTGCCGTCACGATCATCCCCGACACGTTATGATCGCCGTTCTCACCGTGATGAGCGAACTCCACCGACATCTGCGGCTCACCGGAGATGGTGATGCGGTAGCAGCCGTCACCGTCGACGGGGCTCGGCCACTGCGGACACTGTTCGGGGTGTGTGCGGGTGTAATGCTCGAGCACGATGCGGTCGACTCCGGCGACCTGGCCGACCACCTCGAAATGCAGTGCGGCCATGGTTCCCTCGGGAATCTCCACCGACACGGTCGAGTAGTCACGGTCGGCCGCGACGCGCTCATGTCGTTCGATCAGCGGCTCGTCGAGTGCGAGTCCGAGCCCGGCGGCGAGCTGGCGGACGACACTGCCCCACCCCATCGCGAGCACACCCGGCAACAGGAGCAGCGGAGTCGCGTCCATCGGCTGCCCGAAACCGAAGATGTCACGCATGACCACCGGTTGGTAGTACGTCGAGTAGTCGGCGATCTCGAGGCACCGTACCTCGTCGATCCGTTGCGAGAGACTCGTCATCGACAGCGCCAGAACATCATTCGCAAACCCTGGATCGATACCGTTGACGTGCAGGCTGGCCCCACCCGCCGCGCCTGCGGCCGCGATGCGATCGAGGAGCTTCTGATCGAGGATGCCCAGGGGGAACTGCAGCACGACCGGCCCGCTCGAGACCACGTTGACGCCCGCCTCGACGAAGGAGATGAGATCGTCGATCGCCTCGAAGATGCGGTCGTCGGTCATCGCGGTGTGCACGATGGCATCGGGGGCCAGCGCGAGAAGTGCGGCCCGGTCGTCGGTCGCGAGTACACCGAGGTCGCGGCCGAGACCCGCGAGTTCGCCCGCGTCCTTGCCCACCTTCGCCGGGTCCGAGACCCACACCCCGACCAGTTCGAGGTCGGGATGGGCATCGATCCCGGCAATCGCATGTCGGCCGACGGTTCCGGTCGACCACTCCACCACTCGTAACGTCATCAGCCAAAACTAGAACACGTTTCACTTTATCGGACACGTTTTGGCCAACTGCCGACGGTAGAGTGCGCCGACGATGAGTACCGCTGAACCGATCGCCGTGACATCCGACGGCCACCGAACCCGACTGAAATGGCATCGCGCACGCAAACGCGCCGAGGACCCGCCCTTCACGCGCAGCAGAATCGTCGAGGGGATGGCAGTCGGGGCGAGCGTGGAGGTCGACCTCGTCATCCACGGGCCGGGCTCGTCCGCGTCGTGCGGCTTCGCGATCCTGCACGACCGCGATCTGGCCGGGGCGACGACGGGCGCCGGCGACGTCGGCGCAGCCCCAGCCGACTACCTTCGATCGTTGTCCCTGCGCGACAACGACGGTCATCGGATCGACGAACCGGTGACGCTGCTCGGTGACCTGGGCGGTCTGCTCACCGACATTCACCCGAATGCGTTGCTGCAGTTGGATCTCAAGCAGTCCGCCGACGACCTCGACGAGCCGACCGTGCGGGCGTTCGTCGAGGCGGTGGCACCGTTCGCAGAGCATGCGATTCTCTCGTGCGGCGATGCCGAGGCGGTACGCATCCTCACCGATGCGGTACCGCGACTGCGTGTGGGGTACGACCCCTGCCATTACGGCGCGGTCGACCGGGTGCTGAGGTGGCGCACCTATCGGCGTTTCGTCGACCATGCGGTCGCCGCTTCCCCTCGGGCCGAGGTGATCTACCTCGACCGGCGGCTGGTGCTGACCGTCGCCGATCGGGGCACCGACCTCGTCGCAGCGTTCCACGCCACCGGACGCGAGATCGACATCTACACCTTCGGCCGGGCCGACGACCCCGACATCGACCGCGCTCTCGAGTTGCACGCCGACCAGATCACCACCGACGACCCACAGGGCGTGGCCCGACGGTTCGGTTCGGCGACAGAAGGTTCGGGCGTCAGCCGGCCTTGATCCACTCCGCGGTGGACGGCAGCATCACGAGGATCGC
>NZ_BAEI01000011.1 GCF_000241325.1 Gordonia polyisoprenivorans NBRC 16320 = JCM 10675 | reverse complement strand
CGGCTAACCCGAGCCGCGCACCCAATTCATCATCAGGCCATAACGTGCAGTTTCGACAACATGTCGAGCGAGTCCGAAGCGCTCAGACCGAGTGCGACATCTCCGCCACGTTGTGCCGACTGCGCTGCGCGGCGGTCTTGGTTCCCGGACCCACCGGCACGGCACCCACCGCTTCGGCCAGACCCCACGGCGGCATCCCACTGGTGATCGTCTCGTGTTCACCGATCACGTAGGTCTCGTGCCAGATGCCGACGGCATTGCGATCGGCGAAGCGCTTGTTGAACCATCGCCACGCCGGCAGATGTGGCGCCTGGGCGTCGGCGGCGAACCGGCGGATGTCCTCCGCACTCCGCCAGTACGACACAACCATGATCGAAGGCCCGACATACAGCCGTCCCGACAGCAATCCGGCATCCGGATTTCGCTTGAGGTACACCAGCATTCGTGGCATGGCAAGGAACACGGCAAGCCACGCCCCGGGATGTCGGAGCCGCGGCATGCTCATGCCGATGAGGAACAGCGTTGTGCCCTCGGGCGGGGTCTTGTTGGTCATCCGTCGAGCCTCGCGTGCAGTCATGACGACTCCTCGTTTCGTAACGTTGTTACGAAACGATGTTATGGAACGATGGCGGGTATGGCAAGACCCAAGATCCACGACGACGACCTCCGCAGGCGCCTCGTCGACGAAGCCACCGCGATCGTCGAGACGGATGGGCTCGGGACGCTCTCGGTGCGATCGGTGGCGCGCGCGGCGTCGACATCGACCACCGCGGTGTATTCACTCTTCGGCAGCAAGGACGATCTCACCCGAGCGGTGCTGGTACGCGCGCTGCGTGACTTCACCGCGGCGCAACGCGAGGCGGGTACCGAGGAGCCGATCGAGCACGTCACCGGACTCGGAACCGCTTACGTCGGTTGGGCTTTGGCCAATCCCCGACTCTACGAGCTGATGTTCGGCCTGAGCGCACTCGGTATCGAGGCGACCGAGGAGACCATCGCGGCCGGCGCCGACGCCTTCGCCCCGTTACACGAAGCGGTGGCCGCGGCGATCTCCTCGGGCGCGTTCCGGCCGGCCGATCCGACGACGGTCACCGCGTCGTTGTGGGCGCAGGTACACGGCGCGTCACTGCTGATTCTCGCGGGCTTGTTTCCCGACGGCGCCGACCCCGTCCCCGCCATCTCGGCCATCGTCGACGGGTGGCGAGTTGACCCGATCAGGTGACGATTGATGGCCGCCGGGCACCGGATACCCATCGGCACAAGGGGTCTCGAGGCCTCGTCGCTGGCGCTCCTCGGCACCTCGACCATCGGGAGAAGAAACCTCGACCATCGGGAGAAGAACCGCCTCACCGTCGGGAGAAGTCACCAACTCGACCATCGAGGGAAGCTTCCATCGGGAGCACAACCGCCTCAACCATCGTTGGGAACGTCACCACCGATCCCGACCGAGCCTCTCCCCCTCGGCTCCCGCGTCGGCCGCGCAGCCGAATCCGACGACCCATCGACCGTCGGACAGCTCGACCCGACCCAGCATCATCGGTTCAGGTAGGGCGGCGAGGAACTCGCCGAGGGCGGAGGGCGAGAGGATCCATCGCTCTCCGTGAATCGACTTACCGCACTCCGGGTCTCGGATGAGACCCGGTTTGGGAGGTACGGTGTCGAGCTTCACCAGCCGATAGTTCGATGCGGTGCGTACCTCCCCCGCCCACCGGGCACCACGCCCGGACAACTCGTGGGTCAGCGGACCGCCCCGCATGTGCGCCCCGAAAACCGCCAATTCCACTCCGGCGGCATGCGATTCCGGCCACGCCGCACGCGGCACGCGGTCACCACAGTACCGGCGGGCGAGATCCATGATCGCCGCATCGTGATGCGCTTTGCCCAACAGCGTGATCCCGAATTGTGCTGTGCTGCCGTCCGGCTCGGTGACCGTGCCGGCGGGTACGGCGACCGCGCACAGGTCGAGGAGGTTGCAGAAATTGGTGTAGGTGCCCATCCTCGAGTTGACGCCGATCGGATCGGCGGTCACCTCGTCGATCCGGGGGTGGAGCGGTGCCGTCGGCACCATCAGCGCGTCGGAGTCACCCCACTCGCGCATCGCCCGCTCGCGCAGCTCGGCCAATCGCCGGTGTGCCCGCAGCAGGTCGACGGCGCTGAACCGATCGGCACCGGTGATGATCGCGGCGACCGTCGGATCGACGCCCGCAGCCACCGGATCGGCGAGTCCGGTGAGGAATTCACCCACCGCGTCGTATCGCTGCGCGACGAGTGCGTCGTCGTAGAGCAGCGTGGCGGCGGCGAGGAAAGCCGACAGATCGATGGTCTTCACCCGGAAGCCGGAGTCCTCGGCGCGTGTGACCGCTTCGGCGAAGGCTGCCCGCCACGCGGAGTCGAGTTCGGGAAGTTGTTCCGGGACGGCGAGTACCGGTGTCTCGGGGGCGGCGAAGGCGACGTGTCCGTCGAAGGGGCGGGGCCCGCGGGCGGCAGCCATCGCCGCCATGGCACGGTCGGCGGTGTCGAGGTCGGCGGCGAAAATTGTGACGACGTCATGATCGGCGCAGGCTGGCACCACACCGGTCGTGGACACCACGCCCACGGTCGGCTTGATACCGACGATGCCTTGCAGCGCCGCGGGAACCCGGCCCGAGCCGGCTGTGTCGGTGCCGATGGCGATGTCGGCGAAACCCAACGCCACCGCGACCGCAGACCCGGAGCTCGATCCACCGGAGATGCGGTCGAGACGACGCGAATCCCGCACCGCACCATGAGGACTGCGCGCGCCGACCAGTCCGGTCGCGAACTGGTCGAGGTTGGTCTTGCCGATCACCACCGCGCCCGCCGCGCGCAAGGCGGCCACCGCCGGGGCATCGGTGTCGGGGGTGTAGGCGTAACCGGGACACGCCGCGGTCGTCGGCACACCGGCGACGTCGACGTTGTCCTTGACCGCCAATACCGTTCCGGCCAGCGGCCCGGCCGCGGCGAGCGACTCCGCGTACTCGGCGGCGACCTGCGATTGCGGGCGCAGCGTGATGAAGACCTCCGGCCGGTCGGCCTCGGCGATACGTGCGTAGAGATCGTCGATGCGTGTCATGCGGCGAATTCCCCTCCCTGCGACCAGCGTTCGCGTTCCTCGGCGCGGGCACTCTCCATCGCCCCGCGGGTGGCGTCGATCTCGTCGGCGTGCGCGTCGAGGAACTGTTGGTGTGCCGACAACGAGAACATACCGTCGGTGATGCGGACGGAGTCGCCGCGGCCCGCGGCGACGTCGGCGCGCATGTCGAGGAGTTCCTCGGCGCTCACCGGATACCAGCGGATGCGGTCGAAGAAGCGCAGCAACCACGGGTGCTCCGGATCGAACCCGGGTGTGGTCTGCGGGTGTCGGTGATTCCACACCTGGGTGGTGCGGCCGACGAACTGGTATCCCCCGGGGCCCTCCATCCCATAGATGCAGAGGTAGGCACCACCGATGCCGACGGCGTTCTCCGGGGTCCAGGTACGCGCCGGATTGTATTTGGTGGTCACCAGCCGATGACGCGGGTCCAGCGGAACCGCCACGGGTGCACCGAGATACACGTCGCCGAGACCGAGCACCAGGTACTCGGCGTCGAAGACGATGCGGTGGACGTCGTCGACCGAGTCGAGCCCGTTCATCCGTCGGATGAACTCGATGTTCCACGGGCACCACGGCGCATCCGACCGCACGCCGAGCATGTACCGCTCGATGGCCTCGCGGGTCGCCGGATCGTCCCACGACAGCGGCAGATCCACCACCCGACTCGGAACCACGAGGTCGTCGGCGGACGGGAGCTGTGCCTCGCATTCGCTCAGCCACTGCAACATCGAGGTCTGTGACCAGACGTCCGGGTCGGCCTTGACCTGCAGCGAACGAATGCCCGGGGTGAGGTCGATGAGCCCACGCGGCCGTTCGGCGGCGATACGTTCACTCAGCGCATGCACGCGTGCTCGCAGCTCCAGATCCAGTCGCATGTCCCCGTATTCGACGAGGATGTTGTCGTCGCCGCTGCGCCGGTAGGTCACCTCGGTGGTGCCGTCGGCGGTGGTCGTGCGCCCGAGGATGCCGTGGTCGGCGTCGCCGCCGGTGGACAGCACGTGCGGGAAGCTCGCGCGGCGGTCGCGGCCCAGCGTCGACGGAGACGCCGCCGCCGTCGAGCGCACCGCCACGAAGCGCACCGTGTCGCCGGGCTTGAGTTGCCCGAGCTTCCATCGTTCGGCGGCGACCACGGTGACCGGGCAGACGAACCCGCCCAGCGACGGGCCGTCGGGCCCGAGCAGGATCGGGGTGTCCCCGGTGAAGTCCAGTGCGCCCACCGAATACGCGTTGTCGTGGATGTTGGACGGGTGCAGGCCGGCTTCGCCGCCGTCACTGCGCGCCCACCGCGGTTGGGGACCGATCAGACGGATGCCCGTGCGGTCGGAATTGAAATGCACCTCGTAGCCGGTCGACATCAGGTCGTCGATGTCGGCGGCGGTGAAGAACTCCGGCGCCGAGTGCGGACCGACGGTCACCGCGAGTTCCCACGAATTGGTCAGCGCCGGGATCTCGTCGGTGAGAATCCGGGTGATCGGCCCCGATCCGGCGGGCCCGATCGGGAGGGTATCGCCGTCGGCGAGGGTCCGTCCGTCCTTGCCTCCGAATCGTCCCATGGTGAAGGTGGATCGACTGCCGAGATACTCCTCGACGTCGATGCCGCCGGCAACTGCGACGTACACGCGCAAACCGACCGCCCCGACGGTCCCGATGTCGAGGACCTGGCCGGCCTGAAGATGCAGTGGAACCCATTGTGCAGCAGGTGTTCCGTCGATGGAGATACTCGCCGGTGCACCGGTGACGGCGACGACGGTGGATTCGTCGAAGCGCAGTCGGGGGCCGGCCATCGTGGCTTCGAGGCCTGCGGCCGAGTCGGGGTTGCCGACCGCTTGATTGGCAAGCCGGAACGACAGATCGTCCATCGGCCCCGACGGCGGCACCCCGACCTTCCAGTAGCCGGTGCGACCGGGCCAGTCCTGGACGGTGGTGAACGGTCCGGCACGCAGGATCTCGCACGCGGTCATCGGGTCACCACCACACGCACCGCGGTCGGGTCGAAACCGTTGCACGGGTTGTTGATCTGTGGGCAGTTGCTGACCAGCACGAGGGTGTCGACCTCTGCGCGCAACGCCAACCGACGTCCCGGCGCCGAGAGGCCGTCGACGATGCCGAGTGATCCGTCGGGGTCGACGGGCACGTTCATGAAGAAGTTGATGTTGCCGACCAGGTCGCGTTTGCCCAGACCGTGCCGTGCGCCGCCGATCAGGAAGTTCTCCACGCACGCGTGCTGGTGTTTGGTGTGGTGTCCGTAGCGCAGGGTGTTGGATTCCTGCGAGCAGGCGCCGCCAAGAGTGTCGTGATTGCCGACCTCGTCGGCGACGATGGTCATCATCGGTGCCGATTCCTGGTCCCGGATCACCGTTCCGGTGGTCAGGAAGATGTTGCCCTGCTCGGCGATCGTCGCCTGTGCGCTGTAGCGGATCGTGTGATCGTGGGCGCCGTAGAAGAGGGTATCGACAGCCTGGTTGCCGTGCAGATCGACGATGGTGAGAACGTCACCGGCGGTGACGATTCCCGACCAGGGACCGCGTTCGCCGACGATCTCGTCGAGGATCACCTCGCCGGGAACGAGTGCGATCTCATCGGCTGATGCCGTCGTCGGGTCGAGGGTCGGATCGAGTGTGGTGGTCATGGTTGTCCCTGTGGGTGTGATCGGGGTGGGTGTGGTCGCGGGTGGGTGTCGAGGTCAGAAATGGGTTGCGCGGTGGGCGTCTTCGCTGTTGGCGACGGCCCGTTGGTATTCGGGGTCGCGGCGCTCGGCGTCGGCGACGAGAGCCTCGAGGTCGGCGGTCGCGCGCCAGGCCAGCACCTCGAGTGGGCCGACCTCGAAATCGGCCGCGGGGTCGAGAGGGTGGGCGGTGTTGGCGAGGGCGACGATGCACGGGAGATGGAACATCAGTTCCACCGCCGTATCGGCGCCCGCCGACCCGGTGGAACGCAACGAGCCGTCGGCGTCGACGATGACGCCGTGGAAGAACGACAACGACGGTGCCACGTCGGTGGGTGTCAACCCGTTCTTGGCGGCGGCCAACACGAGCATCTCGCGTCCGGCAGGACTGCCCGAATGCGGGCTCCCGGCACCATATTTGGCGATGTTGCCGGCGAGGGTCGTGGTGCCGCAGAGTGCGTCGTGATGACGGCTGTCGTCGGCGACGACGGTGGCCAGCACCCGGCCCTGGTCACTGAGCAGCGGGTGCCCGGTCGTGAGGTAGGCCTGCCAGGGCACCTTGACGGTGTCGGCGACGTTGAGACGTTCATGGGGGGCGTCGGCACGCCATACCAGCAGGTGCGCACAGGCAGTTCCGGTGATGTCGCGCAGGCGAAGTCGGGTTCCCCGGGCGAGCACCTTGGTGGTGTAACGACCACCCGGGACGGTCTCGGCCCAGGTGAGGTCGGCGGCCTCGACGCCGGCGGGCGGGTGCGGCCATCCGGTGGCGGGCACCACCGGCATCGAGTCGGTCAGGGTTGTGGCCTGGGACCGGGCGTGCGCGCGGGCGCCGGCGGTGGTTGCGGTGGCATTCATGGTGAGAGTCCTTGGGATCGAACAGGTGTGGTGGTTCGGGGTGATCGACGTGGGAGTCAGTCGACGGTGGCGATGTCGCTGGTCTGGCGGCTGGTTGCGGCCCTGCCGATGGGAGTGACCGGCTTGGGATGCTCTTTTCCCCGGGGGTAGCAGGCGATTCCGACGAGCACCGTGATCGCGATCGAGATCGGACCGGCCCAACGCAGTATCGGCATGTCGCCTGCGGGGTCGAAGATCTCGGTGCGCGGCCAGGCGAGGTTCACGACCATCAGCGCCCCGTAGATCACCGCTCCCAGATTCACGACGATTCCGAATCGCCCGAGTCCGAACAGTTTCTTGCCCTCGGCGTCGACCTCGACGGTCCCCTTCGGCCAGCCCTGCAGACGTCGGTACAGCATCGGTCCGGTGACCGCGAGGTAGGCCAGGTAGATCAGGATGATGCAGACACTCGCGAGGGTCGCGAAGATCGCCGGGTTGCCGACGTTGACCAGGAGGGTCGCGACGCAGAGCAGCCCGATCAGGATGGACGGCGCGATGGGAGTTCCTGTGCGGGCGTTGACATGTGCCAGTCGCGCGGAGAAGGGCAGTCGGCCGTCGCGGGCCATCGAGAACATCAACCGCGAACACGCGGTCTGGATGGCCAGGGTGCAGATGAAGATCGCCACCGCGACGTCGCACAGCAGGACCTTGCCCCAGAAACCACCGAGCACCGAATCCAGCACGTACGGAAGGCCTCCGGTCGCGAGTTCGTCACCGAGTGTCGGAGCGGCCATCAACGCGCCGAGCAGCATCAGGCCACCACCGATCGCCGAGACGGTCAGCGCCATCCGGATGGTGCGCGGGGCGACCCGTCGGGGGTTGCGGGTCTCCTCGGCGAGCTCACCCGCAGACCCGAAGCCGACCATCACGTACGCGGCCATCAGACCCGAGACGATGAACGCCCAGATGTAGCCGGGTTGTTGTCCGGGTAGTCCGGTGTCGAAGACGACGTCGGGGCCGCGCTTGGCGTGGGTGAACAGTGCCAGCACCACAGCGGTGACGCCGACGAGCTCGCAGGTCACGCCGATGTTGTTGACGCGGCTCATCCACCGCACCCCGACGCAGTTGATCGCGGTGACGGCCACGAGCAGTACCGAACCGAGCAGGACCGCATTCGCCGCACCGGAGGTGCTGGTGAGCGTCGGGTCGTCCCCGATGATCTGAAAACCGGTCCAGACGGCGGGCAGGACGACCTGCAGGGCGATCGCCGCCGCGGCCGCGGTGACGATCTGCGCGATCATCATGAACCACCCACCGAACCAGCCGACGACTTCTCCGCCCATTCGGCGCGACCACTGGTAGATCGCACCCGAGATCGGGTAGCGCGCGGCGATCTCCGCGAAGCACAACGCCACCAGGAACTGGCCGCCGTAGACGATGGGCCAGGTCCAGAAGAAAGCCGGTCCGCCGAATCCGAAACCGAGACCGAACAATTGGAAGATGGTCGTCAGGATCGAGACGAACGAGAAGCCGGCCGCGAACGAGGCGAACTTACCGAGCGAGCGGTGCAGTTGCTGGTCGTAGCCGAGGTCGAGGAGGTCGTCGGTGTCACCCCCGCCCGACGACGGTGAGGCGGGAGTCGGGGTGGGCTCCGGGGATGAATGAGCGGTCATGGTCATGGCGATGTCCTTCGGTAGGGCTCCCCGTCGAGCGCTGTATCTGTCAGTTGATAGATAACCGTCGATCTATTTCTGTCGAGTGATAGATATGTTGCGGGCCGGGAAACCCCTGTGACAGCCGTGTTACGCACCGTTGCGTTAGGCTGATTCTGTCGCGAAACCGACCAGCATGCTTTCTTTCCGAGGAGCCGAGCGCGAGGAGCCAGCCGCCATGTCCCGTACCGCGCCTCCCCGCGGCACCGGCCCCGGGCGGCCTCGCCTGACCGAGCCCAAGCGGCGCGGAGCCACTGCACGCGACGAGATCCTCGACGCCGCAGGCGAGTTGTTCGTCCGTCACGGCTACAGCGGTACCTCGACGCGCATGATCGCCGATGCGGTCGGCATTCGGCAGGCCTCGCTCTACCACTATTTCAAGAACAAGGACGACATCCTCGCCGCGCTGCTGGACACGACCGTCGTCGGTTCGCTCGAGACCGCGCGCGAATTGCTGGGGTCCGATGCCCCCGCCCTCGACCGGCTCCTCGAACTTGCGCGCATCGACGCCCAACAGCTTGTCGACGCACGCTGGAATCTCGGCTCGCTCTATCTGTTGCCCGAGGTCGCCGACGAGCGATACGCCCACTTCCGTTCCGCCCGACAAGAATTGGCCGGAGCGTACGAGTCCCTGGCCGCCACGGCCCTCGACGACCCCACCGACATGCGCAGACTGCTACCCTTCCGCCTCGTCGAATCGGTGATCATGCTGCGTTCCGACGAACAACGCGGCGAACTCGGAGATCACACCGTCGCCGCGCTGGTCGACACCATCGTCGGCGCGATCCGCGTGCTGCTCGCTGCGCCGTGACGGCGGGGCCGGGCGCGGGCGCGATCCTCATCACACCGGCGGCGAACCGAGCGCCGCGACGCCGATGGCGCCGCCACCGGTGCGTTTGACGTCGAGCATCGCGCGGTCGGCGGCGAACAGGAAAGCGTCCGTGGTGGCGTTGTCACCGAGGTGGGCGATACCCACCGACACCGACACCGGTCCGTGTTCGGGGATCAGCGCAGCGGTCGTCTCGGCGATGCAGGACTGCAACCGTGCGAGTCTGGCGACCAACCCGGACTCCTCCATCGCGTTCAGGATGAGAACGAATTCGTCTCCGCCGTAACGGATTCCGCGCTCTCCTTCGCCGATGATCGCGCGGATACACGCACCGATGGTCCGTAACACCCGGTCCCCGTACAGATGACTGTGAGCATCGTTGAGCAGTTTGAAGTTGTCGACGTCGAGGAATGCGACGAACAGCGCGCGGTCGTCGTCCGAGGCTCGCGCCGCCGCCAGCTGGGTGTCGAGGCAGCGTCGATTGCCCAGGCCGGTCAACGGATCGGTGTGCAGGGCGGCCCGCTGACGCTCGACGTCGAGGCGTTCCCGCGCCTCGGCGAGTGAGCGATCGAAGGCCTGTGCCCGCGCGGCGTCCTCGGTCTGATGCTGACCGATCAACGCGGCCACCGCACGATCGGAGGCCTTCTCGGACTCATTGGGAGCGCGGCCCCTGCGCCGCAGATCGGCCGCCGCGATCAACAGGACCCAGTGCAACTCGGGCCGGGCATCGAGACCGGTGTTGCATTCGACGGCACGGTCCACCGCAGCGATCGCGCGATGATGATCTCCCCGCGCCGACGCGATACGCGCCCACGCGAGATTCACCACCGTCGTCGACGTCCCCGGCGGGCCGTGGCGATGGCGGTCGAGAATCGTCTCGTCGGACGGGCCGCCTGCCAACGCCGCAGCCGCGGCTTCGAGGGCCCGGATGTCGTCGGGCACCATCGCGGGGCGGCCGCACGGACCGTCGGCAGCTCGCCGAAAAGCCGCTGACGCCAAGGCAAAACATCGGGCCGCGTCTATGCGTGCGCGCAGCGCACTCTTGCCGCATCCGGCGTAGAAGTGATACCAGCCACGGATCAGCTCGCCGATGTTGCGGGTGGCGGGCTGGGCCACGGCGTCGGGAGAGCTCATCCGATCGATCCACACGCGTAACTGCACATCCAAGTTCAGGCCCAGCAGGGCGACGGCGGCATAGGTCATCGTCGCACCCATCAGATGCAGCCCGTCGAGACGCTCGGCCCAGCCCGGCTCGCGCCAAGACCGGCGGCCATACTCACGATCGAGGAGCGCAACGCCGAGGGCGAGGTCGCTCATCGATGCGGCGCTACGTCCGCGCGAGAAGTCCGTCGATGCCCGCACGAGGTGAGCAATCGAGCGCCACCGTGGATGGCCGCGAATCTCGGTGAGTCTCACCATCTCGTCGGCCAACGCCGACGCGTTCGTGTGGTCACCGAGATTGAACGTGCTCATCTGGTGGGCGTGCAGGACCCAGAAGGCCGAGTCGGACATCTCCCGCGGGTGCGCCGCGCGCCAGCGAGCACACTCTGCGCGCAATGCCCTCAAGCTGTCGGCGTCGGTGACCATTCCGTAGGCCCTGGATATGTCGGACTCGGTCAACACGTCGGGCAGAATCAACTCGGGCCCGAATTCCTCGATCTGACGCATGCGCGTCACCACCCCTAGTCGGCCTCTGATCTGTCTGCACCCCCGAATTTTCACCGTAACAAACCCGACTCCGGTCTGCCGGTCTTCGCGCACCGTCAACACCTCGCGGGGCCGACTACTCAGCTTTCATTCATTTGATGTCTATGTTTTTCTCAGCTCCCTCGGAGTCGCCGAGGACGCGGCTGAGCGGGCACGGAGCGAGAAACGCCGCCGCCCGAACGGATAGGGTATGACGCATGGCAGGCCGGAGCATGCGTTTCGATCCCATCGCCGAGGCGAAGGACAACTGGGCCTCGGCCGGATGGGGTGACGTCGCCGACGGAATGGTCGCGGTCACCTCGGTGATGCGCGCCCATCAGATTCTGTTGGCCCGTGTCGAGACTGCCTTGCGCCCTTACGATTTGACGTTCTCTCGCTTCGAGTTGCTCCGTCTGCTCGCGTTCTCCCGGCACGGCGCCCTCCCGATCACCAAGGCCAGCGACCGACTCCAGGTCCACGTCACCAGCGTCACCCACGCGATCCGTCGACTCGAGGAGGCGAAGCTGGTCCGGCGACTGCCCCACCCCACCGACGGCCGGACCACGTTGGTGGAGATCACCGACCTGGGGCGCTCCACCGTCGAGGACGCCACGACAACACTCAACCGCGAGGTGTTCGCCGACGTCGGCATGGACGGTGACGAGATCCGGGGTTTGGTCGGCGCCATCCACTCGCTGCGTCATCACGCGGGGGATTTCTGAGGGCTGATCGTCGTTCCGGGTGATGTTATGCCCGGAATGCGGGCACAACATCACCCGGAACACTGATCCGAGGCGTCGTGGAACCGACTGGCGGTGTCCCGCGTCGAATTCGTCATGGACATTCACGAGTTGTCGGTGCGACGTGACGGCGTGTTCACCACCGAGGAGGCGACTGCGTGCGGACTCAGCGCGTCGGCAATCCAACGACGGGTCGCCTCCGGCACCTGGCAGGTCGTCGCACGAGGGGTCTATCTCGTTGCCGGACACGCACGTTCGGATCGAGCGCAAGCGCGCATCGCGGTGCTCTCGGTACATCGGCAAGCCGTCCTGGGTGGAGCGGCGGCCGCGTGGTGGCTTGGCCTACACGCCACGGAGCCGCGCAAGCACGTGGTCTTCACCAGCACCCACGGGCGACATCATCGGTCGTCGGCTACCGCCGTGGCACGTTACCGACCACTGCAGGACAAGGACATCGTCGTCCACGACGGCCTCCGGACCACCGGCCCCGACCTGACCGTCCTCGACGCCGCACTCGACTTGGGAATGTCGGTGATCGACTCGGCCCTCCTGTCCCGGTGCGTCACCCCCGAGTCGCTTGCGGCAGCGCATGCCCGGTACCCACGACGCCGCGGCGCGGCACAAGTGGCGCAGTATCTGCGGCTGGTCGGCGACGGTGCACGATCCGAGGCCGAACGACTCACGGTGAAGCTCTTCCGCTCGGCTTACATCACCGGGTGGGTCGCCAACCTGCCTTCGTGCGGGTACGTCATCGACTTCGCATTTCCCGGCCATATGGTCGCGGTGGAAATCGACGGCTTCGGCTTTCACCGCGACGCGGCAACGTTTCAACGAGACCGCACCAAGCGCAACGCACTCGTCGCGGCGGGGTGGACGGTACTCAACTTCACGTGGTCCGACCTGATCGACCGCCCGACCGTCGTGGCTGACCGGGTCGCGCAGGCGCTGCGGTCATCGGCAGCGTGACTCCGGGTGATGTTGTGCCCGGATTGCGGGCACAACATCACCTCGAACGGCTCACCTCAACGCAAGGTCTCGATGATCGCCGAGAAATCCAGTCCCGCGTTCTGCTCGGCGAAGGCCCGATACAGTTGCGCCGCATGGGTTCCCAGCGGGGCGCGGGAACCGGTGTCGGCGATGGCGTCCATGGCCAGGCCGAGGTCCTTGTTCATCAACGCGGTGGCGAATCCGGGTTTGAACTCGTTGTTGGCCGGCGACGTCGGCTGCGGGCCGGGCACCGGACAGTTGGTCTCGATGGCCCAGCAGTTGCCGGTCGCACCGGTCACGACGTCGTAGAGCGCCTGGTCGGAGAGGCCGAGTTTCTCGGCGAGGACGAAGGCCTCGCCGACCGCGATCTGTTGCACGGCCAGCAGCATGTTGTTGCAGACCTTCGCGGCCTGCCCGGCACCCGTGTCACCGCAGTGGATGATCTTGCCCGCCATGGGATCCAGGGTGGTGCGCGCCGCGGCGAAGGCCTCCTCGGTGCCACCGACCATGAACGCCAGGGTGCCCGCGGTCGCGCCCTTCACACCTCCCGACACCGGGGCGTCGACCTGCGCGAAGCCGAGATCACCGGCGCGCGAATTGATCTCACGGGCATCGGCGACCGAGATCGTCGAGCTGTCGATGAACAGCGTTCCGGTGGCGCTCGCCGGGAGGATCTCGTCGTAGAGTTGCTTGACGATCGCGCCGTTGGGCAGCATCGTGATCACGACCTGCGCGACCGCGACGGCTTCCACCGCGGTCGGAAAGGTCTCGATACCGTTGTTCTGCGCGGCTTTCACCGCCTCGGGCACCGGATCGAAGCCGTGCACCGTGTGCCCGGCCTTGACCAGATTCGCCGCCATCGGCCCACCCATGTTGCCCAGTCCCAGAAAGGCGATCGTCGTCATTGTCGAATCTCCATATCGAATCTCTCGGTGATGTCAGTTCGAGAAGCGCGATGCGATGGACCGACCCACCACGACTCGCATGATCTCGTTGGTCCCCTCCAGGATGCGGTGCACGCGCAGATCCCGGACGATTTTCTCGATTCCGTACTCGGCCAGGTACCCGTAGCCGCCGTGCAGTTGCAACGCCTGGTCGGCGACGGAGTAGCACGAGTCGGTGACGTAGCGCTTGGCCATCGCACACTGTTCGACCTTGTCCGGGGCGCCGGCGTCGAGTGCACTCGCCGCGTGCCACAGCATCAGGCGCGAGGTGTGCAGCGAGGTCGCCATGTCGGCCAGCGTGAACCGGATGGTCGACTCGTCGATCAGCGCCGCCCCGAAGGCTTTTCGGGAGGCGACGTAGGCGGCCGCCTTGTCGAAGGCCGCCTGCGCACCACCCAACGACGACGCCGCGATGTTGAGCCGGCCGCCGTTGAGGCCGTTCATCGCGATACCGAATCCGATGCCCTCGGTGTTACCGAGGAGGTTGGTCGCCGGAACCCGCACCTCGTCGAGGATCACTTGCGCGGTGGGTTGGGCGTGCCACCCCATCTTGTGCTCCTGGGCACCGAAACTCAGCCCCGGCGAGTCCTTCTCGACGAGAAAGGTGGAGATGCCCTTGGGCCCGGCATCCCCGGTCCGCGCCATCACGACGTAGAGATCCGACGAACCCGCACCGGAGATGAACTGTTTGACGCCGGTGAGCACGTACTCGTCCCCGACCCGCTCGGCACGGGTCGACAACGCTGCCGCGTCCGAACCGGCACCCGGCTCGGTGAGGCAGTAACTGGCGACGGTGTCCATGCTCGCCAGCCGTGGAACCCACTGTGCGCGTTGTTCATCGGTGCCGTACTCGTCGACCATCCACGTACACATGTTGTGGATGGACAGGAAGGCGGCGACCGCCGGATCGGCGTAGGCGAGCTGTTCGAAGATCCGCACCCCGTCCAGTCGGCGCAGACCACTACCACCGGCATCCTCGGCGCAGTAGATCGCACCCATGCCGAGCTGCGCGGCCTCGCGCAGCTCGGCAACCGGGAAGTGGTTGTCAGCGTCCCACCTCAGAGCATGTGGGGCAATGCGTTTCGCCGCGAAGTCGGCCGCGGTCTCGACGATGACGCGCTCGTCGGCGTCGAGACCGGAGTCCACGAAGGTCGTCATCGCCGATCAGTCCATCGTCGGGATGACGAACTCCGCGCCGTCCTTGATGCCCGACGGCCAGCGTGAGGTGACGGTCTTGGTCTTGGTGTAGAACTGGATCGACGCCGGACCGTGCTGGTTGAGGTCGCCGAAGCCCGACCGCTTCCAGCCGCCGAAGGTGTAGTAGGCCACCGGAACCGGGATGGGAACGTTCACCCCGACCATGCCCACCTCGACGCGGGCGGTGAAGTCGCGGGCGGCGTCACCGTCCTGGGTGAAGATCGCAACACCGTTGCCGTACTGGTGATCCGAGGCCAGGGCGAGCGCGTCGTCGTAGTCGGCGGCGCGCACGATGGCCAGCACCGGACCGAAGATCTCGTCGGTGTAGATCGACATGTCCTTGGTGACATGATCGAACAGCGTCGGGCCGATGAAGAAGCCGTTGGACAGGTCCTCGTCACCGAAGGTCTGCTCGTTGCTGCCCCGTTCCCGACCGTCGATCACCAGGTCGGCACCCTCCTCGACGCCCTTGCCGATGTAGGTGCGCACCCGCTCGAGTGCGGCTGCGGTCACCAGCGGCCCGTAGTCGGCCTTCGGGTCGAGGGAGTGTCCGACGCGCAACGCGTTGACCTTGTCGACGAGCTTGGCGCGCAACCGTTCTGCGGTCTGTTCCCCGACCGGTACCGCCACGCTGATCGCCATGCACCGCTCCCCGGCGCTGCCGTAGCCGGCGCCGATCAATGCATCGACGACCTGATCGAGGTTGGCGTCGGGCATGATGATCATGTGGTTCTTGGCGCCACCGAAGCACTGCGAACGCTTGCCGTTCGCCGCGGCGGTGGAGTAGATGTACTGCGCGATGTCGGAGCTGCCGACGAAGCCGAGTGCCTTGACGTCGGGGTGATCGAGCAGCGCGTCGACGGCCTCCTTGTCGCCATGGACGACCTGGAACACACCGTCGGGAAGCCCTGCCTCGGTGAACAATTCGGCGAGGCGGACCGGAACCGACGGGTCCCGCTCGCTGGGCTTGAGGATGAAGGCGTTACCGCAGGCGAGTGCCGGACCGGCCTTCCACAGCGGGATCATCGCCGGGAAGTTGAACGGGGTGATGCCCGCGACCACACCGAGGGGCTGACGAATCGAGTGCACGTCGATGCCCGAACCGGCGCCCTCGGTGAACTCACCCTTGATCAGATGCGGGATGCCGATCGCGAATTCGATGACCTCGATGCCGCGCTGGATGTCGCCGAGGGCGTCGGCGTGGGTCTTGCCGTGCTCGAGCGAGAGGGTGGTGGCGATCTCGTCGGCGTTCTTGTTCACGAGATCGACGAAGCGCATCAACACCCGGGCGCGCCGTTGCGGGTTCCACGCGGCCCACTCCTGCTGGGCCTTCTTGGCGGTCTCGACCGCCTTGGCCACGTCGTCGGTGCTGGCGAGCGGAACCTGCGCCGCGACGGCGCCGGTACTCGGATTGAAGACGTCGGCGAAGCGACCGCCGTCGGCGGTCACCTTGGTGCCGTTGAGGTAGTGCGGGATGGAGGTGGTGGTTGTACTCACCGCGAGATCACCTGGACTTCTGCTCGGGTTCTGGGGACAACCCCAATACTAGGACATCCAAGTAATTGCGCAAGGGTCGGCCGTCACGAACCGGCGGCGAATGTGGTGAGCAGCACGGACCGGACCGGATGGTGAAGCGCGAGCGAATTAGCGTAGCCTTGCCATGTTTCTGGAAGGAGTCCCATGTCCGTCGTCATCCTCTACGGCACCGAGACCGGCAACAGCGAGTTGGTCGCCGATGCCATCGCCGACGTCCTGAGCGTCGATCACGATCCGTCGATCTACGACATGAGCGAGTTCGCGGTGGAGGATCTCGACGCCGAGGACTTCCTCGTGGTGATCTGCTCCACCTACGGTGAAGGCGAGTTGCCCACCGGCGCCGAGCCGTTCGCCGACGAACTCGACGCCCTGGCCCCCGACCTGTCCGGCCTACGGTTCGCGGTGTTCGGGCTCGGCGACACGGTCTACGGCGAGACCTTCAACCGCGGCGGTGAACTGATGGCCGAGAAACTCACCGCACGGGGCGCCACGCAGGTCGGCGAGCACGCCCGCCACGACAACTCCTCGGCGGTCAAGCCGAGCGTGATGGCCGCGACGTGGGCGCAGAATCTGATCCCCGTGATCGATCCGGTAACCGCCTGATCTGATCACTGCCAGTCGACGCTCCGGGCTCGGGCTGGGCCCGGGGCGTCGACGCATCCCCGGTCGGATCGACCCCCGCGTCCTCGGAGACAGGGCCCTCGGAGACCGTAGGCGCCGGCTGGCCGGGCAAGGTGCCGCACCGGACCGCCGATTCCTTGGCCAGCTCGACGACCGACCGGATCATCACCGCCAACACCACTCCGAGGAACAGGGCCGTGGTCGTCGAGACCTTGAGGTTCTCGCCGAGCAGCACCACGCCGAGTGCCATCGCCACCGCGGGTTCCATCACATTCATCGCCGGGAACGACGTCTGCAGGTCGCCGGCACCGAAACCCTTCTGCTGGGCGAGGATCGCGCCGGTGGCGACCACGACGAACAGGTACAGCTCGGGGTGCATGAACAGGTGCACCGGATGATGCAGCAGCTGGTAGACGATGGTCTTGATCAGCAGCGCCGACACCCCGAACAGGGTGCCCGCGGCCAACCCGTAGAACAGCGCCCGATAGTGCGGGGTCGAACGCTCGGCACAGACCACACACAACACGATCACCGCGGCGACCGCGGCGACCGTCGCCCACACGACCAGGTCGTGCGGTCGGCGCATCGACGGTTCGGGGCGCGAGATGAGCAGGAACGTTGCCACGCAGATCACCAGGACCGCACCCCATGCCCACTCGCGCTTGGCGGGATGGCGCCGATCGGCCCACGCCTCGAGCGGCAGGGCGAACAGCACCGCGAGGACCACGAGTGGCTGCACCAGCAGGATCGATCCGAGGCCGAGCGCAGCCGCCTGGAGCGCGAACCCGGCGATCGCGATGGACGCCCCCACCCACCAGCCGCGGGTGATCGCACCCGACGCCCGGGACGCACGCTGACGCAACACGGTTCCGGCGGCGATCAACAGTGCCGCGAGAACCGCGAGTATCGCCGGAACCCAGGAATGCACGTCCACAAGGCTAACGGTGTGCCTACCCGCGAGGCGAGGTTTGCACGTCGTAGGTTGGATGCATGCGGTTGCGATCAGAACTGGAGATCCTCGCGACCCTCGATGCCACCACGATCGAGGCCGTGTGCACCGACCCCTCGCTCATCGACCACCTGATCGTCGGGTGCCTGGACGAGGCCGCCGACGCCGACACCGCCGCCGAACTGGCCGAGACCTGCGCCGACGCGGCCACCGAGGCGGATGCCGACGACCCCGGCCGGGATCATGACGCGTGGGATCACGCCGCCGAGTTGGCCTGCTTCCACCGGCAGGAGGCCGCGGCGTGGCGGGCCACCGCCCGGGTGTTGGCCCGCTCACAGCGCTCCCGCGACACGCCGTCGTCGCGCCCGGCGACGACGACCCGCAACGGCCGAGGCGTCGCGTGAGCCATGCCGACACCGCCGGCCCCCGGCGGACGCTGGTCCTCATGCGCCACGGCAAGTCCGGTTACCCGCCGGGCGTCGGCGATCACGGGCGCCCGCTCGCCGACCGTGGTCGGCGCGAGGCAGCCCTGGCCGGTCGATGGATGAGCGAGGAGGGACTGTCGGTCGACGCCGTGCTGTGTTCGACGGCCACGCGCACCCGGCAGACCCTCGACCGGACCGGGATCGGCGCCCCGACCGTCTACCTCGACGACCTCTACGGCGGCAGTCCGTTCGACGTGCTCGAGGCGCTGCGCATCCACGCACCCGCCAACGCCGCGACCGTGCTCGTCGTCGGTCACGACCCGGGTATGCCGACCACCGCGCTCACCCTCGACCCCGAGGGCAGCATCGATCGCTTTCCCACCTCCGCCTACGCGGTCGTGCGCATCGGTGTGACCTGGGAGACGATCGGCGTCGACCACGATCCCGACGCCCGCCTCCTGGGTGTGCGCGTTCCGCGCGACTGACCTCGCTCGGGCAACTTCGTCGGTCACGCCCGTGTCCTGCGATCTCGGACTTGTCCCGGGCTGCCCGGCGTCGTATTATCGATTTCGCAATCACGTAATCCATCAATTCATCGTTGACTCCAAGCGGTGAATGACCGAGGAGCCCCCGTGTCGACATCCGGTTTCTCCGGCACCGATCAGCCGCTGTATGAGATCAAGGCCAACCTGTTCAAGGCGCTCGCCCATCCGGCGCGTATCCGGGTCCTCGAGGTCCTCTCGGCCAACGACTCGCCGACCCCGGTGAGCGAACTCCTCACCATCATCGACATCGGCCCGACCACCATGTCGCAACATCTCGCAGTCCTCAAACGGCATCACGTGGTCCGCTCGACGCGCACCGGCAACGCCGTGTTCTACACGCTCGCCCACCCGAAGGTGTCGGAGTTGTTGCTCATCGCCCGGACCTTCCTGTCCGACACACTCGACGAGCAGCGCGAGCAGTACGACGCGATCTCCGCGTTACCGCCCGTCGTCCGGGCCTGACGGCACGCGGTCCACCTTTACCCATCCCCCGACATTCCCGGTGACCGTGGTGAACCCACCCGACCGGACGTGCCGTCGCCGGGTAAGCCATTGCGGCCGAACGGATGTGGCCAATACCGTGCATTCGCCGCCGCGCCAGGGACTCAGACGGGGCGCAGCAGGTCGCGGACGGCGGGCGTCGATGTGAGTACCATCCGTGATGTTCACTGTTCGTCCACTGAGCATTGTCCATAGAGATATGTCCATCGAGTTGTGTCCACCAACTCACGTCCACAGCAGAACAAAAGTCTCGGCCGACCTACCGTCGACCGGACCACACAGAGGAGAACCCGATGCGGTTGAGTGTCGCCGAGCGACGCCGACTCGCCATCGAGGCCACCTTGCGGGTCATCGCGACCGAAGGTGTCGAAAGCGCCACCACACGACGGATCGCCCTGGAGGCGGGCGTTCCGCAGTCGGGGCTGTTCTACGCTTTCGACAGTCGCGACGAGTTGCTCGCGGCAGTGGCCGAGCATGGCATCAACGAGGAATTGGATGCGCTCAACGAGCGGATCCGCGCGCTCGAGGAACGCTCGAGCGACGCACCACTACATCCGCGCGAGGTGATCCGCGCCGGATTCGAGAGCTTCGCCGGAGACGTCGTCGGCAACGCCACCCGCGAGCATGCGCTGATCTCGCTCGGACTGTTCGCGCGCCGGACGACGGGCTTGGAACCGCTGGCCGAATATCTGTACGCGCGCTACACAGAGTTGGTCATCCGGATGCTGCGCGAGGGCGCGCGGCTCGGCGGATTCCGTTGGGCGGTACCCGAAGAGCAGATCGCACCCGCAGTGGTGGCAGCCGCCGACGGGCTCACCCTCGGCTTTGTGATGACCGGTGATCAGGTATCGCTCGAGCACACCACCGATGCCTTTGTCCGAATGCTCGGCACGTACGTCACCGTCTGATCAGCCGCCGGTCACCGGCGACACCGGTACGCACGGCACCGGTCCGGGATGGGCCGGGTCGAGGGCGTTGAGCACCAACGCGGCCGATCGCCGGTTCGCCACGATGGACAGATGGTCGGCGTGATCGATCGGACAGCCGTCCTGCACAACGATATTGGTGACGTCGGTGCCGGGCGGTCCGGGAAGGATGCCCGCCGAGTACGGGGTGACGATCTCGTCGTCGCGCGTCACGATGTTGGTGTACCGCACCCCCGGTAGGTAGGGCGTGGGCAGGCGGACCGCCTGGTTGAAGTTCAGATCCGCCGGCGCAGGCGTGCATTCGGGACACGCCGGATGAGCGGGCGGTGCAATCCCCAGTCGCGCACGGAATGCGGCGATCGTCTCGCCGCGGACGTCGTCGTCGTCGGGGCCCTGACGCCAGTACGGCGCGAGCGACACGTAGTGGGCCACATGGCCGCGCCCACCGAGGTATTTCAGCCAGTAGGTGGGGATCTCGGTGCCCAACGAATGTCCGACGATGTCGACCTGATCACTGCCGGTCGCGGCGCGCACGTGGTCGATGAATTCCTTGACCTGCCAGGCACTGTCGGGTTTGGGTCCGAGTCCGCCGAGCGCCGAGACCGGCCACACCGTGCCGAGGGCACCGTAGGTGGGTGCGAACACGCAGTAGCCGGCGTTGACCAACACCGGCGCCAGCGTGGCCCAATTCGTCTGCTGCCCACCGCCGCTGCCGTGAACCAGGATCACCGGCCGTGGGTGGGTGGCCGACGGGCGGCACGAGTAGTCGTTGGTGCCGGGCAGCGACCCGCCGGGATGGGCGAGTTCGGCGGAGATACCGGCCAGGAAGTCGTAGGTCACGGGTAACGGGGTGTGCGGCCGGGCCTGGGCCGTCCCGATCCCGAGAGCCCCGATCCCGAACACGGAGCCCACGACCATGGCCGCAACGACGACGACCGACGCGACGCGAGGTCGTCGGACCCGACTCCCCGGCGGACGGCAGGACCCGGAGCGGCGCACGTGGTGTTCGAGAAGAGACGACACGCCTTACCGTAACCCCGGGCGGCGACGGTGGAGAAGACCTTGCTCCCCCGCAGATGCGCCGCAGCTGGTGCCGTCGCCCACCCCGCGTGGCCCGGTCGGCGATGCGCCGGGACTCCGCGACGCGGGTACGCCAGAGGCGTCCGCCGGGGTGCGGTCATCGGGAAAGCATCGCGAGGACTCGACGCGCCGACCCGAAATCCGTCCGCTCAGTCCGGCTCGCCCCCGTCTGCCACAGCGCCGTCCGAGTCCTCGACGAGGTCGAGGCGCACCCCCAGCAGTCGGATCGGTCGTCCCTGTTCGAACTTGCCCAACAACTCCACGACGACCGGGGTGATCACCGCCGCGTCGGTGCCGGGGGCCGGCAACTTTCGCGACTTGGTCCGGGTGTAGAAGGTGGAGGTGCGTACGGTGACGGCCACCCGAAAGGCCACCCGCCCCTCCGCGACGACCTGGGTCAGCAAATCCTCGGTGAGTTCGGTTGCTGCCGCAGCGATCTCATCGGGCTCGGTGAGATCGGTGGCGAAGGTCCGGGATTTGGAGTGGGATTTCGCGACGAACGGTTCGACGGTGATGGTCGAGTCGCCGCCGCCACGGCAGAGTACATACAACCAGTTGCCCTGGTGCGGGCCGAATCTCGCGATGAGGTCCTCGCGGGAGGTGGCGATGAGCTCGTCGACCGTGTTCACCCCCATCTCGGTCAGCTTGTCCGCGGTGCGCGGGCCGACACTCCACAGATCGCGGGTAGGGGCAGAACCCATGAGCGGCAGCCAGTTCCGGTTGTCGAGTAGGAACACACCACCCGCCGACTCGTCGCGCTTGGCGAAGCCGGTGGCCATCTTGGCACGTTGTTTGTTGTCGCTGATGCCGATACGACACGACAACCCACTGCGGTGCGCGACCTGTTCGCGCAGTCCGGTCGCGAGGGTGCGGATCTCGGCGTCGGTCCCGTCGTCGACCCCGGCGTAGGCCTCATCCCAGCCCCAGACCTCGATGGGGTGTCCCGACTCCCGCAGGATGTTCATGACCTGGGCCGACGCCGCGTCGTAGGCCGCCATGTCGAGCGGCAGATACACCGCATCGGGCATCTTGCGGTAGGCGGCCCGCAGCGGCATCCCCGCTCGCACACCTACCGCACGCGCCTCGTAGGACGCACAGGTCACCACCTTGCGCGCCTCGGTCGGATCCCCGTTACCACCGACGATCACCGGCACACCGACCAATTCGGGGCTGCGCAACCGCTCCACCGCGACCTGGAACTGGTCGAGGTCGATGTGCAGGAGCCACCGATGACGCACAGGAGTCGGCGATCGGTGGCTCGGCTCACTCACCTTCGCCACGATACCGCCGACGTCGTGGTCCCGAGCGTGATCGGGGATGGGCGAGATCAGACCGAGCCGAGCAACCTGAGTCCGACCTGTTCGCATGCCAGCGCCAACGAGTGCCGGTTGTAACGCAGCAACGTCAGATCCGACGTGCCCGGGGCCAACCGGTCGCCGACGGCCGGCAGCCGTTTCTCGTCGGGGACCGAGAAGAACGACGCCGCCTTGCTGACGGTGATCTCGAACCACGCCCGGCGTGGGCTCGTCAGCGCCGGCACCACTTGCGCGAGAACCGTATTCATCATCGCGCGATCGCGATGCAGCGGCGGCGGAACGAGATTGAGCGACCGCGACGCCGTCGCCACGTCGGTGGGATCGCTCAACGCATGCGCGGCGACCAGCAGAAAGGCCAGGCGTACCAGATCCGACCTGGCGGCGTCGTCGCCCTTGGCAGCATCGGACAGCAAGAAGCCCTGGGCACGCACCGGCAGTGCACCGGCGACCCCACGCAAGGGGTTGCTTGCGCCCCGATCCACAGGGCTCCGATCATCGAGCTGCCGGCCATCAAGGCGACGGCCATCGAGGTGACGGCCTCCGAGGGCGTCGCGCAGCATGCCCGCCAGGACGTCACTGGTTCGCAGATGCCTTGCGATCGAGGCGCGCACCTGGGTTCGCGCCGACTCGTCGAGCTCCCACGGCGCCGACGATGACGCGTCGGTCCCGTTGTCGCACACCAGCATCCGCAATGCGGGTAGCACGATCACCTCTTCGACGTCGTAGGCCTCGAGGATCGCGTTTCCGCCGAGAAACGCTCGGCGAGTCCGTGTTTCGCACTCCATGAAGTCGAACAAGATGCAGCCCCCACGTTGAATCGATGGTCCGCCGACGTCCCCGAGCGTCAGTTACTCACGAGTAGGTCTCGTACTGAGGAGTAAGTTAGACCACATTGGGTGCCGTGTCCAGATCTGGCCCACAATCTCTTGTGGTAACGCGTGTATACGAATTGCACACGGGCCGAACGCAATACAGACCAGCGAACATCCGGTGTCAACAGGCGAAGTGTGCGCAGCATCGACGAGGGGCGGTTCACTCCCGGCGAGGCATCAGCTCAGCAGGCTCGCGCCGTCAGTACAACTCCGGACGTCGATCGGCGAGATACCGCCAGGTCTCACGTGACCATCGGAGAGTGTCACGGTCGGCAGTGGCGAGGATGACCTGCTCGTCGCGCCCCGCCGAGACGTCGATGGTGCCGCCGGGGCCGATCATCTCGCTGAGACCGCCGAACGACAGTTCCCGTTCGCTACCAACATAATTCGCGTAGGCGAGGTACACCTGATTCTCCAACGCCCGCGCCGGCAGGAGGATCTGCTGCACCTTGTCGTATTCGGGCATGTTCGCCGTCGGCACACACACCACATCGGCTCCGCGGATCGCCAAGTCGCGCACCATTTCCGGGAACTCGACCTCGTAACAGATGAGCATGCCCAACCGCCATGACCGGAAGTCGATCACCGGCGCACGCGTCGTACCGGCGGTCACCATCGCGACGTCGAGGTCGCCGAAGAGGTGCGTCTTGTGATGGGTCGCGATCGTCACGCCGTCGGCGTCGACGAGCCGAATGGTGTTGTACACCGCCTCTTTCACACCGGCGCCCAACCGATGAGCGTCGGTCACGCGCTCGGCGCACCCGTAGAGCACCGCGAGGCCGTAGCGCGAACACAGTTGCGCCACCGATGCAGCGATCGGGCCGTCGGCCTCATCGGCTCGTGCGCGCGCAGCCGCGGCGCCGATGTTGTAGCCGCACAGGAACATCTCGGGGGTGATCAGCAAGTCGGCCCGCCCGGCCACGTCGGCCATGGTGTGCTCGAGCCGGTCCAGGTTCTCCGCGATGACGCCTGCGTGATCATCGCGGTCGGAATCGGGAAGCGGTGAACACTGCCAGAGGGCCAGGCGCAGGGTGTTGGGCGATCCGGTGTTCGGCGACCCGGCGTGCGGCGATCCGGAATCCAGCGACTTGTCGGTCATCCTCATCCCCCGATGTCGATCGGTCCGAGTTCGGCGTACCGGTCCCCCGGCCCCGGATTGTCCGGATGGCACCGTCCGCCGAAATGCGTCATCACGCCCCAAACCGCGTTGAGTCCGGTCTGCACCGCCCCCTCCACCCACGCCGGGGTGAACGAGACGTCGTCGCCTGCGATGAAGATCCCCCGCTCCTGCTCGGGAAGGAGATGTTGATCGTGGAAATGACCGTACATGCGGGTGTTGTACCGGTAGTGCCCGGGCAACGCACCCTTGAATGCGCCGAGGAAGTTCGGGTCGTCCTCCCACGAGACGGTGATCGGACGGCCGACGATGTGTTCGGCGATATCGAGATCCGGGTAGATCTTGCGCAACGCCGACAGTGCCAGCGACACACGACGTTCCACGGGGTGCGGCAACATCTTCAGCGCGTCGCTCATCCACGAGTAGGACAGGCAGATCACCCCGGGACGGTCGGGGCCGTTGTCGAACAGATAGGTACCGCGGGTCAACCGGTCGGTCAGCGTCATGCTGAGCACGTCGCGTCCCGTGCGCGGATCCCGGTCGGTCCAGAATGGCCGGTCGACCATCACGAAGGTCTTCGACGACTGCATGTACCGGGTGCGGTCGAGGGCCATCCACAGATCCTGGCTGAACAGTGCCTCGTCGCACTCGATCTCGGTGGAGAGCAACCACGCCTGACACGTCGCGATCACCGCGCCGAACACCCGCGAATCGCCCCACCGGTCGGTGACCTCGATGCGGTTGGGTCCGAGCCGACGCAAGGAGCGCACCCCGGCCCGTGGGGCACCGTGGTGCAACGACGACAGGCTCGTCCCCACCGGCCAGTGCGTGATCTGTTGCGGCGCATCGGCCCACAATGCCCGCGGCACCTGCTCGGCGCCGCCGACGATCAGGTGCTGATCGGTGTCGCAGTTGGTCAGCACCACCCGCAGGATCTCCAGCATCGAGTTGGCGAAGTCCGAATCCCAACCGCCGGTGCCGAATCCGACCTGACCGAACAACTCCCGATGGCGGAACGACAGCGAGCCGAATTCGGTGGAGGTCGCCAGGAAGTCGTAGAAGCTGCGGTCGTCCCAGTCGGCGACGAGTGCATTCCATCGGCGCTTGAGCTCGACGGTGTCACGCTCACGAATGGCCTGCTGCAAACCGGTGTAGCCGGCGATGCGTTCGAGCGCCGCGTCCCACGCGTCGGAGATCTCGCGGTAGACCGGTGGCAGGTCGTCGAGGGTGCGGGCGTAGAACGTCTCGCCACCGATGTCGATCACCGTGCTTCCGGCGGCCTCGGTGAGCGGGTTCGGGAACGGCGCCGACCGCAGACCGAACCGGTTCACATAACCGAAGAAGGCGCTCGACGAGATCGGAAAGCGCATGCCGCCGAGCTCGGCGACCTCCGGTTCACCGGGCACGAACGGCTCCGACCGCAGCCGTCCGCCGATGCGATCGGGCTCGTAGACCACCGGTCGCAGCCCCATCCGCATCAGCTCGTACGCCGCGACCATCCCGGCCATACCGGCTCCGATGACGGCGACCTCGGCACCGAGTGCATCGGCCGGTACCTCGCCGAGCCCGGCGGGATGGGCGATCCACTCGTCGTAGGCGAAGGGGAAGTCGGGGCCGAAGATGGTGATCGGGGCAGCGGTGGTCGGTTCCGCGGTGGTCGGTTCCGCGGTGGTCGGTTCAGCGACATCGCCGGCTCCGGACATCAGGTGATCAGGGTTTCCCACGCCTGTAGAGGTTAGGCGGTGCGCGACGATCCGTCCGTGGGTGACGCACGACACACCGGGGCCCGGGAACCATCAGTCCTGACGCGCCGACCTCTTCTGCGATGCCCCGGAAAGTTCTCCGGGCCCCGCACTCGAAGTCCACCAGCCCAGCCCGAAAGCAGGACGTACACGTGGTGACGACCCAGCCCGCCGATGTCTCCGATCCCCTCGAACCCCGGGCGCCCGGGGCGTCGGACCGGCTCGACACACGCGGTGCCGCAGGCCGTTCCGCTGCCGACCGGTGGCGCCCCCTGCTGCTGCGCTGGCACTTCTACGCCGGCATCCTGATCGGTCCGTTCCTGCTCGTCGCGGCCGTCACCGGCACCCTGTACGCCCTGATCCCCCAAATCGATCGCGCCGTCTACGCCCACGAACTGACCGTCGATCGCATCGGCAGCGCAGAGCTCCCGCTGTCGGCACAGGTCGATGCCGCGCGGCGTGCGCATCCCGAGGGCGCCATCGTCTCGGTGACACCGGCCCCGCGCGCCGGGGACACCACCCGGGTGGTGCTCGCCACCGACGACCTGCCCGCCGACCGCACCCGCACCGTGTTCGTCGACCCCTACACCGGCGAGGTCCGCGGGGCGCTGCCGACCTTCGGCGAGTGGCTGCCGGTCCGGGCGTGGTTCGACGACCTGCACCGCAATCTGCATCTCGGTGACCTCGGCCGCAACTACAGCGAGATCGGCGCGAGCTGGTTGTGGGTGGTGGCCGTCGGCGGGCTGATCCTGTGGATCGGTCATCGTCGGCGCACCCACAAACTCGCCCGGCTGGCCGTCCCGGACCGCACCGCACCCCGGCGCGCCCGCACCCTGAGTTGGCATGGCGCGGTGGGGATGTGGATCATCATCGGTCTGATCGGATTGTCGGCGTCGGGACTGAGCTGGTCTCGATTTGCCGGCGAGAACATCGGTGACCTGCGCAGCGAATTGTCGTGGACGACGCCTGCGGTGTCGACGACGATCGCCGGCTCCGGTGACGCGGCCGCGCATCACGGTTCCGGTGCCGCCCAGACCGGTCTGGCACCGCTCGGCGCCACCGACTTCAGCGCCACCGACTTCAGCAAGGTCTACGACGCCGCGCGCGCCGCCGGGCTGGTCGGTCCCATGAACATCTCGGTGCCCGCGGAGCCGGGAGCCGCCTGGTCGGTGAAGGAGAACGCCCGCGGCTACCCGAGCCACTACGACGCGATCGCCGTCGACCCGCACACCTTCGCCGTCACCGACCGCGTCGACTTCGCCCGGTGGCCGTTCATGGCGAAGATGACCACCTGGGCGATCAGTGCACACATGGGCCTGTTCGGCATTGTCAACCAGATCGCGTTGGTGGCGTTGGGAATCGGACTCATCAGCGTCATCGTCCGCGGCTACCTCATGTGGTGGCGGCGGCGCCCCACCGGGGCACGATCCACCGGGGCACGATCCATCACGAGCGATCGACATCTCCCCCGGGCACCACGCCGTGGGGCGCTGAGCACTCTACGTCCGGCGGAGGCACTCGCCGTTGTTGCGGTCGCGGCGGGACTCGGCTGGTTCATGCCGTGGTTCGGAATCCCGTTGGCGCTGTTCGTGATCGTCGACGCCGCGCGCGGGGTGTTCACCGCACGCCGAGGCGCCGAGGCCGACACTGCGGCCGGGGCAGCCCGATGATCGACGACATCGTGCTGCGGTGGGTGGTCACCATACTGTTCGCGCTCGCCGCGGCGCAGTGCGCCTACCTGATGCTCACCCGTCGGATGCCGTGGGAGGCCTACCTCGGGCACGTGCTGCACCTCGTCATGTCGGTGGCCATGCTGGTGATGGCGTGGCCGTTCTCGGCGGACTGGCCGACCGCGGGGCCCATGTGGTTCTTCGTCGTCGCGGCAGCGTGGTTCCTGGTGAGTCTGGCACTGCACCCGAGGCTGCGGCCCACCGACGACTGTGGTTGTGTCCCACCGACAACCACACCGTTCGGGCGACTCGCCGCGGTGTATCACGCCACGATGATGGGCGCGATGGCCTGGATGTACGCGGTGATGAACGGCACCGTTCTGCCCGGCGGGCCGACGACGCAGGCGATGGCCATGGGCTCGCCGGGGCCGTCGGTGACCGTGCTCGCGCACAATCACGACGACATGCCCGGGACGAACATGCCCGGCATGGACATGGGCCATCACGCCGCGCAACCCGGCTACGTGACACCCGTCAACTGGATTCTCACCATCGGCTTCGCTCTCGCCGCGGCGGTCTGGTTGTACCTGTACTTCGCTCGTCGTCGGGCCCCGGGTGCCTCGTCCGATCTGATGACCTTCGCCGGGGACCTCTGCCAGGTGTTCATGGCGGTCGGCATGGCGATCATGTTCGGGGTCATGCTCGGCTGAGCGTGGCCGCGCCTCTTCGATCGCGGGTCCCTCAGATCGCGGGCTTCAGATCACGGGCTTCAGATCACGGGCTTCAGATCGCGGGCTTCAGATCGCGGGCTTCAGATCACCGTGGCCTGCCACCGCTGGGTGGGATGTACCTTTGCGCGGTAGAGCGCACCGTCGGCGACGTCGACCAGGGTGGTACTCGAGACCGTCGGCTCGGGATTCTCCAGCGCGGCGATGCCGATGGAGATCCCCAGGCCCGACACGGGATCGGAGGCGGATGCCGAGGTCGAGATCCCGCGAACACCGACGGCGATCGCCGCGGCGAGATCGTTGACCTCTGTGAGGGTCTTGCGGGTGCACACCACCGCGAATTCGTCGCCGCCCCAACGACAGACGACGTCCCTTCGGTGCGCGGCCGTGAGCATCGCCTCGGCGACCGATCGCAGCACCGCGTCGCCGGCAACGTGCCCGGAGGTGTCGTTGACCTCCTTGAATCCGTCGAGATCGCAGATCAGCACTCCGAGCACCCCGGTCCGCTGGCCACGCAACCGGTCGTTCAGTTCGTCGAGCCACACCTCACGCACGGTGAGCCCGGTCAGCCCGTCGTGATCGGCACGGTAGCGGATGGCGTTCAACTCGGCGCGTGCCTGCGTCCGGTCGGCGATCGTGCACACGAACAGCGCTGCGTCGGTGATGGATTCGACGCGGCGGGCGGTCACGTCGACCCATCGGTCCCAGTGCAGCCCGCGGGGGTGGCGCAGCCCGCAGAACTCGGCGACGCTCGCCCCTTCGCCCGGCTCCAAACCGTCGAACCGCCACGCCAACTCGTCGGCGTCGACCGCGACGACATCGGCGAGCACCCGTCCGTCCCACTCACCGGGTATCGCATCGGTGAGTTGCAGGAAGGCGTCGTTGACGTCGATCAGTCGCAGGCGCGAGTCGAGAAGTGCTGTGGCCAAGGGCGATTCGGCGAACGAGGCCCGATAGAGTCGCACCCGATCGGTCGCCCGGCCGGCCTCGGTGACGCGGGTCAGTGCTATCCCCACCCGGACGCCGAACAGTTCGAGCAGTGCCTGTTGTTCCGGGTCGGGGGTCATCCCGCTGCGCGGCAGGTCGACACTGATAACTGCCTGCAATTGCTCGTCGGCGTAGACGGGAACCAGAAGGGCGAACTCCGGCTCCCACACCGCGGGCGGCAGGAACCCGGGCGCGGTGTCGGCGGTGTCGACCGGCTCCGCGCCCGACGCGAACCGTTCCCGCCACGGATCGATCGACGCGACGCCGTCGGCCATCTCCGCTTCTCGCGTCAGGTACACCCCGCCCCAGCGTTCGGCGGAGTCGAGCAGCTCCAGCCAGACGGACTCGGTCATCCGCTCGCCACGGAGGTTCTCGAGTTCAGGCGGACCGACCACGGCACGGACCTCGAAGTCGCCGTCGTCACGCCGCACGTTGACCGCGACGGCGTCGAAGCCGATCACCTCGATGATGCCCCGGGCGATGACCTGCAGTACGTCGTCGAGATCGGCGCCCTCACCGAGTTGCTGCGCCACGCTCATCATCGCGAAAAGCGATGCAAAACTCATCGACGCGCGGCGATCCACGTGAACATTGTGCGCTGTCGCGAAGACCCGTGGGGTGGCGAACCGTACCTTGACTTTGGTTTGGGGTGCAATTCACGAAAAACGTGGAGATCACGGACCTGATGTGTCCGCAATCGAGGAGATGCTGGCAGCGGCCGGGTGACCACCGCACCCGATTCGCAGACAACCCGAAAGGCCGAGCACATGAATTGGACACTGGAAGTCGCATTCCTCCCCGTCACCGACGTCGACCGTGCCAAGGAGTTCTACACCCGCGTCGGTTTCCACCCCGACCATGACAGCTCGCCGTCTCCCGACATCCGGTTCGTCCAGATGACCCCACCCGGGTCGGGCTGCTCGATCGCCTTCGGCACCGGCATCGTCGACGGTCCCCCGCCCAGCCGGTCGACGTTGATGCTCTGCGTCTCCGACATCGACGCAGCTCACCGGCACCTCACCGACGCAGGCATCGAGGTCTCTGACGTCGACATCACCGAGTGGGGACACTTCGTGTACTTCGACGATCCCGACGGCAACCACTGGAATGTGCAATTCCTGCCGTACCGCCAGGAGAGCTGACGGTCCCTCCACCGAGGTTGTCGGCCCCTATTGCCCTCAGAACATTACAGATGTAATCATTACAGCTGTAATCTTCTTCTGCCCGGCCGCTACCGCGCAGCAACCGGAACCCGACCGGGAGGTCACTGCAATGTCCTTCGACCGAAACGACTTCGACTCCTTCTGGGAGGACTGGCTCGAGATCAACCGCGAGGCCGAACGTCGCGGCGACTGGGGAATCCTGGCCGACTTCTACGACGAGGACGCCACGTACGGCTACACCTACGCAGCCGACGACCAGTACATGAACGTCGGACGTGAAGAGATCCGGGCAGGTGTGCTGGGTCTGGAGATGCTCGGTTTCCAGGGCTGGACATACCCGTATCAGTCGGTCATCTTCGACGAGAAGACCGGTCAGGCGTTCGGATTCTGGCGTCAGCTCACCACATTCGACGGGCCCAACGGCACTCCCTACGAGATCCCCGGAATCGGCGGAAGTTGGTTCCAGTACAGCGGCAAGCGAAGTTGGTCGTGGCAACGTGACATGTTCGATCCGGGCGTGGCAGCAACGACGATGATGGAGATCATCAAGGACGGCAACAACTCCCCCGAACTCGACGAGCGAATGACGATCATCGCCGCGGGCAACATCGAGTACCACTCGAGCCTGGAGGACATGCGCGCGCCGCTGTGGCCCGTGCCGCGAATTCTCCATTGAGACGACCGCGGTGGTGCGCCCGCCAGGTCGCTCGGCACGGTGATGTGGTTGGTTGTGTGTCATGACCGCGCGACGACCCGCAACAGGGAGCCAGCCCCGCGCCGACCGCTCACGGGCCGCACTGATCGCGGAGACCGTCGACTACATACTGACCGAGGGCTTCACTCCCCCGAGCGTTCGCAAGATCACCGAACGCGCCGGCGTCACCTGGGGTGTCGTCCAATACCACTTCGGGGATCTCGACGGGGTGCTGATGGCCGTGGTCGATCAGGGCTTCGCAGAGCTCAACGAATGTCTCGACGAATTGCGGCGAACGGCCGCCGCCACCCCGATCGAACAACGTACCGAGGTGGTGGTCGACACTGTGTGGCAGGCGTTTTCGACCCCGGTGTCGATGGCGGCACTCGAGATTCTCATAGCCACGCGTGTGGGGCGATCAGCCGCGGCCAACAGGCACCTCGCCGCCATGTCGTTACGTCTCAACGACGTCGGCCTGCAACTCTCCGACACCATCGACCCGAAGGACGCGACGCGGATCGGGAGCATCATCTGGACGGCCATCCGCGGCATGGTCACCGTGCAGATGCTGTGGCCCGAGCAGTTGGACTCCGCCGGCGATCGCCGGACCCTCGTCGACCTCATCACGAGCTATGTGCGAAGCCTGGAACAGTGAGGAATACGGCGCCGGAAACCTGACCGCGGCGAGATCGGCAACGGCACAGAAGACCAACGACCCCCGCACCGAAAGGCGCGGGGGTCGTTGGTTTTTCGACGGTGACCAGCGGCGGTCGGACTAGCGGTAGTCGCCGCTGGAGAAGCCGTAGTCGTCGAGCGGCACCGCAGCGCCGGCGGGAGCACCGAAGGTGCCGTCCGGGCTGTAGTAGGTGTCGTCGTAGGCGGGCATCGCATAAGCCGCGGCGCGCGCCTCCTCGGTCGGCTGCACCTGGATATTGCGGTACCGGTTGATGCCGGTACCAGCCGGGATCAGCTTACCGATGATCACGTTCTCCTTGAGACCGATGAGCTTGTCGCTGCGGCTGTTGATGGCCGCATCGGTGAGCACACGGGTGGTCTCCTGGAACGACGCCGCACTCAGCCACGAGTCGGTCGCCAACGACGCCTTGGTGATACCCATCAGCACCGGACGACCGGCCGCGGGCTCGCCACCCTCGGACACGACGCGACGGTTGGCGGCCTCGAACTCGGCACGCTCGGTGAGCGAGCCGGGCAGGAACTCCGTCGACCCCGAGTCGATGATCGTCACGCGACGCAGCATCTGACGCACGATGGTCTCGATGTGCTTGTCGTGGATCGACACACCCTGGCTGCGGTAGACCTCCTGGACCTCGTTGACCAGGTGCACCTGCACCTGACGCGGGCCCATCACGCGCAGCACCTCGTGCGGGTTCGCCGAACCCTCCATGAGCTGCTGGCCGACCTCGACGTGGTCGCCGTCGGCGAGCAGACGCTCGGAGCCGTCGTCGTGCTTGAACACACGCAGACGCTGACGCTTCGAGATCTTGTCGTAGACAACCTCTTCCGATCCGTCGTCGGGGACGATCGTGATCTTGTAGAAGCGGTCGTCGTCCTCGAGACGCACCCGACCGGAGACCTCCGCGATCGGCGCGACACCCTTGGGCACACGCGCCTCGAAGAGCTCCTGCACACGCGGCAGACCACCGGTGATGTCGTCACCGACGCCACCCTGGTGGAAGGTACGCATGGTCAGCTGCGTGCCGGGCTCACCGATCGACTGAGCCGCGATGATACCGACGGCCTCGCCGATGTCGACGAGCTTGCCGGTGGCCATCGACCGTCCGTAGCACATCGCGCACACGCCGGTGCCGGTCGCACAGGTCAACACCGAACGGACCTTGACCTGCGTGATACCCGCGGCCAGCAGGGCCTCGATCGCCGGGTCACCGAGATCGTGACCACGCTCGACGACGACGTTGCCGTCGGCATCGAGGGCGTCGGCGGCCAGCGTGCGTGCGTACGCACTGGTCTCGACGTGCGCGTCACGGATGATCGAGCCATCAGGCTGCTTCTCGCCCAGCGGGACGACGATGCCGCGCTCGGTGGCACAGTCGGTCTCGCGGACGATGACATCCTGGCTGACGTCGACCAGACGACGGGTCAGGTAACCCGAGTCGGCGGTACGAAGTGCGGTGTCGGCCAGACCCTTTCGGGCACCGTGGGTGTTGATGAAGTACTCCGCCACGGTCAGGCCCTCACGGAAGGAGGACTTGATCGGACGCGGGATGAACTCACCCTTCGGGTTGGTCACCAGACCCTTCATGCCCGACAGGTTGCGGACCTGGGTCATGTTTCCGGTCGCACCCGACTTCGGGATCATCGTGATCGGGTTGTCTTCGGGGTAGTAGTCCTCCATGGCCTTACCAACCTCTTCGGTGGCCTGCTTCCAGATCTCGACCAGCGCATCGCGCCGCTCGTCCGGAGTCAGGGCACCGCGCTGGAACTTGCGCTCCAGACCATCGGCACGCTCCTCGTAACGCTCGAGGATCTCGGCCTTCTGCGGCGGCACGAGCACGTCGGCCATCGACACGGTCACGCCCGAACGGGTCGCCCAGTAGAAGCCGACGTCCTTGAGCTTGTCGACGGTCTGCGCGACGACGATCATCGGGTAGCGCTCGGCGAGATCGTTGATGATCGCGGCCTGACGCTTCTTCGGCATCTGCTCGTCGACGAACGGGTACTCGATCGGCAGCAGCTCGTTGAACAGCACCCGACCCAGCGTGGTCGTGATGGTCCACGGCTGCCCGAACCGCCAGCCGTCGGCGAACTCCTGCGCCTCGATCTCCAGCGGCGGACGCTGATCGGTCAGTCGCACCTTGATGCGCGACTGCACGGTGAGCACCCCGCGGTCGACGGCCATGATGGCCTCGGCCGGGCTGGAGTACACGCCCTCCTCGGGATGATCGGCGGTGGCGGGCTGGTACTCGCCTGCCGCACCCTCCTTGAGGGTGGTCAGGTAGAACAGGCCGGTCACCATGTCCAGACGCGGCATGGCCAACGGGCGACCCGAGGCCGGCGACAGGATGTTGTTCGAGGACAGCATCAGGATGCGGGCCTCGGCCTGCGCCTCCGCGCTCAGCGGCAGGTGCACGGCCATCTGGTCACCGTCGAAGTCGGCGTTGAAGGCCTCACAGACCAGCGGGTGCAGCTGGATGGCCTTGCCCTCCACCAGCTGCGGCTCGAAGGCCTGGATACCGAGGCGGTGCAGCGTCGGCGCACGGTTCAGCAGCACCGGGTGCTCGGCGATGACCTCTTCGAGGACGTCCCACACGGCCGGACGCTGACGCTCGACCATGCGCTTGGCGCTCTTGATGTTCTGGGCCTGGTTCAGGTCGACCAGACGCTTCATCACGAACGGCTTGAACAGCTCGAGCGCCATCAGCTTGGGCAGACCGCACTGGTGCAGCTTGAGCTGCGGGCCGACGACGATGACCGAACGGCCGGAGTAGTCGACGCGCTTGCCGAGCAGGTTCTGACGGAACCGGCCCTGCTTGCCCTTGAGCAGATCCGAGAGCGACTTCAGCGGGCGGTTACCCGGTCCGGTGACCGGACGTCCGCGACGGCCGTTGTCGAACAGGGCGTCGACCGACTCCTGCAGCATCCGCTTCTCGTTGTTGACGATGATCTCGGGGGCACCGAGGTCGATCAGTCGCTTGAGGCGGTTGTTGCGGTTGATGACGCGGCGGTACAAGTCGTTGAGGTCGGAGGTCGCGAAGCGGCCACCGTCGAGCTGCACCATCGGACGCAGCTCCGGCGGGATCACCGGAACGGCGTCGAGCACCATGCCCAGCGGCGAGTTGCCCGACTGCTGGAACGCGGCAACCACCTTGAGGCGCTTGAGCGCACGCAGCTTCTTCTGACCCTTGCCGCTGCGGATCGTCTCGCGCAGCGACTCGGCCTCGGCGTCGATGTCGAAGGTCTCGAGAAGCTTCTTGATCGCCTCGGCGCCCATCGACCCGGCGAAGTACTCGCCGTAGCGGTCCTGCAGCTGGTGGTAGAGCTTCTCGTCGATGATCAGATCGCCGGGAGCGAGCTTGACGAACTTGTCCCACAGCTCTTCGAGACCGTCGAGCTCACGCTGCGCGGCGTCACGCATGCGACGCATCTCGCGCTCGGCCCCGTCCTTGACCTTGCGGCGGACATCGGCCTTGGCACCCTCGGCCTCGAGTTCGGCGAGATCGGCCTCGAGCTTCTGCTGACGCTCGTTGAGGTCGACGTCACGCTGGTCGGCGACGGCCTTCTTCTCGACCTCGATCTCCGCCTCGAGCGTGGAGAGCTCGTTGTGGCGCAGTTCGTCGTCGACGGAGGTGATCACGTAGGCGGCGAAGTAGATGATCTTCTCGAGATCCTTCGGCGCCAGGTCGAGCAGGTAGCCCAACCGGCTCGGCACACCCTTGAAGTACCAGATGTGGGTGACCGGGGCGGCCAGCTCGATGTGGCCCATGCGCTCGCGGCGGACCTTGGCCTTGGTGACCTCGACCCCGCAACGCTCGCAGATGATGCCCTTGAAGCGCACGCGCTTGTACTTGCCGCAGTAGCACTCCCAGTCGCGAGTCGGTCCGAAGATCTTCTCGCAGAACAGGCCGTCCTTCTCGGGCTTGAGCGTGCGGTAGTTGATGGTCTCCGGCTTCTTGACCTCGCCGTAGGACCAGTTGTGGATGTCATCGGCCGTGGCGAGACCGATCTTCAGTTCGTCGAAGTAGTTGACGTCGAGCACTCTATGCCTTCCCTGAGCAAGCTCTTTGATTCGACTAATGGGGGTACCCGCCGGGGCCGTGGCCCCGGCGGGCGTTGATCAGTTCGCCAGGTCGTCGACCGTCGCGGATTCATTGCGCGACAGGTTGATTCCCAGGTTGGCGGCGGCGCGCTCGAGGTCCTCGTCGTCGGAGTCGGCCATCTCGATCGCGGCACCGTCGCTCGAGAGCACCTCGACGTTGAGGCACAACGACTGGAGCTCCTTGAGGAGCACCTTGAACGACTCGGGGATACCGGGCTCGGGGATGTTCTCGCCCTTGACGATCGCCTCGTACACCTTCACGCGGCCGACCACGTCGTCGGACTTGATCGTCAGCAGCTCCTGCAGGGTGTAGGCGGCGCCGTAGGCCTGCATCGCCCAGCACTCCATCTCACCGAAGCGCTGGCCACCGAACTGGGCCTTACCGCCGAGCGGCTGCTGGGTGATCATCGAGTACGGACCGGTCGAGCGTGCGTGGATCTTGTCGTCGACGAGGTGGTGCAGCTTGATGATGTACATGTAGCCGACCGACACCGGGTACGGGAACGGCTCACCGGAACGACCGTCGAACAGCGTGGCCTTGCCGTCGCCGTTGACCATGACCTCACCGTCGCGGTTGGGCAGCGTCGAGGACAGCAGTCCGGTCAGCTCCTCCTCGCGGGCACCGTCGAACACCGGGGTGGCGGTGTTGGTGTCGGGAGCCGCCGAGTACATGTCCTCGGGCAGCTTCGACGCCCACTCCGGGACCCCGCCGGCCACGTCGACGTTCCAGCCGGCCTTGGCGATCCACCCGAGGTGGGTCTCCAGGATCTGGCCGATGTTCATACGACGCGGCACACCGTGGGTGTTGAGGATGATGTCGACCGGGGTGCCGTCCGGCAGGAACGGCATGTCCTCGGCGGGCAGGATCTTGCCGATGACGCCCTTGTTGCCGTGGCGGCCGGCGAGCTTGTCGCCGTCCTGGATCTTGCGCTTCTGCGCCACGTAGACGCGGACCAGCTCGTTGACGCCGGGCGGCAGATCGTCGTCGTCGTCACGGCTGAACACGCGCACACCGATGACCTTGCCGGTCTCACCGTGCGGGACCTTGAGCGAGGTGTCGCGCACCTCGCGGGCCTTCTCGCCGAAGATGGCACGCAGCAGACGCTCCTCCGGGGTCAGCTCGGTCTCGCCCTTCGGGGTGACCTTGCCGACCAGGATGTCGCCGTCGCGGACCTCCGCACCGATGCGCACGATGCCGCGCTCGTCGAGATCGGCGAGCACCTCGTCGGAGACATTCGGGATGTCGCGGGTGATCTCCTCGGCACCGAGCTTGGTGTCGCGGGCATCGATCTCGTGCTCCTCGATGTGGATCGAGGTGAGCACGTCCTCCTCCACGAGCCGCTGGCTCAGGATGATCGCGTCCTCGTAGTTGTGGCCCTCCCACGGCATGATCGCCACGAGCAGGTTCTTGCCCAGGGCCATCTCACCGTTTTCGGTGCAGGGCCCGTCGGCGAGGACCTGACCGGACTCCACGCGCTGACCCTCGTCCACGATCGGACGCTGGTTGGCGCAGGTGCCATGGTTGGAGCGCGCGAACTTGCGCATCCGGTAGGTGTCGCGGGTGCCGTCGTCGGCCATCACGGTGATGTAGTCGGCCGAGACCTCCTCGACCACACCGGTCTTGGACGAGACGATGACGTCACCGGCGTCGACGGCGGCACGCAACTCCATGCCGGTACCGACCAGCGGCGACTCGTTGCGCACCAGCGGCACGGCCTGACGCTGCATGTTCGCACCCATCAGGGCGCGGTTGGCGTCGTCGTGCTCGAGGAACGGGATCATCGCGGTCGCGACCGAGACCATCTGGCGCGGCGAGACGTCGAGGTACTCGACCTGCGCCGCGTCGACGAACTCCACCTCGGAGCCCTTCTTGCGGACCAGGACGCGCTCGTCGGTGATGTTGCCGCTCAGGTCGTAGCTGGTGTTGGCCTGACCGATGAGGTAACGATCCTCCTCATCGGCGGTCATGTACTCGATGGTGTCGGTGACGACGCCGTCGACGACCTTGCGATACGGGGTCTCGATGAAGCCGAACGGGTTGACCCGCGCGTACACCGACAGCGAGCCGATCAGGCCGATGTTCGGGCCTTCCGGGGTCTCGATCGGGCACATGCGGCCGTAGTGGCTCGGGTGCACGTCGCGCACCTCGAGGCCGGCGCGCTCACGGCTCAGACCGCCCGGGCCCAGCGCCGACAGGCGACGCTTGTGGGTCAGACCCGACAGCGGGTTGTTCTGGTCCATGAACTGCGAGAGCTGGCTGGTGCCGAAGAACTCCTTGATCGCCGCCACGACGGGACGGATGTTGATCAGGGTCTGCGGGGTGATCGCCTCGACGTCCTGGGTGGTCATGCGCTCACGCACGACGCGCTCCATACGCGAGAGGCCCACGCGGATCTGGTTCTGGATCAGCTCGCCCACGGTGCGCAGACGACGGTTGCCGAAGTGGTCGATGTCGTCGACCTCGATCGGCACGTCGAGGCCCTCGGGGCCGGCGACCTTGGCGAACGACACGGTGTGCGGGTCGGCGTCGTGCAGACGCACCAGGTACTCGACGGTCGCGGCGATGTCCTCGCGGGTCAGCACCGCCTCGCCGGTCATCGGGTTGTCGGTGAGACCGAGCTTCTTGTTGACCTTGTACCGGCCGACGCGCGCGAGGTCGTAGCGCTTCTCCTTGAAGAACAGGTTCTCCAGGAGGTTCTCCGCGGACTCCTTGGTCGGCGGCTCGCCCGGACGCAGCTTGCGGTAGACCTCGAGCAGTGCCTCGTCCTGGTTGGCGGCGTTGTCCTTCTCCAGGGTGGACATCATGATCTCGGAGAAACCGAAACGCTCGCTGATCTCCTCGGTGGTCCAACCGAGCGCCTTGAGCAGCACGGTGACCGGCTGGCGGCGCTTGCGGTCGATGCGCACACCGACGGTGTCGCGCTTGTCGACGTCGAACTCGAGCCATGCGCCACGACTCGGGATGACCTTGACGGTGTGCAGGGTCTTCTCGGTGGTCTTGTCGATGGTGGCGTCGAAATAGACACCGGGGCTGCGCACGAGCTGGCTCACCACGACACGCTCGGTGCCGTTGATGATGAAGCTGCCCTTGTCGGTCATGATCGGGAAGTCGCCCATGAACACGGTCTGCGACTTGATCTCACCGGTGTTGTTGTTGATGAACTCCGCGGTGACGAACAGCGGGGCCGCGTACGTCATGTCCTTGTCCTTGCACTCCTCGACGGAGGCCTTGACCTCGTCGAAGTGCGGGTCGGAGAAGGACAGCGACATCGAACCCGAGAAGTCCTCGATGGGCGAGAGCTCGTGCAAGATGTCCTCGAGGCCTCCGGTCGGGCTCTCGTCGCCGCGCGAGATCGCTTTCGCGCGCCATTCGGGAGAACCGACGAGCCATTCGAAGGAGTCGAGTTGGAGGTCGAGGAGGCCCGGTACCTCCAAGGGTTCGCTGATCTTCGCGAACGAGGCGCGGTGTGGTGCGCCAGGGATGGTGGTTGAGGTGGACTGGCGGTCGACTGCCAAGGTGCGTCCTTCCAACACGATGTGTTCACTGCCGTGCGTTGTGTGGCGTGGCTGATGGGCCGTTCGCTGGTGACAAATCTGGATCGGCGATCACCGCAGCTCACACAAGGTGGCCGGAAGGAGGATCGTTAGATGGACAGGAGGCAGCCAGCGCAACGTCCAACTATAACAGGAAAAGAAGGCACCGTGTCAAGCAGTGATCACACTGCAGGCAGCGACGCCGTGAACCGAATCCGCGCTGTGTGGCTGCCACCCGCGATATTCGCTGGTGACAGATTGGCCCGCCGACGCCGTCACGTCAAGCGCTACGCGCAGATTTGTGGAAGAAATAGTGTGTTGAACCTGCTGAGGAGCGATTCCGGGTACGCCGGATGCCGGCCAGACCGCACCGCAGTGGTGTCGACGTCGGGTTTGTGTGTCCTGTAGGGCACACAAACCCGAAGCCGACACCGGTTCGCCGGGTGTCAGATGTCGGTGTAGCTCCGGATGAGCCACTGATCGCCCTGCTTGACCAGACCGAGCTGGTAACGACCGATGACGCTCTGTGTCGGGGCGCCGTTGGCGGTCCCCGAGGCGACGAAGTTCAGGATCACATCCGCGGTCGAGCCGTCGGAGTCGCCGGACAGCCTCGTGACGCCGACGGCGTCGACCTTGCAGTCGTTGGTGACGTCCTGCTGCCCGAACTGCTCCTTGATGGTCGGCAGGCCCTGGTTGAACTGCTTGAGGGCGTCGCCGGTGAGCGCGGTCCGTGCCGAGGCGGCCCAGTTGTCGAAGTCCTTGCTGCGCGCGCCCTGGACCTGACAGAACTTCGACTGCGCCTGCGAGGTCAGGTCGGTGGTGGCGGCCTGATCGATGAAGGCCTTGTTGTCGCCGACGTTCGCACCCGGATGCAGCGCGAGGACGACGGCGACGATCGCGAACAGCGCGGCCACACCGGCGATGATCGCGATGGCCCGACCGGAGAACCATCCCCGCTCGGCCCGACGAGCGGCGGCCAGTTCCTTCTCGGCCGACCTGTCGCGACCCGCTCCGCGTCGACCGAACCCGTTGCCGCGCTGCGCGTTTGCCTGCGCGCGGCGCGCGGCGTCGGGCTGCGGTTTGATGGTCGACACCCGCGACACCGGTCGCGTCTTGCCGGTCGGACGTTCGGGCTCGCCGGCGGGGTCATCCGGGGCCCCGGCTTCGGGGTCCTTGGCGTCTGCGTCCTTCTTCGTCAGTGAGATCGGCGCTGCCTCGGTCGGCGTTGCCTCGGGCTCGGCGGACTCGAGCTCGGCCGTGTCCGACTCGGCCGTCTCGGGCTCGGCTGCCTCGGACTCATCGGTGACCGGCTCGTCGACTACCGGCTCCTCCCTGGCGTACTCCTCCGCGGCAGACTTGTCGGCAGGCTTCTCCTCTGCGGAGGTCGCCGACACGTCGGTCGCCGTCCCGTCCGTGACCTGATCGGTAGCCGTCTCGTCTGTGACCTGATCGGCCGGGCGCCGCGACCCGGCGACCTTCGGGCGGTAGCCGGGCTTGCGCTGCCCTGGTGTGCGCGCCATCAGTTACCCCCTGTCGGTGCACCGGTCGGGGCGGGCGTACTGCCGCCGCTGTCGGTTCCGGTACCCGACGATCCGTCGTCGGCGTAGGAGATCCCGTCGAGCGGACTCACCTTCACCGCCTTCCACGTGTCACCGAATTTCTGCATCCCGACCAGGAATCCCATGGTGTTCGGGGTCTCCGACGCCTGCCCGGGCATCTTGCCCGTCACCGCGACGTACACGAGGACCTGCGCGGTCCCCTCGTCGGCGTTCACCTGCGTCGGCGCCGACCGCACCACCCGCGAGGTCGTCGACCCCACCTGGTTGCCGGCCTGCTGGAGCTGCGGGTCGAGCGTGCCGGCCACCTGCTGGCGGACCTGATCGAGGGCGTCACCGGCGAAACTGCTCTGCAGCCGCTGGTTGAAGGTGTTCATGTTCTTGGGATCGATCGTGGTGACGTTGAGCATCGCCTGCTCGGCGGCTCCCGTCGCATCGTCGCGTGCCTGCTGCGTCGGCGCCGCCACCGCGTAGGCCTCATAGGCCCGATACCCGAACCAGCCGACGCATGCGATCGCGGCGACCAGTACGCCGATCATCACCACGCCCAGAATGTTGCGCAGCATCGCGGCATTGCGCGGTGTCGGCCCGTTCTTGTCGGCCGCGGTACCGGCAGCGGGGTTTCGTCCGCCCGCCGCACCGGGTTCGTCGGTCCCCTGCCGGGGCGTACGGGACCGCTTCGGGTCACTCTTCGTCGTCATCGCGCGTCACTGTAACGATTGGACCTGAGAGGTTGCCAATCGCTCCTTCATCGTCGAACAGGCGTCGTCGGCGGGCCGGGAACAGCCCGTCATCCAGCGTGTTTCGTCACTGGCCGACGCCGTACCCGAATCCACCGGGGTTCACCGGTCGCACACCCAACAGGTAGGCGAGCTGGGTGGCCAGCGGATTGAGGTTCAGTTTGTCGGGGTCCTTCTTGGGCGTGTTGTCCCACGGTTGCGGGGTGTCGGGGTTGGCGTACTGCACGCGGTCGGCGCTGCGCACACCCGTCGGATTACCGAACGGCACATCACACGACGCGTTCGTGTTGAACGGGAAATCGTCGTAGCGGATGTCGAAGGTCGGGTCCTTCTTCTTGATCTCGTCGATCATCTTGTACGTGCTCTCGTACCCCTTGGTGCACGCCGGCGGGTTGTTGGTCTCGAGCACGATGCCGAAGTGGATCTGCCCGTCGCCGGGTGCCGGGCTGTGGCTGCCCGCCGAGAGCGCCGAGAGCATCGCGAACGTCCCTGAGGTCATGTACGTCGCGGGTTGGATCGTGCGCGACACCTCGGACAGGTCGCCGACCACCTTGCTCAGATCGCCGCCGTTCTTCTGGATCAGCGCCGAGATCTGGGTCGCCGACGCCGTGCCCGTGGTGAGCAGACGTCGCAGATCGGGATCCGACGACGCGAGCGTGGCGGTGATCAGGTTCAGGTTGCGCGACCACGTCAGGATCGCATCGGACTGATCGGCCTGGGTGGAGAGCACCACATCGGAGTTCTGGATCAGCGAGATCGTCTGCGGCAGGTTGTCCGCGCCCGCCTTGGCGAGCGTGTTCAGCGAATCGACGAGACGGGACAGATTGTCACCCTGCCCGTTGAAGGCCTTGCCGAGTTCGGTGATCACCGTGTGCAGATCGTCGATCGGGATCGAATTGGTGAAGTTGATGGCCGAGGCGACGACATCCTCGAGCGGCGCCGGGATCGAGACGTTGTCGGGTGAGATCGTCGACCCGTTCCCCAGATACGGCCCGGACGTCGACCCCGACGGCTGCAGGTCGATGAACTGCTCACCGATCGCCGACCGCTCGGCGACGACGGCCTTCGACGACGCCGGGATCTTGGGACCACCGGAGTTGAGGTCGAGTTTGACGTCGACGCCGTCGGCGGTCAGCGTCATCGCGCCCACCCGGCCGACGGGGATGCCCATGTAGGTGACCTCGGCGTTGGTGAAGATACCGCCGGACTGCTGCATCTCCGCGGTCACCGTGTAATTGCCGATGCCGGCGAGCTTGTCGAGCCGCGCGTATTTCGCACCGACGTAGACGATCGCGACGATGCCGACGACGGCGAACACCACCAGCTGGATCTTGGCGAGCTTGCCGATCATGCGCCCACCCCCATCTGTGCGAGCGTCTTGTCCAGGAGTCCCTGTCCCTGAGCGGGGACCGGGGCGAACGACGCCGGGTTGGCCGGGTACGTGCCGCCCGACGGTGGCGTGTTGGGGCCCGGGCGCGAGTTCGCGGCCGGCGGCAACAGGGTGATCGTCGGCCAGCCGTAGCGTGGCCCGTTGCCCTTGTAGTAGGGGTTCGACGGGTTCACCGGCACGTTGTGCCGCTCCGGCGGCGAATAGACCGGGTTGCCCTGACCCACACCGAGCGCCTCGAGCTGATTCAGGGTCCGCAGATCCAACGTCATGAACAGGTTGGTCGAGTCACCCTGCACCGCGGGCAGCAGCGAGTCGGGGAACGGGTGGGTCAGCATCAGCGGCGCGGCGGTGATGAGATCCGGTGCGGCCTTGGACAATTCGGTCAACACTGGTCGCAGCGCCTTGAGATCGGTGATCATCGACTCGCGGGCGCGACCGAGGACGTCGGTGCCCACCTGCCCGAGTTTGTCGAGCTTGGTCAACAGGTCGACGAACTGCGGGCGCTGTTGCTCGAGGACGGCGATACCGGCGGGCAACTGCTGCAGGATGCGGTTGATCTGATCGGTCTGCGCATTGGCCCGCGCCGAGAGCGTGTTGAGCCCGTCGATCGCGCTGATGATGTCGTCGCGCTGCTTGTTGAGACCCGAGATGAGCTCCGAGGCGTTGTTCAGCAAGCTCTTGACGTTGTTCGCGCGGCCGTCGAAGGCCTTGTTGAGCTCGGTGACGATGGGCTCCAGCTGGTTGATGCCACCACCGTTGAGCAACATCGACAACGCGCCGAGCACCTGCTCGATGTCGGTGGCGGTGCGGGTCCGGGCCAGCGGGATCGGCTGGCCGTCGGGCTGGCGCGGCGCGTTGCCGGCCTCCGCCGGGTCGTCGAGGGCCACGAACTTCTCGCCGAGAAGACTGGTCTGCTGGACCGCCGCCTGCGCCTGGTCGGACAGGTCGATCTCGTGCTTCACCTTGATGGTGACCAGCGCGTACCACTCGTTGTCGGGGACCTCGACCTTGGTGACGCGGCCGACGGCGACGCCGTTCTGCTTCACCATCGACTGCGGGACCAGGTCCAGGATGTCGCTGAACTGGATGGTGTAGGTCCGCGGGTTGTCGCCGACGTCGACGCCACCGGGCAGCGGGATCGACTGGATGCCGTTGCTGCCGCAACCGGCCACCAGCACCACGGTGGCCAGGCTCAGCAGTGCTCCGGTCAACCGACCGCCCAATGTCCCGGTCAACCGAGTACGCAGCGAACGGCGCGAGCGCTTCGTCTCGTACCCCATGTCAGTTGCCCCCCGTTCCCGGTCGGGCCGTCGTCGACGCCGGGCGGCTCGTCGACGGCCGTGCGGTGGTCGAGGCCGGCGTACGGCCCGTGCTCGGCCCCGGATTCAGCCGCGGGTCCGGGGTACCGGGCACGGTGCCCGGGACCGGATACTGCTGCAACTTGCCGTTGCTCATGATGCCGAACGGCAGGATGGGCAGGATCGGGGTGAGGACCTTGTCGTTGACCTGGTTGGCGATGTTGGTGCACTGATTGATCAGCGGCGCGAGGGTGTCGCTGAACTGGGTGGCGGCCGGGTTGCCCGGCAGCAGCTGACCGAGGTCGAGGAACTTGCACTGCGCCGCAAGCAGATTCTGCAGATCGGGGATCGTCAGTCGCATCGCGAGCGTGCCGGACTCGGCGTCGTAGGCGTTGATCAGGTTGCTCAGCGTCAGCGGGAGCACCGTCAGGATCTCCTTCAGCGACGTCTTGGTGTCGAGCAGCGCCTGCGTCGTCGGCTGTAGATCCTTCAGCGTCTGACCGATCTGTTCGCGGTTGTCCTGGATGAACCCGGCGACGTCGCCGAGGGCGATCGACAACTTGTTCAGCGCGGTCGCGAGCTGCTGGCGTTCACCGGCGAGGAAGCTGTTGAAATCGGCCATCTGCGTGTTGAACTGGCGCACCTGGGAGTCGTTCTCACGCAGCGCGCCGACGAAGGTGTTGAGGTTCTTGACGGTGTCGAACAGGTCGCCGTGCGAGTCCGACAGGGTGGTACTGGCCTTCGAGAGATTCTCGATCGCGGCGCCGAGCTTCTCACCGTTGCCCTGCAGGTTGTCGGCACCGGTGGTGATGAGCTGGCTCACCGCTCCCTTGCTGTTGGCGCCGTCAGGGCCGAGCGCCTCGGACAGTTTCTGCACACTCGAATAGACCTGGTCGATCTCGACGGGGACCATCGTCTTGTCGAGTCCGAGGGTGACGTCCTTGCCGGCCTTGGGTCCGCCGGAGTAGGCGGGCGTCAGCTGGACGAAGCGGTCGGCGACCACCGACGGGATGATCTGAACGGCCTTGACGTCGGCGGGCAGATCCACACCACGGTCCACCGTCATCGTCACCTTGACCGAATCACCTTCGGGCTCAACGGAATCCACCTTGCCCACCGACACCCCGAGGACGCGGACGTCGGTGCCCTCATAGATTCCGACGGAGCGGTGGAAGGTGGCGGTCACCTTGGTGGTGCCGATCAGCGAGAAGGCCCACCACAACACCCCCGCGACGATCAGCGCGATGATCACGCCGAACACGATGTAGACGATGTGGCGCGGGGTGAACCACCGGCCGGGGCCGGAGGTGTTCGTCAGATCCGGTGCGGTGGTCATCCGGTGGCCCCCGTTCCGCCGTTGTTCTGGTTGGCCTGCTTGTTGGGCAGTCGGGTGGTGTTCTGCTGCGGCAGCGCCGGGGGCAGCAGGTTGGTGACCACCGACTCGAACCACCGACCGTTGCCGAGCACGTTGGCGTAGAGCCGATAGAACGGCGCCATGTTCGTGATCGTCGCGCGCAGGTTGGCGTTCTGCTTGGTCAGCAGTTCGTTCACGCCCTTGAGCGAGTCGAGCGCGGGCCCGATCTGCGCCTCGTTGTCACGCACGATGCCGGTCAACGCCGTCGACAGCGTCGTCGTCGTGGCGAGCAGTGCCGAGATGTTCTTCTGCCGGTTGTTGAGTTCGTCGAGCAACTGCCCGGCACCGGCGATCAGCCGCACGAAGGTCTGGTTGCGGTCGGCGAGGATCTTGGAGGTGTCCTTGGTGGCCTGCAACAGCTTCTGCACCTCTTGGTCACGGCTGGCGATGGTGTTCGACAACCGCGCGATGCCGTCGAGCGCCGGCCCCATGTCACCCGCGGTACCGGAGAAGGCGTCCGAGAGCGAGCGCATCGACTGCGCCAACTGGTTGGTGTCGAGGTCCTCGATCTGGGTCGTCGCGTCGGAGAACGCCTCGATGACGTCGTACGGCGAGACCGTATCGGTCAGCGGCACATCGGGATCGGCCTGCTTGCTGCCACGCGGATTGAGGCTCAGGTACTTCTGTCCCAGCACCGTCTTGATCTGGATGGACGCCTGCGTCTGGTTACCGATCCAGGTGTTGGACACCCGGAACCTGACGTCGACCCGGTCGCCGTCGAGGGTCACGTCCTTGACCTCGCCGACCTTGACGCCGGCGACGCGGACCTCGTTGCCCGCCTTGAGGCCTGCGGCCTCGGTGAACTTCGCGGTATAGGTGGCCGCCTGCCCGACCAGCGGGAGAGAGGTCAGATAGAACGCGGAGACCGCGGCCATCAGCAGGATCAGGATGCCGATCCCGCCGATGGAGACCGGACTGCGCCGACCGCCGAAGCGGCGATGCGGATGGGACTTCTTCGGTGCCCGCGCGCCGGTATCGCCCGCGCCGTTACCGGGGTTGCTGTTATCCGTCATCTCGTCTCTCACCCCCCTGGCCTGTTGTCTTTCCAGCAGCGGGTCGCCGCGCTGGTGTAGAGCACATGATTGATGTCGGGCAACGGCACCGCCGGCTGGGTCAGCAGGGTCGACTTACCGTTGCCCGCCACGACGTCGATGCCGCACAGATAGAACTGGAACCACGACCCGAAGGTCGCCGCGCGGCCGATCTTCTGGAGCTTGACCGGCAGATTGTTCAGGATCTCGTTCACGTCCTTGTTGCGCGCGTTGATCTGGTCGGCCAGTGACTTCAGACCCGCGATGTCACCCTGGATCGACGGTCTGGTCTGCGACAGGATCGAGGCGGTCACCGTCGTCAGATTCGACACCGAGGCGATCGCCGATCCGACCGAACCGCGTTGCGCCGCAAGGCCGGTCACGAGTTGCTCGGTGTTGTCCAGGAGCGACTTGAAGTTCGCGTCGTTGCGATTGACGGTGTTGAGCACCGATGTCAGGTTGGTGATGAGCTCACCGATCACCTTGTCGCGGTCGGCCAGCGAGTTCGTCAGCGACGAGGTGCTCGAGATCAACGTGGAGATGCTGCCCTCCTCGCCCTGGAAGATCTTGATGATCTGGTCGGCGAGGTTGTTGACGTCGGTGGCCGAGAGCTGACGGAACAGCGGTTTGAACCCGTTGAACAACTCGGTGAGATTCACCGCTGGATGCGTGTCGCGCACGTTCGGGTCGGTGCCGAAGGTGAAGCCCGGTGCCACGGTCGCATCGGAGGTACCCGCACCCCGCTCGACGGCCAGGTAGCGCAGGCCGGTGAGGTTGCGGTAGCGGATGTAGAGCTGCGCACCCTGCGGCAGCGACGACCGGTTGATGTTGAACTTCACCATCGCCTTGTTCTGGTCGTACACCGCGACGTCGGTGACCTGACCGACGCGCACACCGGCGATACGCACGTCGTCGCCCTTGTTGAGCAGGGCGGCGTCGTCGAACACGGCGCTGTACTTGCTGTCGCCGTCGCCACCGGCGTTGGCGATCGTCAGGGCGAGAAGACTGGTCGCGAGCACGGTGATCACCGCGAACGTGATCAGTTTGATCAGCGGTCCCACAACGGATTTCACTGGATGTGCACCTCCGCGCCGGCCAGCGCCGGACCACCGATCATGGTGACCCAGGTCGGGACGTCGTCCGGGCGGGTACCGCTGGCCGAGCCATAGATCAGCTTCAGCTGGGTCCGGAATGACGGGTCGTCGAACGGCGAGGGCTTGATCAGTCCGACCGGGGTGGTGGTGAACTGCGGCTGCGGCAGACTCGGCATCGTCCGCGGGCCGGGGTTACGCGACGGCGGCTGGTAGGAGCCGTCGGCCAGTCCACCGCCGGGGTACTGCGGGAACGGGCGGCCGTTGGTCGGCGGCTCATAGCAGACCGCGGGCGGATCGGTGTCGAAGAACCGCGGCTCGTCCTGGTTCGGGAGATAGCGTCCGCGGGGGTTCACGAACTGCAGGTTCACGCGCACACCGGGATTGGCGGTGCCGGCACCGACGATCTTCTGCGACTCCGGGATCAGGGTCGCGAAGTTGTGGAAGGTGCACTGGAAGGTCGGCGACTGCTTGGCCAGTCCGGTGAGCAACTGCTCGGAATCGACGAACAGGTCGACGAGGTTGTTTCCGTTCTGCTGCAACCAGCCGGTGGTGTCGGTGGCCGCGACCCCGAGGGTGGCGATCAACGTCCGCAGGTCACCTTGCCGCTCCACGATGGTGTTCGACGTGGTGCGGAAGTTGTCGAGGGCGTCGATGACGTCGGGCAGCGCCTGGGAGTAGGTCTGCGAGAAACTCGCCAAGCCCCGCAGGGTGCCCTGCAGGTCAGGCAGTACCCCGTTGATGCCGACGAACACCTTGTTGAGGTTGTCGATGGTGGTGCCGAGCTCCTCGCCGCGGCCCTGCAGGGCCTGCGACAGCGACGTCAGGGTCACGTTGAGATCCTGCGGCGGGATGGCCTGCAGGACCGGCAGCAGCTTGTCGAACAGTTGCTGCAGCTCCTGCGCGTTACCGCTCTTGTCGGTTGCGATGACGTCACCGTTTTGCAGCCCCGGTCCGCCGGCGGCGGGCAGCTGCAGATCGACGTAGCGCTCGCCGAACAGCGTCTTGGGCAGGATTCGCGCGGTGGTCGCCTGCGGGATCTGCTTGGCCATGTCGGGGTTGAGCCCCAATTCGACGTCGACCGAACCGTTCGGCGCCGGTGAGATACTGCGGACCTCGCCGACGACGACCCCGCGGGCCTTGACGTCGGCATTCGCGGGCAGCGCGTTGCCGACGGCGTCGGTGGTGAGCGTGACGGTCGTGAAGTCGGTGAACGTCTTGTTGAACTTCATGATCGTCACCGCGAAGAACAGCGCGACGACGACCAGGAAGGCGACGCCGAGGAGTCTGCGGCGCACGGTCCCCATCGATCAGCCTCCCACTCTGACGGTCGTGGTGGTGCCCCAGATCGCCAGTCCGAGGAAGAAGTCGAGCACCGCGATCAGGACGAGTGCGGCACGAACGGCGTGCCCCACCGCCACGCCGACGCCCGCGGGACCCCCGCTGGCGTAGTAGCCGTAATAGCAGTGCACCAGGATGATGACGAACGCGAAGATCAGCACCTTGCCGAAGGACCACAGCACGTCGGCCGGTGGCAGGAACAAGTTGAAGTAGTGGTCGTAGTTGCCCGCGGACTGGCCGTTGAAGATGACCGTGATCTCCCGGGAGGCCAGATACGACGCGAGCAGACCGAGCACGTAGAGCGGGATGACCGCGATGAAACCGGCGATCACACGTGTGGACACCAGGAACGGGATCGACGGCACCGCCATCGATTCCAGGGCGTCGATCTCCTCGGAGATGCGCATGGCACCGAGCTGTGCGGTGAAACCGCACCCGACCGTCGCCGACAACGCCAGCCCCGCGACCAGGGGTGCCACCTCACGGGTGTTGACGTAGGCCGACAGGAAGCCGGTCAGCGCCTGCGAACCGATCTGGTCGAGCGCCGAATATCCCTGCAAACCGACGACGACGCCGGTGAACCCCGACATCAACACCATCACGCCGACGGTGCCCGCGACGACGGCCAGGCCGCCGGTACCGAAGGCCACCTCGGCCAGCAGACGCAGCACCTCGCGCGTGTAGTGCACGAGCGTCTTCGGGATCCACGCCAACGTCCGTCCGTAGAAGGACATCTGCTCGCCCGCACCGTCGAGTACCTTCAACGGCTTTCCGGCCAGTTTGCGTGCTTCGTAGAAGTAATACTCGGGACGACTCTTGGCGATCGTCACTCCGCCACCACCGGACACGCCTAACTTCCCTTCGGCGGGACGATCTGCAGGTAGACCGCCGTGATGATCAGGTTGGCAAGGAACAGCAGCAGGAAGGTGATGACCACGCTCTGATTGACCGCGTCACCGACACCCTTGGGGCCGCCCTTGGGATTGAGTCCCTTGTAGGCGGCGATGACCCCGGCGAGCACACCGAAGATCGCGGCCTTGATCGTCGAGATCCACAGGTCGGGAAGCTGTGCGAGGGCACCGAACGACGCCAGATAGGCGCCCGGGGTGCCGTCCTGGACGATGACGTTGAAGAAGTAGCCGCCGCCGATACCGACGACCGCAACGAGGCCGTTGAGCAGCACGGCGACCAGGATCATCGCCAGCACACGCGGAACCACCAGGCGCTGGACCGGGTTGATGCCCAGCACCTCCATCGCGTCGATCTCCTCGCGGATGGTGCGCGAACCGAGGTCGGCGGCGACCGCCGACCCGGCGGCGCCGGCGACCAGCAGCGAGGTCACCAGTGGCGATCCCTGTTGGATCACCACCAGCACACTCGCCGCACCCGTGTACGACTCGGCACCGAGCTGCTTGATCAGCGAACCGGTCTGCAGCGAGACGATCGCGCCGAACGGGATCGCGATGAGCGCCGTCGGCAGGATCGTGACGCTGGCGATGAACCAGGCCTGCTGGATGAACTCGCGCCACTGGAAGGGCCGTACGAAGGTCTGACGCGCGACGTCGACGAACAGCTGGACGATGTTGCCCGCCTGGGCAAGTGCACTCGTTCCGGCTTGCGCGATCTTGTCGGCGCCACGCGTGGTGGCATTGGCCATTCTCGGTTAGCTCCGCCCGTCGCCGTGTCGGGGTTTCTTGGTGGTGTCGATCTGCTCGGTGGGCTGGTTTGCCTGGGCAGCCGGCGGCACGTCCCACTGTTGAGTGGGCGCGTCGTTGCCGGCGAACTCGTAGACGTCGGTGGGCGCTTCGGCGGTGGCCACACCGCCGGCCGAGCTCCACTCCCCCTGTCCCGACCCGCCGGCATGGGCGGGCGCGCCTGCCCCGTTCTCGGCCATGTCGGCGCCGTGGGCCTGTGCCTGGGCGCGGATCTCGTCCTCCTGCGCCATCGACTCGCGGATCGCGCGCTGAGCGTTTTCCGGCAGCGACGGCAGCAGTTCCAGGACGCGTTCGCGGTGGCGGGCGACCGCCTTGCGTTCGGGCATACCCGGATTGGGCTGCACCTGCGGGATGATCTCCGAGAAGTCGTCCTTGGTACCGCCACCACCGATACCCGCAGCCTGCATCGCCTCTTCCTGCTTCTGGACCGCCTCGTCCTTCTCCTCCGACATACCGATCGGACCGAACCGATCACCGGAAAGGAACTGCTTGACCACCGGCTGCTCCGAAGTCAACAACTGCTCCCGCGGACCGAACATCACCAACTCCTTGCGGAACAACATCCCGATGTTGTCCGGAATCGTCCGAGCGATGTTGATGTTGTGCGTCACGATCAGAATCGTCGCATCGATCTGCGCATTGATATCGATCAACAACTGCGAAATATAGGCGGTACGCACCGGATCCAAGCCCGAGTCCGGCTCGTCGCACAAGATGATCTGCGGATCCAACACCAACGCCCGCGCCAACCCGGCACGCTTACGCATACCACCGGAGATCTCACCCGGCAGTTTGTCCTCGGCACCGGCCAGACCGACCAAATCGATCTTCTCCATCACGATGTCGCGGACCTCGTTCTCCTTCTTCTTCGTGTGCTCACGAAGCGGGAACGCGATGTTGTCATACAAACTCATCGACCCGAACAGCGCACCGTCCTGGAACAACACACCGAACAACTTGCGGATCTCATACAGTTCCTTCGCCGAACACTGGGTGATGTCGGTGCCGTCGATGATCACCGACCCCTGCTCCGGATGCAACAACCCGATCAACGTCTTCAAGAACACCGACTTACCGGTACCCGACGGACCCAACAGGGCCGACACCTCACCCTCGGGCAAGGTCAACGACACATCACGCCAAATATTCTGCGAACCGAACGATTTGGTGAGCCCCTCAACGCTGACCTCAACACCCACAGTTTCCTCCAGAAGTTCGCTGCCCCCAATGAGCTCCCGCCGGTGCGAGAGTCCACCCCTCGGTGACATGTGTGGTTGGGGTCACTGTATCGGACCACCGCAACAGCAACCCTCCACACACGTGGACCGAAGACCCACAGCGTGGACGCGAAAGAAATCTACCAACCGGTAACTTACCCTCGGGCGATGACACTAGCCGATGAAACGGTCCGAAGGAAAGTGGGCGCGGTTCCATCGTCGGGACACGAGTGCGGTGGCACTCCTTGTCCCCGGTGCGGTGGCGTGGCGCACGGCTCAGGACCGCGCGAGACCCTCTTCGCGGTTGTCGAAGGCCCCGGTGTCGGCGCCTCCGACGACGCTTTCGGTGTGGCCGGGCCCGACCGACTCCGGCCCGACCGACCCCCGCTCGGCCAACTCCGGCTCGCCTGGCTCCGGCCCGACCGACTCCGGCCCATACGCCCCGGGCTCCCATGCCTCACGCACCCGGGTGAGCGGCAACCACCAGGAAATGAGCAGGATCAGCACGAGCCAGATCAGCGACGAGTTGCCGTAGATGATCTCCCACCACCCCCACCGCAGCTCGTTGAGCTGTGCGCTGGGCAGTGACAACGACGGACCGGGAAGCTGCGCGATCAGGCCGAGGATGCCCAACCCGAGGAAGACCGCACCACGCCGGTCACCGCGTCTGGCCCGCAGTGCTCGCACTCCGATGGTGACGAACACCAGGATGTACACCGACGTGAGGACCCAGTGGTGAATCCAGGCGGCCGGGGTGGCCAGCAGGGCCACCGCCCACGCCGCCAGGAAGCACAGCTCGTATTCGCGACGCTTGGCCAGATGCCACGCCAGTGCCAGACAATAGAGCCCTGCGATCGCACACAGCGGCAACCACCAGTGTGAGCGATCGCTGTCGCTCATCCCGGTGCGCGCCAGCACACCGGCGATGCCCTGGTTGTAGACGAAGGCCAGTCCGCCGATGCGTTCTGGGTCGAACACCGTCGACGTCCAGTACTTCCACGTGTCCGACGGCGTGATCGCCCACGCGATACCGGTCGCGGCCAGGAATCCGACGACGACGTTGATCGCCGCCCGCCACTGCCGGCGCGCGAGGAAATAGATGACGACGACGGCCGGGGTCATCTTGATCGCCGCGGCGATACCGACCAACAGTCCCCGATACGGTTCGGCCCACGCGGGGCGCCGATCCCAGAGGGTGTCGGCGATGACCAGTCCGGCCAGGATCAGATTGATCTGGCCGAGATCGAGGGTGATGCGGATCGGTTCGAGTTCGAAGGCCACACCGGTGAGGATCATCGACCAGCCGACCGGCAGGTCACCACATCCGACACGACGCAGCAGGATTCGGATCAGCCACCACGTCAGGAGGCATCCGAGGATCAGGAAGATGACCGAGAGCAACCGCACCGGCATCCAGCTCATCGGCACGAAGGACACCGCTGCGAACGGCGGGTAGGTGAACGGCAGGATGCTGTCGTTCGCCTGCGGCATCGGCCCGTCGTAGAGGTGCTGCCCGTGAAGGAGGAACTGGCCGCCATAGCGGTAGATCTGCAGATCCACCGGCGGACCCCAGTACTTGGTGGGCCCGAGATGCACCAGCCACGGCTGGCCGAAGACACGGCACACCCCCAGGACGAGCACCACGGCCCCGACGACGTTGATCGTCGTGAACGCACGACGGGACACAGGAGCAGTCACGCGGGGTGATACTAGTCCGTCCGGGTCCCACCACCCCAAACCTCCCACCGCCCCGGCGGCCCGTGACAGCAACGAACCCGGGACGGATCTCTCCGCCCCGGGTTCGGGACATGCACCGTCAGTCGACGGTCACACCGCACAAGTAAGCACGCGAGCTCACTTGACGGTCACACTGCGCAAGTAAGCGAGCTTACTTGACGGTCACATGCGCAAGTAAGCGAGCTTACTTGACGGTCACATGCGCAAGTAAGCGAGCTTACTTGACGGACACCTTGGCGCCGGCCTCTTCGAGCTTGGCCTTGGCAGCCTCTGCGGCGTCCTTGTCGACCTTCTCCAGGATCGGCTTGGGAGCACCCTCGACGAGATCCTTGGCCTCCTTGAGGCCCAGGCCGGAGACGACCTCGCGGACGACCTTGATGACCTGGATCTTCTTGTCGCCGGCAGCCTCGAGCACGACGTCGAACTCGTCCTGCTCGGCAGCGGCCTCGGCGGCACCACCGGCAGCCGGGGCACCGGCAGCGGCGACGGCGACCGGAGCGGCCGCGGTGACCTCGAAGACCTCTTCGAACTTCTTCACGAAATCGCTGAGCTCCAGCAGGGTCAGTTCCTTGAACTGATCGATGAGCTCGTCAGCGGTGAGCTTCGCCATGGTTGGCGTCCTTCCTATTCAAGCCCCACACGGGGTCGTGGTGATCCCCGTGGGGATGTTTGTGGTGCGGCGAGTTATTCGCCGGCTTCGTTCTTCTTCTCCTGCAGGGCCGCGGCGAGGCGCGCCACCTGCGATGCCGGCTGGTTGAACAGGCCGGCAGCCTTTGCCAAGTTGCCCTTCATGGCACCGGCGAGCTTGGCCAACAGGACCTCGCGGGTCTCAAGGTCGGCGATCTGTTCGATCTCGGCCACGGACAGCGCACGGCCGTCCATGTATCCGCCCTTGATGACGAGAGCCTTGTTGTCCTTGGCGAAGTTCTTGATCGCCTTGGCGGCCACAACCGGTTCGCCTTCGATGAAGGCAATCGCGGTCGGACCGCTGAACAGCTCGTCGAGCCCTTCCACGCCCGCCTTTTCGGCGGCACGCTTCACCAGGGTGTTCTTGGCGACGGAGTAGGTTGCGCCCTCACCGAGGGAACGACGCAGATCGGTGATCTGACTGACGGACAGGCCACGGTACTCCGTGACGACCGCCGCCGTTGCGCCCTCGAACTGCTCTGCGATCTCCGCGACTGCGGCGACCTTGTCGGACTTGGCCATACTTCGCCTCCTTCCTCATCACTCGAGTTGAGTTGGTCAGAGTTCAACGCAGGGAACCTTCGGAAGACGCCGCGCCGCGGAGGGCGAATGCCCTCGAAACGACGAAACGCCCCGGCACACAGAGGCACGGGGCGTCACACTGGCGATCTTGCCGAACCGGCATGATCGAGCTTCTTCCTCGTTCTCCCTGCGTGGGCCGCCGACATTGCTGTCGGCCTTCGATCGGGATCGCTCCCGATGACCAACGGTCTCTGGTTGAACCGATACGACGCGTGCAAGCGCGTCACACCGAGAAAGAGGTTACCCGAGCTCGACGTCGTCGACCAAATCGGTCCCCACGTCACCGGGTCACCTGTCCGAACGGAGGGTTTCCCAGGTCACACACGGCTTTGAACTGCAGATTCACTGTCGTGACCCAAATGGACCCCACCTCGATGCGGTTCCGAGATCGACGATGCACTACAGTCGGCCATCGGGAGTGATGTGGCCCACAAAGTGTAAGCGGGGTTTCACTCACGCCCGAGCACACGACGGGGTGTGGGTGACGCCGGTGGGTCCGGCGTCCGGTCACACCCCAGGCAGGGTGAGGCACCATGACGTACCAGTTGGACCCGGGCGCTCCCGGGTTGTCACGACCCCAGGTGGTCCCGACGCGGCCCGACGGCGGTCGCGCCACTCCCCATTTCGGCACCCTCCCCCTCGGTGATCCGACCGGCGGCGCCGACGGTATCCGGTGGCGGGAAGCTGTCGACGGCGCCCAGCTCTATCCCCGAGTGGTCGTCGATCGGGACGTCAAGATCACCATGAGCGACGGTGTCACGTTGCGCGCCACGGTGGTCCGACCCGCCAACCGCTTCGGCCAAACCGTTCTCACCCCGTATCCCGCGATCGTCAACATCAACCCCTACAACCGGGCGGCCGTCGACTTCATCGACACCACCACCCACGCACCGGTACTCGGGCGTGCGTTGCGGGTCGCGTCGTCGTCGATCGATGCGACGGGCACCGCCCTCGGCGGGCTCACCCGCCTGACCGGCACGCTCTCCGGCGGAATCCTCGACGTCTTCGGCATCAACCGCACCCTGGTCCGCAGCGGTTACGTCCAGGTCATCGTCGATGTCCGGGGCACCGGGGCCAGCGGCGGCAAATGGCAGATCCTCGGCGCGCGCGAGCAGCAGGACTCGGTGGAGGTCATCTCCTGGGCCGCCGAACAAGAATGGTGTGACGGCAAGGTCGGACTCGCCGGCTGGTCGTACTCGGCGATCAATTCGCTGCAGGCCGCCGACAAACGGCCGGCCGAACTCGGCGCGGTCTTCGCGGTCGAGGGATGCGACGACATCGTTCGCGACGTCTACATCACCGGCGGCATGCCCTCGGCGTTCATCCCGATGTGGCTGTCGGTGGTCAACGTGCTCAAGTGGGTACCCAATCCGTCGACGTACCTGCGCGATGTGGTGCGCGGCGACACGCTGCGTTGGCTGCGCGATCGCGTGGCCTCCCCGGCGACCGAGATCCCGTCGTTGCTGTGGGGTTTCCTCACCGCCCGCGACGACCGGATCTTCGACGACCCCTATTTCGACGAACGGGATCCGCAGATCGACCGGATCACCGCACCCACCTTCACCGTCGGCGGGTGGCACGATCTCTTCGGGCGCAGCGCCACCGGCATCTACGAGCGGCTCCGCCTCGAGCCCGGCCGCAAGCAGATGCTCGTCGGCGACGGGTATCACTTCGACGTGGGCACCGGCCACGGATCCAGCTCCGCCCCACCGCGTCTCGACGTCCTCGAACGCGCCTGGTTCGATCGCTGGCTCAAGGGCCACCGCAACGGTATAGACCACTACGGGCCGGTCACGATGATGCAGCAGGGCGGTTCGTGGACGTCCGGCGCGGCGTTCCCGCGACCGGGCGTGCGACCCCGGCGGCTCTATCTCACCGAGGAGCCGTCGACGACCGCGGATCACGCCGTGCACGACGGATCGCTGAGCACAGCTCCGGCACACGGTGTTTCGTCTCTGCACATCCGACCCGACCTGCGCGGTATGGTGTCCCGGGACATGACGCAGGTGACCGCGGGTGCGTCGATGGTCCTCGGCAATCGATTCACCACCGATGCACGTTTTCAGGAGCGCGGCGGATTGTCGTTCACCAGCGCCCCGGTCACCGAGGCGACCCACCTCAGCGGCGCGATGAACCTCCGCCTCAACGTGGCGACCACCGCACACGAGGGTATCTGGGCGGTGACCGTCAATGATGTTGCGCCCGATGGCACCTCGACCGTTCTCACCAACGGCGCGCTCTCGGCGACCAATCGCGCCCTCGACCGGTCGATGTCGACATTCACCGCCGACGGGCATCTCCTCGGTGCCCATCACTACCTCTCCCGCAAGCGCAAACTGCCGGTCCCCGCCGACGAGCCGGTCCGGATCGATGTCGATCTCGTCCCCACCGACGCCGTGCTCGAACCCGGCCACCGGTTGCGGGTGGACGTCTACGCCGCGAGTTTCCCCCGCTACCTCACGGTGGTCCCCGACCTGATCAAGGCCCGCGGACGCAAGCAACGTCTCGTTCTCGACCCGGAGCACCCGAGTTACCTGACGTTCCTGGCCGGCGACGGGCTCGCCTGAGGCCGTCGACCGGGCTCAGAATGCCTTGCCGGGATTGAGGATTCCGTCGGGGTCGAGAGCGTGCTTGACCGCTCGGTGCATGTCGAGCACGGCGGGTGACAGTTCCTTGCGCGCGCCGTCGAGCTTGAGCACGCCGACGCCGTGCTCGCCGGTGACCGTGCCCCCGAGTTCCAGTGCGGCATCGATGATCTCACCGAAGGCGAGCTGCGCCCGGCCACGCGCGGCGGCGTCTCCCTCGTCGGCGATCAGCAGTGGATGCAGATTGCCGTCACCGGCGTGGGCGATGTTGGCGATGACGATGTCGTGGCGGATGCCGATCTCCTCGATGCGCGCCAGCATCGCCGGCACATGCTTCTTGGGGACGCAGACGTCCTCGGTGAGTACGGGACCGAGTCGCTCCAGCGCCGGATAGGCCAGGCGTCGCGCCGCGAACAGCGCCTGCGCCTCCTGCTCGTCGGAGGACACCGCCGACCACGTGGCGCCCGCGGCGTCGAAACACTCACGCAAGCGCTCGGATTCACGCTCACCCTCGATTCCGGGCGTGTCGATCCGGCCGAGCAGAACGACGTTCGCGTCGACCGCGAGCCCCATGTTCTTCCACGCATCCACCGCGAGCAGACACTGCCGATCGACGAGTTCCAGTGCGGCGGGGGTCAATCCACTCGCACCGACGGCAGACACTGCCCGTCCGGCGTCGATCAACGAGTCGAAGTAGCCCGCGATGGTCCGCGATGGTGGTTGCAGGGGACGCAGTTTCACCGTGATCTCGGTGACGATCCCCAACGTCCCCTCCGAGCCGACCATCAATCCTGTCAGGTCGTACCCGACGACCCCCTTGGCCGTCGGGTGCCCGATCCGCACCAGTTCGCCGGTACCGGTGACCACCTGCACCGCGAGCACGTAATCGCGTGTCACTCCGTACTTCACACAACACACACCGCCGGCGTTGGTCGCCACGTTGCCGCCGATGGTCGACCACGGCGAACTCGCCGGGTCGGGCGGATACCACAAACCCACCTCCGCGCAGGCTGCTCGCAGATGGTCGTTGACGACTCCCGGCGCCACGACCGCGATGCGTTCGAGCGGATCGATCGAGAAGATCTCGGTCATCGCCGCACAGGAGAGGACGACGCTGCGGGCCCATGCGTTGGCACCACCGGACAGACCGGTCCCGGCTCCGCGGGGGATCACCGCGACCTGGCGGGCACGGCACGCGCGCACCACCTCGACCACATCCCCGGGCGTACGCGCACGCACCACGGCGATCGGCATCTGGTGCGGCGCCCACTCCGCGTCGTCGTGGGCGTATCCGGCCATCACATCCGGATCGCACACCACCGCACCGGGGGTGACCGCCGCCTCCAGTGCGGCGATCAGATCTGCCCGGAGATCGGGTGCGACGTCGGCGGTGAAATCCACACCCCACCCTAACGCCACCGCCATCCGGTCGAGAACGAAGTCCGGTGCCATCGGCCAACTCTGGCCGCGCGCGGTGCGCAACCACCCATCCGGGACGGGCGCGATGGAGTCACCCGGTATTCCGGCAATAGTCCGGATCGATCGGGGCGTTCACGACGCCGATCGATGCGGCACGACGTCTCCTCGGCACGCGATACTCTCCCGGTGGACACCGTGCACACCATCGACATGCCGAACGCGACCATCACCTGTCGGGACTCCGGCGTACCGCGGGCCGCGGACCCGACGGAGACGATCCTCTTCGGTCACGGGCTGTTGTTCGACGGCACCATGTTCGACGATCAGGTGGCCGCGCTGCGCGGGCGGTTCCGCTGCATCCGCCCGGACTGGCGCGGCCAGGGTGCCAGCGTGGGCCACCATTCCGCCTATGACATGGATACGCTCACCGACGACACGCTCGGGGTGATCGAGCACCTGGCAACAGGTCCCGTGCACTACGTCGGACTGTCGATGGGTGGCTACGTCGGGATGCGGCTCGCCCTGCGTCATCCCGAACTGCTCCGCTCGCTGACCCTCCTCAACACCATGGCGCGCAACGAATCAGCCCGATCCGCCATCGACTACACCGCCATGGCCTGGATACAGCAGCTGACCGGTGTTCGGCCACTTCGACACCTGCTGGAGTCCAAGCTCTTCGGTCGTGGGTTCGTCGACACCGCGCGTGGCAAGCGCATCGGTGACGAATGGTTCGCCCGACTCGCGACCACCCAACAGTCCACCGCCCGTCGGGCCACCCTGCGACGCGTCGTGGCGGGTGTCGTGGCACGAGATGCCGTGGCCTCCCAGCTGCCGCTGATCACCACCCCGACCCTGGTCATCGGCGCCGAGAACGACGTGGCAACACCTCCGGTGGAGGCCTCCCGGGTCGCCGCGGCCATTCCGGGAGCCACACTGCACCTGTTACCGGGGTGTGGCCACAGCAGCGTTCTCGAGCAACCGGACACCGTGTCGGCGCTCTTGGCCGACCACCTCGGTTCGGTCAACTGACGGTCACCACAACCGATTCCGGACCGCGGATGTTGCGTCGCCCGTTCCAGGACAACGAATCCAGCCGTGCGCGGGGGAACCGCTCGAGGAATCCGGAAAGGAAAGCCGCGGTTTCGGCCCGAGCCAGCGCCGCACCCAGACAATGGTGAATCCCCGCACCGAACGACAGATGACGGTGCGCCAGCGGCCGATCAGGACGAAACGTCGCGGCATCCCCACCCCAGAAGGCGGGGTCCCGGTTGGCCGCGGCGATGACGCCGATCACGAACGAGCCCAGAGGGATTCGCACTCCTTCGACGTCGAGGGGCGCGGTCGTGACCCGTCGCATCAGGTGCACCGACGGCTCGAACCGCAGAACCTCTTCGACCACATTGGTCACGAGATCGGGTCGCTGCCGCACCATCGCAATACTGTCCGGATGCGCGAGAAGTGTTGCCACCGCGGAGCCGATGAGGTTGACCGTGGTCTCATGACCGGCAATCAGGACGAACATCACCTGGGCGACCAACTCGTCACCAGTGAGTTCACCCGCGCGTTCCGCCGCGATCAGGGCGGTCAACAGATCATCGCCGGGATCGGAGTGCTTGCGCCGCACCAGATCACGGGTCATCGCCGTCAACTCATCGTTGGCCGCTCGAATACGGGCCTGGGTGGCCGGCTCCGCAAGTGGTTCGAGCCCGAGCACGAGCGTACCGATGTGTTCTCGGAACCGTTCGGTGTCGACCCCGGACACCCCGAGGATCTCCGAGATCACCTCGTACGGCATGGTGAACGCGACTTCGTGCATCAGATCGATGGTGCCCGCAGCGGCCACACGGTCGAGCGCGCGATCGGCGAGTCGGCTGATCCGGTCCATACGTGCGGCGACACCTGATCGGGTGAACGGCGTACCGACCAGCCGCCGGAGTCGGGAATGGTCCGGCGGGTCGCGATCGAGCAACGACAATCCGCGCATCATGCGGTTCTCATCGCCCAGTCGGGTGCTGTCGCTCTTGAAATCGGGAATATGGCGAAGTGCGCTCTCTTGCACGGAGTGTCCGGACCGCTGTAGCGCCGCGACATCGGCGTAGCGGGTCAGCAGCCAGAATCCCTGCGGGTGAACGACAACCGGGGCGGTCGCCTGCAACCTCCGATACGCGGTATGTGGATCGACCGCAAACGCCGGGTCGAACAGATCCATCCCGCCGGCATCGATGCGCGTGTTCACCGCACCAACCGAACGTTACGAAACGTCGACAACGCAGTCGCACAGAGATTTCCGTCCTCATCGAAGATGTCGGCGCGACCGACGGAGATGGTTCGACCCGCCGACACCGCGGTTCCCTGCGCGCTCAGTTGCGGGCCGGGGGCGGGCGCCACGATCTTGATGGTGTAGTCGAGCGTGACGTTCGCCCAGCCCGTCGGCAGCAACGTCGCCACTGCCGCGCCTGCTGCGTAATCGGCGAGAGCGCCGAGAACGCCCGCCTGAACGTGTCCGGTGTGCTGGGTGTGATCGGGGCGAACCGCCAGTCGAAGCGTGGCGGCGCCGGTTCCGAGTGACTCGATCGCGAAGCCCAGCGCACGTGCCGCGGGCATCGCGTCCAGGACGGCTCTGATGGCCTCGGCGGCGGCGGGATCCGGCGAGTCGGACGTCGTGGTGGTGGTCATCGATACTCCGTTCCGACGGGCGTGAACCCGTCATTGTCGTAGAGGGCACGTGCCGCTCGGCGCCGCACCTTTCCGCTGGTCGTCTTGGGCAACTCGCCGGCGGCGATGAGTCCGATACGGAGCACAGTGATCCCGAGGTCGGCCCGGATCGCCGCGCGGATCGCCGAACGCACCTCCGCCGCGTCGAGGTCTCGGTGCGTGGCCCGGATCTCGGCGACCACGACCACCTCCTCGGCAGGAGTGTCACCACCCGATGACTCCTCGGCCCACCCGAACGCCGCGCAGCCGCCCGGACGGAGCGCCGAATGTGCTCCCACAGTCGCTCTTTCGATGTCGGTGGGATAGAAGTTGCGACCACGGATGACGATCATGTCCTTGATGCGTCCCACCACGTACAGTTCGCCCGCGACGACGAACCCGAGGTCACCGGTGCGCAGCATGGGATCACCGCCACCGACGATCGCCCCGAACAACGCGTCGGTCGCGGGGCGATTGTGCCAATAGCCCGCACACACATGCTCACCGGAGACCCATATCTCCCCGACGACGCCGTCGGGGAGGCCGACGCGCCTGTCCGGGTCGACGATGCGGATCACGCTGCCCCGCACCGCTGTTCCGGACCCCACCACTTCGGTCCCGGCCGAATCCGGACGGTAACGTCGATGTTGTAGGTCCGCTGCGGACGCTCGCAGCGTGCGCGGCCCACGACCCGGACGGGACGCCGTGACCAACAGGGTCGACTCGGCGAGCCCGTAACACGGATACATTGCGCGAGCGTCGAATCCGTGGGGCGCGAACTCCGCCGCGAAGCTGCGGATCGTGTCGGAGCGGATCGGCTCGGCTCCATTGAAGGCGACGGTCCAGCTCGTCAGGTCGAGATCGGCCGGCAATCCGGTACGACGGGCATGCGCCACGCAGGCCGCGTAGGCGAAGTCCGGCCCTCCGCTGGTGGTGGCCCGATACCGCGAGATCAGCGTCGGCCACAGCAGTGGCCGACGGATGAAGGTCATGGGCGACATCAGAACCGCTCGGGCACCGACATACAGCGGCTGCAACACATTTCCTATCAAGCCCTGATCATGGAAGAAGGGGGCCCAACCAACGACCACCGATGTCTCGTCATGACCAAAGGCATCGCGGATCATCTCTTGGTTGGCGCGCAGGTTGCCATGCGTCACCATCACTCCCTTGGGCGCACCGGTTGAGCCCGAGGTGTACTGCAGGAGTGCGACGTCGTCGGCGTCCACCGGATCCGCGGCGTGCGTGGAGTCATACGGGATGGCCGATCGTTCATCGGCGGGTACGTCATCGACCACCCCGTTGTCGGTCAGATCGCTGTCGGTCAGATCGCTGTCGGTCAGATCGCTGTCGGTCAGGTCATCGACCCACATGGGCGGTACCGGACACAGCGTCCTCAACGTCTCGCCGAAGAATTCGTCGGATACCTTGTCGGTCAACACTATTGCGGGTTGGGCGTCGGCGATCACATTCCGAATCGCGCTCGGCCCCGCGGTCGGGGTCGGCAGCGGCGGCGCCACCGGTACCGCGACGACACGCGCATACATGCACCCGAAGAAGGCGGCGATGAAGTCGAGGCCGGGAAGGAACGCCAGCAGGGCGCGGTCGCCGGGCACGCATTGCCGCCGCAATCGTTCCGCGATCCGGACGGCACGACGGTGCAGGGTTGCGTGGTCGAGTTGATCGACCTCCGTTCCGGACTCGTCGACGAACACATAGACAACCCGGTCCGGCGCCGTCCGCGCGCGGGTCATGAGCACGTCGGGCAGGAACGCGCCCCGACGTTCGGGATCGTCGTGGCCGTTCATGACCCCGCCGGCTCCGCGGTCGATGGCGGCGACACGAACAGTGCGGTCAGGCGATCCCGGTGTTGCTGCGGGAAGAAGTGGTCACCGGCGAACGTGTGCCCGGCGAAACCCGATGCGGTATGTGCCGACCACGACCACGCCTCGTCGGCATCGACGAGCGGATCACGGTTGCCGTGGCACACCGTGATCGGTACCGGGAGCGGTACCACCCCACCGTCCTCGAGGATCGGTCCGGCGACATATCGGTACTGCTCCACCATCGCCAGGTCATATCGCACCAGATCCAAGGCGTCACTGAGGAATTCCGGCGTTCGTGCCAGTAGGTGCCAGGTGTCGGACAGTTCGGCGAGCCCGGCGAGGAGTTCCTCGTCGTCGCGTTCGTGCAGCGGCGGACGGCTGGCGGGGAGGTGAGGAGCGCGCCGCCCCGAGACGCACAGATGGATCGGCGACCGACCGGCAGCGAGGAGGCACCGAGTGAGTTCGAAGGCGATGACCGCACCCATGGAATGCCCGTACACCACCGTCGGTATCTCGGGCAACGCCAACAGCTGGCCGGCCAGGGTGGTGGCTGCGGCGAATACCGAGGTCGCCCGGGCCGCATGACGCACATCCTCCCGCCCCGGCAACTGCACTCGCAACACCTCGAGACCGGCGGGGAAGCAAGCGCCCCAACGGGTGAACGTCGACACGCCCGCGCCGGCGTGGGGCACCATCACCACTCTGGTGTGGGCGCGCCCACGGTTCACGCGGTGCGTGTCCGGCATCGGCCGCAGCCAGAGTCCTGGCGGCTCCTCGATGTGATGCGAGATGGTGGACATCATCGTGATCTTCCCCTCACGGGTAACGCGCTCGGTCCGCGCATGATGAAGCTCTCGGTCTGCCAGGTCGGCGCGATGCCCGTCGGCGTCAGCTCCAAGCGCCGCCACACCCGCTCCAGTGCCGTCTGGGCGATCAGTTGGGCGAGAGCGGCGCCGAGACAACCGTGCATTCCGTGTCCGAACCCCAGATGTGAGGCAGCCGAGCGCATATCGGCTCCGCGGTCGATACTGAATTCGTTCGGGGCGTCGAAGACCTCCGGGTCCCGGTTACCTGCACCGAGGCACAACAACACCTGGTCTCCACATCCGATGACCTGTCCGCCGTATCGGCTCTCGGCGCGTGCGACCCGCTTGGTCATCTGCAACGGGCTGTCGTAGCGCAGCGTCTCGCGAATGGCATCTCCGGCACGCTCGGGTGCTGCGGCGAGCTTGGCCGACTGTTCCGGATGCGTGAGCAGCGCGGCAACGGCGTTGCCCAACAGGGCGGTTGTGGTTTCGGTACCCGCGACGAAACACATGATGCAGATGTAGGCGAGCTCGGTCTGCGAGAGACGATCGCCGTGGCCCACCGATACCCGCGCGAGCTCGCTGATCAGGTCGTCGCCGTGCTGGGTCCGTTCGTCGACCAGAGCGCGCAGTGCCGAGGCGAAGTCACCGACGACGCGTCCCACCCGGGTGAGGTCGGCGACCGACATCCGTCCCGGCTCGAGTAACCGGCGTACCTCGTGGGTCCACTCCGGTGCCACCGAGGCGAGCGACGGCGGCAACGCCATCCAGTCGACGAGAACCGCACTCGGCAGCGGGCTCGCGAGACTCGCGATGAGATCGAAGGTCAGCGCCTGGACGCCGATATCGAGGCGATCGAGCATGTCGTCCACCCGCTGCGCCACGACCGGTCGCAACCCCTCGATTCGTTGACGGGTGAAGACCCGGTTGACCAGCGCGCGCAACCGCGCGTGTGCGGGGTCGTCGGTGAACACCAACGAGGTCCGTCCGAGGTCAACGATCCGAGCGGCGTCCGCCCGTGCGTGCGGTGGCAGTCGATCGATCCGTCCGGCCACCTCATCGGGAATCAACGAGGAACTGAATCCGTTGTCGCGCAAGAGGTGACGGATGTCGTTGTGCGCCGTGAACACCCACATCCCGAGGGTGCGGTGTACCGGTTCGGCTTCCCGGAGCGCCGCGTACAGCGGGTAGGGGTCCATCCGGAATCCCGGTGCAAGCGGGTTGAAACGCGGAGTCGTGGCCGTCACTTGTCCACGTCCAGGTCATGTCGCGGTGCGGATTCCGACACGAAGTAGCTGCGCCGGTACGGCCGTAACACCAAGCGCAGCAGACAGATCTTCCCCATACGGAACCCCAGCGCCGACATCGTCAGGTAACGGAGGTAACGATCGACCGTGTCCTCGCCCACGATGCGGGTCGCCTCGTCACGTCGTTGCCTCAGCCGGTGCGCCCACTGCGCACAGGTCCAGGCGTAGTCCAGGCGACCGTTGGTCACGCGATCGATCTCGAAGATGCCGTCCGCGGCAACCGCGATATCGGCGAAGGTGGGCAGTTCGGCGTGCGGGAAGATCTCCCGCTGCATGAACGAACTCGCCTGCATCGCAGACATGTTCGCATACGCGATGGTCTGCAGCGACAGAGCGCCGTCATCGTTGAGCCAGTCGCGGCATCGGGTGAAGAATGCTCGATAAACCGCGCGGCGCGTCTCGATGTTCTCATCGGGCCGCGCGAAGTGCTCGAAGGCGCCCACCGACACGATGCCGTCGAAACGATGCGGCGGCCGGTACTCTGCCCAATCGGTGACCTCGGCGCGAATCCGGGGTTCGCCGAGTGCGCGGATGTGGGCGGCCTGTTCCACGCTGAGCGTGAGTCCGATCGCCTCGGTCACTCCGGGGTGCGTTACGGCCTGGCGCAGCAGCGCGCCCCAGCCACATCCGATGTCGAGAATCCGGTGCGCGTTCCCGATTCCGATCGCGTCGAGGTGATATCGCACCTTGCGCGACTGCGCGGCGTCGAGGTCGTCACCCGGACTCTCGGGCATGGCACAGGAATAACTCTGATCCGCGTCGAGCCAGAGGCGATAGAAGTCGTTGCCGACGTCGTAGTGGAACGCGATGGCCTCGGCGGCCTCGCCACGCCTGCGCTCACCGGTCACTGCGCCGGTGCCGGGCGTCAGGGTCGTTTCCCCACAGGTCATTTCCGCACCGGTCATTGCCCCGCCGCCGCATCGAGGTGCTCGAACAGATGGTTCGACACCGCACTGATGGTCGGGTTGTCGAACAAGGCCTCGGACGGGAGTTCCACTCCGTAACGCGCTTCCACCTCGATCAGCAGGGCGACGGCGTGTGCCGAATCCAGCCCGAGCCGATCGAATCCGGCATCCGGGTCGACCGATTCCGGCATGGTCTCCAGCAGGTCTGCGAGGTACTCGCGACACCAGCGCACGATGCTCTCGCGCGTGATCGGCTCCGACGACGGCGCGGTGTCGATCGGTCCGTCGGGCTGGGGCATGTTCATGGTCCCTCCTGGGTTCAGCAGGCTCGAGTGGATTGCGCAGGCCCGCAGGGTGCGGGACGGGGCAGGTGCTCTTGGAGCGCAGGTGCTCTTGGAGCGAAAACTTCTGGACACGAATGGAACTGAGGGTGCAGAGTTGATCAGTCGCCACCGCGGACGTCGCCCGCGCCCGCCCCCGCCGGCGTCGTCCGGATACGTTTGGCGGCACGCCGCTGCGGTGACGGCACCCCCACATCGGTGGCCAGACCGCACGCAGACAGTACGACGATCAGCCAGTAACCGGGGTCGACGCGATACCAGTTCAATCCGAACGATGCGGAGTCGGGAAACGCGTGGTGATTGTTGTGCCAGGCTTCACCGAGTGTGACGAGCGCGAAAACCCCTCCGTTGCGGCTGTTCTCACGTGACTCGTATGGCCGGGTGCCGTACATGTGGAGAAAGGAGTTGATCGCCCAGACGATGTGCTCGAGGACGAATATCCGGACGAGACCGCCCCACAGGAAGCCCATCAGTACGCCGGTGAGGCTCCATTCCATCACGCCGACGATCGCCGCCGGGATGACCAGACCGAGCACCACCCACAGGTGGTAGTGGCGGGAAATACGCAACAGTGCGCGATTCTTCAACAAGTCGGGGGCGTAATGCATCACGTTCGGGTACTCGTGACGCCGCATCCACAGGAAGTGCGAATGGACGAGCCCCCGCAGCGCACCCCGGAATCCGTCGCCGGAGAGGTTGGGCGAGTGCGGATCACCGTCGCGGTCGCTGCACTCGTGGTGTCGCCGGTGCAGGGCGACCCACGATATCACCGGCCCCTGTCCGGCCATGGAGCCCGCGATCGCCAGCGCGACAACCGCTCCCGGCGCGGCCTTGAAGGTGCGATGGGTGAACAGACGGTGGTACCCGACGGTGATGCCGAGTCCGGTCAGCAACCACATCACACCGAGTGAGACCCACGCCGAGGTCGGTACCGGTATCACCCAGAGCAAGCCGACCGCGACGGCGGTGCCGATGATCGGTAGGACGTCGAACAGCAGGAAGTGCCTGCGCTGCAACCGATGGATGTAGGGGTTGCTGATCGTCTTCTTTCTCGGTTCGGGCGGTGTCGAGGACGGCACGCCGATGTTCTCGGACGACGCGGCGGAGTGGACCATGACGGATTCACCTCGTTGATCACTGCGTGGATGGGTTCTCAGGAAATCTGGCAGACATAGTCGAAATAGACCTTGCCGACGACTGCGCCGCCCGGGTCGCGCAGGACCGCTTTCGCATCGACGTCGAGGCGTCCGGGTTCGCCACGGGCGGCCAGTTCCCGGACCGCACGGAGGTCGACGGCGGCGGTGGCGGTGATGGTTCCGGTCGCCGGGCGGGTGTAGACCGCGCGGCAGTCCCGCACGACCATCCACTCGACCCGCTCCAGGTGGGCGGCAGCGGTGCCGACAAACGCTGCTGCAGCACAGAACTCGGCACCCAGATACAGTGCGGCGGCGTGCACCGTGCCCACGTGGTTGTGCAGATGCGTCACATCGGGGATCTGCGCCACCGCGCGCTCGGCATCGAGGTCGATGATGCGGATGTCGTTGTGTTCGGTATGTGGAGCCAGGCCGTTGGCCACCTCCCGCAACTTGGCGAAATCGGGATCCGAGCCTCCGAAGGGCACGAACGGCTCATAGGCCTTGCCGAAGAAGCTCATAGATCCAGCACCAGCCTGTCCGACGCTGCGCGCGACACGCAGACCATCATGGATCGCCCCGCCTGCCGCTCCGCGGCGGTGAGCACCGAATCCCGATGGACGATCTCACCCTCGAGTACCCCGGTCTCACAGCTCGCGCAGGTGCCCTCGCGGCACGAGGTCACCGGCGACACCCCCACCGCCTCCAGCGCATCGAGGATGCTCTGGTCGGCGCCGACGTCGACCGTGAGCCCCGAACTGGCCAGGCACACGGTGAAGGCCCGGGCGCCGTCATCCTCGACGATCTGCTTCGGGGTGAACCGTTCGGTGTGCACCGCGACATCGGGACCCGCGAGGTCCTCGACCGCTGCGATCAAACCTGCTGGGCCGCAGCAGTAGACCCGGGTACCCGGGCCCGCGTCGGCAAGGATGTCGGCAACCGGCAACGGCCCCAGTCGATCCTGTGGACGAACGTGCACCCGGGCCCCGTGGTCCCTCAGTTCGTCGAGGTAGGCCATCGATTCTTCGGATCGTCCGCCGTAATGCAACTCCCACTCCGAGTCCCGTGAGGCGAGATCGGCGATCATCGGCAACAGCGGGGTGATGCCGATGCCGCCGGCCACGAAGACGTGGCGATCGGCGTCGGCGAGCGCGAAGTTGTTACGCGGCATCGAGATACGCAACTCGTCGCCGACGACGACGCTCTCGTGCAGGGTGATCGAGCCGCCCCTACCGTCGATCTCGCGGAGTACCGCGATCCGATATCTGTCATTGTCGGCGGGCGACGAGCACAGGGAGTACTGCCGCGGACCGATCCCGGGAACGTCGACGTCGATGTGGGCGCCCGGTGCCCACGTCGGCAGAGCCGATCCGCCGGGTGGGGTCAGGACCAGCTCGACGATGTCCGGCGTCAGCCGGCGACGGGTCTCGACCACCACGGACAGGGCTGCGTTGGCGGTGGATTGCGGGGGCATCGGATCTCCTCGACCGGCGACATTCGCCGATTGGCGACATCACCACGGTGACCGGGATTCGAGACGGCCGCATCACGGAGCGCTGCCCTTTGTTCGCGCGATTGGCAGTCTCTATCGATCACCCGCCAGCGGCGGCCGACCGCCGACACTGATCTGTGTTCCCGACCGGAAACGTCCCAAGGAGGACTGCTGTGACCGCAGAGACCGCGACTGAATCCGGGGAAGGACGCGTGTTGACCGACTTCGCCGCGGCCTTCCCCCAACTCGACTTCACCGCACCCGATTACGAGTACCTGCGCTCGGTTGCCACCGCCCTGGTCCCCTTCGGTGAGCTCGTCGGCACCGCCGTGACCGAGATTTCGGCGGAGCAGGCCGTGGTCACCATCGCAGCGGGTGAGTCGGTCACCAATCACATGGGGACCGTCCATGCGGGGGCCCAGTTCACCGCAGCGGACATCGCCGGCGCGTTGGCCTTCATCGGGGCTGCCGCCCCGCGGCTGTACACGATCGAACGTCTGGTCCTGCGTGCCGCCACCGTCACCTATCGCCGTCCGGCGCTCGGCGCGATCCGCGCGGTTGCCCACATCGACGAGCGTGAACTGCGATCGGTGCTCACCGCCGACGACGGCGGGCGCCATGACATCACCGCCAAGGCGGTCGTCCTCGACGACGCCGGGGTCGTCACCGCGAAGCTCGTCTTCGACTATGTGTGCGACGTCGTTGCGGCCACCCCCGGGAACAGCCGATGACCAGCGCACCGGCACCAACCCGTGAGGTCCTCGACGTCGTCACGACCGACGGCACCTCGTTCCGGCTGCACCTGTCGCCCGACCCGGGCGCGCCGACGGTGTTGGTGCTCCCGGCGATGGGCATGAAGGGCAAGCACTATCGCGGACTTGCCGATGCGATTGCCGCACAGGGCTTTGCCGTCGCGACGTGCGACCTGCGTGCCCAGGGCGAGTCCCGGCCCGCACTGGCCGACGCACCGAACTTCGGGTATCGGGAGATGCTGGAGATCGATCTCCCGGCGATCATCGACCGCCTCCGCGAGCACACCGGCACCGACGTCGTCCACCTCGTCGGCCACAGCCTCGGCGGCCAGTTGTCACTGCTGTACGCCGCCGCCCATCCGGATGCGATCGGCAGCGTCACCGTTGTCGCCACGGGAACGGTGTTCTGGCAGGCGTTCGATCGCCGCCGCCGGTTCGAGATCCTGTGGCAGACCCAGTGGATCGGGGCGGTCTCGCGCACCACCAAACGGTGGCCCGGTGGCGTGGCGATACCGGCACCCATGGCGGGCGGCGTGATGACCGACTGGTCGATGCAGGCGTTGACCGGTCGGTACCGGGTCCGTGGTTCCGATATCGACTACAACGCCGCGTTGCGCACCTTGCAGCGCCCGGTGTTGATGATCTCCTTCGCCGGTGATCCGCTGGGCCCCAAGAGCACGGTCGACCATCTCGCCCGCCGGATGCCTGCGGCCTCGGTGAGCCACTGGCACGTGTCCGGCAGCGCACCCATCCGCTCCGGCGACCATTTCGCCTGGCTGAAGGATTCACCCGCGCTCGCCACCCAGGTTGCCGGGTGGTTCGACACGGCAATCGGTACGCGCCGACCGGAGCAGCAGTGAGCCGAATCGAGCTGGACTCCCTGACAAAGGCATTCGGCAATTCGCGGGCACTCGAATCGGTGGATCTGACGATCGGCGACGGGGAGTTCATCGTTTTCCTCGGGCCGAGCGGATGCGGCAAGTCCACCTTGCTGCGGACGATCGCGGGGCTCTCCGAGCCGACATCGGGTTCGGTCCGGATCGACGGACGCGATGTCACCGGCACGTCGCCGCGCGAGCGCAACCTCGCGATGGTCTTCCAGAGTTACGCGCTCTATCCGCATCTGTCCGTCGCGAAGAACATCGGCTTTCCGCTGCGTACCAGGCGGCTTCGACGTTCCGACATCGCCGCGCAGGTGGCCGACGCCGCCGAGTCACTCCAACTGACACCGTTACTCAACCGGCGGCCGGCGGACCTGTCCGGCGGCCAGCGCCAACGGGTGGCCCTCGCCCGGGCGATGGTGCAGAAGCCGGGCGCCTACCTGATGGACGAACCGCTGTCGAACCTCGACGCCCAGTTGCGCTCGGCCACCCGTGCCGAGCTCATCGACCTCCATCGCCGCATGGGGGCGACGTTTCTCTACGTCACCCATGACCAGGTGGAGGCCATGACCATGGCCACCCGCATCGTGCTGCTCAATGCCGGTCGGGTCGAACAGGTGGGAACGCCGACGGAATTGTACGATCGTCCCGAATCCTCGTTTGTGGCAGCCTTTCTCGGCGCTCCTCCGATGTGTTTGTTCGACGCAGTCGCCGGCGGCCGCAACGGCCGGGTCGTCGTCGCCGCCGGCGGCCTGACGGTTCCGCTCGAACTGCCCGCACCGACCGACTACTCCGCGCAACCGGTCACCGCAGGCATCCGACCCGAACGCATACGGCTGATCGCCGCGGCAGCACCGCGGCCGACGGACGCGATCGAGGTCGGTGCGCGCGTCGGAACGATCGAGAACCTCGGCAGCGACGAGGTCGTGCACCTGCGCGTCGGATCCACGGCTTTGCAGGCTCGCGTCGCGCGTCCGTGCGGCGTCCGGGAAGGCGATTCCGTGCGGCTCGCCATCGCCCCGCAAGACGTGCACCTCTTCGACCGGGTGTCGGGACGCCGACTGCACTGGGACCCCACCCCCTGCCCTCCACCCACCCGGACATCCGATCTCACCGAACCCGCCACACCATTCGTCTCCCAAGGAGCACTGTCATGAGAACCCATCTCCCCCTTCGTCATCTGGTGAGTGCCGTCGCCGTGTGCTCGGCGGTGACGCTGTTCGCCTCCGCCTGCAGCATGGGCAGTTCATCGGACGACACGACGACCTCGGCCGTCCCCGAGCTCGGTCCCGATCAGAAGGTCTCCATCGTTTTCGAGAGCTACAACTACGGTCTGGCCGGCGCCTGGACCGACACCTTCAACACGTTGATCGCCAACTTCACCAAGCAACACCCCAACATCACCGTCAAGGCGCAGAAGCCGCAGGGCAACAGCCCGAATCCGGCCGGTGACGCCGTGTCCAGCGTGCAGAGTCAGACCGTCGCCGGTTCTCCGCCCGACGTCGCCCAACTCGGCTTCGGCGATTTCGACTTCACCATCCATCAGCTCGGCGCGAAGCCGTTGTCCACGCTCTTCGGCGAGGCAGCCGTGCAGGCCAACTTCCAGGGCGACAAGTACCCGTATGCATCGGCGGTGCGGACGTTGGGCGACTCCGGCGGGGTCACCTACGGCATCCCGTTCGTCATGTCCACACCGGTGCTGTACTACAACGCCGACCTGTTCCGAGCCGCCGGGCTCGACCCGGCCAAGCCGCCCACCACCTGGGACGAGGTCGCCGCCGACGCCAAAGCCATTGCCACCAAGACCGGAAAGGGTGGCGCCTACCTCGACTGTCTGACGAAGTCGGCGACCGATTGGTGCTACCAGAGCCTCGTTCGCTCCGCCGGCGGACAGGTGATCTCCGACGACCGCAAGACGTTGTCGTTCGCCGATCCCGCCGCACTCACCGTGACCACGATGGCGCAGAACATGGTGAAGTCCGGTGCCACCCCCGTCTACACGCAACAGCAGGGATACGAGGCCTTCGCGCGCGGCGACATGGGCATGATCCTGGAGAGCAGTTCGCTGCAGGCCACCTTCCTCAAGGGCGCCAAGGGCAAGTGGGAGCTGCGCGCCGCACCCCTGCCGGCCTTCGCCGGACACACGCCGGTACCCACCAATTCGGGTGTGGCGCTGTACACCTTTGCGAAGGACCCGGCCAAACAGCGCGCTGCCTGGGAACTGATCGAATACCTCACCGGCAATGAGGCGTTCACCACGATCGCCAAGGGCATCGGCTACCTTCCGTTGCGCACCGGACTGGTGAATGATCCTGCCTACCTCGCCGATTGGGCCTCGAAGAATCGAGCGCTGTTGACCCCGAATCTGGAGCAACTCGAGAAGATCAAGCCCTGGATGTCGATGCCGGGCAACAGCTACAAACAGATTCAGACCAATCTGATGACCGCGGTCGAGTCGTCGGTGTATCAGGGCGCCGACCCACGTGTCGTGCTCACCGACGCCCAGAACCAATCGACGCGCCTTCTCCCGGCGAGCTGAGGACGGCTTTTGATGACACCCGACTGCACCATCGTCCACCTCACCGATACCCATATCGTCGCGCCGGGTTGCCTGGTCCGCGATGTCGTCGACACCGCGGACAACCTTCGCACCGTCCTCGATCGCATCATCGCGACCGGGCGCACCGTCGATGTGCTCCTGCTGACCGGCGACCTCACCGACAACGGTGATCCACTCGCCTATCGTCGGCTTCGCGAGATCGTCGAACCGGCCGCCGCGACTTTGGACGCACAGATCATCTATGCGCTGGGGAACCACGACTCACACAGCGCTTTTCGGACTGAACTGGTACCCGAGCCGAGCAGCTCCGACCCGTCGGGGCCCTCGTTCGACACCGTTGCCGACCTCGCGAACGTGCGTGTGATCACGATGGACAGCACCCTTCCGGGCCGACACGACGGCGGACTGAGCGCCGATCAACTGTCTTGGCTGGCAGCACAATTGGCAACACCGAGCCGCTCGGGCACCACGGTGCTCGCGATGCATCACCCGCCGCTGCGATCGGCGATCGATCCCGTCGACGCGCTGCGACTGCGTGATCCCGAAGATCTCGCCGAGGTGATCGCCGGCAGCGAGGTTCGGATGATCCTGTGCGGCCACGCACATCTCACCGGCACCGGGGCGCTGGCGGGTGTTCCGATCTGGATCGGTCCGGCGATGTCGTACCGGATCGATCCGTTCGCTCCACTCGGTCGGCACCGCGGTTGGGTCGGTTACGGATTCACCAGGGTCGATGTACTCGACGGCTCGGTGGTGGCGACCGCCGTCGAGGAGACGCCGACCACCGCCGTCTACGACACCGACGAGGAGCAGACACTGGCCACACTGCGCGAACTCGCGCACGAGGTGTGAGGAGAGTGTTCGTCGAGTCACCGCCCGCGCCGAGCACCTCAGAACCCACCGACACCCGGCCCACGGACATCCGGCCCGATCCCGCGCCCACCGATCCCGCGCCTGGCGCCGACTCCGTTCCTGGCGCCGGTTCCGCAGGAAGGCGCTCGGGGGTGTCCGCGCGCGCACGACGCGTGATCGGTTCGGCCACCCCGTATCTGTATCTCACCCCCGCGCTCGCGATGCTGGTGATCTGGACCTACCGGCCGCTGGCGCAGGCCGTGCAGTTGTCCTTCTATTCCTGGAATCTCTTGCCCACCAGCCCGATGGTCGCCGTGGGCACCGAGAACTACCGACGCCTCGTCGATGTGCCGGAGGTCGGCGACTCACTCTGGCGCACAGTGGAGATCATCGTCGGGCTGCTTCCGTTCTCACTCATCCTGCCGGTGATCGTGGCGTTGGCGACCCGTCACGTGACCGGCCGGATGCGGGTGTTCTATCAGGCGATCATCTTCGCCCCGTTCCTCGTCGCGCCGGTCGCCTCGGCCGCGGTGTGGCGCTGGCTGGGCGAGCCCGAGTCCGGCGCGATCAATCGCGTTCTCGGTCTGCACGTGAACTGGATCAACGACACCCGCACCGCGCAGCTGGCGATCATCGTCATCACCGGTTGGCATGTCCTCGGTTTCGCGGTGCTCGTGGTCTCGGCCGGCATTTCCGGCATCAACCCCGACTACCACGACGCCGCCCGGGTCGACGGCGCCACCCGCGGGCAGATCGACCGCTGGATCACCCTGCCCCTGTTGTCGCCGTCGCTGGTCCTACTGGCATTGCTGACCGTGTTGCTCAGCGCCCAGTGGACCTTCCCACTGGTCGACACGCTCACCCAGGGTGGCCCATCGGGAGCCACCACCAACATCTATTACCTGCTGTGGGAGTACGGCTTCCAGACCTTCGACGCCGGCATGAGCGCGGCGGTCGGGATCGTTGTCTTCTTGTGTTTCGGCGTCCTCGCCGCCATCCTCGTCCGCCTCTCCGAACGGGTCACCTTCCATGACGACAAGTAGTCACACCACACCACACCACGACCGGGGCACCGGTGCCCGCGTGCGCGGACATCTCGTGCTCGCGAGTATCGCGCTGGTGTGCGGATTTCCCATCTATTGGCTCGTGGCGACGTCATTGCGCCGCCCCGAGGACCAGTACTCCCTGCGCCCGGTACCCTGGCCGCTCTCGTTGGAGAACTACGCCGATGCCGCCGCGCAAACACATGTGGTCACCCTGCTGGCCAACACGTTTGCCGTCGCCGCCGGGTCGACGATCGCCCAACTGCTCATCGCCCTGCTGGCCGCCTACGCCTTCTCGATGTACGAGTTCCGCGGGAAGCGCCTGCTGTTCGTTGCCTTCGTCGGGACCTGGCTGGTCCCCTTCCAGGTGACCATGCTCCCCAATTACGTTCTGCTCCAGCAGCTCGGCATGCTCAACACCCTTGTCGGCGTCATGATGCCCACCCTGTGTTCGGCGCTGGCGGTACTCATGTTGCGCCAGCACATGGATTCGTTCCCGAAGGAATTGATCGCCGCGGCCCGCATGGACGGCCGTACGTCGTGGACCATTTTGTGGACCGTCGTCGTCCCCAACCTCCGGCCGGCTCTCGCCGCCCTGTCGATCCTGCTGTTCATCAACGCCTGGAACGAGTACTTCTGGCCTGCGGTTGTCCTGCAGCGTACGAGTTCGGTTGTCCAGCTCGGGCTTCGGAGCTTCATGACCGCCGAGGGCACCGACTGGGGTGCGATGATGGCACTCGCCGGTATGTCGTGCCTGCCGGTGTTCGTACTCTATCTGCTGTTGCAGCGCCACATCGTCAACGCGTTCGTGCGCTCGGGCCTGAAGTAGACCCGAGCGCCAGCGATGTCACCGCGAGTGCGGCGACGCCTCACACCTGCGGCCGTACCGCCGTCACCGATCCGGGCAGCCGTACCCCGGCGGTGCGCAGCGCCGCCACCCGCGTGACGATCGCGGTGCCCCGCATCAGCTCTGCGGCCACCTCGGCGACCCTCCGTTCGCCGACATCACGGAGCCGGGTGTCGGCCACCCAGCGATTGAACGCCCCGAGCGCCGGACCGCACCAGATCTGATAGTCGGCGACCCGCTCGGCGTCGCCACGGATCGCCCAGCCCGACGACAGTCCCAGATACCAGCGGAAGATCAGCGCCATCCGTCGTTTCGGGTCGTCTGCGGCGCCGGCGAGTTGGCGTGGATCTCGTTGCGTGAAGTAGTCGACGCACTCTGCCCACACCTCGTCACACGGGCGTCGGAGAATGGTCTCCTCGATCTCCCGGCGTGTCTCGGGCGGCATCGACTCGATCCCGTCATGGTCACGATAGAACTCGAAGAGCCGGTTGGCCCGGGCCGCGAACATCGTTCCGCGGCGCAGGACCTGCACCTGCACGCCCATCTCGAACATGTCCGAGGAGGCGGCCATCGCCACATCGGCCACATCGGCGGTGCCGAGAAAACGCTTGGCCGTTGCCGATTGGTCGGCTTCGACGCATGCCTGGTTGATCGATCCGGTCACGACGTAGGCTGCACCCATCGCGAACGCGCCGGCCAGCGCGGTCGGGGTTCCGAGCCCGCCTGCGGCACCCACTCGGACCGAGGCGGCGGCGGGGAACTCCGATGCCACGCGATCCCGAGTCGCGATGAGGTCGGGCAGCAATACCGGTAGCGGCCGACGATCGGTGTGTCCGCCGGAGTCGGCCTCGGCGGTGATGTCGTCGGCGACCGGGATGCGCCGCGCCCACTGCCCCTGTTCGGCCGTGATGTGGCCGTCGGCGACGAGGGCGTCGATCATCGTCGGTGGCGCCGGACGGAGAAACAATTCGGCGACCTCCGAGCGGGAGACCTTGGCGATCAGACGATGTCGTGGCGTCACCCCGTCGGGGCCGAGGTGGAGTCCGGCCAATCGGTACCGGAGGATCGCCGGGGTCAGCGACATGAATGCCGACGCCTCGACGCAGCGCACCCCGTGTCGCAGGCAGGCATCGACGATGGCGTCCTCCAGAGCCGGCTCGCTGGGGCTGTGGATCAGGTTGCACGCGTAGGGAGAGTCACCGAGGGTGGCCGACAACTCGGCCAGCGCGGCGTCCACGCGTCGCGGCAGCACGCCGGCCGCGCCGTACGAGGCGAGATAACCGGCGCGCGACATCGCCACCACCATGGACACCGAGGAGATCCCGTTGGCCATCGACCCCGCCGCGTATGCCGACCGCACGCCGTGGAATCGTCGGAACTCGCTGTCCCCCAGCATCTGCGGCGGCAGTGGCGGCACCGCTGCCAGCACCTGCGCGTCTGTCGCGGCCGATGTCGCACCGAGGCCGCGTGTGCCCCGCACGATCCGGCACGGCTGCTCGAGGTCGTGCAGAACGGCTCGGATCGTCGCCGTGGTGTGGGCGATGGTGCCGTCGGCGCCCGACGGCACGCCGGAATGTGTGGTGAGGGTCATCGCTGGATGGCCTTTCGGTCATGGAGTTCGATTCCGAGATCGGTCAGTTCGTAGATGCGCAATCCCGGTTTCCACAGGGAGGCGTCGACGACGACCACCACCGCGTGCTCACCGACGTGCACCGATTTGATGTGCACCTCCACCTCGCAGTGTTCGTCGGAGGGCAGGAACTGTCCGCGGTACTTCCAGCCGAACGCGACTCCGGTGGGGATGGCGAATCCGGGTTCTGCGTAATCGCTCCCGTGGCCGGCGTCGATCATCCATTCCTGAACGGCCTGGACGACCGTCTCCACGCCGAGTGATCCGGGAATCACCGGATCGAGGTGGAAGTGCCGCTCGAAGTACCAATCGTGGGGATCGATCGGCCGGATCAGGTGAAGACAGCCCAGGCCGAATTCGCCGCCGCCGTCGACGACATCAACCCAGTCGAGCAGGGCGAGCTTGCCCACCGAACGCGGCATCCGGTCGGTGGCGCCGCGGCGCGCGGCAACGTCGATGCGCCGGGTGCGCGGCCGGATCTGTTGCGCGGCAATCCAGCTGGGACGAGTGGCGCCGGCATCGAGCCCGGTCTGGGTGGCCAGCGCCTCGTCGCTGAAGTAGCCGAACAGCGTCTCACCGCTGTAGAGGGTTTCGCCCTCGACGCTCAGCGTGTAGTCGAAGGTCTGCAACGACGATCCGGGCAGGATCGTGGTGGACAGCAATCGCGAGTGTTGACAGATCGTCTTGTCGCGGAGGTCGAGCTGACGGTGCAGTGTCGCGGTCCCACCGAGATTGCGCAGACTGGCGGTTGCGTGTGGGTCGACGAGCGTCGGCCCGGCGTAGTACCCCATCAACAGGGCCGCCTGCAGGGACGTCTCCATGAAGACGAAATGCGGCATCGACTCGTTGGCCGTGTCGGCGAAATACCACGAGTCGGCCGGCGCGTCGTACTCGGTGTTATACGCCGCAGGACCGAATTCCGCTGTTTTCCTGCTGTTCTCATTTCCCGAGTAGTCGACGACCCGGTCGACCAGCAGCAGACCCCCGGTGGGCAATCGGGTGGCGCGACGGCCGGTGTACACGCCGAACTCGGGACCGAGCGCGAGTGCCTGGTCCCCACGCGACAGGTGCGCCATGTGGAATTCGTTGAGCAGGACATGACGACCGTCCCGACTGGTCCGGGCCGACGGGGACGGCGCACCGCCACCGGCTCGGGGACCGACGTGGGTTCCGGGGCCCTCGCGGAGAAGGACCTCGACCTGACCGTGATCGTCCTGGGCCACTCCGTTATCGGTCACCCCCGCGTAGGTCACCCCGGCGTCGGTCACCCCGGCGTCAGCCGCCACGACCTCGGCGACGAGATGTGGGCGCGGAAGCAGATCGATCTCGCGGATCTCGAGCCGGAAGGGCCCGGCGGGGAGATCGTGCGACGACCTCAGGGCGACGTGAGCGGTCGGGTTCGGCAGGCAGTCCGGCAATCCGACGAGAGCCGCGAAGATCACCGCCGCGACCTTCACCGCATCCTGCGGCGCGGCTCCGCGGGCCGGTGTGGCACTCAGGGCGCCCAGGCCGCGGGAGCCACCACGCACGGAGATGTCGGTGACGACGTCGACGGCCACCGGTCCGGGGTATCCGGCCCGCGCGAGCAGTGCGGGCAGTTCGGCGGGACGCAGGGTTGTCGCCGAGGGACGGGTGAGAGGTTTGAACGCGCCTTCCGGCGCACTCGTGAGTGCTCCCGCCCGATGGTTGCCACCCGACCCGTGTGTGTCGCCCGACGCCGGCGCCGCGGGTTCAGAAGCACTGCGCGAGAATCGATTTCCGGACAGTGCGCGATCGACGAGGGCGCGCTGCAATGCCGTCTGTGCCCGTAGGGCCGCGCGATGTGCCGAGAGCACCCCCGCGGCGAGGTCGGCGACCGAACCCGTCATCGGCCCCGGCGCACCCACCGGGCCCGCTCCCCCCGCCGGACCGGTACGGGCCGCGGGGATCGGGGCGATCCGGGTGGATACCGGCTCGACGGATTCGTCGTCTCTCGGCGCCTGCGGCGAACCACCGGCGAACGGGTCGAACACCGGGCCGTCGAAGGCGATCAGGTCGAAAGCGGCGTCGTCGTCGAATGTGGTGTCGTCGAAACCGGTCTGGTCGACCGTGGTCTCATGAAGAGTGGTCTCATGAAGAGTGGTCTCGTCAAAAGTGGTCTCGTCAAAAGTGGTCATGGATTCCATTGCCTCACTGAGTCACTGAACTTGTCGGAGAGATCGGCGGTGGTGACCACCGTGACGTCACCGAGGTGCGCGAGCATCGTGTGTGCGGTGTCGTAGACGGTGACGTCACAGATCACCTGGGTGTCGGCGACCCTCGGGTGGCCGGCGACCACCAGGAACGGGTCGGTGTCGGGCAGCGGGTGGAGGTGGGTCCACGCACCCACTCCGAGCGGCAACCAGGCCCCACCACGGAGCTGATGGCCCAGCACCGGCGGTACCTGCAGCACCAGATCGGCGAGTACGGGATCGTGCAGGGCACCTCGATAGGCGTCGATGATCACCGAATCGTCCTTCGGATCGACCGGTTGCGGACGTGAGCACTCGACGATCACCGTGTCCGGGGACGGCCGCCAGATCTGCCGCATGCCCTGCAGCGAGGGTCCGTGGAACTGGACTGCATCGCAATACAATTCGTTGCCCGAGGCCCCCGTGCCGAAGTCGTCGGGCAACGCCACGACCGATCGGTCCGGTCCGGGGGCGGAGTCGAGTAGGTGCGCCCGATACCGTGGCACCGGGCCTCGATCGGCGGCGGTGGTGATCGATGCGACGAGTCGGCCTCGTGCGGGAACGATCTCGACGTTCGGCGCCTCGAGTGGAGCATCATCGAACACGATGCCGCGCAACACCTCGAATCCCTCGACGCGGCGGATTGTCCGTCCCGGCGCACTTCGTTCGGCCACGCCGATCATCGCACCGATGGCGAAGGTCGCGGGCAGAACCGGATGCGCACCGATGCGGTGTGCCAGCAGCACAGGCTGCCGCGCGAGTTCGGTGAGCGAACGAACGACCTCCACCGACCGGTCGGGTTCGATTGTGGGGCAGAGGGATGCGTCTTCCCCGACGAGGACCGCGGTGTCGTCGCGTCGGTGCTGCCCGTACTGCTCGGTGAAGGCACGCACGCCGACCTCCGGCGGTAGTAGGGTCACCCCACGCGCCACGAAGTGGGCACGAAGCGTCTCGTCGACCATCCCGGCGTCCCACGCTCCCCAGTCGATCGCGGTCACGTGACGGTCGGGGTGGCGAGCCTTCCACCGCGCGGCGAAGCGCACCAGCGCCTCGTTCGCCACGGCGTAGTCGGCCTGTCCGGCATTGCCGTACAGGCCCGCGACCGAGGTGAACAGCACCAGGCTCCGCAGTGGTGAGTCGTCGGCATCGGCACTCAGCGCATCGAGGAGGGCACCGAGACCGAGGAGTTTCGGCGCGAACACCGAGCGGATCTGGTCGCGTGTCTTCGACATCAGAGGTGCATCGGCGAGCACTCCCGCACCGTGCACGACTGCGGTGATCTCCGCTCGGAGCGGGGCCAGTGCGGCAGAAACCGACTCCGCATCGGCGATGTCGGCACTGACGTAGCGCACCCGAGGCGACGGGCCGTCGGTGCCGAGTCGGCGCAGGAGCGCGGCGATCTCACGTCCGGCCAGCACTGCGGCACAGGACCTCCCGATCTCGGCCGGTGTCGGACGAGAGGAGGCCATCGCAGCGATGGCTGCGGCACGCAGCCCGGTGTCGGCGACACCCCGCGCCCATTCCGGTTCGTCCGCGAGGGGGGTGCGGCCCATCAGGACGAACCGTGCGTCGCAGCGTTCGGCGAGCGCCTCGACACACAGCGCGGTGATGCCACGTGCACCACCACTGACCACCACCACGTCGCCGGCCGTGAGCTGGTCGACCTCCGGGTTCTCTGCGATCGGCGTCGAGGAGTGTCGGTGGTGGCCCCGGTGCGGCACCAGGGTGCGCCGCCGCCCCGCTGCGTCGATCCCCACCTCGACGACGTCGGTCGCGCCGTCGGTGATCTCGGCCAGCACGTGTCTCGCACACCCCTGCGCGTCGAGCCGCTCATCCACGTCGAGCGCCCGGACGAAGAGCGCAGGATGTTCGGCCGCAACCGTTTTCACCAGACCGCCGACTCCGGCGACACTCGCCGACACCGCGTCCGGAAGTGGGCCGCAGCCGCGCAGCACGTCGGCCGGCGCGAGCCCGAGGTGACCGTCCACCGCGGTGACGGTCACCAGCCCGGCACGACGTCCGGTGTGCTCGGCCTGTGTGACGAGCCCCTCCACCACGGTGCCGGCGGCGAGAATCGCCTCCTCGAGCCGAGCGGCCGTCTCGGCCAGTCCACCCATCGCCGACGCATCCTCATCGGTCCCGGTGGGGAGCACCATCACGCACAGGTCCATCGGTTCCCGCACCACCGAATCGTCGCTCGGGGCGCCCGAGTGGTCGGTGGCGTCGGTGGCGTCGGTGGCGTCGGGGCCGTCGGGGGCGTCGACGAACGGTCGGGTCGACTCGGCGACCCGCCAGCCGTCGGCCCGCAATGCCTCGGCGATGGCTTGCGCCCGGTCGTCGAAGACCCCGATGCCGAGGACCACGGCGACGGGCTGATCGCCGAATGGGCGGACGGCGCGATCGATCGGCGGCAGCTCCGCCGTCGCGATGAAGTGACGCCGAACAGCGGAGTCCGACGTCGGTGCCCCGTCACGCGGGGCCTCACCTTTTGGGTCGGCATCACCACCGGTGGTCAGCAGCGCGACGATCTGATCGAGGGAGCGGGCCGTACCGAGTTGTTCCGGACCCAAGCTCGGCAGCTGCGGGAACCGCGCCTGCACCTCCCCGAGAACCTGCACCCGCTTGATCGAATCCACCCCGAGATCGGCTTCCAGATCCATTGCCGGATCCACCATGTCCACCGGATACCCGGTCCGCTCGGCCACCACCTCCCGCAGCGCCGACCGCACATCGTCGGCGGTCACCGCGGTCTGCACAGCAGCCTGGTCGGGCGAGGTGGGCTCGGGCGAGGTCGGCTCCGGCGAGGTCCGTTCAGGGGGCGCCTCCTCGGGGCCGGCGGGTGAACCGACGGACGGCGCGTCGGTGGTCCGGAGACCCTGCGCCTGCGACACAGCCGGTTGCACCGCCGACGGGGCGAGGGCCGCCGGGCTCGACTCCTCCCGCATGATGTCCATCGACGGTGCGGGCGAGGTGCGCATCGGAACGGTCGGCGCGGCCCCCTGGTCCAGCGCGACGATCTCGGCAATGACCTCGCTGGCACGAATGTGCCCCTCGCTGATGGCAATTCCGTGCGTGCTGACCGCGCCGATCGCGGCGAGCGTCGCCGGGTCGGCGTGGGGTTGCGCAACCGCCTGCGCCAGTTCGCGAGCCAGGGTCAGCTGCCCTTCCAGATAGCCGCGGTGGGTGTGCAGGTGATCGGCCAGGAGCGCACCGAGGTCACCCGCCGGGGCTGCGACCTTCTCGGCCGCAGGCCGTGTCGGACTGACGGTGACGTCGGGGGCAGAGGGGATCTCCATGGTCATGTCACTCTCTGTGGGTTGTGCGAGCGTGGTGGCAGCGATCGGCGGCGCTTGTGACGAGACGTCGACGGTCGTTCCGTTCGGCCGGCCCGCCATCGACTGTGCCGCCGCTGACTGGGCCGCCGTCGACTGGGCCGCCGTCGACTGGGCCGCCGTCGATTGGGCCGCTGTTGATTGGGCACCGATGCGAAAGCCGTCGTGTAGCGCATCCTGGTAAGCCTGCTTGCGCACGGCGGGAACGTATTCCGGCGCCGACAGCGTGACCGTCATACCTGTCGACGGTCGCGGCGCCACCGGATCGGAGGCGTAACGGTTGATGTCGGTCAGGGGTGCACCCAGCACCGCGAGGTGAACGGCGGCACGCTTGAGTGCCACGTCACTGTCGCCGAGCGGACCCGCGTCGGTGGGTATCGCGACAACGTCGTCGAGAGTGCGGTCGACCAGTGACGTCAGCACCTTCTTGGGTCCGAACTCGACGAAGACATTGCACCCCGCGTCGGCCATCGCCGACAACGCCGCGGCGAACTCGACCGGCCGGCGCAACTGGCCGACCAGGGTGTCGCGGTTGCGTTCGATGTCGTCCCCGTAGTGCGCGCCAGGCGAATTGGCGTACACGACTCCGTGTGGAGCACCGATCGTCGCAGCCTCGGCCGCCGGACGAAAGGCATCGACCGCGTGGTCGACGTAGGGGGTGTGGAAGGCCGCCGACACCGGCAACTGCCGAACGTTGAGACCCGCATCGCGCGCATCGGCGGCAAAGCGCTCGACCGCGTCCGTGCCGCCCCCGACGACCACCTGGTCGGGTGCGTTGTGGTTACAGAGCCAGATGTCGTCACGACCGTCGAGCATCTCCTCCACCCGGTCGCGGTCGGCCGGAACGGCGAGCATGGTTCCTCGATCGCCGTCGCCGGACGGTGCCATCGCAGCTCCACGGGCGCGCGCGAGTGCATGGAAATCGTTGTCGCTCAACGATCCCGACGCCCACAGCGCGGTGAGTTCACCGAAACTGTGTCCCGCGAAGTCGGTGACGGCCAGACCGAGCTCGGCCAGGAACCGGAACTGCCCCGCTGCGAGGGCACCGATGGCGGGCTGCGCGAATTCCGTGCGGCGCAACATCATTTCCTGCGCCTCCCGCTCCTCGTCGGTGAATGCCGGCGGTGGAAACACCACCGAGCCCAGTCGCGTCGAAGCGCCGGCGAAGACGGCGTTGGCATCGTCGAAGGCACGGGTGAGGGTGGGCACGTTGAGTGCCGCGGTGATACCCATGTCCACGTACTGACTGCCCTGGCCGGCGAACAGCGCGGCCACTCGTAGGTCGGGCATCGCCGCAGCGGCGTAGTAGATTCCCTCGGGATGCCGCCACGACGACGCGCCGGGCTGCGCGATGAGCTGCTCGACGGCCACCTCCCGCAGGTACTCGGCGTTCGCGTCGTCGGACGAGACGAAACCCACGCGTACCTCTTCCGCCGGGACGTCGCCGTCCACCGGCGACTCCGTGCGGACCCGGTCGATCAAGGTGGCCACGTCCGGCGCATGCCACAGGTGTGCGCGAGCCACCGAGTGCAGTGGTCGGGTCGCGCCGGGCGAACCGGGCGCCTCCTCGAGTACGACGTGGAAGTTGGTGCCCCCGAACCCCATCGCCGACGCTGCCGCGCGCCGCACCGGCCGCTGGGGGTCACGAATCCACGGCCGGGTACGTGTGTTCACGTAGTAGGGGCTCTCGGCGGTGATCGCGGCGTTCGGCGCAGCGACGTTGATGGTTCCCGGCAACACCCGATGATGCAGTCCGAGAGCGAGTTTCATCACACTCGCGGTGCCCGCAGCCCCCTTGGTGTGGCCGATCTGCGATTTCACGCTTCCGACGGCGGCGAACCGGTTCTCCGACGCGTCGGCGAGAAGCTCGCCGAGAGCGGTGAGTTCGGTGCGGTCCCCGACCGCGGTCCCGGTGGCATGCGCCTCGAACAGCTCCACCGACGTCGGCGAGCATTCGGCGTCGGCGTACGCGCGCCGCAATGCGACGAGTTGTCCCTCGGCGCGCGGGGCGTAGATGCTCTTGGACCGGCCGTCGCTGGAGGACCCCAGACCACGGATGACGGCGTAGATCCGGTTGCCATCGCGCTGCGCGTCGGACAGCCGGCGCAGCGCCAGCATGGTGATGCCCTCGCCGAGCAGGGTGCCGTCGGCGTTGTCGGAGAAGGGCTTGATCGCGTCGGTCTTCGACAGCGCGCCCACCTTGCTGAAACACATGTAGATGAAGATGGAGTTCTCGGTGTCGACGCCACCGGTGATCATGGTGTCCGCGCGGCCGTCGACCAATTCGGCCACCGCGGTACGGATCGCGGCGAGAGACGCAGCGCATGCGGCGTCGACGGTACAGTTCATTCCGCCGAGACCGAGCCGGTTGGCGATACGCCCGGCCACCACATTGGCGAGCAGCCCCGGGAACGAGTTCTCCTCCCACGGCGCGAACGCCGCGGTGAACTTCTCGGCGAGACGATCGGCGTCGTCGTCGGAGATCCCGCAACTACGCGCCACCTCTTTGAGCACCGGGGTCGACAATCGTGCGGCCAGCGGATGCATCAGCGGAACGGGGCCGGTGGTGCCGAGCACCACACCGGTACGGCTCGGGTCGTACCACTCGGAGCCGGGCGCGCCCGTATCGAGCAGAAGATCGCGCGCCACACCGAGACTCAGCGTTTGCATGGTGCTGGTGACCTCGAGCTGATTGGGGGGCAGCCCGAACTCCAACGGATCGAATGCAACATCCGGCAGGAAGGCCCCGCGTCGCGAATACGTCTTGTCCGGAGCGGACGGATCGGCATCGAAGTAGTCGTCGAGGCTCCACCGTGAGTCCGGCACCTCGGTGGTGCAGTCGACGCCGTCGACGATGTTCTGCCAGTACTGGCCCAGATCGGCGGCCTGCGGTAACAGCCCGGACATACCGACGATGGCGATGGGATTGCGCGCGAGTCTGCGCTGGACATGACGATCGGTGTCGGCGCCGGTGGGCGCGCCGACATCGGCGGAAGGCACGGTGGTCACGGGTTCTCCTTGGCGAAAGTGAGTGCAGGTCAACGCGCGCACGCCGGCGCATGCGCGGTGCGGGTTGGTCAGGCGGCGACGATCGTGCCGGTACGCGCCGACACCGTCGCGACGGCCTGTTCGGCGAAGTCGGCGTGCCCGCGTGGGCTCGGATGCAGCCCGTCGGGACTCCACATCTCCGCGCGGGTCCACGCGCTGTCGGCGGCGAGATCGATCAACTCCGTGCCGGTCGTCGCGGCGACACCGGCCAACAGATGATTGGCCTCGGCGAAGCGGGCGCGCAGCAGGTCCCGGAATCGGTCGGGTACCGGCAGTCGCGCAGGAATATCCGGATAGTTGGCGGTGAACACCACCGCTCGCGTCGCGGCGAGGCGAGTGAAGATCGTCTGCAGGTTGTGTTCGAACCGTCGCGGATCGTAGTCGCTGACGAGATCGTTGACACCCACCACCACCCCGACGACGGCGGCATGGGTGGCGAGTTGGCGCACCGCATGCCCGAGTTGCTCGTCGAGCACCGTTGTGGTGGTCGCCTGGTGGGCACCCAGGTTGAGCACACGCGATGCCGGTACCCCCAATTGCCCCGCGAATCTCGGGACCCAACCGTGGAAAAGGTTGCCGCGCAGATCTCCTCGCCCCTCGACGAAACTGTCGCCGAGGGTCACCACACCCGCGCCACTCATGCCGGCACCAGATGTCGGTCGGCCTCGGGCAGGTCCACTTCGCGGTACAGCTCCGCGAGTGACTCCGGATCGAAGAACTCTTCCGCGGAGATCCCGCCACCGATGTGGCCGAAGAACTTCTTGGTGTAGCGCGGACTGTGGCTTGCGGCGCGGAACACCGAGTCGTGGTACGGCGTCAGGGAGAGGTCGGAGATGGCGACGGTGAAATCGAAGCTGTGCACGCTCGCGGCGTCGCGTTCGAGTTCGTACGATTCGAGCGCCTCGGCCATCGGCCGCGCGCCACCGAAGCCCTCGGCGATCCGATCGGCAAGCAGTTCCGCGTTCTTGAACGCGTCGGTGATACCGAGACCGGTGAATGGATCCTTGTGGTACCCGGCATCGCCGACCAACGCCCATCCGGGTCCGTGGGAACGGCGGAAGTAGTTGTCGGGGTAGAGCATCGGCCGGAAAGGCTCGGCTCGCTCACCGTTCTCGCGCAGTTGTTCGCCGTACACCGGGTCGACCGCATCGACGATCTCCTGCACACCGGCATCGGGATCGGCACGGAAGTCCCGGAATCGGTCGCGGCGGCGCATCACCGCGACCAGCGAGAGACCGTCGTTGGTGGGCCACGACCCGAACTGCTGCTCCCCGAATCCGGTCCGGTGCTGCATACCCCAGTCCAGGCCGCTGTAGTAGGAGTAGAAGATGAAACATCCGGCAGGAGCGTGCTTGTACATCTGTGCGCCAACGAGTTTGGCGACGGTCGATCCCGCCCCGTCGGCGCCGATCACCAATGGCGCCCGGAACTCGACGGATCGCCCGTCACCGTCGCGGCCACGGATTCCGGCCACCGAGTCGTTCTCCTCGAGGAGGTCGGTGACGGTGAATCCCTCCATCACCTCCGCGCCGGAGCGTCGTGCCGCGTCGACGAGTATCTCGTCGAGAACGGTACGACGCGGACAGTACACGGCGTCGATCCCGCTGATCGGGTCGGCGAAGCCGGCGAGAGTGATGTCGGTGTAGGTGAAGTTGAGATGACGGACCGGCGGACATCCCGTGGCCACCACCGTATCCAGCAGACCCCAGTCACGCAGGCGTGCCAGTCCGGCCTGGTGAATGTAATGGGTCGAGATCGTGTCGCTCGGAAAACGGGCCCGGTCGACCGCCAGCACGCGGAACCCACGGCGAGCGAGCAGCATCGCGAGGGGTGCGCCTGCCGCCCGGGCGCCTACCACAATCACGTCATACATCGGAAAGTCCTTTCGCTGTTCGGTTTTGGTCGCCCTCGGCTCGTTCGGTCCAGGCCGGTAGGGTGATGCCCACAGCATGCCTCCGGCGCAATGGGCAGGCCCGGACGAACAACGCTTGCCCATCGCACCATTGCTGCGCTCTATCGTTCCCTCGGAGGACACCCGGTGGCCCGGGCCACAGACGGTCAGGCCGTCTGTCCGGTGGCCGTCCCGTACAAGGCGTCGACGGCGTCGGAGTACGCGGCCTCGATCGCCGCCCGCCGAAGCTTGAGCGAGGACGTCAGCAGACCGGATTCGGCGGTGAAATCACCTGGTACGACCAGAAAGCCACGGATCGCCTCGGCCCGCGACACCAACGAGTTGGCGTCGTCGACACCCTGCTGGAGCTCGACGCGCAGATCGTCGTCGTCGAGGCCCGGACCGCAGCCGGTGGCCGCGCACCAGCGCTCGTGCGCAGCGGTGTCGAGCGTGATCAATGCGCTCACGAACGGCTTGCCGTCGCCGATCACGATGCAATTGCTGACGAGCCGATGCAGCCGGACCCGGTCCTCGAGGATCGTCGGTGCAACATTCTTGCCACCGGAGGTCACCAGGATCTCCTTGCGCCGACCCGTGATCTGCAGATAGCCATCGTCGATTCGACCCAGATCACCTGTGTGCAACCACTTCTCGGAATCAACCATGCGCTGCACCGATGCCGACCCCCAATAGCCGGGACTCACATTCGCGCCACGAACCAGCACCTCGCCGTCGTCGGCGATCGCCACCTCGGTGCCGGGGATCGGGCGACCCACCGTACCGATCCTGTTGGTCGACGGTGCGCTGACCGTGACAGCCGTGGCCGCCTCGGTCATGCCGTAACAGTTGAGAATGGTGACTCCGTGCTGCGCGAAGAATCGTGCCGTGGACTCGTCGAGCGAGGCGCCTCCGGAGATCACGAAGCGCAAACGAGAACCCCATCGGTCGGTCGACGGCGTACCGTTGTCGGCCTTGCGCATCTTCTCCAGCGCATACGGTACGAGAGCGAGAAAATCGGGCCGAACCGAGTCGAGCCCGGCGATCAGCTGCGGAATTCCGGGAAACAGATGAGTCGTGGTGCCCGCGAGTAGACAGGCGAACAGGATCGTCTGGCCGAATACGTGGGACAGCGGGAGTCCGAGTGCGGTCACACCGTCGAAGATGCCCTCGGTCTGCTTGACGGTGTTTGCCGCGGAGGCATACATGTTGCGGTGTGTGATCATTGCGCCCTTGGGCGCGCCCGTGGTCCCGGAGGTGTAGACGATCATCGCGAGGTCGTCGGCGCGCACCGCACCGATCCGTTCGAGCAGTTCGGGATGCCGCGTGGGCTTCCAGGCGGAGACCTCGGCGAACAGCCACGGTTGCCCGGCGCCGGCAACCCTGAGCCGTTCGAGATCGTCGTCGGTCTCGCCGAAGAACGCGGTGGCCCCCGAGTCGGCGACGATGTGCGCGATCTGGGCCGCCGAGGAGGTGGGGTAGATCGGCACGATCACGCCGCCGACAGCGAGCACCGCCAGATCGATGATCGCCCAGTCGAGTCCCGTGCGTCCCAGCACCGCAACCCGATCACCTGCTCCGACACCGCAATGCAACAGCGCGCTCGCGACGCGCTCCACCTCGGCGATCACTTCTGCGCGACTGTGACGACGCCGGCCGTCACCGAGTGACAGCTGATCCGGACCACGGCTGGACACCTTGGCGACCATCGGATACAACGAGCACGGGTCGGGTAATTCGAGTCCCGGGCCGGTGAACGAGATAGGTTTCATACCACCGATTTTCGTCGCACCCCGGCGGTGGGGCAACGGCCAAACAGCTACCGCGCGAACGAAATCGCCTATCGCCGTGGACGAATTCAGCCCACCATGCGGTGCTCGTCGGGACCGTTCACCTCGATGCAATCCAGAAAATGTGCCACTGCAGCGTTCGTCTCCTCCGCACGCCACACCGCATACAGGTCGAGCACCGGAACCGGATCGACCAGTTTCACCGCGACGGGGTCCGGTCCGGTGGCACCGAGCCCGACCGCAACAGCACGAGGCAACGACGCGAACCCCACGAGGGGTTTGGCGGTGACCATGTGGGCGGTGGCACCCGGATCGTCGGCCGACTGCGCGACGCTGACCTCGATGCCGCAATCCGCGGCCGCATTGAAGATCGCGTCGTACATCGCCGGGGTCTGGTCACGGCCGAACATCAAACACTGTTCGCCGGCCAGATCGGAGAAACGGACCACCTTGCGGCCGGCCCAGCGGTGGCTGCGGCCGACGATCGCCACGATCGGGATGTTCGCAAGAAGCCGGCGGTGCCGGAAGTGCGCCCCGTGCGGACGCCCATAGGCCAGCGCCAGATCGAGCGACCGGTCCACCAGACCAGCGAGTTGGGGCCCGGTTCGCTTCTCCCACAGCGAGATCGAGATGTCGGGATGCTCCCTGCTCATCCGTGCCATCGCGTACGGGAGGATGTAGCGACCCGCGGGCATGTTGTAGCCGACGTTCAACGAGCCGCACAGTCCGGCCGCGGTGGACTGCGCCGAGCTGGCCGCCTGCTCCATCTGCCGCATGATGAGTCGCGCGTGCGCCTCGAAATCCTCGCCCGCGGAGGTCAGTCGGACCTCGTGTGAGTTCCGGACGACGAGCTGCACCCCCAGAGACTTCTCCAGTTTCTGGAGCTGAGCGCTCAGCGACGGTTGCGTGAGATGAAGGCGCGCTGCCGCTTTGCCGAAGTGGAGTTCTTCGGCGATGGCGATGAACGAGGCCAGGTGTCTGAACTCCACGATGCCACCCCTCACGTGTCACAGTCGATTCGGATCAACCGTAGCGAGAGGTAGTAACGTGCGGTGAACAGCAGGCCAAGAACAGCTGGTGGATATCGCGTGGTTCAGGTCACACGACCACACGCTCCCGATACCGCGCGAGCGTGTCCGCGTCGACGCCACAGGCAGCCAGGTAGCCGGCCGGATCACCATGTGCGTCGATCATCGCCTCGTCGGCCGCACGCAGATACTCGGTGTGCACGCCCAGATAGTCGGCGGGGATGTCCGCGTCGGGATACCGGCGCGCGAGCATCGCCCGCAGATCCTCGACCGCGTCGTTGCTGCGCAGGTAGTCGGCTTCGATGGCGTCCTCGACGACACCCGCTGCACGCAATGCGGCCGCCACCGCCCACCCGGTGCGATCCTTGCCCGCCGAACAATGAACCAGGACCGTTCGCCCGAGCGCGACCGATTCGATGATCGTCCGGACCGCCTGCCGGGCCCCCTCGAGCGCCGGGTACGTGCGGTAGACCGCGATGAGGTGCTCGCGCGCAGCATCGGCCGAGAAGGTTCGCGACGACGTCGGGATGACCGGGTTCTGATGGAACGGCAGAACCAGCCCCTCGATGTGATCGGGCAGCGCGTCGGCGCCCTCTGCCTCACACTCTCGGGCCGATCGCAGGTCGATGACCGTGTCGACGCCGAGGCGGTCCAACGCTGCCCGGCCGGCGTCGTCGATCCGGCCGAGATGCGCCGAGCGGAACAACAGGCCGCCATCGACCGTGCGGCCGTCGGCGGTGGGCAGGCCCCCGACGTCGCGCACGTTGAAGGAACCGGGCAGCTCGATCCGACCGGGAGAAGAAACCGTCATGAACTCACGCTAAGGCATGCGCCGCGGGCTGTCGTTCCGGCGTCCTGCGCCGACGCCGGAGTCGGTCAGCACCACGCGGTAGACGAAGGCCGCCTCCGGCCCGAGGACGGCACCGACGAGGTCGGTGAGGGTGACCACGAAACCCCGGCCGTGCGCCGATCCGGTCCCGTCGTCGAGGTGATGTGCCATCTCGTGCAGGATGACCAATTCCCGGAGCGCCCAGCGCCCTTCCCGGGAGTCCGGGATGGCGATCTCACCGATGTCGCGCCGGTATTCCGCCGCTCGATGCCCTCCCCTGGCCCGGACCGTCACCGGCTCCGATGCACGCGGAAAGCGTTGTCGCACCGAGTTCATCGCCAATACCCGCTCGACGTAGGAGCGCACCGACTCCACCGAGGAGAACAGCGCCTCGATGGGCAACGTCAGCTCGGTGCCGGCGATCTGCACCGTTCGCGCCGAGCCCGCCCGATCGAACATCCGGTGCACCAGCCGCTCGGCCTCATACAGTCGGGACCGTCCCGTATCACGCGCAGTCATCGTCCCGATGCTAATCGGACCCCCGCACGCCGACGGTTACGATCTCCACAGCCACGACATGAGGGAGACGGCCGATGAAGCCAGGGGTGTCCGGCCACGTCGAGCGATGGCGTGGGCGTGCCCGCGACCTCACCGATCGGGCCCTCACACTGCCCGGCGCGTCGGTGATCCTGCGGATCGTGCGCGAGCTGGCGACGGCAAGCCTGTCGGATCGGTCGATGACGCTGTCGGCACAGGCGTTCACGTCGGTGCTGCCGATCGTCATCCTGCTCACCACCCTGCCGGTCGGCCGCACCTATCTCGACGAAGCCCTGAACAACCTGGGCGTCAACCCCACTCGACTCGACGTGTCCCTGTCGACGTCGACGACCACCGCATTCGGTGTCATCGGCGCACTGATGACGATCGCCGGTGCGACGTCGCTGGCCCGTGCCCTGGGGCGCATGTACATGCAGACGTTCCGGGTGAACAGACTCTCGTGGCGCGGCTGGTGGCGGTGGGTGGTGGTCATCTTCCTCATCCCGGTCGCGGTGATGGTGCAGGGTCTGATCACCCCGCTCGGCGACATCAGCATCTTCGGAGTCCACTACCACGGCGTCGGGCCGCTCGGTCTGGCGATCGTGGTCCTCGCCTCCTTCGTGACGTGGTGGGCGCTGTGGACGGTGGTGCCACGCCTGATGGTCTCGCATCAGGTGCCGATGCGTCTGCTCGCGGTCAACGGCGCCCTCACCGGCGCGCTGATCACGGTGTACCTCGTCGGCAGCCGAATCGTGTTGCCCGAGACCGTCCCTGCGACGCTCAATCGTTTCGGCACCCTGGGCATGGTGTTCCTCGCGATCAGTTGGTTGTACTTCTACGCCGCGATCCTCGTCGTGAGCGCCACCGTCGTGCATGCCGTCGCGACCGACGACGGCGTGTGGGGCAGACGCGTCGGAGCGTTCACCGGGGTCCCCGTCCCCGCGCCCGTGCCACCGAGCCCCTTCGCCCTGCCCGATCAGCCGGCGGCGGCCGACGATCGACATCCGTGACGAGTCATCGTTCGAGAGCTCCTCGGGGTGCCCCGAATTCGGGGTCGGCGCCGATCTTGGCGCGTCGTCCCGCCCGGTCGCCGGCGCGCCGAGCGCCCTCGGAGTATCCGGCCGAGGCACTCGTGGGACGCCACGTGCCGCGCGCCTGGGATGCACTCTTGTAGAAGTCGGTGACCTCGATCTCCTTGTTACGCAACACGATGGCCGTCGACGTCGACGGTCGGCCGTCACCCGCGGGCGTCGACTCCGCGTCGGCGGCGATCGCCTCCTGTCGCTGTTCGTCACGCGCCTGCGCCAACCTGACGCCGATCCGCTCGGCGAACGCCGACTGGAAATTGAGCCGCGCGGTGATGGGGGCCAAGGGCTTTCGCTCCACGACCTTCCGCGTGTGCCAGCCCTGACCGCGCCGCACCACCCGGGCCGACGTCTCGTTGCGGTAGTCGCCCGAGCGGAGGTAGGCATCACTGGCCGTCACCATCTGCACCACCAGGGACGTATACAGGGCCTCACACGTGTCGATGTCGGATTCGAAACCGTACGCGAGGACGAACGTCGAGTTGCCGGCGACGTCGACGGTCACATCGTTGGCCCGCGCGATCGCCACGAACAACTGCACGTAGGTCTTCAGTCCACGTTTGCCGGTCTCGCCGATGGCGATCTGCCGCGAGATCGGGGTCGTGGTTCGGGCGGCCGGATCGTGGGCCCGCGCCAGCGCCAGGTCGATCGCCGAGGCGGTGGCCAGCCGCTGTGCCGCAGCCATGAACGTCTCGGCCTCGTGTGGGTTGTCGGTGTTCTCCGCCTGCCGCAGGAGCCCCGCGATTCGGGTGAGCAGTTTGTCGTCGCGCATATGAATCAGACTATTTCGACGGCCGATCGGTTCCACTCGACGCCGAGTTTTTTCGGTCGAGTCGGTCACCCCTTGACTTTCCCAGTAGGAAAGTGAAAACTACTTTCCAGTCAGGAAACCCATGAGCGAAAGCAGGCCGCCATGTCCGACATCACTCCCGAGCAGGCACGAGCCGCACTCACCGACGTCGATTCCGCTCGTCGGCGAGTCGCCGACGAGGTCGGCCTGCCGCAGACCTATTGGTCGATCATGGGTGCCGGCTGGGTCGCTCTCGGCGTCCTGACCGATGTCGCCCCGGCGTGGGTGGTCACCGTCGCCACCGTGGCCTTCGGCGTGGGGCATTCCATCGTCGCCTCCCGCCTGCTCGACGGTCGACGCGCGCGACGCACCGTGCAACTGCGCCGCTCCGTCACCGACCGCCGCATCCCCCTGATCGTCATCGCGATCCTGCTCGTCGCGGTGGCTTGTACGGTCGGCCTCGGCTTCGGTCTCGACGCCGACGGCGCCACCCATGCCGCCACCTGGGCCGCGCTGATCGTCGGTGCCGCAATCGGCTTCGGCGGCAACACCATCTTCACCACGATCCGTCGCCGGGTGTTGCCGTGACCGTGCCACGCTTCGACGAGATCATCCACCCCAGTACCCGCCTGTCCCTCGTCGCGACCCTCGCAGCCACCGACTGGGCCGAGTTCTCTTACCTGAAAGAGCGACTGGCACTGTCGGATTCGGCACTGTCCAAACAACTCACCACTCTCGAGTCAGCCGGTTACGTCAGCACCGAGCGACCATCGACGGGGCGACGCCGTACCGTGCGCGCCCGGCTCACCCCGACCGGACGCGAGGCGTTCGACGGCCATGTCGCCGCACTCCGCGTGATCGTCGACCAGCCGCATGCCGACTCCTCGCCGAGCCCGACAGGTGAGCCTCGCCCATAAACGGCAAATCGGATCTATCGGATATCGGGCAGCGGTACTCGACTCCCGGGCTTATCGTCTGCACTGATCACCAGTGCAGCAACGGCGCTTCACCTCTCGGCCGAGACGATGGAGGCGCGCCATGCCCGAAGGGCACGAAATTCTCAACGAGGACGAGGCCCACCTCGCTCGGCTCGGCTACACCCAGGAGTTGCACCGTTCGTGGTCGGGCTTCTCCAACTTCGCGATCTCGTTCTCCATCATCTCGATCCTGTCCGGGTGTTTCACCTCGTTCGGGTTGGGCTGGAACAACGGTGGCCCCGCGGCGATCGCGTGGGGCTGGCCCATCGTGTCGGTGTTCATCCTGCTCATCGGCTTCTGCATGGCCGAACTCGTCTCGGCATATCCGACCTCCGGCGGAATCTATTGGTGGGCATCCAAACTCGGCGGCGCCAAGGCGGGTTTCTACACCGGTTGGCTCAACCTCATCGGGCTGGTCGCCATCCTCGCCTCGGTGGCCTACGGCGCAGCGACCTTCGTCGACCTCACCATCGGTACGTTCAGCGAATCATGGTTGGCCGGTTACAGTCTCACCCGGGTGTTCCTCATCTTCGTCATCATTCTCATCGCCGCGGCACTGATCAACATCTTCTCCGGGCATCTGCTGTCGATGATCAACAACCTGTCGGTGTGGTGGCACGTCTTCGGCGCCGCGGCAGTGATTCTCATCCTCTTCCTGGTGCCGGATCAGCACGCGTCGTTCTCCGACGTGTTCGCCCGCACCGTCAACAATTCCGGGATCTTCGGCGGTGCCACCTCACACGCCGGATTCATCCTGTACGTCCTGCCGATCTCGGCGATCCTGACGCAGTACACGATCACCGGCTACGACGCGTCGGCCCACATCTCCGAGGAGACCAAGGGCGCCGCCGGTGCTGCGGCCAAGGGCATCTGGCGCTCGATCGCCTATTCGGCGATCGGCGGTTGGATTCTGTTGCTCAGCTTTCTCTTCGCGGTACAGGACGCCGACGGGGTGTCCAAGAGCGGCGGCGCGGTGGCGACGATCTTCACCCAGGCCCTCACCTCCCGGTGGGCGGGTGTGGTGTTGCTGATCTCCACCGCGGGCCAGTTGTTCTGCACGGCCGCCTGCCAGACGAGTGCGTCGCGGATGATGTTCGCCTTCAGCCGCGACGGCGCCGTTCCCGGCCACCGGATCTGGAAGCAGGTGAACGCCAAGGGGATTCCCGCCTACGCCGTCATCGTGACCGCCGCGGTGGCCGCGATCATCACACTTCCGGCCCTCGTCGCCGTCGACATCAACGGCGCACCGGTCCCGGTCGCGTTCTTCGCGGTGGTCTCGATCGGCGTCGTCGGGCTGTATCTGTGTTTCGCGGTACCCATCTATTTCCGGTGGCGCGCAGGCGATTCCTTCGAATCCGGTTCGTGGACACTGGGTTCGAAGTATAAGTGGATCGCCCCGCTGGCACTTGCCGAGATCGCGCTGACCTCGATCATCGCCATGTTCCCGACGTCGTTGGGCGGCATGCCGTGGGATCCGGGATTCGCATGGAAGTACGTCAACTACACGCCACTGCTGGTCGGCGGCGCTCTCGTCGCGCTGTACGTGTACTGGCACCTGTCGGTCAAGAAATGGTTCACCGGCCCGGTGACACAGGTCACCGCCGATCCGGTCCTCATGCAGGAGACCTGACCGTCCCAGCCGCCCCGACAATCCGGGCGCCCGGCCCGGGCGCCGACCGTCGGTCGTCGCCGCACCAGTAACGTCGTGGCCGAGACAGGATGCGACGACGGGAGCACGACATGGGGTCGATGACGATACGGCGTGCGGTGGCCGTGCTGGCGATCTGCTGCGGCGCCCTGCTACCCGCGGCGTGCGCGCGCCCCGACGACCCGACGGGCGCCGACACCGCCTCGCGCAGTGTCGACAACAACGTCAATCCCCGCACGCTCACCAACACCGCCGACGAGGTGTCGAGGCAGGGTCTACCCGTCACCAATCAGCACATCGTGACCGCACAGGTCTGCCCGAGCGCGGGGTGTACCTCAGCGCTCGCGACCGATCAGTTCACCCTGATGCAGTTCCAGACCACCGGGCGCGCGGAGATCTATCTCGGCGCGCACCTGCAGTCGTTCCAGGTCCTCAACGTCGTCGTCGACTTCCCGGCCGGCACCTCCGCCGACCAGCAGAAGCGCTACCAGAACGCCATCCAGACCGCGCTCGCCTGAGCGTGGCAGGGCCGTTGCCGATCGGCGACCGTCACAAACCGAACTGCTTCTGCATGTTCCGCAGGGTGTCCGCCGAGGCCATCAGACCCGCACGCTCGGTGTCGTCGACACTGACGTCGAGGCGCTGCGCACATCCGGTGCGATCCACCAGCGACGGCAGCGACAGGCACACGTCGTCGAGGCCCTCGAACCCGGTCGCCAGCGTCGACACCGGCAGCACCCGGTGTTCGTTGTTGAGTACCGCCTCCACGATGCGGGTGGTCGCCAGGCCGATCGCGTAGTTGGTGGCACCCTTGCCGTCGATGATCTTGTACGCGGCGTGCACCACCTCGTGCGCGATGCGCCGGCGCACCTCCTCATCGATCGGCTCGTAGCCCGGTAGCGGCTTCCATTCCCTCAGCGGGACGCCACCGATGGCCGCCGAACTCCACAGGGGGATCTCCGAATCGCCGTGCTCGCCGGCGATGTAGGCGTGCACGTTCTGCACCGCCACTCCGGCGTGCTGGGCGATGAGGAACCGCAGGCGCGACGAGTCCAGTACCGTGCCCGACCCGAACAACTGATTGTTGGGCAGCCCACTGATCTTCAGGGCCGCATTGGTGACGATGTCGACCGGGTTGGTCACCATGATGAACACCGCGTTCGGCGCGGCCTCCACGGCCTCGGGCAGGATCGCCCGCGTCAGACCGATGGTCGCCTCGGCGAGTTCGAGCCGCGACTGTCCGGGCTTCTGCTTCGCACCCGCGGTGAACACCACGACGTCGGAGTCGGCGACGACGTCCATGGTGTCGCCGCCGATGATGTCGGTGCGCGGGACGAATTCGAGTCCGTGCGACATGTCCAGAACCTCGGCGGTGACCTTGGCGGTGTTGATGTCCATCAGCGCGATGGTGCGTGCCACGCCGCGGATCAACGACGCGTAGGCGACCGCCGTCCCCACCGCGCCTGCCCCGATGACCGCCAGCTTGGTACCTCGTGTGTTCATCACTACCTCCGCGTCGATCGGGCCCGGCAACGTACGTGTCCAGTCCTATCCCATCGGTCCCGACGCCGCCGTGCAACGCCCACACCCGTCATCGGCTCTTCACCCCGTCGGCAGGTCACCCACCCACGACGGCTGGCTCGCCCTGTCCGTCCGGCCAGTTCTCCACTCACCTGCTGGACTGAACATCTGATTATGTGTTCAGGTGTTCTTGTGTGAGGTGTGATGCCGACGACATCCTCGAAGTGTCACCCCACAGCGACGCAAGGAGATCGACCGTCATGGCCATCGAGCTGAACCAGATCTGGGACTTCCCGATCAAGGATTTCCATCCCTTCCCCAACGCGAAACTCGGCGTCGGCGCCCACGACATGCTCGGGGTCGAGGCCAAGAACCTCGATATGAGCCGTGTCCTGCTGATGACCACCGGTCTGCGCGGATCGGGAATCATCGAAGAACTCGTCGGCAAGATCGAATACCAAGGTGTCGACGTCGTCCTCTACGACAAGGTCGAGTCGAACCCCAAGGATTACAACTGCATGGACGCCGCGGCGCTCTATCAGAGCGAGAAGTGCGACGGCATCATCTCCGTCGGCGGCGGCTCGAGTCACGATGCCGCCAAGGGTGCCCGAATGGTCATCGCGCACGACGGCCGCAACATCAACGAGTTCGAGGGCTTCTCGAAGGCCACCAACAAGGAGAACCCCAAGCACATCGCGGTCTCCACCACCGCGGGCACCGGGTCGGAGACCTCGTGGGCCTATGTCATCACCGACACCTCCGACATGAACAAGCCGCACAAGTGGGTGGCCTTCGACGACACCTGTCTGGTCGATCTGGCCATGGACGATCCGCTGCTCTACTACAGCTGCCCCGAGCATTTCACCGCGTTCTGCGGTTTCGACGTGCTGGCACACGCCTCCGAACCGTACGTCTCGCGGCTGGACTTCGCGCCATCACTGGGCAACGCCAAGTACTCCATCGAGCTCATCCGCGATCACCTGCGCACCGCCGTCTACGAGCCCCGCAATCTGGAAGCACGGACCGGCATGATGCACGCGCAATACATTGCGGCACAGGCGTTCAACTCCGGCGGTCTCGGGCTGATCCATTCGCTCTCACATGCGGTTTCGGCGTTCTACGACAGCCACCACGGACTCAACAACGCTATCGCGTTGCCGCGCGTCTGGGAGTACAACCTGCCGAGTCGCTACGAGCGTTACGCCGACATCGCCGCGCTGCTCGGCGTCGACACCACCAACATGACAACGGTGCAGGCCGCCGACGCCGCCGTCGAAGAGGCCATCCGGCTCTCCAAAGACCTTGGCATCCCGGACAATTTCGGCCAACTCAGCGTCGGCAGCTACGAGAAGAACCGGATGAACACCGGCAAGTACGAGGGTCGCGGCGACACGATGGACACCTCCGACAAGCAGATCCGGGCGATCGCCGAGCACATGATGGACGACTGGTGCACACCCGGCAACCCGCGCGAGTGCACCGTCGAGTCGCTGATCCCGATGGTCACCCACGCCATGACGGGGAGCTACTGACCGTCGGTCGCCGGCCACACAGACCGGGAGCCTGAGCAACTCCCGCACCGTGGGTCGGCCCGGGCGGGGACGAGACCTGTCCCCTCGCCCGGGCCGACCCGCACCTCGCCCGCACGCCCTACCGAGCCGACCCACGAAGCTGATCGACGAACCCGATCCACGAAGAGGAGTCATGTCCGAACCCTCGGCCCTGCCCACCACACCGGTCTCCCTCGACACCGTCGAGGAACTCGCGGTCGACTCCGTCGAGGAACTCGCTGTCGACACCGTCGACGATCTCATCCGTGGACTCGACGAGCAGGGCTACGTCATCGATTCCGATCTCGCGGTGGTGGTCCATCTCGCAACACTGCTGGACCGACCGTTGCTTCTCGAGGGACCTGCCGGCGTCGGCAAGACCGAACTCGCGAAAGCCCTTGCCGCAGCGTCTGGTCGGGACCTGATCCGGCTACAGTGTTATGAGGGACTCGACGAGGCCCGGGCACTCTACGAATGGGACTATGCCCGGCAGCTGTTACATGTGCAGATGTTGCGCGACCGCATCAGCGCCGAACTGGCCGCCGAACCCGATCTGTCGGCCGCCTCGGCGGCGTTGACCCGCACCGACATCGGCGTGTACACCGAGGACTTCCTCGTCGCCCGCCCGCTGCTCGCCGCGATCCGGTCGGCAACACCGACGGTGTTGCTCGTCGATGAGGTCGACCGGACCGACGAGGCGATGGAGGCGGTCATGCTCGAGGTCCTCGCCGAACGACAGGTGACGGTCCCCGAACTCGGCACCTTCACCTCACGCTCCTCGCCGTGGGTGATCTTGACCTCCAACGACACTCGCGAACTCTCGCCCGCTCTCAAACGCCGATGCCTGCACTTTCAGGTCGGCTATCCCGACGTGGCCCGCGAATGCCGCATCGTCGGTGTGCGCGCACCCGACGTCGAGCAATCGGTGATCGCCGAGGTCGTCGATCTCGCACGCCGCCTACGTGACCTCCCACTGCGCAAGAGCCCCTCCATCGCCGAGGTCATCGACGCCGCGCGGGCCGCGTCGCTGCTCGGCAGCACCGGTGACGACAACCGAGCTGTCGCCGATCGCGCACTTCTGTCGTTACTGGTCAAATTCGGCAGCGACCTCGAACTTGCTCGACGAGAACTGGATTCCCCGTCGGGTGAGAACTCCGATCACGCAGAGGTGCGTACCGACGGAACCGCGGCGTCCGGGTCGGTCACGGCCACCGCGTTCGGCGCCGGACGTGCCCGCAGTTCCACGCGCCAGACATCCCAGCGCCAGACGTCCTCGCGCCAGTCTTCGCCGAGCCAGTCTTCTCAGCGCCAGTCTTCTCAGCGCCCCTGACCGGCCGACGACAATGGTTTCCCCGCAACGGCATCCGCGAGTTCCGGCCGGTCCGCGCGATGACATGCTGGATCGGCTGGCGGTCCTGTTCGGCCGCGTCCTGCGCGGATCCGGGGTCGCAGTCTCACCGGCCGAGGTCATCGAGATCCGTCGAGTACTCGATATCGTCGGTGGAGACACCGATCGCCTCCGCACGGCACTGCGGTCGGTCAGCGTCAAATACGGTTACGAGACAGACGGATTCGATCACGCCTTTGATGCCTTCTTCGGCGGCCGACGGCTCGACGGCGGAGACGACGCGCTCCCCCGACCGCGTGGCGCCGCCGCCGACCTCCCCGACGACATCGAGTGGGATGAGGACTTCGCCGGAGCCGGCCGGCGGATCGGGGCGGACGAGCACACCGACGACATCGGCGATCTCCTCGTCGACGACCCCGACGCCCGACAACGCCACGGTGAGAGCGCGCACCGCGAGGAGAACGACTTCACCGTGTCGGGGGGTACCGAATCACTGGGCGTCGACCAGGATTCCGCGTCCGTCTCGGGTGGGGTCACCTACACCATCGAGGTGGATGAGGCTGATTCGTCGAGCGTCGGTGAACTCGTCGGGAGTGCCGCACGGGTACATGGCAGCCCGCTGGGAGTCGCCGGCGCGCAGGCGATCCTCGACGCCCTCGCCGATTTCGACGCTCGACGCGCCTATGGTACCGACGGTGCCGACGGCCTCGACGCAGCTGCACGCGCCGAGTTGGAGCGGGCACTCGAGGTGTTTGTCGACGCCCTGGCTGCGCGACTGGACCTGGCGGCGCGATCGGGTGTCGATGTCGATTCCGCCGATTCGCCCACTGGTCCCCTGTGGTCGGATCAAGCCGACATCGATCGGGCCTGTCATCGGCTCGTCCAACGTATGCGTGGCGCGCCCCGGAAACTTGTTCGACGCACCGATCACGGTGGCCTCGACATGCGTCGCACCATGCGTGCGGCTGTGGCCACCGATGGTGTGCCGGTGCAACTCTGGCGGCGCACGACCCACGCCGGGCCCGTCCGTCTGCTCTTGCTGGTGGATGTCTCGTTGTCGGTGCGACCGGTGGCGGGGTTTCTGTTGCGGCTCGCGCAGACCCTGCATCGTCACGGCGAGCGCTGCGAGGTCATCGCTTTCGTCGACCGGCCGGTGCGGGTCACTGACGCCCTGCGCCGCAGCAACGACGATTCCGCACTCGCGGCAGTACTGGCCGACGACGATCTCGACCTCGCGGCCACCAGCGACTACGGCTCGATGCTGACCGAACTACTCGGCCGCCACGGCGACCTGCTCGGCTCCCGCACATCGGTGATCGTCGCCGGCGACGCTCGCAGCAACGGTTTCGACCCCCGCCCCGACCTCCTCGCCGAGGTGAGCCGCCGCGTGCACCGGCTCGCCTGGATCACTCCCGAACCGCGCCGCTACTGGAACCAAACCGGTTGCGCCCTGACCGATTACATCGAGTACTGCGATGCCTTCATCAGCGCCCGCGACGGCGCCGAACTCGTCGACCATGTCGACGAACTCGCCGCAGCCCTTCGCTGACTCCCATCAGGCCCCTTCCCTCCCGGGACACCCCATCGATGACCCCGATCGTCGAGAACCCTTCCCCTCGATGGCCAAGAACTTTTCCCCCGCTGTTCGAGAACCCTTCCCCTCGATGGCCAAGAACTTTTCCCTCGATGGTCGAGGTGCGAGCCGCGTGCGGCGAGCCTCGAGACCCGGCGAGATAACCAGTATCGCAACCACTTCCACCACCCGAAGAGCCGAACGCGAGCCGAGTTTGCAGACGCCCTCGCTGCACCAGCCGCGTCTGCACATTGGGGCCGCGAACTCATCACTCCCGACGGCCAAGCCAGCCCTTCCCCCGATGGTCGAGGTGCACGGCGCGCCAAGCGCCGGGCCTCGAGACCCGGTGAGACAACCAGCCTCCCAACCACATCGAGAGCAAGACAAACGAAAAACGCACCTCCTACCACACCCCACCGACAGAAAATCGTCGCCGAAACATGTTGTCCACAAGCAGAATTGATCAAAACAACTCTTGCGTCGAACACCCTGGCGATGTAGACTGGACCCATCACACCGATCAGCCACTGGGGAGGGGCCCATGATCGAATCCGCCGAAGCTCTTGACGCCGAAGCGGTTTTCGCCGACATCGTCACCCAACTCAGCGACCTGCAATGGAATCCGGGCATGACCGGGCCCCAAGCCTTCGGTGCGATGAAACAAGTACTGCTGCTCCGCAATCTGGTTGATCACCACGCCACCACCCTCACCGGCGAACTGGACCGGCTGGGAGTCGCCGACCACAAGACCACCCGGCTTCGGGAGTTGTTGATCAGCATGGGTTTCGCACCCTCGGTCGCAGGTCGGTATGTGCGGGTTGCTGCCACCACCGATGTCGATCTGTTGATGGCGCATGCCGCGGACGGGTCCATCTCGTCCGAACACACCGACGCCATCGTGCGCGGTCTGGCGCACATCGACACCCGATGCCCCGAGCCCCTCGACACCGTCCAACGCTGCGAGTTTCTGCGGAAACTCTTGTCGCACTATTTCGCCGGTTTCACCCCCGCCGAGATCAACATCTACGCGCGGCAGCTGGGGAACGAGTTGGCGGCCGAGACGCCTGGCGGGTTACCGGCCGCCGAAGACAAGTCGATCAACTCCTACACCGACCGCATCACCGACGACGGACGGTTGGAGATCTCGGCGAACCTCGACATCGTCGCCGGGGAGAAAACCAGAACTCTGATGGAAACCTTGTCGGCGCCCAAACCTCAACCCGATGGGTCCCCGGATCCGCGGACTCCCGAACAGATCTGCGCGGCTGCATTCGAAACGATCGTGGAGTTGGCGACACAAGGCTTGGCCGACAACACGTTCTCGGCCAAACCCACCAACGGACTGTTGTGGACCTGGTCAGCAGACAACCCGGCACTCGGCGGGGACCTGCAGAACATGGGGGCCATCACCGAAGCCACCGCCAAACTGCTGTCGTGTGACACCACGATCACGAAAATCATGCTCGATCCCAACGGGGTACCCCTCAGTGTTGGCGAGGCGAAACGCTTCTTCACCCCCGGCCAACGGAAAGCCCTACTCGTGCGTGACCGCGGATGCATCAAATGCGGTGCACACGCCGGACGCTGCCAAGGACACCACCTCACCCACTAGAGTAAGGGCGGTCCCACCGACCTCGACAACGGCTGCCTACTGTGCACCAGCTGCCACGACGATGTCCACCACCACGGATGGGACATCATCATGGGATTCGACCGGAACCCCTGGCTGATCCCACCCGCCAGCATCGACCCGAAACGACGACCGATACCGTCCTATCACCGACGCACCATGCGACTCGACGACACCGCAGCCTGACCCGAAGCGCCTCTACTACAGCCTGATTCCCTGCACCCGGCCCGGCCGGGACCGCATCTGTTGTTTGAGAACTCCATAGAGATAATCCCCACCCGATGGTCGAGGTGTCGTGTGCCCGTGGCCCGGAATCCTGTCGGCACAAGGGGTCTCGAGGCTCGTCGCTGGCGCTCCTCGGCACCTCGACCATCGGGATGGGACGGCCGTCGGGCAGGTAGGGTGGAGCATCACAGATCGATGGTCGAGGTGTGAGCCGCGTGCGGCGAGCCTCGAGACCTGTTGCGCCGAAGCTGGTTTCGGACCACCGTGGCTCAGAAGCTCAGCTCCGATTCACACCACCGAGCACCGCGGCGGCGAGAAGGAAGGCCACTTGAAGAAATCCGAAGATCAACGCAACGATGGCACCGGCCCCGACGCCGATGACGGGCACCGACGTCGTGGTCACGGCGGCCGAGAACAAGGCGAGCCACGCACCCGCCGCGATCACGGCGAGAAAGGGCACGGCCTTACGGAATCGCGGCACCAATACCACCGCTGCAGCGACACCGATCGCCCCCAGAATGATCAGGAACTTGCCGGGATTGAGCACGATCTCGTAGGAAGCAAAGCCAGGCACCCCGGAGTTTCCGTTTTCGAAGTTCTGGCCCCAGTTGTCGAGTTGATTCTCAGTGACGTTGTTGTCGACCACAACCCAACTGACAAACCCCATGAAGTAGGTGATCAGCCCGGACACCGCAGCGGCCACCAGCAAGATCGCGGCAAGCTGCGCGCGGGCGTCGAATTGCCTGCGAGGTGCAGCGGGCGGGGCACCCCATTGCTGCCCCGGCGTCGACCACTGCCCAGATGGCGTTCCCGGCTGCTGCGGGCCGAACCCCTGCGTGGGTGCCGGGCCGGCTTGCTGCCCCGGCTGCGCGGGATACCCGGCCGCCCAATTCTGCTGGGGATTGTTCGGGTCACCAGGATTCACTGCTCGTCCCTTTCGGTCGGCGAAACGCTCATACACGACATCACGTGCGTGTCAGCGTAGAGGCAGACCCCGAACTGGGGGCCAACGTCAGCGCAGATTCATTCGTCGGACCGGCACCGCCGGAGGAGTCACTCGCCGTCAGGACGTGACGGGCACTCGCAACGCCGCGAGTGCCATCGTGCGGAGCAGCGACCGCAACCTGTCGGGATCGAAATCCGGTAGGCGTGGCGAGGAATTGAGCAACCCGAACATGGCGTGCACGCGAACACGGGCCTCCTGACGTTCGAGTGCGTGGCCCTCGTCGTCGGACATGAGGACGTCGACCCAGTCCTCGACGTAGCGGCGCTGCAACCGACGCACCTCATGGTTGGCCTCCGGCGTCAACGAGGAGAGGTCACGATCCTGGACCGCGATCAGATCCGGCTTGGTGACCAGGACGTCGATGTGGAAGGCGATCAGCGCATCGAGGGTCTCGGCCGGCGAGCCGCCGCGCTGCACGACCTCTCGTCCGCCGGTGTAGAGGCGACGACTGATGTCGAGGAGCATCTCGTCGAGCAGTTCGGTTTTCGACGAGAAGTGTCGGTACATCGCCGGCCCACTCACGCCGACCGCTCCCCCGATGTCCTCGAGTCGTACCCCGGCGAATCCGCGATCGGCCATCTGACTGGCTGCGGCCGTGAGCAGCTCGGCTCGGCGGGCGGCCTTGGCAGCGCTACGACGATTCGACGGACGCTGGCCGCCCGAGGCCACCCCGGAGCCCGAATCCGGGGTGGTGTGGGCAGACTCGGCGGACGACATGGTGATTCTGAACTCTACCGGCTCACCACGGCCGCGTCGGCGACTCCGCTGCCCCGGTCACCACACTCACCACTTGTTGATGTGGAGCACCTCATCGAGGGGCTTGCGCCCGGCGGGCTTGAAGTCGGTGCCCTTCGTGTAGGCCACGGGCAGCAGAACCCCCTGGTGAACGGTGGGCGGGATACCCAGCAGCTCCGCGACCTCCTTCTCGTAGGTCAGGTGCAGGGTCGTCCAGGCCGACCCCAGACCGCGGGCGCGCAAGGCCAGACTGAGACTCCATGCGCCGGGCAGCAACGAGCCCCAGACGCCGGCTTGGTTCCCGGCGGGCAGATCGCCGCCGGTGTAGATGGCCCCGATCACCAGGGCGGGCACCTTGCCCATGATGTCGGCGAGATATTGCGCGCTCGAGGCGACACGTCGAGCGGTGTCGTCGGCGAGTGTGCGCTCGGCGGAGTACGCCGCGAAGGAACGTGCGTAGTAGGCGCCGACCTTCTCCTTGACCTCGGGATCGGTCAGCACGATCCAATGCCAGGTCTGGCTGTTGGATCCGGTGGGCGCCTGCAGCGCAACCTCCAGCGCCTCGGTGATCACCTCCAGCGGGACCGGCCGTTCGAGATCGAGCCGTTTGCGCACCGAGCGGGTGGTGGTCAACAGTTGGTCGGGGTCGAGCGGGAGTAGCTCAGTCATCGGTCACCTCGTTGTTCGCGTCTGGTCTGCGTGCGTGTGGAGCTGCGTGGCGACGGGCTCAGCGATGTCGCGCGCGGCGGGCCAGCCAGTTGCCGAAGTACTGTCCCACCTGTACCAGAATCACCAGCAACGCGATGACGACAACAGTCAGTTTCCAGTCGAACTGCTGGTAGCCGTATTGGAACGCGAAATCTCCGAGTCCCCCGCCGCCGACATAGCCGGCCATCGCCGACATGTCCACGATCGCGACGAAGATGAAGGTATAACCCAATACCAGGGGCGCGAATCCCTCGGGCACCACCACCGTCAGCAGGGTACGCACGCGGCCGGCGCCGCACGCGCGGGCGGCTTCCACCACTCCCGGGTCCACGGAGACGAGACTCTGCTCGACCACTCGGGCGATCACCACCATCGCCATCAACGTCATCGGGAAGATCGCCGCCTCGGTGCCGATTCGGGTTCCCATCACCGTCTTGGTCAACGGCGCGATGGCAGTGATGAAGATGATGAACGGTATCGGCCGGATGATGTTGACGATCACGTTGAGTCCGTTGAAGATCCATACGTTCGACCACAGGTTCCCGGGACTGGTTGCATACAGCACCACGCCGATCAGCAGTCCCAGTGCGCCACCGATCAGCAGCGTGAAGCCGACGAGCCGGAAGGTCTCCCCGATCGCCTGGAACAGCAACGGGCGCAGTTCGTCACCGAACACCCGGGTGAAGCCGTCGGCGGCCAGTGCGCTGTGGCTCATCGGCTCACCTCCTCGTGTACGACAATGCCGGTGGCGGTGCGACTTTCGTCGACGATTTCGTCAAGCGCCGAATCAGGGGCGTGTACCTCATAGGTCAGTGCCCCGAACGGGCGGCCGCCGAGATCGGCGATTCCACCGTGGATCACCGACGCGGTCCCACCGGCCCGCGCCACTGCACCGGTGAGATCGACACGGGCGGCATCGTCGCGGACCTCGACGGTGACCAGTCGGCCCGAGTGCCGAGATCGCAACGCGGTCAACGTGTCCGCGTCGGGGACGCCGGAAACGGCATGACGCAGCAAGCTGCGGGTGACCTCCGACCGCGGGTGGGCGAACACCTCATAGAGTTCGCCGTGATCGACGAGTCGCCCGTCGGCGAGAACGGCGACCTTGCCGCACACCTCGCGCACCACATCCATCTCGTGGGTGATCACCACGATGGTGGTACCCAGATCGGAGTTGATGCGACGCAACAATTTGAGCGTGTCGTCCGTGGTCTGGGGGTCCAAGGCGCTGGTGGCCTCGTCGGCGATGAGGATCGACGGCGAGGAGGCGAGCGCCCGCGCGATACCCACCCGCTGCTTCTGCCCGCCGGACAATGCCGATGGCCACGCCTTCGCCTTGTCGGCGATTCCGACGAACTCGAGGAGCTCGTTGATGCGTTGTTGTCGAGCTGATTTCGGCACGCCCGCCACCTGCAGCGCGAATCCGACATTGCCGGCGACGGTGCGCGAGTTGAACAGATTGAACTGCTGGAAGATCATCCCGATCTGGGTTCGGAAGGCGTTGAGTTCGCGCTCACGCGCCCCACCGTGGTCCCGTCCGTCGACCAGCACGTGACCGCTGGTGGGCCGTTCGAGTCCGTTGATCAGACGCGCGAGCGTCGACTTCCCCGCGCCCGACGGCCCGATGATCCCGACGATCTCCCCGGCATCGATGCGCAGACTGATGCCGTCGAGGACCGCAGGCGCATCCTTGCCGAAACGCTTTGCGACGTCCACGAACTCGACTGCAGCCGGACGCCGGGCCGCCCCGGCGGGGACAGGCTCAGGAGCCATTGGCCCGCACGTCGGCTTCCAATCCCTTCAGGGTCGCCTGCAGATCGGCAGGCGAGTTCGTCTTGATGACCCCGGAGTCGCCCAGCGACTTCTTCACCGCCGCGATCACCTCGGGATCGTGGTAGATCTGCACCAGCTTCGCGTAGGTGGCATTGTCCTTGTCTGCGGCGCGGGCGACGAACGCATTGATGTAGGGCTTGGAGGCCTCAGCATTCGGATCGTCGGAGGCGATGATCTGATCTGCGGTCAGTTTGGCCGACGTCGCGTAGTTGTTGTTGACGATCGCCGCGGTCACCGAATCGAGATTCGCGGCGGTCTGACCGGCGTCGACGGCGATGACCTTCACCTTGGATCGCGCCTGATCGATGTCGGCGGGCGTGGAGAAAGCGTTGCCCGGCTTCGTCAGCGTGATGAGTCCGGCCTGCGCGAGCACCAGCAGTCCGCGTGCCTGATTGGTGGGGTCATTGGGGATTGCGACCTGCGCCCCCTGCGGGATCTCACCGACGGACTTGTACTGAGTGGAGTACAGCGGTAGCGGGTAGACCGCGGTCGCGCCGATCGGCACCAGATCCTTGTTGTTCTTGGCATTGTAGGTCGCCAGGTACAGCAGGTGCTGGAACTCGTTGAGGTCCAACTCCCCCTCGGCGAGTGCGGGATTGGGCTGATTGTAGTCGGTGAAATTCACCAGCTCGACGTCGATGCCCGCAGCGGAGGCCTTCTGCTTGAACACGTTCCAGTAGCTTTCCGACGCGTCGGCGACCCCGATCTTCACCGCCTGCGAATCGTCCCCACCGCACGCGGTGATCACGCTCGCGGCGGCGATGAACGAGAGCAACAGGACGAGAATCCGCGATCGCACGGCAGTACCTCCACTGGACTGGTTCGAGAGACAACCTCAGGAACGCTAGCGTCCGATTCGCGCGATTGATGACGTCGCGATCGCGCGCGACCCGATGTCACCGAACCCACCTGCGACGATGGCCGTGCACGCGATTGCGTTCAGTGTGGGTCAAATCCGATGGCACCGGACGGAATGTCTGCGCGGCGCCGGTGATGCGCTCGGTCAGCTTCGTCGGAACTGAGCCCGGGTCTGCGGATCGCTGGTATCGACCGCGGAGATCGACTGGCCGGAGACGGTGAGCTGCCACTCGTTGTCGGCGCACTGGCCGTAGGTGACCGTCGCCGCGACCACGACGTGAGTGGCGTCGCGCGAGGTCTCCTTCCACGTGGCGCCACAACGGCCCGGGATGTCGATGGTCGCGAGGAACGGCTTGTCGGTGACCACGCCGAGTTGCGCGGTCTTGGTCTCCCCCACCGACGTCCACGTCCCCGTCCATGCCCCCGACAGCGCGCTCGACGTCGGCGAATCCATCGCTCCGGCACTTGAGGTCGGAGCCGTTCCCGTGGTGCTCGTCGAATCGTCACCGCAGGCACTCAGGCCCGTCGACAACGCCACCACCGCGATCAGCGGTGCCATGATGCGTCGGCTCACCGACATGCTGCCCTCCCCGGTCGACCCCGGCCACACATGCGGGCCGCTCTGTCCAATAGCGCACCGCAGCTTACCAATACGCGAGGTCTGTCCGTCACCGGCGTCACAGCAGCCCGTACCGGTCGAGATGGTCGAGCAGTCCTGGCGTCAGTGGCAGCGCACGCATCTGTCCGCGGTCGAACCACCCCGCGTCCGCGGCATCGTCAGCGGCGACGACGTCCGTGGTCAACGGGGTGGCCACGAAGTCGTGGACCTCGTAGACCACGCCGGCACGCCGATCGGGGATGTCGACCACCCAGGCCTCCCGGACGACCTCGATGGCGATGCCCGTCTCCTCGGCGATCTCGCGGATCACGGCCTGCTCCAACGTCTCTCCGGACTCGACCTTGCCGCCCGGCACGGTCCACATACCCGCCTGCGGCTCATGCCCACGCTGGACCAGCAGAAATCGGCCGGCCGCATCACGCACGATGGCGCCGACCGCCGGGATGCGCGTCATCGCCCCGGGCGGCGACGGGGCGGCGGGAACCCGGGACCGTGCAGCAGGGTCCGGCGCGGACAGCGAGTGCAGTTCGTCGGCGATCACTTCTCGTATCCGGGTCGCCGATGCGGCCACACCGTCTCCCGCCTCCCCGTCCTCCATCTCCCCGTCCTCCATCTCCCCGTCCTCCATCTCGCCGACCGCAACGATGCGGTCGAACACCCCGAGCCCGGCCAGCTCGATCGCCAGGATCTGCTGTCCCGCAGCGATACCGGCGGCATGACTGACGTCCCGATGGACGATCAGACTGGCGCCTTCGGGCGGCAGCGGGGACAGCCACGCATCCGACAGCGCGACCCGTCGATCGGTCGGGAACAGCGCGAGCGCAGCCCCACCCGATCCCTGCCCGAGCAACACCGAGACGGTCACCGTCGGCACACCCATCAGTTCGGCTGTACACCGGGCGATCTCACCGGCAAGTCCGTCCTCCTCTGCGGCGACCGACAACTCTGCGCCCGGGGTGTCGATGACGGTCACCACCGGTAGCCCGAGTTCGGCGGCGAAGGTCAGTGCGCGACGCACCATACGCAGGTGGTGCGGCCCGATCAGCTCGCCGGCACGTTGCCGGTCGGCGTCCTGTCCGATCACCACAGCGGATCGGCCACCGAATCGGCTCAACGCCACCACGATCGGCCCGCCGGCTCCCACCAGGGCAGACCCGGGCACGGCGATCAGATCCCGGACCCCGACGCGTCCGGGACGCCGGGTCGCGGTCACCGCCGACCACACCGATTCGGCACCGGGCGCCGCATGCTCCATCGGGGCATCTTGTGGAACAACAACTTCCGACTCGGCAACGGCGTCGGCGGCGATCTCGGGAGCGAGCGCGTCGAGGACGCCGCGCAACCGATCGCGGAGGTCTTCCGGTGCGACGACGTCGTCGACGATGCCGCGACGGACGAGATTCTCGGCGCGCTGGACGTCGTCGGGGATCGGCGTGCCGACGAGTCCGGCAACGACCCGCGGACCCAGGAAGCCGATGAGCGCTCCGGGTTGCGCCCAGGTGATCCCGCCGAGCGAACCCCACGACGCGAACACACCACCGGTGGTGGGATGACGCAGGTAGATGAGGTAGGCCAGACCAGCCGCACGATGCCGGGTCACCGCCCCGGTGATCGCCGCCATCTGCAGAAACGCCGGCGTACCCTCCTGCATGCGGGTGCCGCCGGAGCACGGCAGACCGACGACGGCGAATCCGTGCTCGGTGGCGCGTCGGATCGCCGTGGTGATGCGGTGTCCGGCAACATGTCCGATCGATCCACCGAGGAATCCGAACTCGCTGACGATCACCACCACCGGCGTCCCGCCGATCCGGATCAGCCCGGTCCGCACCGACTCGTCGACCCCGGATTTCTCAGCGGCACGGCGCAATTGGTCGTCGTAGGCATCGGCGACGACCGACGCCGGCGGTGAATCGTCCCACGTCTCCCACGAATCCGGGTCGGCGAGCGTGTCGATCAGCTGTGCCGCCGAGGGATGTTCCGCATGCTCGCTCACCGCGAATACACCACGCGCGTGCGCACCACCAGGTCGGCGACCGAGCGACGACGCGGATCGACGATGACCCACAATAGCCCGACCGAGAAGAACACACAGATCAGTGCGCGGATCAGCGCCACCGGAAGCCGAACGCGCGGTTTGCCTTTCCGACTGACCAGCCGCAATCCCATCACCACCGACCCCAGCGTGCGGCCGGAGACGCACCAGCACCCGGTCAGGTAGATCACCGACACCGCGACGAAGGTCGTCGCGGTGAAGAACGGGTTCGCGCTCGGCAGCGAGAACTGGTGCACGTCGTAGATCAGACGGGCCATCAGCCACCCGACGTACAGCCCGCCCATCACCGCGAGCACCAGCAGCAGGTCGAGGACGGCCGCGATCGCGCGGCTGACGATCCCGGCCGAGCGATCGGTGTCGAGGACGACGTGCGGACGAGCGATCGGGTGCCCGGCCGAATCGTGGTGTGACACTGGATCATGCACCGTTCTGTGTCCCATCGCTCTGGGTCCCATCGCTCTGTGTCCCATCGCTCTGGGCCCCACCGCTCGTGTTGTCACCGTTCTGGGAATCGTCGACAAGCCCGGCGTCGGCGACCCGGGCGGCCACCTTACGTCGGAGCAACCGGTTCACGAGATCGGCCACCGCGTCGTCGGCGCGTTCGCTGCTGCTGCGCACGTCGGTCATCACCTCGGTCGTCACCGAGGTACTCGCCTCGCGGATGATGTCGGGCAGGTCGACGCCGTCGATGATCTCGTCGGCGAGGCCGATCAAATCGATGCGGGCGATGATGGCGTCGATGTCGACCCGCTCCACGGCGCCGTCGAGATCCACGCGGGTGACGATGGCATCGATGTCGATCTTGTCCAGGATGGCGTCGATGTCGAGGTGGTCGACGATCGCGGCGACGTCGACCGCGTCGATCACCGCTGCGATGTCCACCCGGCCGATCATGGCGTCGAGGTCGAGTCGCGCGATCAAGGCGTTGATGTCGATGTCGCGGAGCACCGCGTCGAGATCCACCGCGTCGACGACCCGATTCAGATCGATGGCACCGATGAGCGGCGTGAGGTCCATCGAACTGAGCTCGTCGACGACGGCGTGGATCACCGCTCCGATCGACGTGCCCGCCGCCGCCGTGGCGAGGGTGCCGACGCCGTCGAGGACCTCGTGTGTGGTGCGCCGCGCCACACGCACGACACCACCGGCAACCGGTACGCGCTCGGCGGCGTCGGCCGCGGCGGAGGCCACCTGCCGGGGCAACTGCAGCAACGCCGCCAACCCGCCCGGTCGGGAACCCGTGTCGCTCACCGCCGGATTATCGCACGCACCACAGCCCCACCCGGAGGATTGCGCGATGACTTTCGGCGGGACGCAGGGTCATACTTGCATCCCCACACCACCCAGAACACGCAGGGTCCACCCGGGACGCCCCCGATCCACAGAACAGGAAGTCCGATGGCCGAGAACTACACCGTGGTGCGCCGCACCACGATCGCCGCGCCTGCCGCCGATATCCACGCTCACATCCATGATCTGCATCGATGGGTCGATTGGTCGCCGTGGGAGGGCCTCGACCCCGATCTGTCGAGAACCTATTCCGGAGCCGAGCTCGGCGTGGGTGCGCGCTACGCGTGGTCGGGAAATCGGAAAGCGGGCAAGGGCACCATGGAGATCCTCGAGGACACCGCGCCGACCCACGTGGCGATCCGGGTCGTGTTCGAGAAGCCGATGAAATCCACGAGCCGCAGCGCCTTCGACATCACCGAGAACGACGGCGTCAGCGAGGTCACGTGGACGATGACCGGCAAGCATTCGCTCTTCAGCCGCGTGGCCGCCCCACTGGGCTTCTTCGACAAACTGCTCGGCAAGGACTTCGAGAAAGGACTCGCGCGGCTCAAGGCCGTCAGCGAATCGTGACCGCACCGGCTGCACACGCGCTGCAGTCGAGGCGCTATCGCATCAACCGCGGTGTGACAACGTCTTTCACCGGCTGCGTTCGGAGTGCACGATCATCACCGGGCACGATGCGGTGTGCAGGACGGCTTGACTGGTCGATCCGAGCAGTAACCCCCGGAAGCCGCCACGCCCCCTGCTCCCGAGCACGATCAGTTGGGCATCACCTGCGGCCTCGATGATGCGCGGCGCGGGATCGCCGGCGACCACCGCGGTCTCGACGGACACGGTGTCGGCGGCGGGATGGTCGCGACGGTGCTCGGCGACCTGACGTTCAACGGATTCGGTGGTCCCGTCCCGGAATTGAGCCAGCACCTCATCCTGGTCGTAGAACCCTTCGCCGGAGAATCCCGGATAGGTGCTGACGACCACCAACGACGTGCCGAGTTCGGCGGCCTGGGTGAAGGCGGCGCCCAGGGCTGCCTGCGAGATCGCCGATCCGTCGACGCCGACCACCACCGGACCGGTCTGAGGTACGGGACCCGAGACCACCACCACCGGACAATCGGCGTGTGCGGCGACGTCGGAGCTGACCGAACCGAGCAACAACCCGGCCACACCCCCGCGGCCACGACGACCGACGACGAGAAGGTGTGCACCACTGGATATCTCACGCAGGACGAGGGCCGGCCTGCCCTCGCGGACCTCGCCCTCGGCGTCGACGTCCGCCGACACCTTGGTGGCCGCGGCGATCGCCTCGTCCACCGCCCGGCGGGCATCGGCGTGCAGTGCCTCGGCCACCGCCGGGGTCATCAACACACCCGGCGCATATCCCGCTGCGACGGTCTCGACGACGCCGACCACGCGCAGGGATCTGTTCTCCCGCACCGCGGCCAGAGCACCCCACCGGAGCGCCTCGAGCGCCGTGTCCGACCCGTCGACCGCCACCACTATCGGGGCATTCACTGCCATGACCCGCTCCTTGCCGATCTCCTCGTCGACCGACTCGCCAACCGAGTCCGTCACCTCCATTGGACACCACCGCACGGCGGTGACAAAAGGGCCAAAAGCATCTGCCGCCCGACATATTCGCGGGGCACCATGGAGAGGAGATGAAGTCACCAGCCACACCACACATCGTGACCGTCACGATGAATCCTGCGCTCGACATCCACAGCTCGGTACCGATCCTGCAGGCGACGGAGAAGATGCGATGCTCGCGCCCCCGATACGATCCGGGTGGCGGCGGGATCAACGTAGCCCGGGCAGCGGTTCGGCTCGGTGTGCCGGCCACCGCGGTCTTCACCAGCGGCGGCCCCACCGGAGCACGCATCGAGGCACTTCTCGCCGCCGAGGGCATCGCAACGGGCCCCCTCGGCATCACCGGAGCAAGCCGCGAATCGTTGACCGTCCGCGAGGTCCGGACCGGCCAGGAGTACCGCTTCGTGTTGCCCGGCCCCGACCTCACTGCCACCGAGGAGCAACACTGCCTCGCCGCCATGGACGAGTATGCGAGCACCGCAACGCATCTCGTGGTGAGTGGCAGTCTCCCACCGGGATGTTCGGACGGCTTCTTCCCGGCGGTGTCGGCCATCGCGGACCGGCACGGGTGCACACTGATCGTCGACACCCACGGCCCGGCTCTGCTGCGGGTGCGGGGTGCCGCAGTGATCAAACCGAGCCTTCGCGAACTCCGTGAAGCATTGGATCTGCCTCTGCCGGAGACCGACTCACAGATCGACGCCGCACGAGCCCTGATCGCCCGGGGCATCACCGACGCCGTCGTCGTCTCCCGCGGGGCGGCGGGCGCACTGGTGGTGACCACCGATCAGGTGACCGACGTCGCCGGAGTCCCGGTCGGGTCCGGGTTCGGCAGTGGTGTCGGGGCGGGCGACAACATGGTCGCCGGGATCACCGTCGCCCTGGCCCGCGGCCGGCCACTACCCGACGCCGTCCGATACGGTGCCGCCGCCGGTGCCGCGGCGACACTCACCCCGGGAACCGAACCGTGCCGTCGGCACGACGTCGAACATCTCTACCGAGCCGCACCCGACTCCGGAGCGCAGAAATGACCACCGCAACCATTCACCGGTGTCGCACAAACGAAAAACCCGCCTGCACACGAGTTCTCGCGTGCAGGCGGGTTTCGGGATGATCTCCGACCGCGGGTCAGAGAGCCTCGTAGAGCTCCCGGGCCAGCGTGGCGGTCTCGCTCGGCGTCTTGCCGACCTTGACGCCCGCAGCCTCGAGGGCTTCCTTCTTGGCCTGGGCGGTGCCGGAGCTGCCGGACACGATCGCGCCGGCGTGGCCCATCGTCTTGCCCTCGGGCGCAGTGAATCCCGCGACGTAGCCGACGACCGGCTTGGAGACGTTGGCCTTGATGTAGTCGGCCGCACGCTCCTCGGCGTCGCCACCGATCTCACCGATCATCACGATGACCTTGGTCTCCGGATCCTTCTCGAACGCCTCGATGGCGTCGATGTGGGTGGTCCCGATGACCGGGTCGCCGCCGATGCCGATGGCGGTGGAGAAACCGAGATCGCGCAGCTCGTACATCATCTGGTAGGTCAGGGTGCCGGACTTGGAGACCAGGCCGATCGGACCCTTGCCGGTGATGTTGGCCGGGGTGATGCCCACCAGCGATTCACCCGGGGTGATGATGCCGGGGCAGTTCGGCCCGATGATGCGGGTCTTGTTCCCCTTTTCGACGTTGTAGGCCCACGCATAGGCGCTGTCCTGCACCGGGATTCCCTCGGTGATGACGACCAGCAGCGGGATCTCCGCGTCGATCGCCTCGATGATGGCGTCCTTGGCGAACTTCGGCGGGACGAAGGCGATCGAGGTGTCGGCCCCGGTCTCCTTGATCGCCTCGGCGACACTGCCGAAGACGGGCAGCTCCACGTCGGAGCCGTCCTTGGCGGTGTGGGCGACGGTGGTGCCGGCCTTGCGGGCGTTGACGCCGCCGACGATGTTCGAACCGGCCTTGAGCATCAGTGCGGTGTGCTTGGTGCCCTCACCGCCGGTGATGCCCTGGACGATGATCTTGTTGTCTTTGTTCAGGAAGATCGACATGTTTCTCTAGCCCCTCACTTGCTCGCCAGTTCGGCGGCCTTGTCGGCGCCGGAGTCCATCGTTTCGGCGAGCGTCACCAAGGGGTGATTCGCATCGGCCAGGATCTTGCGGCCTTCGTCGACCTTGTTGCCGTCGAGGCGGACGACGAGCGGCTTGTTGGCCTCGTCGCCGAGCTTGTTCAGCGCGCCGACGATGCCGTTGGCGACAGCGTCGCAGGCGGTGATGCCGCCGAAGACGTTGACGAAGACACTCTTGACCTGCTCGTCGCCGAGGATGACGTCGAGACCGGCGGCCATCACCTCGGCCGAGGCGCCGCCACCGATGTCGAGGAAGTTCGCGGGCTTGACACCCTTGTGCTTCTCACCGGCGTAGGCGACCACGTCGAGGGTGCTCATGACCAGCCCGGCGCCGTTGCCGATGATGCCGACCTGTCCGTCGAGCTTGACGTAGTTGAGGTCGTTCTCCTTGGCCTTGAGCTCCAGCGGATCGGTGGCGTCGCGGTCGGCGAAGGCCTCGTGGTCGGGATGCCGGAAGTCGGCGTTCTCATCGAGGGTGACCTTGCCGTCGAGGGCCAGGATCTGGTCGTCGGGGGTACGGACCAGAGGATTGACCTCCACGAGGGTGGCGTCCTCGGCGATGAACACCTCCCAGAGCTTTTGGATGGTGTTGGCGGCGGCGTCGAGCACCTCGGCGGGCAGCTTGCCCTTCTCGGCGATCTCGCGAGCGAATGCGAGGTCGACACCCTTGACGGCGTCGACCGGGACGCGGGCGAGCGCGTCGGGGTTCTGCTCGGCGGTCACCTCGATCTCCACGCCGCCCTCGACCGAGCACATGGCCAGGTAGGTGCGGTTGGCGCGATCGAGGAGGAAGGAGATGTAGTACTCCTCGGCGATGTCGCTGGCCTCGGCGACGAGGAGTTTCTTGACGACATGGCCCTTGATGTCGAGACCGAGGATGTTCTCGGCGTTCGCCTGCGCCTCGTCGGCGTCCTTGGAGTACTTCACGCCGCCGGCCTTGCCACGTCCACCGACCTTCACCTGCGCCTTGATCATGACGGGCTTGCCGATTTCCTCGGCAATCGTGCGCGCGTCGGCGGCAGAGTCGGTTACACGACCGGGTGTGGTCGGAACTCCGTGCTTGGCGAACAGTTCCTTCGCCTGGTATTCGAAGAGATCCATTCAGCTCACCATTTCGTAGATTTGCCCGCTCGTCTGGGTGTAACGCGGGCCATACGGGACTTTAAACCTGCCGCATATCCGGTTTGGGTACACCTCCTCACCTTGTGCGACAGATCACTCGCTCGGTCGGGACACGCGCGGGTGCCGACCCGGCGCCGTCAGCCATCCGGCCGGGCGCATTGCGGCGAATCCGCCAGCCAATACCGCAAATTCAGCACAGTGTGAACCTCGTCATCGGCCTGTGACCCAGCTCACTTTATCCCGGGTTTTCACTCCCCAGGGTTGGACTTGTCGCAATCATTTCGTTACCGTCGGCAAGCAGTCTCAGGTCGTAGTGGTCCATCGCGCCACATCCGTAACGCCGAAAGAACGCGGGCACCTGGGTGTATCGCAAACGTGAGGTGAGGTGGACGACTTGGCGGAACGTGGTTTCCCAGGCGGGTCGGTATCCGGTACCGCGGTCGTCGGCGGACGTCGACGCCGCGACGAGCGGATCAATGATCTGACCGCCGAGGAGATGACCACGATCATCCCCGTCGACCGCAGCGACATCTACTACAGCGACGAGACCACGTACGGCGACACCGCCGACTTCGAGTGGGACGTCGATGACTGGGCCCCCATCGAAGACGGCTCGGCCTCGGTCGGTCGCCGACGCTCCACACGCCGCACCACCACCTCGGAGATCACCCAGGACATCCTCATCCCCGAGGGTGAGTTCGACGAGTACCGCCATGACGAGCCCTTCGACGTTCTCGGCGCCACAGTCGACGAATACGCAGGCAACGAATACACGGTCGATGAGTACGAGACCGACGAGCGGGTCGGGACGGTCACCGCGGAGCCGACGTTCCGTCGCGTCCCGGCGGGTGCGACACGGCGATCGCGCGGCAAGCACCGCATCGCCGCTCCCCCGACCGCGCTGCGCAGCGGACGCGTCGCCCTGGTGGCCGTCGCCGCCGGTGCCGCGCTGGCCGCCGCCGCGGTGCAGATCAACTCCGACGACGACGCCGGGTCGGCCACGCCGGTACCCACCGCCGACGTCGGTGGCGCCGCAGCCGCCGACACCGGGCCCGGGATCGCGCCCGCGTCGGCGAACACCCCCGACACGAGCATGTACGGCCAGCAGTTGCAGGTCGGCAAGCAACTCGCCGATGCCGAGGCCGCACGAATCAATGCGATGTTGCCGCCGGAGTTCGTCTCACCTGTGCCGCTGGGGCAGTATCAGCTGACCTCGCTGTATGCGATGCGCTGGGGCGTCATGCACGCCGGTCTGGATTTCGCGGCGCCGCTGGGCACCCCGATCCACGCCGCCACCGACGGTGTGGTCCTCGAGGCCGGTCCGGCGTCGGGCTTCGGCAATTGGATTCAGGTCAAGGCCCCCGACGGCACCGTCACCGTGTACGGCCACATGTATTCCAATGGCGTCCTCGTCCACAAGGGCGAGACCGTCAAGGCCGGGCAGGTCATCGGTCTGGTGGGCAGCGACGGCCAATCCACCGGCCCGCACTGCCATTTCGAGGTGTGGCTGAACGGCAAGACCAAGATCGACCCGGCACCGTGGCTCGCCGAGCACGGTGTGCGGCTGTCGAACTACGTCGGCTGACCCGCCCTCACCGCTCGGCGTCCGTCACAGCTTCTCGCCGGGAATCCCGCCGATCGTCAGCAGCGTGATGCGGCCGGTGTTGCCACCGTAATCGATGACGACCCGCTCGGTCGCCCCGCTGCCCTCCTTGCCGACGACCTTGCCCATCCCGTACTTGGGATGATTGTGCCGATCGCCCACGTCGAGCTGAATCTGCTTGTTGCGCCCTCGATTCGGGTCCGCGGAGAACGACGAACGCCCCAGCGCACCGCTGGAACCACGATCGTCGCCACGGCCGAACACCCCACCCGAGGATCCGAAGCCGCGTCCGGGACGCCGCCGTTCGGTCTGCCGCCAATCGAGCAGATGCTGCGGAATCTCTTGCAGGAAGCGGGATTCGGGGTTCGACACCGGCTGACCCCAGGATGCGCGGGTGACCGCACGGGTCAGATACAACCGCTGCTTGGCGCGGGTGATACCGACGTAGGCGAGGCGTCGTTCCTCGCTGAGCTCCGCCGGATCGCCGAGGGCCCGCAGATGGGGGAAATGCCCGTCCTCCCAACCGGTCACGAAGACCACCGGGAACTCGAGCCCCTTGGCGGTGTGCAGGGTCATGAGCGTGACCACGCCCTCACCCTCGTCGGGGAGCTGATCGGCATCGGCGACCAACGACACCCGTTCCAGGAAGGCGGCCAGCGAACCGGGTTCGGGCTCACCCTCGCGCAGTTGCGCCGCCTCCTCGTCGATGCCGTTGTCCACCTCGGCTTGCGCGGCTTCGGCCGCATCGCGGCTGAATTCCTTTGCCACCGAGATCAATTCGTTGAGGTTGTCCAGCCGGGCGCCGTCCTGCGGATCGTGGGATCCCTCGAGCTCGGCGCGGTATCCGCTGCGGTCGACGATGGCGTCGACGAGTTCGCCGATGTCGGCACCCTCTTCGGTGGCGTCGGCGACGGCGACGTCGGAGCCCTCCGTACCACCCTCACCGAAGGTGGTCAGGAAGTCGTTGCGCAAGCCCTCGATCAGGTCGACGAAGCCGCCGATCTGCTTGACCGCGCGCGTGTTCAGCAACCCGACCTGACCCTGCGCCCCCTCGATCAGCGCCTGGTAGAACGAGATCCCGCGGTTCTCCGAGTGCACGGCGACGCACGCCTCGGCCCGGTCCCCGATGCCCCGACGCGGCGTGTTCAGGATGCGCCGCAGACTGACCGAATCCTCGGGGTTGGCGACCACCCGCAGATACGCGACGACGTCGCGCACCTCTTTGCGCTCGTAGAAACGGGTACCGCCGACCACCTTGTACGGGATGCCGTGACGGACGAACACTTCTTCCAGCGCGCGCGATCCGGTGTTGGTCCGGTAGAACACGGCGATGTCGGAATAGCTGTTGGACTGTGCGCCGCCGATGGTGTGGTCGGTGAGCCGCTCGATCTCGGTGGCGATGAACGTCGCCTCCTCCCGATCGGAGTCGGCGACGTATCCGACGATGAGCTCGCCGTCGCCGGAGTCGGTCCACAACCGCTTGTCCCGACGATTCGGATTGCGCGCGATGACCGCGTTGGCCGCCGAGAGGATCGTCTGCGTCGAGCGGTAATTCTGTTCCAGCAGAATGGTTTCGGCGTTCGGGAAGTCGCGCTCGAACTCCTCGATGTTGCGGATCGTCGCCCCGCGGAAGGCATAGATCGACTGGTCGGCGTCACCGACCACGCACAGTTCCGACGGCGCCAGCCCCGATGACGTGGCCTCGCGGCCGACGAGTTCGCGCACGAGCACGTACTGCGCGTGGTTGGTGTCCTGGTACTCGTCGACCATGACGTGGCGGAAACGACGACGGTAGTACTCGGCGACGTCGGGGTGGCTCTGCAGCAGGGCGACGGTCTCACCGATCAGATCGTCGAAATCGAAGGCGTTGGCCGCGGAGAGCCGGCGCTGATACTCCGCATAGATCTCGGCGATGGTGCGCGCGGTCGGCTCCTCACCGGCGGCGGCGTGCGCGTCGTCGGGATCGGACAGTTCGTTCTTGAGATTCGAAATGCTCACCGCGACACCGCGCGGACTGAACTTCTTCGGGTCGACGTCGAGATCGCGAATGATCATGCCCAGCAGACGTTTCGAGTCGTCGGAATCGTAGATCGAGAAGTTGGAGTTGCGGTTTTCCAGCAGCGCCGACTGGGCGCGCAGGATGCGCACACACGTCGAGTGGAAGGTGGAGACCCACATGTAGGCCGCGCGCGGGCCGACGAGACCGATGACGCGCTCGCGCATCTCCGCGGCCGCCTTGTTGGTGAAGGTGATCGCCAGGATCTGGCCCGGCGTGACATCGCGTGCCGCGAGCAGGTAGGCGATGCGGCGGGTGAGCACCGCGGTCTTACCCGACCCGGCACCGGCGACGATCAGCAGCGGCGGACCGCTGTGCACCACCGCCGCGCGCTGCTGCGGGTTCAGCCCCTCGAGGAGCCGTTCGACGCGCTCGTCGGCAGCCGACGAGGCGGCGGGCGGCGCGGCGGCTGCGGACGCGGTGGCGGGTGCGGAACTGGGTGCGGAGCTGGTGGTCATCGGTATCTCAGGCTACTCCGGCCCACCGACACGATTGTGCGGGGCGAAGCCGCCCGGATGGCCTCCGCTGTCGGACGAACCGGTTACGATGACCCTCGCACCGAGTCCGGGGGGGCCTGCGGTGCGAGACGATGCGGATTCCCCCCCACGTGGTCAGGGGAGGCACGGGTGAAGGTGCGCAGCACTGGAGTCATTCATTCGTCCCATGCGGCCTCCCGAAGCCGGGCCGGAGATGTCTAGTGTTGTCATCATTCGGCCGAAAACGGACATCGCCGTGATCTCACGCCCGATGACCCTTGCCCCGGGAAGCGAGCGATGAAGAACACATCGAAGGTCACTGCACTGGTGTTGACCAGCGTCGGGGCGGTGGCGGTGATCGTCGCCCTGATCCTGTCGTTCATCCCATGGAGCAACTCCGGATCGGCCGAGCCGACGGCCGCGTTCCGGGCGCAGAACAGCCTGGACCAGACGGCTTTTCAATACGGCAGCAGCCCGGGCGCCAAGTACAAGGGGACGTTGACGCGCAAGTACGGCGACGGCACCACCCTCACCGTCGAGTTCTCCGACCTGCAGGTGGCGCTGTCGGGCAACGTCAGTGGCTCGATCACCGTCAACGGCCAGCAGGGCGACTACACCCAGATCGGCAACTACTACTTCACCAAGGCTCCCGTCGCCTTCTGGAAGGCGGTACTCGGCGGCACCACCCCGGACAACGTCGACATGTCGCCGGTCGACAACAAGTGGGCCTCCGCGGAGTGGAGCCTGCCCAACCTCGGGTATGCGCTGTCACCGATCGTGCTGGCCGGGCGCCTGGGCAACAACGACCTCGTCAATCCGCCGTCGCTGGGCGCCCCGCTGCCCTCTCCCAACAAGGACACCCCCGACGCCCGCTTCTGGCCCACCTCGGATCCGGCGATCACCTCGCTCGCCGACAACAAGGTCAAGGCCGGGGACTGGGAGATCACCTTCGCCTCCGACACCAAGGCGATCAGCCATCTCAAGGGGCAGTACCGCGACGGTGACGTCACCACCACCATCGACACCGACGTCACACCGCTGTCCTTCGATCAGATCTCGCCGATCTTCGCCCAGCAGAAGGGCCTCACCAACGATCTCGGGTCGGTGCCGGTACCCGGTATGACGATCGACGACCTGCCGGGCGGACAACTCGACCAGGTCGGCTGGAAGCAGACCGGTGACTGCTCGAATGTGGCGTGCGGTTACGACCTCACCGTCAACGGCACGCCGCGGCGCGGATCCGACAACAAGCCCGGGCATGTGAACTACGGCCTGACCGTCAACTTCATCGTCAACGGCCAGCCGGCCGGGGCCCTCGGCGGCACCTGCACCCCGGTGATCCGGGTCGACTTCAACAAGACCGCCACCACCCGTTGCACCGCAACCAATCTCGGTTCCGGAGGCGGTTCGATCCGACCCAACGTGACCTTCTCCTACCTCCCGTTCATCGACTACGGCGCCGATACCCTCAGCGACTACCTCGACGACAACACGCAGGCCACGCAGCGTCAGTTCACCATGGTGCGCACCGGGACCAAGCAGCCCGCTGCGGCGACCTACGCCTCCGAACACACCGGCCTGCCGAGCAGTTATGCCGTCAAGCGCGGCGACTATCTGTTCGACGGGTACGGCCCGGCCGGTGCATACCTGGTGACCTTCGCACCCGGATACGCCGCCCATGTCACGGGCACCACCTTCGACCCGAGTTGGGCGGGCACGGCCACCCTGCGCGATCAGATGAGCAAGCAGGTGCAGGCCATCGGCGACGACGGCCGCATCGCGTACTACGTGGCCGAGCAGTCGACCAGTGACGCGCTCACCGCGCTGGTGGCCCAAGCCGGGTACTCGAGCAAGATCTCGGTGTACTACGACGCGCCGGAGTCGTCCGACACGAGCGGCTGAGACGTCACCGGCGCGGCGACGCTCTCACTGGCCCAGCAGCCGGGCGTCGACCACCTCACCGACCCGTCCGTCACCGGTGTGCAGTGTCAGACCCCGAGTGAGCGGCCGGATTCGGAGTTCGGTGCCGTGACCGTCGAGTTGCACGTAGACCACATGCAGACCCGCCTGCAGCGGAACGCGAACGGCTGGTCCGCCGTCGAGGGACATCTCCACGTCGCCCGCGGCGTTGGCGCAGTAGCCGAGCGCAATGGTCCACCGCCAGTTGATCAACGGGCCGTCGAGCCGCAGTGACGTCGGTCCGGTGAGTTCCGGTCGCGCGCATGTCCCGCGGCCCGCCTCGACGGTCCGTCGCGGGGTCACCGCGCCGGGTGTGAGGTTGCCGGCGTTGTCGAGGACGAAGAGCCGGTCGGTGGTGTCGCCGAACGGCGAACGGTCGGTGACACGGCCGAAGGTGGCGCTGATCTGGTTGTACGGGTAGGCCACCGGCAGCAGTACCTCGAGCGGCAGCGCCTGATCGAACATCGTGTGGTCCCGGTTGTCGGCGAGCGCGCGCTTGGCGTTGGCCAGATAGGCGCCGGTCGGATCGTCGGTCCAGGACGACTGGTACGACGCGGTCGAGATCAACGACGACGCGAACGCCAACACCGCGGTCACTGCGGCGAGGACGCCGACTGCCGTACCCACTGTCCGACCGCGGCCCACCGTCTCCTCGTCGGCCTCGGGAGCGGCATGGCGCCCACCCGACGGTGGGACCGAGTTCACCGAACGCCGGGGCGCGGCGACGAGCAGGGCGAGCGCGGCGGTGAGTACGACCGCCGAATCGGGCAGATACCGCAGGGTTTGGGCCAGTTCGAGCGCAGTGTTGGCCGATGAGCGATTCCACATCACCGGGATCTGCGCGACGACGACATAGAGCGCCGCACACACGAGTACCGCCACCGCACCGATCCGGGTACGAACGGCCCAGATCACCACGGCGGCCACCACCAGCCACCCCAGCACGACCATCCACACCGCGGAGAACCCCATCGGCGGGCTCGGCACCCAGCGTTCCCAGTCCCACGGACCGCCGACAAGGGACGGGATGACACCACGATTGATCGACCGCCACACGAGTTGCGCGGTCTGCGACACCGAATGTTGACCGGCGGTGGCGTCGGACACCGAGAAGAACAGCAGCGCCCACGCCACGAAGATCACCGACAGCGGTGCCCACAGCCGGCGGGCGTGGACGAATGCCGTTCCCAGCGGGCCCATCTGGACGGCGGCGGTGTCGGCCGCGGCAGATTCATCGGCATCGACATCGGCATCGGCATCGGCAACGTCCGCCGACCGGGACCCTGTGCGGTTCACCAGACCTGTGCGGCTCACCAGAACCGCGGCGACGAATGCCACCGGCAGGATGAACAGCGACTTCTCGAAGAAGGCGAGGGAGAGGACGAAGATCACCGACGAGCGGAGGACGATCAGCCGCGTGCGCCGGCGGTCGGCGCCCCCACGGGCGAGCAGCACCGCGTCGGCGACGATCCAGGCCATCGCCGCCTGCATCGGCAACGTGTTGAGGCCGGCGGCCCACCACACGAAGGACGGCACCGTCAGCGGGGTGAAGAGGTAGAAGGCCAGCGCGCCGACCGAGGCGATCTCGACGGCAGCGCTGCGTGACCGCCCCTCCCCGGGATCGGTCAGGACCCGGATCATCCGCCACACGCACACCGACGCGAGTCCCTGTAGCACCACGAGCGTGATCGCCGGCGCCACCCAGTTCAGCGGTGCGAGCACCGTCGAGATCCCCGCGACCAGGAACGCCGCGGGCATGAAATGGCCGTCGTGGCTGTGGCCGAGGTAGTCCCACGACCAGATCGACGTGGTCGAGGCCCGGCCGACGAGAATGAGGTCGTCCCAGTAGAAGTTGCCGGTGGCCACCAGCCAGCCGCGGACGATCAGTTGCGCGACGATCAGGGTGATCACGGCCGGTACGACCATCTGCGCCACCCGGCTCGCCGGGGCGCTCACCTCTCCGGCGGGCCGGGTCGGACCGGTGTCTTCGGGATCTCGGGAGGGGTCGATGCTTGCCCGGGGTCTCGGCATGGCCACCAGTGTCCACGGCACGGTGTCTGCGTGGCAAAATCGACACGGTGACCGACCCCAGCGACTCGTCGACCAGCCCGGACAACACCGCACCCGCCCGCACGGGTGGCGCTTCCTTCGCCGATTCGATCGATCTCTCCTCCTACGAGCTCGAACACGATGTGTCGGGTCTGCCCGACGACATCGAGGTGTTGCGACACGAGATCGACCGCCTCGACGCGATCATCCTCGCCGCGGTGAAGCGCCGGTCTGCGGTGTCGAAGAAGGTCGGAGCCGCACGCATGGCCTCGGGCGGACCGCGACTGGTGCACAGCCGCGAGGTCAAGGTGCTCGACCGGTTCGCCGAACTCGGTCAGGAGGGTCATACGCTCGCGATGCTGTTGCTGCGTCTGGGTCGGGGCCCGCTCGGCCGGTGACGGTGTGCGCCGGTGCATGCGGGCCGCCCACCCACCACATAGGGTGGTCGTATGAGTGACCTCGATGGCAACGAGCACGACATCACCGGCACCCAATCGTGGCAGGCGCTCTCGGCGCATCAGGATCACGTTCACTCGATGCATCTGCGGGAGGTCTTCGCGGCCGACCCCGATCGGGGCCGCGAACTGACCGTCGACGTCGGCGATCTGCACATCGATTACTCCAAGCATCGCGTGCTGCGCGAGACGTTGGAGTTGCTGTTCAGCCTGGCCCGTGAGGCCGGTCTCGAGGACAAGCGCGACGCGATGTTCGCCGGCGTCCACATCAACACCTCCGAGGATCGCGCCGTCCTGCACACGGCACTGCGCCTGCCGGCCGACGCCGAGTTGGTCGTCGATGGCCAGAACGTGGTGGCCGACGTCCACGAGGTCCTCGACGCGATGGGCGCCTTCACCGACAAGCTCCGCAGCGGAGAGTGGAAGGGGCACACCGGCAAAGCGATCACCGACGTCGTCAACATCGGCATCGGCGGCTCCGATCTGGGACCGGTGATGGTCTATCAGGCGTTGCGCCACTACGTCGATTCGCCCATTCGCTGCCATTTCGTCTCCAACGTCGACCCCGCCGACCTGGTGGCCACGCTTGCCGACCTCGACGCCGAGACCACGCTGTTCATCGTGGCGTCCAAGACCTTCGGCACGCTGGAGACGCTCACCAACGCCGCCGCCGCCAAGCGGTGGCTGCTCGCCGGCCTTGGCGCTGCCGATGACGCCGTCGCGAAACACTTTGTGGCCGTGAGCACCAACGCCGACAAGGTCTCGGCGTTCGGCATCGACACGGTCAACATGTTCGGCTTCTGGGACTGGGTCGGCGGCCGGTACTCGGTGGATTCGGCGATCGGCCTGTCGGTGATGGCGGCCATCGGCAAGGACCGCTTCGGCGAGTTCCTGCACGGCTTCCACCTCGTCGACGAACACTTCCGCACCGCGCCGCTCGAGCGCAACGCACCGGTCATCCTGGGCTTGATCGGGCTGTGGTACTCCAACTTCTGGGACGCCCAATCACGGGTGGTACTACCCTATTCCAACGACATGGCGCGGTTCGCGGCCTATCTGCAGCAGTTGACCATGGAGTCCAACGGCAAGTCGGTCACCGCACACGGGCATCACGTCACCACCGACACCGGCGAGGTCTTCTGGGGTGAGCCGGGCACCAACGGACAGCACGCGTTCTATCAACTGCTCCATCAGGGCACGCGGATGATCCCGGCCGACTTCATCGGATTCGCCGAGCCCACAGACGATCTCACCACCGCCGACGGCACCGGGTCGATGCACGATCTGCTGATGAGCAACTACTTCGCGCAGACCAAGGTGCTGGCGTTCGGCAAGACCGCCGACGAGATTGCCGACGAGGGCGTGGACCCACATGTGGTGCCGCACAAGGTGATGCCCGGCAACCGGCCGTCGACGTCGATCCTCGCGCCCGAACTCACCCCATCGGTCATCGGCCAGCTGATCGCGCTCTACGAACACCAGGTCTTCGTCGAGGGCACCATCTGGGGTATCAATCCCTTCGACCAGTGGGGCGTCGAGCTCGGCAAGACCCAGGCGATGGAGTTGCTGGGGTCGATCACCGACTCGCAACCACCTGCGGCACTGGGCGATTCGTCGACCGACGAGTTGGTGCGGTGGTATCGGTCGCGGCGCGGCCGGCAGGCCTGAGCATTCCCCGGATGCGGCGCGCTCACTCCCATCGGGTGGCGTCGAACACCTCGTCCGGGATGTCATCGCCGGGTGCCAGACCGAGTTGCTCGATGCGGCCCATCAGCGCTGCGCAGCTGGCGATGTGGGAGACCAGCGACAGCGGTTCGACGGCGCGTTCGGCGGGGTCACCACCGATGAACTCCGGCAGCGACGGCGGCACACAGTCGCCCACGGCGATGCCGTCGACCCCGGTCGCCGCGCGCCATGCGTCGAAGCTCTCGGCGTCGACCGCCTCGGCGATGTCACCGTCGGCCACGGCGGCCATCACCTCCTCGAGGGTGGCCAGTGGCCCGTGGCTGCCGCTGGACGCGTCGAAGCCCACGACGGTCGAGGCGTCGACCTCATCGTCGTCGGCCAGGGTGAAGTACACGATGCCGCGCCAATCGGCGCCGATCGTCGCGATGTCGTTCCGCCCGAACACATCGCGGAGCAGTTCGTCGACGGGTTCGGCGTCCCCGGTTCCGAGGACCTGGAAGGCGCCATGGGCGACCGCTTGACTGTGGTGAATCGACACATCGGTTACCTTACGCAGGTGAGTACGTCACCGTCGTCGCGCGCGCCGCGATCCCTCATGCGCCTGCCACGACCCCTGATCCGGCCCCGACGATCCCGCGGTTCGATGACCATGCGCGTATCCGGTGCGCTTCTCGCAGCTGTCGCGGCCGGCTCGGCACTCACCGCCTGTTCGTCGTCGACGCCGTCGTCGGCGCCCGGCACCTCGTCGTTCCCGACCTCCGTCGCGGTGTCGGTCCCGCCCGGCGCCCCGGCGCGGACGGCACCGGGCACCGCCCTGCGCTTCGGCGATTCGGCGGTGCTGCCCGCCGACGCGTTCCGTCCGTCCGGCCCGACCGCGATGTACACGGTCACCGGCATCACACCCGGTGAGGGAGTTCCCGATTCGGCGACACAGGGCGGCGCGGCATTCTTCGTCTATGTGACGGTGACGTCGCTGGCCGCACACTCGTCCGCCGCACCGACGGTCGTGGGGCTGGCGGGCAGCGTGGATGGCCGCACTCCGGCTCTGACGCTGCCGCCGCCGGTGGCCCTCAAGGCGTGCGGCAATCCGTCGCCCCCGGAGCAGATGAAGCGCGGCGACTCCTACGCCACCTGTCTGGTGGCCTACGCCGACGCCGGGCAGAAACTCACCAGCGTCATCTATTGGGCCGAGACGACCACGTCCGACGGCTTCGACTTCAAGGCCTCGCCGGTCGTGTGGGGCACCCCGACCCCGGCCTCGTCGACCGCCCCGGCCTCGACCACCGCAGCCGGTTGAGACCGGATCAGATCAGTCGACGCGTGATCGACGCCGGCAGTAGTCGCAGGGCCGCGGCGATCGGCACCCACGGCCACGCGGGCACCGGCGCCGAGGCCTTCTCGGCCTCGATGGCCGCCACCATGGCACGCACGCCGGAGTCAGTGTCGGTCATGAGTGCGGTCGTGACGCTGCGGTTGATGTCGGTCTCGATGTAGCCGGGCAGCACGATCGACACCGTGATCGGCGAGTGCGCGAACTCGGCCTGCAACCCCTGCCCGATCGCGGTCAGCCCGGCCTTCGACGCCGAATAGGCCGTCTGCGCCTTGGGTAACCCGCGGACGGCGCTCATGGAACTGATCAACACGAGGTGCCCGTGATCCTGGGCACGGAAGATCTCCAGTGCCGCCTCGATCTGGGCGAGCGCCCCGATGAGGTTGGTCTGCACGGTCTCGATGTTGGCGTGCATCTTGCCGGTGCCCAGCGGTGCACCCTTACCGAGCCCGGCGTTGACAATGACGCGATCGAGGCCGCCGAGCTCGTCGCGCAGAGCCCCGAACACGACGGGAACGGTGTCGACGTCGGTGACGTCGAGGGCCGCGGTCGCGACCGTGCCTGCATGGGGCCGCAGTTCGGCGGCGAGGGCATCGAGGCGGTCGAGGCGTCGTGCGGCCAGTGCCAGTGAGCGGCCCATGCCGGCGAATTCGCGGGCCATGCCCTCGCCGAGTCCCGAGCTCGCGCCGGTGATCAGGATCTTGTCGCGGTGCGTCACGTCCGCCAACTTACCCGAGGGTCAGATCAGCCGGGCATCGTCAGCGCCAGTACCACGGTGCGGGAGTCGTCGGTGGCATAGAGAACGGGGCGGGCGAAGAGGACGCGGCGGGCGAGAGCCGCTGTTGGGAAACGATCGTCCGGATCCGTGACCATCTGCGCCTGCTCCTCGTTCATCTCGATCGCCAGCACGCCGTCGGCGGCCAGCCATCCGGGCGCCTGCGCGATGAGGGTGCCGATGTGGTCGAGTCCATCGGCGCCGGCCAGCAGTGCCCGGCGGGGTTCGTGGTCGGCGGCCTCGTGCGGCAACAACGCGAGCGCCGCGTCCGGTACGTACGGCGGGACGGCCGCGATCACGTCCACCCGTCCGCGCAGCGCTGCGGGCAGCCCGGCCAGACCCGAGCCGCGCAGCACCCCGGCGTCGGCACCGAGGTTGCGGCGCGCACATCGCAGTGCGACGTCGTCGATGTCGGTGGCGTACACCCGCGCGGTCGGCATCCAGGCGCCGACGGTGGACGCCAGTGGTGCTGCACCGCAATAGGGTTCGACCATCACCGGGCGCTGCCGGGATGCGGCGGCGCCGACGGCAACGGCGGCGAGCAGTTCCGACCGTCGACGCGGCACGAAGACCCCGGGCCCGACCGCCAGGCGCCGGCCCGCGAACTCCACCCAGCCGACGAGATGCTCGATCGGTTCACCGGCCACCCGGCGTGCCACGAGCCGGGTCAGATCCGCGTCGTCGGCGGCGGCCTCGCGGAGGATCGTCGCCTCCTCCTCGGCGAACACGCACCCGGCCGCCCGCAGTTGCGCGACCACACCGTCTTCGGACAGTTCTTGCCTCACTTGAGGAGTCGCGACATCCGGCGGTCGGCGAGAACCTTGCCACCCGTCTGGCAGGTCGGGCAGTACTGGAAGGATCGGTCGCTGAAGGCGACCTCACGGATCGTGTCCCCGCACACCGGGCACGGCAGACCGGTACGGGCGTGCACCTTGAGTCCGGTCCGCTTCTCCGACTTCAGCTTTGCCACGCACTGGCCCTCCAGACGCCCGATCGCATCGGTCAGCACGTCGCGCATCGCCTCGTAGAGGGTGTCGATCTGTTCGCCGGTCAGGGTTTTCGCGGTGGCGAACGGAGAGAGCTTCGCGGTGTGCAGGATCTCGTCGGAGTAGGCGTTACCGATCCCGGCGAGCACCCGCTGATCGGTGAGCACGTTCTTGATGCGCGCGCCGGTGCCGGCGAGGATGTCGGCGAACTCGTCGCGATCGAGCGCGAGGACGTCGGGCCCCAATGTCGCGATGCGCTCGACCTCGGTGATGTCGCGGACGATCCACACCGCCAACCGCTTCTGCGTTCCGGCCTCCGTCACGTCAAAACCCTCGCCACCGGTGGCGCTGGGAATCCCGCAGTGCACCCGCAGCGCGATCGGGCTCTTGCCGCCGGGTCGAAGGGGTTTGGGTGAGAGATCCTCGCTCCATCGCAGCCAGCCCGCCCGGGACAGGTGGATGACCAGGTTGATGACCGGTTCGGGATCGGTCTCGGAACCCGGGACGGTGCGGATGATCAGGTATTTGCCGACTCTGCCGACGGATTCGACGAGCCGCCCCGTCAGGGCCGTGTACGGGGGGTCGGCGGTCTTGAGCACCGACAACGATGCGATGTCCACCCGCCGGATCGGTAGTCCGGCGGTACGTCCGTCCACGAAATCGGCGATCGCGGCAACCTCGGGCAGTTCGGGCATGACACCAGTGTGCTCTAGTGAACAGATGAGTTCCGGTCTTTCCGACGCCGAGCTGGCCACACGCATCGCGGTCGGGGCCGGGGAGATCCTGCTGGGGGTGCGCTCCGGCGACCTGTTGGTTGGGCGGTTGCTCGGCGATGCCGGTGACGCGCTCGCCCAGGCGTGGATCGGCACCGTCCTGCGCAGGCACCGGCCGCGGGACGCGGTGTTGAGCGAGGAGGCCACCGACGTCGGCGACCGCGCTGTGGCACAGCGGGTCTGGATCATCGATCCGCTCGACGGCACCAGCGAGTTCGCCGCGGGCAGCGATCAGTGGGCGGTGCACGTCGCACTCACCGAGAACGGTGCGGTCACCGACGCCGCCGTCGCATTGCCGGCGATGGGTGAGGTCTTTCGTACCGACACCGTCGACGCCGTGCCCGCCGACGCGTCGGGCCGCATCGCGACCTCACGGTGGGGCACGAGTTACGAGGTGGCCGCGGTGGCGCGCCGGCTCGGGCTGCGCCCGGTGCCGATCGGTTCGGCGGGCGCCAAGGCGATGGCGGTGGTGCGCGGTGACGCCGACGCCTACGTCCATTCCGGAGGGCAGTACGAGTGGGACAACGCGGCACCGGTCGGTGTGGCGCTCGCCGCGGGGCTGCACTGCAGCCGGCTCGACGGCACCCCGATCGTCTACAACCAGCCACAGCCGTACATGCCCGACTTCGTGATCTGCCGGCCCGAACTCGCCGAGGACATCCTCGACGTGGTCGGCGAGGTGTGGTGGTGACCTATTCGGGGGCGTCCCCCGGAGCCTGCCGCGCCGCGCGGAGCAGGTAGATGTCCATGATCCAGCCGATTCGGGCGCGGGCCGCGGCACGCGCCTCGACGATCTCGTCGGTGACGTCGCCGACCCGGCCGCTGATCAGGATCTCGTCGGGCGTCCCGAGGTAGGCGCCCCACCAGATCTCGTCGTCGGCGGCGGCGGTGTGGCGGAAACCGAGATCGGCGTCGAGCATCACGATCTGGTTGGCGTCGGCACCCGGCGGGGTCTCGGCGAGGCGACGCCCGGTGGTGATGTGGATGGGCTCGCCCACCCGGTTGGCGACGATCCCGTGGGCGGCGGTGAGCGCCGACGCGCTGGTGACGCCCGGGATCACCTCCACAGCCACCTGCATGTCGTCGCGTGCGGCGAGGTCGTCGACGATGCGCAGGGTGGAGTCGTAGAGTGCGGGGTCGCCCCAGACGAGGAATGCCGCCACCCCGTCGTCGGGGACGTCGGCGAGGATCGCCCGGGCGAGCAGTTCCGCACGGGCGGCGTGCCAGCGGCGGACCTCGGCGCCGTAGTCGGCGGGACGTCTGTCGCGGGGCGGATCGGGAATCTCGACGAGCGAATAACCTTGCGGTACATGGTGTTCGAGGATGTCGCGGCGAGCCTGCAGCAAACCGCCCTTGGCGTCGCCCTTCTCGAGCGCGAGGAAGACGTCGACGCCGGCCATGGCGTCGATGGCCTGCAGCGTGATCTGCCGCGGATCTCCCGGTCCGATACCGATGACGCGGATGGTGACCTGCACGGCGCTCAGATCTTCACGCGCGGAAGCCCGTGTTTGCGCGCGGTGACATCGAGGATGATCTGGCGCGGCACCAGCCGCCGCAGCGCGAAGACGATGGCCGCGTTGTTTCCCTTGGCGTAGAACGGTTTCGGATGCTCGGCGAGCGCGGCCTCGACGATGACCCGCGCCATCGTCGGCGCGTCGATTCCCGCGTCCTCGTTGCGTCGGGTGGCGGCGGCGAGGGTCTCGTACTCGGCCGCATACGGCGATCCGTCATCGATGTGGATGCTGCGCCGGCCCCCGATACCGGTGGCGATGGTCCCCGGCTCGACGCTGATCATCCGGATTCCGTAGGGCGCCACCTCTCGTCGGGTCGCCAGCGCGAAGGCCTTGAGCGCCGACTTGGTGGCCGCATAGTTGGAGCGGAATGCGACGGGGAAGCTCGACAGCATCGACCCGACCATGATGACCGTGCCGTGGCGCCGTTGCCGCATGCCCGGCAGGACCGCCTTGGTCAAGGCGACGGGCCCGAACACGTTGACGCGGAACAGATCCTCGATGGCACTCATCGGGGTGTCCTCGAGCGCACCGGCCTGCGACTCACCGGCGTTGTTGACGAGGATGTCGACGTCGCCGACCTCTGCGGCGCACGCATCCGCCGAGGCGTAGTCGGCGTTGTCGAGGCGCACGTAGGCGACACCGGGAATCGGGTCGGAAACCTTGTCGGGATGACGGCTGGTGCCGTAGACGCGGTGCCCGAGCGCCGCCATCTGCCGTGCCACCTCGGCGCCGATTCCGCTGGTTGCGCCGGTGACGAGAACTGTCTGAGGTTTCCGCGAGTCCACGATGCTCACCGTAGCGCAGCCCCTCGATGACCAGGTCACCCGTCGACGCGGCGCGAACGCCGGGCGAATGTGCCGACGCGGTCGGTGTACGGCGGGCGTTGGCATACTCGGACGGCGTTCGTTCTGGGGTGCGCCTCCGTGGATCTCTTTCAAACACAGCAGGCGCACACCGGCCGGAGGCCGGAAGGGATGTCACAGTGCCCCAGGCAGGATTCGAACCTGCGACCCTTCCTTTAGGAGAGGAATGCTCTATCCCCTGAGCTACTGAGGCGGGCGGCGACACCCAGACGCAGCGGGTCGACGCCACGGGCAGTCTACGTCAGCGCTCGTGGGGTGACGCACCGAACCTCACCGGACCCGGTGCACTGCGACTATTCGACACGCTCGGCCGCGGTCGCCGGCGCCAGCGCCCACCGCTGCTCGATTCGCCCGACGCGCCAGATGACCACGGCGACGAGCCAGGTGACGATGAACAGACCGACGATGGCGTAGCCGACGATGTTCAGATCGATCCCGGAGACGTCATCCCAGAACGGGCCGCTCCAGCCGAACTCGTCGGCCAGCAGTCCGAGGATCTCGATGGTGCCGATGACGAAGGCGACCACGACCGACAGTCCTGTGATGGTGAGGTTGTAGTAGACCTTGCGCACGGGGTTGGCGAAGGCCCAACCGTAGGCGAAGTTCATGAACGTGCCGTCGATGCTGTCGAACAGGCTCATACCCGCGGCGAACAGGACCGGCAGGCACAGGATCGCGTACCAGGGCAGTCCGGCGGCGGCGCTACTGCCGGCGAGGACGAGCAGGGCGACCTCGGTCGCGGTGTCGAAGCCCAGCCCGAACAGGACCCCGATGGGGTACATCTGCCACGGCTTGGTCACCGACTTCATGAAGCGACCGAGGATGCGGTTCATGAAACCTCGATTGTTCAAGTGGTTTTCGAGTTCATCCTCGGAGTAGTCGCCCTGACGCATCGCGCGGAAGACCTTGACGATCCCGAACAGGATCACGATGTTGATCGCGGCGATGAGGTAGAGGAAGCCGCCGGAGACCGTGGTGCCGATGAGACCCGTGTAGTGGTGCAGCGCCGACGAGTCGTCCTCGACCGGCCCCGCGAGTGCCCGCACACCGAAGGAGAGCAACAACGCCAGCCCGAAGACGATTGTGGAGTGTCCCAACGAGAACCAGAATCCGACGGTCATCGGCCGCTGTCCGTCGCCGAGGAGTTTGCGGGTGGTGTTGTCGATCGCCGAGATGTGGTCGGCGTCGAAGGCGTGACGCATACCCAGGGTGTAGGCGGTCAGCCCGACGTCGAGGCCCAGGGTCTTCTGCCCGACGCTGAAGTCGTGCGGTGCCACGAAGACGACCAGGGTCACCCATCCGATGATGTGCAGGGCTGCCACGACGGCGACCATGCCGCCGATACTGGCCCATTCGGCCGGGGTCAGCGACCGGCGGAGCTGAGCGAGTCGACCACCGAACGACGGACGTCCGGTTTGTCCTTGTTGAGCGAATTGCGTTGCCATGCAGCCGAACTCCTCATCAGATGATCTGTTCATCTCAACAGATGAATTGCCCGGACGTGAGCGTTTCGGGCGAGCGAGATCCGACTGTTCTCCACAGATCCCCTGCGCCGCAAGAGCGAATCGTGCACTTCGGACACAGTAGGGCCACCACACCAGGCCACCACCTACCCGACCGGACAGCCTCGATGTCGCACTTGTCCGGGTCAGATCAGGCTTACAAGCAGTCTGGACTGTTTCTATGATTGTCGTTAGCATCACATCCCATGACGCCTCCCGACGCACCCGCGCACGACCCCGATCGTTTCGACGTCCTCGTCGTCGGCTCGGGTTTCGGCGGCTCGGTCGCCGCACTCCGGCTCACCGAGAAGGGCTATCGCGTCGGCGTCCTCGAGGCCGGACGCCGATTCGCCGACCACGAGTTGCCCACGACCAGTTGGCGACTCCGGGACTATGTATGGGCGCCGGCACTGGGCCTGTTCGGCGTCCAGCGCATCCATCCGCTCCGCGACGTGCTGGTCATGGCCGGCGCAGGTGTCGGCGGCGGATCGCTCAACTACGCGAACACGCTGTATCGCCCGCCCGCGGCGTTCTTCGACGATCCGCACTGGAGCGCGATCACCGACTGGGCCGCCGAGCTCGACCCCTTCTACGACCAGGCCACCCGCATGCTCGGCGTGACGAGCTTCCCGGGTGTCACCCCCGCCGATCGCGTGATGCGATCGGTCGCCCACGGGATGGGAGTCGCCGACACCGTCGTCGCGGCCCCGGTCGGGGTGTTCTTCGGGACGCCCGGCGTCACGGTCGCCGACCCATACTTCGGCGGAGCCGGACCACAACGCACCGGATGCACACAATGCGGCGCGTGCATGACCGGATGTCGCGTCGGCGCAAAGAACACCCTGGTCAAGAACTACCTGTATCTCGCCGAACGGGCCGGGGCACAGATCATCCCGATGACGATGGTCGACGGCCTCCACCCGCGCGGCGGTGGCTATGAGGTCAGCACCCACCGCACCGGCGCACCGTGGCGAGGACGCCGGACGCTGTATGCCGACCAGGTCGTGATGGCCGCCGGTACCTACGGCACCAACAAACTGCTGCTCGAGATGGCGCGCTCACGACGACTGCCAGATCTGTCGCCCCGACTCGGGACGGTGGTACGCACCAACTCCGAGGCCGTCCTCGCCGCGACGGCCCACACCACCGACGTCGACTACACCGAGGGTGTCGCCATCACCTCGTCGTTTCATCCCAACGATCACACCCACATCGAGCCAGTCCGATACGGCAAGGGCAGCAACCTGATCGGGCTCCTGCAGGCCGTTCTCGTCGACGGCGGCGGACGCATGCCACGGCTGCTGCGCGCGGTACTGACCATGCTCGCGCACCCGATCACCGCCGCCCGCTCGCTGTCGGTGCACCGCTGGTCGGAGCGGACCATCATCGCGCTGGTGATGCAGACCATCGACAACTCGATCGAATTACACGCGCGGAGAGGACGATTCGGCCCGATCCTACGGAGCCGACCGGGCGGCGGCGATCCGCCCCCACGGTGGATTCCCGAGGGACACACGGCCGTCCGGGCCGCGGCGCGCCGCATCGACGGCGATCCGGGTGGGTCGATCCTCGACCTCGTCGATATCCCGATGACCGCCCACTTCCTCGGCGGCTGCGCCATCGGGGACGGTCCCGACGACGGCGTCGTCGACGCCTATCACCGGGCGTTCGGTCATCCGGGACTGCACATCGTGGACGGATCCACGGTCTCGGCGAACCTCGGCGTGAACCCGTCGCTCACCATCACCGCCCAGGCCGAACGCGCCATGGCGTTCTGGCCCAACGCCGGAGAGGCCGACCCGCGACCGCCGCTCGGCGCACCGTATCGCCGGATCACCGCCGTCGCACCGCAGCATCCCACTGTTCCCGACCACGCGCCAGGCGCGCTTCGGCTGTACGCGTAGCGAGAGGCACAAGCGTCCCAACCACAACGGCATCTCGGTCACGGAGGCCGCACCTCTACCACACCCCACCGACAGAAAATATCAGCCAACCCATCACCGAAACCCGTTGTCCACAAGCACCTTTCCCTACATGCAAAACCTCGAACACCCTTGCCGTAATTCATATGTTCGAGTAAGGTGGAGTCATCACACCGATCAGCCACTGGGGAGGGGCCCATGATCGACACCACTGAAGCTCTTGATGCCGAGGCAGTTTTCGCCGGGATTGTCACCCAACTCAGCGACCTGCAATGGAATCCGGAGATGACCGGGCCGCAAGCCTTCGGCGCGATGAAACAAGTCCTGTTGCTGCGGAACCTGATCGATCATCACGCCACCACCCTCACCCGCGAGATGGATAGGCTGGGCGTCGCCGACCACAAAACCACCCGACTGCGGGAACTGTTGATCAGCATGGGTTGCGCACCCGCCGTCGCAAGTCGATACGTGCGGATCTCGGCCACCACCGATGTGGATCTGCTGCTCGCGCACGCCGCGGACGGGTCCATCTCCTCCGAACACACCGACGCCATCGTCCGCGGACTGGGCCACATCGACACCCGCTGCCCCGAACCCCTCGACACCGTGCAACGGTGTGAATACCTGCGGAAACTGCTGTCGCACTACTTCGCCGGTTTCACCCCCGCCGAGATCACCACCTACGCGCGGCAGTTGGGTAACGAGTTGGCGGCCGAGACACCGGGCGGGTTGCCGGCTGCCGAGGACAAGAAGATCAACTCCTACACCGACCACATCACCGACGACGGCCGGTTGGAGATCTCGGCGAACCTCGACATCGTCGCCGGGGAGAAAACCAGAACTCTGATGGAAGCGCTGTCGGCGCCCAAGCCTCAACCCGACGGATCCCCCGATCCCCGGACACCCGAACAGATTTGTGCTGCCGCGTTCGAAACGATCGTGGAGTTGGCGGCACAAGGTTTGGCCGACACCACGTTCTCGGCGAAACCGACCAACGGGTTGTTGTGGACCTGGTCGGCGGACAACCCCGCGCTCGGCGGGGATTTGCAGAACATGGGTGCCATCACCGAAGCCACCGCCAGACTGCTGTCGTGTGACACCACGATCACCAAGATCATGCTCGACCCCAACGGTGTACCGCTCAGTGTTGGGGAGGCGAAACGCTTCTTCACACCAGGACAACGCAAAGCGTTGCTGGTCCGGGATCGTGGGTGCATCAAATGCGGTGCACACGCCGGACGCTGCCAAGGACACCACCTCGAGCATTGGAGTAAGGGCGGTCCCACCGAGCTCGACAACGGCTGCCTGCTGTGCACCAGCTGCCACGACGACGTCCACCACCACGGATGGGACATCATCATCGGCTTCGACCGACACCCCTGGCTCATCCCACCCGCCAGCATCGACCCGAAACGACGACCCGTGCCGTCGTATCACCGACGGACCATGCGACTCGACGACACCGCAGCCTGATTCCCGCACCCGGCCTGGCCGGAGCGCATCCGATCTTTGAGAACTCCATAGAGAAATCCCCTCCCGATGGTCGAGGTACGTCGTGCCCGTGGCCCGAAAACCCTTCGGCACAAGGGGTCTCGAGGCTCGTCGCTGGCGCTCCTCGGCACCTCGACCACCGGGGTAGGACGGCCATCGGGCACGAAACCCGGGGTGGGAACGCCCCCCCGCTGGTCGAGGTGCGAGCCGCGTGCGGCGAGCCTCGAGACCGACTGCGCCGATGCTGGATTCGGGCCGCCGTGGACCGGATACCCATCGACACACGGGGTCTCGAGGCCTCGGCCATCGGAGTGGGACGGCCGTCGGGCGGGAAGGGCCAGCGGGTGTGGGAAGGGCTGAGCATCCTTCGAGAGCATCGTCACCCTCCGCTGGTCGAGGTGCGACCCGCGTGCCGCGAGACTCGAGACCATCGGGACAATGAGCAGCGGACCGAGAATGAGTCGCTCACGACCAAGAGTTGCCTGGGTGTGCGAGCATGGACGGGTGACGACAGTCGACACCTCCCCCGAACTCGGCGACTCCCCGGATGAGGACGCCAGGGTTCGTCGGCTTCTCGACGCCCAGGCCAAGGCTGAGCAACTCTTCGCCGAGATCACCGAGCGCGGAATGATCCGACCGGGTGTGGGCGAACGAGAACTGTCCAATGAGATCCGCGACCTCGCCGCCGACATGTTCGGCGTGACCCGGCACTGGCACAAACGGATCGTCCGCGCCGGCGAGAACACCCTGCAGACCTACCGTGCCAATCCGCCGGACCACATCCTCGCCGACGACGAAATCCTCTTCCTGGACTTCGGTCCGATCTTCGAGGAGTGGGAGGCCGACTTCGGCCGCACGTTCGTCCTCGGCGACGATCCGACCAAACACGCGCTGCGCGCATCGCTGAGCCAGGTGTGGGAGGCCGGACGCGAACACTTCCGCACCCACCCCGACATCACCGGAGCGCAGCTTTATGACCGCGTGGTCGAACTGTCCCGCGAGGCAGGCTGGGAGTTCGGCGGCGACATCGCCGGGCATCTCGTCGGCGAGTTCCCGCACGAGAACATCGACGCCGCCGAGATCGAGAGCTACATCGCCCCCGGTTCCGACGGGCCGATGCGTCGCACCGACCGCGCCGGCCGGCAATGCCACTGGATTCTCGAGGTGCACCTCGTGACCCCAGACCGCCGCTTCGGCGGCTTCTGCGAGGAACTGCTCGACCTCCCCTGAGTTCCTTCAGGACGCAGCGCGCCCCGACCCCTGCGCGACGCGGTCGATCCCGAGATGGTCGCGCAGCGTCGTACCGCTGTAATCGGCACGAAAACTCCCGCGCTCCTGCAGGATCGGCACCACCTCGTCGACGAACCGGTCGAGCCCGCCGGGCGTGATGTGCGGGACGAGGATGAAGCCATCGCTGACATCGTTCTGCACGGCGTGATCCAGGCGCTCGGCGATGGTCTGCGCGCTGCCGACGAAGGCCTGCCGGCCGGTCACCTCGATGATGAGTTCGCGGATCGACCAGTTGTTGGCCTCGGCACGTTCGCGCCATTCGCGCGCGGTCTGCAGCGGATCACGGTAGGACCGCACGCTGGCCCGTCCGCGGGCGATGGTGTGCTCGCCGACGACCGGATCGAACTGCGGCAGCGGACCGTCGGGGTCGACGTCGGAGAGATCCCGGTTCCACACCTGCTCCAGGAAGCGCAGCGCGGTGGCACCGCTGACCTGCGCGAGACGCACCTCGTGAGCGAGGTCGGCCGCCTCGGCGTCGGTGTCGCCCAACACGAATGTGGCCGCCGGCAGGATCAGCAGCTGCTCACGGCGACGCCCGTACCTGGCCAGCCGGGACTTGACGTCACGGTAGAACTCACGTCCCTCCTCGTAGGCACTGTGCCGGGAGAAGATCGCATCCGCCTTCGCAGCGGCGAACTCACGGCCCTCCTCGGAGTCACCGGCCTGGAAGATCACCGGCCGACCCTGCGGGCTGCGTGGCACCGAGAATCGTCCCTCGATGTCGAATTGCTCACCGCGGTGCGCGAATTCGCCGACCGCGCCGTCCTGCAGGAACCGGCCGGATGCCTTGTCGGCGACGATCTCGTCGCCACGCCAGGACTCCCACAGCTCGATCGCGGTGTCGAGGAACTCCTTGGCCCGCGAATAGCGTTGGGAGCTCGGCAAATATCCGCCACGTCGGAAGTTCTCCCCGGTGAACTCGTCCCACGAGGTGACCACGTTCCAGGCGGCACGTCCGTCGGTGAGGTGATCGAGGCTCGCGAATTGCCGTGCCACCTCGTAGGGTTCGTTGAAGGTGGAGTTGATGGTGCCGGTCAGGCCGAGCCGATCGGTGACGGCGCCGAGTGCTGCGAGAATCGAGAACGTGTCCGGCCGCCCGACGACGTCGAGGTCGTAGATGAGGCCGTTCTGCTCCCGTAGCCGCAACCCCTCGGCGAGAAACAAGAAGTCGAATTTGCCGCGTTCGGCGGTTCGGGCGAAATGTTCGAAGGACTCGAATTCGATATGACTGCCCGAGGCGGGATCGCTCCACACCGTGGTGTTGTTGACGCCGGGAAAGTGCGCGGCGAGATGGATTTCCTTGCGGGGTGCGGTCATGGCGGTCTCCGATCAGGCTGCGTAGCGGTTGGCGGGGCGGGTGAGTCCGAGGTGCCCGCGGAGGGTGGTTGCGGTGTACTCCGTGCGAAAACGTTTGCGGCGACGCAACTCCGGGACCAGTTGGCCGGTGATCGCGAACAGGTCGTCGGGCAGCACCGCGGGGCGCAGCCGCACCCCGGCGAGCGCGTGCCCCGGGTCGGCGGCGGGGACAAGCTCCTCGATGAGGTCGGCGAGACCGGCGGCGGTACCGACGAAGATCGGTGCATCACTGTGTAATTCGGCGCCCGCGAGCTCGTCGAGTCGTGCCGCTCGGGCCGTGGCCTCGGCGTCGGTGCCGCCGAGGATGACGAGTAGATCGTCGAACACCCGCACCGGATCGGCACGCCCCGCCGACACCCGGGCGGCGTCGATCTCGGCGACGGCCGCGGTAGCGGTGGCCGCATCGCGCGCGGTGATGAATCCGAGGTCGGCGACGCGGCCGATCAGGTCGTAGGCCGAACTGTTGTGTCCGAGTGCGGCGATGGGCGGTTGTCCCTGTGGGGGACGCGGGGTGATCGACGGTCCACGCACACTGAAGTATTCACCCGCGAAGTCGATGTAGTGCAGTTTGTCGCGGTCGATGAAGCGCCCGGTGGCGGCGTCGCGTATCTCGGCGTCGTCCTCCCACGAATCCCACAGTCGGCGCAGTACTTCGGCGTAGTCGGCGGCCTCGGTGAACAGCGCGTCGAGGATCACCGGGTCGGGGTCGGCGGGCACCAGGTCGGGCAGCGTACGACGGCCGAACAACTGCGCATCGGCGGCCGATCCGTCCACTCGCAGCTGCACCCCGGCACGTCCGTGTGCGACGTAGTCGAGTGTGGCGATCGCCTTGGCGGTGTGGAACGGTTCGGTATGGGTCGTGATCGCCGCCGGGATCAGGCCGATCGCACGTGTGGTGGGCGCCACCCGGTTGGCGACGAGGACCGCATCGAGCCGTCCACGAACCCGATCGGTCCGGTCGTCGGGGCGTAGCGGATCGTCGCGCTGCAGTCCGAGACCGTCGTCGAGGGTGACGAGGTCGAGGGCGCCGGATTCGGCTTCGCGCACCAGATCTGCCCAGTAGCGGCCGGTGAGCAGTTCGGTGGGGCGCGCACCGGGTTCACGCCACGCGCCGGGGTGCCAGCCGGCATCGGACAACGCGACGGCCAGGTGGATCTGATCAGGCATGAGCGGACTCCTTGGGAAGGTTGGTGGAGGAACCGGCGGTACGGCCCGCTCCGGGGATGGCGGCGAGGAGCGCGCGGGTGTAGTCGTGGCGCGGGTCGTCGAAGACGTCCTCGACCGGCCCCTCCTCGACGATCCGGCCGGCGCGCATGACCGCCACCCGGTGGCTGATCTGCCGGACGACGGCCAGGTCGTGCGAGATGAACAGATAGGCGATGCCGTGGTGGCGTTGGAGGTCGGCGAGCAGTCGCAGGACCTGCGCCTGGATGGTGACGTCGAGGGCGGAGACCGGCTCGTCCAGGATGAGTAGCTTCGGGGTGGTGGCCAGGGCACGCGCGATCGCCACCCGCTGGCGCTGTCCACCCGACAGCGCGGTGGGCAGTCGGCGCGCATGACCCGGTTCGAGCGCGACCGCCGCGAGGAGCTCGTCCACGCGACGTCGGCGCTGTGCTCGGGGGACCCCACGCAGCGGTTCGGAGATGATCTGTTCGACAGTCAGTTTCGGGTTCATCGACGAGAAGGGGTTCTGATAGACGAAGCCGACATCCCCGCGACGGTCACCGGCCTCGACGACGCCGGAATCGTGGGTCTCCAGCCCGGCCAGGATGCGGGCGGTGGTCGTCTTGCCCGACCCGCTCTCCCCCACCACCGCCAGGGTTTGCCCGGCGCGCACCGCCAGCGACACGTCGTCGACGGCGGTCAACCCGTTGCCACGACCGACCCGGAACGACCTCGAGATGTGGTCGGCGCGTGCGATGACCGGTGCGTCGTCGTCGCGGGGTGCGGCCAGGGTGCCCGAGGTCAGTGCGGGTGCATCAGCGATCAATCGCCGGGTGTAGGCATGACGCGGCTCGGTGAGAATCTGTGCTGTCGAACCACTTTCGACGATCTGCCCGCCGGACATGACGACGAGCCGATCGGCACGGTCGGCGGCCACCCCGATGTCATGGGTGATCAACAGGATCGAGGTGCCGCTATCGGCGGCGCGGGCGGCAAGGTGATCGAGAATGCGGCGCTGCACGGTGACGTCGAGGGCGCTCGTGGGTTCGTCGGCGATGATCAACTCGGGTTCGCACGCCATCGCCATCGCGATCAGCACACGCTGCCGCTGTCCGCCCGAGAGTTGGTGCGGTAGTTGGTGGTAGCGCACCTCCGGATCGTCGATGCCGGCGTCGGCGAGGTGCTCGAGCGCGTGGATGCGGGCCGTCTTGCGGGCGGCGCGACCGTGGATGCGCAGGACTTCGGCGACCTGATCACCCACGCGTTGCACGGGATTGAGTGCGGTGCCCGGGTCTTGCGGAACCAGGCCGATCCGTGCGCCCCGAATCCGGTTCATGGCGCGGGAGCCGAGCTCGTCGATCCGCAGATCTCCGAGGTGTACGCGGCCGGTGGAGTGCGCCGTGCGCGGTAGGAGTCCGATGATCGCGTGCGCCACCGATGATTTCCCGGATCCGGACTCCCCGACCACGGCAACGGTCTCGCCCCGCGCCACCGTGAGATCGACTCCGCGGACCGCCTCGGTCTCGATGCCGTTGGTTCGGTACGCCACGCGCAGATCGGTCACGTCGAGGACAGGGAGATCGGATACCGGGCTCATCGGTGATCTCCCGCCGAGATGCGGTGGCCGACGGTGTGCGCCGCGAGCACGACGGCCACGATCGCCAATCCCGGCAGTGTGGTCATCCACCAGGCGGTGGCCAGATAGTCACGGCCGTCGGCGATCAGGGATCCCCATTCGGGAGTCGGCGGGGTGGCGCCGAAGCCGAGGAACGACAGCGACGAGATCAGCAGGATCGCCATCCCGAATTCGGCGGCCGCCAGGGCGAGCACCGGGGCGTAGGAGTTGCGCAACACGTGCCGCACGAGCACGACCGGGGCCGGGACCCCGAAGGCACGCGACGCCTCGACGAACGGGGCGTGGCGGACCCGCAGCACCTCGGCCCGCATGACCCGCGCAAAGCTCGCGACGAGCACCACCGCCACCGCGATCGCGACCTTGGTGGTGCCGAAACCCAGGGCCGCGACGATGGCCAGGGCCAGCAACAGTTGTGGGACGGCGAGCATCACGTCGATGGCCCGCATGATCACCCCGTCGGCGACGGCCCCTGCGGTACCGGCGAACAACCCGAGGATCGCCCCCACGAGCAACGCGACCCCGACGGCACCAATGGTCGCCGTCAGCGACAGACCCGCCCCGTGGACGAATCGCGCGTAGACGTCGCGGCCGAGGTTGTCGGTGCCGAACCAGTGCGACGCACCCGGTGGTGAGAGTTTCTCCGAGGGCACGGCCAGCAGCGGGTCCCGTCCGGTGAACAGGCCCGGGGCCACGGCGAATCCGACCGCAAGTGCCAGGACGATCACCGCGAGGGTCACCGCGGCATTGGACCGCAGCCACGCCCCCACCGCCGCGGGCCGCGCCGCCGTCGGACTCCACGACCAGGACGGCACCGACACACCGGTGTCGGATGAGTCAGACATTGATCAGCTCCGTCCGGGAGTCGTTGTCGCGCGCCGTCGGCTCCCGTCGGCGCGCACCGCTGAGGATGCGGGGGTCGAGGAACGGATAGACGACGTCGACGAGCAGGTTGATGGTGACGAAGACCAGCGCCGAGAGGGTCACCAGCGCAAGCACGACCGGGATATCCTGTGCGAGAACGGCGGATTGGGCGAGCTTGCCGACACCCGGTCGGGAGAACACCGTCTCCACCACGACCGCCCCGCCGAGGAGGTTGCCGACGACGACGCCGGCCACCGTCAGCGCCGGCAGCGACGAGACCCGCAGGATGTGTCGGGTGATGACGCGCCCGCGGCTCGCCCCCTTGGCGGTGGCCGTCTGCACGAACGGCGCCGCATCGGTTGCGGTCATGCTGGTCACGAGCACCTGCCCGAGTACCCCGGCGTACGGAATGGCCAGCGTCACCGCGGGCAGCACGATGGACCCGGGCCGGGTGTCCCCGAATGCCGGGAACCACGGCAGACGAAAGGCGAAGACCTGCAACAGGACCAGTCCCACCCAGAACGTGGGCAGGGCCACCACCAGCGGCGGGATGGACAACAGCCCCCGACGCAGCAGCGTCGAGCGGGTCCACGTCGCCAGCACCGCGAGTCCGACCCCACCGACCGCGGCGAGTGCCACTGCGGTGAGCGTGAGCGCCACGGTGCCGGGCAGGGCGTCGGCGATCACGTCGGTGACCGGACGCCCCTGGGAGATGGACAGCCCGAAGTCACCGTGCAGCGCGCCGGTCAGCGCCGACCAATACTGTTGCCACACCGAACGATCCAGCCCGTAGCGGGCCTTGAGGGCGGCGACGGCGGCCGGGTCGGCGGGGATCGAGGCATCCGAGGTTGCGATCGACACCGGATCCGAGGGCAGCAGGATCAGGATGATGAAGGCGACGGTGAATGCCGCCCACAGCACCCCGATGGCCGAGGCGATGCGGATCGCGAGATAGCGGATCATCGCCGGTCACCGACCCGAGAGCCAGGTGTCGTGGAACTGCAGGCGTGCCGAGGCGTCGAAGGACACCTGGTGCGCGGTGCTCGCGGCACCGATGGCCTGGGAGAGTTCGATGGTGGGCAGGAACAGTCCGTGCTCGATGATCTGGGTCTGGGCGGTGGCCAGGTCCGCGTTGCGAGCGGCGGTGTCGGTGGTGCTCTGCTGCTGCGCCAGTGCCGTATCCAACGCGGGAATCGGACCGCGCCGGTTCAGGTTTCGGGTGGTCAATCCGAACTGGGTGCGCAGGATATCCCCGTCGGCACGGGTCACGTTGTAGTAGATCGCGTCGTAGTCGCCGGCGTTCTGTCGGACGGTGGCCTCGGCCGCCGGCACCACGTCGAGCGCCATGTCGGCGCCGACGTTCTTCAGCTGCTGCTGGACGAGTTCGAGGATCGCCTGGTTGCCGGCGAACACCGGACTGTAGAGCACCGAGAACGACAGGCGCCGGCCGTCTTTGACGCGAATGCCATCCGGGCCGGGCCGCCAGCCCGCGGCGTCGAGTAGCTGCCGGGACTTGGCGGCGTCAAAGGTCAGCGCCGCCGTCTCGGCGTGGAAACCCGGAGTGTTGGCGGCCAGCACCCCGGTCGCCGGGTGGAAGTCCTTGTCGAGCACGGTGTCGACGAGTTCGGTGCGGTTGATCGCCGGGAGCAGTGCGGTGCGGACCTGTTCGTCGGCGAGTACTCCGCGGGAGACGTTGGGCTGCAGGCCGAATGGCACGCCGGGGTTCACCGCGGTGAGTACCTTGCCACCGGCCGAGGAGATCTGTGCCTTGTCGTTGGGGAGGGCATCGCTGATGACGTCGAGCTGACCGGAGCCCAGCGAGCCGGTGCGCACACCCGACTCGGGGACGACGGTGAAGTCGATCCCGTCGAGGTAGGCGTCGCCGGTGTGGGTGAACACCGCCGAGCCCCATTGATATCCGGTGCGTTTGCGCAGGGCGGCCGAACGGCCTTGTTGCCATGCGGAATAGACGAACGGCCCGGAGCCGATGTTGGTGCCCTGGCACCGCTGTTCGGGTGTGGCGGCGACGGTCGCGTCGGCCTGGATGCCGAGCTGCGGGGTGGAGGTCGCCTGCAGGAACTGCGCGTTCGGTGCGGAGAACTCGACCCGTGCGGTCAACGGGTCGACGACGGTGGTGCCGGTGTAGCCGCTGAGATATGTTGCGGCCAAGGGAGCCTTGGCACCACCAAGGGTGGTGACGATGGCGTCGAAGTTCTTCTTGACCGAGTCGGCGGTCAGCGGGGTGCCGTTGCTGAAGGTGACGTCGGGCTTGAGGTGGAAGGTGAAGGTCTTGGCGTCGGGGCTGACCTCCCAGCTCTGCGCCAGCCACGGTTTCAGGTCACCGCTTCCGGGTACCTGGTCGGTCAGTGAGTCGACGATCTGACGGGTCACGTAGATCGTCTGGTTGGTGGCGCTCTGGGCGGGGTCGGAGCAGGTGGGCGCGTCGGAGAGGCCGTAGCGCAGCGTGCCACCGGAGACCGGCGGGCCGGCGTCGTCGGACTGCGAGGAGCCCCCGCCGCATGCGGCGAGGCCGAATACGGCCAGCGCGGCAACGGATGCCGTCGCGGTACGGGCGACGGTGGTGGTGATGCCACGCATCAGATGAGGCCCCATTTCTTGGCGAGGAGTTCGTGCGAGCGCAGCCGGTCACCGTGATCATGGGTGACCGAGGTGATCACGAGTTCGTCTGCATCGGTCAGCTTTCCGAGCGCAGCCAAGCGCTCGACGACGGTGTCGGGGCTGCCCACGAACTGGGTCTCGAGGCGGTCGGCGACCAGTGCGCGCTGCTCGTCGTCCAGTGGTGGCGCGGTGGCCGGATCCGGGTACTCGACGGCACCGTGGCCGCTGCGGATGCTGTACACCCAGTGCCCGTAGGTGGAGGCGAGATGGCGTGCGGTGTCGTCGTCCTCGGCGACCACCACATCGGCCGAGACCACCACGTACGGTTCGGCGAGTACCGCCGACGGCCGGAAGGCGGCGCGATAGGCCTGCACCGCTTCGAGCGTCGTGCCGGGGCTCACGTGGTAGTTGGCGACGAAGGGCAGTCCGCGCGCGCCGGCCACCTGAGCGCTCTGACCCTTGCTGCTACCGAAGATCCAGAGCTCGACGTCGGCGCCCTCACCGGGCACCGCATGCAGTTCGAGACCGGACGGGCTGCGATAGGTGCCCTCGAGCAATGCGGCGATGTCGGCGACCTGCTCGGCGAAATCGGGGGTCTGCGCACCGGGCTGGGTGAGCACCTCGAAGCTGCGCGCCAGACGCGAATTCGCCAGCAGCGCCGACACATCGAACGGTTCGGGGAGCACCACACCGTCGACGACGCGACTCGGGCGGGGAATGCTCGGCAGGGTCACCGCAGGTGTCGAAGGCGTGGGTGTCGACGGCGTGGGTGTCGCCGTGACCGCTTCCGCGCGCCGCTGACCGGAGCGTCCGAGACCCAGGTCGATGCGGCCGGGATGGAAGGCGTCGAGCAGACCGAAGGACTCGACGACCGAGACCGCGGTCGTCTGGCCGACCTGAACCGCCGCCGACCCGACCCGGATGGTGGTGGTGGCACCGGCGATCTGACCGATCAGGACGGCCGGATTGGAGCCGGCCACCGCGACGAAGTGATGTTCGGCGACCCAGTAGCGGCGATACCCCCACTGCTCGGCGTGCTGCGCGAGGTCGATCGTGTTGGCCAGTGCGGCAGCAGGATTGGAGCCCTCACTGATCGGCGCGAGATCGAGCACCGACAACGGGGCATGGTCATGAAATGGCACGAGCCGACTCCCATCGATCCCGGCGTTAGCACCCTCCTCTGGGGTTGCTGCGACGTCGACGAGCCGGGTCTCTCGGTCGCTCCAGATGGTCGATTCACGGTAGGTCGGCGGCGCCGCACACGGCAAGAAAGTCAGGAGCTGCTCGAGTACGTCGACGGCGTCCGGGCGCGTACGCGGCACAGACTTTCGGTCACCGTGGGATTAACCCGAACGTCCGGACGGCATCGGTGGCGAGCAATGGCGTCGTCACGCCCGCGTCGACCTTGTCCGATACGGGCGATTTAGCCTAACCTAACGAGATGTGTGCTCGTGGAGTTCTCGCCGGCCTGTTGACCCTGGTGTTCGTCGCCCTTCTCGGGTGCTCCTCCCCCGACGACCCGGCCGGGTCCGCGGGAGAGACCGTGACCGTCGAGCACCAGTACGGATCGACGACGATTCCGAGCGATCCGACCAAGGTCGTGACCTTCGGCGGCGCGTGGTCGGATTCGCTGATCCGCCTCGGAGTCCCGATCACCGCGGAGTTCCTCGCGCAGGGGTATTCGGGCCCGAACAATCGCTTCGCCTGGACGCCGGAGCACTCGTCGACGATCGTCACCTATGACGTGGAGGCCGGTACCCCCGACGTCGCCGCGATCGCGCGGTTCGCCCCGCAGGTGATCCTCGCCGGATACCTGCCCGATCGTGCGGCCTACGACCGTCTGACGCGGATCGCCCCGACGATCCCGGTGATGGCCACCGACACCGTCACCGACAGCTGGCAGGACGTGATGACGACAGCCGGCCGAATCTTCGGCAAGCAACAGCAGGCCGATGAGGCCGTCGCCGAGGTCGAGCAGCAGATCGCGGCCACCAAGGCGAAATACCCGGCGAGCCAGGGCAAGTCGTTCACCTTCGGACAGTTGACCCCGCAGAATCAGTTCGGTGTGGTGACCAGCGACACCGACCCCTCCGCGAAACTGCTCGCCGAGCTCGGCCTGGTTCTCGACCCGGCGGTCAAAGGGCTCGCGCCCGGTGGCGCACGCACGATCGTGTCGGCCGAACGTATCGACATCTTCGCTTCGGACCTGCTGATCTTCTGGCCGCTGGTCGGCGGGCCCGAGGCGTTCGATGCGATACCCGGCTGGGATTCGCTGCCCGCGGTGCGCCGCGGCACGACGGTGTTCCTCACCAACGACACCGCGTCGGCGTTCGGCGGACCCACGATCTACTCGGTGCCGTGGGCGATCGACAAGCTGACGCCGGCGTTGGCGAAACTGTAGGCGCTCGCCCCCGGCGGCGCCTCAGGCGGCGCCGCGTTCCTCGATCTCCTCGAGCCGGTCGATCACGGTGCGCGCGAACACCTGCTGCTCGGTGACCGCGAGTTGGTTGCGGCTGCGCGAGGTGAACGCGAAGAGCCAATCGATCAGCGTGGTGAAGCGGTTGCGAAATCCGACGAGGTAGATCAGGTGCAGGAACAGCCATCCGAGCCAGGCGAGATAACCGGAGAACTCGATGTGCCGCGACGTCCCGGGGATCGGCACGCTGGCGACCGCCGAGTACCGCGAGACCGTCGCCATCGACCCCTTGTCCCAGTAGGAGAACGGCCTTCGAGCCCGCAGACTGCCGTTGAGCCGAGCGATGATGGTGTCGGCGGCGTACCGCGCGGACTGGTTCGCCGCCGGGGCCTGGCCCGGCACCCCGTCGAGTGCCATCATGTCGCCGACGACGAACACCTCGGCGTGGCCGGGCAGACTGAGATCGGGCTGCACCCGGACCCGTCCGGCGCGGTCGGTCTCGGCCCCACTCTGCTCGGCGAGATGGCGGCCGAGTGGGCTGGCCGCGACACCCGCCGACCACACCTTGCACTGGCTCTCGATGCGTCGGGTGGTGCCGTCGGGGTCTTTGACCACCAGCCCGTCGTAATCCATGTCGACGACCATCGACCCCAGTTGGACATCGACTCCCAGTGAGCGCAAACGCTTTTCAGCCCGTCCTCCGAGCTTGCGCCCGAACGGCGGAAGTACCGACGGCGCCGCGTCGAGGAGGATGACCCGCGCCTGCGTCGGATCGATGGAGTCGAAGGCGCCGCGCAGCGTCTTGGCCGCCATCTCCGCGATCTGCCCGGCCATCTCCACCCCGGTCGCACCTGCGCCGACCACCACGAACGTCAGCAGGCGGGCACGCTCGTCGGGATCGGTGGACAACTCGGCCTGTTCGAAGGCGCCGAGGATACGTCCGCGGAGTTCGAGGGCGTCGTCGATGGTCTTGAGACCGGGTGCGAACTCCGCGAAATGGTCGTTACCGAAATAGGATTGGCCGGCACCCGCGGCGACGATGAGGCTGTCGTAACCGGTGGTGAGTTCGCGGTCGAGCAGATGCGAGGTGACCCTGCGCTGCTGGAGGTCGATGCTCTCCACGTCGCCGAGGACGACCCGCGCGTTGCGCTGATTGCGCAGGATCACCCGCATCGGTGGGGCGATCTGGCCTTGCGAGATGAGCCCGGTGGCCACCTGATACAGCAGCGGCTGGAACAGGTGGTGGGTGGTGCGGGCGATGACCGTGACGTCGACATCGGCGTGGGCGAGTCGGCGAGCCGCGGCGAGCCCGCCGAAACCCGAGCCGATGATCACCACGTGGTGGCGGCCGGTCTGCGCGGGGTGTGCGGCATCGCTGGGATGTGCGGCAGTGATGGGTTGTGATCGGGCCATGGCACGTTCCTTCGTCGGGGATCGACACCCAGGCGGACGATGTCTCCGAACGTGCTCCTTGCCGGTCGATTCCGGCTGCGCCAGTCGCACTGCCGAGGTTAGCGCACGATCACGCCCGGCGCGAGGGCTTTGTTACGAGCTCGGTCCCGGTGCGCTCAGGTCAGGGAGCGCATGGCGCGGTCGGCGACCGCCGGTGAGAGGTAGTCGAGGACGGGCAGCACCGCACGCAGGGCCGCGGGTGCGACCTCCTCGGGCTGGTGGGTGATCGCGCGGAGGATCCAGTTCGCTGCCTCGGCCACGTCGAGCGCATGTACGTCGTCGTATTCCGCTGTGGGAGCGATCATCTCGGTCCGCACCAGTGGGTAGTAGACGTTGGTGGCGCAGACGCCGGGGTGTGGACGTTCGGCGTTGAGGCTGCGTCCGAAGATCCCGAGGGCGTTCTTGGACGCGGCGTAGGCGGAGAAGCGTGGGAACGTTCCCGCCATCAGGCCCCACGTGCAGATGTTCACGATCTGGCCGGATCCGCGCTCGACCATCCCGGGCAGCAGACCCAGCGAGAGTTGGACCGCGGCAAAGTAGTTCAGTGACATCGTCCGCTGATAGTCGTGCAGCCGATCGGTGGAGTCGAGGATCGACCGGCGGATCGATCGTCCCGCGTTGTTCACCAGGACATCGATCCGCCCATCACCGAGTTCGTCGAGAAGCGCTGCCACGCCGGCCTCGGCGGACAGGTCGGCGACGATGTGGTCGCATCCGGTCTCCGACGCCAATGACCGCAGCTCGTCGGAGCGGCGGGCGACGGCGATGAGATGGGCGCCGCGCGCGGCGAGCGCACGCACCGCTTCGCGCCCGATACCTGCCGAGGCACCGGTCACCAGCACCGTCAGGCCGGAGACATCACGACCGGGTCCGGTCACCGCGTTCTCCACCGGGCCCGGCAACAACGATCGCCGCTGCGCCAGGTCGAACAACGTCGCGGCCACATTCACCACGCGCGACTACTCCGCGAGCGCCGAGCGCAGCTTGGCGTCGGTGTGCTTGATCGCCTGGGCCGCGAACGGATCCATGATCGCGCCCAGCGCTTTTCCGGCCAGACCGCCGGGCAGGATGTACTCGAATTCGGCGTCGACCTTGGTACCGCCCGCATCCAGGTCGGCGAAGCGCCAGGTGGTGTTGGCCTGGAAGCCCTCGATGGCCCTGAGCACGATGAGTTCGTTCTCGACCCACTCGACGGTCTCGACCGTGGACTTGAGGGTCTTCGGTCCCGCCTTGATCGCGACGTCGAAGACCGAGCCCTTGCCGCTGGTCAGGTCTGTCCGCGGAGTGAACTGATGAATCCCGAACATGTACTCCGGAACGTTCTCGTAGTCGTTGATGTAGGTGAACACGCGGTCGCGTGCCACCTCGATCGTGGACGAATGGCGCACCACACTCATTGGTCTGGACCTCCCCTGTCGACGTGAGCCGAGACCCGCCGGTGGCGGCAGGTCGTGCAGCCCACAGTAGGCGGTCGGTGCGCAGGCCCGGCACACAACCCACCGGCCCAGCGTGGCGCGGCCGGGCGGGTGCGGACGCGGCGTCATAATCGAGGGCATGCGTTCGAGAGGGAAGATCATCGACGCGACGCTCAGCCTGATCGCCACTGAGGGTTTTGCCGGGGCGAGTATCGCGGCCGTCGCCGCGTCGGCGGGCGTGTCGAGGCAGACGGTGTATTCGATCTTCGGTTCCCGCGAGGATCTCGTCTCCCAGGCGCTCGGCGAGCTCGCGATCACCGCGATGGGCGCCATCCACGCGCGGCTCGAGGGCATCACCGATCTGACCGACTACCTCGTCGAATTCATCGTCGCCGGCCGTTCGATGGCCGCCGCCGATCCGGCTCTGTCGATGCTCATGACCTCGCAGGAAAGCCATCCGTTCTTCGATGACGGCGCGATGTCGAGGACCCGGGAGGTCGCCACGCAGATCCTGCACCCGATCATCGTGGCGTCGCCGCAGTACGCACCGCACGTCGACGACATCGTCGACATGACGGCCCTGCTGAGCCTGTCGCTGGTGGTCGTCGACGACGCCGCCCGCACCGACGCCGAATTGCGCGCTTTCCTCGACCGCTGGCTCCGGCCCGCCCTCGAGGCCATGCCCACCGCGGCGGCGTCGACACCCTCAGATGAGTGAGCCGACGTCGGTGGCGATGATGCGGTCCAGCGCGCGTTCGGCGACCGCGGCGATGGTCATCGACGGGTTGCAGGCGGCGCAGGTGCCGGGCATCAGTGCACCGTCGACGACGTAGAGTCCGCGTTGGCCGTGCACCCGACCTTCCAGGTCGCACACGGTGCCCATGGACGCGCCGCCGAGCGGATGCCAGGTCGACGGGAGCACCGCGTTGGTGTCGATCAGGGTGGAGTCCGGTCCGGCGATGCGGTTCACCGCCGGGGTGATGTAACGGTTTTGGAGTATCGAGTCCCCTTCGTGCGGCCATTGCAGGACCGCTTGGTCGGTGGCGGCGTCGTAGATGAAGTGTCCGCGCCCGGCGCTGACGCCGTAGGCGACCATCATCGTGGAGTGGGTGTTGACCGGGATCGGCGGGATGGACGCCTGGATGACGGTGAACGCGTGCTGCGGGTCGGACCAGTTGAGGCTGCCGTACACAACCGGGCCCCCTTGCGCCGCACCGAAATCGGCGGTGGGGGCATTCCAGATGTAGATCCGGTCGGCGTTGGTGCCCCAGCCGGTGCCGACGGCGTCCGGGAGATCGGTGATCGCTCCGGTTGCCCCGGCGCGCACCAGCATTCGGCTGGTGTTCATCGAGCCGGCGGCGAGGAACAACGTCGGGGTGGACAGGATCACGGTCTCGAGGACCCGGCCGGTCTCATCGGTCCGGTTCGCCGTCACGCGCCAGCGGCCGGTCGGTTCGCGGTGGATCTCGGTGACGTCGTGCAGGATTCGGGCATCGAGAAGTCCGGTCTGTTCCGCCTGCGCCAGGTAGGTGACGTCGACGCTGTGTTTGCCGCCGTTGTTGACGCCGATCGCGCCGTCGCCGTTGGTGTAGGACGGGCGCATCTTCCCGGCCACCTCGGCCAGGGCATAGTTCCAGTCGATCGGCATCGGGATCTTCTGCACCGGCAGTCCGGCGCGCCGCACATGGGCGGCGAACTCGCGGACGACCCGGTAGTTGGGGGTGCGGATCAACGCGTCGGGGGCGACCTGCGCGCCGAGCATGCGTGCGACCCGCGGATAGTAGGTGCCGTTCATCGACGGCCAGTCGAGACCGGCGGGGAAATGCGCGCCGAACACTTCTTCCGACGGTTGCAGGGTCATGCCCTGATAGACCAGTGAGCCCCCACCCCAGCCGGCGGCGACCATGGGTGTCATGTTCTGTCCGGCAATCGATTCGAACAGGCCCACATAGGGTTCCACCGACAGCGGACGACCGAAGACCTGTGGTGTCGACTGGTGCCAGAGGATGCGCTTGTCGGGATGGGTGGCACTCGGGAAGGTCGTCGAATTCGGTCCGGTCGGCCAGCGTCGTCCGCGTTCGAGGAGCACCACCGGCACCCCGGCACGGGTCAGCCGTAAGGCCGTGACTCCCCCACCGAATCCGGAGCCGATCACCACGACGCGGTGTTCCTCGCGTGTGGTCGGAACGGCTCGGCCCGGCGTCGCGAAGCCGCGGCCGACCCCGGCGGTGGAGGCGATCACCCCGGTGACCCCGGCGCCGGCGGCACCGGCGAGCACCTGACGGCGAGAGAATGTGCGCATGAAACCCCTGTCGGACAGCAACGTCGAGTGTTGCGAGAAAACTAGACAGTGTTTCCAGATTGTGTCAAGAACTTGCGCGCAAGCGGCGGTCAGCCGCCGACGACGAGCGAGATCTTGCGCAGCAACGCCGCGAGCGTCGCCCGTTCCCGGTCGGTCAATGCCGCCAGTGCGTCCTCGTCGTCACGCAGGCGGCGTGGCAACTCGGCATCGACAAGCCTGCGGCCGGCGTCGGTGGGCCGCAGCAGCACGACCCGACCGTCCCGCTCGGACTTCTTGCGCTCCAAGAGCCCTCGCCGAGAAAGACTTTCACTGATCTTGGTGATCGATGCACCACTGAGTGTCGTCGTCGAGACGACCTCACTGGCTCGCAGCGGCCGCCGGGCGCGCACCAGCGCACCGAGGACGTCGAACTCCGATCGACCGATTCCGTGCTCCTCGAGATTGCGGTCGAGTTGGGCATTGGAGATCGCAGCGATGCGCTGAACCCGACCGAGTACGCCGATGGGGGCGACGTCGATATCGGGAAAGGCCTGCGCCCACTCGTCGATGATCCGGTCGACCAGGTCGCGGGGGCCCGCATCCCGGGCTGCGTCGGCGGCGTCGGTCACGCGGCTCATCGTAGTCGCGATCACATATTTTACTAGTAAAATAGTGATAAAGTAATTTCATGTCCACGGCCTCTCCCTACCTCGCCCTGCCCGCTCGCCCCTCCCGTCGGGCCGCACTGCGCCACGCGGTGAGCGTGCGGGCGTGGCGGGAGGCGTTGTCGGTGGACACCAGCCGGATCGGCTACGCCGCACCACTGCGGGTGGGCATGGCCGTCGGCGTGGTCCTGGTGATCGGCGGACTGACCGGTCATCGGGACATCGCCGGACTGGCCGCTCTCGGCACACTGATTTCGGCGTTCTGCCGGCCCGACCCCTATCCGGTACGTGCGGGCCGGCTGGGCGTGCTTGCCGTCGCGATCACCACGGCCGTCGGTATCGGTGCCGCGCTCGGCGCATTCTCCGGATCGTTGGTGGTCGAGATCGGCGTCATCTCGGCCCTCGCCGGTGCCGCCGCCTATCTGGTGTCGGCGCTGCACATCGTCGGCCCGGGAGGCATCATCTTCGTCTTCGCGGCGACCGGAGCGGCCGGCTTCGCGGGCGATCTCTCCGACGTCGGCCGGGCTGTCGCGGCCACCGCCCTGGGCTCGGTGATCGGCCTGCTCGCCGCGTTGGCGCCCTGGCTGATCGCGATGTCGACCGGCCGGGGCCGCACCGAGATCCCCGGATCGGCTGCGCGGGAATCCCTGTGGACGCAACTGTCCGGAGGTCACTCCTCGCACACCCGACGCCATCTGCTGATCTCGGCGGCCCGCATCACGGTGGCCGCGGCGGCGGCCGCGGGAGTCGCCGCGGCGGCGGGGCTCGCGCACCCGATGTGGGCCGCGATGGGAGCGATGGCCGCCATGCAGGGGGTGAGCTATCACCACACGGTCAGTCGCGGGGTGGCCCGGTTGCTCGGCAACATCGGCGGTGCGGCGATCGCCGCGGCATTGCTCGCGCTGCCGCTCGGCTATTGGGGCGCGGTGGCGGCCATCGTGGTCCTGCAGACGTGCGCGGAGATCTTCTCCACCGTCAACTACGCGATTTGTTCACTGGCGGTGACCCCGATGGCACTGCTGCTCACCGGGTTGGGCGCCGGCCTGTCACCCGAGATGGCGGTGGACCGAGTGCTCGACACCGGCATCGGCATCGTGGTGGGCATCGTCGTTGCCGCACTCGCCATCACCTCACGTGACCTGCACACAACAGGAAACTGAACCGAGTTTTCACGTACGTCACATTGGCGCAACGATGCGGGTACCTGTCACTCATAGCTTCGTATCGCTCGCACAACGCCCCGGCCCGACCACGACACCCAGTCGACGATCCGGGGCACCGAACCCAGGAGTACCCCATGAGTGGCAGCATGTCGCGCCGTCAGGCCATCGAGGCCGTGACCACCTACGAGATGGAGACCGACGGCTTCCCCGAGCCGTTGGCCGACACCTTCGGCCGCAACGTCTTCACCCTGTCGGTGATGAAATCGCGTCTCCCCAAGCACGTGTTCAAGGCCGTGTCGGCCACCATCGACAAGGGCGCGCCGCTGGACCCGACTCTCGCCGACTACGTCGCCTCGGCGATGAAGGACTGGGCGATCGAGAAGGGTGCCTCGCACTACGCCCACGTCTTCTACCCGCTCACCGGGTTCACCGCCGAGAAGCACGACTCGTTCCTCGAGCCCGACGGCTCCGACGGTTCGCTCGCCGAATTCCAGGGCAAGACGCTGCTGCAGGGCGAGCCGGATGCATCGTCGTTCCCCAACGGCGGTCTGCGTGGCACCTTCGAGGCCCGCGGCTACACCGGGTGGGATGTCACCAGCCCCGCCTACATCCTCGAGAACCCCAACGGCAACACGCTGTGCATTCCCACGATCTTCATCTCGTGGACCGGTGAGGCCCTGGACAAGAAGACACCGCTGCTGCGCAGCCAGCAGGCCATGAGCAAGCAGGCCATGCGACTGTTGAAGTTGTTCGGACACAAAGACGTCGACACCGTCGTCTCCTATGCCGGAGCCGAGCAGGAGTACTTCCTGATCGACCGTCATTTCTATTTCGCCCGACCCGACCTGATGACCGCCAACCGCACCCTGTTCGGCGCCAAGCCGTCCAAGGGCCAGGAGTTCGACGACCACTACTTCGGGTCCATCCCGGATCGTGTGCTGGCGTTCATGATCGAGCTCGACCGCGAGTTGTTCAAGCAGGGCATCCCGGCCAAGACGCGGCACAACGAGGTCGCTCCCGGCCAGTTCGAGTTGGCGCCGGTGTTCGAGAAGTCCAATCTCGCCCATGATCATCAGCAGCTGATGATGACGACGATGAAGAAGGTCGCCGAACGCTACGGCATGGTCTGTCTGATCCACGAGAAGCCCTTCGCCGGCGTCAACGGTTCGGGCAAGCACGTCAACTTCTCGCTGGGTAACAGCAATCAGGGCAACCTGCTCAATCCGGGCGACACCCCGCACGAGAACGAGCAGTTCCTGGTGTTCTGCGCGGCCATCATCCGCGGTGTGCACAAATACGGTGGCCTGCTGCGCGCGTCGGTGGCCTCGGCGTCCAACGACCACCGCCTCGGCGCCAACGAGGCCCCGCCCGCGATCATCTCGATCTTCCTCGGCGAGCAGTTGGCCGACGTCTTCGACCAGATCGCCAAGGGCGGCGCCAAGGAGAGCAAGCAGACCGGCGTCCTCGAACTCGGCGTCGACACCCTGCCCCCGCTCAAGGCCGACGCCGGCGACCGCAACCGCACCAGCCCGTTTGCCTTCACCGGCAACCGTTTCGAGTTCCGGGCCCCCGGCTCCAACCAGTCGATCGCCGACCCGATGGTGGCCATCAACGCGATGCTGGCCGACTCGCTGGACTACGTGTGCACCTTCCTGGAGACGGAGACCGCCGCGGGCACCGACTTCGATGCGGCAGTGCAGAAGTTGCTCGAGGCGATCGTCACCGATCACGGCAAGGTCGTGTTCAACGGCGACGGCTACTCCGATGCCTGGCAGGAGGAGGCGGCGTCTCGTGGTCTGCTGAATCTGCGCACCACGGTCGACGCGATGGCCCAGCTCGACGAGCCGGAGATCAAGGAGTTGATGGCCAAGTACGGCATCCTGTCCGAGCGGGAACTCAAGGCCCGCAAGGAGGTCGTACTCGAGCAGTACGCGCTTGCGCTGCTGGTCGAGGCGAAGGAAACCCTCGAGATCGCCAAGACGATGATCCTACCGGCCGCGACCCGGTACATGGGCGAGCTCGCGTCCACCGCGGCGAGCCTGAAGGCCGCGGGCATCGACATGGAGACCCCGGCATTGTTGACGATGACCACCTCGGTCAAGGCGCTCAACAAGAAGATGGACGCCCTCGAGGAGGCCATCGCCGGATTCCACGGCGACACCGTCGAGGCGGAGTCGGAATACGCGCTCGCCTCGCTCATCCCGGCGATGGCCGAAGTCCGGACCGCGTCGGACAAGCTCGAGACCATCGTCGCCGACGATCTGTGGCCGCTGCCCACCTACAACGAGATGCTCACGATCCTGTGATCGCCCCGTACCGATCCACCTCGTACTGATCCACTCTGCAGCCCCGCACGTGCCCGCCGGGATTCTTCCCCGGCGGGCACGTGTGTATTCATCGGCCGGGGCCGTAGATTCGAGGTATGGACGAGGCGCGGATCGGGCTGGGGCGGCTGGTGCTCGCCCTCGACGCGACGCTCGTGACGCTGGTGGAGGCACCACGGGGCCTCGACGTGACCGTCGGGTCGGTGGCGTTGCTCGACCCCGACGACCTGCGCCTGCCGTTGGGCGCCGCCGCGCGCGGTGCCGACGTCTTCCTGATGGTCGGTACGTCGGAAGCCGATGTGGTGCACTGGCTTCCGACGATCGCTGCCGCTCCGCCGATTGCGGTGATGCTCAAATCCCCCGGTTCGGGAGTGACCGAGGCGCTCGCCGCAGCGGGGATCGCGGTCATCGACGTCGACCCGCACGCACGGTGGGAGCGGATCTACCAGTTGTTGATTCGCGTCCTCGACACCGCAGCAGGTGTCGGCGACCCCGATGCATTGGCGTCCGGGGCGTGGGCGTCGGGCACCAGCGGCGACCTGTTCGAACTCGCCGCCGAGGTGGCCCGACGCACCCACGGCCTGGTCAGCATCGAGGATCAACGTTCACACGTGTTGGCCTACAGTCGCGCCGGTGACGAGGCCGACGAGCTACGGCGATTGTCGATTCTCGGTCGCGAGGGGCCACCGGAGATGTTGGCGTGGCTGCGCCAGTGGGGTGTGATGGACGCCCTGCGTACCTCGCACGGGGTCGTGCGGGTGGCCGCGCGCACCGACCTGGGTCTACGGCCGCGGATGGCTGCACCGATCCGCTCCGGTCCGGACTTCCTGGGAGTCGTCTGGCTGCAGCAGGGCGACTCGGAGTTCGCCACCGACGCCGAGACCATCCTTCGAGGGGCCGCTGCCGTTGCGGCACGGGTGATTTCGCGACGCCGGGCGGCGGGGACCGGTCACGACGAGATCGTTCGGCGGCTCCTCGGCGCACATGGCGAGAGCATCGACGCGGGATATCTGGGGGCGCAACTCGGCATCGCGTCCGACGCACCGGTGATCGTTGTCGGCTTCGCTGGTCGCGGGCCGAGCGTCGGCGAGGTCGCCGGTTCGGGCATTCCGGCGGGTGTCGTGTCGGCATTGACGTTGCACGCCAGCGCTTTGCGGCCGCTTTCGGTGACCACCACGCTCGGGACGCGTGCCTACGTGGTGCTGCCGGGCGACGGGTCGGAGGGGAACGGCCCCGGGGTCGGCTCGGTCCTGGCGTGGGCCCATTCGGCGGTCGAGGCCGCCGACCGGCAATTTCAGACATCGGTGCGCGCCGTCGTCGCCGGACCGGCAGCAGGACTGTCCGAGGTCCCCGAGCTTCGCCGACTTGCCGATCGGGTTCTCGATGCGGCACAACGGGAGTCCGACCTCATCGACCCGGTGACGACGGTGTCGGCGTCCCAGACCGGGGTGCTGCTCGGCGAGATCGTCGCCCTGCTCTCGGCCAACCCCGACCTGATCGACAGACGCGTCGTCGAACTCGCCGACCGCGATACCGAATCCGGCGGCGACCTCACCGCGTCACTGCGCGCCTATCTCGATCATTTCGGCGACGTCCGCGCAGCATCCGAGGCACTCCACATCCACCCGAATACGTTGCGCTACCGCATCCGTCGCATTCGCGACCTCACCGACATGGACCTCGACGACCCCGCCACCCGACTGGTGGTGGCGCTGTCACTTCGCGCCCGGTAGTGCTTTTCGTGGTGGTCGAGGTGCCTTTTCATGGTGATCGAGGTGCGACGAGCGCCAGCGAGGAACCTCGAGACCCGGTGAGCCACAGCTGGTTCCATCCCACAGCAAAAGCGACCGTCACCGCGGGTAGGTGACAATCACCTGCCCACTCCGTCGGTTCCGCCACTCCACCCGTCGGTCGGTGTAGAGCGTCGGCACCCACTCCGCGAGATGCTTGCGTTGATGATCGGCCCGACACAGTGGGATGCGGTCACCGAGTACCGTCCACCCTCCGGCCTCGGGGTCGGTGTGGTTGAAGGGTCGCCGGTGGTCGAGGTCGCACAGGTGTGACGGCCTGCTGCAGTACGGGTATCGGCACCAGGCATCATTGGCCAACACCTCAGCGCGCAAGGTGGCGCTGGGTGCATAGGTCAATGCCCCAGGTGATGGCACGGTGTGACCTCCGTGTCCGGTCGGATCGGCCGGTGGTGCTTGGGGCCGGTCGGAGATCTGCGGGATCAACGGACCAGCCGTCCGTACGGATTCGGGGTAGTGGATGGTCTTCGCCACGTCGGCGAGGGTGGTGGCGTAGTCGCGGTCGATCGGCCCGTATCCCTGCAACCGAGGCACGAGAATCCCGTCCGGATCTTTCAACACCGTCAGGACGGGTGCACCGGGTACGACCAGGGCCCGCCCGAACGCCACCGCCACCTCAGGAGGGGTGGAAGGTCCAGTCGGGTCGGGGATCTCGGGTTCCGCGACCGGCTCCACCAGCTCAACTGGGTCATGCTCATCGGAAGTTTCCGGCGCACTGGAAGGTTCGATGTCCTCGACTTCAGGTACATCGGCGTCGACAGGTTCGGGCATCAGGTCGTCCCACGCTGCCGCATCCGCAGCGTCAGCGGGTGTCTCCGCCGACTCGTCACGGGCAGCACCGCCTTTCGCGCAGTCGTCGTGTCCGCATTCGCAATCAAGCCGGGCGCCCGGGACGCCGGTGATCTCCCCGAGTGCGATGACTCGCAGCGATCCCACGCGGCGGGGGTCCTTGCGGCAGGTCCGTTCATCGATGAGGGCGTTGATCTGCGTCGTGAGAAACACCCCGTAATGGGCGGGAACAACCGCATCCAGAGAGGAGTGCCCGGCAACGTCGGGGGTGATGGTCACGTTTCCCACGAGATCGGTGAGGGTGTCACGGTCCTCGATGACACTGTCGGGGTTCATTGAAATCAGTGCGGCGTCGAGTTGTTGCGACAGCACCGGATCCGTCGTGGCGCGGGACCCGTATTCCAGGACGATCTCCTCGAACGACATCTCGGACTCGTCACCGGTATCGACGGTGTCGGTGTCGCTGTCGGTGTCGGTGTCGGTGTCCGCGCCACGCTGGGCGGCGCGCGCCATGATCGAGACCCGATTCGTGGACAGTTCACCGTTCAGATAGGCGGCACGGATCAGCGGGAACTTCTCCAACAGATCCGCCAGAGCTATCCAACTCCCGGCTTTGCTGCGGGAGACCTTGAACTGCAGAGACACTTCGGCGCGTGCGAGTTTGTCGGCGTGCTCGATCACCGAACCCCACACCTCGACCTCGGACTGGCCCGCCAAACGCTCCCGATACACCCGCTCCGCCAGCGCGGCGGCAGCCAGGACCGTCCGGGCTTCGTATTTGCGGGACTCGCGTAGCAGGTCCGGACCGGTCTCGGTGAGCTCATCGCGCGACATGGCTGCGATCGCGGCGGCATCGGCACCCGGATCGGTGAACGTCAACGTCGTCGACACCCGAAACCTCCCCTCCCGCGATCGGTGATCCAACCTATGGGCACAAGTGTACGAAGGGGTACCGACAAAACCGGTGCGATGATCGCCAGGCTGGAGAAATCTGTGGACAACTATTCTCCACTCATCGACTGGGCGCTCTATTTCATCGATCGGGTAGTGGATGTGGTTGCGATACTTGTCATCTCACCAGGGTCTCGAGGCTCGCCGCACGCGGCTCACACCTCGACCATCGGGAAGAAGCGGTCGAGCATCGGCGGTAGAAGCGCTCGACCATCGGAGGGAAGGGTCGAACATCGGCCAGGAACGGCCGTCGTTCTACTCCGATGGTCGAGGTGCCGAGGAGCGCCAGCGACGAGCCTCGAGACCCCGCTCGCCGAGCATTGTCCGCACCACCGAGGAAATCGCGGCGCGCTACTCCCGCAGGACCGCTTCGAAGGCGATGCGGTCGCCGCGGTAGAGGGAACGGACCTTTTCGATCGGCCGGCCGTCGGAGTCGAGAGATCGCCTGTGCAACAGGATCATCGGCATGGACGTCGTGGTTTCGAGGAGCGCCGCCTCGCGAGGAGAGGCGAGCGCCGTCTCGATCCGTTCGTGGGCGGAGGCGAAATCGACGCCTGTCGCACGGACTGCCGCGTAGAGAGAGGTGGCGGGATCAAAGGTGGTCAAGAAGTCGCCGAAGCGATCGACGGGCAGATAGGTGATCTCGAGGCCGAGTTTCGCTCCGTCCGCGAGCAATACACGTTCGAGGTGCAGCACGCGCGAGCCTGGGGGCAATTGGAGGTCATCACAGAGGGCGTCGTCGGCATCAACCTCGATGAACTGCACCAGATCTCGACTCGGAGTCCGTCCGTGCTTCTTCGCGCCCTCGGTGTAGGACTGCAATGACAACGGCTGCACCAACTTCGGCGCCGACACGACGGTGCCACGACCGCGCCGCGCGATCCGCCCCTCGACGAGCAGATCATGCAGGGCTTGTCGGACGGTCTCGCGTGCAACGGCGAACTCCTCGGCGAGCGCGCGCTCGGCCGGCACCGGATCACCCTCTTCGAGGCCGGCGAGCTTCTCCTCCAGTCCGGTGCGCACCTGGTAGTACTTAGGAGTCTCGCGCACCGAGCGCCTCCTGCGTCGCCACTGCTCGTTCGGCGACCGATCCGGCGATACGACACAGGTCGTCGACGCTGATCGCCTGCGCACCAGGAACTTTCGCCGCATCGTCGAATCGGCGGAGCCGTACCGCATCCGACCACCAGCGGTGGTCCGTCCACTCGATCCCGACGTCGCCTGCGCCGCCCTGATGCTCCAAGGAGTCAACGGATGTATCACTGAGCGACTCCGCATAGCCCGGTTCGGTCGCGGCCAGATGACGTTTGGCCGCCACGTGCGCGCCGGCCAGCCACGCCACCCTCTCGCCGAATCGTGGTGCCAACCACGCACATGCGGCGCGGTCGTGATGAGCATGGTCATCGATCAGCGGACTGTGCCCGATGTCGTGGAGCGCCGCGGCGAGCACAAGTTCGTCGTCTGCACCGTTGACCTGCGCCTGCCACGCGGCTTGCGTCGCATGCTCGAACTCGTCGACGGCGAGCTCGTCGTAGACACCGTGGAGCGAGTCGAGCAGGGCGGTCACCTCGGCGACGATCTCTGCTGGTGAAGTCATGCCCGCAAGCATACCGGGTTCGGTCTAGACCAAAAGTTAACCGAACGTTTTCCTGGCAGACCTTCTTTGGTCTAGACCAAACGGTGATGATGGTGGAGCACACGCCCCGATCGCAACTTGTCCAGACCAGGAGCACCCATGCGAGTTCGACACCTCACCCGCGCCGTTGCAGTCGCTGCTGCAGCGGCCGCCCTCACTCTGACCGCCGCGTGCGGCGGCACCGGCACCCAGTCGTCGTCGGGCGCCACGACACTCACCGTGTACAGCGCCGACGGCCTCGGCAGCTGGTACAAGAGCCAGTTCGCGGCGTATCAGAAGCAGACCGGCGTCGCCGTCAACGTCGTGGAAGCCGGCTCCGGCGAGGTGGTTTCGCGCGTCCAGAAGGAGCAGTCCAACCCGCAGGCGGACCTGCTGGTCACACTGCCGCCGTTCATCCAGCGCGCCGACGCCGACAAACTCCTGCAGTCCTCCGGCGTGCAGGATGCCGCAATCGCCCAGGGCAACAATGCCGCCGACGGCAACTATGTCGCCATCGTCGACAACACGCTGAGCTTCATCGCCAACCCCTCCGCCCAGCCCGCACCGCGCACGTGGGATGACCTGCTCGCATCGCAGTACAAGGGCAAGATCCAGTACTCCACACCCGGGCAGGCCGGCGACGGAACCGCGGTGCTCCTGCTGTTGCAGCACCTGATGGGCAACCAGCAGGCCCTCGACTACCTCGCCAAACTCCAGACCAACAATGTCGGTCCGTCCAGCTCGACCGGCAAGCTGCAGCCCAAGGTCAGCAACGGAGAACTGTTGGTGGCCAACGGCGATGTTCAGATGAATCTCGCCTCCATCCGCGACGACGGCTCGAAGTTCTCCCTGTTCTTCCCGGCCATGCCCGACGGCACCCGCACCACCGTCTCGCTCCCCTACTTCGCCGGTGTCACCAAGGGTGCACCGCATGCGGAAGAGGCCAAGAAACTACTCGCCTACCTGGTCAGCAAGGACGTGCAGAACACCGTCGCCACCGACGCGCTGGGTATCCCGGTCCGCACCGACGTGACCGCACCGAACGGCCCCGACAGCCCCGTCGCGGCCATCAAGGGTGTCACCGTGTGGCGGCCCGATTGGAATGCGGTGCTCAGTACTCTCGACGCCGACGTCGCCGCCTACCAGAAGGCCACCGGGAACTGACATGAGCGACAACCCGATCCGCCGCTCGGCACTTGCCGGCCGCGCCACCGAGACCGATGCCACGACAGCCGTCAAGGCACCCGACAGCATCGTGTTCAATCGTGTGTCGGTCACCTATGGCCGCGGCAAGAAGTCGACCGATGCACTCCGCGATTTCACCCTTCGGGCCCGGCGTGGCGAGACCATAGCGCTCCTCGGTCCGAGCGGTTCCGGCAAGTCCACGGCGCTCAAGGCGCTGGCGGGCTTCGTCCGGCCGAGCGCGGGTCAGGTCTTCCTCAACGGCGACGACATCACCGATCTACCGCCCGCCAAACGCGGCATCGGCGTGGTCGTCCAGTCCTACGCGCTGTTCCCGCACATGCGGGTCGCCGACAACGTCGCATTCGGGCTGAAGGCACGACGCCTGCCGCGCAAGGTCATTGCCGAACGCGTCGAGGAATCGCTGTCGATGGTCGCGATGGGCGAGTACGCCTCCCGGCTCCCCCGCGAGTTGTCCGGTGGCCAGCAGCAGCGCGTCGCGATCGCCCGTGCCCTGGCCATCCGGCCCGAGGTCCTGCTGCTCGACGAGCCGCTCGCCGCCCTTGATGCCGCATTGCGGTCGTCGATGGTCGTCGAGTTGCAGCACCTTCGGGATGCGTTGCCCGACACCACGATGCTCTACGTCACCCATGATCAGACCGAGGCGCTCGCACTGGCCGACCGAATCGGCGTCATGCGGGACGCGAGCCTGGTGGATCTGGGCACCGCCGACGAGTTGTGGTCGCGGCCACCAACCGATTTCACTGCCGGATTCCTCGGCGGCGCCAACCTCATCCCGTGCACCGTGGGTCGGGTCTCCGGCTCCACCGCGCTGGTGGAGGCGGGCGGAAAGATGTTCTCCACCAACGCACCCGAACCTGTCCAGCGGTGGGCACCGGGGTCGCCGGCGCTGATCTGCGTGCGGCCGCACGACGTCGAGGTGGCGCCGGCCGGCGCACACGGCTCGATGTGGGCGCGGGTGGACGGGTCGGTGTGGCGGGGCTCGACGACGCGCGTCAGCCTGGCCGTCGAAGGACTGCCCGATCAGCTCATCGACGCCGACGTCGTCGGTCACGTCGACTACGCACCGGGTTCGGTTGTCGGCGTGCGCTTCCCGGACCCCATCGGCGTCCTCGTCGCCTCCGAGGGCACCCCGCGATGAGCGCCGGCGCACTACTCACCGACGACGCCACGTCCACGCCACCACCGCAACCGAACCGCCCCCTGCGATCGCGCAGCGCAGTCTGGGTGTGGCCACCGCTCGTGATCGTGCTGATCATCGCGGTGTACCCACTCGTGCGGGTGCTGACCGAATCAGCGGGCGGCACCGGTGAAAGCACCTGGGGTGCAGTACTGTCCAGCGAGATCTTCCGGACCGCGCTCCTGCGGACCGCGCAGGTCGCCGTCGCCTCGACACTGGGGGCGCTGATCCTCGGTACCTTCCTGGCGATCGTCCTCGCCTTCGTGCCGTTCCCCGGCTCCACGATCGTGGCGCGACTCATCGACACCGTCCTCGCACTGCCGTCGTTTCTGATCACGCTGGCGTTCACCTTTCTCTACGGCACGGCGGGTGCGGTGAACGCGATCATCGCCGACGTCACCGGCAGCCGTCCGCTGAACTTCCTCGCCACGCCGTGGGGGGTGATCGCTGCGGAGATCACCTTTTTCACCCCGTTCGTCGTCCGGCCGCTGCTCGCGTCGTTCGCGACGCTGTCCACCGATCAACTCGATGTCGCCGCGAGTCTCGGGGCCTCCCCGTGGCGGGTGTTGCGCTCGGTCATCATGCCCGAGGCGTGGCCGGCGTTGATGGCCGGCGGCAGCCTGGTTCTCCTGTTGACGCTCAACGAGTTCGGCATCGTGTTGTTCACCGGCGCCAAGGACGTGATCACGCTGCCGGTACTGATCTACACCCGCGGCATCGTCACCTTCGATCTCGCCGGCGCCGCGGTGATCGCCACCGTCCAGGTGGCCCTGTCATTGGCCCTCTACGGCATCTACCGCCTCATCTTCGCCCGGATATCCGGCAAGCGGAAAGGACTGTGAGACATGCTGTTCTGGAGTCGTGGCGGCCGCGCCGCCGTATGGATGATCTTCGCCGTCGTGGTGCTGGTGGTGTTCGTCGCCCCCATCGCCACCGTGGTTCTCGCCGGATTCGCCGGGTCCTGGACCGGCCCACTGCCCTCCCATCTGGGTCTGACACACATGGGTGACGCACTCTCGGGCGAGAACGTCGCCTCGTTGTCGGTGAGCCTGCAGACCGCGGTCATCGCCGGCGCCCTCGCCCTGATACTCGGCACCTGGGCGGCGCTGGCGATCCGGGATTCCGCGGGACCGCTGCGCCGGATCACCGACGCCGTCTTCCATCTGCCGATCGCGGTGCCGTCGGTGGCGATCGGCCTGGGCCTGTTGATCAGTTTCAACTCGCGCCCGTTGCTGCTCGGGGGCACCAAGTGGATCGTCGTCGTCGCCCACACCGTACTGGTGCTGGCCTTTGCGTTCAGCGCGGTCTCGGCCGCCTTGGATAGGCTCGACCCGGCATATCGACAGGCCGCCGAATCGCTCGGCGCGTCACCGCTGCGGGTGCTGACCCGCGTCACCCTGCCGCTGCTCCTCCCCGCGCTCGGCGCGGCCGCAGGTCTCTCGGTGGCCCTGTCCATGGGTGAACTCGGTGCCACGGTGATGGTCTATCCGGCGACGTGGAAAACGCTGCCGGTCACCATCTTCGGGCTCTCCGACCGCGGCGATGTATTCTCCGCCGCCGCCTGCACGACCATCCTGCTGGTCACCACGATGCTCGCACTGGTCCTCCTCGGACGTATCCGGTCACGCGCCGTCGTCCGCTGACCCGCTTGTCCGATCAGCCAACCATCAACGTCGATGATTGGCTGATCGGACATATCGCAGGTGTCGCCGTCTTGGTGGACTGACGGGTATGGACGCGATCACCCTTCCCCCACGCCCGGCGAACGAGCCGGTTCACACCTATGCGCCGGACACTCCGGAACGTGCCCGCATCGTCGCGGAACTGCGCGCACAGTCACAGGCCGACCCCATCGACCTCCCCCACGTCATCGGCGGCCGTGCCCGGATGGGCGACGGCGACCGCATCGACGTCGTGCAACCGCACGCCCACGCCGAGGTGCTCGGCACCTTCACCAATGCCGGCCACGACGAGGCACGAGCGGCCGTCGATGCCGCTCTCGAGGCCGCCGACGCCTGGGCACACACCAGCTTCGACGATCGTGCCGCGGTGCTGCTGCGCGCCGCCGACCTGCTCTCGGGACCGTGGCGCGAACGGATCGCCGCGGCCACCATGCTCGGACAGTCGAAGACCGTGCAGCAGGCCGAGATCGACGCACCCTGCGAGCTCATCGACTTCTGGCGCTTCAACGTGGCCTTCGCCCGCGAGATCCTCGCCGAACAACCGATCTCCTCGCCGGGCGTCTGGAATCGCCTCGACCATCGCCCCCTCGACGGATTCGTCTACGCCATCACACCGTTCAACTTCACCGCCATCGCCGGCAACCTGCCCACCGCGCCGATGTTGATGGGCAACACGGTGGTGTGGAAGCCGTCACCGACACAGGCCTACGCCGCGCACCTGACCATGGAACTGCTGCGCGCCGCGGGAATGCCCGACGGGGTCATCAACCTCGTCCACGGCGACGGCATCGCGGTCTCCGATGTCGCCCTCGCCGATCCACGTCTCGCGGGCATCCACTTCACCGGGTCGACGGCGACATTCCAGCATCTGTGGCGCGAGGTCGGGGCGAATATCGACCGCTACCACAGCTATCCACGTCTCGTCGGTGAGACCGGCGGCAAGGACTTCATCGTCGCCCACCGCTCGGCCGACCCGGATGTGTTGCGCACCGCCCTGATCCGCGGCGCCTTCGAGTACCAGGGGCAGAAGTGCTCGGCCGCCTCCCGCGCCTACATCCCGCGCTCGGTGTGGGATCGGATGGGCGACGACTTCCTCACCGAGGCCAACGAATTGACCTACGGCGACGTCCGCGACCTCGGCAACTTCGGAGGCGCCGTCATCGATCGGCGCGCCTTCGACAAGCACGTCGCGGCCATCGATCGCGCCAAGACCGTGCCCACGATGACGGTGGCCGCCGGTGGACACTGCGACGACTCGGAAGGCTACTTCGTCCGCCCGACCGTCCTGCTCGGCGACGACCCGACCGACGAGGCGTTCGCGACCGAGTACTTCGGCCCCATCCTCGCCGTGCACGTCTACCCCGACGCCGACTATCCGAACATCCTGCGGATGGTCGATTCGAGCGCGAAGTACGCGCTGACGGGATCGATCATCGCCTCTGACGGCGCCGCGGTCGCCACCGCATCGGATGTTCTGCGCAATGCCGCAGGCAACTTCTACATCAACGACAAGCCCACCGGTGCCGTCGTCGGTCAGCAACCCTTCGGTGGCGGCCGGGCCTCGGGCACCAACGACAAGGCCGGGTCGAAGGCCAACCTGATGCGCTGGAGTTCCACCCGCACCATCAAGGAGACCTTCGTGCCGCCCACCTCCTCCGCCTACCCCCACATGGAGCAGTGATGAGTACGGTCTTCGACGCGGTTCTGCGGCCGGTGATCATGAAAGCCGCTGCCAGCGAACGGATCAAGGAAGCATCGGTGCGGCTGCCGATCACCGAGCGCGTGGTGAACCGGTTCGTGCCGGGCGAGACCCTCGACGACGTACTCGCCGCGATCCGCGGATGCCTCGACGAGGGACTCTCGGTCACCATCGATCACCTCGGTGAGGACACCACCGACGAGAGCCAGGCGAGCGCCACCGTCGACGCCTATCTCGCACTCCTCCAGGCAATGTCGACGCAAGAAATGTCGCCGCTCGACGTCGAGCCCGGCAGGCTCGAGGTGTCGCTCAAACTCACCGCGCTCGGCCAATCACTGCCCCGACATGGCCGCAAGATCGCCGAGGAGAACGCGCACACGATCTGTGCCGCGGCGCGGAGGGCCGGGGTGCTGGTCACCGTCGACGCCGAGGACCACGGCACCGTCGACGAACGGTTGCAGATCGTCCGCTCCTTGCGCGGTGAATTCCCCGAACTCGGCACCGTCCTGCAGGCGTATCTGCGTCGCACCGAGGACGACTGCACCGAATTCGCGGCATCCGGCGCGCGAATCCGGTTATGCAAGGGCGCCTACGCCGAGCCGGCGGCGGTCGCCTATCCCGACCGCTCCCAGATCGACGAGGCCTACCTGCGGTGTCTGCGAATCCTGATGAAGGGCAACGGATATCCGATGGTCGCCAGCCACGACCCGACGATGATCGCAGCCGCCCGCCACCTTGCCGCCGAGGTCGGTCGCGCCCCCGACAGCTGGGAACACCAGATGCTCTACGGGATTCGCGCCGATGAGCAACATCGTCTCGCCGCCCAGGGCGCGCGGGTGCGCGTCTACATCCCCTACGGCCAGGAATGGTACGGCTACTTCGTCCGGCGTCTCGCCGAGAAGCCTGCCAACCTCGGGTTCTTCCTGAGGGCGCTCGCGGGGTAATCACCGGCCCGCTACTCAGAGCGGCTGCGCGCGCCGGACCTGATCGGCAGCGCGGGCCGCGTCGAGGTCGACGTCTGCGGTGATCACCGCCGGTCCAGCCCGGAGGACCCCCGAGGTCAGCGGCTGGGCGCGCAGTCCGCCGCGCCCGATGAGGGCCTTGCGCACGCCGTCGCCGGCCATGGTGTCCATCCAGGAACACGGATGTGCCGGCCGGCCACCGCGGAACCGGATGGGGCCGTCGCCGGTGTCGACCTCGAATTCCACGCCGCGTAGCGGATCGAGCTCGAGACCGCGCACAACGATGTTGCGCCGGGCCAGCACCGGGTCGGCGTCACCGGCCGCGGCCTGCCACGCCTCGATCGCGAGGAACGTCACCGCGGCCTCGGTGTGGGCGCGCACGCCGAAGAACCGGTCGCCGCGAATCCCTTTGTCGGCGACCACATCGACGTGATCGGGGGTGTGGGTCGCCACGTCGTCGGCGGGACCGTCCTTGGGCCGGCCGAAGTAGGCGTGTCGGGGTGACACGACCAGCGACTCGATCTCGACGTCATACCGCACCCCACCCAGCGTAGGCGCACCGAGGTATGCGCTACCGCCGATCCTCCGGCGGGATGTAATGCAACCCGCGGAACACCGCGCTGCCGGCGAACACCGAGGCATCGAGATCGACCCCGCGATGTCTGGCCATCCGCAACGCGAGTCGCAGCAGCATCTTGATGTCGCGCGGGGTGATGTCGGGGAAGCCGCCGACGAGGTCGTCGAGTAGATCCTCCCCAAGGATGACGTCGTTGCCCGCGGCGAGGATCTGCCACACCTGGCGGGCGTCCTTGGGTCCGGGTGGCTGGTATTCGATGACCGCGGCACACCGGGCGAGGATCGCCTCGTCGACGCCGTCGATCCGGTTGGTGGTGAGGAACAGCAATCCGTCGAAGTACTCGAGGGTGCGCAGGAACTCGGCGACGATCGCGTTCTGCGACAGGTCCATTCCGCGTTCCATGACGAAGACGTCGGCCTCGTCGAGCAGCAACACCGCATCCCACCGCTTGGCGCGGTCGAAGATCACCTCGAGATTCTTGCGCACCAATTCCGGTGTCACACCCAGTGATCCGGAGTGGATCGAGTACAGCGGACGTGCGGTGACCTCGGCGTACACCTCGGCGGTCAGCGTCTTGCCGACGCCGGGGCGTCCCTTGGCCAGGATCACGTTGCCCGCCGATTTCCCGTCGATGATGTCACCGGTGAACACCGAGATGTCGGTGGTGAGGATGTTGAGGAGTTCTCGCTGATCGTCGGGCAGCACCAGCTTGTCCTGCAGGTGCGCATCGTAGGCGTAGTCGACGAGGTCGCCGGTGTTGACGTCGAGGAAATCCTGTGCGCCCAAATCGAACACGCGCACCGCGGTGATCACCGGGACCGGCCCGTACTCATCGGGGCCGAACAGGATCGACGGCGCCACCATGCGCAGCGCCGCGATCTCGCTCGGTGCGACGTCGTGGACCACCTTGCGGTTCTCCCGCTTGTTGGGCGCCCGGTAGTCATCGGTGCGGATCACCCGGCCGGTGTAGCGGTACTGCTTACCGAACCCGTCGTCGATGATCCGTTGATACTGCTCACGGCGAGTCTGGTACTCCTCCTTGAGTTCCGGGGTTTCCTTGTAGGCACCGCCGGCGGCCAGGACGTCACCGGGGGTCTTGCCGACCACCTCGGTCTCCTCGAAGTAGAGCACCTTCGGTTTGCGCGACGGACGCTTCACCGTGGCGTTGTCGGCCTCCATGGTGAACTTGATCCGCGGACCGTGGGTGCGGTCGGCATGTTCGAGAGTCAGGTCCATGACGAGGTACGGATGCAGATATCCATCGGATTCACGGACGTAGAGCCAACCGTCGATGAGGTCGTGGCGCAGGAAGGTTCGGAAGATCTCGGTCGCCGCGTCGATGTGCGGGATGCGCGGAAAGCTACCGGCGCGGGCCGAGATGATCGCGGTGACCGCCCTGGCGAAGGAGTCCTCGCCCGCACCACCGGCGGTGTCGACGAGATCGGCGAGCGCCGCGTCGGTGAGATCGCGGTCGGTGATCCCGATCTCGGCCGAACGCCACGAACCCGCTTGTGCGCGTACCGCGGTGAGGTCCGGTGACGAGGTAGCCGCGACAACGGCGGTGGGTGCGACGAGCACGGTGGACTCCTTCGCTTCTGGTGAGGTCGGTCTTATTTCCTGCGATCAGGCCTGCGGATCGAGGACGAAATCGTATTCGGTGATGTAGCCCTCGCCGTTCGGGTTGTCCTTGACGTCGAGCATCAGTTCGGGCTTGACCGCCGAGGCGATGTCGTCGCCGTTGTGCGGGTCGCCGGGGAAGTACAGCTGCGAGGTGATGAGCTGATGGCCGGGCGCGCTGACCTTGAAGTGCAGGTGAGCCGGACGCCAGGCGTGCCAGCCGGCGGCGGCGATGAGCTGGCCGCACGCGCCGTCGGTGGGGATCATGTACGGCGCCGGACGCAGCGTGTGAATCTCGAAACGCCCGTCCTCGTTGGCGATCCAGGTGCCACGCAGGTTCCACTCGGGCAGGCCCGGGGCGAACTGCGAGTAGAAACCGAGATCATCGGCGTGCCACAGCTCCAGGCGCGCACCGGCGAGCGGGGCGCCGTCGACGGCGCGCACCTGCCCGGCGAACACCAGCGGATCACCGGGCTCGTCGTCGCGCATGGGAATGGTTCCGTTCCACGGCAACTCGGGTGATCCCTCAATGTAGTAGGGGCCCTCGATGGTGCCCTTGCTGCCCTCGCGGTGCTCGTTGGCGACCTCTTCCACCGAGTGCTCGAGCCACACATCGAGGAACAGCGGCCACTCACCGTCGGTGCCGACCTTGATCAGCCACGCCTTGAGCGCGTTGTACTCCTCGTAGGACACCTTGTCCTCGAGGACGATGTCGTTGAGTCCCTTGATCACCTTGCTGGCAAGGTAATTCACGCGTGCGGTGTCGATGACGCCGGAGCGGCCGCCCGCGGTGGCCATGCGCTCGGCGAAACGCGCCGACGCGTTCGCGCCGGATTCGGCGGCCTTGGCGTTGACCTCGGTGTCGAAGCTGGTGTCGGTCATGATGCGTACTCCTTGTTGATGGGGCTGGATTGATGGGGCTGGATGATGTTGGGCTTGTTGGGCTTACGGGTGATCAACCCGCGTTGATGTCAGAGGGGTGGGTGGCCAGCGGGGTCACCGAGATGTCCATGTAGGCGAAGAGCGGGAGTCCGGACAAGATCGTGTGCAACTCGTCGTGGTCGGCCACGTCGAAGATCGAGTAGTTGGAGTACTCGCCGACGATCCGCCAGATGTGCGGCCACTTGCCCGACCGTTGCAGCTCTTGTGAATACGCCTTTTCACGCGCCACGGTGTCGGCCCGCACCTCGGGGTCGAGATCGTGGGGGATGTTGACGTCCATCCGGACGTGATAGAGCATGCGCGTCTCCTATCGGTCGACTCGGTAGCGGGCGAGTTTGTCGGGGTCGATCTCGATGCCGATGCCGGCGTTCGGGCTGGTGTGCAGGTAGCCGTCCCGGATCTGCAGGGGTTCGGTGAGCAGGTCGTCGCTCATGTCGAGGAAGTTCGACAGCTCGCCGGCGTAGCGGGAGGTCAGTTCGTGGGCCGCGCCGAACGCCAAGGTGCAGGCGGTGCCGACCTGACCGTCGATCTGATTGCCCATCACCACGTCGATGCCGAGTCCCTCGGCGAGGTGATGTACCCGCCGTGACCACGTGAAGCCGGTGCGGGCGGTCTTGATGCTGATCGCGGTGGCCGAGCCGCCGAGGATCTCGCGGGTGACGTCGGCGGCGGTGGGCACCGACTCGTCGGCGATGACCGGGACGTCGAGGTGCTCGACGAGCCAGCGCCGGCCGACGACATCGTCGGCGGGGCACAGTTCCTCGGCGAAGAGCAGATCGAGGTCGGCCATGTCCTTCATGGCGCGCAACGACTCCGACGACGACCAGCCGCGGTTGCCGTCGACGTAGAGTTCGATCTCGTCGCCGAATCGCTCACGCAACGCGCGGACGACGGCGGTGTCGAGGCCGATCGGTCGGCGCCCGACCTTGACCTTGAAGGTCGCGATCCCGTAATTCTCGCGCATCTTCTCCGCCTCGGCGACCATGGTGGCCGGCTCATCGAAGCCGAGCATGTGACTGACCCGCAGGCGATCGGTGTAGCGGCCGAGCAGGTCGGTCACCGGCATCTGCAGGGTCTTGCCGAGCGCGTCCCAGATCGCCATGTCCACAGCGGCTTTCGCGGTGGGATTGCCGATGGTCCGGTTGAGACGGGCGACCATCATCTCGCGGTCGAGCAGCGTGAGCCCGGCCAGTTGCGGGGCGAACACGGTCTCGATGACGGCGACGATCCCGCGCTGGGTCTCGCCGTAGGTGAACGGACGCGGGGGCGCCTCGGCGACACCGATGATTCCGTCGTCGGTGTGGACGCGAACCAGGACGTGCTCGGCGACGGACACCTCGCCGGAGGCGAACCGCAGGGGTTTGCGGTAGGGAATGGCGAACGGAATCGCCTCGATCTCGATGATTTTCACAGTTTCTCTCCCAGCGGGGCGGACGAGGGAAGCACGGCGGACAGGTCGAAGGCGTTGCTGATCACCCGGGCCACCGATTCGACGACCGGGTTGGTCTCACCGGCGTTCCAGGCCAGGGCGACCTCGGTACTGCCGGCGTCGGCGAGATCGCGGATCACCAAGCCCTCCATGGGAAGTGCGCGGACCGAGGCCGGCAGCACGGCAACTCCGAGACCCGCCGCGACCAGCGCGAGCAGGACCGGGGTGCCCGACGCCTCATGCGCACGTTGCGGCACGAAACCGGCTCGGCGGCAGGCGCGCAGCGTCGCGTCGTTGACCGCGGAATCACGGCTGTCGTACATGACGAACGGCTCGTTGCGCAGATCGGTGGTGGCGATGACGGGTTCGACGGCGAGGCGGTGATCGGCGGAGACCACCAGGACCACCGACTCGACGTCGATGGTGCGCAGTTCGATACCGTCACCGACCACCGGTGGGCGCAACACACCGAGGTCGATCTCGCCCGACTGCAGCGCCGCGCACTGCATCGGGGTGAGCATGTCGGAGGAGATCTGCAGCTCCACGTCCGGCAGGGCCTGCTTGACCGCGCGCGCGATTCGCGGCAGGTGTGAGAAGGCGGCGATGCCGGTCAGTCCCAGACGCACCAGTCCGCTGCGTCCGGCCGCGATGCGCCGTACGCCTTCCATGGCCGCATCGACGTCGTCGAGGATGCGCGCGGCCTCGCCCTGCAGATACTCCCCTGCCGGGGTCAGCGCGACCTGGCGTGTGGTGCGGGCGAAGAGGGTGACATCGAGTTCGGATTCGAGCTGGCGGATCGCATACGACAGCGCCGGCTGGGCGACGTGCAGCAATGCGGCCGCCTGCCCGAAGTGGCAGGTCTCGGCGACGGCGGCGAAATAGCGGAGATGACGGAGCTCCATGTCGTCCTCCTTCCCTGTCTCGAGTGAACGAACCTGATCAATCGGCCGTATGTGATCGACACCACGTATCAATCACGGTAGATCCGCGATCCATACGAGACAAGGACACGTATTCCGTCGATTGAGAGGACTTGTTTATCAATCAGATGCCTGGTCAGGACTGGGGTTAATGCCGGTGTGATGGGTGACACGTGCTGCGAGAGTCGAAGCACAGCCCACATCCAGGAGGTAGCCATGACCGTCACCGATCGGCCCGACCACTCGACCCCCGAGGCGTACTCGAGCGTCGTTCCCGCGGCACCGTCGGAGCACGTCCGCTCGGTACTGTCCGAGGCCGTCATCGACGATCGCGACGCCGGCATCTACCGGGCGAACCGACGCATCTTCACCGACGAGGAGATCTTCGAGCTCGAGATGCGCCACATCTTCGAGGGCAACTGGATCTATCTGGCCCACGAGAGCCAGGTCGCCAACCCCGGCGACTACTTCACCACCTACATCGGCCGCCAACCGGTGATGATCACCCGCGGCAAGGACGGCGAGCTGCACTGCCTGATCAACGCGTGCGCACACCGCGGGGCGATGATCTGCCGCCGCAAGACCGACAACCGGATGACGCTGACGTGCCCGTTTCACGGGTGGACCTTCCGCAACGACGGGACCCTGCTCAAGGTGAAGGATCCCGACGACGCCGGCTACCCGGACACGTTCAACGTCAACGGTTCTCACAATCTGACCAAGGTGGCGAAGTTCGGCAACTATCGCGGTTTCCTGTTCGGCAGCCTCAATCCCGACGTGCTGCCGCTCGAGGAGCATCTCGGCGACACCCGCACCGTCATCGACATGCTCGTCGATCAGTCACCCGAGGGCCTCGAGGTGCTGCGCGGCTCGTCGACCTACACCTACGACGGCAACTGGAAGGTGCAGGCGGAGAACGGCGCCGACGGCTATCACGTGACGGCGACCCACTGGAACTATGCGGCGACGACCTCACGGCGCAACACCGGCGAATCCAAGAACGACACCAAGGCCCTCGACGCCGGCGGTTGGGGCAAGTCCGGTGGCGGGTACTGGTCGTTCCCGCACGGACACCTGTGCCTGTGGACGTGGGCGGCCAACCCGCAGGACCGTCCGCTGTGGGACAAGATGGATGACCTCAAGGCGAAGTTCGGCGACGCCAAGGGCGAATTCATGGTGAAGGGGTCACGCAATCTGTGCCTGTACCCGAATGTGTATCTGATGGACCAGTTCTCGACGCAGATCCGCCACTTCCGGCCGATCGCGCCGGACAAGACCGAGGTGACGATCTACTGCATCGCACCCAAGGGTGAGAGCGATACCGCCCGCGCGCATCGTATCCGTCAGTACGAGGACTTCTTCAATGCCTCCGGCATGGCGACCCCGGACGATCTCGAGGAGTTCCGCTCCTGCCAGTTGACCTTCCGCGCCACTGCCGCCCCGTGGAACGACATGAGCCGCGGTGCGCAACACTGGCTCTCGGGCCCCGACCCGGTGGCGCAGAGCCTGGGCATGACCGAGATCGTCTCGGCGGGAAAGAAGAACGAGGACGAAGGGCTCTATCCCGTCCAGCACGGCTACTGGCTGGAGACCATGCGTGCCGCCGTCGCCGAAGAAGAGGCCGCCACGCGTCAGGCGTGAGCGACGAGCCGACCTCCCAGCCCACTTTCGTTCGCAGAAGGCAGATCCCAATGACCACCGAATCCCTGTCCACCCCGTCTCCATCCACCCAGGCCGGCACCACGCTGATCACCCAGAACATGATCGAGCAGTTCCTCTACCGCGAGGCCCGCTACCTCGACGACCGCGAGTTCGAGAAGTGGCTCGAGTGCTACGCCGACGACGTCGTCTACTGGATGCCTGCGTGGGACGACGATGACCGTCTGGTGGAGAACCCGCAGCGCGACATCTCACTCATCTACTACGCCAACAAGGGTGGCCTCGAGGATCGGGTGTTCCGGATTCGCACCGAGCGGTCCTCGGCCACCTCGCTTCCCGAGCCGCGCACCAGTCACAACATCAGCAACGTCGAGGTCATCGAGCGGCGCGGCGATCTCGTCGACGTCCGATTCAATTGGCATACCATGTATTTCCGGTATCACACGGTCGACCCGTACTACGGCACCTCGTTCTACACCGTCGACTTCTCCGGGGAGTCGCCGCTGATCCGTCGGAAGACCGTCGTACTCAAGAACGATTACATCCACCACGTGGTGGACGTCTACCACTTCTGAGAAGGCCGGTGCCACCATGACTCTCACCACTGACCAACCGACGTCGGCGAGTCCCCCGACCGGCGCTCAGGCTCCCACCCACCAGGTGGCGCTGACCTTCGAGGACGGTGTGACCCGGTTCGTCACCTGCCGCGAGGATCAGACCGTCGCCGACGCCTCCTACCGTCAGCGGATCAACATCCCACTCGACTGTCGCGACGGGGCCTGCGGAACCTGCAAGGCGTTCTGTGAATCCGGCGAGTACGACGGCGGCACCTACATCGACGATGCGCTGTCGGCGGCCGAGAGCGCGGACGGCTATGCGCTGCCGTGCTGCATGAAGCCACAGTCCGATCTCGTCCTGCAGATCGCCGCGACCTCCGACATCGCCAAAACTGCCGCGGGCGATTTCACCGGCACCATCGTCAGCCTCGAACGGCTGTCGGAATCGACGATGCGCGTGGGGATCGAGATCGGTAACCGCGGGGATCTCGCATTCCTGCCGGGACAGTACGTCAACATCGCCGTACCGGGCACCGAGGCACTCGACGCCGAGGGCACCGGGACCGGTCAGCCGTTGCGGCGGTCCTATTCGTTCGCCAACGGGCCGCACGAGGAACGGCTGATCTTCATGGTGAAGCTCACGCCGGGCGGCGCGATGTCGGACTATCTGACCGACCGGGCGCAGCGTGGTGACGAGATCACCTTCACCGGGCCGCACGGCTCGTTCTTCCTACGCGAGGCCACCCGGCCGGTACTTCTGCTCGCCGGCGGCACCGGTCTCGCCCCGATCCTGTCGATGCTGCGAAAGATGCACGACGACAACAGCGCCCGCAAAGTGCATCTCATCTACGGCGTCTCCACCGACACCGACCTGGTCGCGCTCGACGAGATCGAGTACTTCGCGCGGGAGCTGTCGGGATTCACCTGGGACCATTGTGTTTCCGACCCGAACAGCTCGGCGGTGAACAAGGGTTATGTGATGACCCTGATCCGACCCGAGCATCTCTACGACGGAGATGTTGCGATCTACCTGTGTGGACCACCGCCGATGGTCGAGTCCGTCCGCGCCCATGTGGCCGACGCGGGTATCGAGCCGGTCGGCTTCTACTACGAGAAGTTCGCGCTTGCCGTCCCCGCAGCCGCGACGCAGGGCGCCCTCATCGGTGACGGCGGTGACTCTGCGACGCAAGAGATCTCGACGACCACGTCGATCGCCGACGCGGATCCGATGATCCCCGCCCCCGACGCCCGTGGCATCGCCGGGCAGCAGGTGCTGGCACCGCGCGACATCGGCCCACACGAGCAGCGCGCCGGCGCAATCGACGACGATGGCGCCATCGCGCGTATCGCCGGCCAGCAGGTGTGGAGCGCGAGCGGAGCCGGCGTCGACCTCGACCCGGACGGCGGCGACCTACTCGCCGCGAGCGAGGCTCGGGGCATCGCCGGGCAGACGGTCTTCGCGGAGGCCGATACCGCGCCATTGACCACGCCTGCACCGTTGACCGGGACTGCGCCGGTCGAGGCTGAGCCCGTCGACGAGACCGTGCCGACCGTCACCGAGCAGGGCTACGAAATCGGCGAGGAACACCCGGGTATCCACGAATCCGATGCGCTGTTCGAGGCGCGCGCAGCGCTCGAACTCGGTGCGCTGGAGCTGACTCTCGGCAGGATGACCAGCCGCCAGTTGGCCGGCTACCGGCTGCTCGCCGAGGCGACACTGCCCTACGTCAAGGGTGATTCGTTCGTCGATGCCGCCGAATACACCGAGACCAACGCCGCCTTCCACGATTACCTGTTCGGACTCACCGGCAACGATCATCTGCTCGCCGCCTATCAGGCGCTCGGCGTCAAGGGCCGGATGGGCGAGGTGCTGCGCAATGCGACGTGGTGTCATCCGTTGTGCGCGCAGGACCACATCGACATCGTCGAGGCGTTCGCGTCGGGCAACCGCGACCGGGCCCGCGGATTGATCTCCGCACATGCCGAGCGGTCCAAGCAGACGATGCGGCGCGCCATGGCCGATGAGATGGCCTCGCGGCGGCCACGTTTCATCACCCCGGGTCGCTTCGCCGGCAAGGTGGTGATCGTGACCGGAGCCGCGCAGGGTATCGGTGCACACACCGCACGGCGCATCGGCGCCGAGGGCGGTCGCGTCGTCTGTGCCGACCGATCAGAATTCGTGGACGAACTCGTCTCCGACGTCACCGATCTCGGCGGCCAGGCCGTCGGTAGTATCGCCGATCTCGAAACCTACGACGGCGCAGCATCTGTCGTCGCCACCGCGATCGAGACATACGGCCGGGTCGATGTGTTGATCAACAACGTGGGCGGTGCGATCAACTTCAAACCGTTCGTCGAGTTCACCGACGAACAGATCCGCGCCGAGATCGATCGGTCCCTGATGACGACGCTCTACGCGTGCCGTGCAGCTCTGCCATCGATGGTGGCCCACGGATCGGGTGTGATCGTCAACGTGTCGTCGGCGGCGACCCGCGGCATCCATCGCATCCCGTACTCGGCAGCCAAGGGCGGCATCAACGCGATCACCGCGTCGCTGGCAATGGAATACGCCGACAACGGCATTCGTGTGGTGGCCACCGCCCCCGGCGGCACCGAGGCCCCGCCGCGGCGGATCTCCCGCGGCACGCCCACCCCGCAGAGCGAGACACAGCAACAGTGGTTCGACGCTCACATCGAGCAGACAATCTCCTCGTCGCTGCTGAAACGGTACGGCACCCTCGACGAGCAGGCCGCCGCCATCTGCTTCCTCGCCTCCGACGAAGCCTCCTACATCACCGGATCGGTCCTACCGGTCGCCGGCGGAGATCAGGGGTAGCCCCGCCGGGTCGAGATCTCCCCCGGGTCATCGATCCCTTCCACCCTCCGGCGTTTATCCTTCCCCCGGTGGTCGAGGTGCGAGCCGCGTGCGGCGCGCCTCGAGACCGCCTGCGCCGGTGCTGGTTCGGTTCGACGGGTGGTGCGGAAACTGATCGGTGAGAGGGGTCTCGAGGCTCGTCGCTGGCGCTCCTCGGCACCTCGACCATCGGATGGAAAGGTCCAGGGTAGAACGACGGCGCATTTCCTGACCAATGGTCGACCCTTCCCCCGGTGGTCGAGGTGCGAGCCGCGTGCGGCGAGCCTCGAGACCCGGCGAGATGACAAGTATCGCAACCACATCCACTACCCACTCGACGCAACAGAGCGCCCGGTCGACGTAATTCGACGCCCGGTCGATGAGTAGAAAAAGTTGTCCACAGATTTCCCCGGTCCGGCGTTGGTTGGACCGGCTTTGTCGGTACCACTTCGTACACTTGTGCCCATAAGGTTCGATCGCTGCGGAGGGGAGGTTGTTCGGATGTCGAGTGTGTTGACGTTCACCGATCCGGATGCCGACGCCGCCGCGATCACGTCGATGTCGCGCGACGAGCTCATCGAGACCGGCCCGGATTTGTTGCGCCAATCGCGTCAGCACGAGGCCCGGACGGTCCTGGCAGCCGCCGCACTGGCAGAGCAGGTGTATCGCGAGCATCTGGCCGGGCGGCCCGAGACCGGTGTGTGGGGTTCGGTGATCGAGCACGCCGACAAACTCGCACGCGCCGAGGTGTCGTTGCAGTTCAAGGTCTCCCGTAGCAAGGCCGGGAGTTGGGTGGCGTTGGCGGAGCTGTTGGAGAAGTTCCCGCTGATCCGTGCCGCCTATCTGAACGGGGAACTGTCGACGAATCGGGCTTCGATCATGGCGCGGGCCGCGCAGCGTGGCGAGAATATCGACACCACCGACACCGACACCGTCGAGGCCGGGGAGAACGAGGAGATGTCGTTCGAAGAGATCGTCCTGGAATACGGGTCTCGGGCGACGACCGACCCGGTGCTTTCGCAACAACTCGACGCCGCACTGATTTCGATGAACCCCGACAGTGTCATCGAGGACCGCGACACCATCACCGATCTGGTGGGAAATGTGACCATCACCCCTGATGTTGCGGGGCACTCCGCTCTGGATGCGGTCGTCCCGGCGCATTACGGGGTGTTTCTCACAACGCAGATCAACGCGCTCATCGATGAACGGACCTGCCGTAAGGACCCGCGTCGAGTGGGGTCGCTGCGGGTGATCGCACTCGGGGAGATCACCGGCGTGCCCGGCGCGCACCTCGACTGCGAATGCGGACAAGATGATTGCCCGAAACGAGGAGGCGGCACCGACAGCAACGGGTCGGCCGAGACACCCGCTGACGCCGAGGACGCGGCAGCGTGGGACGACCTGCTACCCGAACCCGCCGATGCCGACGCTCCCGAAGTCGAGTTGGTGGAGCCGGTCGTCGAACCCGAGATCCCCGACCCCATGGATGAGCCGACCTGTGATGAGGTGCCGGTGGCATTCGGGCGGGCGCTGGTGGTGCCGAGTGCGCCCGTGTTGACGGTGGTCTCTGACCCGGACGGGATTCTCGTACCGCGGTTGCAGGGTTACGGGCCGATCGACCGCGATTACGCCACGACTTTGGCCGAGGTCGCGAAGACGATTCATTACCCGGAATCCGTGCGTGCGGCTGGTCCGTTGATCCCGCAGATCTCCGACCGACCCCAAGCCCCACCGGCGGATCCCACCGGACACGGCGGTCACACCGTGCCACCACCTGGGGCATTGACCTATGCACCCAGCGCCACACTGCGCGCTGAGGTGCTCGCCAACGACGCCTGGTGCCGATACCCCTACTGCGGAACGCCGTCACACCTGTGCGACCTCGACCACTGGCGGCCGTTCAACCATGCCGACCCCGAGGCCGGAGGCTGGACGGTGCTCGGTGATCTGATCCCGTTGTGTCGGGCTGATCATCAGCGCAAACATCTCGCCGAGTGGGTGCCGACGCTCTACACCGATCGGCGGGTGCAGTGGCGGAGCCGACGGACGGGGCAGGTGATTGTCACGTATCCGCGGTGACGGGGTTTCGTTGTGGGGTGGAACCAGCTGTGGTGCAAGAGGTCTCGAGGCTCGGCGCACGCGCCTCACACCTCGACCATCGGGGGGACGCCTCGACCACCAGAAAATGGGCGCACCTCGACCATCGGGGGGAGGGGCGGCTCGGTCGTCGGGGAAGGGCGCCAAGGCCCCTGGGTGAAACACCCGCTCCTCCGGAAGGGACGCAACTAGGATGTGGGGATGATCATCGAGGCCGGTTGTATCGGTCGTGATCGCGAGGTCGGCGAGATCCTCGAGCGCGCAGCTCAGCTGACACAGACGTCCTACCTCCTGGTCACCGGCGCGGCCGGCATCGGCAAGAGCACGCTGCTACGCCATGTCGCGCAACTCGCGCCGCAGCAGGACCTGTCGATTCGCACGATCGACGACGCCGACAATCTCGACGCAACGGAACTCACCGAGGTCATCGGTGAGAATGACGACGCGCACCTCGTCCTTCTCACCGCCACGCATGAAACGCCGGCACTGATGTCATTCCTGCCCGATGTGATGCCACTCGCCGGGCTGGATCGCGACGCGGTGGCCGCCCTGGCGACGGCCCGCGCACGCGTGGTTCATCCGACGGTTGTCGACACGCTCACCCACCACACCGGAGGCAATCCGCGCGACATTCTGAGTCTGCTGGACGAACTGCCGGGGCGGGCCTGGTCACAGGCGGGCATCGCACTTCCCGCGCCCGGATACATCGTCAACTCGGTCCGCGAAGAACTCGAGGCATGCCCCACGCCCGCCCGCCGACTCATCGAAGCCCTATGCATTCTCCACGAGAACGAGTCCCTGGGCGTGGCAATCGAATTGGCAGATATCACCGATCCGCTGGGCGCACTCGACGACGCCCTGCGCACCGGGCTCGTCCAGGCTCCGGCCGCTCTGGTGCCGGCCGACGCGCATCCCCGGGTCGCCGGACCGCTGATACAGGCCGCAGTGCTCGAGGTGATGGGAATCCGTCGCGTCGGCGAGATGCATCGCCGCGCCGCCGATCTGGTGACCGATCCGGTACACAGGCTCAATCATCGTGTCGCCGCCACCCCGGTCCCCGACGCCGCGCTCGCCGACGAACTCGACGCGCTCGCCCACGCCCGCGCCACCGACGGCGAGTGGGCAGCGGCCGCCGAACTCTATCGACAAGCCGGTCGTCTGACCTCGGATCGGCTTCGCAGTGACCAACGCACCACCCTGTCGGTGGATGCATTGCTGGCCGCAGGTGACTGTGTGAGCGCGGCGTCGTATGTGCCGATCGTGGAGAGCCTGCGAGAGACCGCGCTGCGCAACGCCACCCTGGCATATCTCGCCATCCTGCGTGGCCGGTCTGCTGACGCGCACCTCCGACTCGAACGCGCCTGGGGAATAGTCAGTTTCGAGCGCGAACCCGACGTTGCTGCACTGATCGCGCAGCGCTTCGTCCTGCACAATCTCGTTCGCTGCCGCGGGGACGAACTCGTCGACTGGGCCGATCGGGCCATCGAGATGGCCGGCGACAACTCCCCCGCCGGAATCGAGGCCGCGGTCATCCGCGGTCTCGGACAGGCGTGGTCGGGAGATACGACCGGCGCCGTCGCCTCGTACACCGACCTCGCCGAACGCGTGCGTTTCGGACCTCAGGCGCAGCGCGTCTCCATGGGCCGCGGCTGGCTCGAACTCGGCATCGACGACATCGGCAGCGCCCGAAGCCATCTGGAGACCGCGGTCTCCATGGCCGCTCTCGGCGGCTCCAACCGGATCTCTCTCTGGTCGTTGGCGTGGCTCGCTCGCGTCGAGTTCCTCACGGGCGATTGGGACACCGCGCTCGTCACCGTGGAGCGGGGGCGCGAACTCGCCGACCGCGGGGGCATCGAGCTGGCCACACCCCTGCTGAACTGGACTGCGGCGCAGATTCATTCGCTCCGCGGAGACTGGTCATCCGCCCACGACGCGGCCGACCGGGCGGCGGCACCGGCGGGCGACTACGAGATCATGCGGATACCGATGCTGCTCGCTCGAGCGCAACTCGCCGAGGCCGCTGCCGATTACGGCAAGGTGATCCGCACGCTCGAACCCTTGCGGCAGATGGCCAAAGACACCCCCGCTCTCGTCGAGCCCGGATGGTGGCCGTGGGTCGACGTCCTCGCCAACGCGCTCGTCGTCGACGGCCGGCTCGACGAGGCCGACGCCCTGCTCACACCGTTCGAGAAACGTACCGCGGCGCGCGGCCATCGATCGGCGGCAGCACGACTCGGCTATGCCCGGGCCCGGCTCCTCGGTTCCACCGGCGACATCCACGGTGCTCGAAGGACATTCGAGCGGTCACTGGAGCTGTTGGAGGGCCTGCCGCTGCGTTACGACCTCGCGCGCGTGAACTTCGCCTACGGCCAGACGCTACGACGTGCAGGCAAACGCCGAGCCGCCGACACCGTCATGGCCACCGCGCGCGAGATCTACCATTCCCTCGGTGCGACAACGTATGTCGAGCGGTGTGATCGGGAGCTGAAGGCGGGCGGGGTGCACACCGGCCATGCCGGCGCCTCCCACCGCACCGAGCGTGACGTCACCGACCTGACCCCTCAGGAAGAGGCCGTCGCGACCCTCGTCGCGCGCGGACTGTCGAACCGGGAAGTGGCTGCCGAACTGTACATTTCACCCAAGACCGTGCAGTACCACCTCACCCGCATCTACGCCAAGCTCGGGCTGCGGTCGAGGTCGGAGTTGGCGGCGTCGCGATCCTGACCATTGAGGTCGGTTTTGTCGACGACGGTCGCACCGGTCTTCGCCTCCACATCGGAGAACTCCACCCCCGGGGCCAATTCGACGACGTCGAATCCCGTTCCGGTGACGTCGAAGACACCGAGATCGGTGATCACCCTGCTCACCACGGCCTTGCCGGTCAGCGGCAACGAACACTCCGCGACGAGCTTCGGGTCACCCTTCTTGCTGACGTGCTCCATCAGCACGATGACCTGTCCGGCGCCGTTGACAAGATCCATGGCACCGCCGATGCCCTTGACCATGGCCCCGGGCACCATCCAGTTGGCCAGATCACCGTTCGCCGACACCTGCATGCCACCGAGGACCGCGACGTCGACGTGACCGCCGCGGATCATCGAGAAGCTGGTGGCGGAATCGAAATACGACGCGCCGGGCAGCACCGACACGGTTTGCTTGCCCGCATTGATCAGATCGGGATCGACCTCGTCGTCGTACGGGAACGGCCCCACCCCGAGGATGCCGTTCTCGGCGTGCAGCACGATGTCGGAATCGGCGGGCATGTGATCGGGGATGAGCGTCGGCAGCCCGATCCCCAGATTGACGTAGTCGCCGGGACGCAACTCACGTGCCGCGCGGGCAGCCATCTCGGTGCGGGTCCAGGTCATGGTGTTCTCCTCGGAAAGTGTTGGGTGACAGTCGATCGGGCAGGTCGGGAGATCACGCCGAGACGGCCGCGGGCCGCTCACGGATGGTGCGGTGCTCGATTCCCTTGTCTGCGGCCTGTTCCGGGGTGAGCGCGACGATCCGTTTGACGAAGATCCCCGGCAGGTGGATCTGATCGGGGCCGAGTTCACCGACCTCCACCACCTTCTCGGCTTCGACGATGGTGATGCGCCCCGACATCGCGGCGGGCGGATTGAAGTTGCGGGCGGCGGCGTGGAAGCAGCAGTTGCCCGCCGTGTCGACGACGGCGGCGCGCACCAGCGCGTAGTCGGTGACGATGGACTCCTCGAGCACCATCTCCTGACCGTTGAAGGTGCGGACCTCCTTGGCCGGCGACGCCAGCGCGACCGAGCCGTCGGAGTTGTATCGCCACGGCAGACCACCGTCGGCGACGAGGGTACCGACGCCGGTCGGCGTGAAGAACGCGCCGATTCCGCTGCCGCCGGCGCGCATCCGTTCGGCCAGCGTCCCCTGTGGGGTGAGCTCGACGGTGACCTCACCGGCGAGGAACTGACGGCCGAATTCCTTGTTCTCTCCGATGTAAGAGGCGATCACCTTGTCGATCCGCCTGGCCTCCAACAGGAGTCCGAGGCCGGCGCCGTCGACGCCACAGTTGTTGCTGACGATGGTGAGGTTTCCGGCACCCTGGGCGAGCAGCGCGTCGATGAGGAACTTGGGGATTCCGGAGAGCCCGAATCCGCCGACCGCGAGACTCGCGCCGTCGGGAATGTCGGCGACTGCCTCGGCGGCGGACGCGGCAACCTTGTTGATGCTCATGACTTCTCCAGATGTTCGATGAGGGCGGCAGTGATGATGGCGGGCTGTTCGGCGTTGGCCAGGTGCGCCGCGTCGTCGACGACGAGCAGCGTGCCGTCGGCGACGGCGTCGACGATGTCGGCGAGCATCTGCGGCGGGGTGGCCGGGTCGTCGGCGCCGGCGATCGCGAGGGTGGGTGCGGTGATCGCGGAGATCTCGCCGCGTTGATCCATCGCGGCGATGGCCTCGCAGCAGCCCGCGTACCCTTCGGCCGGGGTGGCGGCGATCATGTCCCGGTAGTAGGCCAATCGGTCCGAATTCGCCTCGTCGGCAAGGAATCCCGGACTGAACCAGCGGCTGAGTACGCCATCGGCGACGGCGACCGATCCACCGTCGCGGACCACCGCGGCGCGGTCCGTCCACCCGGTAGCCGGCCCCAGATACGGTGAGGTACACAGCAATCCGAGGCTGCGCACACGATCCGGGTTGCGCACGGCGACCCGCATCGCGGTCATCCCGCCAAGGGAGAGACCCACGATGGCCGCTCGCTCGACGCCCAGGCGGTCGAGCAGGGCGACGAGATCGTCGACGAGGTCGTCGATCCCGTACGGCCCCTGCGGAACCGGCGACGCCCCGTGTCCCCGGGTGTCATAGCGCACCACTCGGAAGGTCTTCTCGAGTTCGGGGACCTGGGCATCCCACATCCGGTGGTCGGAGCCCAGCGAGTTCGACAACACGACGACCGGGGCGTCGGCGGGCCCACTCACATACGATGCGACCTCGACCGCGCTCATCGGATCACCTCGAACACCGCGGCCAGTCCCTGACCGCCGCCGATACACATGGTTTCCAGGACGTGGCGGGCGTCTCGACGCCGCGCCTCGTACGCCGCGGTCGCCAGGATGCGGGCGCCGGTCGCGCCGATCGGATGTCCCAGCGAGATCCCGGAACCGTTGGGGTTCAGGCGTTCGTCGGTCGGGTCGATCTCCCATTCGGCGAGAACGGCGAGCACCTGTGCGGCGAAGGCTTCATTGAGCTCGATCAGATCCATGTCGGCGAGGGTCAGGCCGGCGCGGGCCAGCGCCGCGGCGGTGGCGCCGACCGGTCCGATTCCCATCTCCTCGGGGGCGCATCCGGTGACGGCCCAGGAACGCAGCGCCAGAAGCGGTGTGAGACCGCGCTTCTCGGCACCGGCGCGGGTGGTGACGACGCACATCGCCGCACCGTCGTTCTGCCCGGACGCGTTACCGGCGGTGACCGTCGAGTCGGGGTCGATGCGGGAACGGATGGCGCGCAGTTTCGACAGGCTCGCGAGGTCGGCGTCGGCACGCGGGTGCTCGTCGCGGTCGACAACGGTGTCGGGTTTTCCGCGACGCCCGGGGATGGTGACGGGCACGAGTTCGTCGGCGAAGCGCCCGGCGTCGTGTGCGGCAATGGCCCTTTCGTGGGAGCGCACCGCGAGTTCGTCCTGCTCGGTGCGGCTCAGCGAGTATTTCTTGCGCAGGTTCTCGGCGGTCTCGATCATTCCACCGGGCACCGGGTGCGACTGTCCGCCCGCGGTGAGGCGACCGCGATCGAGGCGGTCCATCAGCTCGACGCCGCCCTGACGCACCCCAGTCCGCAGGCCGAGCGCATAGTGCTCGACATTCGACATCGATTCGGCACCGCCGGCGATGACCAATTCGGCTCCCCCGGAGGCGATCTGGGCGGCACCATTGAGGATGGCCTGCAGTCCCGAGCCACATCGGCGGTCCACCTGCATGCCGGGCACGCCGATACCGAGACCGGCGTCGAGGGCGGCCATGCGTCCGATGGCGGGTGACTCACCGTTGGCATAGCCCTGTCCGAGGATGACGTCGTCGACATCGCCCTCTCCGAGGCCGGTCCGCGTGGCGAGTTCGCGTAGCAGTGTCGTCGCCAGGTCGGTGACGGTCAGCGGCGCCAGCGCGCCACCCATCCGGCCCACCGGGGTGCGCAGCGGGGAGCAGATGACCACATCGGTGTCGGAAGAAGTCGAGGTGCCAGAACTCATACTCCGAGGCTAGGCCGCACCGCTAATATTCTGAAGTACCAAAATCGCCGCTATTGAGAGCTGTTAAGTATCAAAAGTCGTAGACTCGCATCCATGGAACTGCGTCACCTGCGATACTTCCGCGCGGTCGCCGAGGAGTTGCACTTCGGCCGGGCCGCGCAACGACTCCACATCGCCCAGCCGCCACTGTCGGCACAGATCCGGCAGCTCGAGGCCGAACTCGGCGTCGAGTTGCTGACCCGCTCAACCCGCCGCGTCGAACTGACCCCCGCCGGGACCGCATATCTGACGCAGGTCGTCGCGATCCTCGACGCCGTAGAATCCGCCGGCGCCCAGGCGCGACGCGTCGCCGAAGGCCAGGAAGGACACCTGACGATCGGGTGCGTCGGCTCGGCCACCTACTCACTGCTCCCGCAACTCGTCCGCACGCTACGCGACGAACTCCCCGGGGTGGAGGTCGCGGTCCGCGGCGAGATGCTGGCGCCCGAACTCCTCTCCGCGCTGGAAGAGCGACGGATCGACCTCGCGCTGTTACGACCGCCGATCACCGGGACCGACGCGGTGATCGAACCGATCCGTTCCGACCGGCTGATCGTCGCACTCCCCGACAGCCACCGATTCGCCGACCGCACAGAGCTGTCCGTCGCCGACCTGGCGACCGACGATCTCATCGCCCACGCCGGACACGGCCGCTCGGTGATGAACTCGGTGATCTCGGGCCTGTGGGCCGACGCGGGGTTCGTGCCACGCATCCGCCACGAGGTCGCCGAGACCTCGACCCTGGTCACACTCGTGGCCGCCGGGCTCGGGGTGGCGATCGTGCCCGCCCCCACCGCCGCCCTCGACATCGCCGGCGTCCGCTACGCCGACCTCATCCCACACACCAGCGTCGAACTCGTCGCCGCCCGACCCGCCCAGGTGCACTCACCGGTGGTCGATGAGGTGGTGACGGTGTTGCGTCGCCTGGCGCAGGCGCCGGGATGAGCGCTCCCCGGGCCGGCCAGTACCCCAGGAACTCAATACCCCCAGGAACTCAATAACCCAGGAATGCGTCGGTGCGAATCCGCCAGAACGCCCAGCGGGTTGTGGTGTCGGTGCGGCGAATGGTGGCGGCGGTGGTGCGCACGAACGCGGGATTGCCCGACACGAGATAGTGCGCATCCCCGGAGTGCACCGCACGCCCGGCGAGGTCGACCAACGCCGCGGGTTCGGCGATACCCGCGGTCAGCCCTGCGTCGTCGGAGGTGACCTCGACCCGCGCGCCGGCGGCCCGCAGGATGTCGAGATCGTCGTCGTACACCGTCCGCTCGGCGGCACCGACGACGTGGACGACCGTCAGCCACGACAGGTCGGGGCGGCCGTCACCGAGCGTCAGGGTGCGCAGCATCGATCGGTACGGGGTGATGCCGATGCCGGCGGCCAAGAGCACCAGTGGGTGCCGGCCCACCCGGCGCTCGAGGGTGAAATCGCCGCCGGTGGCGTCGAGATACAGCCGGCTCCGCCGGGATTCGATGAGGTCGGACTTGAAGGTGGACACCCGCGCCGACGGCACGGTGAACGCGAACTCGGCCGGGTTCTCCCCCGGCGCCTCGGCGTAGGAGAATACGCGCCGGGTGCGCTGCCACAACGGCGCCGACCACCGTGGCGCCGACACCATCGCCCACTGACCGGGCGCGAACCGCAACCGCGAGGTCGTCTGCGCGCGAACCCGATAGGTGTTCTCGGCGATGCGGTCGACATACGTGTCGAGCACCACCCGCCCCGCACCGCGCTGGGCGACCAACCGGACCACGAAGGCGTAGACACATCCGACGCCCAGCGCGATCTGCGGCACGAACTCCAGCGAATAGGCGTCAGTGATCTCGAAGGTCTGCTGCCAATTCATCAGCACCGCAACGATGATCGCGTACACGGCGCGGTGGATTCGCGATGTCGGCGAGGTCAACGGCTCGGGCAGCATGACGGCCGCGAGGAACAGCGTGGGCGACGAGACGAACACGAACTGCAGATCCTGACCGCCCTGCGTCACCTGCAGCACTCCGACGGTGGCCAGCGTCGCCAGCAGGAAGACCGTGACGAGCCACCATTCGCGCAGCACGGTCACCAACAGGATGCCGATGATGAGCATCGGATAGAACAGCGGCTCTGCGGCCACCCACCAGAACGGCGAACTCAGCGGCACCCCAGCGATACTCACCCCGGCGTAGGAGACCGCGTACGCGGCGGTCGCCCCGACGACGGCCGGGTTGAGGATCAACCGGCGACGCCACACCACCACGTATTTGCTGATCGCCGCAGCGCCCGCGGCGATCACCATCGACACCGCCGAGGCCGCATCGGACACCCCGGGCATGAGGAAGAACAGGATCAATGCCGTGATCGCCCACGAATCCGCACCAGGCGGTACCCGCACCAGCGCCGCACACAGGTAGGTTCCGGCACCAGTGACGGCCAGCGCGATCACCAGCGACACCAGCAATTGCTCTGGGGTGTAGGCGAAATCGCTGTCGGCGGCGGCGACGATGAACGACCCCACGGCCAGTGCGAGCAGCGCGAGTAGCACCGCGCGATGCATGGTCAGCCATCGCGGTGACAGACTCGTCAGCCGTGACAGACTCGTCATACGAACAGCTCCAATCCGGGGATCGTGGTGTGCTCGACGACTCCGCTGCCGCGAATCGCCACATGGTCGGGTACGTCGGTGCCGGCGAACCGGAACCCGGCGATGTCGGAGCCGACCGACAGTGCCGGCGCCCACCCGTGACGCGCTCCGAGAACGCTCAATTCCGTTGCCGCCGTGAAGAACAGCGCGGTGGCCAGGCCGTCGGCGGTCATCGCGTCCCGCGCGTACACCCAGGTGGCCATGACCTCACGGGTGGGCGCAGCCGTCCTCGGGTCGACGATGTGGTGCCAGTCGCCCCACACGCGACGGTTGGCCGCAGACGCGCACAGTGCACCCCCGGTCAATTCGACGAGTCCGATCGCCTTGGTCGGGTCGAGGGGGTGTTCGAGGGCGATCCGTACCGGTTCGTCGCGCGGCGAGATCACCATGTCCCCGCCGGCGTCGACGAGGTAACGCTCGGCGTGGTCGGCGACGATCGACGCCACCCGGTCGACGGCGAAGCCCTTGCCGGCTGCCCCGACGTCGAGCAGAACAGGGGTGCGGACCACCAATTCGTTACCGTCCCAGTCGATGACGTCGTCCCACGCGGGCGCGGGCACGGTGCGATCGGGGGTCAACGAGTAGTCGGCGTCGTATCCGGCGTCGTCGAGGATCTGCCCGACCAGCGGGGTGACCGCACCACCGGTGGCGTCGTAGAGCTCGCGATACCACTCCAGCAGACATCGATCCTCGCGGGCGAGGCGGTACCGGCCGTCCCTGCGGGACATCTCGGCGACCGTCGAGTCCAGACGGAAGCGTGACCAGAACCGGTCGATGCGATCGAGTTCGGCACCCACCGCGGCACGCGCACGCTCCGAGAGCGGCCGGTCGGTGGTGATCTCCCAGACCGTGCCGAGCGCCTCGAAACCCCAGTCGGTCCTCAACGGGTCGGTACGCACCGGATCAGGCGCGCGCCTGCGACTTGATCTGGGCGATGGCGTCATTGAAGCCACCGGAGGTCAGTGACGACCCGGACACCTTGTGCACGTCGAGATCGTCGATGTTCTTGCCGACCACCTCGGAGTTGATCCCGCTGGCGAACTTCGCCTGGAACTCCGCCGACGTTCCGCGGGTATGACTGCGATCGAGATCGACCTTGGTGATCGTCGCATTGTCGAGCGTGACGGTCACACCGATCTGCTGCGGGCCGCCCGGGGAGACGTAGTGCCCGGTCGCGCTGTAGGTGCCGCTCTTGTACTCGCCGGAGCCGCCGGCAGCACCGGTCGCCGAGGTGGCCGAGGTCGCCGCGCCCGTGCTCTGAGTGGCGTCGGAGGCCGTCGCGTCGTCGGAACCGCATGCGGCGGTCGCCAGGCCCACGGCGGCGACGGCGGCAACCACCCCGGTCGCGCGGGTCACGGTCACGAACTCATCTTTGCGGACCATGGTCCGGATTGATCGGGTCATGGTTCCCCATTCTGGGGCACGATCACCGTGCAGCGCCTCCCCCGGGACCGATGTCTTAGGGTATCCCAAGAAACCTCGCAGCCACCTGCCGGATTCATGCCGGCGGATCAGCGTCCGGCGGCCGCCACGCGCGCCTGGATGGCGTTGACGAACACCGACGAGATGTCGTCGGCGGTCTTGGCGACATAGGAGGTGCCGCCGGTCGCGTCGGCGATCTGCTTGAGGGCGTCGGTGTCGGCGTCGGAGGAGATGCCGATGGTGAGCACGAGTACCGGACGCGCCGGATCCTCGAGCTTCTTGAGCTCGGTGATCAGCTCGTCGAGGCTGATGCTGCCGGGATCCTCGTTCTCGCCGTCGGTCATGATGATGACGCTGTTGGAGTAGGTCGGATCGTAGGTGCTCTGGACCTGCTTGAATGCGGCGAGGGTGGTGTCGTAGAGACCCGTCGCCCCGCCGAGGTTCTGCGGCGCCAGTCCCTGCGTCACCGCGGCGGCGAGTTCGTCACGGTGGGTCTTTCCGTTGGCCGCGGGCGCGTCGAGTCGACGGATGTCGGACAGTTGCACCCAGTCCTGGCCGCCCGGGCCGCGGTTCTGACTGAATGCCCAGCCGCCGATCTCGGCATTGTTCGGGAAGAGTTTCAGACCCTGCAGCGACGCGTCGATCAACAGTTGCGCCCGGGTCTCGGATCCCACACGCTGTTGCATCGATCCGGAGGTGTCCTCGACGACGAGCGTGCGGATCGGCACTCCGAGCACCTGCCACTGCCGCAGCGCTTTGTCGACCTCCGCGGGATCGCGCAGCGTGAGCACCTGCACCGGCTGACCCGTGCCGTACGGATGCTCACCACCGGCGGGCTTGCCGTTCGGCAGACGAAATGCCGCGTCGGCCAACGGTTGTGCGGCATTGCCGGCGATACCGGCGGCCAGCGCCTTGCCCGCGTCGTCGGCGTCGCCCTTGCGCGCCGAACCGGCGGTGTTCACCAACGGGTAATCCAGCAGCACCGTGCCGTCGGCGGGAATCGCGAACTTCAGCTGAGATCCCGGATGGGTGCGCATGAACATCACATATTGCTGTTCGGTCGTCACCGCCGGCACGTCGGAGGCGTTCGCCAGATTGAGGCGCGTGCCCTCGCTGTCGTTGGTCAGACGAACGTTGTTCTGCTGCACCGCAAGTACCGTCATGCCCTCGAGTAGTTGATCCTCGGTGAGCTTGTTGGCATTGACCTCGGCGAGCGCGCCGACGATCGGTGCGTCGCCGCTGCTGGTGTCCACCGGGCTGCCCGCGCGCAGATCGGGCAGCTTCATGACCTGCTCCCAACTGGACAGCTGCGGCACGTTCTTGCCGACGACGACGGTGGGCGTGGAGACCAACGACGGTGAGGTGAGATCGAGTTCCTGGCGGACCTGGGTGATGACGCGGCGAGCCTGCAGCTGCGAATCCGGCACCCACAGGTCGGGGCGCTGATCACCACTGGTCAACAGACCCGGCGCGGCCGACCCGGCCACCGAGTCGACCGAGTAGTCGTAACAACTGTTGGCCGAGACCGTGGCCGCGGAATCCCGCAATGCCGAGGCGATGGTCGGATCGGCGGCGACGGTCACGCTCGTCCGGTCACCGTGGCAGGCGCCCGAACCAACGGTGCGCCACACCACGAATCCGGTCACGAGGGCGGCCACGACCACCAGTGCGCCAAGACCCCACAGCAGGGCGCCGCGACGAGATGACCGCACCTTGCGGTGCTCGAAACCGAAGTCGTCGGCGGCAGCGCCGGACTGACCGTCACCCGGACGGCCGGGAGCGTGCCCGGAATCCGCGGGCTCGTTGCTGTGCCGCCCCATGTGCGCACTCCCCCTGTGTTGTGGAACCCGGTGTTGTCGAATCCGGTTGGTGTCGAGCCCGGCAGTGTCGAAGTCAGCCGAACTTCTGCTGGAAGGTCGTCAGCGAAGTGTGCAGATCCCCGTGGACCACCTTGGCCGTCGCCATCCCGATCGGCCCCATCAACGGGAGACCACCGAGGTCGACGAGGAACGTGATCGTCGATCCCGAGGAACGGGGCTCCACCGACAGGTCGAGCTTGACCTTGATCCCGCCCTTACCCGAACCCTTCAGCCGCACCTCACTGCCCTCGACATACTTGTCGACGACCCAGTCGATGCGCACGGGATTGCCCTTGACCTTGACGATCGAGGTCACCTTGAGTCCCTTGCGCAATTCGTGCGGCTGCGGCACCGGACTACGCCATCCACCATGCAGCACCAACCACTCGTCGAAACGCGACAGATCCGACGCCGCGGTCCAGGTGTCGGCAGGTGACAGCTCGAGGTCGATGGAGTCGCTCGTCTTCGCCATGGTGTGGAAGCCTAACCGGTGATGCAGGTGCACAGACGACGACCCGAGCCTTGCCCGACCGGGCGCGACCGGCTGACCGCGGCGATCGCCCATCCCGATGCCACCGTCGGGGCCCGAACCCTGCTCGGTGCGATCCTCGTCGGGCACGACGTGAGCCTGCGGATCACCGAGGTCGAGGCCTATGCGGGACCGCGCGATCCCGCGTCGCACGCCTTCGTCCGCACCGGGCGCTCGGAGATCATGTACGGCCCACCCGACCGGCTCTACGTGTACCGCATCCACGGCCATTTCTGCGCGAATGTGGTGACCGGGCCCGACGGGTTGGCATCGGCGGTGCTGCTGCGCGCCGGTGAGGTACTCGACGGATCGGCACTCGCCCATCGTCGGCGAGCGGCCGGTCGGACGACGCCGGTCGCCGAGTCGGCGCTCGCGCGTGGTCCGGGCAATCTGACCCGTGCGCTCGGGATCACGATGGACGATCTGGGCGCCGACCTCGGCGATGACACGCCGGTCACGCTGCTACCCGCGGACGAACCGATCGACCCGGCAGCGATCAGCGCCGGCCCACGGGTGGGTGTGCGACGCAATGCCGACCTCGCGTGGCGGTTCTGGCTCACCGACGACCCGACGGTGTCGGCGTATCGCCGACACCCGCGGGCCGCAGCGGGAACTTAGGCGGGATTCTGCGGCGGCTGGTTGGGGGTATCCGGCTTCTGTGTTTCCGGGTTCTGTGTTTCCGGATTCTGGGCCCCGACGGCCTTGCGGGCCGCGTCCTGCGCCTTGTCGACCTGCGAGGCGTACTTGCCGCCGGTCGCCTTGTCGATGGCGTCGCCGCCCTTCTCGATCAGACTCGGGTTCTTCTGCAGTGCGGCCTTGGCCTTGTCGACCAATCCCTTGAGATCCATGACCAACTCCTCGTGGTGGGGTGATGACCGTCTGTCACGGTGTACAGATCGGGCGAAGCGGTCCCCGAGTGTAGGTGCCGCATCGAGCTCATGCCAGCGATTCTCGCTCGGCGCCGTCGATGTGCCCCGAGTCGCGATCCCCGACCAGACGCGGCAACAGCCGCGACACGATCTCCACACCCGCGATGCCGCAGGCCGCGGCGATGAACGCGACCACATTCATGTCCCAGTTCGACGAATCCAGTTTGAACATGTGCTGCGTCCACGGCCAGGCGAAGATGATCACGTAGGCGCCGACGGAGGCGACCAGCAGCACGATCTTCCACCACGTGTACGGCCGCGCGACGACGGCCAGGACGTAGAGGGCGACGGCGATCAGGCAGATCAGGGTGGCCGTGGCCGCCTGGGTCTGCGCGGGCGGGAGGTCGACGCTGTCGCCACCCAACGCCACCCCGGTCCCGCCGGGATTGACGATGACGTAGGTGATGAACGCGGCGAGCCCGACGATGATGCCGTTGGGTACCGCCTGGGTCAGCACCCGACGGACGAAGCCGGTCCGGGCACGCTCGTTGTTCGGGGCGAGCGAGAGGATGAATGCCGGCACGCCGATGGTGAACCATGCCGAGATGGTGACGTGGATGGGTTGGAAAGGGTAACTGAGCGAGGCGAATCCGAAGATCTTGCCGGCCACCCCGGCAACCCCGACGAACAGTGCGAGCAGCACCGCGTACACGGTCTTGGTGAGAAACAGGTTCGATACGCGCTCGATGTTGCCGATCACCCGTCGGCCTTCGCCGACCACATACGGCAACGTCGCGAATTTGTTGTCCAGCAACACGATCTGCGCGACCGCCCGGGCCGCCGAACTCCCCGATCCCATGGCCACGCCGATGTCGGCGTCCTTGAGCGCGAGGACGTCGTTGACGCCGTCACCGGTCATCGCCACGGTGTCCGCGCGCGACTGCAGCGCCGCGACCATCGCACGCTTCTGGTCGGGACGCACCCGGCCGAAGATGACGCCGTCGGAGACGACGTCGGCGAGCTCGGCGGGATCGTCGGGCAGGGTGCGCGCATCGACGGCCGACTCGGGTGAACCGAGACCCAACGACTGGGCCACCGCGCCCACCGAGCGCGCATTGTCGCCGGAGATCACCTTCACCTCGACGTGCTGGGACGCGAAATAGTCGAGGGTATCGCGGGCGTCGTCACGCACCCGCTGTTCGAGGACGACGAGCGCGACCGGCGTCAGCGTCCCGGGAACGGTTGTCGCCGAACGGCTCTCGGTGGGCGCGGCATCGGGGTCGGTGTCGACCGGGACGTCGGTGTGCCCGAGCAGCAACACCCGCAGTCCGTTGGCGCCGATGTCCGAGGCCAGTGCTGCCGGCGCGGAGTCCGGGTCGAGGAGCACATCGGGGGCACCGAGAATCCAGTTGCCGCGATCGGCACCGGAGGCGTCGGCGAGCGACATGCCGCTCCACTTCTTGGCGGAGGTGAACGGTTCGATGGCGGTGAGGTGCCAGTCCGGGGCCTGCGGGTAGGCCTCGGCCAGCGCGAGCACGCTGGCGTTCGGGCTGCGGTCGTTGGCGGCGAGCGCGGCGAGGACCTCGTCGACCGCCGTGGTGTCGGCGGCGTCGCCGACCCCACGCACCTCCGACAGGCGCATGCCGTTCTCGGTGAGCGTGCCGGTCTTGTCGGCGCAGACGACGTTGACGCGGGCGAGCCCCTCGATCGCGGGCAGTTCGTTGACCAGGCATTGGCGGCGCCCGAGCCGGACGACGCCGACGGCGAACGCGATCGAGGTCATCAGGACCAGTCCCTCGGGCACCATCGGCACCAGCGCGGCGACCATGCCCAACAGCGATGCACGCAGCCCGTTCCCGCTGATGAACAGCTGGTTGACGATCGTCAGGATGCCGGCCGGGATGAGCAGCCACGTGATGACCTTGAGGATCTCGTTGATCCCGGACATCAGCTCCGAGGACACCAGCGTGAACTTCGACGCCTCGGCGGCCAGCTGCGAGGCGTAGGCGTCGGCGCCCACCTTGGTGGCCCGGTACGCGCCGGACCCCGACACCACGAAGCTGCCGGAGAGGATCTTGTCGCCCGCGGCCTTGTCGACGGCGTCGGCCTCACCGGTGAGCAGCGATTCGTCGACGTCGAGGACCAGCGATTCGACGACCTCACCGTCGACGACGATCTGATCGCCCGCGCCGACCTCGATGATGTCGTCGATGACGACCTCGGCGGGTGGTAGTTCGTGCACCTGCCCGTCGCGGCGTACCCGGGGTCGGGTCTGACCGACGATGGCCAGCCGGTCGAGGGTGCGTTTGGCGCGGACCTCCTGGATGATGCCGATGCCGCTGTTGGCCACGATGAGCAGACCGAAGAGGCCGTTGATGAACGACCCGGTGAAGGCGACGATGGCGAACAGCACACCGAGGATCGCGTTGATCCGGGTGAACACGTTGGCGCGGATGATGTCGCCGACGCTCCGCCCGGAGCGATCGGGCATCGAGTTGACCTGCCCGGCGGCGACCCGTTCGGCCACCTCGTCGGCGGTCAGTCCGGGATTGGTGGCTCCGGTGTCGATCAGTCCGCTCACGCCGAGGCTTCCCACCACTGCGGATCGGTGAGACCGGTCCCCGACCGACGGGTGAGGTCGATGCTGCCACCGGGCTGCGGAACCATCACCGTGGTCGCGTTGCGGCCGGCGCTGGGCAGCAGTCGCGCGATCGGCTCGGCCCACGGGTGGCGGGCAAGGGAGAACGTGCCCCAGTGGATGGGGACGAGAACGGCATCCGTGCCCGCCGACCCGGAGACCATCCGGTGGATCGCGACGGCCTCCTCGGGGTCGACGTGGACGTCGGGCCACAGCGTGTCGTAGGCGCCGACCGCAATGAGCGTGAGGTCGAACGGACCGAGCTGCGCGCCGAGGTCCTCGAAGCGGTCGGTGTAGCCGGTGTCGCCGGAGAAGAACACGCGATGGGTCGGTCCGACGATCGCCCAGCTCGCCCACTGGGTGAGGTCGCGGTCGAACATGCGGCCCGAGAAGTGCCGGGCCGGGCCGCACGTGAAGCTCACATGACCGGTTCGCCCGGTGACCTCCACGGTCTCCCACAGATCGGCCTGCCGGATGCGATCGGCCGGCACACCCCAGGACAGCAGGTGCGCGGCGACCCCGAGCGGGGTGACGAAGGTGACCGCGGGCTGGGTGTCGGCGATCGTGCGCACGGTCGCCATGTCCAGATGGTCGTAGTGGTCGTGGCTGATCAGCACGACGTCGAGGGGCGGGAGGTCGGTGGCCGGGAGCGGGGCGCTGTGCATCCGGGCGGGACCGATGACCTGCGACGGCGAACACCGCTGGGAGAACACCGGGTCGGTCAGCACCCGCATCCCGTCGATCTCGACGAGGGCCGAGGCGTGCCCGAGCCAGGTGACCGCGAGTGCCCGTGCGTCGTCGGGAAACGTCGGACGCTCGACCCGGATGGGTGTCGTCGGACGTCCGGGGCGTCGAGCCATGTCGAGGGCGACGCGCAGGTCGGGCGCCGACCCGGCCGAGGGCGGTTCGGGGTTGGTGAAGGTCCGGCCCACCAGGTTCGGCGAGCCTGCGACATGTCGCCAGATCGATTCCGGGTCGGCGCCGATCGCCCGTGCCGCGGGCAGTCCCGCCGAGGCCAGGGAGTCGACGGCCGCACCTGCCGCGCGCACGCCGAGCGTGCTGACCGAGGTCTTCACCCGCCCCAACACGTCGGTGGGCGTCTTTTCGATGGGCGTTGTCACGATCCTCAGCGTAACCGTGCCCGCCGGAAAGTCGTGCTTCCGGAAAAGGGGGACACGGCTTGGTAGCATTCTCGCCTGCAACCAAGTTCACGCGTGTGCGGAGTTCACACGCTGGTCGGGAAGTGAAATTTCGTTGGCACGGATGTCCGTCACGGATCGGCGCGCAGCGCTCGTCGAGGCCGCATATCGGGTCATCGCCGACCACGGCGTCGAGGGCGCGACGACCCGCCGGATCTGTGCGCACGCCGACATGCCACTCGCGAGCTTCCATTACGCCTTCGAATCCCGCACCGCCCTGTTGTGTGCGGTCATGGAGACGGCCGTTCCCACCGACATCAATCAGATGCTGCACACGATCCAGGCCGAGGACGACCTCGTCGCCGGGTCGGCGGTGGAGGCGATGGAAACGAACATGCGCCACCAGCTCGATGCGTTCTACGCCATGCTCAAGGCCGACCCGGGTCGGCTGCAGGCCACGATCTCGCTCGGCATCTACGCGCACAACCATCCCGAGCTGCAGCGTCACGGTAAGAAGATGTACGAGGATCTCTACGGCGTCGCCGCCGCGGGCCTCGACGCCGGGGCAGCGCGCTGCGGTGTTCGGTTCGTCACCCCGTCCAGCGAGATCGCGCCCGCGATGATCGGCGCGTTGATCTCGATCACCTTGATCTACCTGAGCACCGCCGACGACGCCGTCGTCAACACGCTCATGGAATCACTTGTCCGACAGACGATGTCGGCTGTCGTTGCGGATGACGAGGCTTCATGACGTCGTCGGCCACCCCCATGGGACTGTGGGAGCGCGACCCGCGCCGGTACTGGGAGGGCTTCACCGAGGCCCTCACCGCGGCCGGAGTCGACAGTCCCGCCCTGGTCCTCGACACGTCCGCGCTCGAACACAATGTGGCCGACCTGCTGCGCCGCGCCGGTGGCGTACCCATCCGCTTGGCCAGCAAGTCGTTGCGGGTCCGCTCGGTCATCGCCGACCTCGTCGCCCGCCCGGGATTCGCCGGGGTGCTGGCCTATGACCTCGACGAAGCACGCTGGCTGGCAACCGAATCCGGTATCACCGATGTGTTGATGGGATACCCGACGGTGCGTGCGAGCGCCATCGGCGAGTTCCTCGCCGACGAGATGGCCACCGCGCGGGTGACGTTGCTCGTGGACTCCGTGGCGCATCTCGACGCGATCGATGCGATCGCGGCTCCCGGCTCCCGCCCGTCGGTCCGGGTCGCCATCGACCTCGACGCGTCGTTGCGTGCACTCGGCGGACGAGTGCATCTCGGTGTGCGACGTTCACCCATCCACGATCTCGACGCCGCGCTGGCCCTCGGTCGCTCGATCGTCGATCGCCCGGGCTTCGATCTGGTCGGCGTGATGTCGTATGAGGCACAGGTCGCCGGGGTCGGCGACGACGTACCCGGCAAACGCGCGAAGAACGGGGCCGTGCGTCTGATGCAGCGTGCCTCCATGGCCGAGATCCGGCGTCGCCGTGGACGAGTCGTGGCGGCGCTGCGCGACATCGCACCGCTGGAGATCGTCAACGCCGGCGGCACCGGCTCCCTGGAGGCCACCTCGCGGGACACCTCGGTGACCGACATCGCCGCCGGCAGCGGGGTTTTCGGCGGCCACCTGTTCGACACCTACCGTCGCTTCCGGCCCGCACCGGCGCTCGCGTTCGGGCTCGACGTGGTGCGTGTTCCCGCGCCGGGCTTCGTCACCTGCGCCGGCGGCGGATGGATCGCCTCGGGCCCACCGGCACCCGATCGCCTGCCCCGCCCGGTGTGGCCCCGCGAGCTGCACTATGTCGCGACCGAAGCGGCCGGTGAGGTGCAGACGCCGCTGCACGGACCGGGAACCGAGGGCCTGCGGATCGGGGATCGGATCTGGTTCCGTCACACCAAATCCGGCGAGGTGTGCGAACGGTCGTCGCGAGTAGCCCGGATCGCGCGAACTGCCGACGGGACGGCCCGGGTCGACGAGCTGGTACCCACCTACCGTGGAGAAGGGAAGTGTTTCCTGTGACCGTCGCGAGTTGGCGCAACTGGGGCGGGACGGCGCAGTGCACACCGGACGCCGTGCACTCCCCCGCCCGGATCGACGACGTCGTCGCGCTGGTCGAGCGTGCCGCGCAGACACATTCGACGGTCAAGGCCGTCGGGGCGGGCCACAGCTTCTCCCCCATCGCCGTGGCGCCGCAGCATCAACTGGACATGTCCGGGTTGCGCGGACTCGTCGACGTCGACGCCGACGCCCGGCGCGTCACGCTGCGTGCGGGCACCCACCTCCACGAGTTGCCTACCCTGCTCGGTGAGCACGGTCTGGCCATGACGAACCTCGGCGACGTGGACCGGCAAACCATCTCCGGGGCCACCTCGACCGGAACCCACGGCACCGGAATCGCTTTCGGCGGCATCAGCACCCAGATCGTCGGCGCAACCCTCGTGTCCGGAACCGGTGAGGTCGTCACGGTGTCCGAGGACGATCCCGACCTCGCCGCCGTCGCGTTGGGCCTCGGCGCGCTCGGCATAATCGTCGACCTGACCATGCAGTGCGTTCCCGCGTTCTCCATCCGGGCCGAGGAGTACCCGCTCGACGCCGACGACGCGATCGACGGCTTCCTCGAACGCGTTGCGACACAAGATCATCACGAGTTCTACTGGTTCCCGCACACCAACTGCGCGCTGGCGAAGACCAACACCCGACTCGACGGCCTGGTCGAGCCGTCGGGTACCGGCGCGGTGCGCCGCTACATCGACGACGAGATCCTCTCCAACCGCGTGTACGGCGCCGTGTGCGCGCTCGGCTCCCGTCTGCCCGCGGTGGTTCCCGCGATGAGTCAGCTGTCCGGGCGGGTGCTGTCGGCCCGCACGTTCACCGACCGCTCCGACAAGGTGTTCATCTCCTCCCGCACCGTCCGCTTCCGGGAGATGGAGTACGCGGTCCCGCTGGAGGCGACCCCGTCGGCACTGCACGAGCTGCGAAAGATGATCGACCGCAAGCGCTATCGGGTGAGCTTCCCCGTCGAGGTCCGCGCCGCCGCAGGCGACGATCTGATGCTCTCGACCGCATCCGGTGGACCACGGGGGTACATCGCCGTGCACCGATACCACCACGACGACCCCGCCGACTCCGCCGCATATTTCGCCGATGCCGAGGCGATCATGACCGCTCACGGCGGTCGCCCGCATTGGGGCAAGATGCACACACGCGACGCCGAGTATCTCCGGTCGGTCTACCCGCGCTTCGACGAATTCCTGGCCGTCCGAGACCGCTTCGACCCGGATCGGGTGTTCACCAACCCCTACCTGCACCAGGTGCTCGGTTCCTGACGGTTACCCCACCGGCACACGAGGTCTCGAGGCTCGTCGCAGCCCGAGTGGCGCACACACGTCCGGGCGCCGACACTGGGAGTATGCGTGATGTTCTCCCCGCCTTGGTTCGGCACCTGGAGCGCGGTCCGGTCGCCCTGGCCCGGGTGATCTCGACGACCGGCGCGTCGCCGCGTGCTGTCGGGTCGGCCATGCTGATCACCGAAGACGGGGAGATCATCGGGTCGTTGTCGGGTGGGTGCGTCGAATCGGCGATCATCGACAGTGCCGCACAGGCGTTGAGCGACGAGACCGCGATCATCGAGCACTTCGGACTCGCCGACCCCGACGGCATCGCGATCGGATTGACCTGCGGCGGAGAGATGGAAGTGCTCGTCGAGCCGCTCGGCGCCGGGCACCTGAGCGCGGTGCAACGGATCGCCGCAGCGGTGGCCGCAGGCACACCGATCGCCCTGGCCGCCACCCTGAGCGCAAGCCCGACATGGCACGTGGCCACTCCCGATGACCAGCGACCGTGGCGACACCTCGACGCCGACATCGCCGACCTGCTCGTCACCGGACGCAGCGGCATCATCGGCGTCGACGACTGCGAGACCGGCCCACAGGGTGACCGGCCACGCACGTTCGTGCAGACCTTCGCCCCGCGCTCACGGCTGATCCTGGTGGGCGCCAACGATTTCGTCCGCGCGCTCGCCACCCTGGGGTCGACGCTCGGCCATCACGTGACCGTCGTCGATGCCCGCGCGGTGTTCGCGACCCGCGCGCGGTTCCCCGACGCCGACGAGGTGATCGTCGACTGGCCCCATCGCTATCTCGCCCACGAGATCGCCGAGCACCGCACCGACAGGTCGACCTGCGTGTGCGTGATGACCCACGACACCAAATTCGACGTCCCGGCGTTGCGCACGGCGTTGGGTTCCGACCGGGTGGGATTCGTCGGCGCGCTCGGTTCCCGCCGGACCGTCGCCGACCGAAACGCCCGCCTCGTCGAGGCGGGTGTCACGGCAGATCAGTTGGCGCGGTTGCGTTCTCCGCTGGGTTTGGATCTCGGGGCACACACCCCGGCCGAGGTCGCCGTGTCGATCGCCGCTCAACTGATCGCCGACCGGCACGACGCCTCGGGGATGTCGTTGACCCTACGGAGTGGACCCATCCACCGGTGACCCCGAGGCCGGTGACTCCGCTGCGGTCGACTCCGCCGCGGGTTCGCCGGTGGTGGAATCGACGGCGATGTCGGAGGTCACCGACGACGTCGGGGCGGCCGACATGTCCTGTGCGGGAAGCACATGCTCACCGGTGCGGTCACAGGACAACGCCAGCGAGCTGATGTACTGCTTCTCGCCGTTCGGGCCGGGCACCGCCGAGGCGATCATGTCGGGGCGTTCGAACTCGATGCCGGTGACACAGCACAGCAGTCGCGCATCGGTCGGGTTGCCGTGCTCGTCGTACATCGGGATGTCGATGCCGTCGTCGTGACGACGCAGGTAGTACTTCCCCTTGGTGGCCAGCGCCAGGATCGGCGGCAGCACGACGGCGAGCACCAATGCCACCAGCGGCGAGTAGGGCTGGATCGCATCACCGAAGACGTGGAAGTACACCAGGATCGAAGCTCCCGCCGACACGATCAGCGATCCGAACCCGACGGGGTTCACGTTGTGGATCATGCCGCGCCGGAACTCGGGCTGCTTGGGCGAGATCCCGAGCAGGTACTTGTTGATCGCGATGTCGGAGGCCACGACGGCGATCCAGGCGATACCGCAGTTGGCGTAGAAGTTGAGCAGGTTGTTCAGGAAGCTGAACATGTCGGCTTCCATCAACACGATGGCGATGAAGACGTTGAAGAACAGGAACACCAGTCGACCCGGGTAGGTCTTGGTGACGCGGGTGAAGGCGTTGGTCCAGGCCAACGATCCCGAGTATGCGTTGGTGACGTTGATCTTCACCTGGCTGATGACCACCAGGATCACCGCGAGGGTCAGTGCGAGCCAGTGCGGCAGGAAGTCCTGATAGATCTCGACGAACTGGTGCACGGGCTGGTTGGCGATCCCGGCGTTGTCGATGCTGATGCCGATGAGGTAGACGGCCAGGAACAGGCCGACGATCTGCTTGATGGCACCGAAGAACACCCAGCCCGGTCCGGCGGTGAGGGTGGCGATCCACCACTTGCGGTTGTTCTCCGGGGTGCGCGGCGGCATGAATCGCAGGTAGTCGATCTGCTCGGCGATCTGCGCGATCAGCGACAGACACACGCCTGCGGCCAGCATGGTGCCGGCGAAGCTGACACCCTTGCCCAGCGGGTTGCCCGCCGAGTCGACACCGCTGAACGCGAAGAAGTCACCGATCGCCGACGGGTGCTTGATCACCAGGTACAGGAACGGCAGCACCATCATGATCAGCCACAGCGGCGTGGTCCACACCTGCAGTTTGGCCAGGGTGTTCATGCCGTAGATGACCAGCGGGATGATCAGCACCGAGGACAGCAGGTAGCCGATCCACAGCGGGATGTGCAGGCCCAGCTGGAGGCCCTGCGCCATGATCGAGCCCTCGAGTGCGAAGAAGATGAAGGTGAAGGACGCGAAGATGACGTTGGTCAGCACCGAGCCGTAGTAACCGAATCCGCTTCCGCGCGTGATGAGGTCGAGGTCGATGTTGTACCGCGCGGCGTAGTAGGCCAGCGGATAGCCGGTCAGCACGATCACCACCGCGAAGAACAGGATGCCCCACAAGGCATTTCCCGTGCCGTTGGCGATGCCGATGTTGGCACCGATCGCGAAGTCGGCCAGGTAGGCGATACCGCCGAGGGCCGAGATCGCGACGACCCCCGGGCCCCACTTGCGATAGCTGCGCGGTGCGAACCGAAGTGTGTAGTCCTCCAAGGACTCACGCGCGGCGGCTGCCTGCGCACCAGTGGCGATGATGCTGTGTTCGGCGTTCTCGATCTCTCCGACCCCTGCGGAGAGATCGTCGGCTCCGTGGTGTTTTTTCGACACGCAGTCCCCTTCCAGGAATGAACTGCGATCACGCTAGGGCTGACGCGTTTCTGAAAGGCACCCCTGCATGTTTCGGGAACGTTACGCGCTCGGCAAACCGGACAATCCGAACACCGGGGACACAGAACCGATGGGCCCGAACTACTTTCCGGAGAAGCGCGGGGCGCGGCGCTCGGCGCGCGCGGCGCGGCCCTCGGCGAGGTCGTCGCTGTGCCAGGCACGCATCATCGCGGCATGACGTTCTTCCGGCGCCACGTCCCGGGCGCCGTCGCCGTTGAGCACGAGTTTGTAGTGTTGCAGGGTCAGCGGCGCAAGCTCGGCGATGGTCGCCGCCCAGTGCTGGGCGTCGGCCAGATCACCGATGCGATTGGCGAATCCGAGGTCGTGGGCCCGATCGGCCGAGAGTGGATCGCAGCCGATCAGCATCCCGGCGGCCTGCCCGGCGCCGACGAGTGAGACCAACCGGCGGATGGTCCATTCATCCACGGCGACACCGATTTTGGCGGCCGGGATGCCGGCGATCGCATCGGGTGCCATGACCCGCAGGTCGGCGGCCATTGTCAGCTGGAGTCCGGCGCCGAGCGCCGCACCGTTGACCGCGGCGATCACCGGCACCGGGGTCGACTCGATCTGCTGCAACGTGGCGACGAGGTGGTCGAGGAAGCCGGGGTCATACACCGGACCCGACAGGTCGGCGCCGGCGGAGAACGCACTGCCCCGCCCGGTCAGCACGATCGCCCGGGCACCCGCATCGACAGCCGCGGTGAAGGCCGCGCCGAGAGCCTCGATCACCTCTCCGTTGAGAGCATTGCGCTTGTCGGGGCGGTCGAGTTCGATTGTCGTCACCGCACCATCTGCACTCGTTGCAATCATGAACGCAGAGCCTACCGAGCCGGTGGCCGACCGGAGGCCGGTACATGCCGCTCACATGGACATGACAGGCTGGCGGGATGCACACCGATACCGATGTCCTCGTCATCGGCGGAGGTCAGGCGGGATTGTCGGCAGCCTACTTCTTGGAACGCTTCGGGCTGCACGGACGGTATCGGCTCCTCGACCATTCACCCCATCCCGGGGGCGCATGGCAGTACCGATGGCCGACGCTGACCCTCGCCGGCGCCAATCATGTCCACGACCTGCCCGGATACGGTCTCGTCGAGGCACTCGGCGTCGAGTGTGATCAGTTCCCGGCGGCCACGGCGGTCCCCGACTATTTCGGTCGGTACGAGGAGAAGTTCGGGCTGACGGTGGCCCGACCGGTCCACGTGCGGGCGGTCCATCGCGACGGCGACGCCTTCCGGGCGTCGATCGTGGCGCCCGACGAGTCCGGCGAACACCGGGAATCCGAGGTGACGACGCGGACGCTGATCAACGCGACCGGCACCTGGGATCGGCCGTTCATCCCGCACATCCCGGGTATCGGCGACTTCCGGGGACGGCAACTGCACACCCACGACTACACCGGCCCCGAGGAATTCGCCGGACAACGTGTCCTGGTGGTCGGCGCCGGGATCTCCGCGATCCAACTCCTCATCGAGATCGCCCGCAACGCCCCCGAGGTCACCACGTTCTGGTGTTCGCGCACCGAGCCGCACTTCCGCGACGGACCCTTCACCCCCGAGGAGGGCCGGGCCGCGGTCGCCCGTGTCGAGGAACGGGTGCGTGCCGGCCTGCCGCCGACCTCGGTGGTGTCGGTGACGGGCCTGTCACTGACGCCGGCGATCGCCGCGGCCCGACACGACGGGATTCTGCAGTGGCGACCGATGTTCACCCGGATCACCGAGACCGGGGTGTGCTGGGATTGCGGTGGCGGTGACCTCGGGGTCGGCGATCTCGGGGACGGCGATCTCGGGGGCGGCACCGAACTCGACGTCGACGTGCTGTTCTGGAACACCGGATTCCGCAGTGCGCTGGACCATCTCGCGCCCCTTCACCTGCGCGCGCCGGGTGGCGGGATCACCATGACCGGCCGACTCGCCACGACGGTGGCCGCCGATCCCCGCGTCCAGTTGCTCGGGTACGGACCGTCGGCGTCGACGATCGGGGCGAATCGGGCCGGCCGGGAGGCCGCACGCGTGATCGCCGACCTGCTCGACGCCGCCTGATCAGCCCTGCTCAGCCGGTCACCGACAGCTCACCACGGCACGCGCCGGAGCTCGTGTAGCGCACGAGGGCACCGAGGGTGTCGACGGTGACGTCGAAAGCCACTCGGCCCGAACCCGTCTCAATGCGCGCCACGGTGTTCGATCCGCCGAAGGCGCCGATGCGGGTCCACCCGGACGCGGCGGTGCCATGGTCGGCGCCGGAACCACCATCCGGGGCGGTGTTCGTCCACGACACGCGTACGCGCTGATCGAATCCGAGCAGCGGTGGCGGCGTCGTCACCGTCAGTGACACGATGCCCGAGCCCGCCGAGGCCACCGTGACCGAGCTCGTCGATCTCAGTATTCCCAGATCGGCGAGATTCGGGTTCACATAGGTCATCGCGCAGAGTCGCGTGGCCGGCGCGGCCGGCGCCGGTGCGACGCCCAGCGTGGACGACGCGGCCACCACGGCGGCGGTGACCAGGGCGGCACCGGGTATCGATCGGGGCATCGGAGACCTTCTGTTCTCCCCCGAACTCGTTACCACCCACCCCTCGGGACACGACCGTTTTCACCGTGTCACGGCCCTGACCGAACCCGCGGCCCTTCGCCCGAAGAGCACACGAACGGACGACAGTTCCGCATACAGACTTGACAGATTGTTGGGTTTTCCCAACACTTGGTTCTATGAGTCCGGTCAGACGGGGAGAAAAGCTCCCGATCTTCAACCGCATCGGCGTCCTACGCGCCGAGCGTCGGATGTCTCGGGCCGCACTGGCGGCACTCGTCGGGATCAACGTGCAGACCGTCGGCGCTCTCGAACGCGGTGATCACTATCCGAGCCTCGACCTCGCCTTCCGCATCTGCGATGTGTTCGAGCTCCCCGTCGAAGCGGTGTTCAGTCGCACCGAATTCGGCGCGATGTCGGCCGAGCTGTACTCCCGCCGATCCAACGAAGGGACAGGTGCCTGATGTACGACCAGAATTCCGCCATCCCCGAAGAGGCACAGCCCGAACTGTGGCGACGCTATGACGAGTGGCGCGGTGAACGTCACCGCCGTTTCACCGCGCGCCACGCACATCGGCTGCCCCGCTGGCGCAACCGCCGCGCCTACCGGCGCGTGGTCGTCGCCCAGGCGCTCGCCATCGCCCTGATGATCGTGGGTGCCGTCATCGGGTTCTTCTCCGACATCTGGTTCCTCCCGCCGTGGATTCTCGGCGCAGTCGTCACGATCACCTCTCAGCGACTCCTGCGCATCATCACCGGCTCGGTCGGCGACGCACCGGTCAGCGCCCTCGACGAAATCCAGCTCGCCCAACGTAATTCGGCGCGCTCGATCGCCTTCATCGTGCTTTTCTCGCTGATGTTCATCCCATATTTCATCCTGATCGCGATGTCGATCCCCGACCACATCGACCGACAGGCCATCTACGGCGTGGCCATTCTGCTGATCTCGCTGGTTCTCGCCGCCGGAGTGCTGCCGTCGATGCTCACCGCGTGGTGGATGGCCGACTCCGATCCCGAAGACTATGCCGAACCCGAATCGTCCACCTGGAAGGGAGAGCTCCGATGAGCGACCCGTTGATCATCGACGGCCTACACAAGAAATACGGTGACGTCGTCGCCCTGCACGACATGACCTTCACCGTCCAACCCGGGGAGATCTTCGGCTTCGTCGGCAGCAACGGCGCCGGCAAGTCCACGACCATGCGGATCATCCTGGGCGTGCTGGCCGCCGACTCGGGCACCGTGGCACTCGGTGACCGCCCGATCGACCTGCCCACCCGTCGTCGTATCGGTTACATGCCCGAGGAGCGCGGGCTCTATCCCAAGATGAAGGTCGGCGATCAGTTGCGCTTCCTCGCCCGGCTGCACGGGATGTCGGCGGCCCAGGCCGACGAGTCGGCGCACCGCTGGACCGAACGCCTGGGCGTGGCAACACGTTTCGGCGACAACGTGGCCGATCTGTCGTTGGGCAACCAGCAGCGCGTCCAGCTGGCAGCCGCGCTCATCGCCGACCCCGCGGTCCTGGTTCTCGACGAGCCGTTCTCCGGCCTCGACCCGGTCGCCGTCGACGTCATGAGTGATGTCCTCAAAGAGAAAGCGGCCGAGGGCATCCCGGTGATCTTCTCCTCACATCAACTCGACCTCGTGCAACGCCTGTGCGACCGCGTGGGCATCGTCGTCAAGGGACAGATGCGCGCGCTGGGCAGCGTCGAGAGCCTGCGCGCCCGCGGCGGGGTGACCCTCGAGGTCGAGGGCCCCGGCATCGGAACCGCCTGGGCCGACGGCATTCCCGGGGTTCTCGACACCGACTACGGACCGACCACGCTGCTGCGCATCGACCCCGACTCCGTCGATGACCAGCAGGTGCTCGCCGCGGCCCTGCACACCGGGCCGGTACACCGCTTCACCAGATCCACACCGTCCTTGACCGACATGTTCCGAGAGGTGGTATCGGCATGAGCACCCCGACCCAGACCCTGCCCCCGACCGCACCCGATGGCGGTGCCGGCGCGATGACGTCGGTGTGGCTCATCGCCGAACGCGAGATCTCCACCCGCGCCCGCACCAAGTCGTTCCTGTGGAGCACGATCGCGCTGATGCTCGTCATCGTGATCGGGCTGATCGTGTGGAAGGCGTTCAGCGGCGGTGGCACCGACACCGACAAGGTGGGCATCGTCGGTGCCGACACCTCCCTCTCGACGACGGTCACCGAGGTCGGCAAGGCCGCCGGCACCCCCGTCTCGGTGCAGACCGTCGATTCCCCGGCACAGGCCCGCTCCCAGGTCGACAGCGGTGATCTCGACGGCGCGATCGTCGTCGGACCGTCCGGATCGTTCACGTTGATCAGCAAGAACGGACTCTCCGACACACTCTCGGGTGTGCTGCGTTCATCGATCTCCCAGACCACCCTCGCCACCGGTCTGGCCGAACGCGGTGTCGATGCGGCCGATCTGCCACGTGCCACGATCGCCGAGGATCAGACCCAGCCGGCCAAGCCCGACAACGGCCAGCGGATCATCATCGCCATCGTCGGGGCGATGCTGCTGATCATGGCGATCATGCTCGGCGGCAACATGATCGCGGTCGGCGTCGTCGAGGAGAAGACCTCACGCATCGTCGAGCTGCTGCTGGCCACCGTCAAACCGCTGCACCTGATGTGGGGCAAGATCCTCGGCATCGGCGTCGTCGCACTCGGTCAGGTGGTGGTGCTCGGCGCGACAGCCCTGATCGCCGGTGCGGCAACGGGAATGCTCACCATCGCGGGCACCGCGGTCGGGATGTTCGCGGCCACCCTCATCTGGTTTCTCCTCGGATTCGTCTTCTTCGCGACGCTGTACGCCGCCGCCGGTGCGCTGGTGTCCCGTCAGGAGGAACTCGGGTCGACCATCATGCCGCTGACCGTGCTGTCGATGGCGGTGATGTACGCGGGGATCTTCGGAATCCAGGCCCTCGACTCCACCTTCATCCAGGTGCTGACCTGGATTCCGCCGTTCTCCGCGGTGCTGGTACCCATCCGGATCGCGACCGGTGACACCGATGCCATGCAGATCGTCATCACCCTGATCCTGATGATCGCGGCCTGCGCGGTGGCCACCTGGATCGCGGCGCGGATCTACCAGCGGTCGATCCTGCGGACCGGCAGCCGGGTCAAGTGGTCCGAGGCGCTGTCGATGACCCGGTGAGTTCTCGCGACACGGTGACTCAGCCCGCCGGGACCTGCTCCGGTTCGTCGTCGACGACCGGCGCGGGTCCGTGCGGCACGAAGTCCTTGGACCGGATCATGACCAGTGCGCACACCCCACCGAGCACGGCGACCACACCGCTGACCCAGAACAGCAGGTTCAGTCCGTCGGCGTAGGCGGCGTGGATGCCACCGGTCAGGTTGTCGTGCATCGAACTGGTCATCCGCGAGCTGAACAGCGATCCGTAGACGGCGATACCCACCGCGATGCCGATCTGACGGAAGGTGGTGTTGATGCCCGAGGCCATCCCGGACCGGTGCACCGGCACCACACCGACCGCGGTGGCGGCCAGCGGCGGATTGACCAGGCCACTGCCGATGCCGGCGATGACGAGTCCGGGGATCAGATGGGTCCACGACGAGCCGGCTTCGAGTCCGGCCATCGCAAACAGGCCACCACCCACCAGCACCAGCCCGGGGCCGATCAGCCATCGCACCGGCATGTGCTCGGACAAACGGCCGGCGATCGTCGCGAAGATCATCGTGCAACCCGACATCACCAGCAGCCGCAGACCGGTCTCCAGGGCCGAGAAGCCGAGCGAATTCTGTAGGTAGAGAACCAGATAGAGCAGCATCGCGAACAGTGACCCGTTCATTGTGAAGGCCGCGATCAGACCACCACCGAAGGTCGGGATGCGCAGTAACCCCAGGTCGAACATCGGTTGGGCGACGCGCAGTTCGACGATCACGAAGGCCACCAGGAGCACCGCGGCCGCCGCGAAACATCCCAGCACCAGGCCGTCGGTCCACGATCGCTGCCCCGCCTCGGTGAGGCCGTAGACGCCGACGAGCAGTCCCGCGGTGAAGGTGAGCACTCCCGGCCAGTCGATGCGCCGCGCGTGCGGCGAGCGCGACTCGTCGACCATCCGCAGCGTCAGGTACAGGGCGACGATCCCGATGGGCAGGTTCACCAGGAAGATCGCCCGCCACGTGATACCGGTGGTCAGGACACCGCCGAGGATCGGTGCGAGAGCCGTCGCGATGCCGGTGACCGCACCCCATGCGCCGAAGGCCAGTCCGCGTTCGCGGCCGTGGAAGGTCGCGGCCAGCAACGCCAGCGACGTCGCGAAGAGCATCGCTCCGCCGATGCCCTGCAATGCCCGGGACACGATGAGCATCGTCGGGTCCTGCGCCACCCCGCACAGCAGCGAACCGAGCGTGAAGATGACCAGCCCGATCGAGAAGATGCGACGTCGGCCGAATTTGTCCGAGATCGATCCGGACGTCAGCAACAGCGACGCCAGTGCCAACGCGTACGCGTCGGTGACCCACTGGAGCTGGGAGAAACTCGCTCCGAGCGCGTGCTCGATGTCGGGGAGTGCGACGACGACGATCGTGACGTCGAGCAACAACATGAATGTCGCCGCGCAGACGACGACCAGAGTCCACCATTTTCTTGCCATGCCCCAAGTCTGGCGACCCGAACGACCATCGTCGCCCTCGGTCCGAGCAGACGTAGGATTCCACCCATGAGCGCCCGAATCGCGTTGGAATCCTCCACCCTCGACACGTTGGATGCGCAGATCACCCGAGCGCTACAGATCTCGCCGCGGGTGGCCTTCGCCGAACTCGCCGAGATCCTCGACGTGGCCGAACAGACGGTGGCCCGACGCTACCGACGGATGCGGCGCGACGGATACCTGCGGGTCACGATGACCGCCGATCTGCACGGCACCGGCGGCGCCAACTGGCTCGTGCGCGTGCGCTGCCGGCCGGAGGGCGCCGACACCATCGCACGGGCGATCGCGGCGCGCGACGACGTGTCGTGGGTGTCGATCTACGGGGCCGGCTGGGAGGTCGACTTCAACCTCCGAGCCCCCGCCGACGTCGAGACGCACGAGCTGCTGCACGAGATGTTGCCGAGGTCCGCGCCGGTGCTCGACGTCGCACCCGCCGAGATCCTGCACACCTACATCGGCGGGGCGGGCGAGCATCAGGACACGTGGAGCGATGTGCTCACGTCCGCGCAGACCGCGGCGTTGCGGGCGACCGCACCACCGGTGGTGTCGTCGAAAGGTGTTCGGGCGGAGCTCGACGACATCGATCGCCTCCTGATCGACGAACTCGGCCGGGACGGCCGGGTCGCATATTCGACGCTGGCGCGCACTGCGGGGAGTACGCCCGGGAAGGTGACGCGTCGCGTGGAACGTCTCATCGGTTCCGGGGTGGCCTACTTCCATGTGGATCTGGCAACTGCGGCAATCGGGTTGCGCAGCACCGCATTATGGCTCACGGTTGTGCCGCGATCACTGGCCTCGGTGGGGCGGGCGCTGGGTACCGATCCCCGAATCCCGTTCGCCGCCGCGGTCACCGGCCGTGCCAACCTGACCGCCAACGTGATCGGCGCAGGCCCCGACGACCTCTATTCCTTTGTCACCGAAGACCTTGCACGGCTGGACGGGATCACCGGTTACGAACTCGTCCCGCTGCTGCGCCGGGTCAAACATGCGGGCGCACTCGTGCACGGCGACAAACTCGCGCCGCCTCAGATCTCGCCGAACCGACGCAGGGCCTCTTCTCGCTCGGCCTTGTGATCGAGGATCGGCTCCGGATAGTCGTCGGTACCGTACTCGGGCACCCACTGCGCGACGTAAGCACCGTCGGGGTCGAACTTCTTCGCCTGCGCCTCCGGGTTGAACACCCGAAAGTACGGCGCCGCATCTGTTCCCGTGCCGGCCGCCCACTGCCAGCCGTGCTGATTCGACGCCATGTCGCCGTCGAGGAGCTGATCGAGGAACCATCGCGCACCCCACCACCACGGCAGGTGCAGATCCTTGACGAGAAAGGACGCGGTGACCATCCGCACCCGGTTGTGCATGTACCCGGTCTGCGCGAGCTGGCGCATGCCGGCATCGACGAGCGGAAAACCGGTGCGGCCCTGCTTCCACGCGTCGAATCGTCGGCCGGCGGCGGCGTCGGTGTCGAGGTCGATGTCGTCGAACTGGCGATTCCAGTTGTGCCACGCCGACTCCGGCCAATGATGGAGGACGTCGGCGTAGAAGTCACGAAATGCCAACTCGCGCAGGTACGCCTGCGCGCCCTTGCCGGTGCCGGTCAGGTCGGCGGCCAGGGTGCGCGGGTGGATGTTGCCGAACTTCAGGTACGCCGACATCCGGCTCGTCACATCGAGATCGGGCCGGTTGCGGTCGTCGTCGTAACCGGCGAGATCCTCCGCGACGAACTCGCCCCACCGCGCCAGGGCGGCGTTCTCCCCGGCGGGAATGTCGGTCGTCGTGGGCGCCTTGGGTATTCGGATGCGACCGGAGCGGGTGAGGTCGGACGGGTCGACGAGATCATCGGCGGTGACCGACGTCGACGCGGGTGTGCGCCACCCGTGATCGCGCCACTGCCGGAAGAACGGTGTGAAGACCTTGTAGGGGCTGCCGTCGGACTTGGTGACGCGACCGGGCGACACCAGGTACGGCGAACCGACCGGCTCCCAGGACACATCACCGGCGTCGTCGAGCGCCGCCACCACGGCATCGTCACGACGGCGGCCGAACGGCGAGAAGTCTTCGGAGACATGGACGGTCGACGCGCCGACGGCGTCGACCAGCCGGGGGATCTCCTCGTCGGGACGCCCCCGCACGACGAGGAGTCGACCGTCGAGGCGCTCGTCGAGCTCACGCAGCGAATCGACGAGGAATGCCAGGCGTCGGTCGCCGGCGGACTTCTCCAGCCGGGGGTCGAGGACGAAGCAGATCAGGACGCGATCGGCGGCGGCGAGCGCCTCGGCGAGTGCCGGCAGATCACCGAGCCGCAGATCGCGGCGCAACCACAGCAGAGCCGTACCGGTCGGCGTCTCCGACGTCGACGCGGCCGACCCACCCCGGGTGCGCTTGGCGGCGGAGATCTATCCCACGCCCAGCAGATCGATGACGAAGACCAGGGTGCGGCCCGAAAGTCGGTGTCCCGCACCGGGAGGGCCGTAGGCCAGGTTCGGCGGCACGGTCAGACGCCGACGGCCGCCGACCTTCATTCCCGGGATTCCCTCTTGCCAGCCCGGGATCAGCCGCTCGAGCGGGAAGTGCGCGGACTGACCGCGATCCCACGACGAGTCGAATTCCTCGCCCGACTCGAAATCGACTCCGACGTAATGGACATCGACGACGTCGCCCCGCTGGGCCTGGGCACCGTCACCCTCGACGAGATCGACGACCTCGAGTTCAGCGGGGGCCGGGCCCTCCGGGAATTCGACTTCTGGCTTTTCGGCACTGGTCATCGGGACTCTCCTTTGAGTCGTCGGTTCTCTGGTGGCTCGGGCCCTTCGTGGACGAGAGGGCCCGTCGGGCGGGCGAGCGCCTCAGCGATCCCCGCGTGCGATGTAGTCGCGTTCGGTGTAACCGGTGTAGAGCTGGCGCGGACGCCCGATCTTGCCGGTCGGGTCGGAGTTCATCTCCCGCCAGTGCGCGATCCAGCCGGGCAGCCGGCCGAGTGCGAACAGCACGGTGAACATCCGGGTCGGGAAGCCCATCGCGCGGTAGATGACGCCGGTGTAGAAGTCGACGTTCGGGTAGAGCTTGCGCTCGATGAAGTAGTCGTCGTTGAGGGCGACCTCTTCGAGGCCCTTGGCGATGTCGAGCAGGTCGTCCTGCACGCCGAGGGAGGTGAGGATCTGATCGGCGGTCTTCTTCACGATTGCCGCGCGCGGGTCGTAGTTCTTGTAGACGCGGTGCCCGAAGCCCATCAGCTTCACGCCGGCTTCCTTGTTCTTGACCTTGGTCATGAACGCCTGGGTGTCGCCGCCGGAGTTCTTGATGTCCTCGAGCATCTCGAGTACGGCCTGGTTGGCGCCGCCGTGCAGCGGGCCCCACAGGGCGTTGATGCCGCCGGAGATCGAGGTGAACAGGTTGGCCTGCGACGACCCGACCAACCGGACCGTCGACGTCGAGCAGTTCTGCTCGTGGTCGGCGTGCAGGATGAACAGCATGTCGAGGGCCTTGGCGACCTCGGGATCGACCTCGTAGGGCTCGGCGGGGAACCCGAAGGTCATCCGCAGGAAGTTCTCCACCAGGCTCAGCGAGTTGTCCGGGTAGAGGAACGGCTGGCCCGCCGACTTCTTGTAGGCGTAGGCCGCGATCGTCGGCAGCTTGGCCAGCAACCGGATGGTCGACAGTTCGACCTGCTCGGGATCCTTGGGGTCCAACGAATCCTGGTAGTACGCCGACAACGCGTTGACGGCGCTGGAGAGCACCGGCATCGGGTGGGCGTTGCGCGGGAATCCGTCGAAGAACCGCTTGAGATCCTCGTGCAGCAGGGTGTGCCGCTGGATCTTGTTGGTGAACTCCTCGAGCTCGGCCGGGGTCGGCAGTTCGCCGTAGATCAGCAGGTAGCTGACCTCGATGAAGGTCGACTTCTCGGCCAGCTGGTCGATGGGGATGCCGCGGTAGCGCAGGATGCCCGCGTCGCCGTCGATGTAGGTGATCGACGACTTGGTGGATGCGGTGTTGACGAATCCACCGTCGAACGTGGTCAATCCGGTCTCGGACAGGAACTTGCCCAGTTCGACCGAATCGCTACCCTCGGTGGCCTTCAGGATCGGGAGCTCGAGTTGCCCACCGGGATAAGTGAATGTTGCCGAAGCCGCATCGGTTGTGCCGTCGGCCGGGACTGTTTCAGCGGACACTCGTGGACCCCTTTACTCAGGTGCGAGATTTTCCTCTTCGCCCATTACGGGCTCTTGAGAACCTAACCTAGTCTCCCCCGAGCTCGCTCGCCCACGGAGGGTCCGCCCCCGGACGCGAGACGGTGATCCCGGCCACCTTCACGGCGAACCGCGCGACCTCGCGCCACTGCTGGTCGTCGAGGCCGCGCACCGCGGCCGACGACAGTGCACCATCGCGATCGAGTTGGTGCAGGATTGCGCCCATGATGCTGTCACCAGCGCCGATGGTGTCGGCAACGGTGACCCGGGGCGCCGGGATACGACTCGTACCCGACGCGGTGACGACGTCGATACCGTCGGCGCCCGCGGTCACGAGCACCGCACACACCCCGGCGTCGAGCCAGTCGGCGGGACGCGAACCGTTCGGTCCGCGGCCGAGCCACTCGGCGTCCTCGTCGGAGAGCTTGACCACGTCGACCGCGTTCATCCACGACGCGAACCGGGCGCGGTAGGCGTCGGCGTCGGCGATGACGGCGGAACGGATGTTGGGGTCACAGACGACCAACCGCCCCTCCTCGTGACACCGGCGCATCGTCGCCTCGTACACGCTCGCACCGGGCTCGAGAACCAGTGACAGCGTGCCGAAGCCGACCGCAGCGACCGTCGGCGCGAACGGCCCGGGGTCGGCGACGAAGCGGTCGGCGGTGCCCTCCACATAGAACGAGTAGTGGGCGGCACCGTCGGCGCCGATGGTCGCCAGGGCCAGGGAGGTGGGCTCGGCACGCCGTTGGACCAGGGTCGTGCCGACGCCGCTGTGCCGCAATGCCGACATGACGGCCTCGCCGTAATCGTCGGTCGACACCGCCGAGCAGAACGAGACCGCACTTCCCAGCCGCCCCAAGGTGATCGCGACGTTGAACGGTCCCCCGCCCAGGGCCGGCTGCAACGGGGGCAATTGCCCGCCGCCGACACCCGGTGGGGCCGTGGCCACCACGTCGACGAGCGCCTCACCGCACACGACGATCTCCCTCATCGACCGATTCCGACCACTGCGTACGTCCGTCCCGTCCTCACGGCATCAGTCTGCCATCGCCCGGCGGCGCCGATGTCGGCTATGGGTGAAACGACGACGAGACCAAAACAGCAGCGGGCGGGTAGATTCGACGGACATGAACGAGTTGCCCGCGGGACGCGATGCGGTGTTGCTCGACTTCGGTGACGACCCGGTCGCGGTGCGCCGAGCACACCGGGCACTACGCGCGGCCACAGCCGCGGGTGATCTGCCCGGCGTCAGCGAGATCGTGCCCAGCGCATCGACTGTCCTCGTTCAGTTCGAGCTGGGAAGCGGCGCGGATTCGTTGGGAATCCACCGGGTGTTGCGGGGTGCGGTCGCCGACGACGACGCGACGCCGGAGACCGACGACGAGGTGACGATCACCGTGACGTACGACGGCGCCGATCTCGACGGCGTCGCCGCCACCCTGGGGTGCGGGGTCGGTGATGTGGTCGCCGCGCACACCGCGACGCGGTGGCGCGTCCAATTCATGGGATTCGCACCGGGTTTCGGCTACCTCGTCCCCGAGGATGCCGACAACCCGCTGCTCCGGATCGGCAGGCGAACGCAGCCGCGCACCCGGGTGCCGGCCGGCGCGGTGGCCGTCGCCGCCGGATACAGCGCGGTCTATCCACGCCCGAGCCCCGGGGGATGGCATCTGTTGGGCCGCAGCGGTATCCGCCTGTGGGACGAGACGTCGGATCCGCCGTCGCTGCTGTCACCGGGCACGCTGGTGCGATTCGTCGACGCCGCTCGTGGTGACACCGGAGAGCAACGGTGAGCGCGATCGAGGTGATCAGCCCCGGCCCGTTCGCGACGATCCAGGATCTGGGTCGGCCCGGGCTGGCCCATCTCGGTGTCCCCCGGTCGGGTGCCGCCGACCTCGTGTCGATGACTCTCGCCAATCGCCTTGTCGGAAACCGGGAATCAGCGGCCGTGATCGAAGCAACCTTGGGCGGGATACGAATTCGAGCGATGCGCGGCCTGGTGATCGCGGTGACCGGGGCGGGTGCGCAGGTGCGCGTCGACGATGTGCCGGTCGGCCTCGGCACAACCGTCACCGTGGCCGCGGGTTCGGAACTGGCCGTGTCGGCGCCGACCTGGGGTTGTCGCAATTACGTTGCGGTGCGGGGCGGAATCGACGTCGGCGAGGTTCTCGGTTCGCGGTCCACCGATACGTTGTCGGGGCTCGGGCCGCCACCGTTGTCGGCAAGTGATCTGCTCGAGGTCGGCGCCGAGACCGGGCCATGGCCCGCGGTGACGCATGCGCCGGTCGAGGCGACACCACCGACGGTGGTCGAGCTCGATGCGAGTGCAGGTCCGCGTTCCGGGCACCTGCACCGGGTCGGGGATCTGATGGTCGGCGAGTGGGAGGTGAGCGCCGACGCCGATCGGGTCGGGGTGCGGCTGGTGCGGCCTGACGGGTCGGATCATCCGTTGTTGCACCACCGTGCCGATGTCGGCGAACTCGCCTCGGAAGGCGTTGCCCACGGGGCGGTTCAGGTCCCACCCAATGGGCAGCCGGTGCTGTTTCTCGCCGATCATCCGGTGACCGGCGGCTATCCGGTCGTCGCGGTACTCACCGCTGGGGCGCTGGCGCGAGCGGCTCAGCTGGTCGCCGGCAACCGGGTGCGTTTCCGCTCCCGGTGAGTGCCGGCGACCAACCGGCACCGGTCACCACAGGTCGTAGCCGACGTTGACGGTCGGGTAGCCGGTGTCGATGTGTGCGTTGATCCAGTAGTTGCCGCTGGTGGTTCCGGTGGCGTTCAGATTGACTGCGCCCTTGGCGTTCTCGATGTTGTAGACCGCCTTGGGGCCGAACGCGCCGATCCGGTAGGTGACCATGACGCTCTCCGATGGGCTGTGCGGCGCGTTGGAGACGATCGTCTCGGTGGCGCCGGGAGCCAGCTGTGCCCGCGGGGACTGCACCCACTGCCCCGCTCCGGGAGTGGCGCCCTGCAGGAACTCGGTGCGGTTGGTGTGGTTGGTGATCGTCATGGCGACGGTCGGCTCACCGGGATGGGTGATCGGCACGGTTCCGGCGGTGGCCAGACCCGCTCCGCCGAGCACCAGTCCGGTGCCGACCCCGAGACCGGCGAGGCCGATGAGTGCGCGGTTACGGAAGCGGCGGGCTGTGGTGATCGTGTTCATGGGGGTCTCCCTTGCGTCCGTGGCCCGCCGGGTGTGTGGCCGGCGGTCCGTGGTGTTTCTGACACCCATGACTCTGCCGTCGACGAGCGGCTCACCTCTTCACCTGACCAGCCGATTCACCGGAGGAACCATGCCTCCCCCGATCGGGGGAGCCTTGACTCCGGCGTGAGACGCTTCTAGTCTTTCGTCTCATGACCCAGGTTGCGTCTCCACCCGACACCGCAGTGCTTGGCCCGGACTCGTTGACCTGGCAGATCTGGGGGACGTGGACCGGCATGTTCCAAGGCCTGTGGGCGGGGTCGATGCAGAACATGCATCCCAAGTTGGGACAGGCCGTCTGGGATCACTCGGACTTCTTCGGGGAGCGATGGCAGCGTTTGCTGCGGTCGTTGTATCCGATCAGCGGCGTCGTCTTCGATCCGGTGGCCACCGACGGTGCGGCCGCGACCGGCCACGAGGTGCGCGACTATCACCGCACCATCAAGGGGACGATGCCGGACGGATCGCGTTATCACGCACTCGATCCCGATGTCTTCTACTGGGCGCACGCCACCTTTTGGTATGGCAATGTTCGCCTCTGCGAGCGATTCGGACCCTGGCTCACCGAAGGCCAGAAACGCCAGTTGTTCGAGGAGTCCAAGGTCTGGTACGCGCAGTACGGCGTATCGATGCGACCGGTTCCCGAGACCTACGAGGACTTCCTCGAATACTGGGATCACATGTGCCGCAATGTACTCCGCGATCACGAGTCGGTGCGCACCGTCCTCGACATCGGCTCGCTGCCACCCCCGCCGTTTCTGTCGTTCATCCCGGAGGGGTTGTGGCGTCGTCACATCGCGCCACGGAATGCGCGCTTCTTCGTGTGGCTGACCACCGGCTTCTACGATGAACCCATCCGCGAGATGATGAACCTGCCGTGGAGCGAGGCCGACGAACGACGATTCCGCCTGCTGGGCAGGGTGATCAACCTCGTGATGCACCGACTGACGCCGAAACGCTATCTCCGGCATCCCCGTCCCCGTGATGCATGGGACCGCGTCCGCGGACGCGTACCGCACTCCGCACCCCTGGTGGAGACGCCCGCCCGCAACCTGCCGCCAGAAGCCGAGCGCGACAACCCAATCCACTACTGCCCTGTGCATGCCGCCCGCACCGCCGACTATCCAACGCACGTCCACGCCTCGCGATAGCCCCGAACCTGGCCGAGGCTTTACCCCCGATGGTCGAGGTGCCTTTTCTTGGTGGTCGAGGCATTCTTTCCAGGTGGTCGAGGTGCCTTTTCCTGGTGGTCGAGGTGCCCCCTTTTCTGGTGGTCGAGGTGCGACGAGCGCTAGCGAGGAGCCTCGAGACCCGTTGCACCGCAGCTGGTTCCACCCCACAGCGGAACCCCGTCACCGCGGGTAAGTGACAATCACCTGCCCCGTCCGCCGATTCCGCCACTCCACCCGCCGATCGGTGTACAACGTCGGCACCCACTCCGCGAGGTGTTTGCGTTGGTGATCAGCCCGACACAACGGGATCAGGTCACCGAGCACCGTCCACCCTCCGGCCTCGGGGTCGGTGTGGTTGAACGGCCGCCAATGATCAAGGTCGCACAGGTGTGACGGCATCCCGCAGAACGGAAACCGGCACCACGCATCATTGGCCAACACCTCAGCGCGCAACTTTGCGCTGGGTGCATACGTCAATGCCCCAGGAGGTGGCACGGTGTGACCACCGTGTCCGGTCGGATCCGCCGGCGGTGCCTGCGCGCGGTCGGAAATCTGCGGGATCAACGGACCAGCCGCACGCACGGATTCCGGGTAATGAATCGTCTTCGCGACCTCGGCCAAAGTCGTGGCGTAATCGCGGTCGATCGGCCCGTAACCCTGCAACCGCGGTACGAGAATCCCGTCCGGATCAGTGACCACCGTCAACACGGGCGCACTCGGCACCACCAGGGCTCGCCCGAACGCCACCGGCACCTCATCCGGCGTCGGCTCATCCATCGGATCGGGGATCTCGGGTTCGACGACCGGCTCCACCAACTCGACGTCGGGAGCGTCGGCATCGGCAGGCGCCGGCAACAGGTCGTCCCACGCTGCCGCGTCGTCGGCGTCAGCGGGTGTTTCGGCTGACCCATTGCTGTCTGTGCTGCCGCCTCGTTTCGGGCAGTCATCTTGTCCGCATTCGCAGTCGAGGTGCGCGCCGGGCACGCCGGTGATCTCCCCGAGGGCGATCACCCGCAGCGACCCCACGCGGCGGGGGTCCTTGCGGCAGGTGCGTTCATCGATGAGCGCGTTGATCTGGGTGGTGAGGAACACCCCATAATGCGCCGGGACAACCGCATCCAGAGCGGAGTGCCCCGCAACATCGGGGGTGATGGTCACGTTCCCCACCAGATCGGTGATCGTGTCGCGGTCCTCAATCACGCTGTCGGGGTTCATCGAGATCAGCGCGGCGTCGAGCTGCTGCGACAACAACGGGTCAGTCGTGGCGCGGGACCCGTAGTCCAGGACGATCTTCTCGAACGACATCCCGGACTCGTCACCGTCGGTGCTGTCGCTGTCGGTGTCGGGGTCGGCGTCGATATCCCCGCCACGCTGGGCGGCGCGCACCATGATCGAAGCCCGATTCGTCGAGAGCTCCCCATTCAAATAGGCGGCACGGATGAGCGGGAACTTCTCCAACAGCTCCGCCAACGCCACCCAACTCCCGGCTTTGCTGCGAGAGACCTTGAACTGCAACGACACCTCGGCGCGTGCGAGTTTGTCGGCGTGCTCGATCACCGAACCCCACACACCGGTCTCGGGCCGCCCGGCCAGATGCTCGCGATACACCCGCTCCGCCAATGCGGCGGCTGCCAGGACCGTCCGGGCCTCGTACTTGCGGGACTCGCGCAACAACTCAGGGCCGGTCTCGATGAGCTCGTCGCGCGACATCGACGTGATCGCGGCAGCGTCGGCATCCGGATCGGTGAACGTCAACGTGGTCAACACCAGGTACCTCCCCTCCCGCGATCGGACGTGATGAGAACAAGTGTACGAAGGGGTACCGACAAAACCGGTCCGGCGATCGCGCGGCTCGAGAAATCTGTGGACAACTATTCTCCACTCATCGACCGGGCGTCGAATTACGTCGACCGGGCGCTCTGTTGCGTCGAGTGGGTAGTGGATGTGGTTGCGATGCTTGTCATCTCACCAGGGTCTCGAGGCTCGCCGCACGCGGCTCGCACCTCGACCACCGGGGGATCCTTTCCGGTGGTCGAGGTGCCGAGGAGCGCCAGCGACGAGGCCTCGAGACCCCGCTCGCCGATGAGTATCCGCACCACCCGTCGAACCGAACCAGCACCGGCACAAGCGGTCTCGAGGCTCGCCGCACGCGGCTCGCACCTCGACCATCGGGCGGGGACCAGCGGAGGGAAGGAAGCCTACGGCCATCGAGCAGAGGATGCCTACCCGGGACGCTACTGCTGGCCGAGGCCTCGCTGCATCGCGCGCTGCACGCGGGCGGCCTCACGCTTTGCGTACGGATTGGCTTGTCCGGCACGCGAACCCGCGAGTTTGGCACCGATGTGCTCGCCGACGGTGATCGGCGAGTAGCGGCTGCCGGCGCCCACACAGGACGGCAGTGTGGAGATGGTGGCGTCGATGTTGCCGTCATGGAAGTAGGCGGCAGACCTGCGCCGTTCGATGGTGCCGTCGACGATGGGCGGCTTGACGCGGTGCAGTGTCGACATCCAGCGTTCGTTGGTCCAGCGCGCCATCAGGTCACCGAGGTTGATGAGGAGCGCACCGTCGGTCGGGGCGACGTCATGCCACACCCCGTGGTGGTCGAGCACCTGCAGGCCGCGCACCTGGTCTGCCCAGAGCACCGTGACGATGCCGTAGTCGGTGTGCTCGCCCATGCCGGTCAGTTCACCGTCGAGTTCGATCTCGCCGGGCGGCAGCGCATAGTTGTTCATCCGCAGCACGTCGAGGGAATGGTCGGTGTAGCCGTCGAAGAAGTCCGGCGGGAGGTCGAGTGCGTCGGCGAAGATGCGCGTCAGCACGTGTGCGACGCGTCGGGCCTCGACGAAATACGTCGACACCGCAGCCTGGAAATGACTGACCGCGGGCCAGGTGTTGTCGGCGTAGTGATCGGCGGGCAGCTCGAGTCCGGGATACTGCTTCGCCTCGACGCCCACGTTGAATGCCTCGAAGAAATCATTCATCCGCCCCGCCGATTCCACGCCGAGACTCAGCGACAGCGACTCGGATTTCGGAGGTGCATAACCACGGTTGATCTGCGGCGGCGTCCGGTAGGCCTTCTTCTCGTCGAGCGGCAACGCGAAGAAGTCGTCCATGACGGCGGTGAACTCCTCGATCACCGCGGAGGGGATCTGGTGGCCGACGATCTGCATGAATCCGACCGAACTCGCCGCGTCATCGATCTGCGCCGCGACCACCGCGCGGTCGGCGGCGCTACCTCCGTCGGTGTAGGCGGAGATGTCGATGATCGGAACGCGAAAGGAGTCCACGGACTCGTCGACGGTCGCAGTCATGGCCACCATGGTGACACCGATCGAGAGGATTCGCTGATCAGCGCGGCTGCCGCGGTCAGGCGTGTTGGCCGACGCGGTAGCGAACGAAAGCCGGAATGAACAGTGCGGCAACGATGGTCAGCACCACCACGGCCGCTCCGCCGAAGGCCGTGGTCGCCGCGACGCCGACGACCGCTGCCGCCGAACCGTGCGCGACGTCGGCGATGCGCGGACCACCGGCAACCACGACGATGAACACCCCCTGCAGTCGCCCGCGCACCTCGTCGTTGGCCGCGGCCAGCAGGATCGACTGGCGGAAGGCCGCCGAGGCCATGTCGGCGGCGCCGCCGATCATCAACAGCACCAGGACGACCGGCAGCCACGGCATCGCCGACCCGCCGGCGAACCCCACCGCCACACCCGAGAGCGCGATCGCCACACCCCAGATGAGGATGCACATGATCACCGCGAATCCCTGCCGCTGAACACGACTGACCCACCCGGAGAACACCCCGCCGACGACGGCGCCCGCCGAGATCGCGACGAACAGCAGCGCAAAGGCGAGGCCGCCACCGGACGGACCACCGAAGTTCTCGTGCGCCATCTGCGGGAACAGCGCCCGAGGCATGCCGAAGATCATCGCGATCAGATCGACGAGGAAGGACGCCATCAGCACCTTGTGCCGGGCGAGATAGGTCAGGCCGTCGATCACGGACCGCAATCCCGCGACCTTCGGCGCGTGCTCGCTCTCCGGACGCAGCGCAGGCAGCAGGATCACCGCCCACAGCGTGGCGAACAAGAAGATCGTGTCGATCAGGTACAGCACCGAATACCCCAGCACCGGGATCAACGCGCCGCCGACGAGCGGTCCGGCGATCGCGCCGGCCTGCATCACCGTCATGTTCAGCGACAGCGCCGCCGGCAGTTCGGACGCGGGCAGCAACCGCGGGAGCACCGCTGTCCGTGTCGGCTGATTGACCGCGAAGAAGGCCTGCTGAACGGTGAAGAGCGACAGGATGATCCAGACGTTGTTCCAGCCCATCGCCGACTGCACCCAGAACAGCGCACTGGTGCCGATGAGTCCGACAGTGGTGACGACCAGGATGAGCCGGCGATCCATGACGTCGGCAAGCGCCCCGCCCCAGAGGCCGAATACGACCAAAGGGACCAAACCGAATATTCCGGTGAGTCCGACATAGGCTGAGCTACCGGTGATCTCGTAGATCTGCGCAGGCACCGCCACCACGGTGAGCTGCGCGCCGATGACCGTGACGATGTTGGCCCACCACAGTCTCCGGAAATATCGATTGGACAGCGGCCGGGTGTCGGCCAGGAGACGACGCACCGAAACAGCTTAGGGGATCGAAGAATTGCCCCCGGCCGCTCCCCCGCCTACTCCGCCGTCGGTGGCCAGGCTGTCGAGCATCGCCAGACCCTCGCGTGCCCAGGCGATCTCCGCCTCGCTCCGGGCGACCATCCCGGCATAGGTGTGCGCCTTGAAGGCCACGATCCGCTCGTGATCGGAGTCGGGAAAACGCGAGAGCCTGCGCATGATCATCGGATCGGTGCGCGCGACGATTCCCGCGTGCACCGCGAGCAGCAACTGCCGCTGCTCGGTGTGATGGGCGATGTGATCTTCGAAGAATCGCCGCGCGCCCGCGGCATCGGTCCATTCGAGATAGGCGGCCTGTAGGTGGTGGGTGTCGCGCGGCGGCGAGTACGGCAGCGCTCTGCCCGCCCAGTCGATCAGTTCCTCGAGTCCGGCGTCGGTGATCGTGTACTGGGTCTTGGTACTGCGCGGCCCCCAGCGGACGGCGCTGCTCTCCACGAGTCCGTCACCTTGCATCCGCTTGAGCTCGGGATAGATCTGCGAGTCCGGCGCCGACCACACGTGCCCGACCGAACCGCTGAACCGCTTCGCGGCGTCGTATCCGGTCGCCGGCCCGGCGCTGAGCAGGGCCAGCAGTGCGTGTCGCAGGCTCACGGCTGCAGCCGCAGGACTTCCCAGACCCCGTCGACCATCGTCAGACGTATCCGGTTGTGCAGCCGGTTCGCGCGGCCCTGCCAGAATTCGACGCACGCCGGCTCCAGGCGATACCCACCCCACTGCGGGGGCACCGGGACCGGGGTGTCTCCGTCGATGCCGCCACACCGCGCAGCGACTTCGGCCGCCTTCGCCTCCAACTCCGCCCGGCTGCCGATGGGACGGGACTGCTCGGAGGCGAGCGCCGAGAGCTGCGAACCCCGCGGCCGCTTGTACCAATAGTCTTGCGTCTCTTCGGGACTCACTCGGACCACCGCGCCCCGGAAGTGCACCTGACGCTCCAGTGCGATCCACGGGAAGGTCACCGACGCAACGGGATTGGCGGCCAAGTCATGGCCCTTGTCGGAGTCGTAGCCGGTGAAGAACACGATTCCGGCGGCGTCGGCGCCCTTGCACAGCACGGTCCGCGTGGCCGGCAACCCATGGGCGTCGACGGTGCCGAGGACCATCGCATTCGGCTCGGGTATCCGCGCGTCGAGGGCCTCGTGCAACCACACCTCGAACAGATCGAGCCACGGTGGGTCGCCGCGCAACCAACTCGGATCGAGGTTGTCGCGCACCCCGTCGGCCCCGGCCGCGCGATCTCCGTCGCCAACGTTGGGCGGGATGCCGCCGCCGTACCCGACACGCATGTTGGGCAGGTCGATCCCGGGGCGTCGGGGCCCGCCGTCGATGGATTCGCTCACTGTCCAGACGCTACTCCGGGCGAGTGCCGTGACCAGCGTGGCGGGGCGGTTACTCCCCGGTATGACGGCCTCTGCGGACTGTCCTACAGTGCACACAGAGGATGCCCCCAGCCCGGCATCCCCGGCACAGCGCCGTGCGGAACAGAAGGTGGTCGCAGACATGACGAACAAGATCCCCGACGACTTCGTCCCCGGCCTCGAGGGCGTCGTCGCCTTCACCACCGAGATCGCCGAACCGGACAAGAACGGCGGCAACCTGCGCTACCGCGGTGTCGACATCGAGGATCTCGTCGAGAACAAGGTCACCTTCGCCGACGTGTGGGCACTGCTCGTCGACGGCCGGTTCGGCGACGGTCTGCCACCCGCGGAACCCTTCCCGCTGCCCATCCACACCGGCGACGTCCGCGTCGACGTGCAGGCCGCGCTGGCGATGCTCGCCCCCATCTGGGGCTACCGGCCGCTGCTCGACATCGACGACGCCACCGCCCGCGCGAACCTGGCGCGCGCGTCGGTGATGGCACTGTCCTACGTCGCGCAGTCGGCCCGCGGCATTCACCAACCTGCCGTGCCGCAGCGCATCATCGACGAATGTGACACCGTCACAGCACGATTCATGACCCGGTGGAAGGGCGATCCGGACCCGAAGCACATCGCCGCGATCGACGCCTACTGGGTCGGAGCGGCCGAACACGGACTCAACGCGTCGACGTTCACCGCCCGGGTGATCGCCAGTACCGGAGCCGATGTGGCAGCGGCGCTGTCCGGGGCGATCGGCGCGATGTCGGGGCCGCTGCACGGTGGCGCACCGGCACGGGTGCTGCCGATGATCGAGGAGGTCGAGCGCACCGGGGACGCGCGGGCGCTGGTCAAGGGCATCCTCGACCGCAAGGAAAAGCTGATGGGGTTCGGTCACCGGGTCTATCGCGCCGAGGACCCGCGAGCCCGCGTCCTGCGCCGCACCGCCCAACAGCTCGGGGTGCCCCGCTACGAGGTGGCCGCGGCGTTGGAGCAGGCCGCACTCACCGAACTGCGCGAACGCCGCCCGGACCGCGCGATCGAGACCAACGTCGAGTTCTGGGCGGCGGTCATCCTCGACTACGCCGAGGTACCCACGCACATGATGCCCGCCATGTTCACCTGCGGCCGGACCGCGGGCTGGTGCGCACACATCCTCGAACAGAAGCAGCTCGGCAAACTCGTCCGCCCGGCCGCGCTCTACACCGGCGCCGCACCGCGGCGGCCCGAGGACGTCGAAGGGTGGGGTGACGTGGTCAAACCCGGCCTCTAGTCGACCAATCCGCGACGCCGGCCCGGCGGCTCGGTGACGAAGACTGCCAATTGTCACCAGGGTGTCGGGGGGCGGCGGGCTCTAGAACGAGATGAAGGACCTTTTCGCAGGTCACATCTGGATCGGAGCCCGTCATGAATCTGAAATTCCGCCTTCTCACGGTGGGGGTCGTCGCGACGGCGTTGACCGCACTGGCGGGGTGTTCCACCGCCGAGAACTCCTCGCAAGCTCGTGTTCGGCGAGAAGGGTTTTCAGATACAACGGGTTGCCGCCGGTGTGTTCGTGCAGCCGACCCACCAGTTCGTCGGAGATACTCGGCCACCGACGACGTGCCATCTCGGCCACCTGCCCGCGCGTCAGACCGGTCAGCGTGATCGTCACCGCTGCGCCGGGACCCTCGATCCACCGCTTCCAGTCGGGGTGTTGCCCAGGCGCCGGCGGCCGCGTGCCGACCGCCACCAGCAGCCGATCCCCGGCGGTGCGTCGCAACAGCCAGAGCAGCGCATCGACCGACTCCGGGTCAGCCCACTGCAGGTCGTCGGCGACCAGCAGTACCGGTCCGGCGGCGGCCAACGCATCGAGGCGGTCACGCAGTCCTTGGGCAGCCACCCGGGGCGTGGATTGCCCACCGTCGAACATTCGACCCGGTTCGACTCCCCATTGGGTCAGCAGCGCATACGGTGCGCGATCGTTCTGCACGCCGTCGGCCGTCAGGACCCGAAAATTTCGTGCTTGCGCGATCAGGTCCGCCAGGAGGCTGGTCTTGCCGAGTCCGGGTTCGCCCTCGACCACCAGAACCGTCGGCACACCCGCCCTCGGCGCGATCGAGCACCGAGGTGAACAGGCCCGGATCGACGCCGTTCCATTCCAGCACAGTGAGCTCCTGGCCTCGATCGCGTGGTGCGCCCGGCGCGCATACCGGACATCGCGAACATACTCCCCGTATCAACTCTCCGTCGCACCTCACCACGTGAGGCAGACTGGGGACGGGACCCGCGACGGCCGCGGGCCACCTCCAGCGAAAGGACCCATCGACGTGTCGAAGAACGCGAAGATCGCTCTCATCATCGTCGGCCTCGGGCTGATCGTGGCGCTACTGGTGTTCTTGCGGCGGGAGAAGACCCTCGTGGACGCGGCCACCGCGAAGATCGAGGAGACGATCGACGAGCTCGATCCCGCGGCCAAGGCCGCCGTGGTGGCGCGTCTGGGCATCGAGGTCAAGGACAAGGCGATCGAGGCCAAGGACATCGCCGTCGGCACCGCCAAGGGCCTCGCGGGCTGACTTCGCCGAGCTGACGCTGCTCAGCCGATGTCGCGGTGTCGGAACGAGATCCATCCGACCAGCACGAGTCCGCCGGCGACGCACAGCATCACCACCACCGGCAGCCATCGCATCGGCTCCACCGGGACGAGCGGGACGTGGGTGAACGGCGACAGGTCGTCGACCCACTGCGGCAGGTTGAACATCCCCGACAGCGGACCGAGAAGCAGGGCGACGACCACCACCGGCCACCCCAGGTGCACCAGCACGGGCGCCACCGCATAGAGCGCCACCACCAGTGCGCCGATGACGAACATCGCCGGAAGCTGGACCGCGGCGATCTGCGCCTGATGCGCGGCGGGCGTTGCCCAACCACCGCCGGCGATGCCGTTGCCGACGACGATGCACACCGCGGTGACGACCATCGCCGCCACCAGCCCGCCACCGGCGACGAGCGCGTAGGCCAGGAAGTACCGACCTCGCGCCGTCGGGGTCGCGAGCACGGCTTCGGCGCGGCCCGAGGCCTCCTCGGTGCGCATCCGTTCGGCGAGGGTGACCGCCCACGCGCCGGCCGCGACGGCGAGGATCGAGGTCATCGTCACCGCGAACACGGTGCTCAGACCGATGCCGCCCAGACGTGCCGAGAGTACGTCGGTGACCAGCTGATTCCCTTGTGCCAGTTGGTCGACCGACGGTCCCATGAAGCCGATGACGAGTGCGTAGACACCGAGTCCGCCGAGCCATGACCGGAGCAGCGGCGTCGAGGTCTGCGCGACCATCGCCTCCACATTCGGCAGCCGGTCGGTGCCCGCGGGGCCGGGTCGCGGGGCGATGAGGCCGCCGCCGAGATCGCGATGGCCGGCCACCCAGCCCGCAGCGGCACCACAACAAGCCAGCACCGCGAGGTCCGCGAGCAGCGGCCACGCGTTGTTGGCGCCGAACGGGTCCATCACCTGCGCCCAGCCGACCGGGCTGATCCACCGCAACCACCCCACGTCGCCGGTGGCGTCCGGGATTCCGCGCAACAGATAGCCAACGAGGACGACCGAGGCGCCGACGAGATTGCCGATGTGCCCGGTCGCCGCCACCTGCGCGGTCAGCAGTCCGACGCCGACCGCGGCGAGCGCGGTGCCGGCGTACTGGGCGAAGACGATGCCGACCGACGCGGCATCCGCGCCGAACCCGAAGAGCATCAATGACATCGGCGCCGCCACCGCGATCCCGAACAGCGACGCGACGCTGGCCGCCGCCGCGGTCGGCGCGAGCGGCCCGACCACCCCGGACCGGATCAGTTCCGCACGACCGAGCTCCTCCTCCCGGCGGGTCTGGCGCACCACCATCAACACCGTGCACACGCCGAGCGCGGCGATCATGAAAAGACCTGCGCGCCAGACGGTTGCCGAGGCGATGGACTGGATGTGCACGGTGTCGCCGAGCAGGAAACGGAAGGCGGCGTTGGCCCCCGGACCGGCCGCCAGCAAGCGTCGCTTCTCCGGCGTTCCATAGGCCGAGGCGATCGAGGCCGCGGTCGCCAGATTCACCAGCACGAAGATGACCACCGTGGCCGGTGCCAGAATCCGTTCGCGCCGCAGCGCCAGCCCGAACAGCAGCCGGTAGCCGGTGATCACCGGGCCTCCAGACGTTCACCGTAGGCATGCAGGAACAACTCCTCCAGGCTTGGTGGGGTCACCGCGAGCGTGCGCACATCCCGGTCGGCCAGCTCCCTTGTCACCGCGACCAATCCGGTGTCATCGACGGTGAAGGTGACCTCGCCCTCGGCCCGCTGCTCGAAGTCGTGGACACCGGTCACCGAGGCCAGGTCGGCGGAGTCGCCGGCGACGGTCGCGGTCACCCGGGAGCGTCGTAGGTGCCGCAAGTCGCGCAGCGAGCCGGACTGGACGGTGCGGCCGTCACGGATGATCGTCACGGTGTCGCAGAGCTGTTCGACCTCGGCGAGGATGTGACTCGACATCAGCACCGCCGATCCCTGTGTCGCACACTCCCGTACGCATTCGGTGAACTGATGGGTCATCAGCGGATCGAGTCCCGACGTGGGCTCGTCGAGGATGAGCAACTCCGTGTCGGCGGCCAGCGCGGCGATCAGGGCCACCTTCTGCCGGTTGCCCTTGGAATAGGTGGAGGCCTTCTTTGTCGGGTCGAGGTCGAAACGATCGATGAGTTCGGCTCGGCGGGATGCGGATTCGGCCCGGATGCCCCGCAGCGACAACAGCAGATCGATACATTGACCGCCGGTCAGCTGCGGCCAGAGGTTCACATCCCCGGGTACGTAGGCCAGCCGCGAATGGATCGCGACGGCGTCGGCATGAGGGTCGGCACCGAAGACACGCACCGTGCCGCCGTCATATCGATAGAGTCCGAGCAGCACCCGGATGGTGGTCGACTTACCGGCGCCATTGGGTCCGAGGAAACCCGCGACCTCACCGGGGCGCACCCGCAGGTCCAATCCGTCGAGGACACGGAACGAGCCGAAATGCTTTGTCAGCCCGGCAACCTCGATCACCGGGTCGGGCAAGCCGACCCGGCCCTCATGTGCATCGGTCATCGTCGTCCTCCTGGTTTGTCGTCCTGATAGCGCAGCACCACATCGAGCAGTGAGTCGTCGGCCATGACGCCGTGGACCGCGAGTTCGGTCGCCGGGATCACCACCCGGTCGGTGTGCGAACGCAGGATCGCACCGGCATCCGACCAGTCCTCCGGCGGGTTCATCACGAGGTCGACCAGCAGCGCACCGAGGGACTGGGCGAGGAGGTAACGCGCTCGGGCCGGCTCGTCCCGGGAGGGTCTGATCGTCCCGTCGGCGACACCGGCCCGAAGGGTGACCTCGGCATCGGCAGCGAGCTGTTCGAGCAGTTCGCGCGCCATGTCTCCCCCGGCCTGCAGACTCCGAATGAGATAGACCATGCGCGGCCCTTGGTCTTCGAGCGTGTCCATCTGGGCCAGGATCGACGCGAAAGCCGGTGCGCCGGGCGATCTCTCGAGACTCTCCCGGTTCGCCTCACGAGTCTGGCGCAGCACGTGGGCATCACATTCACGCCGTAACGCGTCCTTGCTCCCGAAGTGGTGGATCACCAGACCCGGACTGACTCCTGCGGCCTCGGCGATCGCGCGGACCGAGGCCCCGAAGCCGGAGCGGGCGAAAATCTCGATCGCGGTGTCGCGCAGGCGGGCACGGGTGTTCCGGTCGTCACCGGCGACCGAATCCGAACCCCGCTCGGCTATACGCATGTTCAATAGGCTAAACATGCGTTCAGCCTCGGTCAAGGGTGCGCATCTGCCTCGTCGTCGCAGGACGACGGGCCGCGGCGCAGTGGCGAGGGCCACAGCCCTAGAATTGCGCCCATGAGCGACGCCGCCACCCCGATCACCCTTCCCGCCGACCTGCTGCCCGCCGACGGGCGTTTCGGTTGTGGACCGTCCAAGGTGCGGCCGGAGCAGCTGCAATCCCTCGTCGACATCGGCGCCTCGGTGATCGGCACCAGCCATCGTCAGGCCCCGGTGAAGAACGTGGTGGGCTCGGTGCGCGAAGGACTGTCGCAACTGTTCGCCCTCCCCGACGGCTACGAGATCGTGCTGTCCAACGGCGGCACCACCGCCTTCTGGGATGCCGCGTCGTTCGGCCTGATCAAGCGCCGCTCCCTGCACCTGACCTACGGTGAGTTCTCGTCGAAGTTCGCCACCGTCGCCAAGAAGGCGCCGTTCCTCGATTCCCCCGCGGTGATCTCGACCGATCCCGGTACCGCCCCCGACCCGGCCGCGCTGACGGCCGACGACTTCGGTGGCGTCGATCTGATCGGCTGGGCCCACAACGAGACCTCCACGGGTGTCGCGGTGCCGGTCTCCCGCCCCGACGGCGCCGACGACGCGCTGATCGCCATCGACGCGACCTCCGGCGCCGGCGGACTGCCCGTCGACATCGCCGCGACCGACGTCTATTACTTCGCCCCGCAGAAGTGCTTCGCCGCCGACGGCGGCATCTGGCTGGCCGCGATGAGCCCGGCGGCCCTCGCCCGGATCGAACAGATCGCCGGCACCGACCGCTGGTGCCCGGAGTTCCTGTCGCTGCCGACCGCGGTCGACAACAGTCGCAAGAACCAGACCTACAACACTCCGGCGCTGTCGACATTGCTGTTGCTGGACAACCAGATCCAGTGGATGCTCGGCAACGGCGGCCTGGACTGGTGCGTCTCACGTACCGCCGATTCGAGTTCGCGCCTGTACTCCTGGGCCGAGAAGTCGGAATTCGCAACGCCGTTCGTCACCGACCCAACCCTGCGTAGCCAGGTCGTCGGCACCATCGACTTCGACGACGAGATCGATGCGGCCGCCGTCGCCAAGACCCTGCGCGCCAACGGCGTCGTCGACACCGAGCCGTACCGCAAGTTGGGCCGAAACCAGTTGCGAATCGGGATGTTTCCGGCAATCGACCCTGACGATGTCAGCAAGCTCACCGCGAGCATCGACTACATCGTCGAGCGCCTGTAGCCCGCGGGCGCATACTCGATGAGGTGACCACCAGCCAGCCCAGTCATCTCGATCGCCGGCGTGCCGAATCCTTCGGTCAGGTCGCCGACGCCTACGACCGCTACCGTCCGCCGTTCCCGCCCGAGGTCATCGAGCGACTCCTACCTGTCCCGGGCATGTCGGTGCTCGACGTCGGCGCAGGCACGGGCATGGTCTCGGCGCCGATGGCCGCGGCCGGCGCGAGCGTGCTCGCCGTCGAACCCGACCCACTGATGGCCGAGAAGGCCCGCGCGAAGGGCATCGTCGTCGAGGAGGGGACCTTCGAGGAATGGGATGCGCGTGGACGCACCTTTGATCTGGTGGTCTTCGCCCGCTCGTTCCACTGGGTCGACCCACAGGTCGCACTCGCCCGCATCCCTTCGCTGCTCAACCCCGACGGCCGCCTGGCCCTGCTGTGGAACCGCGCGGCGGCCATCGAGCCCTCGGAAGCACGGATCCGCGAGATCTACCGGGAGGTGTGCGGCGCGGACGCGGTGCCGACCACCCGGGAGGCATCACGCGCCGAGGACCGCGCGCACGAACTGCTGACGAGCGCCGGACTGACGCCGACCATCGATCGATTCGCCGTCGAGACCCACCTGAGCACCGAGGATTACGTGAACCTGGCGTTCACGTACTCGCGCCAGCTCACCCTCGATGCGGACACCGCGGCGCGATTGCGCTCCCGTCTCTCCGAGTTCCTCGGGAACGACGGGGTACGCGTGCGCAACAGCACCGTGGCACTCGTGTGCCGAGCACCGGTGACGGCCTGACCGAGCGGGCCCACACGCTACCCTGGAGCACATACGTCCCATCCGACGCATGGGTCACGTCCGCCACTGTCGGGCTGAACTGCGCGTTTCCGCCGTACCGCCGGGCGACTCCGGCCCGCGTGTCCGGCCCGATCCGCGACGTTCGGTGGTCTAACCTGGCCACAATGCCCGCACTCGTGGTCAACCGGAGGAGGAGCAGATGCGTGAACTTCGAGTGGTCGGCGTCGACGCCGGCGGCTCCCGAGTCATCTGCCAAGACGTCGAGTCGGGTGAGAAGTTCACCATTGCCGCCGATGAACGCCTCCGTGCCGCCGCCCGCGGCGATCTGTCCCGCCTCGGACAGATCGAGATCGAGATGACCAGCTCACTGCGACCACGCGAGATCCAGTCCCGCATCCGGGCCGGCGCCACCGTCGCCGAGGTCGCCGCCATCGCCGGGGTCAGCACCGACAAGATCGAACGATTCGCCCACCCGGTACTGCTCGAACGCAGCCGGGCCGCCGAACTCGCCGCGCTGGCTCATCCCCTGCGTCACGACGGACCCTCGGAACTCACCCTCGGCGACGTCGTCACCGAGGGGCTCGTCGCGTTCGGCCAGAATCCGTCGGAGGCGGCCTGGGACGCCTGGAAGGGCGAGGACGGCTACTGGGCGGTGCAGATCGCCTGGCAGGTCGGCCACACCGAGCATCGCGCGCACTGGCGGTATCACCCCGGTGCGCACGGCGGAACCGCCGACCCGCTCGACGACCTCGCCGAGGAGCTGACCCATCCGGAACTGATCGAGCCGCGCCGACGCCTGACGCCTGTCGCGACCCCGGTCATCACTCCGGTTCCCGCGCCCGTCGTCGACGTCGACGATGCGGGCCGCGAGCAGGTCACCCTCGACGCCGACTCGATCATCGGTGCCCAACGCAGCCGACACGATCCCGCGCATGCCCCCTTCGACGAGCACGGCACCTACGCACTCGATTTCGACTCCGCAGACCCGCACGGCACCGAACCGCACGGGCGCCACCGCGACGACGTCGAGGTCGGCACCGAACCCTCGGAGACCTCCGACGACGTCGCGACGGCCGAGGACGCCGACAGCCACGCTGACACCGACAGCGCCGACGATTCGGCGCACACCACCGACGACGCACCGCCCGCGCCGACCCCGGTCACCGCACAGCGTCGGCGCAAGTCACGCAAACCACCGGTACCTGCCTGGGAGGACGTCCTGCTGGGTGTCCGTAGCAATCCGAACAGCTGAGGGGGACGATGTCGGCGCGCGCAGTCACACTCTGGTTCATCGATACCGATGATCCTGCGCGAGTGATCCGTGACGGAGTCACCAACGACGTGACCGCTGCCGGACGCCTGGCGTCGGCCATCTACGGCGACAGCGTCCTACTGCCGATGGTCGACACCGACCTCGCGTCGGCGATGAGTGCGACGGATTCGCACGTCTACGCCGGTTTCTACGGGCCGCTGAGCGTGTTGTCGTGCTCGCTGTTCGCCACCGAGCGGCCCAGCACACTCACGCGGACGATCGCGTCGATCCAGCGCAGTGCCGCAGCCACGGTGCTCTACACCGATCCGGCCACCGGCACCGGCGCCTTCGCCCGATGGGAGAACGGGGAGCTACGGCGCTCGTTCTCGGCGACACCGGTGGACTACTTCGAGGACGAGGGCGTGCCCTTCGGATTCGAAGGACCGTTCTGGGGCGGCGAACATCCGCTGCGCTACGCCGACGGGGTGGCCCCCGACCCGCTGGCCCTGCCTTTTCACCCGCAGCAACTCGCCGAGGAATCCAACCGGGCCTGGCTCGGTTTCCGCTTCACCCATCCCCTCGCGCCGACCGACTCCGACCCGGCCCGAATCCCGGTGACCGCGTTCGCCATTCATCCGGCGGACTACCAACCGACGAGCGAGGACATCGAGCGCTACCACGCCGCGTCACGTGCGCGGGCGACACCACCGCCGACGCCCGACGAACAGGGCGGCGGTGAACCGAAACGCGGCCGCGGCCGGTTGGCCCGGTACTTCGGCTTCGGCGGCTCCTGACACCTCGGTCACCGCAACGTTTTTCGCTGTCGCTACGACATGGCGAGTCGTTACGACATGGCGAACAGGGCGATTCCCGAACCGACCCCGGCGAGCAGTCCGGTGAGCGCACCCCACACGATCCACCGCCACACCGGGCGAAACCTGAAGTCCCACAGCGTCCACGCAGTCGCCGGGGCCAGCACGAAGATCGCGACGAGACCGACGCCGTGCGCGAGCGACTCCGCCAGACTGTAGACCCCGACGGTCACCAGCGAGCAGAAGGCCACAGCCACCGCACTGACGAGCAGCCCGAGTGTCCACGGCGTCGGCTCGTGGCGGCGCCACGGCTCGAGGTCGGCGCCGTCGGCCGACCCAGCGATCACCCGCTGCGCCTCCGGGATGTACATCGTCCACGCGGGGGTGCGGTCGGTGGTGCGCTCACCCGAATCGCTCATTGCCCCATCGTGCCCGACCGGACGCGCTCGTAGAAGGCGATCGCCGCCGCGGTGGCGACATTGAGTGAGTCGGTGCCCCGACTCATCGGGATCCGTGCCTGCACATGGGTGGCACGCATGGTGGCCCTGGCCAGTCCGGGGCCCTCGGCGCCGACGAGGAAGGCGACGCGCTCGGCGTCCACCGACTCGGCCAGGACCGCGGCCTGCGGGTCCGGGGTCAGCGACACCGTGGTGAAACCATGCCGGTGCACGTCGTCGAGTCCCGCGGGCCACTCGTCGAATTGCGCGGACGGCACCAACAGGGCGTGCCCCATCGACACCCGCACACTGCGCCGATAGAGCGGATCGGCACAGCCCGACCCGAACAGGACGGCGTCGACCCCGAGCCCCGCGGCATTACGGAAGATCGACCCGATGTTCTCGTGGTCGTTGACGCCCTCGAGGATCGCCACCGTCCGCGCGCCGGCGAGCACCTCATCGACGTGGCGGACCGGTGGTCGGCGGGCCACCCCCAGGACCCCGCGATTGAGATGGAACCCGACGATCTCGGCCATCACCTCGGCAGTGGCCCGATAGAACGGGACGGCCGGGTCGGTGTTCTCCGGCCCGACCACCCGCACGTCGTCGGCGAGTTCGTCGAGTCGCCGCGAAACCCCGAGGAAGGCGTGCGGGGTGAAGCGGGAGGCGATCATCCGTTGGGCGACGAGGACTCCCTCGGCGATGACCAGACCCAGGCCACGCCGGCCACCGGGCAGGGCGGGTAGATCCGGACGCCGGTCGACCGAATTGAGATCGCGGAAGTCGTCGACCCGCTCGTCGGCGGGATCGTCGATGTCGATCACCCGCACCGGCAGTCTCCCGGCCGGCACGGGACCCGAGTGGACCGGACTCGAGTGGACAGGGCTGGGAGGCACGGGAGGGGAAGGCGCGTCGGACACAACCAGTCAGTCTGCCAAAGCGGCGACCGGGGACACTCGCCGATCCGAACCCGACGGGCCCGGTGACGAGTCCGGTATGACAACGTGGAGTCGTGAACAGTGCCGATGCCACGATCGACCATCTGAGCCTGAACCGCGCCACCGACGACGACTGGGACGACATCATCGCCGCCGACGCCCGGGCGTTCGCGATGCGCAACCCGATCCCCGACGACGAGCGAGATGATCTGCGCGCCAAGGTCTCCGATTCCGACGTCATCGTCGTCCGGGATACCGATGTGTCGTCGGTGCCGTTGGTCGGGGTGTCGATGTTCTACCGGATGTCGATGACCTTGCCCGGCGGAGCCGTCGCCGATGCAGCCGGACTGTCATGGGTGTCGGTGGCCGCGACTCATCGTCGCCGCGGCATCCTGCGGCGGATGCTCACCGAGTTGACCCGCCAATGGATCGACGAAGGGCAGACCTTTGCGATCCTCACCGCATCGGAGGGCACCATCTACGAGCGCTTCGGCTTCGGGCCGGCGTGCTTCGCGCATTCGATCCGCATCGGGTCATCGGCTCGGATGCGGGCCGAGCACCCGTCCCACGCGACGGTGCGCTTCGCCCACCCCGACGAGGTGGCGGCCGCCGTCGCCGACATCCATCACCGGTGGACCGCGACCCGACCGGGTGCCCTCGCCCGCACCGAGCAGTGGTGGGCGCCGATCCTGGCCGACCGCGACTCCGAACGCCCGCCGGCCGCGAGCGGGTTGCACTACCTGCTGCACGACGACGGGTACGCGAGCTACCGGGTGTTCAAGGGCGTCGCCGACGGCGAGGTACACGCCGAGATCGAGGAGGTCGTGGCGGTCACCGAGGACGCCCACACCGATCTGTGGCGGGTGTTGATCTCCCTCGACCTCATCCCGACCCTGCACGCGTCCATCCCGGTCGACGACCCCCTTCCGCGCAAGCTGCTGAACCTGCGCTCGGTCGAGGTGACCGGCCTGGTCGACAAGATGTGGTTACGCATCCTCGACGTGCCCGCCGCGCTCGGCGCGCGCCGATACGACGCCGATCTCGACGTGGTCCTCGAGGTGGGCGATCGCTTCGCCGGGCGCGGCGGAACCTTTGCCCTCACCGTCCGCAACGGTGCCGCCGTCGTGGTGCACAGCGAGGCCCAACCGACCGTGCGACTGGACACCTCGGTGCTCTCCAGCCTCTACCTCGGCGGGATCTCCGCGCACGAGTTCGCCGCGGCGGGACGACTGTGGACCGATTCGCCGGCCACGCTCGACGCGCTGGACCGGGCGTTCGCGACGACCCGGGCTCCGTTCGCCGGCACCTTCTTCTGACCCGACCTCCCGCGCCGACCCGACCCTCCTCTCGGCCCGACGGGTCGGAGGTCAGCTGTCGTCGGAGATGATCCGTTCGAGGATCGGCACGGCCGCACTCAGCGTCGCGCGTTCCTCGTCGGAGAGCTCCTCGAGCCGGTCGTTGAGCCAGGCCTTGCGGGCGGCCACCTCGTTCGCGATGACCCGCTCCCCGGCCGGCGCCAAGGTCACGATGGCCTGCCGACCGTCGGTGGGGTGCGCCTCACGCTTGATCATGCCGAGGTCGGCGAGCGAGGCGATGACCCGCGTCATCGACGGCGGTTTGACGCGTTCGGCCGCGGCGAGCGCACCCGGCGACATCGACCCCTCGTGATAGAGGGTGTTCAGCGCCGAGAGCTGCGTCAACGACACGAGTTCGTTGTCGCGACGCAGTCGCAGCCGCCGGGCCATACGTACGATCGCGAGCGACAGCGACCCGGCCAGCCGTTCGTCACCCTCAACAACAAGCTCCACGGCGCAAATATTATGTTCTTCTCAGGAATTCCGCAGCATCGCGGCGAGAATGTCGCTCCTACGGACCACAGATGTCCTCACGCGTGCACGAGTCCCGTCGCGACGGCCGCGTGGTGCTCCCCCCGCTTCTTCCCCAAGCAATCCCTTCCTCCGCAAGAAATTTCGCGGGGAAGAACGAAAGAGTAGGGGAAGAACACTCTTCCCCCACTCTTCGTGGGGCGTACGAGCCGATCGGAGACGAGGCAGCGCGCACGAGTGCGGTCCTCAGCCGAGGAGATCGGAGATCGGCTGCCGCGCGAAGTAGGCGACGAAGACGATGGCCACCAGCCACATCAACGGATGCACCGTGCGCGCCTTGCCCGCCGCGGTCGCCATCACCACCCAGCTGATGAAGCCGACACCGATGCCGTTGGCGATCGAGTAGGTGAACGGCATGGTGACGATCGTCAGGAAGGTCGGCAGCGCGATCGCGAAGTTCGTGAAGTCGATGCTGCGCACCTGCGCGATCATCAGTCCGCCGACGATCACCAGTGCCGGCGCGACGGCCTCACTCGGGATGACCTCGTAGACCGGGGTGAAGAACATCGCCGCGAGGAACAGCACGCCGGTGACGATGTTGGCCAGACCGGTCCGCGCACCTTCGGCGATACCCGACGCCGATTCGACGAAGACGGTGTTCGACGACGACGACGCGACACCACCGGCGATCGCGCCGGTGCCCTCCACCACCAGTGCCCGTCCGATGCCGGGCAGATTGCCCTTGGCGTCGGTCAGCCCGGCCTCCTTGCCGAGGCCGGTCATCGTGCCCATCGCGTCGAAGAAGTTCGACAGCACCAGAGCGAACACGAGCACACATGCGGCGAGCACACCGACGCGGGTGAAGGCGCCGAACAGGTCGACGTCACCGACGAGGCTCAGATTCGGCAGTCCGCCGAGTGAGTGCGGGATCTCGGGCACCGACAATCCCCACCCGCCGGGCTTGGTGGCACCCGATCCGAGGTGCAGCACCGACTCCAGGATGAGCGAGGCGACCGCGGTCACCGCAATACCGATGAGGAGTCCGCCGGGGACCCGTCGGACCACCAGCACGCCCATCAACAGCACGCCGAGCACGAACACCAGCGTGGGGATGGTGGTGATCGAGTTGCCACTGCCCAGTTGCACCGGCACCGTCGTCCCGGCGGCATCGGGGATGCGCCGGACGAAGCCGGCGTCGACGAATCCGACGAACGCGATGAACGCGCCGATACCCGCGGCGATGGCCGCTTTCAGTTCGGCCGGAACGGCATTGAACACCGCGGTACGGAACCCGGTGACCGCGAGCAACACGATGATGATGCCGTCGATGACGACCAGACCCATCGCCTCGGGCCACGTCATCTGCGGCGCGATGGTCACCGCGAGCAGGCTGTTGATCCCGAGGCCGGTGGCGATCGCGAACGGATAGTTGGCGACGAGACCGAAGATGATCGACATGACGCCGGCGACGAGCGCGGTGACGGCGGCGACCTGGGCGATCGGCAACACGTGCCCGAGGACGTCGGCGTTGTGCGGCTCGCCGGGGATGCCGCCGATGATGATCGGATTGAGCACGACGATGTAGGCCATCGTGAAGAAGGTGACCAGGCCGCCGCGGAACTCCCGACCCAGCGTCGACCCGCGCTCGGAGATCTTGAAGAAACGGTCGAGCGCGCCCGTCGACCGGGCGCTCTCCTGCGTCGATTGGGCGCCCGATTCCGTCGACCGGGCGCTGGATTCCGTCGACTGGGCGGGAGTCGGTTTCGGGGGCTGACTCGAGGAATCGGTGGACACACCGGAAAGCTACCCTGAAGCCCATGTCCGACGCAGCAACCGTGCCCGAACTGCCCCGTGCCCTGCGCGCGCCCGAGCCGGTGATCATCGTCGGGATGCTGGCGTGGCTGATCGCCACGATCGTCGTCGGCGTGTCCGGATGGGGTGGGGGGCGAACGCTCGCGGTCTGCCTCACCGGCCTCGGCGTGGGCGTGCTGGGGACGCTGGTCTTCCTGATCCAGCGCAGGGCATCGCGACGCGGCGAGAAGACCGCACAGCGCGGACTCGACTGAAGACCGACTCGACGGACTCGCGAGCTCGGTCAGTCGGGCACCCGGATCAGCCCCGAGGCCAACGCTGCCGCCGATCGTCCCGCCGCGCGAATCGGGTCCCCCGATCGCAACGTCCGGGCGAGGACGAAGGCACCTTCCAGCGCGCCGATGACCGCGAGCGCCAAGGTGCGCGCATCGGTATCGGACATTCCGCGGGTCGCGAACAGCGCGGTGCCGGCCTCGATCCACGATGTGAACACCTCGGCCGCGACCTCGCGGAGAGCCGGCTCGGCGTCGGCGACCTCACCGGCCACGGTGCCGACCGGGCACATGTTGATCCACCCGGACCGCTCGATATCATCGGCGGCCTCGTCGAAGGCGGACATGATGATGTCGGGCAGTGCGCCGTCGACCGCCAGCAATCCGCCGACCAGTTGCAGATAGGCAGCACCCATCTGGCGCAGCGCCGACGCCGCGACGTCACGTTTGCCGCCGGGAAAGTGGTGATACAGCGAGCCGTTCGGGGCTCCCGACGATTCGAGGACCTTCTTGATCGCCGAACCCGCGTAGCCGTTGCGCCGAAGCGACTCCCCCATCGCCACGGTGATCCGCTCGTCATTCCGCATCTTCACATCGTAGAACAATTGCTCTAGAGTGAATACTCTAGAGTGATTGCTCCACACCGATCGTCGAGGAGATGCCGTGAACACCACCGCCCCGTCCGTGCGTCGGGTGGAGATCCCCGCCGGAACCATCGAGTACCTCGACGAGGGATCGGGCGCACCCGTCGTCCTGCTGCACGGACTGTTCATGGATGAGGCACTGTGGGACCCGGTGATGGCACACCTGCCCAACGGTTTTCGCTATATCCGGCCGGTGTTGCCACTCGGCGCCCATCGCGTCGCGATGAACCGCGACGCCGATCTGACGATGCCGGGCATGGTCGCCCTGCTCGCCGACTTCCTCGACGCCCTCGACCTGCGCGAGGTCACCCTCGTCCACACCGACTGGGGCGGAGGACTGTTCCTCACCGCCGCCGGGCGCGACGAGCGCGTCGGCGCGATGGTGATTCTTCCCAGCGAGGCGTTCGAGAACTTCCCACCGGGACTGCCCGGCAAGATGGCGACGATCGCGGCCCGACTCCCCGGCGGCCTCACCCTCGCCGCCCGCCAGCTCCGCAACAGCCGCCTGCGCAGGCTCCCGATGGTGTTCGGCCAGATGACGCGCCGGCCGATCTCCGACGAGCTGGCGCGGCGCTGGACCGAGCCGGTGCTCACGACTCCCGGCATCGCAACCGATCTGGCTTCTTATGCCGCAACGCATTTCGACCGGCGAGAACTCATCGCCGACACCGAGGCGCTCGCGCGATTCACCGGCCACGCGCTCGTGCTCTGGTCCCCCGACAACCGCGTCATGCCGCCGGCACACGGGCGCCGCCTCGCCGAACTGATTCCCGGTGCACGCTACGCCGAGATCGCCGATGCCGCGGTCCTGCTGACCCTCGACGCCCCGGTCACCGTGGGTCACGAGATCGGCTCCTTTCTCACCGGGAACTGACCGTCATCCCGTGATCGATCCCGCGTGATCGATTCCTCTCCACCGATCTCTTTTCGATGTGACCCTTGACACGCTCAGATCAGTGAATGTACGTTCATTCATCATGAAGAGGTGATCACCCGATCACCACCGACGATTCGACGAGGAGCATCCGCCATGAACTACGAGGACATCGAGTACACCGTCGAGGGACCGGCCGCGATCATCACGATGAACCGGCCGAAGCGCTACAACGCATTTCGCGCCAAGACCGTGGAGGAAATGATCAACGCCTTCCGCCGCGCCTGGGCGGATTCCTCCGTGCAGGCCGTCATCCTCACCGGTGCGGGCGACAAGGCGTTCTGCACCGGTGGTGACGTCAAGCAGCGCGCCGAGACCGGCGACTACGGTCCGTCGGAGAGCGGGATGTTCGAGATCGGCAACCTGCACAAGACGATTCGTGACATCCCCAAGCCGGTCATCGCCGCCGTCAACGGCCTCGCCATCGGCGGGGGCCACGTGCTGCACGTGCTGTGCGACCTGACCATCGCCGCCGACACCGCCCGCTTCGGCCAGTCCGGTCCCAAGGTCGGCTCCTTCGACGCCGGCTTCGGCTCGGCCTTCCTCGCCCGCGTCGTCGGGGAGAAGCGGGCCCGCGAGATCTGGTATCTGTGCCGCCAGTACGACGCGCAGACCGCCGAGCGCTGGGGACTGGTCAATTGGGTCGTCCCGGCCGCCGACCTCCTCGACGAGGCCAAGAAGATTGCCGGCGAGATCGCCGAGAAGTCACCCACCGCGATCCGGGTCCTCAAGCAGAGCTTCAACGCCGACACCGACCACCAGGCGGGACTGTCGAACATGGCGATGAGCGCCCTGGATCTGTTCACCCACCACACCGAAGAAGGTGCCGAGGGTGCCGCGGCATTTGCCGAGAAGCGCATGCCCGAATTCAACAAATTCGCCGCCATCTGAGCCCACCCCCGACTCCCCCGCACTCGACTCCCCACGAAGGACACACACCTCATGAGCAGCACCAACATCGCGGTCGTCACCGGCGCCGCCTCGGGTATCGGCAAGGCCATCGCACTGGCTTTCGCCGAACAGGGCACGACCGTCGTCGCCGCCGACCTCAATCTCGACGCCGCCAAACAGACCGCCGCGCAGAACCCCGCCATCGTGCCGATGAGTGTCGACGTCTCCGATCGCGCGCAGGTCGACGCTCTCCGTGAGGCAGTCAACGCCGAGGTCGGCGTCCCGGACATCCTCGTCAATGCCGCGGGCTGGGACCGCACCGATCAATTCCTCAATGCCACACCGGAATTCGCCGAAAAGGTGGTGGCCATCAACTATCTCGGACCGGTGCACATGGCCAGCGCCTTCCTGCCCGGCATGGTCGAGGCGTCGGCGTCGGACGACTGGGCGGGCGGGCGCGTGATCAACCTCGCGTCCGACGCCGGGCGCGTCGGCAGTTCCGGAGAATCCATCTACGCCGGCGCCAAGGGCGGCGTCATCGCGCTCAGCAAGTCACTCGCCCGCGAGATGGCCCGACATCGGATCACCGTCAACGCGGTCTGCCCCGGACCCACCGACACCCCACTGTTCCAGGCACAGGACGAGAAACTCAAAGCCGCACTGATCAAGGCGATTCCGTTCCGCCGGCTCGCGCGCCCCGAAGAGGTCGCCGCACCCGTGCTGTTCTTCGCCTCCCCCGCAGCGTCGTTCATCACCGGCCAGGTGATCAGCGTCAGCGGCGGATTGACCATGGCCGGCTGAGGAATTCACCGAGCACCGAAAGATCTGACATGAGCACCAGCACCGCGCCCCACGTCTACGACGCACATCAGTACCGTTCGTTCTTCGAGAACGAATTCACCTATCTGAACGGCTTCCGCCGCAACGTCTCCCGATATGCCGGCGCGGTCGCGATGATCGACCCCGTCACCGACACACAGTGGACCTACGCACAACTCGGGGCGGCCGTCGACGCACTGGCCGCCGGACTGGCCCACCGCGGCGTCACCGACGGGGATGTGGTTGCCTACCAACTGTTCAACGGCCCGGAGTTCGCCCAGCTCTACCTCGCCACACAAGCCGCGGGCGCCGTCGGTTCACCGGTCAACTTCCGGCTCGCCGCCGGCGAGACCGCGGTCATCCTCGACGTCAGCACCCCGAAGGTGTATGTCTACGACACCGACCTGACGCCGATGGTCACCGAGGCGATCGCCCTGGCAGACCACACGCCGGAAATCCTGATCGGCGTGGGTACCGGCGCACTCGTCGACGGCCCGACGTCGTTGCGCTTCCACGATCTCCCGACCGAGTCGGCGCCACCACGGGTCACTCGCACCGTCTTCGACGAGACCACCCGCCTCTACACCTCGGGAACCACCGGCATGCCCAAGGCGGTGCCGATGAACAGCGCGATCGAGATCTTCTCCGCTCACGACGTGATCATGCACTTCCCTCTGACGCCGGAGGACCGCACGCTCAACATGTCACCGTGGTTCCATCGCGGCGGACTCTATTGTGCGGGCCCCAATCCGACGTTCTATCTGGGATCGTCGCTGGTACCGATGCGCGCCTTCGACGCCGAGACGACCCTCGACTGGGTGGAACGGTACCGCCTGACCTTCCTGATCGGCGCACCGACGAACCTCGCGATGCTGGCCACCGCGCAGCAGGCCCGCCCGCGTGACCTCTCGAGCCTGCGCGGCATCGTCACCATGGGAGCACCGCTGGAACGCGAAGCGGCCCTGCGGTATCAGGAGATCCTGACGCCTCGCGTGTTCAACGGATACGGCAGCACCGAGGGATTCTGGAACACCTTCCTGCGTCCCACCGATCTACCCGCCCACGCCGGTACGGCCGGGCGCGCCTGCATCGACGACGACGTGCGCGTGGTCCGGGTCCACGACGACGGCCGGCTCGCGAGCCCCGACGAGGTGGTCGCCCGCGACGGCGTCGAGGTCGGTGAGGTGATCATCCGCTCGCCCAAATGCGCTGCCGCCTACTTCGATTCCCCGCAGCAGGAGAAGGCCAAGTACAACGGCAGCTGGCTACACATCGGCGATCTGGCGACCTGGGATGCCGACGAGTTCGTCACGATCGTCGGCCGCAAGGACGACATGCTGATCTCCGGCGGCGAGAACGTGCACCCGGTGCAGGTCGAGGAGGCGCTCAACGGACATCCGGCCGTTGCCGATTCGCTCGTCGTCGGAGTCCCCGACGATCGTTGGGGCCAACTCGTCGTCGCCTACGTCGTTCCCGCCGAGGGCGCCCACCCGACCGCCGACGAACTCGACGCCTACTGTCGCACCCACCCGATGCTCTCGCAGTTCAAACGGCCCCGCGCCTACCGGATCATCGACGCACTCCCGGTCTCGGCGACCGGGAAGAAGTTGCACTACAAGGCCACCACGTCGGCGGCATCGGAGATGGCCGAAGGCCGATTCGCCACCCCCGAACCCACACCCCGCCCCCAAGAACCCGACGCCCAAGAACCCCAGGCCCAAGAACAAGGAGCGACCCCGTGAGCGCCACCACCTCCACCCCGAAGTTCTCCGCGATCGACCCGCTGAATCTCGACCTCGGCTACTCCGACGACGAACTCGCCGTGCGTGATTCGGTGCGCGGATTCCTCGCCGAGCACGTCACCCCGCATATCGCCGACTGGTTCGAGGCGGGCTCGATCCCGATCGCGCGGGATCTGTTCAAGCAATTCGGTCAGCTCGGCGTGCTCGGCATGCACCTCGACGGATACGGCTGCGGCGGAGCATCATCGGTGCACTACGGCCTGGCCAGTCTCGAATTGGAGGCCTGTGACTCCGGCATCCGGTCGATGGTGTCGGTGCAGGGCTCGCTGGCGATGTTCTCCATCTACAACAACGGCAGCAAGGAGCAGAAGACCCGGTGGCTGCCGTCGATGGCCGAGGGCACCACCGTCGGCTGCTTCGGGCTGACCGAACCCGACGCCGGCTCGGACCCGGCATCGATGAAGACCAGGGCCCGACGCGACGGTGACGACTGGATTCTCGACGGCCGCAAGATGTGGATCACCAACTCCCCCATCGCCGATGTGGCGGTCGTGTGGGCCCGGACCGAGGAGGGCGTTCGCGGCTTCATCGTGCCCACCGACACCGCCGGCGTGTCCACCCCGGAGATCAAGCACAAACTGTCGCTGCGGGCCTCGACGACCGGCGAGATCGTCCTGGACAACGTGCGTCTGCCGGCCGAGGCACTGATGCCCGGCGACGACGATCTGCACAAGGGCCAGGGCATCAAGGCCCCGTTGTCGAGCCTCACCGAAGCGCGGTACGGCATCATCTGGGGGTCGATCGGCGCCGCCCGGACCGCATGGCAGGCGGCCGTCGACTATGCCACGCAGCGAACGCAATTCGGCAAACCCATCGCCGGTTTCCAACTGACGCAGGCCAAGATCGCCGACATGGCCCTGGAACTGCAGAAGGGCCAGCTGCTCGCCCAGCATCTGGGCCGACTGAAGGACTCGGTGGGTCTGCGTCCCGACCAGGTCAGCTTCGGCAAGCTCAACAACACGCGCGAGGCCATCAAGATCTGTCGCACCGCGCGAACCATTCTGGGCGGCAACGGGATCTCGCTGGAGTACCCGATCATCCGGCACATGGTGAACCTGGAGTCGGTGCTGACCTACGAGGGCACCCCCGAGATGCATCAGCTGGTCCTCGGTCAGGCCTTCACCGGCCAGAACGCCTTCCGCTGAGAGGAATCGACATGAGCGCACTGACCCACGACATCGAACACAGGCAATTCCGCGAGACCGTCACCAAGTTCGTCGCCGAGCAGATCACCCCGCACCACGATGAATGGGAGCGGGCGGGGCTCTGGGATCGCACCCTGTTCACCGAGGCGGGCAAGAACGGACTACTCGGCTTCAGCGTGCCTGACGACTTCGGCGGCCCCGGCGTCGACGACTTCCGCTATCACGCCATCGTCATCGAGGAGACCGCCCGGACCGGCGCGGCGGCCGAGGCCATCGCCTTCTCCCTGCAGAACGACGTCGTGCTGCCGTATCTGACCGAGATGGCCGACGACGAGCAGAAGGCGCGCTGGTTGCCCGGCGTCGTCTCCGGGGAGACCGTCCTGGGCATCGCGATGACCGAACCCGGTGCGGGCAGCGACCTCACCGGCATCCGCACCACCGCGGTGCGCGACGGCGACCACTACGTCGTCAACGGGTCCAAGACCTTCATCTCCAACGGGCGCAACGGTGATCTGTTCGTCGTCGCGGTGCGCACCGGGCCCGAGAAGCACAAGGGACTCACCCTGCTGGTGGTCGAAGTCGACACCGAGGGTTTCCAGCGGGGCCGCAAGCTCGACAAGATCGGCCTGCATGCGCAGGACACCAGCGAGCTCTCGTTCGTCGACATGCGGGTTCCGGTGCGTAACCGCCTGGGTGCGGAGGGCGCCGGCTTCTACCAGCTGGTGCACAATCTGCCTCAGGAGCGACTCTCGCTCGCCGTCGGCGCGGTTGCCGCCGCGGAGGGGACCTTCGCGCGGACGATGGATTACGTCACCGATCGCACCGCATTCGGCTCGCCGATCAGCTCCTTCCAGAACACGCAGTTCGTGCTCGCCGAGATCGCCACCGAACTCGACATCGCACGCACCTATCTCGACGACTGCCTCGCCGAACACGTCGCCGGCGAGCTGACGGCGGCCCGCGCGGCCAAGCTCAAGTGGTGGGCCACCGAGTTGCAGTTCCGCACGGCCAACCGGTGCCTGCAACTGCACGGCGGGTACGGCTACATGCGCGAATACTCGGTCTCACAGGCATTTCTCGACGCGCGCATCCAGTCGATCTACGGCGGCACCACCGAGATCATGAAGACGATCATCGCCAAGGACCTCGGCATCTGATCGACTACCCTACGGTGACGGCGTGGTGGTGAACTCCAGTTCACCACTTGTGAACGAGGAGGGTTGCGGTGGCCAAGACAGCGGCGGCACGGTCGGCGACCGACACCGCGGTGGAGGAGGCGGTCCGCGCGGTGCGGGTGTCCTCGCGTCGCCGCCAGCTGCTCGATGCCGCGGTGGCGGTGATGGAGCGCACGGGGTTCCACCAGATGTCGATGCAGGCGCTGGCCGAGGAGGCCGGCGTCAGCGTCGGCCTGTTCTACAAGTACTTCGGCGGCAAGGAGGAGATCCTCCTCGCGGCCATCGTCGACATCCTCGAGAAGTTCCGCGATCAGCTCGCCCCGGCGATGGAACTCGCCGGCGACGACCCGGTCGAGCAGTTGATGGCCGGGTTCCGGGAGTACGTCGCGATCGTCGACGCCAACCGTGATGCGGTGGTCCTGACCTACCGCGAGAGCCGGACCCTCGACGCCGACGGACGCGAACGGATCAAACAGCTCGAGGTGCAGACCTCCGCGCCGATGCGCGGGGCCATCACCGCCGCGATCGCCGCCGGGTTGGTGCATGACGACGTCGACGCCGATCTCGTCGTGTTCGACCTGATGATGCTGGCGCACGGGTGGGCGCTCAAGCACTGGCATTTCGCGCCCGCCTTCGACCTCGACGGATACGTCACCACCCAGCTGCGGATCGCGTTGCGCGCATTGGTGACCCACGACCATCTCGATCGGTACCTGGCCGGACTCTGATCTCGGTGAGACTCTGATCTCGCCGTCAGCCGCCGATCAGGGCATCGAGTCGCTTCTCGACCATTCCCACGGACTGACCGATCAGGGCGAACATCTCGTTGGTGGTCTGGCCGTGGTAATAGCGGTAATAGATCTGCTGGGCGATCGCCGCGAAGCGGAACAACCCGAACACCTCATACCACCGCCAGCGCTCCGGATTCATCTCGAATCCCATTGCCGCACAGTAGCGCTCGACGAACTCGGCGCGGGTGATCATTCCCGGCATCGTGGTCGGCACCCGACGCATCGCCTTGACCTGCTCGTCGTCGTCGGCCTGCACCCAGTAGGCCATCGACCCCGCCACATCCATCAGCGGGTCTCCCAGGGTGGCCATCTCCCAGTCCAGGATGCCGATGACCCGGGTCGGGTCGTCGGCCGACAGCACGACGTTGTCGAGTTTGAAGTCGTTGTGGATCACGCAGTTCGCGACGTCGTCGGGCTGATTCTCCGCGAGCCAGACCATCGTCGACTCGTAGTCGGGAACGTCGGGCGTGCGGGCGTTGCGGAATCGTGCCGACCACCCATCGACCTGACGCTGCACATACCCGAATCCCTTACCGAGATCGGTGAGTCCGGCGGCACCCGGATCGACCGAATGCAACTCGGCCAGCACGTCGATGAAGTTGTGGCACAACCGTCGTGCCGACTCCGGCGGCAACGGCACGTCCGACGGCCAGTCCCGGCCGGCGATGATCCCTTCCAGACGGCCCATCACATAGAACTCGGCGCCGATCAGGTCGGGGTCGTCGCAGTGGGCCACCATCGGGGCGATATAGGGCAAGACAGGCGCGAGCCGCGACTGGATGCGGTACTCGCGGCCCATGTCGTGAGCGCCCTTGGCCTTGGTGCCCGACGGCGCGCGACGCAGGATGAGGTCCCGGCCCGGATACGACAGCAGGTAGGTGAGATTGCTGGCACCGCCCGAGAACTGACGGACCTGCGGCTCGGCGTCGAGTCCGGTCGTGTCCTGCGCGTGCTCCCGCAGCCATTCGGCGACCTTGCCGACGTCGAAGCTGTCCTCGGCACGCACCTCACCCGCACCCGCCACCTGCAGTCCCACTTGTCCGGCCCTCCTCGTCGTTCCCGTCTCAGTCGAGGGTAACCATCACAGCCGCTCGGATGAGGGCGGTTCGATCAGTGCGGGACGGCGGTACCGCTGTTCTGGTGCTCGTCCGGGCCCCGATTGTCACGTGGACGTCGAAACGGCTTGAGCCGCAGGATGTGCCGCAGTACGAACGCGAGCACCGGGCGAACCAGAGGTACTCCCCACCGCCACGGCAAGAAGGCCACCCATCGTGGCGATCCGGCGATCTCCCAGCGCACGGTCAGTGTGCGCGGTCGCGGGCCGTCGGAGATGGTGAATCGCTCCGCGAAGTCCTTGATGGCCAACGGAACCGAGACGCCGGTGCCGGTCAGGGTGATCCGCTCGCCGTCGATCACCTCCGTGGCGCGCTGGGCCACCGAGAGGAAGGTTCCCGACATCGTCCGCCCATCGCCGACCACCGGACCCGCCGGTGCGTTCCCCTCCGACGCACCGGCGTGGATCCAGATCGGCCCCCGAAGAAACGGGAGCGAGCTCAGATAGTGGGCATGGGCGAGCCGATCCCACACCTCACGCCGCGACAACGGCGTCGTGTATTCGAGGCTGATGGCGAAGGCCGCCCGCGTCGCGATGTAGCGGTCGACGTCACCAAGCGCCACCTCCCGCACCGCGAATCGGTCGGGTCGGGTGGCGAGACCGTAGGCTATGACGAGGCCGATCGCACCGAGAAGGGTGATGGCGAGAACCGCCCCGACCACGATTCCCGCCACCACGAGACCACTCACACCGACCCCCCGAACGGCTCGCACGCAACATCAAATATGAAATATGAATCTAGACAAGTGACCTGCGTTACGTCAAGAGCGTCACGCTGTCGGCGGGGACCAGCTGGTGACCGCGCGGACCCGGGAGTCCACCGCGCGGGCATGAACCGACCGCATGGCCAGGTCACGCAGTGTCGCGGTGACCGGATGACTCGCCTGCATCACCGCACCGAGTACCCGGGCCTGGCGCGCAATCCGTTGCGTGCGCCGTCGACGCAGGGCGTCGTAGCGGGCGAGGACGGCGGGTAGCTCGTTGTTGTGCTTCGCGGCGGCGATGAGGAGGGTGGCGAGAGTGGCCGCGTCCTCGATCGCCAGGTTCGCGCCTTGGCCCAGGTTGGGAGTCATCGCGTGCGCGGCATCCCCGATCAACACCCGCCGGCCCGACACGAACGAGGCCAGGGGCGCCGCCAGCTCCTCGATCGGCAGATACGACACCGATGCCGGGTCCGTGGCGTCGAGGATCTCCTCGATCGGCTGGTGCCAGTGACCGAAGCGGCGACGTACCTCCTCCATGGCGGCGTCGCCCGCCGGGCTCGACCCGGGTGGCGTCGACACGCACGCGAACCAGTACACGCGGCCGTCGGCGAGCGGGGCGATCCCGAACCGCGCACCGCGGCCGACCGATTCACCCGCGGTGTCGGTCGCCACCGGTCGGGTGGTGATCGCCCGCCATGCACCGTATCCGCTGTCGCGCACACCAGGGTCGTCGAATGCGCTGGTGCGCACCGCACTCCGCAGTCCATCGGCGCCGACGATCACGTCTGCGAACAGATGCTCACCGGTGTCGAGAACAACGGAGGTTGCGGTGACCGATGCCACCACCGCTCCGGTGCGTATCGAGTCCGGCGCAACCGACGCCAGCAGGATTCGATGGAGGTCGGCGCGGTCGATCACCCGCACGTCATTGGTCGAGGCCGGACCCATTCGTGTGAGCCAGGAGCCGTCTCGGCTACGAGTCCCGGACTGGTGGACGGCAACCGCAGTACCGGCGGTTGCGCGCACCTGTTCACCGATGCCGATGGCGTCAAGTGCACGAAATCCGTTGCGGAACAACGATAGTCCTGAGCCATGAGCCCGCACGCGCTCAGCACGCTCCAGGATTTGAACGTCGACGCCGGCCTGCCGGAGCCCCACCGCGACCGCGAGACCGCCGATACCCGCCCCCACCACGATCACCCGCATGATTCCTCCTCACGGTTCTCCAGTTGGAGAAACTCCTTGAATGCGCAGTAAGGTATCTTCTCCACATGGAGAAGGCAACCCGAATCCGACTGCTCGACGCAGGGCTGGCGCTACTCGGCACCATCGGTGCCGGGTCCACCTCGACACGGGCAGTCGAGGTGGAGGCCAAAGCCCCGCACGGCAGCATTCGCCATCACTTCGGTGGCCGGAAAGGTTTTTATGCGGCATTGGCGGATCACCTCTACGACAGCGATCGGCCACGGCCGGGTGAGAGCATGGCGCAACTGGTGCAACGACTCGTGGGACCGGACCGCGCGGTGACCCTCGCGCGCTATGAATTGACCCTGCTCGCCACCTGCGACTCCGATCTACAGAGCTCCATGATCGCAGGGCGGGATCGATTCGTCGACGAACTCGTCGCCGGCGGTGTCGATCGCGCCGACGCCCGGCTGGTCATCGCAGCACTCGACGGGTTCATACTCGACCTCTTGCTGCGCGGCGTGGGCCCCGACGACCCGACCAGCGACCCGAGCGCGCTGGTCGAGCGGCTCACCGTCCGCGATTGCGTCGCTCAACGGTAACGCGTGGACCCGTCCGGCGGCGCCGTGGTCGACACGAGCTTGGCGAAGCAGTGTTCGCCGTCGAATCCCTGTGCCGCACACCATGCGTTGGCCTGGTCCGGCCCGGGGAAGGTTGCCGCGGCCACGGTCACCCACCAGCCGGGCTGACTGAAGACGCTCCATTCGTCGGAGTACAGCAGCCGAACATCGTTGAACCGCAATCGCAGTGCCAGGAATTCGTCGAGGATGGCCTGGTTGTCCCAGGTCTTGCCGTCGGCGAACAGACCGGGCCGTTTGGAGCTCAGCTGCGCCACCCACCGGTTGTTGAGGGTGGAGAGGATGAAGGCACGATCCGAATTCGCCTGTCTGCGAAGCGCATCACCGGTGGTCGAACCGAGGTCGACGCCCGGCGGCAGCGCCGGACCCGTCGAGACCTGTGGTGGCGCGGCCGAACCGCCTTCCGGCTTCGGCAACGAGGTGGTGGTCTGGGGGCCGGGATCGCAGTCGACGGTGAACGTTCCCGCGACCGTGCCGTTGGCCTGGCCGAGGGTGTCGGGTGTCCGATAGAAGGAGCCGGGCGGGTAGGTCAGTTCCATGGTGATGCCCTCGCCGACATCGCTCGGCGGGATGGCGGCGGGCGCCCGGGAGAAGTCGAAACGCCCGGAGGCGACGAGCGATCCCGAGTCCGCGATCGAGATGCGGGTTCCGGTGCCCGACATGACATCTCCGTCGGCGCACGTGGCCACGACCTTCATCGTCGCGACCAGTCCGGCCGGGGTCGTGCGGAACTGCTGCGGCGTGAATGTCGGCGCCGTCGCACAGTGGGTGACCGTGCCCCCGGCGGCTGTCTGCGTCTGGGCCGGCGCGATGCCCGGCGGGCCCGCCGGGCCGCCGGTGGGTGCGAAGCCGGTGATCGTCGTGCCCGTCAAGGTCACCAGAGTCGATCCGACGGCGAAGGTCTGCGCGGCCGGTGAGGAGCCCGATGAGGCGCCGCCCACGGCGGACACGGGCAGCGACCAGGCGTTGCTGCCGTCGGCCAACGACAGCGCCGTGATCCCACCCGTGGGGTCGGCAGCGATCAACCGCTGTCCGTCGGTGACCGGGAAACCCGTTGCGTAAGAACTGGCTACCTTCTGCGTCCAGCGGGTCTGCCCCGTCACGGTATCGGCCACGGTCAGGTTTTCACCTTGCGCGATGACCACCTCGCGATCGTCGGCGAGGACCGCAGCGGTGGAGCCGTAGGGCGAGTCGGGTCCGCCGACCGCGGTCGTCCAGTTGCTGGACTTGTCGGCCACCGAGGTCCACTTGCCGTCGACGAGAAGGTGGCCTCGCTGATTCGGCGAGGCCACCGTGGGCACCGACACAGACGCGCCGGGGATCTCCACGGTGGTGCCGTCAGGTCGCACGACGACGACCGGACCCGGGGTAAAGGATCCTGCCGAACCCGAGGCCGAGATGACGGCGATGGAACCATCGGCCAACGGCTCGGTGGTGGCGTATCCGGCGCGGTTGAGAAGTTCTCGGCCGTCGGCGGCCGAGACGACGAGCACCGAGGTCTGACCGCTGGCCACCAGCGACGACGTGGCAGTGAAGCTGGACGCGTCCCCGCCGGGACCGCCGTCGGCAAGCGGGTAGTACTTGGTCCGCACCGTATGCGCGCTGTTGTCGAGCTTGATGATGGACAGCCCGCCGTCGGTGAACGATCGCAGGTACGCGCCGTCGGTGTTGAGTGCGATCTCGTAGGCCTGGGGCGAGGGGTTGTCGGCGGTGGCGACGACGGAGCCGGTCGCGGTGTCGAAGAAGGTGATGGTCGACTGGTCGTAACACGCGATCCGTCCGTTGACGATGGTGTCCGAGCAGCCCTGAACGGTTCGCGATGATGTCCAGTGCTTGCCGGTCTCGGTGTCGACGCCGGCAAGCGTGCGGCCGGACGAGGACTGGCTGCTGACGAAAGTCACCAGCGTGTGCTCGTCGTGGACCGCGCCGAGCGAGAGGTATTGGGCCTTGTTGGGGTCGGGCGAGACGAACTGCTCACCACCGAGTTGCGAGGCGCCGACCTGCCACTTCGCTGTCGGCGCGGTCGGGAATGTGCCGGTGAGTTGCCCATCGAGCGGGGCGGCGCGGCTCGAGTCGTCGTGGCGGGTGGTCCACCAGACGAGTCCGCCGGCGACCAACCCGGCGACGCAGACCAGCGCGACAGCGGTCAGAATCCACGGCAGCGCACGGCGTCGGCGGGGTGGCGTCGAGCCGGGCGGCCGAATCGGGAACCCGCCGCTCGGATATCCGGGCGGCATCACCGGTGGCATTCCGGACTGCGGGCCCGACGGCGGACCGAAGTACCCGGCGCCCGTCGGCGGCATCGGTCGCGCCATGGTCGGCTGATACGCCGCCTGCGGCCCGGTGGCGGGCGGAGGTGGAGGCGGCGGAGGTACCGGAGACTGGGGACCCAGCGTCGTTGGTGGCGCGGGACGCGCGATGAACTCCGTCGCGTCCGAGGCGTTGTCGCCGGCGAGTTCATCCGAGTCGGACATCGTTTCAGTTAAGCCGAGTTGGACCTCGGCGTTGCAGCGTCGACTGTCATCCGATCGGACCATTTCTGCGCACCGTGACCCGCGTCGACGCCCAGACGCACAGCAGCACCCACAAGGCGCCGCACGCCCATCCGGCGAGCACATCGGTGGTCCAGTGCACGCCGAGGTACACCCGGGTCACGCCGATTGCGAACGACAGCGCAGGCGCGGCGAGCAACACCCACCGGTGGCCCCTGACCCACGGACTGAGGCGGTAGGCGACGACGGCGAGCAGACAGTAGACAACCATCGACATCATCGCGTGTCCACTCGGAAACGAGCAACTCTCGATGTGCAACAGCCGGTCGGTGACCGGCGGACGAGTCCGCGCCACAACGTGTTTGAACGTCACCATGACCGCCGCGCCCACCAATGACCCGACGGCCAGCAGCACCGCCTCGTCCACGTGTCGCCGAATCATCAGCCAGACAACGACCGCCGTGCAGATGATCGTCATCGTCAGCGAATTCCCGAAGAAGGTGACGACGTGCGCCACCCCGATCCACGGCTGCGACCGTCCCTCGACCATCCAGTTGGTGACATCGTCGTCGATCCGAAGCCGGTCGAAGGCAAGCGTGGCCGTCATGACGCCACCCTACTGATCGGCTGTAGCGTAACCCCGTTAAGAGGTGGTCGCGCATCTCTCCTGATCGATGGTCACAACCCTTCCGCCGATGGTCGAGGCACTCGGTTCGCCGATATCAACCCCCGACTCACCCTTCACCGATGGTCGAGGTGCACGGCGCCTCAGGCGCCGGGCCTCGAGACCCGGTGAGACAACAAGCCTCCCAACCACATCGAACAGCCTCGCAGCGAAAGCCGAACCCACTACCACACCCCACCGACAGAAAATGAGCGCCGAAACACGTTGTCCACAAGCAGAATTGATCGAAAGTATCCCTTGCATCGAACATACTTTCCCGTAGACTGGACCCATCACACCGATCAGCCACTGGGGAGGGCCCATGATCGACACCACCGCAGCTCTTGACGTCAAAGATGTTGACGCCGAAGCAATCTTCGCCGACATCGTCACCCAACTCAGCGAGCTGCAATGGAATCCGGACATGACCGGGCCACAAGCCTTCGGTGCGATGAAACAAGTCCTGCTACTGCGGAACCTGGTTGATCACCA
>NZ_BAEI01000012.1 GCF_000241325.1 Gordonia polyisoprenivorans NBRC 16320 = JCM 10675 | reverse complement strand
CTAGGTGGCGGGCTGTCCACCATGTGGGAAGGAGTGATTCATGCGAGTGTCACGGCTAGCGATTCGAAGTTGGCGGAATCTACGCGACGTCGATCTCAACATGGACAAGGCAGCCCCACTCGTCTGCCTAGTTGGGGAGAACGGGGCCGGTAAGAGCACGGTGCTCGAAGTCCTGTCCGCGGCAGCGCACAGCCTGGGCATATCTCAAGGCGTACAAAACACTCGCGGAGATATCTTCACCGAGCCGCACGACATCGACATCACCGTCTATGTACCTCCCGAGGAAATCCAATTCTCAGAATCGTCCTATTTCACCGATGAGCTTCGGGACGCAGCCAGCCGCTGGACCGGGGAGCTGCATCTTCACTCGGTGCGGGGTTCAGCAACGCAGTCCACAGTTAGTGCCGGAGTCTCGACGCAAGCGGACCTGAATTCCTCGGCACAAGCGGACACACGTCTCTCGGAGCGGCTCGGTGATGCGGTTGTTGCGGCACTCCGCGAGCGGCGAGAGACCCAGCACCTGTATCTCGATGCTGACCGGGCGTACCCGCCAGCAGAGGTCCCCTTACACGAGTACGGCCAGATCTTCAGTCAGGAGTGGCGAAACCCTGATGTCACTCGAAACTCGGCATTCCAACCCTCGCGCACCTTGTACACCGAGTGGATCAAGTACTTTGTCGGCGTCGACGAGAATGAGCTTTCGAAGTATTCAATGGCACTACGCCGCGCGCGCGACAGTGGGAACCCTGATCCGAAGTTCGATGATCCCTTCGAGGGGTATGCCGCAAGTCTTCGTCAAGTGCTACCGCACCTACGTTTCGCTGGTGTAGCTAAGGGTGGCGGGCAGCCTCGAACGCCAATCTTCGACAGTGCTGGTATCGAATTGGCTTTCTCTCATCTCAGCGGCGGCGAACGTGAGGTCGCATTCATCCTTGGCCAGATTGACCGCTTCAGGCTTCGCCGCGGGCTACTACTCATCGACGAGCCCGAACTCCATCTCAATCCCGATCTGCTCCGGAGATGGCTAGCGTACTTGCGTGACACCATTGTGTCCGGTCAGGTGTGGATAGCCACTCACTCCTTAGAAGCGGTGGAAGTCGCCGGGCCGTCGGCGACATTCGTCTTCGAACGCAATCCTGAAACGCGACTCGTCACAGCTCCGAAACTCCTCTCCGGGCGCCCCGTGCTGTCGGCACTTTCGGCGGCGGTTGGGTCGCCAGCATTTGCACTTGGAAAACTGCGCTTCATCTACATCGAAGGCGATCGGCAAACCCGCGAGCGTGAAAGATTCTATGCAGTCTGCGGCGACGAGACCACTAACCGGTTCCTGGAGGGTGGCGGATGTAGGGATGTACTGCGCCGACTGAGTGATATCAAAACCCTTTCGGCGGAATCTCAAGAGCAACTTCACATCGGGGGTGTCATCGATCGAGACTTCCGCACCGACAGCCAGGCAGACGAGCTGGAACGCGATTACTCGGTGCACGTTCTCGGTTGTCACGAAGTCGAGAACCTTTTCCTGCACCCGGAAGCAATCGATGCTCTGCTAA
>NZ_BAEI01000013.1 GCF_000241325.1 Gordonia polyisoprenivorans NBRC 16320 = JCM 10675 | reverse complement strand
TTAAGGCCAATTAGCCTGATGGTATGGACTCAGTTGAACTTGAACGGTCGGGCCAACGGTGACTCGACCTGGATACGTCGATCGCAGCAAGCTGCAGAACTGGGCAGACACGCGCTCAGCGCAGTCCGAGTTCCCGCGACTGGTGCGGCGTCTCGTCCTCGAGACCACCCCGGGGCTGCTGGAACTCGGTATGCCCGCTGGCGAGGGCGTCGCGGCGGGCGATTGGGATGGTTCTATCCGCACAACGGATGCCACCGCGTGGGTTCCTGAGGGCCTCTCCGTCTGGGAGTTGTCAGTCAACTCAAGCCCAAACACGAAGGCGGATGAGGACTACGTCAAGCGCGCCGCCACCCCGGATGGCACCGCCACCGGAGACTGCACTTACGTGGAAGTGATCTTGCGGCCGTGGACTGCCCGCGCATCTTGGGCGAGGGGTAAACGTGGCGACAAAGTCTGGAGGGACGTTAGGGCACTGGGCCTAGATGACATTGAGACGTGGCTCGAAGCAGCGCCAATCACGTGGGCATGGTTTTCCGAGGAACTAGGTCTCTCGCCGCGCGGGCTCCGAACCGGATTGACGTGGTGGCGTGATTGGGCGGCGCAAACGAATCCGGCATTGACCTCGGGAGCCGTGCTCGCGGGCCGAACGGATGCAGCACAGGAGGTTGAAGACCGAGCGGCGACGTCTGGTTCGATTACCACGGTGGCCGGCGCGTCATTGGAAGAGGTCTGCGCCTTCGTTGCTGCGGTCGCCGTGGATCGCGACGAGCAGGGCAAGGGACAGATGCTTGCTCGGCTTGCATTCGTTGACGACATATCCACTTGGAGGCAGTTGGCCGCATCATCTCAACCGCTCGTCTTGGTCCCTCGCACGCCCGAACTGGCGAGGGAGATTCCGACCGGAACGGTCCACAGTTTCTGCGTGCCGCTCGTCGCCGAGGAAGGCGCGGACGTCATACTTCCGCCGTTGGACCCGTCCGTGTTGGCAGACGCGCTGAAGGCCGCAGGCATCGAAGACAGCGAGAGGGCCGACACGCTCGGCAGACTCGGACGTCGCAGCTTGACAGCCTTGCGTCGAAACATCGCCATCCAGGCCGCACTCCATCGGCCGGCGTGGGCTGACACAACTCCCTCACGGAACTTCCGATCGATCCTCTTGGCCGGCTCATGGGGAGACAACGCAGCAGGCGATCGTTCGATGATCGAGGCGTTGACCGGGGTCGACTACGAGACGTTTAGGGATTCGATTACAGGGATCGTCGATAATCCCACCGATCCCCTAGCGATCCGGACCGATGGTGCATGGCATCTCGTCTCAGCCGTAGATGCGTGGATGCTGTTGGTGTCAAAGCTGACGTACGACGACATGCAGCGATTCGAGAGTGTTGTTGAGATGGTCTTGGCGGAGGGGGACCCGGCCCTTGATCTGCCGCGGGACCAGCGTTGGCGAGCATCGATCGACGGTAAGGTCCGACGCTATTCAGGCGATCTCCGCCGCGGCCTCGCTCAGTCGCTGGCCCTGTTGGGTGTATACGGCGGGACCGTGACCTGGTCGGGCGGAGCATCGGGTGCAGGGTTCGCCAATTATCTGGTCAGGAAGCTGCTGGAGTGGGCATCGGCAGACCCGACAGGACGTGCCTGGCAATCTCTCGCCGACATCTTGCCGCTGATCGCTGAGGCTGGTCCAGAGGCGTTCCTCGATGCTGTGAGCGCAGCAACTACGGGCGAGGAGCCGTTGTTGGCGACAATGTTCCAAGACAGCACCGATGAGTCCAGCCTCTTCTCTGGCGGCGCTCCTCATACCAATTTGCTGTGGGCTCTTGAGCGTCTGTCGTGGTGCCCCGACTACTTCGGGCGCGCGGTCGCTGTCCTTGCACGTCTCGACGAGATCGATCCTGGCGGTCGAATGTCGAACCGTCCGGCCGCGTCGCTAGCTGCGATCTATCGACCGTGGCATCCCGACTCTTCTGTCGATCCCGACCGACGTATCGCGGTGCTCGACTCGTTGCGCCGCCGGCATCCTGACGCCGCGTGGAAGTTGGAATGCAGCATGCTTCCTGAGAGCCATAGCGGGGTTCACTTTCCGATCAGCGCGCCCGTCTTCCGGACGTGGAGGCCGAACAATCAGTCTGTAACGTATGGCGAGATATGGATGACGACTACCGCGGCAGTCGAGCGCTCCATCGAGGACGCAGGTGCAGACGCTGAGCGGTGGGCAACAATCCTCGATCGAACGTCAGCCATGGCACCAGCGGATCGGGAGCGTGTGGTCGCGGCACTCGATTCGATTGCAGACCAGGCTGATCTCGCGTCTGACTTCAGGGACTCGGTGTGGCGATCACTGACCGACCTCATTGGGCGTCATCGAGAGTTCACGGATGCCGCTTGGTCGCTGCCAGAAGAGGAGCTGGCCAAGCTCGACTCGCTAGCGACTCGGTATCAGCCCGAGTCTGCTTATCTCCGACTAGTCGGACTGTTCCAGTCATACACACCGCACATCGGCGCTCGGCGATTGGATGACCACGAAGGCTTTGAACGCGAGCTTGGGCGCCTGCGCGTCGAAGCGATCAAGGAGATCGAAGCCGAAGGCGGATTGGACGCCATCACCAAGTTGGCACGCGATGCGACCGTGCCCGGGGCCGTCGGCATCTCCCTTGCGCACCTTGGATCATCGTATGACTCGGAACTCCTCGGCTGGTTGGCGATCGAGGGCCCAGACGATCTCGCCGAGACCGCAATGTCGTACTTCTCGGCCCGCTACGCGCTCGACGGGTTCGACCTCATCACGGGCCTCCTCGCACGGGACGACCTCACTATCGAGCAGAGGGCCCGACTGCTCCTGGTTGCACGAGAAAATCTCACGGAAGTTTGGGCCCTAGCGGCTGCGGACCAGGAACTTGAGACTCGTTACTGGATGGCATTTCAGCCCCTCGGATTGGGTCACGACTTCGACAAGGTCGACGAAGTTGCCGACCGATTGATCCTTGCCGGCCGCCATGCCGACGTCCTGCACCTGATGAGCATGTACTCCCACATGGAGAAGGACGGGCCACGCTCGGAGGGCGCGAAGCTCATCGTGCGAGCGCTCGACGGATTCTTGGCGGATCAGGCCCAATCTGCCGCCGCGCGCGGCTTGCAGACCTACGACTTCCAACAGCTCTTCGCCTACCTCGAAGCCATGCGCGACCATCTTGATCCTGGCGAGCTTGCCCGCCTCCAGTGGGCGTACCTTCCTGCGCTGGGTTATGACGCGAAGATCCCAGCGCTGTCCGAGAGTTTGGCCGCTGATCCAGACGAGTTCGTCGAAATGGTCTGTCTCGTGTTTCGCGCTCGACCAGGGGCGGAGGACGTAGAGGGAGTTGAGCACCATCCTGACGACGAACAACGCGACGTATCGATGGCAACCAACGCCTACCGCCTCCTCCATGCATGGGATTCGCCGCCCGGGCTCGTAGACGGCTCCATGGACGCTGAAGTGCTTCGATCCTGGCTCGACAGGGCGATGGAGCTCTTGGCGGAACGTGGTCGGACAGAAGTCGGCCTGCAACAGTTCGGTCAGGTACTTGGGCACACCCCGCCGGACCCAGACGGCGGCACATGGCCGGGCGTCGTTGTTAGGGACCTTCTAGAAGACGTGCAGCTCGAGCACATCGAAACGGGGCTCTACCTGCACATAGTGAACAGTCGCGGCATCACAAGCCGTGGCCTGGAAGACGGTGGGGATCAGGAGCTCCAACTCTCCGCCGACTACCGAGCCAGAGCAGAGGCGCTCGCTGACACCGCGCCAAGAACGGCCGCCCTGTTCCGGCGAGTCGCCGCTTCGTACGACCGCGACGCACGGCGCAATGAGGATGGCGCCGAGCGCTTTAGGCGTGGACTCCACTGACCACCACGGCGCCCGACGCGTCTGCAGACCGCTGACTTCCTCCGGAAGTTCGGCAGCCCTACAGCGACTTCGTCATGCTCGCCGCGCAATCCCCGGGGACATCAGAGCTGCGGTTCAGAGATGTCCGATTCGACAAGCACCTCGTCGTGATCTCCCACGCCAGGAAGACCTCCGAATACGAAGAAGCCCCCTCCGAACCTGGTCAGAGGGGGCTTCTGGTTGTCGGGCTGACAGGATTTGAACCTGCGACCACTTGACCCCCAGTCAAGTGCGCTACCAAACTGCGCCACAGCCCGTTGCCGTGATCCGAGAAGCTCTCGTCATCAGGGCGTAGATGAGACTAGCCGACGATCCGCCCGGGGAGCCAATCGGCTGGTCAGGACACTGATCAGGAAGCGGCAGAGCGCTTCTTGTACCAGACCCAACCGCCGGTGACGATCAGTGCGCCGATCAACGACCCGATGATCCCGCTGGGGCGGAAGTTGATCCCGTCACCCGAGATCAAGCTGATCAGGAGTCCACCGACGAACGATCCGACCAGACCCGCGACGATCGCGAGACCCCAGTCGATGTTCCACATGTTCTTGCCGCCGATGAGCAGTTGGGCGAGAGCGCCGATGACCATTCCGAACACGATGATTGCCAAGATGAGCACGAAAGGAGTATGTCACAGGGCAATCCGGCGATCTCGGACCCGACTGGTCAGCGTTTGCGGCGATCCCTCTTGTCGCGCACCCGCACGTTGATCCGCACCGGCGAACCATCGAAATTGAACTGCTCGCGCAGTCTGCGCTCCAGGAAGCGGCGATAGCCGGCCTCGAGGAATCCTGTGGTGAACAACACGAATGTGGGTGGCCGCACCGCGGCCTGGGTGGCGAACATGACCCGCGGTTGGCGTCCGCCGCGCAGCGGCGGCGGGGTGGCCGCGATGACCTCCTTGAGCCAATTGTTCAGCGGCCCTGTCGAAATCCGCTTGTCCCACGAGTCGAGGGCGCCTTCGAGCGCAGGCACCAGCTTCTGCACGGCTCGGCCCGTCATCGCCGAGATGTTGACCCGCCGCGCCCACGGCACCCGCGCGAGTTCCCGGTCGATCTCCTTGTCGAGGGTGTACCGACGGTCCTCGTCGACCAGATCCCACTTGTTGAACGCGATCACCAGCGCTCGACCGGAGTCGATGATCATCGACAGCACACGCAGGTCCTGCTCGGTGATGGGCTCGGAGGCATCGATCAACAGAATCGCCACCTCGGCGGCGTCGAGCGCCGACCGCGTCCGCAACGATGCGTAGTACTCGTGACCGCTGGCCGTGCGGACCTTGCGCCGCAGACCCGCGGTGTCGACGAATTGCCACGTCTTGCCGTCGAGCTCGATCAACTCGTCCACCGGATCAACGGTGGTGCCGGCAACATTGTCGACCACCGAGCGTTGCGACCCGGCGAGCTTGTTCAGCAGCGAACTCTTGCCGACGTTCGGTTTCCCGACGAGCGCGACCCGACGTGGCCCGCCGAGCCGGATACCGGCGTCCTCCCGCGGCGTATGCGGCAGCCGCTCGAGGATGACGTCGAGGACATCGCCGGCGCCTCGACCGTGCGCCGCCGACACCGGGTGTGGCTCACCGAGTCCCAGCGACCACAGTGAGGCCGCCTCGGCCTCCTGCCGCTCGCTGTCGATCTTGTTGGCCACCAGGATGACCGGGGTCTTCGATCGGCGCAGCGTGCGGGCGACGGCCTCGTCGGTCGTGGTGGCCCCGACCGTCCCGTCGACCACGAGCACGATCACGTCGGCCGTGCGCATCGCGAGTTCGGCCTGCGCCGCCACCGCCTGCTGCAGGCCCTTCGCATCCGGTTCCCAACCGCCGGTGTCGACGACGGTGAACCGGCGGCCCGACCACGTCGCCGAATACGAGACGCGGTCACGAGTAACGCCGGGGATGTCCTCGACGACGGCTTCACGGCGGCCGAGGATACGGTTCACGAGAGTCGACTTGCCGACGTTCGGGCGACCGACGATGGCCACCTCGGGTACCCGTTCGGCCTCACCGAACTCCTCGACGTCGTCGAAGTCGCCGAGATCCCACTCGGTTTCATCGCTCCAGGTACCGTCGCCGGGCAGGGCGAGCGCGTCGGCTGTGCCGCCGGTGGCGTCGGACATGTCGGTCACGAGGCAACTCCGATCCGTGCGCGGACCAGTTCGACCAACCGGTCGAGAACCTGGTCCAAGGTCATGTCGCTGGTGTCCACCAGCACCGCATCGTCGGCCTGCCGCAGCGGGGACACCGCGCGGGTCGAGTCGAGATGGTCGCGTCGGTTCACCGCGGCAAGGACTTCGGCGTGGTCGCTGGGCCGTCCCGCGGCGAGGTTCTGGCGGTGCCGGCGTTCGGCCCGCGCCTCGGGTGATGCGGTGAGGAAGATCTTGATCGCGGCGTCGGGGAACACCACGGTACCGATGTCTCGACCCTCGACCACCAGCAGCTCCGATTCGGCCTGGTGGCGTTGCAGCGCAACGAGTTTGGTTCTCACGGCCGGGACCGCCGACACCGCGGAGACGGCGGCGGTGACCGCATCGGAGCGGATCGGACCGCTGACGTCCTCACCGTCGAGGAACACCCGCGATGAGCCGTCTCCGTTGGGACGCAAGACGATATCGGCGGCGTCGACGGTTGCGGCCACCGCATCCGCGTCGGCGGGATCCACCCCGGCCCGCTGCACCGCGAGAGTGGCCGCGCGATACATCGCGCCGGTGTCGAGAAAGTGCGCGCCGACCTTGTGCGCCAACAACTTCGACACACTCGACTTGCCGGTTCCGGCGGGACCGTCGATCGCGATCACGCCGCCGTTCACAGGCCGACCGCCTTGTACAGCGCACCGACCTCGTCACGTCCGAGCACCCGCAGACTTCCCGGCCGCTGTTCGCCGAGGGCCACGGTACCGATGTGGGTTCGCACCAGCGCCTGCACCGGGAATCCGACCTCCTCCATCAGCCGACGGACGATCCGATTCCGACCCTCGTGCAACACGATTCGGACCTGGGATTCACCCTGGTGCACACCGAGGATCGTGAAGCCGTCGACGGCGACCGGCCCGTCGTCGAGTTCGACCCCGTCACGCAGCGTGCGCACCAATGATCGGGGCACCTCACCGCGCACCCAGGCCAAATAGGTCTTGGGCACCTCATAGGACGGATGCATCAGACGGTTGGCCAATTCACCGTCGTTGGTGAGCAGCAACAGACCTTCGGTGTCGGCGTCGAGCCGGCCGACGTGGAAGAGTCGCTGACCCGACATGACCCGCTCGGCGACGATGTCGCCGACACAGGGGCGCCCCTGGTCGTCGGACATGGTGGACTGCCAACCCTTGGGCTTGTTCAGCGCGAGGTACTGACGTGTCTCGTCCATGATGACCCGGGCACCGTCGACCCGGATGATCGCGGTGTCGGGATTGATCCGCAGACCCTGCTCGGTGACGATCTCGCCGTCGACCTCGACACGCCCGGCGGCGATGAGCTCCTCGGCGCCGCGCCGCGAGGCCACACCGGCCTGCGCGAGAACCTTTTGCAGGCGCACCCCGTCGGCGACATAGGTGGCACCCTGCTCCTCGACGTCGGGCGTCGGGCTCTGATGCCGTGCGGGTCGGGCATTGTTGAGCCGGATCCGACCGGCCTTCACATCCGGTTGCGAACTCCCCTTGCGGTGCCGCTTCTTGGCGTGTGCCGGCTGCTGGGCACCCGCGCCGCCGGCGCCCTTACCCACCGGCTTGCCGCCACGCTGACCGCTCGCGGCCTTGCCTGCCCGCGAACCGTCGCCGGTGGCCTTGCCGCGCGGCGTGGCGTTTCTGTCCGCCCTACCGTTCTTGTCTGACTTGCTGTTCTTGTCTGTCCTGCGTCGTCCCGGTGTGCCGTCCCGGCCAGCGGTTGCCATATCTCAGTCCTGATTCTCGAGGTCGTCGTCGGCGACGCCGATCGGCGATGTGCCGTCGGGTGCCCCCTCTGAGTCTGACGCTTTACCCGCGAGTTTGGCGAATCGGGGATCGGAGTTGAGTTCCTCATCGAGGTCGTCGATGAGGTCGACGTCGGGCAGCAGGGGTGCGAGATCGGGCAGTTCCTCCAGTGAGGCGAGGCCGAGTCGTTCGAGGAACAGTTCGGTTGTGCCGTAGGTGGTGGCGGTGGTCTGCGGATCGGTTCCGACCTCGTTGATCAGTCCGCGCGCGACCAGGGTCCGGATGACACCGTCGACGTTGACGCCGCGGATCGCACTGACCCGCGCCCGCGAGACGGGCTGCCGGTAGGCGATCACCGCCAGGGTTTCCAGCGCCGCGCGGGTCAGTTTCGAGCGCGCTCCGTCGAGCAGCAGTCGCTCGACGTAGGGCGCGTAGTCGGCTCGCGTGTAGTACCGCCAGCCGTCCCCGGCGAAGCGCAGATCGATTCCGCTGTGCGCTGACGTCAGCTCCGCCGACATCTCGTTGAGCATCTCCCGGACCCGCAGCGCGTCGACGCCGATCGCGTTCGCCAGCTCGTCGGAGGTCACCGGTGTGTCGACGACGAGCAGCAGGGCCTCCAGTGCGGAGCGAAGTTCCGCGTCGTCGACGGTCTCGTCGGTGGCGACGTCGAGGGCGCCCTGCCCGGGCTCGGAGGTGGCCTCGGGTGTGTGGTCCCCGTGCCCCTGGTCCCCGGGTCCCCGGCCGTCGTGTCCAGGGTCGTCGTGTCCAGGGTCGTCGTGTCCGGGGTCGTCGGCTGCCCGCTCGGGGGCCGGTGCATCGTGCGGCTCGGTCATCCGTAGTCCTCTGCCTTGTCAAAACTCAGATCGTCGAGTTCACGCTCCCCCGACCACAGCACCCGCAGGTCACCGAGCGCCTCGGGTTGAGAGAACGTGATCGCGCGTTCCCGGAACAGTTCGAGCAACGCCAGGAAGCTGCCGACCACCTCCAGCGCGTTGGCGCAGCCGGCGACGAGCTGACCGAAGGTCAGCCCCTCGCCGGGGGCGCTGTCGGCCAACAGCCCCGCCATCCGTTGCGCCTGCGCCGGGACCGACACCTGGTGTGAGTCATGCAGGTGGTCGAGCCCCACGGTCGGTGTCGGCCGCGGCCGCAACGCCGCCGCGGCGACCTCGGCGAACCCTCCGGGCGTGACGCCCAACGTCACCTCGGGCAGCAGATCGGCGTAACGCTCCTCCAGCGACACCGCACGCGGATACCGTTGCAGTGCAGCGGCTTCCAACTCGCCGAACAGCGCCGCCACCTGCTTGTACGCACGGTATTGCAGGAGCCGCGCGAACAACAGGTCGCGTGCCTCGAGCAGGGCGAGATCCTCGGGATCGTCGACCTCCCCGGACGGCAGCAGGCGTGCGGCCTTGAGGTCGAGCAGCGTCGCGGCCACCACGAGGAATTCGGTGGTCTGCTCCAACCCCAACTCCGGACCCATCTCCCGGGTGTAGGCGATGAAGTCGTCGGTCACCTCGTGCAGCGCCACCTCGGTCACGTCGAGGCGATGCTGACTGATCAGGTTGAGCAGCAGGTCGAAGGGGCCTTCGAAGTTCGCCAGACGTACGCGAAAACCGGAGTCCGGCTCAGCCGGTGCCGAGTCGGGAGCAGCATCTGCCCCGCCGACGTCGCTCGGTTCGCTCATGCCTGCTTGACGTTGCGCGCGATGACCTCGCGAGCCAGGGCCCGATAAGCCTGTGCTCCAGCAGATTTCGGCGCCCACGAGGTGATCGGTTCGCCGGCCACACTGGTTTCCGGGAAGCGGACGGTGCGCGCGATGACGGTGTCGTACACCTTGTCGCCGAACACCTCGACGACCCGCGCCATCACCTCTCGGGAATGCAGGGTGCGCGCGTCGAACATGGTCACCAGGATTCCGCCGACGTCGAGACGCATGTTGAGGCGGTCGTGGACCTTCTCGATGGTGTCGGTGAGCAACGCCAGTCCGCGCAGGCTGAAGTACTCGCACTCCATCGGGATCAGCACCGTGTCGGCGCAGGCCAGGGCGTTGACGGTGAGCAGACCCAGCGACGGCTGGCAGTCGATGAGGACCACGTCGTAACGGTCGAGGACCGGATGCAGCGCACGGGCGAGAGCCTGCTCGCGGCCGACCTCGGTGACCAGTTGGATCTCGGCGGCCGAGAGGTCGATGTTGCTGGGCAGCAGATCCAGGCCGTCGACCCGGGTGCGCATCAACACCTCGTCGGTCGGCGCGTGCGGCGGCACGAGCAGGTTGTAGACGGTCTCGTCGAGTTCGTGGTGCGGCACACCCAAACCCGCCGACAGCGCACCCTGCGGGTCGAGATCGACCAGCAGGACGCGGCGGCCGTACTCGGCGAGGGCCGCACCCAGATTGATCGTCGAGGTGGTCTTGCCGACCCCGCCCTTCTGGTTACAGACCGCGATGACCGTCGCCGGACCGTGCCGATCGAGCGGGGTCGGTTCGGGAACGGGACGGTAGGGACGACCGGTGGGACCGATCTGATCATCGGCCGGGACCCGGGCGGTGCGGTGATCGGTCTCGTCGATGTCCGCGCCGCTGGGAACCTCGAGACGGTACTGGTCGTCGAAGTGGGCGCTGGGTCGCCGGGTGCTCGAGATACTCACCGCTGCGCAGCCCCCTTTCTGTCGTCTCGGCCCGGCCGTTTCGGCCCGGACCTCCACCAAAGCCTAGTGGGTCGCGCCGACGATCCCGTGGAGCATCGCCGCAACCATGGACGTTCGTCGCCGACCGTGTATCACCGCGCCCGCGGGTGCGCGGTCGCGTACACCTCGCGCATCGTGTTCACCGTCACCAGTGTGTAGACCTGAGTGGTCGTCACCGACGCGTGCCCCAACAGTTCCTGGACCACGCGAACATCGGCTCCACCGTCGAGGAGATGGGTGGCGAAACTGTGCCGCAGGGTGTGTGGCGACACCGCGCCCTCGAGTCCGGCGCGCTCTGCCGCCGACGCCAACACCTGCCAGGCGCCCTGACGGGTGAGCCGACCCCCGCGGGCGTTGAGGAACAGTGCCGCGGTCGACCGGTGCACGAGTGTCGGACGTCCGCGCACCAGATATGCCTCGAGAGCATCGATGGCCGGCCCGCCGACGGGAACCACCCGCTCCTTGCCACCCTTGCCGTGTAACCGCACCGCCCGGGTGTCGGTGTCGATGTCGTCGAGATCGAGCCCGGTGGCCTCGGAGATGCGTGCGCCGCAACTGTAGAGGAGTTCCAGGAGTGCCCGATCGCGGAGCGCGCGTGCGTGATCGGGGGCTCCGGAGGCGTCCAGGATGCGTTCGACGTCGCTCACCGACAACGCCTTGGGCAGCCGGCGGGCCGGGCTCGGCGGCCGTACCGCATGGGCGACGTCGTCGGCGACGAGCCCCTCCGCCGCGGCGAACTTGTGAAAACCTCTGGTGGCCACCAGGGTTCGCGCCACCGAACTCTCCGCGAGCGGTCGTTCCCCGGATTCCGGGGCACCTCTGCGCAACGCGACGAGGAACTCACGGACATCGGCCTCGGCCACGTCGGCGAGATCGTCGATCTTCCGCGCACGCAGATACTGCCGATACCGTCCGAGGTCGCGACCATAGGAGCTCAGTGTGTTCGCCGCAACGCCGCGTTCGACGGTCAGGTGATCGAGATAGCGGGTGATCGCCGCGTCGATGCCCTCCTGCTCGGTCATGCCGACTCCTCGCTCCCGATCCCACTCCCGACCCGGCGTGGCCCGCCGGTCGAGGCCTACTGGTGCGCGCCCCGCTCCCGTCGGGCGCGGAAGGCACTCGGCTCGTCGCGCCAGGGTGCCTCAACCGGCCGCAACGTGACCTCGCCGCGATCGGCCGCCGCAACGGCCAGGATGCCCGCGACGCTGGTCGCGTTCACGATGTCGCCGGCGAACACCTTGCGGACCGCTTCGTCGGTGGCGATCCACTCGATCGACATGTCGGCTTCCTCATCAGTGCGCTCGGCCGCGGTGAGCGTGTGCAAACCCTCGGCGAGGTAGAGGCGTAACGCCTCGTCGGTGAAACCCGGTGACAGATCCAGATCGACCAACACCCGCCACCGATCGGCGGCGAGGTCGGTTTCTTCGGCGAGTTCGCGCCGGGCGGCGTCCACCGCCGTTTCGGCACCGCCCTGATCGAGCAGCCCGGCGGGCAGTTCGAGCAGACGGTGCCCGATCGGGTGCCGGTATTGGCGCACCATCGCGATCCGACCCTGCGCGTCCCGGGCAACGACGGCCACCGCGCCGAAGTGCTCGACGACCTCACGCTCGGCGGTTCGGCCACCGGGCATCGCGACCTCGTCGACCCGTAACGCGAGGATCGCTCCCTCGTACACCAGGCGTGAACCACGGACCCCGAAGTCGTGGGTTCCGGCGCCATCGGAGGTGCCGGTCAAGCCCGATCGCCTCCGGCGTCGACGGCCACGGCGGTCGCAACCTGGGACTCGTCGTTCTCGGCCTGCGGCGCGTCGTAGTCGCCCAGATCCACCGGAAGCCGTTCGGCTGCCTTGTATTTCAGCGCCGCGTCGATGAACGCCCGGAACAGCGGGTGGGGGCGCGTCGGCCGGCTCTTCAGCTCCGGGTGCGCCTGAGTGGCCACCAGGAACGGGTGCACCTCGGGTGGGTACTCGACGAATTCGACGAGATGCCCATCGGGCGAGGTTCCGGAGAACACCAGCCCGGACTCGGCGATGGTGTCGCGGTAGGTGTTGTTCACCTCGTAGCGGTGACGGTGGCGTTCGGAGACCTCGGTGGTGCCGTACGCCTTGGCGACCACCGAACCCGCTTTCAGCGTCGCCGGATACGCACCGAGACGCATGGTTCCGCCCAGATCCGCCTCACCGGCGACCGCATCGTGCTGGTCGGCCATCGTGGAGATCACCGGATGCGGTGTGTCCGGGTCGAATTCGTCGGAACTGGCATGGTCGAGTCCCACCGAGCGCGCCGCCTCGATGACGATGCACTGCAAGCCCAGGCACAGCCCGAGGAGTGGGATACCGCGACGGCGGGCATAACTGATCGCGCCGACCTTGCCCTCGATGCCGCGGATCCCGAAGCCTCCCGGGATGAGGACGCCGTCGACGTCGGAGAGCGCGGCCTGTGCACCCTGCGATGTGGCGCACTCGTCCGACGGCACCCACTTGATCTCGGTGCGCGCACGCCACGCGAAGCCGCCGGCGCGGATCGCCTCGGTCACCGACAAGTAGGCGTCGGGGAGGTCGACGTACTTGCCCACCAACGCGATTCGCACGGTCTCCCGGGGCTCGTGCACCCGGTTGAGCAGCTCACCCCACTCGGTCCAGTCCACGTCGCGGAAGGGCAGGCCGAGTTTGCGGACCACGTAGGCGTCGAGTTGCTCGCTGTGCAGCACCTTGGGGATGTCGTAGATCGACGGCGCGTCGGGTGTGGAGATGACGCCTTCGATGTCGACGTCGCACATCAGCGCGATCTTCTTCTTGAGACCTTCGGGGACGTCGCGGTCGCACCGCAGGATCAGCGCATCGGGCTGGATACCGACGTTGCGCAGCGCGGCCACCGAATGCTGGGTGGGTTTGGTCTTGAGCTCACCCGACGGTGCGAGGTAGGGCACCAGCGACACATGCAGGAAGAACACGTTGTCGCGCCCCACGTCGTGGCGGATCTGGCGGGCGGCCTCGATGAACGGCAGTGACTCGATGTCGCCGACGGTGCCACCGATTTCGGTGATCACCACGTCAGGTGCCTCGCCGTCGTCACCGGGTTCACGCATCGCGAGGACCCGCGACTTGAGTTCGTCGGTGATGTGCGGGATCACCTGCACCGTCTCGCCGAGGTACTCGCCGCGTCGTTCTTTGGCGATGACACTCGAATACACCTGTCCGGTGGTCACATTCGCCGACTGCGACAGGTTGCGGTCGAGGAAGCGCTCGTAATGTCCGACGTCGAGATCGGTTTCCGCGCCGTCCTCGGTGACGAAGACCTCACCGTGCTGGAACGGATTCATCGTTCCCGGATCGACGTTGAGATAGGGATCGAGCTTCTGCATGGTGACCCGCAGACCGCGGGCCGTGAGGAGCTGACCGAGACTCGAGGCGGTCAAGCCCTTACCCAAGGACGAGGCGACTCCGCCCGTCACGAAAATGTGTTTGGTGCCCGTATGAACGCGCAGTGGTCGCAAAACCGTTTCTCCCGTCGGCCGGATCAGGTCATCAAAGCCTGCTCACCTACGGGACTCCAGGGTAACACCACAGCCGCCTCACGCCTGCCACGACACCGACGGGGCGGGCAGCCCCGCGTGTCGCGGCAGACGTCGGATCGCGGGTGACGATGCGGGCGTGTGGTGCGCGGCGCTTCGACTGCTCAGGCCGGTTGCGACTGGGCCGGTTGCGCGCCGACGGTGATCGCGGTCGCCCCCGGACCGGAGCCGAAGGAACCGGAGCGGCCCTGACTCTCCTCGTCGAGCGCGAGGACGGTGGTGATCAGGCCGGTCTGCGCATCGACGTTGTCGGTCGTCGTGATCGCGTTGCGCAACGCCGGGTCCGAACGGATCACCGCTATCGGTGACACGCCCGTCGCCGAACCACTGCGACCGACGAGCTCGCCGCCCTGTGCGCGCGCGGTCATCGCGGCGGCCAGCCGGGCGACCAACTGCCCCTGGGCGCCGGAATTCTCCGGCAGCGCATCGCCGGAGATGAACACCACCAGATCGGCGGGCCGGATCGCGTTGTCGACATAGGTCAGGAACCCGCCGTCACGCAGGGTTTGCAGCCCGGTCTGCCGATCGGCAACCGCGGCAGCGTTCTGATCGCTGCGATGCATCACCAAGGTCCCCAACAGATCCCCGACGCGTGAACCCGAGTCGGTCAGTTCCGCACGCAGTGTCGCGCCCGGGGGAATCGTCTGGTCGACGATGGTGCGGACCTGTTCGGCGCTGTCGTCACGCACGAGCTTGTCGGTGAGGCCGAGTTGCCCGGAAAACGTTGCGCCCGCGGTCGACAACGACTGTTTGACGGCGTCGACGTCGGAGTCGGCGGCGTTGGGCGTGGTGACGACGAGGACGGCGTGCCCCTTGAGCTGATCGGCGATCAGCCGCGGAGCGATCGCGGCGTCAAAGCTGTTGGCGGCGTTCACCTGATCGTTGAGACCGTCGCGCTGCTGCTCGAGGTCGCCGATCCGGTCGCGACTCGTACCGGTCAGGGAATTGACGCGATCGCCCACGAACCCCGAACCGAGGAACAACCCCAGCGCGAGGGCCAGGAACACCGCCACCAACGAGATGGCGTGCTGGCGTAGTGAAATCATGCCCTACCTGTTCCAGACTCCCCGGGCCCACTCGAACAAGTGGTTCCATTGGGCCACAGCCCAATCGGTGATCTCGGGTCCCGCGCTCGAGAGCATCACCGCGGCGATGACCGCGATCAGCGCGGCGAGAATGACGCAGGCGATCGCGGCGCCGGACACCCGGCTGCGATACAGCGTCGCGACTGCCTTGGCGTCGACCAGTTTGGGTCCGACCTTGAGCCGGGTCAGGAACGTCGACGGCGTCGACTCACGACGTGAGCGGTCGAAGAAGTCGTCGAGGGACCCGCCGTAGCCGGCGGTGACGATGAGGTCGGCACCATGGAAGTCGGTGAGCAGCAACGCGAGATCGGCCGCGGTTCCGGCGGCCGGGAAAGTCGTCGCTCCGATGCCGAGGTCCTGGATGCGTTCGAGGCCGGGGGCGTGTCCGTCGGTGTCGGCGGGCAGCACGACCTGCGCACCACACCGCAGGGTCGCCGCCTTCATCTGTTCCGGGTCGCCGACGACGATCGCCGGTTTGTAGCCCGCTTTCACCAGGGTGTCGGCGCCGGCACCGACACCGACGAGAACCGGCGAGTACTCCTTGATGAACGGCTTGAGTGAGCGCAGTTCGGTTCCGCGATCGGGTCCGTCGGCGACGATGACCACATGCTTGCCGGCCAGCGATACGTCCACATCGGGCACGCCGACACCGTCGATCAGAAGCGGTGACTCGCTCCGGATGAACTCGATCGTGTTGCCGGAGAACGCTTCCAGATGGTCGACCAGTCCGGTCTTGGCGTCGATCATCATGCTCGCGATGTCGTGCTCCTCGAGCGTGGTGCCGCGCGCGAGACGCCGGTCCCCGACCATCAGGCGGTCATCGTGGACGCGGAGCTTGGCGCCGTCCTTGACCCGCTTGAAGACCTCCGGGCCGACTTCGTCGAGCAGGACGATGCCGGAGGCCACCAGCACCTCGGGACCCAGATTCGGATAGCGGCCGCTGATCGACCGGGATGCGTTGACGACGGCGACGACGTTCGCCTCCACGAGCGCGTCGGCGGTCACGCGATCGAGATCGACCTCGTCGAGGATCGCGATGTCACCCGGCCCCACCCGTTCGAGGAGGCGCTTGGTGTTCTTGTCGATTCTGGCGATACCAATGACGCCAGGCAGTTCTTCGGTGTTCCGCGCGAGCAGTGCAGGCATCTTCATGACGGCAATGATTGACCGCTCCGCGCATCGGCTGCGGGAGGCGCGCCGCAACAATGGCAACTTTTGTCACACACGCATCAAGAACACCGAACGACTCAGGAGCCTTTTTCTGTCTCAGCAGTTGTCAGGAGTTCTTCGGCGTGCGCCTTGCCCGTATCGGATTCGCCGAGGCCGGCGAGCATCCGGGCGAGTTCGGCGATCCGCTCGTCGCGGTCGAGCGCACGTACGGTACTCGTCTGCACCGCACCCTTGCTCGCGCTCTTGCCGATGACGAGGTGGTTGTCGGCGAACGCGGCGACCTGCGGGAGGTGGGTCACGACGATGACCTGGTGAGCGCGCGCCAGCCGGGCCAGACGACGGCCGATCTCCACCGCCGCGCGTCCCCCCACTCCGGCGTCGACCTCGTCGAACACCATCACCGAGCCCGAAGTCGGTTCGGCGAGAACGACTTCGAGAGCGAGCATCACTCGTGACAGCTCACCGCCGGACGCCGAGGTCGCGATGGGCAGCGGGCGGGCGCCCTTGTGCGGAACCAGGGCGAACTCGACGCGGTCGGCGCCGTCGGTGCCGGCGTGCGCCCGCTGCCCGTCGACCTCGATGGCGAGCCGGTCATCGGCGTCGGCGGATTCGAGCCCGACCTCGACCGACAGCGTCGAGTCACCCATCGCCAACCCGGCGAGTTCCTTGGACACCTTGCCGGCCATCGTCGTGGCCGCTTTCGCACGGATGCGGTGCAGGGTGGCCGCGGCCTCGGCGACGACCTCGGCCGCCGCGGCGGCGCGCCGCTCGAGGTCGTCGACGCTGCCCTGGGGGTCCTCGATCTGCTCGAGTCGGATCTGCGCCTGCGTGCGCCAGTCGATCACCCCGTCGATATCCGGGGCGTACTTGCGTACCAGCGACTTCAATTCGCCCTGGCGGGAGAGTAATTGGTCGAGCGAATCGGCGTCGGTCGGTAGCGCCGACAGGTACGCGGTGAGTTCGTCGCCGATGTCGGTGACGACCGTCAGTGTTTCGCCGACGCGGCCGGCGAGACGTTTGAGCTCATCGTCGGCGGCCGCCTCGAGCATCGACCGCACCTGGCCGAGGCCCTCGATCACCGACCCCGACTCGCCGGCAACGATCTCGTGCGAGCCCGATGCGGCGGACCGGATCGACTCGAGATCGGTGAGTCGTCGGATGGTGTCGGCGAGGGAGTCGTCCTCACCGGGTTGTGGGTCGATCGCTGCGATCTCGTCGATCCCGAAGCGCAGTCGGTCGGCCTCCTGGGCGAGTCCGCGGGAGTTGGCGCGGAGTTCGTCGAGCTCGTCGAGTATTGCCAGCCACTCGGCTCGTGCGCTGCGATAGGCGGCGAGCGCCTTGGCCGCCTTCGCTCCGGCGAAGGTGTCCAGTGCCGCGCGCTGACGGTCGGGTCGCAGCAGTCGTAGCTGGTCGTTCTGACCGTGCACGGTCAGCACCGAGCTGACGAGTTTGCCCAACGCGCCCACCGGAACCGAACGTCCGCCGAGATGGGCGCGGGATCGGCCGTCGGCGTTGACGGTGCGGATCGCGATGACGGTGCCGTCGTCGTCGAGGTCGGCGCCGGTGGATTCCAGGAGGTCGGCGACCTCACCATCGGGCCCCCGATCGGGATGGGCGACACGGAAGCGCCCCTCGACCGTTGCCTTCGCGGCACCGGAGCGAACCCGCCCGGCGTCGGCGCGTCCGCCGGCCAACAGACGCAGGCTGGTCACGATCATGGTCTTGCCCGCGCCGGTTTCACCGGTCAGCGCGGTGAAACCGGGAGGAAACTGCGCCGACGCCCCGTCGATGACGCCGAGGCCGGCGATGGACAGTTCTTCCAGCACTCCTAGGCCTGCCTCCCCCGCCAGCCCGTGACCGGCAGATCGAATTTTCGGACGAGCCGATCGGCGAAGGGGTCGGAGTCGATCCGCACCCACTGCACCGATCGGTCGCTGCGCACGACCTCGACCCGCGCACCGGCGGGCACGTCGAGGCGGCGGCGGCCGTCGCACAAGGCGAAACCGGAGCGGCCGAGCTTGTCGACCTCCACCGCGATCCGGGACCGCGGACTGGTCACCATGGGTCGGGCGAACAATGCGTGGGCATTGCTCGGCACCACCAGGATCGCCTCGAGGTCGGGCCACATCACCGGTCCACCCGCGGAGAACGCGTAGGCGGTGGAGCCCGTCGGCGTCGACACCAGGACGCCGTCGGCCCCGAACCCCGACACCGGACGGCCGTCGACCTCGGTGATCAGTTCGAGCACACCGGTGCTGGTCCGGTTGAGGATCGCGACCTCGTTCAGCGCCCAGCTGGTCTGGGGCGTGCCCTTGGTGTCGGCCGGGTCGATGACGGTGACGTCGAGTGTCATCCGCGGTTCCACCCGATAGTCCCCGGAGACGAGCTGGGCCATGACCTCGTCGACGCGGTTCGCCTCGCCCTCGGCGAGAAACCCTATGTGGCCCAGGTTGATTCCGAGGACCGGGACACCTGCGGGATAGGCCAGCTCGGCGGCCCGCAGGAAGGTGCCGTCGCCCCCGAGCACGATGACGATCTCGCATCCCTCCGCCGAATCGGGGTCGCCCGAGGTCACCTCCACCTGCGCACCGAGTTCCCGCAGATGCGCGGGATCGAGGGGGTTGCGTTCCGGGGGGCGCGGTATCGGGCCGGTATCGGCCACCGACTGCGGGTAGGCGCGGGCCTCGCTCGCGGGGTCGGGATCGACGTGGGTGTCGTGATCGACGACCCGTAAGGCCACACCGCCCTCGGCGCAGTGCCGGGCGATCGCGGCGATGGTGTGGGTGACGGTCTCGCGGCCGGTGTGCGCGACGACGAGGAACTCGCGATGGGCGGAACCGGTCCGTACGGACCCGCGGGCCGGATCGGAAGCACCACCTGTGCCAACCGAATCCGCGACCGATGCGTTGCCCACCTGGTCTCCTCTCGTCTCGCGCGATGACATTCAGCGCGGACCGTCGGCGACGGCCTGCCTGATCATCTGGATGATGTCCGGATCCACGCCGGGCTGCAGCGCATTCCCGTCGAGGACATCGGGTGCCGAACCCGCGTCCGGTATCTCGCCCTCGACCGGCGATCCGCCCCGGCTACCGACCCTATCGTCCGACGCCGACACCGTGCCCGACGGCCGCTGCAACCAGAGGAAATACTCGACGTTGCCCGACGGTCCCGGGAGCGGGCTCGCCGTCACCGCGCGCGTGACCAGTCCGAGCCGCGCGGCCTCGGTGACCACCTTGACGACGGCCTCCACCCGCAGGTCGGGATCTCGGACCACGCCGCCGGAACCGACGCGATCCTTGCCCACCTCGAACTGCGGCTTGACCATCGGCACGATGTCGGCCCCGGGGCGCGCACATGCGACGAAGGCCGGCAGGACCAACGCCAGTGAGATGAACGACAGATCGGCGACGACGAGGTCGACGGCACCCCCGATCTGTTCGGCGGTGAGATGGCGGACGTTGGTGCGGTCGCGGATGTCGACGCGGTCATCGTTCTGCAGACGCCAGATCAGTTGCCCGTAGCCGACGTCGACGGCAACGACCTCGCGGGCGTCGCGGCGCAGGAGCACATCGGTGAATCCTCCGGTGGATGCGCCCGCATCGAGACACCGCTTGCCGGCGACCGTCAGGCCCTGCGGCTCGAAGGCGTCGAGCGCACCGATCAGTTTGTGTGCTCCTCGCGACGCCCAATCGTCGCGGTCGTCATCGACGACGACGATCGGTGTGTCCCGACCGACATTGGTTGCCGGCTTGGCGGCGATAGTGCCGTTGACCTTGACCGCCCCGCGGTCGACGAGTTCGCGCGCCTGCTCGCGTGAGCGTGCGAGACCACGGCGTACCAATTCGGCGTCGAGACGCGCCCGCGCGGCCACTCAGCGACGCCTCGTCCGTGCTGGCCTGGTCACCGACGGTCCACGTCCGACAACGCCGAGGTCAGTACCTCATGCGCTTGTTCGAGCAGTTGTGTCTGGCGCGCCAAGGCCACCAAATCGATTGCCTCGCCAGACTGTTCGCGAATGTCGTCCACCTGACCGAGGAGCTCACGCACCCGCACCGGGATGGATTCGGCCAACTCGGGGTCGACGGCATCGACGGTTTCGGCATGTACCTCGCCGGGCCGCGCGCCGGGCATCATCTGCGGCGTCGGCCCCATCGCCGGTGCCGGCCTCGCGGAGGCATCGTCGGGGAAGGTCATTGCTCTCGTCCCTTCACTCGGCGCCGAGACCCAGATCCTCCAGCGCACTTCGGGTCGTCGGGTCATCGGCGGTGATGGTGATTTCCGTCAGGTCGATCTCGTCGGCGTCGGCGAGCGCCCAGACGCGAGCGGCCAGTGATGGCAGCAGGCGCAGCGTCGCGGGCGGCTCGGCCACCGGTGACACCGTCAGCGTGTCGCCGGTCTGCTCGATACGCCAGTCGTCATTGTCGGCGATGCGCAGCGAATCGGCAGGGTCGAGAACTCCCGACAGATCGGCACAGACGAAGGTCGGCCGCTGCTGCGGTGGTGCGGCGAGAAGGTCTGCTGCCGTGCTGACGCCGCTGAGCACCAGGAGACTGTCGAGGCCCACCGAATGTGCGCCCTGGATGTCGGTGTCGAGTCGATCCCCGACCACCAGCGGGGTGTCTGCGCCGCTGCGGTTGATGGCGTCGGCCATGAGGGGCGCGGCCGGCTTTCCGGCGACGAGCGGCTCCTGGCCGGTGGCGTTGGCGACCGCTGCGACCAGGGATCCGTTGCCGACGAGTAGCCCACGTTCGGAAGGCAGAGTCGCATCGACGTTGGTGGCCACCCACAGTGCGCCTGCCCGGATCGCCAGAGCGGCCTCCGACAAGCTCTCCCATGAGGTCTCCGGTGAAAAGCCCTGGATGACGGCGAGCGGACGATCGTCCGCGCTGCGCGTCACGGCGATCCCGACCTCGCGCACCTCCTGGGCGAGACCGTCGGTGCCGAGCACAAGGGCTCTCGATCCGGGCTCAAGGTGCTCGGAGAGCAACCGGGCTGCCGATTGAGCACTGGTGACGACCTGTTGCGGGGTCGCCGTGAAGCCCATCGACCGAAGATGCTCGGCAACGTCATCCGGGCGTCTGCTCGCGTTGTTGGTGACGAAGATCGTCGTCACGTCGATCCGCTCCAGGGTCTCCGGCGCACCAGGTATCGGGCTCTTCCCGGCGAACACGGTGCCGTCCAGATCGAGCAGCAACGCGTCGTACGCGTCAACGACGCGCGCGGGCACAGGTGGCGGGGGAACCAGCTCGGTCTCCCTGGCCGGTGCCACGGCGGCGTCGGGAACCTGCTCGCTCTCCGGCTCCGCAACGCTCGCTTGCCGAACAGACCCGGGCTGCGACTCGGTACTGCGCAGCGACTCCGACTGGGGCGCCGGCCCAGGCTCGGACGCAGGCTCAGGCTCAGGCCCGGCGATGGCCGCTCCGGAGACCTGCTGGTCTTCGTGGGCGGGGCCGACATCCGGCTCGGCACTGCCGACCGAGATCTCCATCAACCGGAACTCGGCATCGGTGGCATCCTCGGTGTCGGCGGCCGAGGCATTCATGAACCAGGTCGTCGCCTCATCAAGGCGGCCGGCCGCTTCGAGGGCCGACGCGTAGGCATAGAACAGACGCGCTGCGGCAGTGCCGGTACGGCTCGGACTCAGGTCTTCCAGTTGGAGGGTCACCAACGCCTTCTCGGGCTCCCCGATGTCGAGGCGGGCGCCGGCTTCGACGATGCGCATTTCTGTGGCCTCGTCATCGCGCAATGCGCGCCCTTCCTCGCTGCGTGCGATCTCGATGGCACGCTCAGGTCGTCCCAATCCGCGTTCGGCGTCGGCGATGAGCGGAAGCAGTGCCGAACTACCCGTGATCCGACGAGCCGCGCGCAGCTCGGAAATGGCTTCCTGCCACTGCCCGGCGTTATAGGCGGCAACGCCGGCGGTCTCGCGGACCACGCCGACGCGCGCTGCACGACGCCGAGCCGCACGAGCATGTTCCAGAGCCAGATCGGCGTCTTCATATAGGAGCTCCGCCACCATCACCAGATGCCGCGCGACACGCTCCGCTGTCCCCTTCTCCAGGGAAAGCAGATCACGTCGGGTATCGGGGTCGAGATCGGAGGCGACGACGTCATCAGGAAGAGCAGGATCGGTGGGACCGTCGGTTCGTGGCCGACCCTCACGGTGAGGGCGGCCCGACTGATCGGCTCGGTCCGGACGCTGGCGGCGGCCGCGAGTGCGGTCACGGTCATTCATGGTTGCCAATCTATTCCCTCGTCACGGCCTCGGCCGAGCCGACCCCGGGCACATCACCGTCGGCCGATCGGGAGATGGGTTGAATGGGGGATGCCCCGCAACACGATGTGTGTTGCGGGGCATCCCTGAAATTT
>NZ_BAEI01000014.1 GCF_000241325.1 Gordonia polyisoprenivorans NBRC 16320 = JCM 10675 | reverse complement strand
GGGCTCTTCCGATTTCAGAGTGCGTTCAGGGTGTTTGCGAGTTGGCCGGAGTGGATGAGTGACCGCAAGATGTAGTGCTTGAGGTTGCGGAATCCGAGCGCGATACCGCGGAGATGTTCCAGGCGGCCGTTGATGGCTTCGACGGGTCCGTTGGAGGCGCCGGTGTCGAAGTACGCCAGAATCTCAGCGCGTCGCGTCCACAGGGATCGGCCGAGTTGGGCGAGCTCGGGTAACCCGGCGGGTAGGCCTTTCCGGATTTTCTTGAGGACCTTGTACATCGCGATCTTGCCGCGTCGGCGGTTGTGGTGGTCGTAGGCGGCGATCAGTTCCTGGTAGACCGCGTAGGTCACCGAAACCGCCAGATGGTCCTCATGAGCGTCGAGACCAGTGCGTAGCCGACTTTTCTGCTTGTCGGTCAACAACGCGATTCGGGTGAGTAGGGTGCGGCGGATACCGTACAAAGGATCACCAGTGCGGCCACGATGGCCACACGTATCGTGTTGCACGCGTTGACGACACAGGGTGAGCTTGTCACCGGCCAACTGCACCACATGGAATGGATCCATCACCGGACGAGCCTTCGCGAGAGTCTCTTCGGTGGCGGTGCGGTATCCGCTGAATCCGTCCATCGTGACCACCCGGATACGTTCCCGAAACGATTGGTCACGCTCACCGAGCCAGTCTTTGAGTGCGGCTTTCGACCGGCCGGCGACCATGTCCAGCAGCCGCGCCGGGCCGGTCCCGTCGACGATCGGTGTCAGGTCGACGAGCACGGTCACCCAACTCGAGTCGCCATGCCCGCGAACATGTTTCCACTTGTGCTCATCCACACCCAATACGCGGACGCCGGCCAGATGCGCCGGTGCCGCAGCAAGCTTCTTGACCGCCTCCACGGCGAGAGTGTTGACGGTGCCCCAACTCAACCCGACCGCCGCCGCAACAGCTGTCACGCTCATCTTGTCGCAGATCATCGCCCGCAGAATCCAGGTGGTGGTGCGGCGGGTCACCGCCGAACGGGTTGCCACGATCGAACTGATGTTGGCACGGAAAATCGTTGTCGCACAATCACTGTTACCGCAGACGTACCGTGGGACGGTCAGGTGCAGCACGGTGGGATGCCCGACGATCGGCAGATCGGTCACCTCACGGTCGACGTGGTCACGCAACCGGCCCACGCTGCCGCATCCCGGACACGTGCTGTTCGGGGCGCGCAGTCCGCAGAACAGGTGCGTCCGATCCTCGGCGTCGATGGCGGCGTCGGTGATCGTCACACCGAGGTCGGTGGTACGGCAGATGGTGTCGGCAAGAGCGCTACGCTGCAACATGGGTCCTGTGGTGTTCGGATGAGTGTGTGAGAGCTTTCATCCTCACACCCAGGACCCGCCCACCACCGCCGCGACACCAGCCCCCGAAATCGGACCTACATCTTGTGGCCGATAGAACCCGCTCTACGCACCGTCAAATCGGAAGAGCCGG
>NZ_BAEI01000015.1 GCF_000241325.1 Gordonia polyisoprenivorans NBRC 16320 = JCM 10675 | reverse complement strand
TCTTCACCTCTGGAACGACGGGATTTCCCAAGGCCAGCAAGATGAGCCACTATCGGTGGCTCGCGGCGATGTCGGGCATCGGCGGACTCGGCATCCGGTTGCGCCGCGACGACGTCATGTACACCGCGCTGCCCTTCTACCACAACAACGCACTGACGATCTCGGTGTCGTCTGTGCTCGCCTCGGGTGCGTGCCTGGCGATCGGCCGACAGTTCTCCGCGTCGGGATTCATCGACGAGATCATCGAGAACGACGCGACGGCGTTCTGTTACATCGGCGAACTCTGCCGATACCTGCTCGCGCAACCGGAGCGGCCCACCGATCGCGCCCACCGATTGCGGGTGGCGGTGGGCAACGGCTTGCGCCCCGACATCTGGGATGCGTTCACCGAACGGTTCGGCATCGACCGCATCGTCGAACTGTATGCCGCGAGTGAGGCCAACATCGGCTTCATCAACGTCCTCGGCATCCCCAAGACGGCCGGCTGGTCGCCCCTGAAATATGCCATCGTCGAGTACGACGAGGACACCGGGCAACCGCGGCGAGGACCCGACGGCAAAGTCGTCAAGGTGCCCCGGCATGGAACCGGTCTACTCCTCGCCGAGATCAACCGGCGCGTCCCGTTCGACGGCTACACCGACCCGTCGGCATCGGAGAAGAAGGTTGTCACCGGCGCCTTCAAAGCCGGCGACAGGTGGTTCAACAGTGGCGATGTGGTACGCGACCAAGGGTTTTCGCACATCGGATTCGTCGACCGGATCGGCGACACGTTCCGGTGGAAGGGCGAGAACGTGGCGACCACCGAGGTCGAGGCCGTCCTCGACGCCCACCCGGCCGTCGAGGAGGCGGTGGTGTTCGGGGTGCAGGTGCCCGGGGTCGACGGCAAGGCGGGTATGGCCGCGATCAGCCTCACGCACGGCGCCACGTTCGATCCGGTCGCCTTCGCCGAGCATGTCCGCTCCGGACTGCCCGGATACGCGGTGCCACTGTTCGTCCGGCTCACCGACCATCTCGAGCACACCTCGACCTTCAAGAACATGCGGACACAGTTGCGTACCGAGTCGTTCGGCGACACCGGCGACGATCCCGTGTACGTCCTCGACGGCGACGAATACGTCGAGTTCTACGACGGATTCGTCACCGCACTCGCCGGACCGCGCGCTGCCGTTCGACCGTCGTGACCGGCGCGGTCAGCTCTGGGGCAGGCGTTCTGATCGGCGCGCCAATTCCTCGCGGACGAACGCGAGCGCGGATCCTTGCCACAGGCCCAGATGGTCGAGCATCGGATGGTGCCCACCGGGCACCGACACATAGGTGGCGTCGACGCCACGGTCGCGCAACTCGGCGATGCCCTTGGCGGTCTTGCGGGCCAGGGTGATGGTGTCGGCGTCACCGTGGACGGCGACCACCCGGGCGTCGTCGTTGATCATCCGCCAGTCGGCGAACTGCCACCACGGGGCCAGCGCGAGCACTCCGGTGACCGCAGGGTCGGCGGCCAATTGCGCCGCGATGCGTCCGCCCATCGAGTGCCCGATGAGCACCACCGGGGTGTCGGGATGTGCACGACGCGCACGGGCCAGCGCGGCCCGCGCGTACGGCATGGGCGAGGCTTGTTCGCCGTTCCAGCCGTAGACGCGGTAGCGCACCTGGCGGACGTCGACGGCCCGACCGAAGCGCGCCCGGATCGACCAGGTGAACGGATACATGCGCAGCGCCGAGGCCTGCCACGGTGAGAACGGACGGTAACTCGAATCGGTCCCGCCGGGCAGGACGAGGACGACGAGCCGAGGATCGGCGCTGCGCACGGGCATCGAGAGTGCTCCTTGTTGGCGGACGTGCGGGTGGTTCACAGTAACTGTTCGGTTCGCATCGCCCTGCGGACCGCTCGATCGGTGGCAGAATTCGTCACATGGCACACCCTCGAGCCGGTACCCCGGCACTGCCCGAAGACCTCATCGACGTGGCCGCAGTGGAAAAGGCCTACTACGACCGCACTCCTGACCCCGATGATCCGTTGCAGCAGGTCGTGTTCGGCACGTCCGGTCACCGCGGATCGAGTCTGGACTCCTCGTTCAACGAGGCGCACATCCTCGCGACGACCCAGGCGATCGTCGAGTACCGGACAGGCGCCGGGATCGGTGGACCGTTGTTCATCGGATTCGACACGCATGCGCTGTCGATCCCCGCATGGCGTACCGCACTCGAGGTCCTCGCCGCCAACGGCGTCACCACGCTCACCGCCGAGGGCGATTCCTTCACCCCGACGCCTGCGGTGAGTCGCGCGATCCTGCAGTTCAATGCCGAGAATCCGGGTGTGGAGTCCGACGGCATCGTCGTCACCCCGTCGCACAACCCGCCGCGTGACGGCGGGTTCAAGTACAACCCGCCATCGGGTGGACCGGCCGACACGTCGATCACCTCGTGGGTGGCCGCGCGCGCCAACGAATTGCTGCGCGCCAAACTCGTCGGCGTCAAGCGGATTCCGTTCGAGCAGGCCCGTTCGAGTGAGTTCGTCACCGACTATCCATTCATGAGGCGGTATTGCGACGGGCTGGCCGACGTGGTCGACATGGCCGCGATCCGCTCCGCGGGCTTCCGCATCGGCGCCGACCCGCTCGGCGGTGCCTCGGTCGGATACTGGGCGGACATCGGATTCCGCTACAACCTCGCCACGCTCACCGTGGTCAATCCGACCGTCGATCCGACGTTCTCGTTCATGACCCTCGACACCGACGGCAAGATCCGGATGGACTGCAGTTCGCCGAATGCCATGGCCTCGCTGATCGGTGCACGCGATCACTACGACATTGCCACCGGCAACGACGCCGACGCCGACCGGCACGGGATCGTGACCCCGGATGCAGGCCTGATGAACCCGAATCATTATCTGGCCGTGGTGATCGACTACCTGTTCACCCATCGGCCCGGATGGTCGGAGCAGGCCGGGGTCGGCAAGACCCTGGTCTCCTCGTCGTTGATCGATCGGGTGGTCGGCGCCATCGGGCGACGTCTCGTCGAGGTGCCGGTCGGGTTCAAGTGGTTCGTCGACGGACTCCTCGACGGCTCGATCGCCTTCGGCGGCGAAGAGAGTGCGGGAGCGTCGTTCCTGACCTTCGACGGCAAGCCCTGGACCACCGACAAGGATGGGATCATCCTGGATCTGCTGGCCTCGGAGATCCTTGCGGTGACCGGCAAGACGCCCTCGCAGCGTTACCGTGAACTCGCCGACGCCTTCGGCGAATCCGCTTACGCGCGTATCGATGCGCCTGCGTCGCGGGAGCAGAAGGCGGTCCTGGCGAAGTTGTCGGCCGACCAGATCTCCGCGACCGAACTGGCCGGGGAGAAGATCACCGCGATCATGACCGAGGCACCCGGCAATGGTGCGGCGATCGGTGGGCTGAAGGTCACCACCGAGAATGCATGGTTCGCCGCCCGGCCGTCGGGCACCGAGGACGTCTACAAGATCTACGCCGAATCCTTCAAGGGGCCCGAGCATTTGGCCCAAGTCCAGGTGCAGGCACAAGAGGTGGTCGACGCGGCGCTGGCGTGAGCGTGCCACGATGAGAACGTTGGAGCCGCTGAGCGCACCCGTCGAGCCGATCGTCGCGTTGCAGCGGATCGCGTGGTTGCTCGAGCGGGCGCGGGAGAGCACCTATCGGGTGGAGGCGTTCCGCAAGGCGGCCCGGGCCGCGGCCCGACTCGACCCAGATGATCTCGAGAGTCGTTCGCGGGAAGGCACTCTGACGTCGATCACGGGTATCGGCAAGACCACCGCCACGGTCATCGCCGAGGCCCTCGACGGAGATCTGCCGGAGTATCTGGCGCGTCTGCAGTCGACGGAGTCGCCGTATCCGCCCGGCGCCGCCGCCGATTTCGTCGCCGCGGCACGCGGGGACTGCCACAGCCATACCGACGCCAGCGACGGCGGTGCCCCGCTGACGGAGATGGCAGCGGCGGCAACCGCATTCGGACTCGAGTGGTTCACGGTCACCGACCATTCGCCGAGGTTGACCGTGGCACACGGTCTCAGTGCAGAACGGCTCGCCGATCAGATCGAGCAGATCGAGGCCTACAACCGCGGGGCGAACATCACCGGGAGGCGGCTGCCCGAGACGCAGGTTCGATTGCTGGCGGGAATCGAGGTCGACATCCTCGACGACGGTGCACTCGATCAGACCGATGCGCTCCTCGACCGGCTCGACATCGTCACCGCCTCGGTGCATTCGGCCCTGCGGATGGAGCACGACGCCATGACGCGGCGATTGGTGGCAGCAGCGACCGACCCGCGGGTCGACGTGCTGGGACATTGCACCGGACGGCGCGTACTCACCGGCCGCGGACACCGGCCGCCGTCGAGTTTCGACGCCCGAGAAGTGTTCGAGGCATGCGCAACCCATCAGACCGCGGTCGAGATCAATTCCCGCCCCGAACGTGTCGACCCGCCCGACGAACTCGTGACCATGGCGATCGAGGCGGGCTGCCTGTTCGCGATCGACTCCGATGCGCACGCACCGGGGCAGCTCGAATTCACGGTGCTCGGAGCGCAGCGTGCCCACGAGCACGGCATCGACCCGGATCGCATCATCACCACCTGGCCGGTGGACCGGTTGCTGGCGTGGGCCGGTCATCGGTGAGCGTGGGTGCGTCAGCGGGCGAGCCGTGCGCGCAGCCACGTGTCGACATCATCGACGGCCTGCCGGCCGATGGGTGTGTCATGCATCGTGAAACCATGCGGTGCAGCCGGATACAGCCGTAGATCGACGTCGTTTCCCGCGGCGGTGAGCCGGGCGAGCATGGCGAGGTTGTCGGCCAGCACCACATCGTCCTCCCCGATGACGACGAGCACCAGCGGCAGGCCCCGTAGATCGCCGAAGATCGGTGAGATGTCGGCAACGGTGCGGTCGGTGACATGACCGACGTACGCCTCGATGAAGTATTCGTCGGCAATTGTTGCACCGGAGGGGGTGTGGGCACTGAGGTCGTAGCTTCCGGCCTCGAGGACCACGCCGTCGACCTCGGAAACCACGCCGGCATCGCGCAGGCGGAGAAGTGTCGTCATCGCCAACGTGGCGCCGGCCGACATGCCACCGAGGGTCAGGGCGGTGGTGCCGAATCGTTCGGTGCCCGTCTCGATCAGCCACGATGCCACCGCCGCACAGTCGTCGGGGGCTGCCGGCCACGGCGACTCGGGGGCGAGGCGGTAGTCGACGCCGATCACCACCGCATCGAGGGCGTCGGCGCGGCGTGCGTTCTGCGCGTCGTGCCGGGACGCGGAATCCATGTAGAACCCGCCACCGTGCAGGTGGAGGTGAATGCCCGTGGGGTGCCCGGAATCGGGCATCAGAATACGGATCGGGATTCGGTGGCCGTCGACCTCGATGATCTCGGAGCGGGCTCGGGTCGGCGCCTGCGGGTCGACGGCCCGCGCGGCCCTGACGGCGGCGAGCTCGGTCGCCGAGCGCGGTCCGACACCGCCGACCCGGGTGGCATAGAACGCGCGGGTGTCGGCGAGGTCCGCCGCCGACACCGGTTGCCGCAGAGCGGCCAGGCCCAGCTTCACCACGGTTCCGCCATCGTCACGGCACCCACCATAGCGTTCGGGGCCACCGGCAATCAGGGCCTGGGCCGCCAGGCGGCCCAACCGCAGAACAACGCCGCGACCACGAGCAGGATGACACCGACCCACAGGTTGGCGCTGCTACCGACCGACAGGTCGACGACGTCGTGGGACGCGGACTCGGCGCGGTCCCCGGCGCCTGCCGTTCCCGACGCCGGGATCAACCCGGCGATCAGCAGCAGGATCCCGTAGATCCCCAGCAATGCGCCGACGATGTTGCGAATGTCGAACAGACGCACCAGCAGTCGTTGTCGTGAGGTCGAGGCGGTTGTCGGCGTCGAGGTTGGTTGGTCGGTCATGTGCGTACTCCGATCAGTGGAAGACGATGTTGAGGATGATCACGAGGATCACCACGATCGAGGCGAGCGGCACGGGCCGCGCAATCCAGGCGGTGCGCGAGTCGTCGCCGGCGAGTGTGGCCTTGTCGGTCAGCGAGTAGACGAAGCCGGCGAGTTCGGAGGCCGGCTTGGGACGGGTGACCAGCGAGACCGCCACCGATGCCACGATGTCGACGATGAATGCCATCGATGCGGCGACGAACGGCATGCCCTGACCGGGTAGGTCGATGACCCCGGTCTCTTGCAACACGAAAACGACGACGGCAGAGGCGGTTCCGAGTACCAATCCCACCCAGCCGGCGGTCGGCGTCATCCGTTTCCAGAACATACCGAGGATGAACGTCGCGAAGAGCGGTGCATTGAAGAAGCCGAAAAGCGTTTGCAGGTAGTCCATCAGGTTCGAGTAGCCGGCCGCGATGGTCGCGGTACCGATCGCCAGCAGCACCGCCGCCACGGTCGCGACGCGGCCCACCGTGATGTAGTACGAGTCCTCGCGATCCTTCACCACGTACTGCTGCCAGATGTCGTAGCTGAACACGGTGTTGAACGCCGACACGTTGGCCGCCATGCCGGCCATGAACGACGCGATCAGACCGGCCACCGCGACGCCGAGCAGGCCGTTGGGCAAGATGTCACGCATCATCAGCAGCATGGCGTCGTTGTAGGTGATGCCGTTGCCGGTACCGGTGTTCTTGAGGTGGATCATGTCGCCGACCACTGCGGCACAGATCATTCCGGGAATCACCACCACGAACGGGATGAACATCTTCGGGATCGCGCCGATGATCGGGGCGCGCCGAGCCGCCGACATCGAGTCCGACGCCATCGCCCGCTGCACCTCGACGAAGTTGGTGGTCCAGTACCCGAACGAGAGCACGAAGCCCAGGCCGAACACGATGCCGACGACCGACCACACCGGCGAGTTGAAGCCGCTGAGCGCCTGCCCGGGCCACGACGTGAGCTGATCGTGCACCGTCGCGGTCACCGCGCCGGAGTCGGAGTGGGTGTCGATCACCTTGTCGCGCAGTCCACTCCACCCGCCCACCTTGATCAGACCGATGACGGTCAGTGGCACGAGTGCGGCGAGGATGACGAAGAATTGCAGCACCTCGTTGTAGATCGCTGCGGACAGCCCGCCGAGTGCGGTGTAGGTCAACACCACCGCGGCGGCGACGATCAACGACACCCAGTGCGGCCAGCCGAGGACCGCATTGATCACCGTGGCGAGCAGGAACAGGTTGACCCCCGCGATGAGAACCTGCGCCACCGCGAAGCTGAGGGCATTCACCAGATGCGCGCCGGTGCCGAAGCGGCGTCGCATGAACTCGGGCACGCTACGCACCTTGGAGCCGTAGTAGAACGGCATCATCACCAGGCCGAGGAACACCATTGCCGGGACCGCGCCGATCCAGTAGTAGTGCATCGTGGCCAGGCCGATCTGGGCCCCGTTGGCCGACATGCCCATGATCTCGACGGCGCCCAGATTGGCCGACACGAAGGCAATACCGGTGACCCATGCCGGCAGGCGTCGTCCCGACAGGAAGAAGTCGAGACTGGTGGCGACCTGGCTGCGGGCGATGTAGCCGATTCCCAGGACGAAGACGAAATAGATGGCGACGAGGACGTAGTCGAGTACGCCGGTGTTCAACCGCAGTACTTCGCCGGATGCCAGATTCATGGCAACTCCCTTGTTGCACTTCAACCGATCAATGTCCATCAGAAGCTAACAGGAAACAACAGAAGATCGTGCGAAGTTGTGAAATTTGGTTCGTTTAAGTGCGAACTTGCTACGATCGGCGACATGCTTGCAGCGGAACGGCGTGCCCACGTCCTCACCGCGGTCGTCGATCGGGGCGCTGTGCGGGTCTCCGACCTGGCGAACGAGCTCGAGGTCTCGGAGATGACGATCCGACGGGACCTGGAGTATCTGGAGACCACGGGTGAGTTGAGCAAGGTGCATGGCGGTGCGGTGCGATCGACCGCCACGACCGAGGCCCGCGGCGTGGAGCCGCCGTCATCTCTCAAGGCGGCTCGCGAACCGGGTGCCAAGCGGGTGATCGCGCGCGCGGCGCTGGACCTCGTCGAGGACGGGATGACCGTGGCCATCGGTGCGGGGACCACCACATTGGAACTGGCACGCGCACTTCGGGGGCGGGCGGTGGACGTGATCACCAACTCGGTCACCATCTTCGAGGTGCTGACCGACCCCGCCGACGACACGGTTGATGCGTCGGCCGTGCAGTTGACCGGCGGGCAACGGACACCCTCCGACGCGCTGGTCGGACCGCTGGCCAACGCGGCGCTCGAACGCTATCGCACCGATCTCGCCTTCGTCGGGACCCATGGGATCGACCCCGACGCCGGCCTGACGACGCCGAATCTCGGTGAGGCGGAAACCAACCGGAAGCTCCTCGGCACCGCGCGATCGGTGGTGGTGCTCGCCGACCACACCAAGTACGGGGAGATCGGTGCGCACCTCTTTGCCGAGTTCGACCGCATCGACCGACTGATCACCGATGCCGGGTTGTCGGCGGCCGATCGTCGCCGGCTGGCCGACGTCGTCACCCTCACCATTGCCGACGGGAGTGACCGGTGAGCGGCGTCGACGGCAACCAGAGTGGGCGGCAACCGCATTCGTCGGGTCGGTCGCTGAACGAGCCGGTACGGGGTGCGCTCGCCGATGGCCGCGAGATCTTGTTCTTCTCCACGGAGTCCGCCTCGCGACCCGGCACCGATCACCGCGATCTGCCGCCCCGGCCCACGGACCCGCCGAATGAGATTCGTCGCGACCCCCGCACCGGTGAGTGGGTGATGATCGCCCCGGCCCGCCAGGAACGTACCTACAAGCCACCGCGACAGATGTGTCCGCTGTGCCCCGACCCGACGGGCCGATCCAGCGAGATCCCCGCCGACGACTACGAGGTGGTGGTCTTCGAGAATCGTTTCCCGTCGTTGTCGACGGCGCGGGCGGGCAGTGGATTCCGGCTGCCCGACGGCCACGATGACCCGTTCGTGGCCGCTCCCGGATACGGTCGCTGCGAGGTCGTCTGCTTCACCAGTGACCACGAGGGCTCATTCGCGACGTTGAGCGTCGACCGCGCTCGGCTCGTCATCGACGCGTGGTCGCAGCGCACCACCGACCTGTTGTCGCGCGACGGGATCGAGGAAGTGTTCTGCTTCGAGAACCGTGGCGAGGAGATCGGGGTGACGTTGTCGCATCCGCACGGACAGATCTATGCCTATCCGTTCATCACCCCGCGGACGGCGTCGTTGAACCGCGCTGCGCGATGCCATCGGGACGCGACCGGCCGTGATCTGTTCGAGTCGATCATCGACGCCGAGATCGGCAGCGGAGCAAGGATATTGCGGCGCACCGAGCACACCGTGGCATTCGTGCCGTTCGCGGCGCGCTGGCCCGCAGAGGTCCACGTCTACCCGTTACGTCATGTGCGCTCGCTGGCCGAGCTGACCGACGCCGAGGCCGACGATATCGCCGCGGTGTACCTGGCCGTATTGCGTGCGTACGACGGCCTTTACGGTGATCCGTTGCCCTACATCGCGTCATGGCATCAGTATCGGCACTCCGCCGCGGAGGGCTACCTGCATGCAGAACTGTTCTCGGTCCGGAGAAGTCGGGACAAACTCAAGTATCTGGCGGGATCGGAGTCCGGCCGTGGCGCCTTCGTCACCGACAAGACGCCCGAGGACATTGCCGCCGACCTGCGAGAGGTGATGCGATGACACCCGAGATCGCCACCACGGTACGGGCGTACGCGCCTGGCCGGGTCAATCTGATCGGTGAACACACCGACTACAACCTCGGATATGCGCTCCCGATCGCGCTGCGCTCGGGAACGTCGGTGACGTTCACCGCCGACGATGGAGACGTCCTGGCGGTCACCTCCGAAGCCGAGTCGCAGGACCTCACCGTCGCGGTGGACACGGCGCCCGGCGACCTCGACGGCTGGGGCGCGTACGTCGCCGGATGTGTATGGGCGCTGCAGCAGGCCGGGCACGTCGTAAGGGGCGGGCGGATGTCGATCACCTCAACGGTGCCGATGGGGTCGGGTTTGTCGTCGTCGGCGGCACTGGAATGTGCAGTGCTGCTGGCACTGACAGCAGAGCGACCCCTACCGCCGCTCGAGGTCGCCCGGATCGCGCAGCGCGCGGAGAACGACTACGTGGGAGCGCCGACCGGGCTGCTCGACCAACTGTCGAGTTTGTATGGTCGGGCGGATACGGCTCTGCTGGTGGACTTCTCGTCGTTGGAGGTCACCGAGGTACCGATGGATCTCGGCGACGCACATCGACTGCTGGTGATCGACTCCCATGCGCCACACCAGAATGTGGCCGGCGAATACGCGAAACGACGACTCTCGTGTGAGAACGCCGCCCGAGAACTCGGCGTGCCCAGTCTGCGCGAGGTCGATCCGGAAGCCTGGAGGAGGCTCCGTGATGAGCCGGAACGTTCTCGAGCCCGTCACATCCTCACCGAGAACACGCGGGTTCTCGACGCGGCGGAGGCTCTGCGTCATGGCGACCTCGCAACTCTCGGGCGTTTGATGTGCCTGTCCCACGCATCGATGCGCGATGATTTCGAGATCACCACCGAGCACATCGATCTCATCGCCGAGCGTGCGTGTGAACTCGGTGCGCTCGGGGCACGAATGACCGGTGGTGGCTTCGGCGGGTCGGTGATCGCGTTGTGCAGCGATGAAGTCGCGCATCGGATCACCGCCGAACTGGGGGAGACCGTCGCGGACGCCGGCTATCCGGCGCCGACGATCCGTGCGGTCCGGCCGGGGCGTGGGGCGCATCGGTGCTGAGGCGTCACCATGACCAGGTGGTGCTGACCACGAGGTCGTGACCCGGTGTCACCACCCGGGGAGCTGTGTTCAGTCCGTCGGGTGGTCCTGACTGCGGCTCCACACAGACCGCGTATTCGCGCATGTCGTACACCACCACCCATCGGGCGTCGCTACGAACGTGAATCCTTGAGTGCCCCGGCCATTCACAGACCACGTCCACGCCGTCGGGCATGGCGAAGCAGTCGTCCCATGGTGGTTCCTGCGGCGCGATCTGTCGGCCGGTTGGCAGGTGATCGGAGCCGCGCTCCTCCTGCCATGCGGGGGCGAACCGCAGCTCCAACGAGCCGGCCGACTCGACGTCGAGATGTCGACGAAACCACGGATGCCATCCGGCCTGTGCGGGAAAAGGTCTGTCATCGGCGTGAATTCGCATCTGCAGCCGAAGTCTGTCGATGGTCAGGGTGATCTGGTGGGTGACGCTGCCCGGAAACGGCCATGACGGTTCGAGGCGCACGCCCAGGCTCGCCCGTGTGGTGCTGTGGTCGAGCACCTCCCAGCGATGGTCGCGGACCGTACCGTGCAGGGCATGTGGAGGATCGTTGCGGGGGAATCGATGATGCTCTCCATCGAAGTCGAGGAGTCCATCGCGCAGCCGTCCGCACCACGGGGCCATCGGAAAGCATCCGAAACCCGGTCCCTGATAGAGGTATTCGGTTCCTTTGATGCGGAGCGAGGTCATCGATCCCGACGCCGGGCTGACGCCAACTGTTGCCTCACCGGACCGTAGGACGAGATCGCCGGGTGCCATGGGTCCACCGTATCGCGCCGAGGGGTAGCCTCGGTGGCACACGCGAGAGGGAGTGGGCGTGAGCACGACACACGAGACCAGCGATGTATCCCGTCGATATCGGTCGGTGCCGACGCCGGTCGATGATGTTCTCCTGCTTGCAGAGGGGGAGTGGCTGATCGGGCTGTACTTCGCCAATCACCGTATCCCTGAGTCGGAGTGGGGATCGCTGGCCGGTGACGACGACCCGGTACTGAGCCCGGCGGTCGCTCAGCTCGACGAGTACTTCGCCGGACTCCGGCAGGACTTCGATCTGCCGCTTCTACCGCGCGGGGGAGCGCTGGCAGAATCGATATGGCGACTCCTGCTCGACATCCCGTACGGCACGACCACGAGCTACGGTGCCATCGCGACGCAGCTCGGCGACCGGTCGCTGGCGCAGCAGGTAGGCCAGGCGGTGGGCCGGAATCCGATCGCGATCATCATTCCGTGCCATCGGGTGATCGGCGCCAACGGTTCGCTCACCGGATTCGGTGGTGGGCTCGAGCGCAAGCGCATCCTGCTGAGTCTGGAGGAACCGTCCGCCGAGGACGCCGGTCGGCTGTTCTGAGGCCGCCCTCCCCAGATGGTCGAGGTGCCCTTTCCTGGTGGTTGAGGTGCTTTTTCCTGGTGGTCGAGGTGCGACGAGCGCCAGCGAGGAGCCTCGAGACCCGGTGAGCCACAGCTGGTTCCACCGCACAGCGAAACCCCGTTACCGTGGGTAGGTGACGATCACCTGCCCAGTCCACCGGCTTCGCCACTCCACCCGCCGATCGGTGTAGAGCGTCGGCACCCACTCGGCGAGATGCTTGCGTTGATGATCAGCCCGACACAGTGGGATCAGATCGCCGAGCACCGTCCAGCCTCCGGCCTCGGGGTCGGTGTGGTTGAAGGGTCGCCAGTGGTCGAGGTCGCACAGATGTGACGGCATGCCGCAGTACGGAAACCGGCACCACGCATCATTGGCCAACACCTCAGCGCGCAGGGTGGCGCTGGGTGCATAGGTCAATGCCCCAGGGGGTGGCACGGTGTGACCGCCGTGTCCGGTCGGATCCGCCGGTGGTGCTTGGGGCCGGTCGGCGATCTGCGGGATGAGTGGTCCCGCGGCCCGGGCGGATTCGGGGTAGTGGATGGTCTTCGCCACGTCGGCGAGGGTGGTGGCGTAGTCGGGGTCGATGGGCCCGTATCCCTGCAACCGGGGCACGAGAATCCCGTCGGGGTCCTTCAACACCGTCAGGACGGGTGCACCCGGCACCACCAGCGCCCGCCCGAACGCGACCGGCACCTCATCACAGGTCGGCTCATCCATCGGATCGGGGATCTCGGGTTCGACGACCGGCTCCACCGACTCGACTTCGGGAGCGTCGGCATCGGCGGGTTCGGGTAGCAGGTCGTCCCACGCTGCCGCATCCTCGGCGTCAGCGGGTGTTTCCGCCGAGTCTCTGTTGACGGCCCCGCCGCTGCCTTTCGGGCAGTCATCTTGTCCGCATTCGCAGTCGAGGTGCGCGCCGGGGACGCCGGTGATCTCCCCGAGGGCGATCACCCGCAGCGATCCCACGCGGCGGGGGTCCTTGCGGCAGGTGCGTTCGTCGATGAGCGCATTGATCTGGGTTGTGAGGAACACCCCATAGTGGGCGGGGACGACCGCATCCAGGGTGGAGTGTCCGGCAGTTTCTGCGGTGATGGTGACGTTTTCCACCAGGTCGGTGATGGTGTCGCGGTCCTCGGTAACTGTGTCGGGGTTCATCGAGATCAGCGCTGCCTCGAGCTCCTGCGCCAGCACCGGGTCGGTGGTGGCGCGCGATGCATAGTTCAGGACGATCTTCTCGAACGACATCTCCGCGTCGTCACCCTCGATGCCGTCGAGATCGATGTCTCCGGCACGTTGCGCGGCCCGCGCCATGATGGACACCCGGTTGGTCGAGTGCTCCCCGTTCAGGTAGGCGGCACGGATCAACGGGAACTTCTCCAACAGATCCGCCAACGCCACCCAACTCCCGGCTTTGCTACGGGAGACCTTGAACTGCAACGACACCTCGGCGCGGCCGAGTTTCTCGGCGTGCTCGATGACTGAGCCCCACACGCTGGTCTCGGACCGACCGGCGAGATGCTCGCGGTACACCCGATCGGCGAGTGCGGCGCCTGCGAGGACCGTCCGGGCCTCATGCTGACGCGATTGGCGCAACAAATCAGGGCCGGTCTCGATGAGCTCGTCGCGCGACATCGACGTGATCGCGGCAGCGTCGGCATCCGGATCGGTGAACGTCAACGTGCTCGACATCAGATACCCCCTCCCGCGATCGGTGATCGAACCTATGGGCACAAGTGTACGAAGGGGTACCGACAAAACCGGTCCAACGAACGCCGGACCGGAGAAATCTGTGGACAACTATTTTTCCACGCGCGTCCAGTGGGCGTCGATGTGGTTGCGATACTTGTCATCTCGCCGGGTCTCGAGGCTCGCCGCACGCGGCTCGCACCTCGACCATCGGGGGAGGGGCGAGCGTCGGTCAGGAAATGCGCCGTCGTTCTACTCCGGGCGTTCCTTGTCACCGATCATTGTTCGCATCACCCGCCGAACCGGAACCAGCACCGGTGCAAGCGGTCTCGAGGCTCGCCGCACGCGGCTCGCACCTCGACCATCGGAGGGATGGAGGCGCTCGACAATCGGGGGATGGAGGCGCTCGACCATTGATCAGGGGGAGTCGGTCGGGATCGGGGACCACCGCCAGATCTTGGGTGGACGACCGCCGGCGGCGGGCGCGACGCCTGCTTCGGTGAGCGTGGTGATCCGGGCGAGGTCGCGATTGAGGTTGGCGCGGTGCACCTCTGCGCCGGTGAGTGAGCGGGTGATCGTGACGGCGTCGGTGGCGGTGAACTGCGGGCCGGTGAGGCCGCGCGTGAAACCGAGGTCACGCCAGAGTTTCTCGGCAAGGATGGACCGGGCGGCGGTGATGATCTCGGCGTGATCGAACGCCGGTGGGTGGTCTCGGTCGATCGGTGTCCACACGGCCTGTTCCGTCCGGATGTCTGCCGAGTCCCAGAAGGTCGCCCACATGGCCACCGACAGTGACGGTCCGCGTGGATCTCGACTTGGCTCGTCGAAGGTCTTTAGTTGACCGATCGCCGACGGCGGCTCGTCGATGCCGAGTTTCGTGAGGGCTCGTGAGGCGGCATCGGTGAGGCGCTCACCGCTGCGCACGACGACGCCGGGGAGGGCTCGCTCGCCGAGATGCGGTTCGGTCGTGCGGCGATGGGTGGCGACGAGCACCGCGCGCGCCTCGGCGTCGTAGGTCAGCGCCACCACGTCGACGCTGACGACACTCAGGATGCCGGGCTCGGGCTGGGCCACGTGATACTCCTGTCGGTCCGGGCAGGCCCGGTCGCGCGGATCACGACGGGCGCCCCCGTCGCCTGCGAGATCAACTGTGCCACCCCATCGGCGTCAGCCGGAATCTGTCGGAGATCCGGCGTGGCGTGCGCGGCGATCTCGGTCAGCCGCGCGAGTGCGGTGAGGTCGCCCGGGCGCGTGGGTGACAGCGGAGTCGGGTCACCGTCCCAGGCGTCTGCGACGCAAAGGCCTGCGGTGCCGAGGACGTCGAGGTGCGAGACCGCGACACCGTCGAGCACACCCGCCACGGCCGCGGCATAGCGGAGCGCGGGAAGGTCGAGATGCCCTGTCCGCCAGGCGCCCTGGTAGCGACCCTCACGATTGTGGACGTCGGGTAACACGACATCGTCGCTCTCGGTGGGCATCGGACCGTACCCGTGACGTGTTGCGTAACACCGCGTCGTACCCAGCACGTACGGACGGTGGCCGGTGCTTCGCAGCCACTGCACGAGCGGCCCGGGCACGACCGTGGACCACGTGGTGTGCGGGTGAAAGCCGTGCCATTCGTCGAGGAGCGCTCCCTGCGATCCCTCGAAAATGGTGGTACCGGCATCGATCGTCGCGCTCAGGTAGGCGGGCATGTCGTCGACGACGCGAATCGAATCGGCGATCTCACACAGCGTGTCGGCGATGTCGGTAACCGAATCGACGGGCGCCTCGGATTCGGGTGCGGCCGCCAACAGCGGCCGTGCGTAGGCCGCCAGCGCGTCGAGGGCGCCGATCGTTGCTCGGCGATCACGCAGCAGGCCGAGAGTGGGCACAGCTGCATCCGGAGCGTCGGCATGCATCACGAAGTTGCCGACCCGCTGCCCCCGCCGGGCACCGGACTCCACTGCCAATGCATAGGCGGTGGTCTCGCCGATACCCTCACCGGTGGAACCATGACGAGCGTTGCCACGCAGCGCTTCTCGGGCGCGATTCATGGCGATGTGCAGAGGTGTGGTGACCTGGCAGCGGGCGTCGGCGGTGAGCAATCCGAACGGGTTGCGGATACCGGCGTCGGCCAGTTCCGCCACCTCTTGCGCCAACCGCAGGGGATTGACCATCATCGGGGCGGCAAGCAGGGTACGCACGTCGAGGAAACTCGCCGACCCGAACTGCCGGAAGGTGTGGTGCCGGCTGCCGTGGCACACGTTGTGGGCGGCCTGTGCGCCACCGGAAAACCGCACCACCGCAGTGGTGTCGGGGATCATCGACGCCAAGAAGTCCACGGTCGCTCCCTTGGCCTCATCGCCGTACCCGAGACCGACGACGATGACGGGAGCGCCGGGCGCGCGCCCGGGCAGGATCTCTGCACCGGGCGCGGCCGTGGTCGACGCCGTCGTGGGTCTCACAGGTCCGCCGGCAACGTGCCGGTCCCGGTGATCGGACGGGGAGTCACCTGCGCCAATGCCTTCCCGACCGCGGGTGCCGCGGCAGCACCGGCGTTACGCAGATCGGCCATGCCCTCATCGACGGTGATGGCGTTCTCCATCACCCCGATGGTCAGCGCGATCAGATCGGCGACCCCGTCGGGATCGTCGAGCTTGAGGAATCGCTCGCCGACGATGGCCCGCCAGTGGTCCTCGATCTGCGGATCGTCGTAGTAGCTGGTCAGATTCGGCAGGATGTAGTGAATGTGGAAGCGCTGAGCCAATTCTCGATAGACGGCGTCGACGTCACGATCCTCACCGATGTCGTCGCCGATGAACCGGCGTACGGAATCCGCGTAGAGCACATCCTTGTTCATCTCGTCGCCGATGAAGAACACGTGGCCCTTGCGGCCGCGCCGGTCCCAGGCATCGGTGACGACCCGAGTGGCCAGGAAGTACGCGGCCAGTGCGTACCCCTCACGCTTGTCGCCTCCGCCGCCGCCCTCGAGGTAAATGTCGCGCAGCTGTTCGTCGATGCGGTTGTCGGACTCGAATTGGCCGATCTGTAGTGGCACGACATCGAATTGGTCGTCGCCGATGGCTCCGACCATGATCTGGGGATCGTCGACGTAGCCGCCGCGGGTCAGCAGACCGAGCAGATCGCCGAGACGTTTCTGGACGGTGATCGGCACGCGGCCCATCGAGCCCGTGACATCGAAGAGGACGACGATCGGGGTCGACCGGGGGTGGTCGATGCTGTCGCGTGACTCGCGTGTGGTGACGCCGTAGGCGTTGAGTGAGGGCGCCGCGACGCGCAGGTGACGTGGCGTCTCACGCATCCGGACCGAGTAGCCGAAGTCGGCGGCGCCGGCTGCCCGGCGGGCGGCCGCGGCGCTGCGAAATGCGCTAGTGTCCCAATAACCTTGTCCCATGATGGATTCCTTTCTGGTGGTGAAGATGTCGAGAATGGCTGTCACGCCGTCATCGGCTGTGGTCTCGGCAGCGTGAACGGCCGGAACCGGCGCGGACCGTAGAGCGCCGACAACAACAGGTCGTATTCGTGTAGCCAGGTGTCCGGGTCGAGAGTCTCGGCAGCACAGGCGAATGCTCGCTGTCGAGGACAGCGGTCGCCCAGCATGACGCCGAACAACCGTGCCACGGCGTTCCCGTCGCGTGCCGGCGGGCTGCCGTCCCCGGCGGTCGCGGGGCCGGTCCACCCTGTCAACACGACACCGTGTTCGTCGGGATGGATCAGAACGGAGTGGACGCCGAGGTTGCCGTGCGGACGGCCGGCTGCGGCAAGGGTCATGACGATGCGGCGCACCATCCACGCCCAGTCGCGGCCGTCGAGTCCGGCGGGATACGACGCGTGCACCTCGTCCAGGCAGACCATTCCGGCGGGTACACGGTAGGCGACCCAGGGATGGCCGTCGGTGACGGCGGTGTCGACGACGCACGGCGCGAAAGCCCGCATACCGTGGCCGGCCAGATGAGCGGCGACCGTTGGCAGCGCAACCACACTCGCGACGCCGGCGATGCGCCCGATCTCGACACGGATATCGGGGTCGTCGGTGCGATACGCGCTCATCTGGTCGGTGACCCAAAGGCGTTCGCGCAGAACGTGGGTGGCCGCCCCGGTCACGAATGCCGTGGTGTCACCGGTGCCCGACGCAGCCGTCACCGTCTCGCACCAGGCGCAATACAGCGCGTTGAGGGTCAGTGCGGCGTCGCGGGCAACCTCCGGCGACAGTCCGAGGATCGTCGCGCGGTCGGGGTGCACCGCGGCGAGCAGGGCGCGGTGACGGCGACGTGCCGCGCGCCGGGCGGACGGATCGGTCGGTGTTCCCGCGAACACGTCGTCGGGTCGGCGGGCGTTCTCGATCAGCCGGACGATCTCGAAGGGGTCGTACTCGTTCATGTCTTTTACTCTAAACGAGTAATAGCCACGATGCAACGGTGTCGGTCGAACAGCCGACCACAGACGGTCAGAGGTGGTCCAGCGCCGCCGCGAGTCGTCGGACGCCCTCGTCGAGTTCCGCCGGTGGCAGCGTCGCGAAACTCAGTCGCAGGTACTCGCCGAGATCGTCGGAGACGGCGAACGCACGTCCCGGCACGAAGGCGACGCCCTGGTCGACGGCGGCAGGCAGGAGGTTGGAGGTATCGACATCGTGCAGGCGCGCCCAGCAGAACATCCCGCCCTCCGGTGGGCGCCAGTCGATCCGGCCCCCGAGGTGGCGGTCGAGTGCATCGGTCAGCGCGGTTGCCCGAACCCGGTACTGCGCGCACAGGCGATCCACGTGGTCGGCGAGCCACCCGGTGTCGCTGAGCAGGTCGGCGGTCATCAGTTGACTGAACGCCGAGCCGCAGAGGTCGGCACTCTGACGCAGGCGCTCGACCATGCCGACGATCGACGGCGGTGCCTGCATCCAGCCCACCCGCAACGCCGGTGCGAGGATCTTCGACGCGCTGCCGAGTCGGATGACCCGATCGCCGGGGATCGGATCAATCGGGTCGCCGGTGAATCGCAACGCCCCATAGGGGTCGTCCTCGATCGCGAGAAAACCGTACTGATCGGCGAGTTCAGCGAGTCGTATGCGGGTGTGCGCGCTCGCGGTGACTCCTGACGGATTGTGAAAGTTGCTGACCGTGTGCACGATCCGGGGCCGTAGTCCGGACCGAAGCCGTGTCTCGAGCTCGGTGACGTTGGTGCCGGCGCCGGTGATGGGTAGGGCGACAATCCGGGCGCACACGGCTTGAAAGCTTTGCAGTGCACCCACATACACCGGATCGTCGACGACGACCGTCGATCCGGGATCGACGAGCGCCTGTGCCAGCAGCGAGAGTGCCTGCTGTGAACCATGGGTGATGAGGATCTGCTCGGGAGCGGCGCACTGCAGGTGGGCGATGGCCTCGCGGCACCGCGCAACGCCGGTGGTCGCCGTGTACTGGAGCGCCGAAACGTCAGCGATCGCGCGTTGTGCCGCAACCGCGATCCGTGCGGCGGGGATGAGGTCGGTGGCAGGCAAACCGCCCGCGAGGCTGAGCACACCGGGCCGTTCGGTGACCGCGAGGAGATCTCGGATGGCCGACCCGCGGATCGACTCGAGGGCGCGCGATGGGGAAATGGACAAGGCAGACATGGGGCATCACTTCCGAAGGGCTGGTGGGGAAAGTGATGCGGGTGGTCACCGGATCGGCATCCAGGGTTCGATGCCTGACCAGACGGTAGCGCGCGGAATCCAAATGATGAAACCAAATTCCCAGATATTGGGATGATCGACTGGTGGTGTGCGTCGTTGCGCATCGGGCGACACGCGACTTGACCTTGACGCGGCGTCAACGTGTGTACTGCGATCACCACAGGCGAGAAAGGGGTGCCGATGAGGATCGGGCAGGTGGCACGGCTGGCGGGCGTCAGCACGCGCACCATCAGGTACTACCACCGGCTCGGGTTGCTTCCCGAGCCGGCTCGGGATACCAACGGATACCGAAGCTACGCACTCGACGACGTGGTCGCTCTCCTGAGGATTCGTCGGCTCACCGCACTGGGATTGGCGCTCGATGAGGTCCGGGACGTCCTTGCCGAGGACCGGGCGGCCGACCTCGACGACGTATTGACCGAACTCGATGCGGACCTCGCCCGTCGAGCCGAGGCGATCCAACGGCAGCGGCAGCGGATCGCCGATCTACGCGACACGTTGTCGGCCGGCGTGCCGCGGGATGAGGTCGCCGACATCGCGGACCGACTGGCCGAGATCTACTCCGGCGCGGAGACAACAGTGGAAATCGAGCATTCGCTGTTGGAGGTCTTCACCGAGCTCGATCCCCAGGTCACCTCGCTCTATCGTTCCGCCCTCGCCGACGAGAACATGGCAGCGCGTAGTGCCGAGCTCGCAACGCGCTTCGAGGCTCTGGCGACGGCCGACCCGGCAGACGACGAAGTGGAATGCCTGGCCCGCGACATCGTCGCCTGTAGCGGGGAACTCGGCGAGATGGCACGTGGCGAACTCGAGAGAATCGACTTCGGGGGCCGGTTCGGAACCGACGATCTGCTCGACGCACTCACCGGCTCCGACGAACTGTCGGCCGCGCAACGCCGATGCGTGCAGCGAATGGTGGCATTGGGTCGGCAGGCGTGGTCATGACGGCCGCGCGGAAGCTGATCCTGCGGCCGATACGCGCGGAAACGCGTCGAGTCGCGGCCATGACCGCATGGGTCCGGCGTGCGAGACCACCGGGTGACGCCTTCGGCTACCACCGCGACCTTCACCTCATCCTGTGGACCGCCGGGATGCTGACCGTGGTCGAAGGCGCTCTCACCCATCTGATCCTGGTGCTGATCTTCGGACATCCGCCATGGGTGTGGATCGTGTTGGGGCTGCACATCTATGGCGTGTACTTGTTGTTCGGACTGCTGGCCGGGATGATGACCCGCCCGCACACGGTCGACGGCCCGATCGTGCATCTGCGCAACGCGTCCGGGACACACGTGTCCTTCGCCGTCGCCGATGTCGACTCGGTCGTACTCGGCGAGCGCCCGGAGTTCGGCCATTCTCGCTGGCGGACAAGCGATGACGGCCGAACGGCCACGATCGCTTCCGGGCCGGCAATACTTCGCGTCGACCTCGTCGAGAATGCCGGCGTCATCCTCGACGGCAGCCCGATTCCGCTGGCCCCGAAGCATATTCATGTCAGTGCCGATGCCCCGCGGGAGTTCGCCGCGCGTCTCACCACAGCATTGTCGCGGCAGCCCGACGTCGGACGATGCGGGCCGGTACCGGCCGAGCACCAATAACCCTCACCGATGTCGTTCGACGCACCCAATCGGCAAGAAACTCGGTGTTGGTGCCCGGCCAGATGAGGTCGGCGCCCGCCGGGACCACATGACCTCAGCGAGCACCGCCGCCCGGGCTCGGAGCAAACTCACAGCAGACGCGAAACTTCGAAGCCTATCGTCAGTAGCCATGGCCTCCTTCACCAGAGAACTCATCGGCCGGTATCCCGCCGCCGTTATCGGCTCGGGCCCACCGCTGGTGGTACTCACCGGACTGACCCCGTCCACGGGGATCACCGGCGATGGCTTTGTCCGGGGCTCGTGTGCGCCGCTACGCGAGGTCACCGGTCGACAGTTGATCGTCATCAACCGTCGTCCAGGCCTCCGGTCGCCGATGACGATGGGTGAGATGGCCGACGACCTCGCCGAGTCGCTACGCGATCACCTCGATGGGCCGGCGGAGGTCTTGGGCGAATCAACCGGCGGCAGCATCGCGCAGCAACTCGCCGCCGACCACCCCGATCTCGTTGACCGGCTGATCCTCGTCAGCACCGGCTGCCGGCTCAGCGCATCGACGCGAGAGTTCCAGGCAACTGTCGGCGACCTCGTCGAACGTGGCGAGAATCGGCGGGCCATGGCGATGACGGTCGCCGATCTGGTGCCGCGCGGCACGCGGACACTGGCCTATGGCGCGGGATGGCTGGGGGCGCACCGCATGATGGATGCCGCGTCGGCTGCGGATCTCGTGACCACAATTCGTGCCGAGGACGGCTTCGACCTCGCGAAGGCGCCGACGATCAAGGCCCGCACCCTCATCGTCGGTGGCCGTCGAGACCGTTTCTACGACGCCGAATTATTCTCCGAGACAGCGCGACTCATTCCGCACAGCACGTTGCTGATGGTCCCGCGCCGCGGCCACGTCACCGTGATGAGTTCGCCACGCGCGCGGATGGCCGTCGCCGGGTTCCTCGGCGCCTGAGTGGGCGGGTGCGTCAACGACACGGATGCTACGAGGTTGGTCGATGCGATCACATCGATCGCAAACCTGGGCGCAGTCGGGGCTGATCGATTGACTGGGGCGCGTAATCGCTTTCGACGCACAAGGACTCCCCATGACCCGACAGCTGCATCTCGGCGGCTTCCTGATCGCCTCACCCGTCACCCATTCGCATGCGGCGTGGCGTCATCCCGGATCGGAGACCGACTATTTCGGACCTGAGCACTACCATCGGGTGGGGCGCATCCTGGAGCGCGGCAAGTTCGACTTCGCGTTCTTCGCCGATCTCCTGGCCGCGCCGGACCGCTTCGGCGGTGATCAGTCCGAACCGTTCCGTCGCGGTACGCAGGCTGCTGCGACGATCGACCCCAGTCTTGTCGCTGCATCGCTGGCCGCGGTCACCAGTCGACTCGGGATCGCGGTCACCAAGTCCGCCACGTACTTTCACCCGTATGAGCTGGCACGCGTCTTCGGCTCGCTCGATCACCTGACGCGGGGCCGGATCGCGTGGAACATCGTCACATCGCTGACGCAGGCAGAGGCCCGCAACTTCGGTCATGACGCGCACGTCGACCACGAGGAGCGCTACGCACGAGCCGAAGAGTTCGTCTCGACGGCCATCAAACTGTGGTCGAGCTGGGACGCCGACGCGGTGACCGCCGACAAGGTGACCGGCGTGTGGGCGGACCCGACCAAGATCCATCCCGTCGACCACATCGGCGAGCACTACCGCACTCGCGGACCGCTCAATCAGCCGCGCTCGCCGCAACATCGACCGGTCTTGATCCAGGCGGGATCGTCGGAGACGGGTAAGAACTTCGCTGCCCGGTGGGCCGAGGCGATCTTCGAGATCGATCCGACCCCGGAGGGCCGGCGCGCCTACTACGACGACGTGAAATCGCGCGTCGTGAACTTCGGTCGCAATCCCGACCATGTGAAGGTGTTCCCGTCGTTCATCCCGTTCATCGGCGAGACCGAGTCGATCGCCCGCGAGAAGCAGGCATTCCACAATGAGCTCGCCGACCCGATCTCCGGTCTGATCACGCTGTCGGTGCACACCGACCACGATTTCTCGCAGTACGACCTCGACGCACCCGTCGAGGACGTGAGGGTGAGCGGTACGCAGGGCCTGTTCGAGGTTGCACGCAGGCTCAGCCACCGCGACAGCCTGACGCTGCGCGACATCGGCAAGCTCTACGCGCAGGGCGTGCTGCTGCCGCAGTTCGTGGGTACCGCCACCGATGTGGCCGACCAGATCGAGGCGTCCTTCACCGGGGGAGAGGCCGACGGGTTCATCGTGTCCAGTGCTCAGACACCGGGAACGTTCAACGACTTCGTCGACTACGTGGTGCCCGAATTGCAGCGCCGCGGACTGTTCCGACGCGAATACGAGGGTGCAACCCTGCGTGAGCATCTCGGGCTCGGCGACGCCCACGAGGATCTCCCGGCCGACATCCGGGGGGAGGAGAGGGTGTTGGTCGGCTGACGGTTACGAGCGCCGGCTGGTCTGGGGCCGCAACCCGATGCACCACTGAACCAGGCGCACGCTATTGGCTGATTCGGGGACCTGGCGCCGACCGGACCGAGGCACCTACGGTTGTGTCGTGTTCGATGTTTCGGAGCCGGACCCGTCGATGATCGACCTCGCCGTGTTCGTCGAGCGTTCTCCCGAGGTTGCCTGGCGCGTCCTGACACGGCCGGACCTCATCGCCGAGTGGCTCGCGCCCACAATCGGCTTTCAGCCTGTGGTGGGGACGACCTTCATTGTTCAAGTGGCGGTTCCGGACAAACCGGATGCCGAGATGGCTTGCCAGGTCGTCGTGGCTGACGAACCCCACCACCTTGCGTACAGCTGGACCGACCTCCGTGGGAAGCCGCCTCTGCGATGGATGATGGACTACCGACTGATGCCCCACGGCCGCGGCGCTCGATTGTTCTGGCAGATGAGCGGTTTCGATACCGAGGACCGCTATCAGAGGTTTGCGCGCAACGGAATCGAACGGTCTTGGAACCGGACGCTGCTGCCCAAGTTCGCCGAGATCGTGAATGCGCAACGTTGACGCAGGGGCCGATTGATCCGATCGTGCCCGAGTTCGCCCTGAATACGAATAAGCCCCGACCGAAGTCGGAGGGGCTTGTCTGTGGGCCCAGTAGATCGCTGGCCAACCCCCTCGGCATTCTACAGAGCAGTTCGGGCATACGAACTACCATTTCCTGAGAGACTTTGTCCTCAAACATGATTGCCCATCAAGCGATGTAGCCTGCTCTTCGAGCACCAGGTCGATACTCTGGTCGCTCACTACCACCAGGGGGGCAGGGTCGACGACCTAGCCCAGGAGTTCGGCATCAATCGACGAACAGCCTCACTGCACCTGAAACGACGGGTGTCGCTTCGCAAGCGACCAGCCTCACCGCAGCAGATCACCCGCAATAATCCTGTTCTACCGATGACGGCGCTCATCGAAATTCCCCAGAGATGCTCTTCTAGACTCCCCGCCCGTGTGGCTCCGCCAGAGTAGGCGGGCCTCCCGTGATGCTGATGGTCTACGACCACTCACCAGCTATCTCGGGAGGCCCGCTTTCAGGTTGACACGGGAGAACGACATGGAAGTACATGCACTGCACAAACGGGGGTGGACGATCTCGGCGATCGCCCGTCACACACACCGGTCATGACCGCAAGACGATCCGGGCCCGCGGTCTGCGACCGAAGTGCAGGACTGCGTCCGGGTGACCCAACGGGCGAACGCGATCATCGAGCACCCGCCGGGCGCGGAGACGCAATGGGATCGGGTGAAATTGCCGAACCCACCAACCGAATGAGCTGGGGTTCCACAGCAATCCTGCTCGTCGGTCCGCTGTCTCATTCGGGTCAGTGGCGAGGCTATCTGGCCCCGGATATGACCCGCCCGCAGGTGATCGACGGGATCGATCGCATAACCCCGCCGACTCGGTGGGGTTACCAAGTCGTGGCGATTCGACCGGATGGCCACCGCCTGCCACCCTCGACGGGGAAGTTGACCGCCGAGTTCGCTGGCGTCTCCAAACACTACAGGGTGTCAGCGGATGTGTGCCCGCCTCGAGGGCGCAACAACTGCAAGGATGTGAGGTAGAAGTCCAATCACATTGCCGCACAACGATAGTGGCGTACCCTGCCCAATGAGGGAACCCCAGTCCTCGGCGATGCCGCCGTCGCCGGAGCAATGCTCGACCGACTCCCACACCGCTCAGTCGTCCTCAGACTCGACGGCGACTCCTACCGGCTACGCGACCACTACGCCCGCACCCAAAGCCAGCGGACGGCAACCCGCACTCACCCGAAGATCGCTACAGCCCACATGTGGGAAACCTCAGTGAGCACACCTGGGGAACTTTCTTGAGCCTCGTTACCGAGCAGGCCTGTCACTGGCCAAGGTCGGAGACCGGCTCGCCTACTCCGCCGACGCGGTCGGGAAGCGCCTTCGCGCAGAAGTGGTGGTGATGCGGGATCGACGTGGATC
>NZ_BAEI01000016.1 GCF_000241325.1 Gordonia polyisoprenivorans NBRC 16320 = JCM 10675 | reverse complement strand
AGTATCCGCTACAACTCCGGTCCCAATCAGTACACCGAGGCGCAGCAACGGTTGCGGTCGTGGTTGTTGCGCGCCCGAGGCGGTGTGCGTGCCACCCGCCCGCACATCCTGCTCACCCATTCGCCGGCACGCGGCGTGGGCGACGCCGAGGACCGGCCGCACCGCGGGTTCTCGTGTTTCCACCCACTGGTCGACCGACTCCGACCGAAGATCATGGTGCACGGGCACATCCATCCCTACGGTGCGCATCCGCGTGACCTGATCATCGGGACCGATACCGTGTCGATGAACGTCGTCGGCTACTGCCAGTTCGATTTCGACACCGACACCGGAGATTTCAGGATCGTGAGGCGCAGATATGGCTCGTGACACCGGATTCCCGGACGCCGACGCCGAGAATGACTTCCAGCGGATGCGCCGGCACGCCGAACTCGCCCGGCTGACACAGTGGTTCACCCGACAACCCGCCGACGTCAATGCGATCCTCCCCTTCGACGAGGTCGTCGCCGCATTGGGCCGCACCGGCGAGACCTACCTGGGACTGCAGACGGTCGAGGTGGCCTCGATCGTCGGAAGTGTGGACCGCACCAAGGATTTCGACCGCTACTTCCGCCCGACGTCAGCCCGGATTCGCAGCCGGTGGCAGCGACTCGCGGCCGCGCAGCGGCGCGGTGAATCGATGCCCCCGGTGCGGCTGTACCGGATCGGTGGGATGCATTTCGTCATCGACGGACACCACCGCATCTCGATCGCCATCGCACGACACCTCGACACCATCGAGGCCTACGTCACCGAGATCCACACCCGCATCTCCCCCGAGGGCATCAATGTGCCCGGCGACCTCCTCCTCAAGGACCACCGCCGCCTGTTCCTCTCACGGGTGCCGCTGTCGGGTGCACAGGCCGACACCATCCGGTTCGCCGACCCCTTCGACTACGCCGAACTCGCAGAGGCGGTGGAGGCCTGGGGCTTCCGTCTCAGCCAAGAGGTGGGCGAATTTCTCGGCCGTACCGAGGTGGCACGGCGGTGGTTCGGTGAGGAATTCCTGCCGGTCATCCGTATGGCCCGACGCGCCGATGTCCGGTCCGACCTCGACAGCGACGCCGAACTCTACCTGTGGCTCGCGTGCGAGCGCTATCGCCTGGTGCGCAAGCACATCTGGGACGACGAGATCATCGACGAACTCCGCGAACAGCCTCGGCGTCGGCGCCGATGATCACCTGTCGACGACCGCGGCGCTCATCCCTTCGACAGTGCCGGCCCGCCTGCAACCGAATTCGCTGGTGCACCACGCAGACTCGCGCCGGATTGCTGGTCGAAGACGGTGATCTTGGTGGGGTCGAAGTAGAGTTCGGCGGTACTGCCGCGGCGGATCTGTGATTCGGGGGAGAGTCGGGCGATCATTTCGCCGCCGCCGAGGGTGGCACCGGAGTCGGCGGACAGTTCGGCGAGTGCGTCATTCGCCGGACCCTGGGAGTCGATACGGAAATAGGCGTAGTTGTCCGATCCCATGGATTCGAGGACGTCGATCCCGACCGTGAACGTCCTTCCCCGCGACAAGGTGTCGGCATCGATGAGGTGGGCGTCCTCAAGGTGTTCGGGGCGGATACCGACGAGGACCTCCCCGTTGCTGTTGACCCGGGCTGCCGCATCGGTGACCTGTTGCTGATCGTGCAGCGCAATCGTGCCGATCGGGGTCGACACCCCGTCGGCGCCGAGTCGTCCGGGCAGGAAATTCATGGCGGGTGAGCCGATGAAGCCGGCGACGAAGATGTTGGCGGGGTTGGTGTAGAGCTCTTGGGGGGAACCGATTTGCTGGACATACCCCGAGCGCATGACCACGACCCGGTCACCGAGGGTCATGGCTTCGGTTTGGTCGTGGGTGACATACACGGTGGTGGTACCCAGGCGTTGTTGCAGCCGGGAGATCTCCGCGCGCATCTGCACCCGCAGTTTCGCATCCAGATTCGACAGCGGTTCATCCATCAGGAACGCCTTCGGGGAACGCACGATCGCCCGGCCCATCGCGACGCGCTGGCGTTGCCCACCGGATAGATTCGCCGGTTTCCGATCCAGGTAGGGCCCCAGGTCGAGGATGCGGGCGGCTTCGTCGACCTTCGCGGCGACCTCGGCTTTCGACAGTTTCGCCAGGGTCAGTGGGAACGCGATGTTCTCCCGCACCGACATGTGCGGATACAGGGCATAGGACTGGAACACCATGGCGATGTCGCGGTCTTTGGGGGCGCGTTCGTTGACGCGTTGCCCGGCGATCCGTAGCTCCCCGCTGGTGATGTCCTCGAGGCCGGCGATCATGTTCAGGGTGGTCGATTTCCCGCACCCGGACGGGCCGACGAGGATGATGAACTCGCCGTCGGCGATATCGATACTCACCTCATGCACCGCGGTCGAGCCGTCGGGATAGGTTTTGCTGACGTGGTCCAAAACGATGTCTGCCATGGGTTTATCCCTTCACCGCGCCGGAGGTCAACCCGGCCACGATTCGACGTTGGAAGAACAACACGAAGATGATGATCGGAATGGTGATCACGACCGCGGCCGCGGCGATCGACCCGGTGGGTTCCTCGAACTGGGAACTCCCGGTGAAATTCGCGATCGCGACCGGCGCGGTGATCGCCCGTTCGGTCGAGGTCAATGACAACGCCAGCAGCAGGTCGTTCCACGCGAAGATGAACACCAGGATCGCCGCGGTCACCACCCCCGGCGCGGCCAACGGGGCGATCACCTTCCGGAACGCCTGGAACGGGGTCGCGCCATCCATTTTCGCGGCCTTCTCCAACTCCCACGGGATCTCCCGGAAGAACGCCGAGAGCGTGTAGATCGCCAACGGCAACGCGAAGGTGATGTAAGGCAGGATCAACCCCGGCCACGTGTCGAACAACCCCAGGGTGCGTTCGATATTGAACAGCGGGGTGACCAGCGAGATCTGCGGGAACATCGCGATCAACAGGGCCGCCCCGATCAACAGGCGTTTACCCGGAAAGTCCAAACGGGCCACCGCATAGGCGGCCATCGTGCCCAACACCACCGCGATCACCGTGGTGATCAACCCGATCCCGATCGAGTTGATCAACGCCGAGGTGAACGCGCTCGTGGAAAAGATCGACGAATAGTTCTCCCACGTCCACTCCTTCGGGATGAACGAGCCGTCGGTGACACTCGAGGCGGGTTTGAATGACAAACTCACGATCCACAACAAGGGGATGATCGCATACAGGATCACCAGGATATTGGCGATCGCCCACCAGAATTTCGGTTTGGCTCCGGTCTTCACCGCCCCTTACCTCCCCTCGTTGTCCGAGCCCGGTGCCGCAGTACCGAACCCCTTGATGAAGATGAACGCGATGATCGCCACACACACGAAGATCAGGATCGAGATCGCCGACCCCACACCAAGATTGAAACCCTTGAACAGATTGTCGTAACCGAGCATCGACACCGAATACGTGTTGTTCGACCCGGCGGTCAACACATAAATGTTGTCGAACACCCGGAACGCGTCCAGAGTACGGAACAGCAACGCCACCAGGATCGCCGGTTTCATCAACGGCAAAATGATGCGCCACAACCGCGTCCACGCCCCCGCCCCGTCGACCTGGGCGGCCTTCAACAAATCATCGGGCACCAACGCCAACCCGGCCAGCAACAACAACGCCATGAACGGGGTCGTCTTCCAGACCTCGGCCAACACGATGATCGCCAACGACGGCCACTGCTGGGTCAACGGGGCACTCCCATCCGGCAACAGATTCGCCAGATACCCCGTCCCCGGCGTCCACGCGTAATACCAAGAGAACGCCGCCGCGACCGTCACAATCCCGTACGGAATCAACACCACGGTGCGAATCGTGCCCCGCCCGAACAACGTCCGATGCATCACCAACGCGATCGCCAACCCCAACACGAACTCGATGACCACCGACACCACCGTGATGCCCAACGTCACCCCGAACGCCGTCCACCAATACCCATCCGAGAGCACCGTCCCGTAATTGGCGAACCACACGAACTCACGCTTACCCGGCGCCGACAAACTCGCCTTGTTCAACGACAGCCACACCGCATAGATGATCGGATACCCCGTCACCACCGCCATCATCACCACCGCAGGCAACACCAACCAAAACGCCAACCGACGCTCGGCCTTCTTACCCTCACTCCGCTTCGGAGCGGCTACCGGCGGCGCAGGGCGATCGATCACCGCGGTGGCCGGTGCGGCCCGCGTCGGGCCGGCTGCATCGGCATCCGGAACCCGGCCTGCCGCCGATGATTCCGCAGGCGCTTCCCACACCGGGGAATGCACGGTGGGCCCGAAGGTGTGCGGAGCGGTCACGTCGAGACCGGGTTCGGCTGGGGCCGTGGGCTGTTCACCCTCCGGCATCGCGTGCCGGCCGCGTCGTGAGGCCTCGTTGTCGTCGTTGGTCATGGGATGATGCCCTCCCCGTTGATCGCCTTCTGTACCGCATCGGCGAGCTGATCGACCAGATTCTGTGGGTCCCACGCCCCGACCGGTGACAGTTTGGCCTGGACCAGCGTCGAGATGGACTGGTATTGGGGCGATTTCGGACGCAGCGCCGCGTGGTCGGGTTCGAGCTGCAGCTTGATGTCGTCGGCCATGGGATAAGCCGCCCGGAACTCCGGGTCGGAGTAGAGCGACGAGATCACCGGCGGCGTACCCGCGTTGAGGCTGTAGTACTTCTGCGCGTCGGCGCTCGTCAGGCACATCGCCGCCTTGAACGCGAGATCCTTCTGCTGCGAGGTGCTGGCGACGGCGATGTTGAGTCCGCCGAGCGTGCTCTTGGCGGGCAGATCACCGACCCCCGGATACGGTCCGAAGTCGAACTTCTGACGTACAGCCTTGGTCACCGGCGCCAACTGCGCGTCGGTGGGCGAGTTGTTCGGGTCGGCGAACAGATTCTTGTACTTCTGCAGATCCGTCAGATACGGGACACTGCCCGCCGATGCATTCTCTCTCATCGAGGCGAGCACGAACGGCCAATTCACCTCGTAGAGCGCCGATCCGTTCTCCATGCCGAGGCGCGAGCTGGTCTCGTCACCGTTGGTCAGCGACGGATCGTGGCCCGGCGCGGTCGCCACCGCCTTGAGGATCTGCAGGGCCTTGACCGTCGCGGCACGGTGGGCCGGGGTGTCGTTCAGCGTCACCTTGCTGGGGTTGTCGGGGTCGACGATCTGACCGCCGGCACTGGCCAACACGGAGTTGAACCACACCATCAGACCTTCATACTGCTTGCCCTGCACCATGATCTGGCCGGGACCGCCCTTGCCGAGACTGACCTGGGCCTGTTCGAGCATCCGCTCCCAGTTGGTCGCAGCGGGCTGGCGGACCGTATCGGCGAGAACGTCCTTGCGATACCAGAGCAGCTGGGTGTTGGTCCAGATCGGGATGGCGTAGAGGCGCTCGGCGGCATCACCGGGCGTCTTCCACTGCGCTGTCTCCAGCGGACCCCCGAGCGTGCGCGCGGTGACCTGCGCGACGAGATCGTCGGGCACCGGGACAAGCCAACCGGCGTCGGCGAACTCGGCCGTCCACACCACGTCCATGCCCATCAGGTCGAGGCTGTGATCATTGCCCGACAGACGTCGGGCCAGTTGCAGCCGCTGATCGTCGGCGGCCTTGGGCAGCGCGGTGGTGACGATCCGGTATTCGCCGCCGGACTCCTTGGAGCACTTGTCCGCCTGGACCTTCACCGAATCCGCGCCGTCAGCAGGCGGATACAGATTCAGCACGCCCGCCTCGTACCCGGACCCACAGGCCGTCACGATCGGCGCCAGCGTGGCCAGCGCGGCGGCGGCGATGACCACCTTGCCGCGGATCCCCAAAGACGACTTCCGGTTTCGCGACCCGTCACCGGGGTCTCGACTCGCACCGCCCATCCTGCGCCGCACGCGGCCTCCTCCATGTCGTGCACATGACGACGCCGACGCGTTGTGCGCGACGCGATCATGGCCGTCTCGGAGGTTACGCTATCCCGACATGTATGTGACGGGCAACACAATGTGTGCGGCCGTGCCAATTCGAGACCGTGTTGATCAGAGCGGGGTGGATCACGGCGAGCCGATCAGGCCCGGGATCGTGTGAGCTGTCTCAGGGGTTCAGTCGGGCCAGCATGTTCCGCGCCTTCTCCGCGCTCTTGGGATCACACAGCACGTCGTAACGTCCTGCCACCAGTTGCATGGTCGAGGCGAAATCGCGTTGACCGCGGGTCGCCGCATAGGGAATGGTCGCCGAGATCAGACCGAAGATGACACCGCCGACGAGACCGAAGAGGATCGGCACCAGCGGATTTCCGGAGACGACGATCGAGACCAGCAAGCCGAAGAACAGACCCAGCCACGCTCCCGACACGATGCCGCCACCGATGACCTTGCCCCACGTCAGCCGTCCGATGACGCGCTCGACCTGCATCAGGTCGACGCCGACGATCGTGACGTCCTCGACGGTGAAGTGCTCGTCGGACAGATAGTCCACCGCCCGCTGGGCCTCGGCGTAGGTCGAATACGAGCCGATCGGCCAACCCTTGGGCGGCGTCGGCAGACCCGGCGTCTGCCGCGACGGCTGCATGGGATTGGTCATTTCTCACTCCTTGCGGGTCAGTCGGGTCCGCGACCGGCCTCGGGTCCTCGACCCGCCGCCGGCATGTCTACGTCCCCGGGTGCGATGCCACTACCCTTACTCCCATGTCGGCGGTGAGCAAGGTGTTCGTGGCCAGGTTAGTCGGATTGGCCGTCCTTGGCCCGGACGGCGAATCGATCGGGCGTGTGCGCGACGCGGTGATCTCGGTGCGGTTGCCCGGCCAGCAGCCGCGCGCACTCGGACTCGCGGTGGAATTGACCACGCGGCGCCGCATCTTCGTCCCCATGCTCCGGGTGACCTCGATCGAACCCAACGCGGTGACACTCAACACCGGAACGGTCAGCCTGCGCCGGCTGCATTTGCGTCCGGGCGAGGCGCTGGCGATCGGGCAGATCCTCGACACCCGGGTCCGCGTCGTCGACCCGGATCTGCCCGATCTCGCCGGAATCGACGTGCCCGTGGTCGATCTCGGCATCGAACGCACCCGCACCCGCGACTGGGTGGTGGCCCGCGTCGCGGTGCGCACCGGCCGACGGGGACTGCGCCGCGGCGAAACCCACGTCGTGGAGTGGTCCAATGTGCGCGGTATGACACAGAGCAGCCTCGACCTGCCCGGGCAGGGGGTGGCTCAGGCCCTCCTGCAGTTCGAGGGCATGCGTGCCGCCGACGTCGCCAACGCGTTACGCGAGTTGCCGGTCAAGCGTCGCGACGAGATCGCCTCGGCTCTCGACGACGAACGTCTGGCAGACGTCTTGCAGGAGTTGCCGCCCGATGATCAGAAGAACTTGTTGTCGCATCTGGAGCTCGACCGCGCCGTCGATGTGCTCGAGGCGATGGATCCCGATGACGCCGCCGACCTGCTCGGCGAGCTCTCCGACACCGAGGCCGAGTCGTTCCTGGCGCGCATGGACCCGGAGGATTCCGAACCGGTGCGCCGACTGCTCACCCACTCCCCCGACACCGCGGGCGGACTGATGACCTCCGAGCCGATCATCGTCACCCCGGCGACCACGGTCGCCGAGGCACTCGCGCGGATCCGCAACCCCGACATCAACCCGGCCGCTGCAAGTCTGGTCTTCGTCGTCCGCCCCCCGACCTCCACGCCCACCGGGAAATACCTCGGCTGCGTGCATGTACAGGCGCTGCTGCGAGAGCCGCCCGCCAACATCGTGGGTGGCATCCTCGACACCGATCTGGCCCATCTTCGACCGGAGGACTCCCTGGAGACCGTGACCCGCTACTTCGCGACCTACAACCTGGTGTGCGGGCCGGTCGTCGACGACCAGCACCACCTGCTCGGCGCGGTGAGCGTCGACGACCTCCTCGACCAACTGCTGCCGCGTGACTGGCGCGAGACCGAGCCGATCGACTCGGCCGAAGAGGTGCGGTCGTGAGCGAACCCCGGGGCCGCAGGCTGGATACCCCTCGCGAGCGTCGGCGTCCGGCCTTCAACCTCGACTCCGACGTCGTCGGCGTCTACAGCGAACGCATCGCCCGTTTCCTCGGAACCGGCCGCTACCTCGCGATCCAGACCGTGATCGTGGTGGTGTGGATCGCCATCAACCTGTTCGCGGTGTCGCTGCGATGGGATCCCTACCCGTTCATCCTGCTCAATCTCGCCTTCTCCACCCAGGCCGCGTACGCGGCGCCGCTGATCCTGCTCGCGCAGAACCGTCAGGAGAACCGCGACAAGGTCGCGCTCGAGGAGGATCGCACCCGCGCCGCGCAGACCAAGTCCGATACCGAGTTCCTCGCCCGCGAGCTGGCGGCGGTGCGCCTGGCCGTCGGTGACACCGTCACCCGCGACTACCTGCGCAAGGAACTCGACGACCTGCTCGACGACCTCGCCGACCGGCTGGCCAACCGCGACCTCGACCAACCGTCGGATCACGTCTCCCGTCGAGGTAGCCCCGACCGGGCGTAACACCGCACCCGAGATCACCGACTACACCTTCGGATCGGTCGTCTCCCCGTGTCAGGCGTTCCCAGGGTTCCCATCCCCGGATTCCAATCCCTGAGTTCACCGACTGGGACATCCGACCCATATGTATGGTGGACCACAGTGCCGGTCGGCTGCCGCTCGTGTCACCCACGAGACCCGGCCCGACCGCATCCGCTCTCTCGGGGGGCGACGACGGGTGGACGTTGACAACGGAGTGAACGACGTGACAGGGCAGACAGCGCGTACGGGGACCAGGGGCGCGGCGCGGCGCGGATCGATGGCGCGCACAGTGCGCACGGGGCCGACCCACGACCACGGGGACCCACAATGAGGGTGCCCCATCCCTTTCGTCGGTCCCGCGGCCCGCATCGCGGTTCGATGCTGACCCGACGCACGCTGTCGGTCGGCGCGGGCAGTCTCCTCGTCGGCGCGATGGTCTTGGGTGCGGCCACCTCGAGCGCCCACGACGGCGGTGGCGTCCCACTCGCCGCGAACGCCCCGATCGATGTGGCGGGAGTCGCTGCCGCACAACCTGTTTCATTGCTGGGCTTCGCCCCTCCGGCGGCCCGTCCGGCCGATCCCGACGTGGCGCCGCAATTCCGGTTGTCGGCGGATCTGCCGTCCGGGCCGCTCGGCATTCCGGGAATCGTGCTGCAGGCGTACAAACTCGCCGCCGACCGAGAGGCCTCGGAGAACGCGGCCTGCAAGATCCCGTGGTTCCTGCTCGCCGGCATCGGACGGATCGAGTCCAATCACGCCGACAACGGCGATGTCGACCAGTACGGAACCACCCTCGTCCCCATCGAGGGGCCGGTGCTCGACGGTTCACTGGCGGGCAACGAGGTCATCCGCAACGCGGACGGATCGCATGCGCGGGCGATGGGACCGATGCAGTTCATCCCGAGCACCTGGGCCGCCTGGGGTAGCGACGGCAACGGAGATGGCAAGGCCGATCCCAACAACATCTTCGACGCCACCTATTCGGCGGCGCGCTATCTGTGCGCGGGCGTGTCCGACATCATGGCCGACAGCAACAAGGTCGCCGCGGTCATGCGGTACAACCACTCCCTGGCGTACGCGCAGAACGTGCTGGCCTGGGCGGCGGCGTATGCCACCGGAGTGATGCCGACGACCCCGATCCCGGAGATGCGCCCGCCGTCGAGTTCGTCGTCGAGTTCACCGTCCCGGCCGTCCTCCCCGTCGAGCGGCGCCCCCTCGTCGGGCCCCTCGGCCCCGACGACGACCACCCCGAGCCAGCAGTGTCTCGGCATGATCTGTCTGCCACCGGGGATCACGTTGCCCGGTCAGCCGCCGCCGGCACCGGCACCCACACCTCGGGTCACCCCGCAGACCACCCCGGCTCGCTGATCGGACTGGCGGCGAGAGACCGACCACGGGTGCGCCGAGGGGTCACTCCGACGGCCACGTCATCACCGGCGGTTAAGCTGGCAGGTGATGACTACAGCAGTGACGCCCAACGAATCCGCGGTCCGCGCCGCCTTGTCCAAGGTGCGGGACCCGGAGATCGGCAAACCCATCACCGATCTCGGCATGGTGAAATCGGTGGCCGTCAACGACGACGCCAGTGTCGACGTCGCGGTGTACCTGACGACCTCGGGCTGCCCGATGCGCGGCGAGATCAGCGGCCGGGTGCAGACCGCGGTCTCCGACGTGCCAGGGGTTGGCGAGGTACGCGTGACCCTCGACGTGATGGACGACGAGCAACGCTCCGAGCTCCGCAAGAAGCTGCGGGGTGACTCCGCCGAACCGGTGATCCCGTTCGCCCAACCGGGATCGCTGACCCGTGTCTATGCCGTCGCCTCGGGCAAGGGCGGCGTCGGCAAGTCGTCGGTCACCGTCAATCTCGCCTGCGCGCTCGCCGAGCGCGGATTGTCTGTCGGGGTGCTCGACGCCGATATCTACGGCCACTCGGTGCCTCGGATGCTCGGCAGCGACGCCAAGCCCACCCAGGTCGAGAAGATGATCATGCCGCCGATCTCCCACGACGTGCGGTTCATCTCGATCGGCCAGTTCACCAGCGGCAACACCCCGGTCACCTGGCGCGGACCGATGCTGCACCGGGCACTGCAGCAGTTCCTGGCCGACGTGTACTGGGGTGACCTCGATGTGCTGCTGCTCGATCTGCCGCCCGGCACCGGCGACGTCGCGATCTCGATCGCCCAGCTGATCCCCGGTGCGGAGATCCTGGTGGTCACCACCCCACAGCAGGCGGCCGCCGAGGTCGCCGAACGTGCCGGCGCGATCGCCCTGCAGACCCGGCAGAAGATCCTCGGCGTCGTGGAGAACATGTCGTGGATGGAACTGCCCGACGGCACACGGATGGAGCCCTTCGGTTCCGGTGGCGGCCAGACGGTCGCCGACCGGCTGACCCGGATGGTCGGCGCGCAGGTCGATCTCCTCGGCCAGGTGCCACTCGAACCGGCGTTGCGGGAGGGCGGTGATGCGGGCACACCGGTCGTGCTCGCCGCGCCCGACTCCGCGTCCGGATCGGCGCTGCGCGCGATCGCCGACAAACTCGCGGTCCGTCGTCGCGGCCTGGCCGGCATGAGCCTGGGCATCGACACCACTCGGCACTGACGTTCGCTCGCCGATACTTCGTCGATCAGCGAATCACGTTGCGTCCCAATCGGAGACGTCGTGATGACCGCGTGCGGGCCGGTGTTCGGACGAGTCCGCGGCACTCGGCTTCCTCAGCGACGGCCCGGGCTCACCGACGGGGCCGTCGGGCATGGGCTTGGACACCGGCTTGATCGGCGGGGTGTCGGTGGCCGACTTGAGTACCGAACCGGCATCGGTGAAGGTCTTGAAGACGGAGTCATCGCCGTCGAGCAGATGCTTGGTGATCATCGACTTCGGTGTCATACCGCGTAGCTCGTTGAGCTCGGCGAGCGGTTTGCGGAGGTCGTCGAAGTCCGTACCGAAGTCGTTCTTGAGCTGATCGGTCGCGCCGGTCGCATACTCGCGAACCTTGCGCAGCGACTGCATCGTCCACGAGATCGCACCGGGCAACCGTTCCGGTCCCAGGATGACGAGTCCGGCGACGATCAGGATGAAGATCTCTCCCCAACCCACACTGTCGAACATGGCACTTCCCCGCTCTCGCGCGTCCGCTGGTGGTGGACGTTCTCAGTCACTCGCGGGCGTCATCGTGCCCTCGAAGGTACGCCCGTCACGCCAGTAGGTGAACTTGACCGGCTCCCCGATCTTCGCGGTACGCACGGCGACGGTCAATTCGTCGGCACTTTCGATGGTGCGGCCGTTGAAGGAGACGATCACGTCGTTCTCCCGCAGCCCGGCCTGGGCCGCCGGACCCCCGGCCACCACGTTGCGGATCTGGGCGCCGAGCACCCTGTCGTTGCGGACGTCGCTGGCGTTCACACCGATCTGCGGGTGGTTGACCTTGCCGTCGCGGATCAGGGCCTGCGCGATGGGCACCGCCTCACCGATCGGGATGGCGAACCCGAGTCCGATCGAGCCACCGCCCGGGACGAGCCCGGCGGTGTTGATACCCACCACCTTGGCCTGCGCGTCGACCAGCGGACCACCGGAGTTGCCGGGGTTGATCGCCGCGTCGGTCTGGATGGCGTCGATGACGGCGTCGGTGTCGGACTCCGAATCCGGGCGCAGCGGCACCGCGCGATGCAGGGCGCTGACGAT
>NZ_BAEI01000018.1 GCF_000241325.1 Gordonia polyisoprenivorans NBRC 16320 = JCM 10675 | reverse complement strand
ATACTGCCCCCGAGGCCGCTGATCCGGACGCCGGCCGCCGTCACCGTCCGACCGTCGGCGTTGACCGCGCACTCGGGCCCGGGATAGCTGGTCGGCAATCCCGCGCGGGTCCAGCCGGCACGCGAGGACCGGTAACCGCGCAGATCACCGTCATGGTTGCCCGGAACGAATACACATGGCGCATCGCACAGGCTCGACAGCACGTCGAGATACTTGTAGGGAAGATCGCCCGCGCCCAGGATGAGGTCGGGTTTGGTCTCGATGCCCACCCCGAAGGTGAGTGACTCCACCACCTCGTCGGCGACCGCCAGGATGTTCACCACATGCACACCGTAATCGACCGTCGCCCCGGTGTGGAACGTCCGGATCGGGCGAGGAGTCGATGCGTCAGGCGGTCAGTTCGGTGATCACGTCGAACGCGAGGTGGTCGGCTTGCGCGAGGTACACCGGCTGACGGGTGTGCCGGCCACAGAGCTCGACCTCGCCCCGCGGTCCGCGGTAGGTCACGCCGCGCGTCGTCCGGCCGATCGTGGCGGTGTCGAGCGAGCCCGCGGCCCGGGCGAGCGCCGCAAGCAGCATCAGCCCCTCGTAACAGGATTCGCCGATGTTGTTCAATCCCGGTGCCGAGCGGCCGAATCGGCGCTCGTACCGGGACCCGAACTCGAGACCTTCGGGGGTGACCACACTTTCGAAGTATCCGCACGCCGTGTAGAGGTCGTGGGTGGCCTCGGCGCCGCAGCCGCACAGCACGTCCTCACCGATCATCATCGACAGCCGGATGTGCTGTTCGTCGAGACCCGCCGCGGCGAACGCACGGTGGAATGCGGCGGCGTCGGCGCCGACCATGAGGACGAGCACCCCGTCGGGGCGGGTGTCGGCAATCATCTGCAATGCAGACCCGAAATCCCGGCCGCGCCGCGGGACGAAGTGATCGCCGAGGAAGTCCATGTGCGCGCCATGGAGGAAGTCGCGGGTACGTGCAGAGGTCGCGCGAGGCCACACGTAGTCGTTGCCGATCACGCACCAGCGTCGGATTCCTCGGTTCGCGCGCAGCCATCGGATGGCCGGGAACAACTGCTGATCGGGGGTCTCACCCACCATGTACACGCCGTCGGCGTCCTCGCCACCCTCATAGAACGTCGTGTACACGTATGGCACCCGCCCGGCCGTGTGCGGGGTGATCACGTTGCGCGCGTTGGACAGGTGCCACCCGATCACACTCTCCACGTGTCCGGTGGTGACGAGGCGGTCGACCGTGTCCGACAACCGGTTCAGGGGTGCGCCCGCATCGACGAGATGCACCCGAACCGGGCGGTCGAGGATGCCGCCGGCCGCGTTGACATCGGCGACGGCCAGTTCGGCACTCGCCTCGCACGAGGGACCGAACATGCCGGCCGGACCGCTCAGCGGTACTGCGAGAGCGACGTCGAGGGTGGCGTCGTCGCCTCTGAGAACCACTGGTGAGGCCACAACCGACTCCCGGGGTGGATACGTGCTGACCTGCACAGTGTCCCACGAATCGACGGTTGCGCAACGCCGGCTGCGCTGTCGCACCGGAGGGGTTCACGATACGATGGCTCATCATGTCCAGTGCCCCGAATGCGCGTGCCGCTGCCGTCGAGGAGCTGTCACGTCTGCTGAATATCGCTGCGGCGCACCTTGACTCAGCGGTCGCAGCCGAGCTGGACGGTCTCACGACGGCGCAGTGGCACGTTCTGGCGGCGCTGGAGGGCGGAACGGGCAGGTCGATGTCGGAACTGGCTGCGGTCACCTTGTTGCCCGGGCCGAGCCTGACCCGCCTGATCGACGGGATGATCGACGAGAACCTCGTGCACCGGCGGCCCGACGAGACCGACCGACGTCGGGTGGTGGTCTTCGCCACCCGACGGGGCGCCATGCTCCATTCGCGGTCGAAGGCGCGCATCGCGCGCTCGTCCGCGGTTGCCGGGGTGATCGATGACGCCGACGGGCCGGGGGCCCGACTGGCGAGTGCTCTTGGCGCCCTTGGGGCGATGGATCTGACCGGCTGAGCGGAGTCGGGTCCGGTCGGAGTTCCTATGTCCGCCGGTCGAGGTGTGACGAAGGCAGCGAGGAGCTCGAGACAGCTTGTGCTGGTCCGGGTTCCGGTCTACCGTCGATCGGCACCGTCGATATTCACGTCCGATCCACCGACTGGACTGAGCGGACGCGCCTAGAACGCCGAATGCGGCGCGCCCATCCCCGGGTCGATCTGCACCGGCCCCGATGTCGACGGGGCCACCGGGAAGTCGAAGATCGCGGTCGGGATGTACACCGTCGCACACGAATTCGGTATGTCCACCACTCCCGAGAGGCGTCCCTCGATCGGTGCCGAGCCCAGCAGCAGGTAAGCCTGCTCGGGGCTGTACCCGAACTTCGTCAGATAGTTGATGGCGTGCAGACATGCACGCTGGTAGGACAGGTCCGAGTCGAGATACCGCTGTTCACCGTCGAGGGTGACCGACGTGCCCGAGAAGGCGATCCACTGTGAATACTGCGGATCGGTGTTGCCCGGCATGAAGATTGCGTTCTCACTGACGCCGTAGGTCTCCATACCGCCCTTGATGAGGTCGACGTGGAGATCCATGAAGCCACCCATCTCGATGGCACCGCAGAAGGTGATCTCGCCGTCGCCCTGGGAGAAGTGCAGATCGCCGAAGGACAGGTTCGCGCCGGGCACGAACACTGGATAGAAGACGCGGGTGCCCTTGGTGAGGTTCTTGATGTCCTGGTTTCCGCCGTTCTCGCGCGGGGGAGCGGTGCGTGCTCCCTCGCCCGCGACCCGTGTGAACTCGTCGCCGGTCAGCGATCCGAGGATCGCGCCGTCGGGCTCCGGCGGAAGTGCCAGCGGGGGCACGCGGTCGGGATCGGTGGCGATCAGTGCGGCTTCGCGCGCATTCCACCGGCCGAGCAACTCCGCCGACGGCGCCGTGCCCATCAGACCGGGATGGACGATACCCGTGTACTTCACATGCGGCACATGGCGACTCGTGGCCGACTGGCCGGCGAAGTCCCAGATCGCCTTGTAGGCGTCGGGGAACTGTTCGGTGAGGAAGCCGCCGCCGTTGAGCTTTGCGAAGATGCCGGTGTACCCCCAGCCCTGGCCTGCCAGCGGTCCCGAATCCTCTTGCGGGATGGGCCCGACGTCGAGGATGTCGACGATCAGCAGGTCACCCGGCTCGGCGCCCTCGATCGCGAACGGCCCCGACAAGGTGTGGACGTTGTTGAGTGGGGCGTTGAGGATGTCGTCGGCGGAGTCGTCGTTGTGGATCGCGCCGTCGAACCATTCTCGGCAATGCGCGCGAAAGGTGTCCCCGGGCTTGACGGTGACCGCGGGCGGGATGTCGGGATGCCAACGGTTGTGCCCGATCTGACGCTGCTCGGTGAAGGGCTTCGCGGAATCGAGGGGAAAGAGGAGCTCGGGCATCGACAGAACCTCCGTGAGACGTGGTTGTTTCCGGGTGGAACTATTCAACTACGTTCGTATCGGTTTCGCAGCCAATGCGCGTTACGAGCGTATGACGTTGTCTGAGTTCGCAGCTCAATCCGATGCGGGATGACGCCGATCGGGCTAGGGTGGCCGACATGCCGACCTATGTGTTCCGGTGTGACCGGCGGTGCGCGATAGTCGAACGACACTATTCGATGGCTGCGGTCCCCGACGCGATCACTTGTCCCGACTGCGGACATGCGGCGCCGCGGCGGGTGCGGGCACCTGCGCTCGGTGCCGGCTCGAGTACCGCCATGCGGCTGCAGGACGCGACGCGCTCGAGCGCCGAAGCGCCCGCGGTGGTCTCAACCGTCCCGTCCACGGCACGCGGGCGGACACCTGTGAGCACCAATCCGCTGCACCGACGCCTCCCACGTCCATGACGGCGCGTTGCCATTACCGTGGGGGTCGTGAGCGACTCCACCACCGATGCCATCAACCGATACCTCGTCGACTCTCTCGGCGGGGCGCCGCAGCGCGCCTCGGTGACCTTCCTCGGGGTTGAGCCGATCGACGTGGTGCGCGTTGTTCTCGGCACCGAGGTCGTCTACGTCACGGTCGGTTGTGCGCGGCATCCGATGACCGATCCGTCCGACCTGAATCCGGACCCGGTGCGCGGCCCGCGGGCCGAACTGGTCGTTCGTATGCACGCTGGTACTGCGCTGCCGGGCCTGCATCGACGGCTGGCGACACTGGCCGCGGCCCCGGCCGTCGAGGGCTTGGTGCTGGTGGCCGACGCGCTCCTCGATCTCGGCGAACCACTCTGGGACGGTGCGCCTTTCACCGCAGTCATGGTCTCCGACGATGATCTCGGCACGCTGGGGTTACCGGCCCCGATGGACCCGGTGCGCTTTCTGCGGGCGATCCCGATCACCGCGAACGAAGCGGCATGGCTGCGCCTCAAGGGTGTCGAGGCGCTGCGTGAGGCGTGGGCCGAGGCCGATATCGACCTCGCCGATCCGGCGCGGTCACCGGCCACCATGTGAGGGGGAGTGGTTCAGCGACTCGATGTCCGGAACTCGCCGGGGGTCAGGCCGGTCGATCGTTTGAAGACCTTCGTGAAGTTCGATTGGTCGTCGAAACCGAGTGAGCGTGCCACGGTCGAGATCGAACCGGACTCGTGTACCAACATTCGTTTGGCTTCCAACACCATTCGATCCTCGATCACCCTGCGCGGAGTCACCCCGAGATGAGCGAGCACCACTCGGTGCAGTGTTCGCTCCGAGTAGCCGAGACGACGTGCGTACCACCGGGTGGATCGTCGCTGCGCATGGTGACGATCGACTTCGGCCCGGAACCGCCACAGCAGTTCGTGCCCGCCCCATTCGGACGTCGCGTCGCCGAGGTCATGTGACGCCAACACCATCAGTACACCCGAGGTCAGCAGGACCATCGCGGCGTCGTAGGCCTCGGCGTCGTGGCCGACGAGATCTCGGGAACGCCGATAGTGGGACAGGAGCATCGCGAAGTCCTGTGCAGCGCCCGGACCGTCGGCGGGCCAGTGCGACCGTGCCCATCCGCCGATCCGGGGCTCTCCTCACCCTAAAGTGGGTCAGTTTTGTTGTGGCAGGGCCGGGCACGCACCGCCTCGGGTCAGTGTTGCCATCGCGATGAGCGCCTCGGGACTGTGAAATCCGTACGACCGTTTTGTCAATGCGCGTAGGTGAGTGTTGTTGGCTTCCACACGACCGTTAGACATCTCACACGTGACGGCGTTGTAGATCTGTATTTCGCGGGCCCGGACCGACCGAGCGACCGTCTGCATCTCACTGATACCGCTATTGTCAGCCTCGGCGAGCCAGCGCCGCAACCGTTGCCAGGTACGGCCGAACTTCCTCGTAAGTATCTGACGGAGAAGCTCTTTGAGCTGATAAGCCCGCGCCAGCACATTGTTTGCGGCATTGATGACAATCTGGCGGGCATGTTCCTGCTCAGCGGTCAGATCTTCCGGATTCTTCAATAACGCCCAGCGCAGACGTTTGCGATCGGCCTGCGAGAGTCCGTCAATCCGGCTCAACACCCGCGACCGACACCGATCCATGGCTTGAGAAACCCACTGCAACACGTGAAACGGATCCATGCACACGTAGACCTCAGGTGCTCGTTGCGCCAACACGGTCGCGATGAAATCAGCTCCATCGGCACTGACATGGGTAAGCTCCCGGGTTCGCTGCGGCCCGAGTTCATCAAAAAATCGGTTCAAGGTCTCCTTGGTCGCTCCCTCCCCGGCCCAGATCATCCGGCCGGTGTCGTGATCAACAACGACAAGCAGATAACGCCGACCCTTGCGATAGGAGATCTCATCGATACCGATGCGCCGCAAACCATTCAACCGGTCAGTCCGACCAAGATGATCAGCGACGACGCGATCTACAATCCGCGACACCGTCGCCCACGACACGCGCATCATCTCCTGCACCGACGACATCGGAGAGTGCGCCACCAGCCATGCCACCTGATCGTCAAATGCCCTGGTCATCCGCGCCCCGGCCCGCGCCCACGGCACAGATTCGGTCACCACACCATGCAACGGACACGACACCCGAACACACACCATCTCGACGAAGCACCGCCATCCTCCCAGGTCCAGATGCCGCCACCGTCGATTCGCACCACGTTGGTCGTAACGACCACAACGCTTCTGGCAGTGCGGACACCGCCCAGCGGACCGTTGATGCAACTGCACCGTGAAGACAATGAGTTCGCCACCGTCGTCGGTGTCGAACCGAACACCGACCACACGGGATTTCTGCAATCCCAGGACCTTCTGCAGTACACTCACGGTGCGCAACGCCGACTCCTCTAGGTATTGATCTTCGCAACTCAAAACCTATGTGAGAGAAGGCGTTGCGCCCGTTAGGCGCGCTGTGCATAACCCACTTCAACATGAGAAGTGCCCGATCCGGTCCAGCCGATCGGTGAGCGCGGTGTCGAGCGCGGTGGCAGGCATCATGCACACGATCCCGTCGACGGCCGCGATGTCACCCCATCGCTGGACCTGGCCGGTATGTACCCACAAGACGTCACCGGGACCCAATTCGTACCGGGCGAAATCGACTTCATGAGTGATGGTCCCACGCTCGATCCACACGATGAGCTCGAAGTTGATCCGTTGTGGCCCGGTGAATTCCGACTCGCGTGCACCCTGCCGGAGTGCCTCGATCGTCGTGATCTCGAGCGAGTCGACGGGGCGGGGAAGTCGCCGATACCGGATCTCACGGATCTCGGGTGTCTGTTTTCTACCAATACCCGACACTCTACTACCGGGACAATCGGCAGCTGCTGTTCCTACGCTCGTCGATGGGTTGATCACGACCCGCAGTGACACGATCCCGGGCCACACGGTCGCGGTACACGTCTTGGAGGCGATGAAGATGACGGGGATCAGGATGACGGGGACGGCCACGGCATGGACGGTTCGTCGACGCGTTGCGAGTGCGATGGTGGCCGCATTGTCCGGCCTGCTGGTCCTGGCGGCCTGCGCCGGTTCAGGTGACGCGGACACCCGGGACGACGGGGGACGCAACCTCGGTGCCGAAGAGGCGAATCGTGCACTGGTCGTCGATTTCTACGACAACTTCTTCAACCGCCACGACGTCTCGGCAGCCTCGGTGGTGGCCGATACGTACAAGCAACACAACCCGCTGGTGCCCGACGGCAAGAAGCCGTTCGTCGACTTCTTCGCCGGGTCGTTCGCGCAGAACCCGCAGTCGCGCAGCACGATCGTGCGGAGCGCGACCGACGGGGACCTCGTCTATCTGCACGTCCACTCGGTGAACGGTCCCGGCGATCGCGGTCAGGCGGTCGTCGACATCTTCCGTGTGGCCGACGGCACGATCGTCGAGCATTGGGACGTCATCCAGGACGTTCCCTCGACCTCGGCGAACCCGAATTCCATGTTCTGAAACTGGTTGCCGTACAACGCTTCACAGCCAGTGGCTTCACAGCCAGTGATTGCGCCGCAACGCCCCCCACAGTGCGCCGCAGACCACCACCAGGAACAGGCAGACCAGACCGAAGCCCTGCGCATCATGCATGCCTGGCAGGATGTCGAAGTTCATGCCGTAGAGGCCCGCGACCATCGTCGGGATGGCGCCGATCGCCACCCACGCGGAGATCTTGCGCATGTCACTGTTCTGCTGGATACCGACCTTGGCCGCGGCGGCGTCGAGAAGCGACGACAAGACCTCGTCGTACTCCACGACGCGGTCGACGACGGTCGTGAGGTGATCGGCGACGTCGCGCAGATAGCGTCGGATCTCCTTGGGCACCAAGGGATTATTCGAGGTCAGCCGCGACAGTGGATTGGTCAGCGGGGTCACCGCGCGGCGAAGTTCGAGCACCTCGCGTTTGAGCAGATACACCGGTTCGATGTCGAGCCAACGCTTCTTGTTGCCGAACACCGAACTCTCGATGGCGAGAAGGTCGGTCTCCATCTTCTCGCTGACCGCGAGGTAGCTGTCGACGACGAGGTCGGCGATGGCGTGCATGACCGCGGTCGGGCCCAGGGCGAGGCGTTCGGGACGAGCCTCCATGCGTCGGCGCAATCCCGACAGGTGGGTGTGATCGCCGTGGCGCACCGTGATCACGAAGTCGGGGCCGGTGAAGATCATGATCTCGCCGGTCTCGACGACCTCACTGGCCTGCTCGATCGATTCGTGTTCGACGTACTTGACCGTGCGCAGTACCAAGAACTGGGTGTTGTCGTAGATCTCGAGTTTGGGGCGTTGGTGGGCGTGCACCGCGTCCTCGACGACGAGCTCGTGCAGCCCGAAGACCTCCGCGACACCGGTCATCTGCTCGTCGTCGGGTGAATGCAGACCGAGCCAGACGAAACCCTCACCCGTACTGCGCACCTGCTCGAGGGCCTCGGAGTAGCCGATCCGTCCCGGCTGCCGATGCCCGTCGATATAGACCGCGCAGTCCACGATCGCCCGGGCGATGGGCACCGGGATCTTCGGCAGCGGCCGTCGCTCGCGACGGCCGGTGGTGAATCCGAGGCCGGGGCGTAGATGGGGCATCGATGGCACGCCTGGGATGGTACGCGCCGCCCGTAAGATCAGCGCGTGTCCTTCGACGTCACGGTCTACACGACGACCCTGATCACCCTGTTGGTCATCATGGACCCACCCGGGCAGATCCCCCTGTTCCTGTCACTGGTCGGTCACCGGACGCCGGAGTACCGGCGCCGTGCCGCCTGGCAGGCCCCGCTGGTGAGTCTGCTGGTGATCAGCATCTTCGCCATCGGCGGCAAGGCGATCCTGAACTACCTGCACATCGGTATCCCCGCACTGCAGGGCGCCGGCGGTCTGCTTCTGCTGCTGGTGGCGCTGCAGCTGCTGACGGGGCTGGGCAGCGCCGGGTCGCCCCAGGCCTCCGAGGACGTCAACGTCGCGCTGGTGCCGCTGGGCACACCGCTGCTCGCGGGACCGGGTGCGATCGCCGCGGTCATCGTCGGGGTCAGCGGGGTCTCCGGTGACGCGGGCGGCTACCTCGCCATCGCGGCCGCCATCGTCAGCGTGCACATCGTCGTCGCGATCGTGCTGCGGTACTCGACGGTGCTCATCCGCATCCTCGGCGTCGGCGGCATCACGCTGCTGGCCAAGATCGCGGGTCTGCTTCTCGCGGCCATTGCCGTGCAACTCATCGCCGACTCGGTGGCCGGGTTCATCGCCGCCGGCGGGTGACCGGCACGCTACGGTGAGTGCCGTGCGACAACGAGTGCGCCGCGGCGCGGCCCCGGCGATCCTGTCAGCCGTTCTGGTGCTGGTCGCGGCGCTTGCCGGATGCGGCAGCGGCGGCGGAGACGATGCGGGCCCGGACGAGAACAGGCCGTTGGTGATGGGCTCCTCCGGAACCCCGGAGTCGCTCGTGATGGCACAGATCTATGCGGGCGCGTTGCGCACCGCGGGTGCGCACGTCGCGGTCGACCCGAGAATCGGCGGCGACACCGCGCAACTCGACGCGATGCAGCGGGGCGACGTCGATCTCTTCCCGGCATTCACCGGTCGGTTGCTGACCGAACTCGCGCCCTCGCTGGCGCAGGCGGCGACCTCGCCCGTATCGCCGGCACCGTCCACGCAGCCCGCCGCGGATGGTGCCGCCGCTGGTGATCCCAACTCCGACGCCCTGTACGTCGATCTGAATCATTCTCTGCCGCAAGGTGTCTCGGTCGGCGACGCGACGCCGGTTAGTGCCACCCCGCAGTTGTTCGTCGCGACCCCGCTGGCCACGACGGCCGGGGTGAGCGACCTCTCGGGTTGCGGGAGACTGCCCGCCGACCTGCCGGTGGTCACGACCGGCGAGCCCGATCCGGCGACCCTGCAGGCGTTCGCCGACGCCGGATGCCGGATGGGGCCGGTACAACGGGTTGCCGATGTACACACCGTGCTCGAGCGGACGGCATCGGGCACCGCGCTCGGGTTGCTCACGCCGCTGCAGATCGGTGGCGACTCGGCCTCCGGGCCGGCCGGCCTCGTCGAGGCGCTACCCGCCCTGGCCGGCTCGGCCGGCCGGGGCGTCGGACCGCAGCCCGAGACACTCGTGCCGGTGTATCGGACTGCGGCGCTGACCCGCGATCAGGTGAAGGCCGTGAATCGGGTGGCCGGCGAGATCACCACCGCCGACCTCGCGACACTCGCCGGCAAGGTCCGGGCCGGCGCGCATCCGGCGGATCTGGCCGCAGATTGGCTCAATGAGCACCAGATCTGACGTGCACCAGATCTGAGCGTGCCTACTTGGCCCGCGTCAACGCCAGTGCGGTGCCCTTGGCCATGACCCACTGGTACTTCGAGGCGACCAGGCGCACCCACAGATCGAGGAACTTGGCATCGGTGCCGACCAGGATGCGCGTCTTGTTCTTGCGGACGCCGTTGATGATGACGTCGGCAGCATCCTCGGAGGTCATGCGGGCGAGGTAGCGATCGAAGAAGTTCGCTGTCGCGGTGGCGTCGTGATCGCCGGAAACGGTGGCGTTGCGGGCGATCGCGGTCTTGATGCCACCCGGGTGCACACACGACACCTTGACCGGGTGCTTGGCGACGATCATCTCCTGATTGAGCGCTTCGGTGAATCCCCGGACGGCGAACTTCGCAGCGTTGTAGGCGGCCTGGCCGGGCTCGGAGAGGAGGCCGAACAGCGACGAGGTGTTGACGATGTGACCGTCGCCGGAGGCGATGATGTGCGGCAGGAAAGCCTTGGTGCCGTTGACCACTCCCCAGAAGTCGACGTCGACGACGCGCTCGATGTCCTTGAACTCGGTGCGTTCGATCTCGCCGTGGTGAGCGATCCCGGCATTGTTGAAGATGACGTTGACCCGGCCGTAATGGGCGACGACGGTCTCGGCATAGTCGAGGACGGCCTCGCGCTCGGCGACGTTGAGGATCTGCGTGTGCACTTCGCCGCCGGCCTCGGTGATCAGCCTCTCGGTGACCGCCAGTCCGTCCGGATTCACATCGGAGATGGCCAGTTTCGCGCCGAGACGGGAGAGCTTGACCGCGAGGTCGCGGCCCATACCCGAGCCCGCGCCGGTGACGACGACGACCTTGTCGCGAAAGTCCTTCATGAGTGCCTTCTTTCGTGTGGTGGGAGTGTTCAGGCGCCGACGCCGGCGGTGGGAGCGGAGGTGAGTTGCGCGGGCACGGTGCTCGCGGCATGGCTGATGTCGTAGGCGGCCACGTCGAATTTTCTTGTCTCGCGCCGGAAGTCGAAGGTGAACCCCGGCCACAGCGTGGTGATGTTGCCGTGGACGTCCTTGTACCAGGAGGCGCATCCGCCGTTGACCCAGACGCTGTTGCGGAGTTTGTGGGCGATGCCGGCGTTGTAGCGGCGCTGTGCGGCCTCGGTCACCTCCACGCGCGTCGCCCCGCGGGCGCGCACGGTGGCGATGTAGTCGACCAGATAGTTCAGCTGGGACTCGATCATGTACACCATCGAGGTGTGGCCCAGACCGGTCGACGGACCGATCATCAGCATCATGTTCGGGAAACCGTGGACGAATGAGCCCTTGTACCCCTGCATCCCGATCTCGTCCCATACATTCGCCAGGCTGCGTCCACCGACGCCGACGATGTGGGAGAAGACCGGGGAGTCGGTGACGTGGAAGCCGGTCGCCACCACCAGGATGTCGATGTCGTGGGCCGCGCCGTCGGCGGTGACGATGCCGGTCTCGGTGACCCGCGTGATCGGATCGGTGACCAGATCGACGTTCGCGCGATCGAGGGCGGGGTACCAGGTGTTGGATCGCAGAATGCGCTTGCAGCCGATCTGGAACTCGGGGGTGACGGCCTTGCGCAGTTGCGGGTCGCGGATTCCGCGGAAGATGTTGGCGCGGGCCAGCATTTCGACCGGCTTGAGTGCCTTCGGCGAATACGTCATGCCGAAGGCGATGAACTCGTTGAAGGTGTAGATGCCGGCCCGTGAGGCGGTTTGAACGGCCGGAATGTGCGTGAAGGCCCAGTGCTCGACCGGGGTGTAGGGACGCTCGGTGCGCGGAACGATCCACGGCGCGGTGCGCTGATAGACGTCGAGATGTCCGGCGACCTTGGCCAATTCGGGAACGATCTGGATCGCCGAGGCGCCGGTGCCGATCACCGCGACGCGCTTGCCGGCGAAGTCCACCGAGTCGTCCCAGCGGGCCGAGTGCATGATGGTGCCGCCGAACGAGTCGATGCCGTCGATGTCGGGAAGGTTCGGCTCGCACAGCGGGCCGACCGCACCGACGAGATGACGTGCGCGATAGGTGTTCTCGGCGCCGTCGGTGACCGTCGAGACGATCCAGTGGGCGGTGTCCTCATCCCAGCGGGCTTCGGTGACCTCGGTGCCGAATCGTGCCTTCGCGCGTACGCCGTGCTCGTCGGCGACGGCGTTGATGTAGCGGTGGATCTCCGGCTGATGGGAGTAGGAGCGCGACCACTCGGGATTCGGTGCGAACGAGTACGAGTACAGGTTCGACGCCACGTCGCAGGCGGCGCCGGGGTAGGTGTTGTCGCGCCAGGTGCCGCCGAAGTCGCTGCCGCGGTCGAGGATGACGTAATCGTCGATGCCGCGCTGCGCGAGTTTGATGGCCGCGCCGAGGCCGGAGAACCCGGCTCCGACGATGGCGATCTCTACATCATGCGTTGTCATGGTGACTGAGCTTAGTGAGCTATTGAACGAACGTCAATAGCTATTGAACAAGAATCAATAAGCTACGATGTACCCCGTGAGCACGTCGAAGACCAGCATCTCGAGTCCGGGTACCTCGGGTTCCGGTACTTCCGGCCGTCGTACCCGCATGAGTCCGTCGGCGCGACGTGACCAGTTGATCGCACTCGGTCTCGAGATGGTCGGCAACCGACCGCTGGAGCAGGTGTCCATCGACGCCATCGCCGAGGTGGCCGGGGTGTCGCGCGCCCTGCTGTTCCATTATTTCGAGTCCAAACAGGACTTTCATGTGGCGATCGCGCGCGCCCAGGCGCAGGAGATGCTCGATTGCACAGCACCCGATGACTCCCTGGGGGATCCGCTGCTGATCTTGGGAGCGTCGATGTCGGCGTTCGTCGACTACGTCACCGAGAACCGAACCGCGTACATGGCGTTGATCCGCGGATCGGCCAGCGCCGACCCGGCGATGCGAGCCGTCACCGACCAGACTCGGACGGTCATGGTCGAGCGGATTCTCGAGCGCGCGGGCGGGCTCGGCATCGAGAGCACCGCGTCGGTGCGGTTGGCGGTCGCCGGGTGGATTGCCTTCGTCGAGGAGGTGACGATCAATTGGCTCGCCGACGCACCGATTTCCCGGGCTGAGCTCCTCACCCTGATCACCACCTCCCTTCCCGCGCTCGCTGTGCGTGCCGACGGATGAGATCGTTGCGCGGCACAGGTCAGGAGGGGGCCGACTCGCGCGAGAGGGTGATCGCCGTACCCAGCAGCCGGCGTGCGTTGGTCAACCGCCGCCGGTAGGTGGGTCTGGCGAGAAGTGCCAGCCCGCCGGCGAGGACGGGGACGCAGAGGCCCCAGTGCGGGTTGATCGCGATCAGCGTCGCCGCGACCACGAGCAGTGCTGCCGCCGCGAGCATGATCGACAACCTGATTCTGCGTAACTCGTTGGCGCCGTTGATAACCGCCTGTACTCCGTCGGCGTGCCAACCCGTGGCGCAGTCGGGACAGGACCATCGTGGCGATGCGGAGCTCATCAACTGTGCGGTACTGGTTCCGCAGGAGCATCGTACGGTCAGCCCGACGGTCGCGGTCATGCCGTTTCCCCTGTGGTCCTCGACACCGTCGCGCCTGCAACTGCGGCCTGTGTGACGACCGGGATGTCCATCGTCTGGTCCCGCACGGTGAACCGGGCGCGGTCCTGCACCACACGGCGGTAGATGTAGAGGGCGCAGCCGAGCACCAACAGTGCCAGGCCGACGATGAACTCCCGGATTCCGCCGTATCCGGTCATCGAGAACGAGGTTGCGCCGACCGCGAGCAGCAGGCAGTTGAAGAGGGCCAGTGCGGCGGCCACCCACAGCCAGGGGGTTGACAGCCGCATGGGGCGGGGCAGGTCGGGGCGGTCCCTGCGTAGCAACAGGACCGCCGACAGCGCGAAGACGTGGCAGAGTACGTAGCCCATGTTGCTCGCCGCGAGCACCGCAACCGTTGTCGGCAGCAGCAGCACGGCGCAGATGTTGAGGACGACGTCGACATACATTCCGCGATTGGGCACATTGTGTTTGTTGACGTGGTCGAACCACGTGATCGTCATGCCACTGCGAGCCATGCCGTAAAGGGTGCGGGCGCCGCCGGCACTCGCCGCGTTCATCCCGAGCAGGAAGCTGCCGATCATGAAGATGATGACGACATTCGATGCGGCACCACCGATTTCGCGATGGAGGAGATCGGCGTAGAAGCCCATGGGTGCATCGGCCATCGCTTGCTGGCTCACCACGCCGCCGAGTGCCACGGGCAGGAGCGCATAGACGCCGAGGCAGAACATGGCCGAGCGGATCAGCGCCTTGTGGGTGTCGCGTTCGGTGTCGTGGTATTCCGGGGCGAATGTCGCACACACCTCGATCCCGTAGGCCGACCACGCGTTGAGGTAGAGCCAGACGAGTCCGAGTTGTACTGCACCCCAAGGACTGCCCGCAGCGCCGAGCAGCCCCCAGGAGAGGTGTGAGAACGAGAAGTCGGACAGGAAGAACGGGACGATCATGAACAGGATCAGCGGAACGAACAGGAGTGTGCCGGTGAGGTAGCCCATCAGCTTCATCGGTTTGACGCCCAGCGAATTGATGATCCACAACGCGATGATCAGGCCCACCGCGATCAGTCGGGGCAGATCGAGGTGGACGATGTGGGTGACACTCCAGGTCTGGCTTGGAAACCATTGGGCCTGAACGAGACTACCGGTGGTGAGCCCGAAGATCGCCAGGACCGACGACCATCCGGCCCAGTAACCGATGGCCGACATGGGGCCGGCGAGGCTGAACCGTGACCGCCATCCTTCGAAGGCGTACATCGCGATACCGCCGGAGTGCTCGGGGAACATCGTTGCCGGTTCGGTGTAGATCTTGTTCTGCAACACGGCGATGATCATCGACCCGAGCCAGAAGGCGAGCGCACCGAGGGCGCCGATCTGGCCGGTCGTGTAGCCGATCCCGGCAATGATGAAACCGGGGTTGGACAGCGTCATCACGAAGCCGTCGTACCAATGCATGGTCTTGAGCAGTCGGCGCTCGTCGACGACTGCGACGGCGGTTTCGGTGGAGTGGTGGTCGGCGGTCAGGGCGGCTGTCACGGACGGCGCCGCGTCCGGGTGATCGGAAGAGAGAGACATGGGGTGGAGTCCTTCGGAGAGGAGAGCTGCGATCCTGGCAGAGCCATGCCGTCGAGGAATCCACTGGCGGGGTGCTCTGTCAACCAATAGGAAACGCGCGCAGTGTTGCGCCAGTGTCACCCGTCTGTTTCTTCTTACGATACAAGTCTACCAAGGGTAGACGATTCGTCCCGTTTGTTCGATTTCAACGGCCCTCTCCGGTCTGGTCGCGGCCCGCAACCCGACGGCAGTGACAAAGACGGCAGCGATGACTAAGACGGCAGCGATGACAAAGAGGCCGTACCCGGGAAATTCCCGGATACGGCCTCTCGCGGTTCGAAGAACGTCAGGCGAAAGCCCCGTCGATGATCTCGGCCTGCTCGACGGCATGAACCTTGCTCGACCCCGACGACGGCGCCGACATCGGACGCCGCGACAGCCGGCGCAGACCCTTGAGCAGGTCCGGCAGCAACTCGGGCAACCACAGACCCAGGAACGGCCACGGGCCCTGGTTGGCCGGCTCCTCCTGCACCCATGCGAAGTCCTCGGCGTTCGGGTAGCGCTCGAGGGTGTCGCGCAGCCGGCGATGTGGCACCGGGTAGAGCTGCTCGACGCGCACGATGGCGATGTCGTCCCGCTCGTCCTTCTCACGGCGCGCGGCGAGCTCGTAATACAGCTTGCCGCTGACCAGCAGCACGCGCTTGACCTTGTCGCGGTCGGCGTCGGAACCCTTGGCGGCGAAGTGCGGGTCGTCGATCACTGAGCGGAACTTGTCCTCGGTGAAGTCCTCGACCGGCGACACCGCAGCCTTGTTGCGCAGCATCGACTTCGGGGTGAAGACGATCAGCGGGCGGCTGATGCCGTCGAGGACGTGACGACGCAGCAGGTGGAAGTAGCTCGCCGGCGTCGACGGCAGCGCCACGGTCATCGATCCCTCGGCGCACAGCTGCAGGAAACGCTCGATACGACCGGAGGTGTGGTCGGGGCCCTGGCCCTCATGGCCGTGGGGGAGTAGCAGCACCACGTCGGAGCGCTGGCCCCACTTGGCCTCGCCGGAGCTGATGAATTCGTCGATGATCGACTGCGCGCCGTTGACGAAGTCGCCGAACTGCGCCTCCCACAGGACCAGTGCGTCCGGGTTGCCCACCGAGTAGCCGTACTCGAAACCGACGACCGCGAACTCCGACAATGGCGAGTCGTAGACCATGAAGCGGCCGAGGGACTCACCGTCGCGCGGTGTCAGATGGTTCAGCGGGGTGTACTCCGACCCGTTCTCCCGGTCGATCAGCACCGAGTGGCGCTGGGTGAATGTGCCGCGACGCGAGTCCTGGCCGGACAGGCGCACCGTACGGCCCTCGATGACCAGCGATCCGAAGGCGAGCAACTCCGCGAACGCCCAGTCGATGCCACCCTCGGTGGACATCTCATGACGACGCTTGAGCACCGGCTTGACACGCGGATGCGGATCGAAGCCCTCGGGCACGTTGAAGAACGCGTCACCGATCTCGGCGAGCACCGACTTGTCGACGGCGGTCACCAACTTCTGCGGCAGCGGCTGATCGGCCTCGACCGACTCCGACGGTTCGGGACGGAACTTCTCGAGCTCCTTGACCTCGTTGAACACCCGCTCCAGCTGACCCTGGTAGTCGCGCAGGGCGTCCTCGGCCTCCTTGGTGGAGATGTCGCCACGACCGATGAGGGCCTCGGTGTAGGACTTGCGGACCCCGCGCTTGGTGTCGATCACGTCGTACATCGCCGGCTGGGTCATCGACGGGTCGTCGCCCTCATTGTGGCCGCGACGGCGGAAGCAGACGAGGTCGATCACCACGTCCTTGTGGTAGGTCTCGCGGTAGTCCACGGCCAGCTTGGCGGCCCACACGCAGGCCTCCGGGTCGTCGCCGTTGACGTGGAAGATCGGCGCACCGATCATCTTCGCGACGTCGGTGCAGTACTCCGAGGACCGTGAGTGCTCGGGCGCGGTGGTGAAGCCCACCTGATTGTTGACCACGATGTGCACGGTGCCACCGGTGCGGTAGCCGGGCAGCATCGCCAGGTTCAGCGTCTCGGGCACGACGCCCTGGCCGGCGAATGCGGCGTCGCCGTGCAGCATCAGCGGCAGGATCGAGAACTGCTGGTCCTCGTCGAGCTGATCCTGCTTGGCGCGCACGAGACCCTCGAGTACCGGGTCGACCGCCTCGAGATGACTGGGGTTGGCCGTCAGCGAGACGTTGATCTCGTTGTCGCCGAACATCTGGTAGTACTTGCCCTCGGCACCGAGGTGATACTTCACATCGCCCGAACCGTGGGCCTGCGACGGATTCAGATTGCCCTCGAACTCGGTGAAGATCTTCGAGTACGGCTTGCCGACGATGTTGGCCAGCACATTGAGGCGACCACGGTGCGGCATGCCGATGACGACCTCACCGAGACCGTGCTCGGCGCTCTGGTCGATCACCGCGTCCATCATCGGGATCACCGACTCCGCGCCCTCGAGCGAGAAGCGTTTCTGCCCGACGTACTTGGTCTGCAGGAACGTCTCGAAGGCCTCGGCCGCGTTGAGCTTGGACAGGATGTACTTCTGCTCGGCCACCGGGGGCTTGACGTGCTTGATCTCGACCCGCTCCTGCAGCCAGCGCTGCTGATCGGGTTCGAGGATGTGGGTGTACTCGACACCGACGTGGCGGCAGTAGGCGTCACGCAGGATCGACAGCACATCGCGCAACTTCATCTTCTGCTGCCCGTGGAAGCCGCCGACGTTGAACGTGCGGTCGAGGTCCCACAGCGTCAGGCCGTAGGTGAGGATGTCGAGGTCGGGATGGCTGGTCCGCGCATCGCTGTCCATCATCAACGGGTCGATGTCGGCCATCAGATGGCCGCGATTGCGGTATGCCGCGATCAGCTCGAGCACACGGGTGTTCTTGTCGACCGCACCCGCAGGGATGTCCCGACGCCACCGGATCGGCTCGTAGGGGATGTGGAAGGCGGTGAAGATCTCGTCGTAGAACGCGTCGTCGAGGAGCAACTCGTGGATGCGGCGCAGGAAATCGCCGGACTCCGCGCCCTGGATGATGCGGTGATCGTAGGTGGACGTCAGCGTCATCAGCTTGCCGACGCCGAGCTCGGCGATCTGTTCGTCACTGGCGCCCTGGAACTCCGCCGGATACTCCATCGCGCCGGCGCCGATGATCGCGCCCTGCCCCTTCATCAGCCGCGGCACCGAGTGCACGGTGCCGATGGTGCCGGGGTTGGTGAGCGAAACCGTCACGCCCGCAAAGTCTTCCGCGCCGAGCTTGCCGTCGCGGGCGCGCCGCACGATGTCCTGGTAGCCGGTGTAGAACTCGGCGAACCCCATCGTCTCGCACTTCTTGATGGCGGCGACCACCAGCGTGCGGTTGCCGTCCTTGCCGACGAGGTCGATGGCCAGGCCGAGGTTGGTGTGGGCCGGGGTGACGACGTTCGGCTTGCCGTCGACCTCGGCGAAATGTCGATTCATGTTCGGGAACGACTTGATCGCCTGCACGATCGCGTAGCCGAGGATGTGGGTGAAGCTGATCTTGCCGCCACGGGTGCGGGCGAGATGGTTGTTGATGACGATGCGGTTGTCGATCATCAGCTTCGCCGGAACGGCGCGAACACTGGTGGCCGTGGGGATCTGCAGCGACGCCGCCATGTTCTTGGCGATGGCGGCGGCCGGTCCGCGCAACACCTTGGTCTCGTCCTCGGTGGCCGCGGGCGCCGACGCCGCGGGCTTGGCCACCGGCTCCTTGGCGGGGCGATCCTTCTGCGACTGCGACGACCCGTCGCGGCTGGCGACGCTGCGGCCGGAGGCGGCCTTGGTCGCCGACGCCTCGCGGGCGGGGGTCTTGCGGGTGCTCGTCGCACGCGGCTCGGGACCCTGATCGAGGGTCACGCCCTGCTTGCGCTGCGGGGCGGGCTGAGAGTCGGTCGACGTGGCTGGGCTGGGCTTGGCAGTGCTGGGCTTGGTCGGGCTGGGCTTGGTGGGGCTGGGCTGGGCCGGGGCGGACGCCGAGCCGTTGCCGGCGGCGCCGTTCGCGGATGCGGCGCGGGCACCGGTCCCGTTCGACGACCCGCTCGCGCCGGTGTCGCCACCGTTCGGTGTGTAGTTCTTCAGAAGGTCGTGCCAACTCGGGTCCACCGAGTTCGGATCCTTCTGGTACTGCTGGTACATTTCCTCGACCAGCCATTCGTTCTGTCCGAAGTCGGTTTCGGATGTCGAACTGCTCACAGCGGTTTCTCGCCTCAATTCCCTGAAGGTGTCGGGTCGCCACGTCACGACGAAAGTCTCTTGTGAAGATCGTCGTGAACCACCTGCCGATGGTACGCGCCCACCACGCTGTGGACGTCGTGAGTCCCACCTCACCGAGGGCGCACGTCGTCGGGTCGCCGCCGGGCGCCGGTGAACTCAGCGGATGAGTTCGTCGGCAGGTTCGATACCGTCGGCGTCCGGGTCGACACCGGCATCCCAGAACGCGCGGTACCTACCGCCCAACGTGAGCAGATCGTCGTGTGTTCCCATCTCCACGATCCGGCCGCCGTCGACCACCGCGATCACATCGGCGCGCGCCGCGGTCGCGAGGCGATGCGCGACGATCACCGACGTCCGGCTGCGGGTCACCGCGTCGCCGGCGGCGAGCACCATCGCCTCGGTCGCCTGGTCGAGGGTGGCCGTCGCCTCGTCGAGCAGGAGTAGGTCGGGTTCGACGAGCTCGGCTCGCGCGAGCGCGATGAGCTGGCGCTGCCCGGACGACAGTCCGGCCCCGCGCTCGCCGATCGGGTGCCGCATGCCGCCCGGCAGACCGGCGATCATCGTCGTGGCACCGACCGCCGCGGCGGCGGCGGCGATCTGTTCGTGGTCGGCGTCGGGCCGCCCGTAGGCGATGTTGTCGGCGACGGTGCCGGTGAACAGGTGCGGTTCCTGCGGCACGATGCCGATGTGGCGGCGATAGCCGCGCAGCGTGAACCGGCGGATGTCGGTGCCGTCCATCCGCACGACCCCGTCGGTGGGGTCGTAGAACCGGGCGAGCAGTTTCACGATCGTGGACTTGCCGGCGCCGGTACGGCCCACCAATGCCAGGGAGGTGCCGGCGGGGATGTGCAGGTCGATGCCGCCGAGCGCGTCGACGCTCGCCCCCGAATACCGGAACGCGACGTCGTCGAGCCGCGCGTCACCGGTGAACCGTGCACCCCCGGGATCGATGGCATCGCTGCGTTCGGCGACGGTCGTCTCGGTACGCAAGAGGTCGGCGATGCGCCGCAGACCGACGACCGCCTGCTGATAACCGTCGAAAACCTGTGAAAGTTGTTGTACAGGACCGAACAACAGCGACAAGTAGAGGATGAAGGCGACCAGGGTGCCCGCCGACAACGCGCCCGTCGTGATCTGGTGCGCGCCGACCGCGATCGTCGCCGCGGTCGCCAGATCGCTGCACAACGTGATGAACGGGAAGTAGACCGAGATCGCCCGCTGCGAGGTCATTCGCGCGCGTACCCAGTCCAACGTCAGCCCGGTGAAGCGGCGGGTGGCCGGGGCGGTGTTGCGGTAGGCCTGGGTGGTCTTGATGCCGGCGATGTTCTCCTGGAAGTCGGCGTTGACCGCACTGACCAGTTCTCGGGAGCGCGTGTAGGCGCGTGAGGCGATCCGACGGAAGACCACGGTCGCCACGATCAGGACCGGCAGTACCGGCAGGATCAGCGCGCCGAGTTCGAGGTCGGTGAACAGCATCGCCACGGTGACCCCGACCAGCGTCAGCACCGCCACGATCGCGGTCGACAGGCCGGTCTGCAAAAACGTCGAGAGGGCGTCGACGTCGGTGGTCATCCGCGTCATGATGCGCCCGGACAACTCGCGCTCGTAGTAGTCGAGGCCGAGTCGCTGCAGGTGCGCGTAGCTGCGCACACGCAAGCCGAACAGCACTCGTTCACCCGCGCGGGTCGAGTACAGCGTCATGCCCGCGGCGGCGAACCAGCCGAGCACGACGGTGCCCACGCCGATCCCGGTCGCGATGAGCAGGGTGCGTTCGTCGGTGTGGGTGGCAGCGTCGATGACGGTGCGTGCCAACGACGGGAAGACCAGCCCGGTGAGGGTGTCCACGCCGATCGCCACGATGGCCAGGGCCAGCAGCCAGCGCACCGGCGCCAGGATCTGCCACAGCGAGAAATGCGGATTCTCCACCCGCATCGCGTCGACGTCGACCCGCGGATCCTCGTCGGCGGGTCGCAATCGTGCGACGGAGGCGAGCAGGGCCGGGGTGGCGGGCATGGCACCCAATGCGCCGGCGATCCCCGCGCCCCGACCGCCGCGGCCCCCGGTTCCACCGGCCGGCGCGGCGCTCCCGGCGCGGGTGGTCGAATCCTCTTCCGGCGCAGGCGCATCGGCGGGCCACAGGTCCTCGGTGTGTTGCGGCGGCGCCGGGGTGAACGTTGCGGCGGCGTCGTCGGCGATCGACTGGATCGGCGACATCAGCGCACGGAAACGCGGGCTGCGCTCTTCGAGCTCGGCGACGGTGCCCACGTCGACGATACGGCCCTCGTCGAGGACGGCGACACGATCGGCGAGCATGAGGGTCGACCGCCGGTGCGCGAGCACCAGCATGGTGGGCCGGTCGGTGGAGCGGTCACGCAGACGGTGCAGGATGCGTGACTCGGTGGAGGCGTCGACCGCCGAGGTCGCATCGTCGAGGACGAGCAAGCGGGGGTCGGCGTAGAGCGCACGTGCCAGGGCCACCCGCTGGCGTTGCCCGCCGGACAGGGTGAGGCCGCGCTCGCCGACGACGGTGTCGAATCCGTCGGGCAGTGCGGTGATGAAGTCGAGGGCGTCGGCGTCCCGGGCGGCGGCGAGCAGGCGCGGCGCCACCGGCCCGGAGCCGGGGGTGGGGGACTGCTCGGGACGATCGCCGAGGGTGATGTTGGTGGCAATGGTGTCCGAGTACAGGAACGGCTCGTCGAAGACGACGCCCACCGCCGAGTGCAGGGCATCCGCAGAGAGTTCGGAGAGCGGATGACGCGTCGAGGAATCCGGTCCGGACAGCAGCGCGATGGTCCCGCGGTCGGGGCGTCGGTGGCGGCTGACGAGATCGGCGAGGGTCGACTTGCCCGATCCGGGCGGACCGACGACGGCGACGCATTCGCCCGGCGCGATCTGCAGATCGATACCGTCGAGGACGGTGCGGTCGTCGTGGCCGAACACCACACCGGACAACTCCAGTCCCAGCGGGCCGTCGGGCAGACCGGCGGTGTTCGCGTCGTCGGGGTCGGTGGGTGCGTCGACGACGTCGTAGACCCGCTCCACCGCGGCGCGGGCGAGTTGACCGCTGACCACCACGTTGGTCAGCAGTCGCGCGAGGGTGGTCATGGTCGTGACGTAGGTCGCGAACGCGAGGAAGGTGCCCGCGGTGATCGACCCGTTGAGGGTGAGGTAGCCACCGACACCGATGACCGCGACCAGGCCGAGTTGCGGGATCGCCGACATGGTCGGGGTGAAGTATGAGTTGATCTTGCCCGCACGCAGCCGCTTGGCGAAGAGATCGCGTCCGAGTCCGACGAGTTCATCGACGGCGCGCGTCTCCTGCCCGAACCCCTTGACGACGCGGACGCCGGTGACCGTCTCCTCGACGTGTTGTGCCACATCGGCGGCGGCCTGCTGCGCCGACCAGGTGGCCGCGAACAATCGGCGGCGGGTGGTGAGCACGACCACGGCCACCATCGGCAGGATCGCCAGCGAGATCACGGTGAGCAGTGGCGAGAGATAGAGCATGATGCCCAGCGCGATCACCACCTGGACCGCGGCGCCAGCGGAGAGCGGCACCATCGCCAGCAGTCCCTGCACGATCTGCAGATCCGAGATCGACCGCGAAACGACCTGGCCGGTACGGATGTCGGTCTGGGTGGCGCCGTCGAGATGAAGTAAGGTACGTAAGAGCTTGAGCCGCAACGCATTCTGCACCGATATCGACAGCTGACCCGCGGTCAGCCGGCGACCGAACTGGCAGAAATACCGCACGATCGCGAGGCCGATCATCGCGACCACGATCGTCGGGATGGTCCACGAACCGGGGATGCCGGTGGCGCGGTCGAGGGCCGCGCGCGCGAGCAATGGCGCGACCAGGTCGACGCCGACCGCCACCAGGGTGACCGTCAACGTCACCATCACGAGCCGGCGGTACTGCAGGCATTCGGCGGTCAGACGGCGCACCCAGCCGCGTCCACCGTCGTCGGGTGAGCCGGCTTCCGGAACGACCGGCCCGGTGGCGGGTGGATCGACCTGGGTCCAGCGGGTCGAGGCGGTCACGGGTTGCCGCGGGGCAACCAGGGGTCGGAGACAACGGTGCCGTCGAGCGTCCAGTGCTGTGGTGGGGGACCGAAGGCCTCGCGCGCATTGGCGATCACCCGCCTGCCCAGCACCCGGTTACCCGCTCCGCCGATGACCGCCCCGATACCCGCGGGGAGGAGGCGGCCGATCACCAACGGAGCGCGTTTGAGCGCGTACTTCTTGGCGATCCGGTTCATCAGGTTCTTGTTGAGTTTCGCGAAGGCGCCACTCGGGGCCGAGGCGCGCCCGAGTCGGCGTAGGGCGCCACCCTGCGTTCCGACGACACGGCCGAGGATGCTCAGGCCCTCCTCGCCGAGGGCGACGGTCAGGACCAGCGTCTTACGACGTTCGCTCTCATGCACCCCGATGCCGTGCACCTCGGCGATCGCGAGTGCCAGCAGCGCCGACGCCTCGAGGAACAGCGCTGTCTCGCCGGTCATCGCGCCCAGTGCGGTGAACGTGCCGACGCCGGGGACCGCGGCGGTCGCGCCGACCGCCGACCCGGACCCGGTGACCGCGGTGAGATAGCGCTTCTCCAGGCGGGTGATGATCTGGGCGGGGGAGTCGTCGGGATGCTTCTCCCGAAGCGCCCGAACATATTTGGCGACAGCGGGTGCCTGCAGCCGCTGCGCCTTGTCGAGCATGTTGCCGGTGAACTCCACCGACCGCCCGGACGCGGGAGTCGTCTTCTCGCTCATGACGTCGGTACCCAGTGCTCGGCGGGGACGACCTCGGCGGGACGCGGGGGTGGTGGCGGGGTGCCGTCGCCGAACGGGGCGCCGCCGAGCTCCTCGCGGTGGTGCGGGGTCAGCCAATTGCGCAGGTCGGGGCCCTGCGGAACGATCCCGGTGGGATTGATGTCGCGGTGGACGATGTAGTAGTGCTGCTTGATCTGGGTGAAATCGGTGGTGTCGCCGAAGCCCGGGGTCTGGAAGAGGTCGCGGGCATAGGCCCACAGCACGGGCATCTCGGCGAGTTTGGTGCGATTGCACTTGAAGTGGCCGTGATAGACGGCGTCGAACCGCGCCAAGGTGGTGAACAGTCGCACGTCGGCTTCGGTGATGGTGTCGCCCACCAGGTATCGCTGTGTCGCGAGTCGTTCGGAGAGCTCGTCGAGCTTGGTGAACAGCCGTGCGTAGGCCTTGTCGTAGGAGTCCTGACTACCGGCGAAACCGCATCGGTAGACGCCGTTGTTGACCTCGGTGTACACCCCTTTGTTGACGGCGTCGATCTCGTCGCGCAGATGCTCGGGGTAGAGCTGCGGTGCGCCGTCGCGGTGGTGATCGGTCCACTCGAGTTCGAAGTCGATGGTGATCTGCGGGAAGTCGTTGGTGACGACCTCGCCGGTCGGGATGTCCACGATCGCGGGCACGGTGATGCCCTTGGGGTAGCCGGGGAAACGCTTGTCGTAGGCGTCCTTGAGGCGGGGGATGCCGAGCACCGGATCGACACCGCCGGGGTCGAGATCGAAGGTCCACGAGTCGGCGTCGTGGGTGGGTCCGCACAGGCCGAGGGAGATGGCGTCCTCGAGTCCGAGGAGCCGGCGCACGATCAGCGTGCGGTTCGCCCACGGGCACGCGCGGGCGGCGACGAGCCGGTAGCGGCCGGCCTCGACGGGATAGCCGTCCCGGCCGTCCCGGGTGATGCGGGTCTCGATGTATTTGGTGTCGCGGACGAACTCCTGGCCGCCGGTGACGTACGAACCCTGCGTGCCGGACGTTGACGAGCCGGATGAGCCCGCTGCTGCGGGGGTGGTGTCGGTGTCCATGACGACCACACTAATCAGCGCTCACGACATTGGCACCGAACACTCCAGGGTGTATATTCCACGTGGAATATTTGGTGTGGGTCGAAAGGTGGGCGTCGTGGGTGCCGGTCGCGGTGGGGGTGAGCATGTGTTGGCTCCGTTGGCGGTGCTGGTGCTCGGGCTGCTCGCCGAACAACCGTTGCACCCGTACGAGATGGTGCAGATCACGCTCGAGCGACGTGAGGATCGGCTGGTGAAGTTTCGGCCGGGCACGCTCTACCACACGGTCGACCGGCTTCTCGGGAACGGACTGATCGAGGTCCACGACGTCCGACGCGAGGGCAACCGGCCCGAACGCACCGTCTATGCGATCACCGAGGCCGGACAGGAGGCGCTCGTGGTCAATCTCGAGCGCATCCTCGCCCAGCACTCACCCGAGTATCCCGAGCTCTACCTCGCGCTGTCGGAAGCCCATGCCCTTCCCCGGCCGCGGGTGATCGAGTTGCTCTCGGCCCGCATCGAGGCGATGCGCGCCGATCTCGCGCAGTTCGTCGACGCCGCCGAGTGGGCGTCGGGCAAGGGCATCCCGGAGATGTTCTTCCTCGACGCCGGCTGTCGGATCGTCACCCTGCGGACCCAGATCGAGTGGCTCGCCGGTCTTCTCGGCCGTCTGGAGTCCGGAGAGATCGAATGGCTCGACGACCCGGATTCGCCCTATGCCGCCATGCAGCACATGTTCTCCTCCCCAGAGTCTCCACAGAAAGTGACCCCGCAATGAGTACGTCCACCTCCCCGGCGGCGGTGACCAACCGCCCCTGGCTGTCCCTGATGGCGCTGTGCGTCGGGTTCTTCATGATCCTCGTCGACATGACGATCGTCGCCGTCGCCCAACCCGAGATCCAGGTCGCCCTGCGCACCGACGTCAACGGCATCGTGTGGGTCACCAGCGCCTACCTGCTCACCTACGCCGTACCGCTGCTGATCACCGGACGGCTCGGTGACAAATACGGCCCCAAACTCGTCTACCAGGTCGGGCTGGTCGTCTTCACCGCCGCGAGTGTGTGGTGCGGTTTCGCCGGTTCGATCGGTGAACTGATCGCCGCACGCGCCCTCCAGGGCATAGGTGCCGCGCTGATCACCCCGCAGACCATGGCGCTCATCACCCGGATCTTCCCGCCCGAGAAGCGCGGCGCGGCCATGGGCGTGTGGGGCACCGTCGCCGGTGTCGCCACCCTGGTCGGCCCGCTGCTCGGTGGGATCCTCACCGACCAATTCGGTTGGGAGTGGATCTTCTTCGTGAACCTGCCGGTCGGCATCGTCGGGCTGATCCTCGCCGCCACCCTGGTGCCCTCGGTCGACACCCACGACCATTCCTTCGACTGGATCGGCGTGGTGCTGTCGGCGGTCGGTCTGTCGGCGCTCGTCTTCGGCATCCAGGATGGCGAGAAGTACGACTGGGCGGCCTGGATCTGGGTGCTGATCATCGGCGGCATCGCGGTGATGGCCGTCTTCATCTACTGGCAGTCGCGCATCCGCACCGAACCACTCGTGCCGCTCTCGCTGTTCAAGGACCGCAACTTCACCCTCTCCAACATCGGTATCGCGTCGATGGGTTTCGCGATCTCCGGCCTGATGATCCCCGTGATGTTCTTCCTGCAGCTCGTCGGCGGGATGTCGCCGACCCGCTCGGCGGTGATGATGGTGCCGATGGCGGTGCTCACCGGCATCCTCGCGCCGATCGTCGGTCGGGTCCTCGACAAGGTCCATCCCAGCGCGATCATCGCCACCGCGTTGCTGCTGCAGGCGATCGCCGTCGGCTGGGTCGGCGTGATCGCCCGCCCGTCGACACCGGTGTGGCAGTTGATCATTCCGATGTGTCTGATGGGCATCGCCTCGGCGGGCATCTGGGCGCCGCTGGCGGCGACGGCGACACGCAACCTGCCATGGCAACAGGCCGGCGCGGGAGCGGGGGTCTACAACACCACCCGGATGATCGGTTCGGTGATCGGCTCGGCGGCCGTCGGCGCCATCATGCAGACCCGACTGGCCGCCGAACTGCCCGGGGTGAACACCACCGAGCAGAGCAGTGCGGTCAGTCAGCTGCCCGCGTTCGTGCGTGAGCCGTTCGCCACCGCCATGGGCCAGTCGCTGTACCTGCCGGCCGGGGTGCTGCTGATCGGTGTTCTCGCCACGTTGTTCCTGACGCGGCCCAAGCACCAGGCGTCGCCGTTCACCGCGGCGGCCGCGGTCTCCAAGGGCGAGGTCGAGGGAGCCGGCGCGGCGTAGCCCGGTTCGCCGAGTCCGTCCCAGGTCGGGGGAGGTGCTGCGGGATGTCCCCGCGGCGCCTCCCCCGATCTGTCGGTGGCCGATCGTACGGTGTTGGACATGCGGATTCTGCACACCTCGGACTGGCACCTCGGCCGGACGTTCCACGGTGTCGAGCTCCTCTCCGATCAACGTCGGATGCTCGCCGACATTGCTGCGATCGTCGCCGCCGAGTCGGTCGACGTCGTCGTGGTGGCGGGCGATGTGTACGACCGTTCGGTTCCCTCGGCGGATGCGGTGTCCGTCTACGACGCCGGCCTGGGTGACATCGCCGCCGCCGGGGCGCAGATCGTCGTCACCTCCGGCAACCACGATTCACCGACCCGACTCGGTGCCGCATCGGCATTCGCGGCCGCGGGCGGACTGCACCTGCGCACGAGTGTGGCTGCCATCGACACACCGGTCCTGCTCGACGACGAGTTCGGCCCGGTGGCGTTCTACGGGATTCCCTACCTCGAACCCGACGCCGTCCGAAAGGCTTTCGACATCGATGCCCCGTGCGGTCATCAGGGCGTCCTGGGCGCGGCAATGGACCGGGTGCGCGCCGACGCCACCGCACGCGGCGCGCGTACCGTCGTCGCCGCCCACGCGTTCGTCAGCGGGGCCGTCAGTACCGGATCGGAGCGGTCCATCAGCGTCGGTGGGGTGGAAACGGTTGCCGCCGATACGTTCTCAGGGATCGATTACGTTGCGCTCGGTCACCTGCACTCACCGCAGGAGATCACCCCGGCGGTGCGCTACAGCGGCTCGCCGATGCCGTACTCCTTTGGTGAGAACAGTCATCGCAAGGGCGTGTGGCTCGTCGATCTCGATGCCGACGGCGTGACCGACGTTCGCCTGCACGAGCTGCCCGCCCTGCGTGGGTTGTCCTCCCTGCGAGGCACTCTCGATGAGCTCCTCGGTGACGAGAAGTACGCCGACGCGCATGAGCACTACATCGAGGCGACGCTCACCGACACCATCCGGCCGCTCGACGCGATGCGCCGACTGCGCGAGCGATTCCCCTACGCGGTGCACGTGCACTGGGAGCGACCGGAGGCCCTCGGTCGTCTCGATTACCGGTCGCGCATACGCGGACGCACCGACGCAGAGATCATCGCTGCCTTCGTCGGTGACGTCCGTGACGAGCCGTCCGCGGCCGAGCGGGACCTGATCGAGCGTGCGCTGCGTGAGGTCGTCGGCGAACCGGAAGTGGTCGAGGCCGGTGCTGCCGAGGTCGGTGCTGCTGACATCGAGGCCATCGAGGCCGATCAAGGGCAGTGGGCGCTGTTCGCCCTCGACACCGAACCGAAGTCGGCGTGAGGCGCCGCCGATGAGACTGCATCGTTTACGGATGACGGCGTTCGGGCCGTTCGCCGCGGACACCGAGATCGATTTCGACGCCCTCGGTGCCGACGGCCTGTTCCTGCTGCACGGGCAGACCGGAGCCGGAAAGACCTCGGTGCTCGACGCCGTGGCCTTCGCGCTGTTCGGCAGGGTGCCCGGCTCGCGGCAGGAGGGACGCCGACTGCACTCCGATCATGCTGATGCACAGCAGGTTCCGGAAGTGGAGCTCGAGGCCACCATCGGTGGCCGACGGATGCGCATCGTGCGCGCACCGGAATACCATCGACCCAAGAAGCGCGGAACCGGCACCACCAAGGTCCAGGCAAAGGCCACGATGACCTGGCTCGACGACTCGGGCCCGGCACTGACCCGGCTACCGGAGATCGGTGAGTCGATCACGCGACTGCTCGGGATGAGTGCCGATCAGTTCTTCCAGGTCGTGCTCCTCCCGCAGGGCGACTTCGCGCGATTCCTGCGCGCGAGCTCCGAGGATCGAGAAGCGTTGCTGGAGCGGCTGTTCGACACCGAGCGGTTCGGTGGGGTCGAGGAGTGGCTCAAGGACCGTGCCCGGCAGGCCGAAGCAGCTCTCGGTGAGAAGGCGGCGGCGGTCGAACGCATCGCCGGTCAGATGGCAGCAGTGCTCGACTGCGAACCACCGGCGGAGGCGGAGATCGACTGGGCGCAAGGGTGTCTGGCCAACGCCCGGGAGGCCGTCGAGTCCGCCCACCGGCGACTCGCCGCGGCGCAGGCCGAGCTCGACGGTGCGCAGACAACACTCGCGAACGGAAATCGGCTGGCGGAGTTACGGCGTCGAGGCCTCGAGGCGCAGGCGCGATTGACTCAGCTCGATGCCGGAGCTGCCGATCTCGAGCAGGCACGCGTCGCGGCGCGGGCAGCTCGCGCCGCGGCACCGATCATTCCGCTCGCCGACGACCACGACGCCGCAGCGTCGGCTGCGGCCGCCGCGAGCCGCGCATACGACTCTGCCGCAGCGGGATTCGCCGACCTACCCGAGGGAGCCGCGCTCGCGGGCTCCGACGCTGATCTCGATGCGGCGATCGAACGGTGGACCGGGGAGTCGGCGCGGTGGGAGCCGCTCGCGCGACGCGTCGAACAGCGTCCCACGCTGCTGACCGACCTTCGTCGGCTCGACGCCGAAGTGGCTGCCGCACAAGCCCGTACCGCCGAGCTGACCGGCATGCTGGAGGCCGCGCCGGACCGCCGTCAGGTTGCGGTGACCGCGTTGGGGGCCGCATCCGAGGCGAGATCCGACGTGCAACGGCTCGCCGCCGACCGCGAACGATGCGAGGAGCTGGTCGCAGCGTTCGTCGCGCGGCAAGCGCTGGACGCCGAGCTCACGCAGGCTCGGACGGAGGTGCTCGCCGCACGTGAATCACACACCGCCGCGCGCGAACACCACCTCGATCTGCGGGAGCGTCGGATCGCCGGCATGGCCGCCGAGCTCGCCTCGACGCTCACCCCGGGAGAGCCGTGCATGGTGTGCGGATCAACCGAGCACCCGGCGCCCGCCGACGCCGGCGAGCAGACCGACGTCGCGAAGACCGCGGAGGCCGCGGCGGCGGCCGCCGAAGATCGTGCGGCCGAGCGCCGGAGGCGAGCCGAGACGGCGCTGGCCACGCTCGAGGCGCGCCGTGTGCACCTCGAGGAGGAGATCGGTGAGGAGTCCGCGGATGTGGTGCGATCGCGTCGACAGGCACTCGACCGTGAGCTCGCCGACGCCCGGACCCGGGTGGCGTCGATCCCGACCCTCGAACGCGCCGTCAACGCCATCGATGCCGAGATCGAGACCTGGCGCACCGAACTCGGCCGTCTCGCGGCGTCGACGTCCGCGCGCGCGGAACGCCGCTCGACGCTGCGTCGCGAGATCGACGATCTCGATGACGAGGTCGCACAGGCCACCGGCGGGCGGATCGGTGTCGATGAGCGACGTGCCGAGCTGGCCGAGCTGTGTCGTCGGGCTCGGGCCCTGCGCGATGCGCGAGCCGACCTGCACCGCGCGGTCCGACACCGTGACGACCTCGCCGGTCGACTCGAATTGCGGTTGTCCGAAGCCGGATTCAGTGATGTGGGGGCGCTGCGCGACGCGGCGGCGACGCCCGCGCAGCTCGATGCCTGGGAGACGATGATCTCTCGGGCGGCGGAGCTGCGCGCCGGCGCCCAGGAAACGATGGCAGACGCCGATGTCGCTGCGGCGCTGTCGACCGAGCCGGTCGACACCGGCGTTTTGTCGGAGGCGCTGGCGCAGGCCCAACGGCGGCAGGAGGCGGCGGCGCGTGAGCACGCCCTGGCCGCCCGAACGGTGACGCGACTCGAGGAGCTCGTCGCCGAGTTCTGGTCGGCGCTCGACGTGCTGGCACCGGCCCGGGAGCGGCACGCTCGCGTGCAGGGTCTGGCCGATCTGGTCGCCGGGCGCGGCCAGAACGCGCGCAAGATGTCGCTGCACTCCTATGTGCTGGCCTCGCGTCTCGAGGAGGTCTTGGTGGCGGCGTCGGTTCGGCTGCATCAGATGTCCTCGGGCCGTTACGAATTCGTCCACTCCGATGCGGCCGGTCCGCGCGGTCGCCGCGGTGGTCTGGGCATCGAGGTGCACGACGAGTACACCGGCGCCGTTCGTGCGGCCACCACGCTGTCCGGTGGAGAGACCTTCTTCGCCTCGCTGGCCCTGGCCCTCGGACTGGCCGATGTCGTGTCCGCGGAATCCGGTGGCCGCGTCCTCGACACCATCTTCATCGACGAGGGCTTCGGTTCCCTGGACCCCGAGGCGCTCGACCTCGTCATGGGCGTCCTCGACGAGTTGCGTTCGGGCGGACGGGTGGTCGGCGTCGTCAGCCACGTCGACGAGATGCGCGCGAGGATTCCGGCGCAACTGCACGTGGTGCGGGGGACCAACGGGTCCTCGGTGCGCATGGACGGCGTGGTGGGCGTGTCGTGACCTGCCGGATTGGGTTGCCGGACCGGAGTGCGCTACTCTGAGTGCCGCCCGTTGAGCCCCCGTAGCTCAGGGGATAGAGCGTCTGCCTCCGGAGCAGAAGGCCGCAGGTTCGAATCCTGCCGGGGGCACCGTGACATCCCTTCCGGCCTCCGGCCGGTGTGCGCCTGCTGTGTTTGAAAGAGATCCACGGAGGCGCACCGTGACTTCCCCAGCCGCTACACCCCCTCTGTTCGTGCGAGACGGCGCGACATCCTGCACGCGCAACGTCTACCGTGCCACCGCACCCACCTGTAACGTCGGCAGCGCACCCTGGACAACAGCGTGCAGTCGTGACGTCCGACCCCCGGGAGATCGGTATCAGTATGAGCGAGCACAGAATCCGCCTCGACGTCGACGCTGACGGCGTCGCCACGGTGACGCTGGATCGCGCCGAGAAGCACAACGCTCTCGATGCTGCGATGTTCGAGGCGCTCGTGGACGTCACCGAGAAGCTGGCCGCCGATCGCACCGTGCGCGCCGTCGTACTCCACGGCGACGGCAAGAGTTTCTGTTCGGGCCTCGACATCACGAGCCTGGGCGACAGCGAGGGCAGCGGTCCGATGGATCTCATGGCACGCGAGGACGGCCGCGCCGCCAATCTGGCCCAGCGCGTGTCCTACGACTGGTCGCGCATCGCCGCGCCGGTGATCGCCGCTGTGCACGGCAACTGCTTCGGCGGCGGCATGCAGATCGCGCTCGGTGCCGACATTCGGTATGCGGCACCGGATGCCCGACTGTCGATCATGGAGGTCAAGTGGGGTCTGGTGCCCGACATGGGTATCACCCAGACCCTGCCGCGGCTCGTCGGCATCGACGTCGCCAAGGAGTTGACGTTCACCGGACGCATCCTGAGCGGAACCGAAGCCGATGCGCTCGGCCTCGTCACCCGTGTCGCCGACGACCCGCTCGCCGAGGCATTGGCGCTGGCTCACGAGATCGCCGGCAAATCCCCGCATGCGGTTCAGGCCGCCAAGCGTCTCTACGACGACACTTGGACGAGCTCCGACCCGGCGTCGGCGCTGCTGCTGGAGAGCGAACTGCAGGTCGGTCTGATGGGTTCGCCGAATCAGTTGGAGGCGGTCGCGGCGGGGATGAGCCGCCGCACTCCCGTGTTCGCCGATCCGGAGGATCAACAATGAACGGGCGCAACACAATTCCCCTAGAAGGCGGTCACGAATGACGATCCGGATGAACAACGTCGGCATCGTCGTCGAGGATCTCTCGGCGGTGATCGACTTCTTCGTCGAACTCGGGCTCGAGCTCGAGGGTCGCGCGATGGCCGAGGGGGAGTGGGCCGGTCGGGTGACCGGGCTGGCCGATCAGCGCGTCGAGGTCGCGATGATGCGCACGCCCGACGGACACGGTCGGCTCGAACTCTCACGGTTCCTCGCACCCGAGGTGATCGACGACCATCGCAACGCGCCGGTGAACGCGCTCGGATATCTGCGAGTCATGTTCGAGGTCGACGACCTCGACGACACCCTCGCCCGAGCCGTCGCCAAAGGCGCGCGTCTCGTCGGCCCCGAAGTGGTGCAGTACGAGAACGTCTATCGCCTCTGTTACATCCGCGGGCCCGAGAACATCCTGGTGGGACTCGCCCAGAACATCGGCTGAGAACTCGCTCGACGAGAGCGCGCTCGCCAGAACCTCAGGCGTCGGGGACAAACCCGCTGTCGGCGCCCTCGGCGAGCCCCACGTAGAGGCGGCGCCACGGGTCGTGGCCCACGAGATGCCACCGATGTCCGGTGCCGACGGTGTCCTCGGCCACCAGCACCATCCCCGGCTCGAGCCGGAACTGCTCCCCGTCGCGGGTCACGAAGTCCAGAACACCCGCGAGGGTGATCACGTACTGCCGTCGCGGCGCGGTGTGCCAATCGAGTGACCCGCCGCTCTCGGTTTCCTGGAACGCCGAGGTCGTCGTGGCCGCCGCGGCCGAGCGCACCGCGTTCTCCACCAGATCGATGTGTCCGTGCCGGACGTGCGAACGTCCGTTCTCGTCGTTGTGCAGGCGGATGGCTCGGATCATGGGGTCACCCTATCGATTCGCCGAGGTCTGCCGGTGCCGAGCCGCTGCGGTTGGGCATTGCGCGGTGCGGGTGATTGCTACGGTCGGTCCATGTGTCGCTGGCTGGCCTACACCGGTTCCCCGATTCATCTCGAGGACCTGCTGACCAGGCCGTCGCACTCGCTGGTCGACCAGAGCTTCGAGGCGCGTCAGCTCTATCTCCCGGGCTCGCCGATGACGACGATGATTCGGCATCACGACTGGCCGACCAACGGCGACGGCTTCGGATTCGGGTGGTACGGCGATCGCGATTTTCCCGGCCAATACCGCGACACCCGGCCCGCCTGGAGCGACCACAACCTGCAGCGACTCGCCGAGCAGATCCGGTCACCGATGTTCCTCGCGCATGTGCGCGCGGCGCTCGGCGGCACCACCGAACGTGTGAACTGCCATCCGTTCGTGCACGGGCGCTGGCTGTTTCAGCACAACGGGGAGATTCCGCGGTTCTCGGATCTCAAGCGGGACCTGACCTTCGACATCGATCCCGAGCTGTACCCGTTCGTGGAGGGCAACGCCGACACCGAGGTGTGCTTCTTCCTCGCCCTGACCTACGGACTGGCGAGCGACCCGAAGGGCGCGTTCGCGCGGATGGTGGCCCGTATCGAGCGGGCGCGCGCCGACCACGGCGTCGTCGAACCCTTTGTCGGTACCTTCTGCGCCGCCGACGGCGACGCGCTCTACGCGCTGAGGTACTCGAGCGACCGGTCCTCGCGCACGCTGTATCACTCGACGGGACACATGCGGTTGTCGGCGGCCGATCCGGGAGCGCATATCGAGCTGCCCGCCGACGGCCGGATTCTGGTGTCCGAGCCGCTCGAACTGGAGTACCGGGACACGCATTGGACGGCGGTGCCGGAATGGTCGTTCGTCACCCTGCGGGCCGGGACCGAACCCGTCGTCGAGGAGTTCGACCCGACGCCGGCCGCCTGACGTGTCCCGCGGAGCGGCCGGGCAGCGCGGGCCCGGTCGAGCCGATTGTTCCCGGCCTGCGGCGGGACCATAGGATGGTGTGTTGTGACTCCCGCCGATCTCGCCGCGCTGCTGAGCTCTGTCACCCGCACCGTCGTGGCAGACCATGACCTCGATACGTCATTGGTCCCCGACGCCGTGGTCATCGAGCGACCGCGCCATGCCGACCACGGTGATTACGCCACCAACGTCGCACTACAACTGGGCAAGAAGCTCGGGGTGAATCCGCGTGAGCTCGCCGGATGGCTGGCCGACGCCTTCGCTGCCGCCGCTGGGATCGCCAAGGCCGAGGTCGCGGGCCCCGGATTCGTCAACATCTGGTTGGCGGCGGCCGCGCAGAACACCGTCGTCGCGACGGTCCTCGACCGGGGCACGCAGTACGGTCGCGGCGACGAATTCGCCGACAAGGTGATCAACCTCGAATTCGTCTCGGCCAACCCGACCGGGCCGATCCATCTCGGTGGCACCCGGTGGGCCGCGGTCGGCGATGCACTCGGACGTGTGCTCGCCGCACGAGGAGCGGCGGTGACGCGCGAGTACTACTTCAACGACCACGGCGCCCAGATCGACCGATTCGCGCGGTCGCTGGAGGCCGCGGCACTCGGCGAGCCGACGCCCGAGGACGGGTACGCGGGCGAGTACATCGTCGACATCGCGCGTCAGGTCACCGAGCATGTTCCCGATGTCCTCGACCAGCCGGAGGCGCAGCGGGTCGAGACCTTCCGTGCCGTGGGCGTCGATTTGATGTTCGACCACATCAAGAAGAGCCTGCACGAGTTCGGCACCGACTTCGACGTCTTCACCCACGAGAACAAGATGTTCGAGACCGGGCTCGTCGACGAGTGCATCGCCGAGCTCAAGGCCAACGGCAACCTGTACGAGTCCGACGGCGCCTGGTGGCTGCGCACCGAACAGTACGGCGACGACAAGGATCGCGTCGTCATCAAGAGTGACGGCGAGGCCGCCTACATCGCCGGCGACATCGCCTACTACCGCGACAAACGCAACCGGGGCTTCAACCTGTGCATCTACATGCTCGGCGCCGACCACCACGGATACATCAAGCGGCTCAAGGCGGCCGCGGCCTCCCTCGGTGACGACCCGGAGACCGTCGAGGTGCTGATCGGGCAGATGGTGAACCTCGTGCGCGACGGCAAGCCGGTGCGGATGAGCAAGCGTGCCGGCACGGTCATCACCCTCGACGACCTCGTCGACGCGGTCGGTGTGGACGCCGCTCGGTACGCGCTGATCCGCTCGTCGATCGACGTCAACATCGACATCGACCTCGATCTGCTCGCCAAGCAGTCCAACGACAACCCGGTGTACTACGTGCAGTACGCGCATGCCCGCCTCGCCGCACTCGGACGCAACGCCGACGACCTCGGGCTCTCGGCGAGCACCGAGCACCTCGACCTGCTCGACACCGCCGAAGAGGGCGACCTCATCAAGACCCTCGGTGATTTCGACGAGGTGGTCGCGACCGCCGCGACTCTGCGTGAGCCGCACCGTATCTGCCGCTACCTCGAGAGCCTCGCCGGGACCTATCACCGCTTCTACGCGCACTGCCGCGTGTTGCCGCAGGGCGACGAAGAGGCCGGCGACATCCACCGCGCCCGGCTGGCCCTGTGTGCGGCGAGCCGTCAGGTCCTGGCCAACGGATTGGCCCTGGTCGGCGTCGGCGCACCGGAGCGGATGTGAACGCCCACCCCGCCGGGCCTCGGCACGCCGACCTCGTGGCTGCCCCGCATCTGGCGCAGAAACCCAACGATCCCGCGGTGCTCGCCGAGATCCCGGCCCAGGTGTGGCCGCGCAACGCCGTTCGCGACTCCTCGGGTGAACTGCAGATCGCCGGGGTCGGGGTGAGCGAACTCGCCGAGACCTTCGACACGCCGTTGTTCGTCATCGACGAGTCCGATTTCCGGTCGCGCTGCGCGGACATGATCGACGCCTTCGGGCCCTACGGTCGCGTGCACTACGCGTCAAAAGCCTTCCTGTGCACCGAGATCGCGAAGTGGGTCGATCAGGAGGGCTTGTCGATCGACGTGTGCTCCGGTGGTGAGCTGGCGATCGCGTTGCACGCCGGGTTCCCGCCCGAGCGAATCGCCTTCCACGGCAACAACAAAAGTGTTGCCGAGCTCGCCGCGGCACTCGATGCGGGAGTCGGGCACATCGTCTGCGACTCGATGACCGAGATCGAGCGACTCGACGCACTCGCCGGCGAACGGGGACTCGTCGCCGACGTGCTGATCCGGGTCACCGTCGGCGTCGAGGCCCACACCCACGAATTCATCGCGACCGCGCACGAGGACCAGAAGTTCGGTTTCGCGTTGACCGGCGGGGTCGCCATGGAAGCGGTCCGCCGTGTCTTCGCGACCGACAACCTGCGGCTGGTCGGCCTCCACAGTCACATCGGGTCGCAGATCTTCGACATGGACGGCTTCGAGCTCGCCGCACACCGTGTCCTCGGCCTGCTGCACGACGTGGTCGCCGAGTTCGGCGTGGACAAGACCTCGCAGATGTCGATCGTGGATCTCGGTGGGGGACTGGGTATCTCCTATGTTCCGGAGGATCGGCCGTTGCCGGTCGTCGCGGTGGCACAAACTCTGGCCGAGATCGTCAAGCGCGAATCGGCGGCGGTCGGGCTGCCGATGCCGACGCTCGCGGTCGAGCCCGGCCGCGCGATCGCCGGCCCCGGCACCATCACCCTCTACCGCGTCGGCACCATCAAGGACGTCGAACTCGGTGGGGGAGCGATTCGACGGTACGTGTCGGTCGACGGCGGCATGAGCGACAACATCCGCACGGTGCTCTATCAGGCCGAGTACGACGTGCGGTTGGTCTCGCGGGTGTCCGACGCCCCCGCGGTGGTCAGTCGCGTCGTCGGAAAGCATTGTGAGAGCGGCGATATCGTCATCAAGGACTGCTGGCTGCCGGAGGATCTGGCGCCCGGTGACCTGATCGCGGTGGCTGCGACCGGGGCTTACTGTTATTCGATGTCCTCGCGGTACAACATGGTCACCCGCCCGGCCGTCGTCGGTGTTGCCGACGGGACGGCCCGGGTGATCCTGCGGCGAGAGACGATCGACGATTTCCTGAGGCTGGAGGTGACCTAGGTGAGCCAGACACAAGACCCCACCGGAGCGGGTACACAGACACGATCCATCGGAGTCGCGGTGCTCGGTATGGGCAACGTCGGCACCGAGGTCGTGCGCATTCTCGAGGAGAGTGCCGACGATCTGCGCGCCCGGGTGGGCGCGCGACTCGAGGTGCGTGGCGTGGCGGTGCGCGATCTCGCCAAACCCCGCAAGATCGACTCCGAGCTGCTCACCGACGACCCGGGGTCGTTGGTCGCCCGTGACGACGTCGACGTCGTGGTCGAGCTGATGGGCGGAATCGACCCGGCCCGCAGCCTGATCCGTCATGCGCTCGAGAGCGGCAAGTCGGTCGTCACGGCCAACAAGGCACTGCTGGCCGAATACACCGGCGAACTCGCGACCGCGGCCGCGACCGCCCGCGCCGACCTGTACTTCGAGGCGGCGGTGGCCGGTGCCATCCCGGTGATCCGTCCGCTGACGCAGTCGCTGGCCGGCGACACCGTCGAGCGGGTGGCCGGAATCGTCAACGGCACCACCAATTTCATCCTGTCGGCGATGGATGCCGACGGTGACGATTACGACGTGGTGCTCGCCGAGGCCGGTCGGCTCGGTTACGCCGAGGCCGATCCCACGGCCGACGTCGAGGGATACGACGCGGCGGCGAAGGCGGCGATCCTCGCGTCCATCGCCTTCCACACCCGGGTCACCGCCGCGGATGTGTACCGCGAGGGCATCACCGCGGTGACCTCCGCCGATCTGCTCGCCGCCCGCAAGTTCGACTGCACCATCAAGCTGCTCTCGATCTGCGAACGTGTGCGCGATACCGATGGCACGCAACGTGTTTCCGCTCGTGTCTATCCGGCGCTGATCCCGTTGAGCCATCCGCTCGCGACGGTCGGCGGTGCATTCAACGCCGTCGTCGTCGAGGCACAGAACGCTGGGAGATTGATGTTCTACGGACAAGGCGCCGGCGGGGCACCGACCGCCTCGGCGGTCCTCGGCGACCTGGTGATGGCCGCCCGCAACAAGGTGCACGGAGGTCGTGGACCGTTGGAGTCCACCTACGCCAAACTGCCCATCGCGTCGATCGGCGACGTGCCCACCCGCTACTACGTGTCGATGCGGGTCGCCGACCGCCCCGGAGTGCTCGCGCAGATCGCCAGTGAGTTCTCCAAGCGTTCGGTCAGTCTGGCCGCCGTACGGCAGGAAGGCGCGGGAGAGGATGCCCGGCTGATCGTCGTGACCCACCGCGCTCCCGACCGTGCTCAGTCCGAATGCGTTGCGGCACTGGAAGACATGGACGAAGTACTCAAGGTGTCGAGTGTTCTGCGATTGGAAGGTACCGATGACTGACGCCCCGTCGACCCCGCTCGCCCCCGTGCATTCGGGGTGGCCCGGACTCATCGAGGCCTACCGGTCGCGGTTGCCGGTCGCCGACGACTGGAAGGTGATCACCCTGCTCGAGGGCGCGACCCCGCTCGTTGCGGCGCCGTATCTCTCGGAGCTCACCGGCTGCGAGGTGTACCTCAAGGTGGAGGGTCTGAATCCGACCGGGTCGTTCAAGGACCGCGGTATGACCATGGCCGTCTCCAACGCGGTCAACAACGGCAAGACCGCGGTGCTGTGCGCGTCCACCGGCAACACCTCGGCGTCGGCGGCCGCCTACGCCACCCGCGCCGGGATCACCTGTGCGGTGCTGATCCCGCAGGGCAAGATCGCGATGGGCAAGCTCGCGCAGGCGGTCATGCACGGCGCCAAGATCATTCAGGTGCAGGGCAACTTCGACGACTGTCTGGAGCTCGCCCGCAAGGCGACCGCCGAATTCACCGAGATCGAGCTCGTCAACTCGGTCAACCCGGCCCGCATCGAGGGGCAGAAGACCGCGGCCTTCGAGATCGTCGACGTCCTCGGCCGCGCTCCTGATGTCCATGCGTTGCCGGTCGGCAACGCCGGCAACATCACCGCCTACTGGAAGGGCTACTCGGAGTACCACACCGACGGGATCGCCTCGTCGCGTCCGCGCATGCTCGGTGTCCAGGCGGCCGGCGCGGCGCCGCTGGTCAGCGGGGAGCCCGTGGCCGACCCGGAGACCATCGCCACCGCGATCCGGATCGGTAACCCGGCCAGCTGGCATCAGGCCGTGGCCGCCAAGGACGAATCCGGCGGGCAGTTCCGCGCCGCCACCGACGAGAAGTTGCTCGAGGCCTACCGTCTCGTCGCGGGCCGCGAGGGTGTCTTCGTCGAACCCGCGTCGGCGGCCAGTGTCGCGGGCCTGCTCGCCGCGCGTGAGGAGGGCTGGGTGCGTGCCGGGGAAACCGTCGTGTGCACCGTGACCGGCAACGGACTCAAGGATCCCGACACCGCGTTGTCGGGGATGCCCGAGGTGGAAGCGATCGACGTCGACCCGGTGGCGGTGGCCCATGCCCTCGGCGTCGCCTGAATCGCTCATGGTCACCCCGGACACGGTGTATCGGCAACTGCCCGAAGGTATTTCAACTCGGGTTCGGGTTCCGGCGTCGAGTGCGAACCTGGGGCCGGGATTCGACTGCCTCGGTATCGCGCTCGGCATCCACGACGAGGTGACGGTCACGACCACCGACACCGGGCTCACGGTCGAGGTGATCGGTGAGGCGGCCGAGCAGGTTCCTCTCGACGCGAACCATCTCGTCGTGCGCGCCATCCTGAGCGGTCTGGCGCACGCCGGCTTCTCGGTGTCCGGCATGCACCTGCGCTGCGTCAACGTCATCCCGCACTCGCGCGGTCTGGGATCGTCGGCGGCCGCCTCGGTCTCCGGCCTGGCCGCCGCGTCGGGACTACTGGCGGCGTCGGGGGTCGCCGCACCGCTGACCACCGACGAACTCGTGCAACTCTCCAGCGAGTTCGAAGGTCACCCGGACAACGCCGCCGCATCGGTACTCGGCTCGGCCGTGGTGACCTGGACCGAACGCACCGACGACCGCGACCGCTACCAGGCTCGTGGTCTTCGGGTGCACCCCGACATCAGCGCCACCGTGTTCGTGCCGTCCACCGAGTCGTCGACCGCCTTCACGCGCGGACTGCTGCCCGACGAGGTGCCACGCGCCGACGCCGTGCACAACCTGAGCCGTGCGGCCCTGGCGGTGGTTGCGCTGACCAGCGACCCTAGTTGCCTGCTCGCGGCCACCGAGGATCGTCTGCACCAGCCATACCGGGCAGCCGCGATGGGACCGACCGCAGAGCTCGTCGCCGCGCTGCGCAAGCGGGGACATGCGGCCACGGTCTCCGGCGCGGGACCGAGCGTACTGGTCCTCGGCGGTGCACCGCTCCCATCCGACGCCCGTGACCTCGGAATCGAGTACGGATTCGTTCCGCAGACCGTCGAAATCGCGGGCGGAGTCGAGATAGGCTGACGCCCGAGGCCGGCACGGGCAACGACCCATTCGCCGAGGTCGAGCCGGTGGGGGTCGGGATGTGATGACGTCGGGGAGGACGAGCGGGGAATGCACACGCCGAATGCGGCACGGAGTACCTCAGGGACACGGAGTACCGCAGGGACACGGAATACGGCGGGGACACGGCGTGTTGCCCCATCTGGGACGACGCGTTATCATATCCTCGTCTAGCCGCGAAGGCTCGTTCAGCCATGTTCTCGGGTAATCAGCTTGGTGGTCCACTCCGTGGAGGAGCCGCCTCCACAGCGGAACGAACGGTTCACCGATACCGACCCGACAATCACCTCCTCGAGCCGGCACCCAACTGGCGCACCCGAGTACAGGAGTGACACTCGCAGCCGGAGACCACGATCTCTCACCCGTCCACCGAGGGCGGGCATGCCCGACGAACCTCGGCATCTGACAACCGAGGGCGACGGCGGAATGAAGCCCCTTGCGGCACACGGTTTGCAAGGGAATGAAAGGACATCCGTGACCGATACGGACCTGATCACCGCACCCGCTTCCGCAGACACGACCACCGAAGCGGCGGCGCCGAAGACCCGCGCCCGCAGCGCCCGAACCGGACTGTCCGGCATGGTGCTGAGCGAACTCCGTGCGCTCGCCGGGGAACTGGGCATCAAGGGCACCTCAGGCATGCGCAAGGGTGACCTCATCGCTGCGATCAAGGAGCGCCAGTCCGGCGGATCGCCGAAAACCGGCGAGCAGGCCAAGGCCGGTTCCCCCGAACAGATGACGATCACCGCCGACGAGCCCACCGGCCGTCCGGCGCGTGGACGCGCGAGCAAGAACGGCGCCGCCGAGACCGGCGCAGGCGAGACCAGCGCACGCGAGAACGGCACCTCCCGGACGTCTGCCGCGGACTCCGACGCCGCAGCCGGCGCCGAGAAGACCGACGCGGCACCGAAGAAGCGCTCCGAGCGCGAGTCCACCGACACTTCCGGCGAGTCGACGAGCGGTGGCGGCGAGGCCCGCACCGAGCGGCGCGACAATCGCGCCGACGCCGAGGGCGACGACGCGTCGGGCAACCAGCGCAACCGCAATCGCAACCGCAACAACCAGAACCGTGAGGGTGGCCAGAACCGCGAGTCGGGCCAGAATCGCGAGGGCAACCGGAACGGCGGTAACAACCAGGGCGGTAACAACCAGGGCGGTAACAACCAGGGCGGGCAGGGCCAGAACGGCAACCGCGACAACAACCGCGACGACGACGACGACCAGGGCGGCCGACGCCGCGGACGTCGGTTCCGCGAGCGGCGTCGTGGGCGCGACCGCGAGAACACCTCGGGCGAGCCGCAGATCTCCGAGGACGACGTCATCGCTCCCGTCGCGGGCATTCTCGATGTGCTCGACAACTACGCGTTCGTCCGCACCTCGGGGTACCTCGCCGGCCCCAACGACGTATACGTCTCGATGAATCTCGTGCGCAAGAACGGCTTACGCCGCGGTGACGCCATCACCGGTGCGGTGAAGGTGCCCCGCGAGGGTGAGCAGCCCAATCAGCGGCAGAAGTTCAATCCGCTGGTGCGACTCGACACCGTCAACGGTGCCGAGGTCGAGGCCGCCAGAAAGCGCCCGGAGTTCGGCAAGCTGACACCGCTCTATCCGAATCAGCGCCTGCGCCTGGAGACGACCCCTGATCGCCTGTCGACCCGCGTGATCGATCTGATCATGCCGATCGGCAAGGGGCAGCGAGCATTGATCGTGTCGCCGCCGAAGGCCGGTAAGACCACGATCATCCAGGACATCGCGAACGCAATCACCACCAACAACCCGGAATGCCATCTCATGGTGGTGCTCGTCGACGAGCGCCCCGAAGAGGTGACCGATATGCAGCGCTCGGTCAAGGGTGAGGTCATCGCCTCGACGTTCGACCGTCCGCCGTCAGATCACACCTCCGTCGCCGAGCTGGCCATCGAGCGCGCCAAGCGTCTGGTCGAGGGTGGCAAGGATGTCGTGGTGTTGCTCGACTCCATCACCCGTCTCGGTCGCGCCTACAACAACGCCTCGCCGGCGTCGGGTCGCATCCTCTCCGGTGGTGTCGACTCGACCGCGCTGTATCCGCCGAAGCGTTTCCTCGGCGCCGCGCGCAATATCGAGAACGGCGGGTCGCTGACGATCATCGCCTCCGCGCTGGTCGAGACGGGCTCCACCGGCGACACGGTGATCTTCGAGGAATTCAAGGGCACCGGTAACGCCGAACTCAAACTCGACCGCAAGATCGCCGACCGCCGGGTGTTCCCGGCCGTCGACGTCAATCAGTCGAGCACACGTAAGGACGAGCTGTTGATGTCGCCCGAGGAATTCGGGATCGTCTACAAACTCCGTCGTGTGCTGAGCGGCCTCGATTCGCAGCAGGCGATCGACCTGTTGATCAGCCAGCTCAAGAAGACCAAGACCAACGTCGAGTTCCTGATGCAGGTGCAGACCAATGCGCCAGGCGCGATGAAGGACGACTGAGACAGGTCTCGCCACAGGGCATTTGGCCCGCTGGGCCTTGACCACCTCAAGCCGCCCTCGACCATCCAGCGATGGTCGAGGGCGGCTCGATTCGTCCGGTGGCCTGCCTGTTGCGGGCGCGGGCGGCTCAGGCGACCAGGTCGGTCAGTAGATGATCCCAGGCAGCGAAGACCGGTGCGGGAACCGGGCCGGTCTGGGTGAGCACGAGGCTGCAGGCGCCGTGCCGGTCGTACAGCTCGATCGAGCCGGTGCGTCCCCACACTCCGTCCGACCAGGTGATCCAGGACTCGGCGACCAGACCGAAATTGATCATCGCCCGCGCGCGCCCGGAGGCCACGACCATCTGGCCGCGGTGCTCGCGGGCGCCGTCGAGCTGGTCGTGGCGCATCTGGATACACCCGGGTGCACAGGTGGCCGTCGTCATCGCCATGCCCAGGAGTGCAGCGTGTTCGAGCGCGGCGATCACCTGCCGGTCGTCGACCCTGCGGAAACCGGCATCGGAAAGACCCGGGAGTTCGGTGCGTCGCGCGACACCGCCGTCGGCAAGGATGGAATCGAATTGGGTGATCTGGTCGTCGTCGGCGCGGACAGGTGTCGGCGTCGACCAGCTCGCAGGGGCGTCGGGACCGTATGAGTCGAGGCCGGCGGCGTCGGCGAAGCTCGGATCGGCGCGCCCGAGTCCGATCGACTCGAAGGCCAGCCGGTCACTGAGCTCGGTGAGATACGTGGCATGAGCGGTGTTCCCGTCGACGTCGAAGAACCGCAGGGTCGGCGGGACATGCGCGGCGGGTTCGGTGATCAGCGCCGACCCCAGACGAGCGGGGTTGAGCCGCAACGTGATACGCGAGGCATCGCACCGGATCGGTCCACCCGGATGCACCGGCGGCTCGTGGGCGCCGACGTCATTGCACACCACCGGCCCCGCCACGGTGACGCCGACCACCTGGTCGAGATGTGGAAGATGCGCTCCGACGACGGCGGGCTCGACGCCGAGTACAGTGCCGGTGAAACCCGGGGAGGCCATCAGCGTCGCGAGATCGCTGGTACCCGAACTCCCTGGCGCACAACCACATCCCTGGTCGCGCCGACAGCCCCGCGACAGGGACGTGCCGGAGCCGTCGGGGGCGTCTTCATGGCCGGGAGTGGACTCGGGGTTGGTGGGCATGACGCCCTTCCTTTCCTAGTAGACGTCGCGCAGGTAGCGCTTGTCCTTCTTCAGTTGATCGAGGTAGTCACCGGCCTGATCGGCAGAGCGGGAACCGTGCTCGGCGATGATCTCGGTGAGTGTGGTCTCCACGTCGCGCGCCATCCGGGTGGCGTCGCCGCACACATACAGGTGCGCACCGGATTCCAGCCACGCGAAGAGTTCCGCCCCCTGCTCACGCATCCGGTCCTGTACATAGACCTTGCGATCCTGATCACGGGAGAACGCGAGATCCACACGGGTGAGCACACCGTCGGCGCGGAATTGGTCGATCTCATCGGCGTAGAGATAGTCGGTGGCGTGATGCCGGTCGCCGAAGAACAGCCAGTTCCGTCCCGAACAGCCGCGGGCCTGCCGCTCGTGCAGGAACGCACGGAACGGTGCGATTCCGGTACCCGGCCCGATCATGATCGTCGCGGCGTCGTCGGCCGGCAGCCGGAACGACTTGTTGGGGGTGATGAAGACGTCGACGGTGTCGCCGTCGTGGCGGCGATCGGCGAGGAACGTCGAACACACCCCACCACGTTCGCGTTCGCCGGAGCGGTAGCGGACGGTGGCCATGGTGATGTGCACGGTGCCCTGGTGTGCACGGGGACTCGACGAGATGGAGTACACCCGGTGCGCCAACGGACGCAGTTCGGCGAGCAACTCCTCGGGGGTGATCGTCAGGGACGGGTCGACTTCGAGGAGGTCGAGCACGTCCTTGCCCCACAGCCACGCGTCGAGTGCCTCCTTGTCGCCGGTGGACACCAGGTGCAGCAACTCCGGATCCTGACTGCGCGAGGCGATGTAGTCGACGAGATACTTCGACGGCGTCGCGATCTCGTACTGACGTGTCAGGGCATCACGCAACGTGCGGGTGGACTTGCGATCGGTGATCGGCTCGTCGCCGGTCGCTCCGAGACGGCTGATCACGCGTTCCACCAGAGCAGCGTCGTTGACCGGGGCGATGCTGATACCGTCGCCCGGCTCGTAGGTGATTCCGCTGTCGCCCAACGAGATCACCAGATGACGAACTTCCTTGTCCGATCCCGGGCCGGACAACACCGTGTTGGCGACGATGGTCGCCGGATACGGATTCTTGCGCCCCCACTTCGCCGGCGTACGGGGCCTGGTTGCCGGGACGGGGGCAACGGTTTCGGCCGCAGCGGGGACCGAAGGCTGGGTGGCCGGTGCCGAGGAGTCATATGCCGAGGAGTCGGGGGCGGTGGAATCGGAGGTGTCGGTGTCGACGGTGGCCAGCGCGGTGATCGCGCCCGAGATCCACTCGCGGGCGGGTTCCTCGTAGTCGACGTCGCAGTCGACCCGGTCGATCACCCGGGTGGCGCCGAGTTCGGCCAGTCGGGCGTCGATGTTCTTCCCGGCCTGACAGAACCCGTCGTAGATCGAATCACCCAGCGCCAGAACGCCGTAGAACAACCCGTCCAGGCGGGGTGCGTCGGGTGCGGCGAGTGCTTGCCAGAACAGTTCACCGTTGTCGGGCATGTCGCCCTCGCCGTAGGTGGAGGTGATCACCACCAGTCGTCGCACCGCAGTCAGGTCGCCGAGTTCGAGGGCGTCGAGACCGCAGAACTGGGGGACGAATCCCTGCGCGCCGGCCTGTTCGACGAGTTGCTCGGCGAGGTATTCGGCGGTCCCGGTCTGGGAGCCGAACACGACCTGCAGGGCGATCCCGGTCGGCGCGGCCGCCTGGACCGCGCCGATGGGCTGCGCGGTGGCCGATCCGGCCATCGCGATCTTGGTGTTCAATCCCGCGAGAAATCCCGCCAGCCAAGCCTTCTGATCGCCGGTGAACGGGACGTCGGAGGGAATGTAGGGCAATTGCATCTCAGGAGACCTCCGGTAGGACTGCGGCGGCCGAACGCGCGAGGGACTCGGCGACGTCGGGGATCGCCCGCATGGCGAACAGTTCGTCGAAACTCGGTAGCCGACCGAGTCGTTCTCGATTGCGGCGGTCCTGGTGGAGAATCCAGCCGTAGGTGCCGGGGGCATCCATCGAGCGCACGTTGCGGCGTTCGAGTGCCGCCTTGTAGTCGTCGACGCGTTTGGCGGAGATGAGCGCGGCGATCTGCTCGGAGTCGTACTGCGCCAGAATGTCTCGCACGTAACGGGATACCCGGGCGATGAGATCGTGATCCTCGGTCAGGATCAGATTGCGTGCCGAACGCGCGAGGAACTCCTCACTCGGCGAACCCGTTGCCGCCCTGGCGCCCCGGTGGTTCAGTCGCGCGCCGGCGACCTCGCGGGCGAGTCCGAAAACCGTGAAAGCACCCAGCAAGCGGTACATGTCGGCATCGTCGGTGTGGCCGTACTCGGGCACCACACCCTCGACGACGGGTGTCCCGGAGCGCAGATCGGTCTTGAGGGTTCGGATCTGGCCGAGTGCCATCGCCCCGACGAGTTCATCGCGTAGCGCTCGCGGGCTCAGCGTCGCCATGAGGGTGTCGGCGTCCTGGTGGGCAAGCAACGCCCGGGGTAACGCATAGCTGACGTAATGCCTTTCGGTCTCCCAATTCTCGAGCAGCCGTGTGGCCAACGCCGAGCCGGTGGCCTCGGCGTGCATCTGCAGCAGGGTGAACGCGGCATGGTGATGGATCGGGGCGAGTGGATCGCCGACGCCGGTGATCGCACCGACGAGCACCGAGTCGTTGCTGATCCGTTCGGCAAGTTCGCATCCGGGATCGTATTGATAGAGAAAGCCGCCGCTCATCCCGTTTCCCAGGCCGTTGCCGTAGCCGCCGAGGTTGAACACGGCACCGCCTGTCATGTACTCACAACCGAATTCGCCGAGCCCCTCCACGACGGCGGTGGCACCGGAGTTGCGGACCGCGAAGCGATCTCCGGCCTCACCCTCGACGAACAGGCGCCCGCCGGTGGCCCCGAACAGGGCGAAGTTCCCGATGAGGACGTTGCCACCGAGCGCGGGGGAGCCGCCTCCGGGGGACCGCACCACGACGGTGCCGCCGCACATGGACTTGCCCACTCCGTCGTTACAGGTTCCGTGGTGTTCCAGCCGCATCCCGTCGTTGCAGAATGCGGCATAGGACAATCCGGCCGAACCGGAGGTGGCGACGACCACGGTATCGGCGTCGAGGTGGCATCGGCCGCGATCGTCGCGGATCGCGGCGGCCACCTCGGGGACGGTCCCGTGATTGAGCCGCCGCTCGATGTCGACGGCGAGTTGTGCACCGACACTTCGGTTGCGGTTGGTCAGCACCACCGGTGTGGTGTGGACCCTGTCGCGGGACTCATCGACAAGCGCGCGCCAGACCTGTTCGCCGAGCGCGTCATCGACGCGGTAATCCCGTTCGAGATACACCGGATCGGTGATCTCGGGTGCCTCGATCCGCGCGAGCAGGGCTTGCGGGCGCAGACCGGAGACCAGTGCGGGATGATCGATCAGCCGGAGCAGATCGGTGCGTCCCCGGGCGGCGCGCAGATCCGGCAACCCGAGATCGGCGAGGAGTTCGCGGACCTCGTGGGCGACATTGAGCAGATACTGCGCCATCGCCCGTGGATCGCCGTCGAACACCTCCGGATTGGTGGTGAGTCCGGCCGGGCACTTGATGTTGCAGTTCTTGGCCATCACGCAACCGATCATCATCAGTGCGGCGGTGCCGAATTCGAAGCTGTCGGCACCGAGGAGAGCAGAGACGAGCACGTCGCGTCCGGTCTGGTGGGCGCCGGAGGTCCGCAGCACCACCTTCTGGCGCAGCCCGTGCACCGACAACGCCTGATGGACCTCGGCGAGCCCGATCTCGGCGGCTCGGCCCGCATACCGCAGGCTCGTCACCGACGCCGCGCCTGTTCCGCCGGTGTTGCCCGCCACGTTGATGACGTCGGCGCCGGCCTTGGCGACACCGACCGCGATGGTGCCGATGCCCTCGGAACTGACGAGTTTGACGATCACCCGAACACGCGCGGCCTTGCAGTCGTGGATGAGCTGGGCGAGATCCTCGATGGAGTAGGTGTCGTGGTGCGGCGGTGGGCTGACGAGTTCGACCCCGGGCGTACCGCCACGGGCGGCGGCGATCTCGACGGTCACCTTGGGTGCCGGGAGTTGGCCGCCCTCACCGGGTTTGGCTCCCTGGCCGATCTTGATCTCGAGCTCGGTGAGCATCGGGTCGGCGAGGTATCCGGCCCAGATCCCGAATCGTCCGGAGGCGAATTGCTTGATCCGCGAGGCGCGCAACGTCCCATAGCGCGAGAGATGTTCGCCCCCCTCGCCGCAATTGGACAGGCCACCGACCATGTTGGTGCCGTGGGCGACCGCCTCATGGGCGGGTGCGACGAGTGCGCCGTGACTCATTGCGCCGGAGGCGAAGGTCGCCGTGATCTCATGTGCGGGTTGCACGTCGGTGAGCGCGATCGGTGGGGTGTCGGCCACCGGCTCCAGGATGTCGCGCAACGCGCTCGGGCGGCGGGCCCGCGTGGCCGCCAGATCAGCGACGAAACCGCGATAGGCGTCGGTGACGGTGAACCGATCGATCTCGGCGGGACTCAATGCCGCAAAGCTGCTGTCCTCGTAGACCTCGTCACCCAGACCGAACGCGTCGGCGAGGGTGGCCAGGGTGAGCAGGCGGACCGTGTCACCGAGCCCCTCGGCCTCTGCTTTCGTCGATTCGCCTCGCGCCGAGGAGAAATGGATCTTCTCGTCGACGAGGGCGCCGTATCCGCGGACGGCCGCGGCGCCGAACGAGTGTCCCGCGCCCTCGGCACGTTCCTTGAACAGGCCGAGCAGGGGTAGGTCGGCGTCGGCAGCCGGTACCGGGGCGTTCATCGCCGCGCTGTGTGCGGCTCCGAGGGCCTCGACGATCGGTTGCAGGCCCACGCCGCCGACCGGTGCCCGTAGATTCGGGAACCAGCGGTGCAGATCCTGCTCGGCGGTGTCGAGGAAGGCCGGTTCGAAGAACTCACCGCCGATGTAGCTTTCGACCGTGCAGAGCCCGACCCGGCCCATGGTCTTGCACAGCGATTTCTCGGCGCCCTTGCGCCACCGGGCGAACCCCTCCTCGTCGGGTGCCCGCCGGGCCACCGTGTGTGGATGCACCGCGGCGGCACCGAACCCGAGGATCGCCGCGAGATGATGCGACGATTCGACCTGGCCGGTGTCGACGACGACCGAGATCCGCAGGCACACCCCGGCGGAGATGAGTTGCTGATTGACCGCCGACACCGTGAAGATCATCGGCAGCGCCGCCCGTTCGGGACCGATCCCGCGGTCGCTGAGGACGGCGATACCGCCGGTGGCCGAAGCGAACTCGACGATTCGAGCGCCGAGACGGTCGATCGATTCGACGAGGTGGATGCGATCGGCGTCGGCGTCGACTCCCCGCTCGAATGTCGCGTCGAAGAGCTGCACCGGTGATTCCGACTGTGCCATCAGCAGTCCGAGTTCGCCGGCGGTGAGAATCGGTGTGCCGAGTACGATCTGGCGTCCTTCGGACGGGTCCGGCTCGGCGTTGATGTCCGGGCGCCGGCCGAGTGCGACCCGCAGGCTCATCCCGTCGGCCTCCCGGATGGAGTCCAGTGGCGGATTGGTCACCTGCGCAAAACGCTGCGAAAAGAACCGTGACACATTGGGTTCGACGTTGGTCAGCGGATTGATGGCGTTGCCGAAGCCCATCGCGGAGACCCGCTCGACGCCGTCGGCGAGCATCGGGTCGATGAAGTACCGGAAGCTCTCCTGATCCAGATTGTAGGCGCGGTAGCGCTGATGATCGGTGAGATCGTGCTCGGCGGCCGTGGCCGGGATGCCGTTCGACGAGGACTCGGCCGAGGTGTGCGCTGCGGCGATATCGGCGAGATCGACCTTCGCCGCGCGCAGCAAGGCGGGGTAATCCCGTGCGGTGGAGAGCTTTTCGTAGGCGTCGGCGGTGGTGTAGACGCGATGCTCGCGATGGTCGTAGTAGATCATCCCGCCCGCGGAGACGCGGCCGCGGGCGATCACGGTGTCGGGATCGAAGTCGACCTGCCCGGCTTCGGAAAAGGCGCACAGGTATTCGGTGGTCTCGACGGTGCGCAGCGGCCGCAAGCCGAGACGGTCCAGTCGCGCGCCGATGATCGTACCGTCACCGAAGACGACCGCGGCGGGTCCGTCGTTCTTCTCCTCGTAGAGCGAGAAGTACTCGAACATCGCCCGGACGCGGTCCGACAGCGTCGGATCGTTCTCCCATGCCGGCGGCATCATCGACACGATCGTCGTGACCAGGTCGGTCTGGTCGTTGATCACCCGAGCGGCCACGGTCTGGTCGAGGCGGCTGGAGTCGGACTGGCCGGGTGGACGCACGATGGGCCGTCGGGCTGCCGCGGCAGCGGAGACCTGGGCGATGCGGTTCTTTTTGTCGGTGTTGAGTTCGCCGTTGTGCGCGAGGAACCGGAACGGCTGCGCCATCGTGGGATGCGGGTCGGTGTTGGTGGAGAAGCGCGTGTGGAAGAACAGGGTGTGCACGCGATGATCGGGATCGGCGAGGTCGAGGAAGTAGTCGATGACCTCCGGGGAGGACAGTCGTCCTTTGAGGACCTGTGTGCGTGCCGACAGTGAGAGCGGATAGAGCCCGGCAAGCGCGGGCGCCGTGTAGCCGATCGCCTCGATGTGCAGAAGCGCCTGCTCGACGAGACGGTCGAGGGCCACCGGCTCGGGGCACGGTTGCGGTGCTGCGAAGATCCACTGGCGGATCGGGAGCTGGAAGTCGACGGCGGCCTCGCGGAGAACGTCGTCGTCGACCGGCACGTCGCGCACACACAACACGGTGAATCCGCGGTCGGCCATCGTGCGCTCGATCAACCGGGTGGCCTTGGCGGCCGACTCCTCGGTGGTCGGCAAGAAGAAGTTGCCGACGCAGAACTGGCCAAGGCGCAGGTCGGGGCGGCCGGTGAGTTTGCGGAAGAACCGTTGGGACAGGTCGATGCAGATGCCGCCGCCGTCGCCGACGCCCAACGCGGACATGCCGCCGCGGTGGGGTACCGAACACAGTGCGGCACGCGCCTTGTCGATCACGCTGTGCTTCTGGACGCCGTCTTTACGGGTGATGAAGCCCACCCCACAACTGCTCTTCTCGTCGCTGGGGTCGACCAGCAGCTGCTGGTGACCGTGCCGATCGGCCTGCATTCGTCTCCTCGTGTGCCCGCGTATCCACTCGATGTGCCGGCCTCGGCGGTGACGTCCGAGTGAGCCGGTCGGCGATGTCCGCTGCGACGATGAAGCGAACATCAGAGGCACTATAACTTAGCCAAGCCTTACCAACATGAGCGTGCCCTAAATATGTCGCCGATGGCGGGAATGAACCCGTGGGTGGGTCTGTTGAGGCCGGTGAACCCTTCGGTGGGGCACGTCGTCACCGGTCACCGACGATTTCGGTCCGGTGCGGTACGCGTGGCATACTGATCGGTCGAGTCCGGTTCCGGTTCACACCGACGATCCGCGTCGGTGACCCGGCGACCACGAGAAAGGGACACCAGAGATGAAGCAGGGAATCCATCCCGATTACCACGCGACCACCGTCGTGTGCGGCTGCGGCAACACGTTCGAGACCCGCAGCACCGCTGCCAACGGTCGCATCAACGTGGAAGTCTGCTCGCAGTGCCACCCGTTCTACACGGGCAAGCAGAAGATCCTCGATACCGGCGGTCGCGTCGCGAAGTTCGAGGCTCGCTACGGCAAGCGCAAGAAGGCCGACGCCGCCAAGTAGACCCGTCGACGACGCCCGCCCGGTTCAGCAAGAACCGGCCGGGCGTCGTTTGTCTTTGCACGGCCCGCGGCGGTGATCGCTGAGCCAGCGGCACTGCGCCGCGCCGCGATGCAGGACGAAGAACGAGGAGCGCAGCGACGACGTGATGAGGACGAAGAGCGGTGACTGAAGGCGCGAGTGCACGCACAGGCGGAGCCGGTGCCAATGGTGCTAGCGGAGCGACAAGGCGATGACGACGAAGAGCGGCGCATCAGGGCGCGAACACCGCACCGGCGGAGCCGGTGCCAAAGGCACTGCGCCGCGCCGCGATGCAGGACGAAGAACGAGGAGCGCAGCGACGACGTGATGAGGACGAAGAGCGGTGAGTAAAGGCGCAGGTGCACGCGCGGACGGAGTCCGCGCCAAAGGAACCGCCATCGACGACATCCTCGCCGAGCATGCGGGTTTGGAGACCCAGCTCGCCGATCCGTCGTTGCATGACGATCCGGCGATGGCGCGTCGCGTGGGTAAGAGGTTCGCCGAGTTGGCTCCGATCATGGCAACGCATGCCCGTTTGCAGTCTGCGCGTGACGATCTCGCGGCGGCACGGGAGCTCGCCGCCGACGATGCCGGTTTTGCCGAGGAGATCCCGGCGCTCGAGGAGACGGTGGCAGAACTCGATGCGACGCTGACCGATCTGCTCGCCCCGCGTGACCCGCACGACGCCGACGACGTGGTGCTCGAGATCAAATCCGGTGCGGGCGGCGAGGAGTCGGCGTTGTTCGCCGCGGATCTGGCACGTATGTACCTGAAGTACTGCGAGCGACACGGGTGGAAGGCCGAAATGCTGGGTATCACCGAGTCCGATCTCGGCGGCTACAAGGAAGCCACGATGTCGATTCGCTCGCGTGAGGTGTCGCGGGACGGGGTGTGGTCGCGATTGAAGTTCGAGGGCGGTGTGCACCGCGTGCAGCGGGTGCCGGTCACCGAGTCGCAGGGGCGCATTCACACGTCGGCGGCCGGGGTGCTCATCTACCCGGAACCCGATGAGGTGGAGCAGGTCGCGATCGACGAGTCGGATCTGCGGATCGACGTGTATCGCTCGTCGGGTAAGGGTGGGCAGGGCGTCAACACCACCGACTCGGCGGTGCGCATCACCCACCTTCCGACCGGGATCGTGGTGACCTGCCAGAACGAGCGTTCGCAGCTGCAGAACAAGGCGCGTGCGATGCAGGTGCTCGCCGCCCGATTGCAGTCCGCGGCAGAGGAAGAGGCGCAGGCCGCGGCTGCGGAGGGACGGGCGGCACAGATCCGCACCGTCGATCGGTCCGAACGGATCCGCACCTACAACTTCCCGGAGAACCGGATCACCGATCACCGCATCGGTTACAAGGCGAACAATCTCGATGCCGTGCTGAGTGGTGACATGGACGCGTTGCTCGATGCGCTCGTCGCGGCCGACCGGCAGGCGCGCCTCGAGGCGCAGTGACCCGATCGGTCCGGGACGTGATCGCTTCGGCGACCACGGTTCTCGCATCTGTGGGGGTCGACTCCCCGGCCGCTGACGCGCGATGGCTGCTCGCCCACGTGCTCGGCGTCTCGCAGGGTCGGCTGTTGCTGGTCGACGATATCAGCGACGCCGTGGCGAAGGATTACGACGATCTCGTCGCCGCGCGTGCCCGTCGGGTTCCGCTGCAGCATCTCACCGGATCGGCATCGTTCGGGCCGGTCGAGCTCGCCGTCGGGCCGGGGGTGTTCGTCCCGCGTCCGGAGACCGAGCTGCTCTACGCGTGGGCGCTCGAGGTGGCAGAAGGGGACAGTCCCACGATCGTCGACCTCTGCAGTGGCAGTGGGGCGCTGGCGATCGCGCTGGCCGTGTCGCTGCCGAGGGCGCGGGTGCACGCCGTGGAGCGCTCCCCGATCGCGGCACAGTGGTTGCGCCGCAACGTCGATGACGCCGGGGTCACCGACCGCGTCCACGTTCATCTCGGCGATGCGACCGATTCCGCCGCGGTGTCGGCGTTCGTCGGCGGCCCGGTGGACCTCGTGGTGAGCAATCCTCCTTATGTGCCCACGGGTGTGCCGGTGTCGCAGGAGGTGCAGGCCGACCCGGCCGAAGCGGTGTTCGGTGGTGGCGACGGCATGTCGGTGATCACCCCGATGGTCGGGGTGATCGCCGAGATCTTGCGGTCCGGTGGCCGGGTCGGGATCGAACACGACGACACGACGTCGGCGTCGGTGGTTGCGGTGATGACGGGGTCGGGCGCCTTCGACGAGGTGCAGGAACATCGGGATCTCGCCGGCCGTCCGAGGTTCGTCACGGCCCGTGCGAGGATGGACCGGTGAGCTCACTTTTCGACTGTGCAGATCCCGACCAGCGAGCCACCGGAATCCGGGCGGCGGTCGGTGCCGCCAAGTCCGGCCGGCTGATCGTCATGCCCACCGACACGCTGTACGGAATCGGTTGCGACGCATTTGATTCCGAAGCTGTTGCGGAGCTGTTGGCGGCCAAGGGTCGGGGCCGCGACATGCCGGTTCCGGTGCTCGTCGGCTCCTGGCATACCGTCGACGGACTCGTTCTCGGCGTCAGCTCCGCGACGCGCGCGCTCGTGGAGGCGTTCTGGCCGGGTGGGTTGTCGCTGGTGGTGCAGCAGGCGCCGTCACTCGCCTGGGATCTCGGCGACACCGACGGCACTGTGATGCTGCGGATGCCGCTGCATCCGGTGGCCATCGAGATCCTGCGTGAGGTCGGGCCGATGGCGGTGTCGAGCGCCAATGTCTCGGGCCAGTCGCCGTCGACGACCGCGCAGGAGGCCCGCACGCAACTCGGTGATTCGGTGTCGGTCTATCTCGACGGCGGACCGTCGCCGAAGGCACAGGCCTCGACGATCGTCGATCTGACCGGCCGGGCGCCGCGCATCCTGCGTCAGGGGGCGGTGAGCGCCGACGACATCGCAGCGGTCCTCGACATCGACCCGGCGAGCCTGGTGCAGCAGTGACGGGTCCGATCCGGTGATGGGTGCCGGCGACGATGCGATCGACGCCGAGCTCGCCACGCTGATCGACCGCGAAACCCGGCGTCGCGCGCAGACATTGCAGTTGGTCGCGGGGGAGACGGTCGCGAGCCCGGCGGTTCGGCGCATTCTCGCGACACCGCTGGCCGACACCTATGCCGAGGGATATCCGGGCGCGCGCTACCACGGCGGGTGCGAGGTTGTCGACGAGATCGAGGAGCTGGCGATCGCCCGTGCCGCCTCGTTGTTCGGCGCCGAGTATGTCAACGTGCAGCCGGTGTCGGGAACGGCGGCGGCGTCGGCGGTCTATGCGGCATTCGCCCAGCCGGGCGACCCGGTGTTGTCGCTGCGACTCGATCACGGGGGCCATCAGACGCACGGTTCGCGCGCGAATTTCTCCGGTCGCTGGTTCACCACCATCCGGTACGCCGTCGGTGAGGTCGACGAACTCGTCGACTACGACCAGATTCGTGATCTCGCGCTGCTGCACCGTCCGCGGTTGCTGGTCGCCGGGTCGGCAACCTATTCACGGCTGTTCCATTTTCCGACTCTTCGCCAGATCGCCGATGAGGCCGAATGCATCCTGTGGGTCGACGCCGCACACCTGGGCGGGTTGGTCGCCGGTGGGGTGGCGCCGAGTCCGGTGCCCCATGCCGACGTCGTGACGATGGTCACGCACAAGGTGCTGCGTGGTCCACGCGGTGGGCTGCTGCTGGGCGCCGACCGTCATCGTGCAGCGCTGCAGAAAGCGGTGTTCCCGTTCACCCAGGGCGCTCCGTCGATGCATGTGATCGCGGCCAAGGCCGCAACGTTCGCCGAGGCGGCGACGGCTACCCACGCGCATTACGTCTCGAGGACCGTCGAGAACGCGAGGGCCCTCGCCGCTGCGCTGACCGAGCGCGGGCTACGCATCGTCAGCGGTGGCACCGACACCCATCTCGCGGTCGTTGACGTCTCGGCGACCGGGCTCAGCGGAGTCCAGGCGCAGCAGCGCCTCCACGATGCCGGGATCGTCGTCGACAAGGCGGTGCTTCCGTTCGAGCACCGGCCGGTCGCCGAGGGGTCGGCCATTCGCATCGGCACCCCGATCGCGACCCTCGCCGGCGCGGACGCCGCCGCGATGACGCAGATCGCCGACTGGATGGTCGCCGCATTGTCCGATCCGTCCCAACACGCACGAATCCGCGGCTCGGTTGCCGAGTTGCTCGGCGGGTAGCCTGTTCGCGTGCCGGAACCCCTCTCGACCTTGCGCGCCACCGAGCGAGGTCCTCGATGAGCGTGGTCGAGCCCGGCGTGGCGCACACAGTCGCGGCACTGGCCGCGCCCGGGGTGGGTGAGGGGCTCGGTGTGCCGTTCCGCGAGCTGCTGCTCGTCGGATTGAGTGCGGCCGCGGTCACCTACCTGCTCACCTCTGCGGTACGGGTCCTCGCGATCAAGATCGGGGCGGTGGCCGTGCCACGGGCACGTGACGTGCACGTCATCCCGACCCCACGTCTCGGTGGCCTCGGGATGTTCGCCGGGATGGTCGCGGCGGTCGCCCTGGCCGCGAATCTGCCCGCGCTGAACCGGGGTTTCGCCTACACCAATGACATCGGGGCGGTGATCTCGGCGGGCGCGGTGATCGTCATCGTCGGTGCGATCGACGACCGATGGGGTCTGGACGCGCTGACCAAGTTCGTCGGTCAGCTCACCGCCGCCGGTGTGATGGTGGTGATGGGGGTCAGCTGGATCCAGTTCCCGGTGCCCTTCGGCGATATCGGCACGGTGGTCCTCGACCCGTTCCAGTCCGGGTTGCTGACCGTCGTGATCACCGTCGCCACCATCAATGCGGTCAACTTCGTCGACGGGCTCGACGGTCTCGCCGCAGGTCTGGGGTTCATCGCGGCGTCGGCGATCTGCCTGTTCTCGTTGGGACTGCTGCGTGACCAGGGCGGCGACGTCAGCTACTACCCGCCCGCGCTGATCTCGGTGGTTCTGGCCGGTGCGTGCCTGGGCTTCCTGCCGCACAACTTCTCGCCCGCGCGTATCTTCATGGGCGACTCCGGGGCCATGCTGATCGGGCTGATGCTCGCGGCCGCGTCGACCAGCGCCTCCGGTCGTATCGCGGTCTATGCCTACGGGCCGGCGGACGTGTTCACGCTGCTGTTGCCGCTGATCCTGGTCGCTGCGATCGTGTTCGTCCCGATGCTCGACATGCTGATGGCGATCGTTCGCCGCACCCGCGCCGGAGTCGGGTTCTATACGCCGGACAAGATGCACCTGCATCACCGGTTGCTCGAACTCGGGCATTCACAGCGACGGGTCGCGGTGATCATCTATCTGTGGGTCGCGATCCTGGCGTTCTCGGCGGCGGCGAGCACCCTGTTCCCGATGGCGGTGGTCGCGCCCGCCTTCGCCGGTGGTCTGGTGCTGGCGATGTTGGTGACCATGGCCCCGCGCCTGTCCCGTCGGATCGCGCAGATGCGCACCGCGCACGCGGGACCGATGGTCGGCGGTCGCGGCGGCCGCTGAGACGCACCTGTCCATGGGGCCAGGTAACCCGATGGTAAAGACCATGTACTATGAGCCGTAGTAGTTCGGCGGTGGGCACGGTGCCGTCGGCAACGGATCGGCTGTTCGACGCCGGTTCACCTACCTGCTCCGCGGTCCCGCACCCCCTGGTGGTGGCGGTCACGGCGCTTGGTAGGGTCTCAGCAATGCGGAGCGTACGCTCGGTGGCTCTCGGCTGCCAGTGAGTACGCCCGATCCCGTGTGCCGTCCTGTGTTTACCGCACGGAGGGTTCCGACGAGAGGTGAGGAGAGGCGATGACGACATCTGCCCCTGACTCCGCTCCCGTGTATTACCCGGCCGCTCCCACCGGCCTGGTGCGACCGGGGATCATCGCCGGCGCGTTCACGCTGATCGTGGCGGGCGTATCGATCTATGTGGGGCACTTCCTGTTTGCGATCTTCTTCGCGGTGGGTGTGGTGGCGGTTCTGGTCAACGCGAAGATGGTGACGATGGCCGTCTCGCGTGTGGCTGCCGAAGCCGACCCCCGTAAGAAACTGTTGGCCGTCAATTCCGCGCTGCGGCTCGGTGTGATCACCGTGCTGGCATTGGCCGCAGCCATTCTGGTCCGGCCCGAGGGGCTGGGCGTGATGTTCGGACTCGCCCTTGGCCAGGTTGTCCTGGTCCTCAACACGGTGATTCCGGTGATGAAAGGACTTCGTAAGCAGCTATGACCGCACCGTCTGACGCGCTGTACCTGGCTGAGGCCAAGATCGAGGTCGGCCACCACCAAGAGGTGGAATGGCTGGGCATGACCTGGAATCTCGACACGATCATCGCCGCGGCCATTGCCGCGCTGATCGTGATCGCGCTCGCGTTCTTCGTCAAGGCCAAGATGACCTCGCGCCGGCCGAACACCGTGCAGCTGTATTTCGAGGTCATCACCGTGCAGATGCGCAGTCAGATCGAGAGTGCGATCGGTATGAAGATCGCCCCGTTCGTGCTGCCGCTCGCGGTCACCTTGTTCACCTACATCCTGATCGTCAACTGGTTCTCGGTACTGCCGGTGCAGTACGGCGTCGACAGCGGCGCAACCCATGAGCTCATCAAACCGGCCTCGGGTGACGCCAACTTCACCTACGCGCTCGCGATCTTCGTCTTCGTCTGGTATCACGCCGCCGGCATGCGTCGGCGCGGTCCGCTGCGCCACCTGGGCAAGCTGGTCAAGGGACACGCGGCGGGCCTGGCACCGATCAACATCATCGAAGAGATCGCCAAGCCGCTCTCGCTGTCTCTCCGACTTTTCGGCAACCTCTTCGCCGGTGGCGTCATGGTCGCCCTGATCGCACTGTTCCCCGCGTACATCCTGTGGGCACCGAACGCGATCTGGAAAGCCTTCGACATGTTCATCGGCCTCATCCAGGCCTTCATCTTCGCCCTGTTGACGATCCTCTACTTCAGCCAGGCGATGGAAGACGAGCACCACTAGAACCACCGTCCGACGCCCACCGACGGTGAGCGTCGGACGCTGCAGGACAACCGTACGAACCACACCCCAATAGAAAAGGTCGGCCCGGCCGACCGGACCCACAGACCTGGCAACCAAGAGTGCCAGTTCCACCCGAAAGGAAAGATCTCAATGGATCCGAATCTGGTTAGCATGGGCGCGTTGATCGGCGGCGGCCTCATCATGGGCGGCGGCGCGATCGGTGCGGGCATCGGCGACGGTATCGCCGGTTCGCAGCTCATCGCCGGTATCGCCCGGCAGCCGGAGGCCCAGGGACGCCTGTTCACCCCGTTCTTCATCACCGTGGGTCTGGTCGAGGCGGCCTACTTCATCAACCTGGCGTTCATGGCCCTGTTCGTGTTCGCCAACCCGGCTCAGACCTACGGCGCATCCTGAGTCGAAGCGCCGTCCGTTCAGCTGCTCGTAGTTCGCAATCCCGATAGGGGACATCCAACATGATGAGTCTCGCCGCAGAAGAAGCCGGGGAGAAGACGTCCAACTTCCTCATCCCGAACGCCACTCTGATCGCGTGCCTGCTGATCTTCATTGTCGTCCTGGTCGTCATCCGTACCTTCGTCGTCCCTCCGATCCTCGAGGTGCTCGACGAACGTGACGCACGGGTGGCCAAGACGGTCGAGGACAACAAGGCTGCGGCGGCGAGCTATGCGGACGCCGACCGGGAGTACGCGGCACGTCTGAAGGAAGCTCGTGGCGACGCCACCGGCATCCGTGACGAGGCCCGCGCCCGTGGTAACGAGCATGTGTCGGCGGCCAAGCACAAGGCCACCGAGGAGGCCGATGCCGCACTCGCCAAGATCTCCGCGGATCTGAAGGTCGAGGCGGACAAGGCGGTCACCACCGCCAAGCAGGACGTGAGCCGGCTGTCGGAGGCACTGGCCGGCCGCGTTCTGGGAACCGACGTCGCCTCGGCCGGTGCCGGGGCCCAGCAGAGTGGGACGGTGAAGTAACCCGTGGACATTTTCATCGGGCAGCTCGTCGGCTTCCTCGTGATCGTGGCGATCTTCGTCAAGTGGGTGTTGCCGCCGCTGCGCAAGGCAGTGCTCGCCCAGAAGGACGCGATCAGTCAGCAGATCGTCGAGAGCGAAGAGGCCAAGAGCCGCGCCGAGGACGCGCGGGTCGCCCACGACCGCGCGGTCGAGAAGGCCGAGGCGGAGGCCAAAGAGCTCCACGCGGGTGCACTCGAGGATGCGAAGTCGATCGAAGAGGACCTCAAGGCACTCGCCGACGCGGAGGTCCGGCGCATCAGCGAGCACGGCAAGTCGCAGGCCGAACTGGCCCGTACGAGCCTTGTCCGCCAACTGCGGCTCGAGCTCGGACTCAACGCCGTCGACGGCGCGGGCGAGATCGTCCGACGACATCTCTCGTCGGCCGACAACCAGTCGGCGGCCATCGATCGGGCGATCAACGAACTCGACGGCATGGCCGCCGGGCAGGCCGATTCGTCGGTCCCGGCCAGCTCGGAACTGATCGGCCTGCACTCGCTGCACGCCACCAGCCGGGATGCGGCGCGTGCGGTTGGCGCCGAATTCGAGTCGGCGGCCAAGGATCTCGACGCGCAGGCACTGACCTCGGCGTCCGAGGAGATGGCCTCGGTCATCAAGTTCCTGCTCGACAACCCGGTCCTGCGCAAAAAGCTGACCGAGGACGAGGACAACGACGCGGGCAAGAAGCAGATGGTGCACACCCTGCTCGACGGCAAGGTCGCACCGATCGTCGTGGACACGGTGGCCTCGGCCGCCGCCCAGCGGTGGTCGCAGAGCCTCGACTTCGTGACCGCGCTGCGTCGCCAGAACGCGCTGATCGTGCTGACCGCCGCCGAACGCGACGGGACCATCGAGCAGACCGAGGATGAGCTGTTCCGCGTCGGCCGGTTACTCGACGCCAACCCCGAATTCGCTTCGCTGCTGGCCGATTTCCAGCGTCCGGCGGACGGTCGCGTGGAGTTGCTGCGTTCACTCATCGGCGATCAGGTCGGTCCGCACACCTGGTATCTGCTCTCGCACACCGTTGCGCTGTTGCACGGACAGCCGTCCGAGACCGCAGTGGCGCATCTGGCCGAGCTGGCCGCCGCCCGTCGCGGGGAGATCGTCGCGCACGTGGTGTCCGCGGTCGAGTTGACCGACGAGCAGCGCACCCGCCTGGCACAGGTGCTGGGCAACATCTACCACCGCACGATCTCGGTCCAGACCGAGGTCGACGAGTCGATCATCGGCGGCCTACGCATCGGCGTCGGCGACGAGGTGATCGAGGCCGACATCGCCACCAGACTGGCGAAGGCGACCGAGACGCTGCCGCGTTGATCGCGAGCCGGTCGGTGGGAACCACCCCGGCCGACCGGCGCCGACGCACCACCCACCACGAACCACTGCACGGACTGAGCAAGGAAGACGAGAACCCATGGCGGAGTTGACGATCTCAGCAGACGAGATTAAGGGAGCGATCGAGCAGTACGTCTCGTCGTTCGACGCCGAAGCCTCGCGCGACGAGGTCGGCATCATCACCGATACCGCGGACGGCATCGCCCACGTCAGCGGCCTGCCGAGCGCAATGGCCAACGAGCTGCTGCAGTTCCCCGGCGGCGTGCTCGGCGTGGCCCTGAACCTCGACGAGGACGAGATCGGTGCGGTCATCCTCGGTGACTACGAGACCCTGGAAGAGGGCGCACAGGTCAGCCGGACCGGCGAGGTGCTCTCGGTTCCCGTCGGCGACAAGTTCCTCGGTCGTGTCGTCGACCCGCTCGGCGCGCCGATCGACGGACTCGGCGACATCGAGGCCGAAGAGCAGCGCGTGCTCGAGCTGCAGGCTGCCTCGGTGCTCGAGCGTCAGCCGGTCGAGGAGTCGCTGGCCACCGGCATCAAGGCCATCGACGCGATGACCGCCATCGGCCGCGGACAGCGTCAGCTCATCATCGGTGACCGCAAGACCGGCAAAACCGCCGTCTGCGTCGACGCCATCCTGAACCAGAAGGCCAACTGGGAGTCGGGCGACGAGAACAAGCAGGTTCGCTGCATCTACGTCGCGATCGGCCAGAAGGGCTCGACCATCGCCGGCGTCAAGACGGCTCTCGAAGAGGCTGGCGCGATGGAGTACACCACCATCGTCGCCGCCCCCGCCTCGGATTCGGCGGGCTTCAAGTGGCTGGCCCCCTACACCGGTTCGGCCATCGGTCAGCACTGGATGTACCAGGGCAAGCACGTTCTGATCGTGTTCGACGACCTGACCAAGCAGGCCGAGGCCTACCGTGCGATCTCGCTGTTGCTGCGCCGTCCGCCGGGCCGCGAGGCCTACCCGGGCGACGTCTTCTACCTGCACTCGCGTCTGCTGGAGCGTTGCGCGAAGCTCTCCGACGAGCTCGGCGGGGGCTCGATGACCGGTCTGCCGATCATCGAGACCAAGGCCAACGACGTGTCGGCGTTCATCCCGACCAACGTCATCTCGATCACCGACGGCCAGGTCTTCCTCGAATCCGACCTGTTCAACAAGGGCGTCCGCCCGGCCATCAACGTCGGTACCTCGGTGTCGCGTGTCGGTGGTGCCGCCCAGACCAAGGGTCTGAAGAAGGTGTCGGGGTCGCTGCGTCTGGAGCTCGCCCAGTTCCGTGAGCTCGAGGCCTTCTCGGCGTTCGCCTCCGACCTCGACGACGCGTCGAAGGCGCAGCTCGAGCGTGGTGCCCGCTGGGTCGAGATGCTCAAGCAGGATCAGTACAGCCCGTACTCGGTCGAGGACGAGATCGTCTCGATCTACCTGTGCGGCGAGGGACATTACGACTCGGTGCCCGTCGACGACGTGCGCAACTTCGAGACTCAGTTGCTCTCGCACCTGCATCACAATGCCAAGGGTGTCTACGACTCGATCGCCGGTGGCAAGGTGCTCTCCGACGACGAGGCCGAGGCGTTGGTCGCCGAGACCAACAAGTTCAAGAACAGCTACCTCACCCACGACGGCAAGCGCGTGGTCAACGAGGCCGAGGCGACCCCGATGGACTCCGAGGATGTCGCTCAAGAAGAGATCAAGATCCGCAAGTGATCGACTCGGGGCAGCACCGCCGTGGCCTTCGTCGCATTGATGGCCGCCGGAGCCTGCGAGGCACACTGATGGCCCGGCGAGGCACACTGATGGCAAGGAAGGGGTGAGGGCTCGTGGCAAGCATCCGTGAGCTGCGCTCACGCATCCGGTCGGTTCAGTCGACCAAGAAGATCACCAAGGCCCAGGAACTGATCGCGACCTCGCGCATCACCAAGGCGCAGGCGCGCGTGGCGGCTGCCAAGCCCTACGCGACGGAGATGACCAAGGTGCTCTCCGAACTCGCGAGCAGCGCCGGGACGTTGGATCACCCATTGCTCCAGGAGCGGGAGAATCCCAAGCGGGCGGGCGTGCTGGTGATCACCAGTGACCGCGGCATGTGCGGTGGCTACAACGCCAACGTCCTGCGGGCCACCCGGGAACTCCTCGCGTTGCTGCGTGAGGAGGGCAAGGAGCCGGTCATCTTCGTGATGGGGCAGAAGGGCGTCGGGTACTTCACGTTCCGCGGTGCCGATTACGCCCAGTCGTGGACCGGTTTCTCGCAGGCACCGGAGTACTCCGATGCCTCGGCTGCCAGCAAGTTCCTGGTGGATCTGTTCGTCGCCGGTAGCGGTGTGGAGGTCGAGAATCCCGACGGTGAGGGCACTCTGGAGGGTGTCGACGAACTGCACCTGGTCTACACCCGGTTCGTCTCGATGCTGACGCAGGTCCCCGAGGTTCGACGGATGGCACCGCTGGTCGTCACCGAGGAGGACGAGGCAGACCAGAGCGACGGAGAGGTCGACAAGGCCGACACCGAATCGCGCAACTACACCTTCGAGCCGAGCGCGGAGTCCTTGCTCGAGGCGCTCCTCCCGCGTTACGTGGCCACCCGCGTCTACGCGGCGCTGCTGGACTCGTCGGCGTCGGAGTCGGCAGCCCGGCGGACCGCGATGAAGGCGGCCACCGACAACGCCGAGGAACTGTCGACCTCGCTGTCACGCGAGGCCAACCAGCTCCGCCAGGCCCAGATCACCCAGGAGATCAGCGAGATCGTCGGCGGCTCGAGCGCCCTGGCGAACTAGCCCGAACCCCGCCGGACACAATCTTTCGACAAGAGGAAGTATCCAACCACCATGACCGCAGCAGTAGAAACCCCAGCCTCGCAGTCGTCGGGGTCGGCCGACGGCCGGATCGTCCGCATCATCGGCCCCGTGGTCGACGTCGAATTCCCGCGGGGATCGATCCCAGATCTGTTCAACGCCCTGCACGCCGAGATCAAGCTCGAGTCGGTCGCCAAGACGCTGACCCTCGAGGTCGCGCAGCACCTCGGCGACAACCTCGTTCGCACCATCTCGATGCAGCCGACCGACGGGTTGATCCGCGGTGCCCAGGTCACCGACACCGGCCACTCGATCCAGGTGCCCGTCGGCGACGTGGTCAAGGGTCACGTGTTCAACGCCCTCGGTGACTGCCTCGACAGCCCGGGCCTCGGCCGCGACGGCGAGCAGTGGAGCATCCACCGCAAGCCGCCGGCCTTCGACGAGCTCGAGGGCAAGACCGAGATCCTCGAGACCGGTATCAAGGTCATCGACCTGCTGACCCCGTACGTCAAGGGCGGCAAGATCGGCCTGTTCGGCGGCGCCGGCGTGGGCAAGACCGTCCTCATCCAGGAGATGATCACCCGTATCGCCCGTGAGTTCTCCGGTACCTCGGTGTTCGCCGGCGTCGGCGAGCGCACCCGTGAGGGCACCGACCTCCACCTCGAGATGGAGGAGATGGGCGTCCTGCAGGACACCGCGTTGGTGTTCGGTCAGATGGACGAGCCGCCGGGCACGCGTATGCGCGTGGCACTGTCGGCGCTGACGATGGCGGAGTACTTCCGCGACGTCAAGCACCAGGACGTGCTGCTGTTCATCGACAACATCTTCCGGTTCACCCAGGCCGGTTCCGAGGTGTCCACGCTGCTCGGCCGTATGCCGTCCGCGGTGGGTTACCAGCCCACGCTGGCCGACGAGATGGGTGAGCTGCAGGAGCGAATCACCTCGACGAAGGGTCGCTCGATCACCTCGCTGCAGGCGATCTACGTGCCCGCCGACGACTACACCGACCCGGCGCCGGCCACCACCTTCGCGCACCTCGATGCGACCACCGAGCTCTCACGTCCGATCTCGCAGCTGGGTATCTACCCGGCCGTGGACCCGCTGACCTCGACCTCGCGCATCCTGGAGGCCTCGATCGTCGGCGACGAGCACTTCCGCGTCGCCAACGAGGTCAAGCGCATCCTGCAGAAGTACAAGGAACTGCAGGACATCATCGCCATCCTCGGTATGGACGAGCTCTCCGAAGAGGACAAGGTGACCGTGCAGCGCGCGCGTCGCATCCAGAAGTTCCTCGGCCAGAACTTCCTGGTCGCCGAGAAGTTCACCGGACAGAAGGGTTCGGTCGTCCCGCTCGCCGACACCATCGAGGCCTTCGACCGGGTCTGCAAGGGCGAGTTCGATCATTACCCCGAGCAGGCGTTCAACAGCTGCGGTGGACTCGACGACGTGGAGGCTGCTGCCGAGAAGATCGCCGGAAAGTAGCGGGTCGACATGGCAGACAAAGCGTTCCACGTCGAGGTCGTCTCGGCCGACGCCGAACTCTACTCCGGTGAGGCGACCTTCGTGATCGCCCGCACCACCGTGGGTGAACTCGGTGTGATGGCCAACCACGAGCCACTGCTGGGCCAGCTGGTGCCCGGCGGATACGTGGTGATCGTCGAGGAGAGCGGTGAGCGAAAGGCGGCCGCGATCGAGGGCGGATTCCTGTCGATCACCGGGCAGTCGGTGACGATCCTCGCCGAGTCGGCCGAGTGGGCCGACGACGTCGACGTCGCCGCCGAACGCTCGGCTCTCGAGTCGGCCGAGCCCGGTTCCGACGAGTACAACCACGCGCAGGCTCGTCTGTCCGCGGCCGAGCAACTGGCCTCGTAGACCGCCGAACACGTCAACAGTGATGACACGACCGGCCACCCCAGTGCGGGTGGCCGGTCGTGTGCTGTTCCGGGGTGGCATCCTGGAGGAGACCCACGCACGACCACGGCCACGTCATGACCGGACGGCATCGATGCGCTCCGGGCGGCAACGAGGAGGTGCACCAGGGTGTCCGAACTCGTGATCACGCTGAGCGTCCTGCTCCTCATCGCCCTGTGCGTGTGCGGTCTGCTCGCCTACCGGGTGGGCCAGCTGCGGCGCGGTGGTACACCGGTGCTGCTGCGGACCCTGCCGGCCGATGTCGACGAGGGCTGGCGGCACGGGACTGTCCACTACAGTGACGAAGCACTGCGATATTTCCGGCTGAGTTCTCTGCGCGCGGGTCCGTCACACACCCTGCCCCGGCGTTCGATCGAGATCTCCGGACGCCGACGCGCCGTCGGCAGCGAACGCGACATCCTCGAGGGCTTGATCATCCTGCACGTGCACCAGTCCGTCGGCTCGGGTGCCGGCAAGGACTACGAGATCGCCTTCGACGCCGGTGGGGTCACCGCATTCCAGTCCTGGTTGGAGTCCCGGCGGTCGGCTCGCGCCGAACGCCGCAGCGCCTGAGCGTTCGAGAATCAGATCACGCGGTGATCACTCGGACGCCGTCTTATCCGGCCGGTGACGTTGACCGCCCGGTACCCAGGTGATGTCGCCGTCGCCGTGGGGTGGTCGGTTGGCCACGCGCGAGAGGATGAACAGCAGATCCGAGAGCCGATTCAGGTAGCGCGCCGGGAGCACCGAGGTGGCGTCGGGGTCGGCGTCGACGGCCGCCCACGCCGATCGCTCGGCGCGCCGGGTGACGGTTCTGGCCTGGTGGAGCAGAGCCGAGAGGGGACTGCCGCCGGGCAGGATGAAGGAATCGAGTGACGGCAGGGGCTCGCCGAACGCATCACACCAGTGTTCGAGTGCATCGATGTAGTCCTGCTCGATGCGCAGCGGCGGGTACTTCGGGTCCTCGACCACCGGTGTGGACAGGTCGGCGCCGGCATCGAACAGGTCGTTCTGGACCGTCCGCAATACCGCCGCGATGTCGTCGGGAACCGGTCCGCCGAGCGATAGCGCCGCCCCGATCGCCGCATTGGCCTCATCGCAGTCGGCGTAGGCGACCACTCGCGGATCGGTCTTGGATACGCGCGAGAAGTCACTGAGCCCGGTGCTCCCGTCGTCGCCGGTGCGCGTGTAGATGCGGGTGAGATGTACGGCCATAGGTCCCGAATCTAGCGCCTCGCCAGGGTGGCGGTGGCGGGCGGATAAGCTGTCTGGCGTGACTGATCGCTATCTGGTGACCGGGGGAGCCCGTCTGCAGGGTGAGGTCTCGGTGGGCGGCGCCAAGAACAGCGTCCTGAAGTTGATGGCCGCCGCATTGCTCGCCGAGGGCACGACCACATTGACCAATTCGCCGGAGATCGCCGACGTACCGCTGATGGCCGACGTGCTGCGGGGGTTGGGTGCGACGGTCTCCATCGACGGCGACACCGTCGTGATCGATGCGCCCGCCGAGCCGAAGTACCACGCCGACTTCGACGCGGTGAAACAGTTCCGCGCGTCGGTGTGTGTGCTGGGGCCGTTGATGGCTCGCTGCCGCCGGGCGGTCGTCGCACTCCCCGGTGGGGACGCGATCGGGTCCCGGCCGCTCGACATGCATCAGGCCGGTCTGCGCGCGCTCGGTGCGCACAGCGCGATCGAGCACGGCTGTGTGGTCGCCGAGGCGGACGCCCTGGTCGGTGCACCGGTCGCGCTGGAATTCCCGTCGGTCGGCGCGACCGAGAACATCCTGATGGCCGCGGTGCTCGCGGACGGGCAGACCACGATCGACAACGCCGCCCGCGAGCCGGAGATCGTCGACCTGTGCGTGATGCTCTCGCAGATGGGTGCACGGATCGACGGTGCCGGCACCTCGACGCTGACGGTGACCGGTGTCGATCGACTCCATCCCACCGAGCATCGGGTGATCGGCGACCGGATCGTCGGTGCCACCTGGGGGATCGCCGCGGCGATGACCCGTGGCGACGTGACGGTGCGCGGCGTCGCGCCCGCGCACCTGCAGCTCGTCCTCAACAAACTGGTCGACACCGGCGCCCGGGTGGATACCCTGCCCGACGGTTTCCGGGTACGCCACGACGGCAGGCCCACCGCGGTCAACGTGTCGACCCTGCCGTTTCCCGGGTTCCCGACGGACCTGCAGCCGATGGCGATCGGACTCGCGGCGGTCGCCGACGGCATGTCGGTGATCACCGAGAACGTGTTCGAGGCGCGCTTCCGCTTCGTCGAGGAGATGGTGCGTCTGGGAGCCGACGCCCGCACCGACGGCCATCACGCCGTCGTCCGCGGTATCGAGCGACTCTCGAGTGCCCCGGTGTGGTGTTCGGACATCCGTGCGGGCGCCGGGTTGGTCCTGGCCGGCCTCGTCGCCGACGGGGTCACCGAGGTGCACGACATCGAGCACATCGACCGCGGCTACCCGAACTTCGAGGAGAACCTCACCCGGCTCGGTGGCGGCATCGAGCGGGTCCGGGGATGAGCGCCCACCCGACCGGCGAGGTCGACATCGCCGCGTGGGCGAGTCGCTTCGACCTGTTGTCCGATCCCCACCGCCTCGAGATCCTGCTGGTACTGCACCGGACGCCGGGCATCATCGTCGGCGACCTCGCCACCGAGGTTGGGCGAACCGAGACCGCGGTCTCGCAGGCCCTGCGCGTGCTGCGACATCAGGGATGGGTCACCTCCACCCGCCAGGGCCGCTCGGTCAGCTACCGACTCGAGGACGAGACCGTTCATCAACTCCTGCACTGGATCGGGGCCGGCCACCACCACTAGGTGGATGAGGTCATGACGACCTTTACGCCCAGGTGCACTATGTGCAGGCGCGGTGTGGAGGTACGGCATTGCTCGATCAGCCGTCGTCTACCTTCGACGGTGAGCGGTGCACTGCGGTGTCATCGGGTGCCGCCCGCTCCGGGCTCGCGTTCGATCCGTTCCCGGGAACGTCGATGCTCGAGGCGGTGACGTGCGGCCTCGTGCGCCTGACGAAGGAGGCGGACAGCCAGCATGCTGGTGCGAGCACCCGGGTTGACGATCGATACCCACCCCTGGTGGCGATACAGGGGGTGCGGAAAGACAACGTCGGGCGCTGCGAAGTCCCACTGATCATCAGTAGGCACAGCCGTTTTGTCGGTCAGTTCACGAGCCGTGGTGGTGCCGACGTGAATGTTCAGTCGCCACCGGCCGGGCTTGTCAAGGTCGGACAGGGAGTCGTCGGGGTAGTTCTTTGTGACGATGGTGGCGTAGGGCTGCTGACGTTTCGGCACCTGGCCGTCGGGGGCGTAGTAGAAGAAGTGATCGCCCCAAGCGGTTGGCGGGAACTCGTCACCCTCGGTAGGTGCGAACTCGAGCAGCCCATCAAACGATCGGATTGTTTGCAACAGTTGGTCCATGTTCATACTTCAAGCATGTACTTGAAGCGTTTATGGAGGGTTGCATGCGCACGGAGGGACTATCGCCGACGATGACGACTGCCGATGTAGCAGCGGCAGCGGGGTACTCGGTTCAGCAAGTGCGTGACCTGGAAGCACTCGGCGTGATTCCGCCGGCGCCGAGAACCCGCAGCGGCTACCGACAGTTCTCGCCAGAGCACGTGCACAGCTTGTGTGCCTACCGCGACCTGGCGTACGCCGTCCGACCGGTCGTGGCGTGCCGCACGATGCGGCAAATCCGCAGTGCTCCAAGCGATTACGCTGCAGCCATGATCAGCGAGCTCCACACCAGGCTCAACAGGGAACGCGAACACACACTGGCCGCGCGATCGGCACTGACGTCCATCAGTTCCGAGGAAACCGCCGACGTCGCGCCCACCGAAGACGACTGCATGACCATAACCGAGCTCGCGCAAGCCCTCGAAGTGAAGGCGTCCACGCTTCGCTTCTGGGAAAGTGTCGGCCTGATCACGCCTCAAAGAGTCTCCACGCCGGCCGGAAGTGTACGACGCTACCCGGGTGTCGCGATCCGCGACGCCCGCATCGTCGCTGCCCTTCGCGCGGGCGGCTACCGCATCCCCGAAGTACAGAAGGCGATCAGCGCAGTCCGTGAACTCACGGATCACACCACCCCACTCACCGCGCTCGACTCCCGACTCCCGTCCATCGCCCAGCGCACATTCGCACTACTCCGCTCCGGAGCGATCCTGGCAGATCCCATCGAACAGCCTCGCTCAGCGGGACTGTTCGCCGCAGCGCCAACAACGTCCTGACCCGCTCCAACAGGGCGTGCCGATCCGACCCGACAATGCGTCGTCGAATTGTGGTCAGGGCCACACCTGACCGGTCGGACAGTCTGAGCACCTCAACATCTGAATAAGTGGACAGATGTGATGTCCGGTTTTAGTGTTTCCCGTATCGCGCCGTCCGGGCGTGTACCTCCAGGGATCTCGAAGGGCACTGCTCATGTCCACCACCCCAGTCGCCATGCATATGAGCGACGGCATCATCAACGCACCGACCTCGCTCCTGTTCGGCGCCATCGCCGTGGTCGGACTGGCCTTCTGTGCCTGGCGTGCGCGCCGCGACCTCGACGAGAAGACCGTGCCGATGGCCGGCCTCGTGGCCGCTTTCATCTTCGCCGTCCAGATGATCAATTTCCCCGTCCTCCCCGGTGTGAGCGGGCATCTGCTCGGAGGTGCACTCGCCGCAATCCTGGTGGGGCCCTACACCGGCGCGTTGTGCATCGCGATCGTGTTGATCGTGCAGTGCCTGCTGTTCGCCGACGGCGGCATCACCGCCCTCGGGGCCAACCTCACCAACATGGCTCTCCTCTCGACGTTCGTCGGCTACGGCGTCGCGGTGGTCGCGTCGCGACTGCTGCGTGTTGGTCGCCGGGGCCGGTCGGATCACCCGCTCGCCGGTCTGGGGGTGGTGGCCTTCGTCTCGGCGCTCTGCGGGACCATGTGCGCGGCAACCGGATTCGTCGTCGAATACGCCATCGGTGGAGCGGCGGCGACGTCGATGACCGCGGTCGCGAGCTACATGTGGGGCACGCACCTGTTGATCGGGGTCGGCGAAGGGCTGATCACCGCGGCGACCGTGGTGGCGGTCGCCCGGGCCCGCCCCGATCTCGTCTACCTGTTGCGTCGCACCGACTCTCCCGCCACGCTGATCGGAGCGACGGCATGACCGCCACCGGAACCTCCGGCGATCGCCGCGACCGCTCGCCCCGGGTCCATCGCAGGACCTTCCTCATCGCGTTCGGTGTGGTGGCCTTGCTCATCGCAGGTCTGGTGTCCTATCTGGCCAGTTCGTCACCGGACGGTCTGGACTCGACCACGCTGCGGGGGTGCGAGACGACCGAGGTCGACGGTGCCGAGCAACTCACCGGAGACTGCATCGCGCAGCATGCCACCGACCACGCCATGGCCTCATCGCCGCTGGCCGACTACAGCTTTCGCGGAATCGGCTACACCAACGGGATCGCCGGGGTGATCGGCGTGGTGATCACCCTCGTGATCGCCGCGGGCCTGTTCTGGATCATCGGCGGGGCTCGACGTGCCCGTACCGGTGTCGCCCGGTCGGGGACCGGATCGGGAGACTGAGTCGATGGGAGCCGGACACCCGCACCCGGTCTACCGCGCCGGCGACTCCGCGGTTCACCGCGCGCCCGCCGAGGTGAAGATCGTCTGCCTGGTCTTCTTCGTCTTCGCGGTGGTCGCCACCCCGCGTGAGATGTTCTGGCCCTACGCGGGTTTCGCGATCGTCCTGGCCGCGGTGTGGGTCGTCGCCCGGATCTCACCGGCATGGATTGCTCCACGCATGCTGATCGAGGTCCCGTTCGTGATTCTTGCGGTGTTGCTGCCCTTCGCCGAAGGTGGCGAGCGGGTCGCCGTCGCCGGGCTCTCGTTGTCGGTGCCCGGGCTGTACGCCGGGTGGGGGATCGTCATCAAGGGCACGCTCGGAGTCGCGGCATCGCTGACCTTCGCTGCCACCACGCCGGCGCGTGAGCTGCCGGTGGCGCTCACCCGACTCGGCGTGCCCGCGTCGATCACCCCGATCTTCGTCATGATGCTGCGTTACGTCGATCTGTTGACCGCCGAGATCCGACGCATGCAGATCGCCCGCGTCGCCCGCGGGGACTCACCGCGAGCGATCCACCAGATCGGTGCGATCGCCAAAGGTGTTGGCGCACTGTTCCTCCGTTCGTACGAGCGCGGCGAGCGGGTCCATCTGGCGATGATGTCGCGGGGTTTCACCGGCACGATCCCGGAGATGCCCGGGGTGGTGACCTCCGCCCGTGCGAGCGCCGGCCAGTGGTTGGTGATCGTGACACCCGCGCTGGCCGCGACCGCGATCGCCGCGGCCGCCTGGGTGTTGCGATGACTCCCGCCATCGAGATCGCCGGACTGCGCTACGCCTACCCCGACGGACACCTCGCCATCGACCACCTCGATCTCGTCGTCGAACCGGGCGAGCGGATCGCGTTGCTCGGCCCCAACGGCGCGGGCAAGACGACACTGATGCTGCAGCTCAACGGAGTCCTTCTGCCGAGTGCCGGGTCGGTGACCGTCCACGGCTCCCGCGTGGGCAAGGACACCCTGCGCGAGGTCCGACGCCGCGTGGGCCTGGTCTTCCAGGACCCCGACGACCAGTTGTTCATGCCCACGCTCGCCGAGGACGTGGCATTCGGGCCCGCCAATTTCGGGGTGCGCGGTGACGAACTCGCCGACCGTGTGCAGGAGGCGCTGGCGGCGGTCTCGATGACCGAGCATGCGAGGCGAAGTCCGCACCACCTGTCCGGAGGGCAGCGCCGCCGTGGTGCACTCGCGAGCGTATTGGCTTGCCGCCCAGACATTCTGGTTCTCGACGAGCCGTCGGCGAACCTCGACCCGCAGGCGCGGCGCGAACTTGCCGACACTCTGCTGACGCTGCGGACGACGATGCTCGTGGTCACCCACGACCTGCTGTATGCGGCGCAGTTGTGTGACCGCGCGGTGGTCCTCGACGCCGGACGAGTGGTCGCCGACGGCGACGTCGACGACATCCTGTCGGATTCGGAATTGCTTGCCGCGCATCGTCTCGAGATGCCCTGGGGTTTCGACATCGATGCAGTGCGCCGGGCGCGTTCCGCTCAGGTGTCGGCCCGGTGACTGACCCTCCGGATGGCATCACCCTGACCACTCGGGCAGGGGGCGCACTGCCCTTCGGTTGGCACTCGGTGCAATAGGGACGGTTTGGCCTCACAACACTTCTGACACATGGTGTGACGCGCGTAACGTCGCCGGTGCTCAAGTCGGCGTCACGCGGTGTGCGTCGGATGAAGGAGGACAGGTCAGATGCAGGTAGACGAACTACTCAAACCGTTTCCCATCAAGGAGTTTCACCCGTTCCCGCGCGCGATGATGGGCCCGGGCGCGCACGAGATGATCGGCCCCGAGGCTCTCAAACTCGGGTTCAAGAAGACCCTCGTGATGACCACCGGTCTGCGGGGTAGCGATACCGTCCACAAGATCGTCGAGTCGTGCAAGTACCACGGCCTCGAGGTCGTCGTGTACGACCAGGTCGAGTCCAACCCCAAGGACTACAACGTCATGGATGCCGTGTCGTTGTACAACTCGGAGAAGTGCGACTCGTTCATCTCCATCGGCGGCGGTTCGGCGCACGACGCCTGCAAGGGTGCGCGCATCTCGGTCGCGCACGACGGCCGCAACGTCAACGAGTTCGAGGGCTTCAACAAGAGCGAGAACCCCAAGAACCCGCCGCACATCGCGGTGTCGACGACCGCGGGTACCGGGTCGGAGACCTCGTGGGCCTACGTGATCACCGACACCACAACCGATCCCGACAAGCCGCACAAGTATGTCGCCTTCGACGACGCGGCGGTGACCACCCTGGCGATCGACGACCCGGTGCTCTACTACGACTGCCCGGTCGCCTTCACCGCCCAGTGTGGTTTCGACGTGCTCGCCCACGCCTCGGAACCGTATGTGTCGCGCCTGAACTTCCCGCCGTCGATGGGCAACGCCCTGCACGCGGTGCGGATGACGGCTCGTCATCTGCGTGAGGCCACCTGGAACCCGACCGAACTCGCCGGCCGCGAGGGCATGATGTACGCGCAGTACATCGCCGCGCAGGCGTTCAATTCCGGTGGTCTCGGCATCATCCACTCGATCAGCCATGCGGTTTCGGCGTTCTTCGACACCCACCACGGACTCAACAACGCGATTGCGTTGCCGCGCGTGTGGGCCTTCAACATGCCGGTCATGTACGAGCGCTTCGCCGACATGGCCGACGCGATGGGCGTCGACACCCACGGTATGACCAAGGTCCAGGCCGCCGATGCCGCGCTCGAAGCGGCGATCCGGTTGCTGCGCGACGTGGGCATCGTCGAGAAGTTCGCCGACGTCAAGCAGAACACCTACCCGAAGAACCGTCTCGGTGAGGGGCCGACGAAGTACTACGAGAACCGCAAGGAGATCACCACCGACGCGGCCACCATCGACGCGCTGACCAACCACGTGCTCGGTGACGCGTGCACCCCGGGTAACCCCAAGGAGTGCACCTTCGAGACCGTTCGCCCGGTCGTCGAGCACTGCGTCAACGGCGATCTGGACGAATTGCTCCCGTAAGAGGTGCGTCGCCGATGAAGACCGATGTGGGGATGTGTCTGCCCCGAATAGCGTGTCCCCACATCACCACACGCCGGTGGTCACCCGAACGCCCCCAATTCGGGTGACCACCGGCGTGGCCACCGGCCGCCGGCCCACATCCACCAGACCTCAGGAGAGATCGATGCCCACCTCCACCGTCACCACCGACGACACCGTCGCCCCGCACGTCGAAGATGCTGCGAGCCAACCCGATCCGGGCGGATTCCGTGATGTCGACGACGTGGTCGCCCGGTTCGCCGAGGCGGGTTACCTGGCCGATCAACGTCTGGCGACCACCGTCTTCCTGCAGAGCCGGCTCGGCAAACCGGTCCTGCTCGAGGGTCCGGCAGGCGTTGGCAAGACGCAACTCGCCAAGACCCTGGCAGAGGTGACGGGCCGAGATCTGTTGCGGCTGCAGTGTTATGAGGGTCAGGACGAGACCACCGCGCTCTACGAGTGGGATTACGGCAAGCAGTTGCTCTACACCCAGGTGTTGCGGGAGAAGATCTCTGCGGTCGTCGCCGACGCCGACTCACTGTCGGAGGCGGTCGACCGCATCGGTGCCGAGGAGAGCGTGTTCTTCTCCGAGCGCTTTCTCGCCCCCCGGCCGCTGCTCGAGGCGGTGCGCAGCGAACGCCCGGTCGTCCTGCTGATCGATGAGGTCGATCGTGCCGACGAGGCGCTCGAGGCGGTGCTGCTCGAACTCCTCGCCGAATACCAGGTGTCGGTGCCCGAGATCGGTACCTTCGTCGCCAAGCACCAGCCGATGATCGTGTTGACCTCCAACAACACTCGCGATCTGTCGGCGGCACTCAAACGCCGGTGCCTGCATCTGTCGCTCGATTACCCGGATGCCACACGGGAATTGGAGATCATCAAGTCCAAGAACACGGGCCTGGCCGAGACGCTCGCGGCCAAACTCGTGGAGATCGTGCGCGGTCTGCGCGAACTCGACTTGCGCAAGGCGCCGAGTATCTCCGAGGCGATCGATTGGGCGCGCACCCTCGCGGTGCTCGGCGCCGACGAACTCTCCGCCGACATCCTCGGTCAGACCGCCAACGTGGTCGTCAAGTACGACCGCGACCTCACCCGCGCACTCGACGCCCTGCCCCGGCTGGTGGATCCGAACGCGCAGGTGCCCGATCACCTGCACACCCACGGACATTCCCACGATCAGGGCCATTCCCATTCGCACGACGGGCATTCCCACACCCACGACGACGCCCACGACGGCGAACACACGCATGACGACCCGCACGGTGGTCGCGCCAAACGTGCCGAGAAGGACAAGCCCGGGCGCCACGGCGACGACTACTACGGCTCGCCCGGGGCCAAGAGCGATGCCGGTACCCGGGCGGTGAGTGCCACGCAGGGCAGTCGCTCATTCGGCGACACCGGCCGTTCCCGCTCGGGTTCGGGTACCCGCCGCAAGCGTCCGTTCTAGGGAGCGGCGTCATGGAAGGAGCGGTCCACCGGTTCGTCCGGCTACTGCGTTTGCACGGCGTGCGCATCGGCGTCTCGGAGGCGATGGACGCGATTGCGGCCGTGGGTACCGCCGAGATCCTCGCCGACCGTGAACTCATGCGCTCGGCGCTGCAGGCGTGTCTGGTCAAGGACCGACGCGACGAGCAGACCTTCGACGAGGTCTTCGACAAGTACTTCTCGTTGCGTCCGGTGCTCGACACCGATGACGGACACGGACATTCGCACAGTCACGACGATCTTTCCGACACCGGTGAGCTCGCCGAGTACACCCTGTCCGACGAGGTGAGTAACACCCCGCAGCAAGGTCACAGTCACGGCCCGCCGTCGAACATCCGCGACTACTTCGACCCCGAGGACCTCGCCGAGCAGTACAACCTGCATCAGGAGGCCAACAAACTCGACATGGCGTCGCTGACCGACGAGATCGTGCTGTCGGCGGATTCGGTGCCGAACTCCGAGCAGGCCGCCCGTGTGCAACTGACGGTGTCCCGCCTGCACAACCCGGGTCGGCCGGGTGAGCTCGTCACCGGCAATCCGACCCAGCTCGACGCCGAGTTGTCGGTGGCGCAGGAGATGGCGCTGCTCGACTGGCTCGACGACGCCGGGGGACTGTCCGGTCCGCAGCCCGACCGCGAGGAGATCGCCCGGTTGCGCAGCGCACTGGCGGGATTGCTCGACGGTTTGCCCGAGAAGCTGCGTGATCACCTCGAGGCGCTCATGGCGACCGACCACGAGATCGAGGATCGTGAGGTGAAGGCATCGGTGCGCGATGCCATTCACGAGCACGAGCGGGCCAGCCTGGAGGAGTCGATCCGCAGGCTCATCCGATCGCTGCACGGCGCGCCGCGTGCCCGACGCAAACTGGCCGCCCGCGGCACTGTCGACGCGGCCCGCACGATGCGCGCGAACCTGCGATTCGACGGGGTGCCGTTCCGGCCCATCACCGTTGCCAAGGTCGAGGACCGCCCGTCGCTGCTGATCCTCGCCGATGTGTCGTTGTCGGTGCGCAGCGCAGCCCGTTTCACCCTGCAACTCGTGCACGGACTGCAGAGCATGGTGGCCCACGTCCGGTCGTTCGCCTTCGTGTCCGACCTCGTCGAGATCACCGATCTCTTCGCCGAACACCCGGCCGAGGAGGCGCTGTCCCTGGTCGTTTCGGGCCTGCCGGCCGGCGGTGTCCTCGACACCGACGCCGACTCCGATTACGGGAACGCTCTGCAGTGTTTCCTCGACGAGTTCGGCGGCGCGATCACCCGGCGCACCACCGTGATCGTGCTCGGCGACGGTCGCAACAACGGCCGCGACCCGAACCTCGACGCGTTGGAGGAGATCAGCCGCCGGGCCCGGGAGACCATCTGGATCACCCCCGAACCCAGCTACTCGTGGGGTCTCGGGTCGTGCGACCTGCCGGCCTACGCCACGCTGTGCGACCGTGTGCACGTCGTCCACGACCTCGCGGCGCTCGAGCAGGTCTCGGTCAGCGCATACGGCGCGTGAACCGCAGGCGGCCGCGTAGGATTTCGGCAACGACTGGTGGGGCGACGAGGTGGGTGAACGGGATGCACGCCGATATCGGTGAGGCCCGACCCGAGGTGGATTCGGAACGGCCGCAACCCCGAGCGCGGGCGACGCGGATCCCGGTCGTCAAGTTCCATACCCCCGAGGTGATCGTCGGTCCCGGGGCTCTGGATGAGATCCCCACGGCCGCAGCAGGTCTGGGGATGCGTCGGCTGATGATCGTCTCGGACCGCAATCTGGTGGCCACCCCGTGGTATCCGCGCCTCGCGCAACGGTTGCGGGCGGCAGACCTCAAGGTGGCCTCCTTCACCGATGTCTCACCGAATCCCCGGGCGCCGGAAATCGCCCTGGGCTTCGAACACTACGAGCAGACACGCTCGGACGGGATCGTGGCGCTCGGCGGGGGATCGGTGATCGACGCCGCCAAGGGGGTGGCCATCCTCGCGGCCAACGGGGGCCACATCCTGTCCTACGAGGGCATCGATCGCGCCCGCATCCCGTTACCGCCGTTGGTCGCTGCGCCGACCACTGCGGGCAGTGGGTCGGACGTGTCGCAGTTCTGCATCGTCAACGACGTGGATCGCATGACGAAGGTGACGATCATCGGACGCGGATTGGTGCCGAATGTATCGGTGATCGATCCCCACGCACTGGCCACGCTGCCACCCGAGGTGGCCGCGCAGTCGGGGATGGACGCGATCACGCACTGCATCGAGGCCTATGCATCGCTGGCGCACACCAGGCTCACCGATCGTTCGGCCCTGTCGGCCATCGGGACCGCATGGCGGTCGATCGAGCGATTCGTTGACGCTCCCGGTGACCCCGACGCCGGACTCGACATGGCCTACGCCGCGCTCGAGGCCGGGATGGCGTTCACCAATGCCATTCTCGGCGCCACCCACGCGATGAGCCATCCGGTCGGCGGACTGTGCGACGCCGCGCACGGAGCGATCAATTCGGTTCTGCTCCCGCACGTCATCCGGTTCAACGCCGAGACCGACCCGACCCCCTTCGTCGATCTGGCCCCGGCCGTCGGTGTGCCGACGTCGTCGTCGGCGTTCGTGACCGCCGAGCGATTCGCCGATGCGGTGTGCGAGCTCTCACGACGGATCGGGATGCCGGCTCGCCTGTCGCAGCTCGGAGTCTCCGCCGCACACATCAACGCGCTGACCGCCAACGCGTTGGTCGATGCCTGCATGCGGACGAACCCGCGCCAGCCGACCCCGGCCGATGTCGCCCGTCTCTATCGCGAGGCACTATGAGCGTCTCCTCGAGGTTCGGCGACCGCGACCTGACGCCCGGCGGGGACGAGGTCGGCGGAACGGACTTCGATTCGCTGATCGGGTTGCACTCGGTGAAGGGCTCGCATTACGCGCAGTTCCGTGGGGTCGAGGAGCGCCTCGGTCGTGTGGTCGGCGCACTGGACCGCATCTCGCGAGCCCTCGTGCAGACCGCGGAGGGGCCGGAGACACTCGTGCTCTCGGTGGTGCGTGCGGTGGCCGAACACCTCGAGGCCGATTGGGTGGTGTTCGCCCTGTGCGACGGCGAACTCGATCGCACGGGTCCGCGCCACCTGATGATGGACGGCGACGGCACCATCTACGCCTTCGAGGGCGTGCAGGTCGCGCGCACGCCGAGCCACCTGCCCGACGAGGTGCTCAACCGCCTCAACGACATCCTGCGCAACCAGCTTGGCGAGCTCGTCCGACCGGTCGTCGCCGATCACCATCTGCATGTGCCGGTGCACCTCGACGGCCGGGTGGTCGGCGGGCTGTCGGCGTGGACGCCACCGCGCCACGTCGTCGACTCCGCCGACCTGGTGGTGATGCGCATCCTCGCCCGACAAGCGGTGGTGGCCCTGCTCAATGCGGCGCTGCTCGAGGAGAGTCGCCATCAACTCGCCCGCGCCGAGGATGCCTACGCCAAGGCCCGCGAGCAGGCCACCGATCTGGCGGTGCAGAACGTGGAATTGCAACGCACACAACGTGAGTTGTCGGCGGTGATGCGACAACGGCTGGTCACCGAGGAGCGTGAACGCATCGCCCGGGAGTTGCACGACTCGGTGACGCAGTCGGTGCTGTCGGCGGGTGTGCAGATCGAGGTATGCCGGATGGAGTGCGACCCGGAGACCGCCGAGCGACTCGAGGTCGCAGGAACGCTGACCCGCAACGCGGTCGAACAACTGCGCTCGGTGATCTACGCCCTGAACCAGTCCCCGTCCGTGGAGGGGCTGAGCCTGGGTGAGGTTCTCGACGAACTGTGCTCGATGCACATGCCGGCCGATCTGGAGACCGAGGTCCGGGTGGTGGGCCGGCCCCGTGACCTGCCCGATGACGTGCAACACGCCATTCTGCGCATCGCCGGTGAGGCGCTGTTCAACACCGCGGTGCACGCCGAGGCGACACTGGCGCGGGTGGTGCTCACCTACGGCGATCACGACGTGAGTCTGACCGTCGACGACAACGGCGTCGGCGACCCGGGACACATGCGTCGCGTGCTGCGTGCGGCGACGCTGGGCGACCTGGCCGGGCGACATCGGGGCCTGGCGAACATGTCGGCTCGAGCGCGCGAACTCGGTGGTGAGTTCCGGATCCGCCGATCCCGGATCGGCGGCGTGCGGGTCGGGGTGGAGATCCCGGCCGGCACCGTCACCGAATCCACGTCGTTGCCGCGCGCCACCACCGAATCGGTCCGGCGTTCCGCCGGAACACGATCGTCACTGCATCAGGAGGTCAGCAGATGAACAACCCCGATATCGCGACGACGGCGGTGCGCACCATGCTGGTCGACGACCATGCACTCCTGCGTGCAGGCATTCGCTCCCTCCTCGAACGGGAGGAGACGATCTCGGTTGTGGGCGAGGCGGATTCGTTCGACCATGCATTGGCCGAGGTCGAGCGGTCACGGCCGGATGTGGTCGTCGTCGACCTGAAACTGACGGCGGGCACCGAGTACGAGGGGTTACGACTGATCACCGAGATCGCGGCCCGGCATCCCGAGGTGGCCAGTCTGGTGTTGACGACATTCCTCGACGACGACCTCGTGGTGCGGGCGGTGAAGGCGGGGGCACGTGGCTACGTCGTCAAGGACGTCGACACCACCGAGTTGGTGCGTGCCATCCAGTCGGTCTCCGGGGGCGGCAGCGCATTCGACCCGCGTAGCGCTGCGATCGTGTTGCGCACGGTGTCCGGCGACGGCGGTGGATCGGAGACCCTGACCGAACGTGAACGCGAGGTGCTGCGGCTACTCGCCGACGGGATGAGCAACAAGCGCATCGGTACGACCTTGTTCATCTCCGAGTCGACCGTGAAGTTCCACATCCGCAACATCATTCGCAAGCTCGGCGTGACCAAACGGACCGACGCGGTCTACATCGCGAGCAAGCGCGGGCTGATCTGATGAGGCTCAGCTGCGCGGGGTGAGCACCAACCAGCCGCCGTGATCGGTGAGGAATTCGGCCCCGGCGTGATCGGCTGCGTCCGCCCAGGCGTGCAGGTTCTCGGGCCCCAACCGAACGAGATGGCCGAAGTGTTCGCTCGGACGGTCCTCATAAGGGATCGCGATCACCACCCGCCGACGCGCGACCCGCAATGCCTCGATGATGGCGGCACGCGCCTGGTCCGCGGGGAGATGCTCGAGCAGGTGGATCAACGTGACGGTGTCGACCGAGGAGTCGGCGTGGTCGAGGTCGGTGGCGTCTCCGACAGTCGCCAGCACGGGGGTGTCACGGCGACGTGCGGCCTGAGTCAGCAGGTCGACCGCACCGACGGAGATGTCACACGCAGCGACATCGAGACCGTCCTCGGCGCATCGGAGCGCGAAGAAGCCGAAGCAACAACCCACTTCGAGCACACTCGAACCGCTGATCAGGGAGCGCGCCCGTCGGTGTACCGGGGCGAACGACGCCGTCCCGTCGCGCAGCGCGCGCAGCGAGTTGTCGTAGAACCCGGCCCACGCGTCGTCGGCGCGCTCGCTGCACGACCGGATCAGACCGACCGCGGCTTCCTCGAACTCCCACTGGCCACACAACGCGCCGGCATCGATCACGCCTTCGAGCGCGAGGACCATTGCGTCATCCGAGATCTCGGCGACGGTGAAGGTGTGGACGAGTTCGACCCGACCTCCATCCCGGTCGATGGACCAGGCAACCCGTCCGGCATGGGGAAGATCGGCAGGCAGCGCATCAACGTGCCGCACCGTGATGCGGCGAGTGGTCGGTAGTCCGGCACTCATCGTCGTGACGCTCATGACCACAACGCTATGACCTGGACTTTTGCCGCGAAACTGCCCGAACGGGTGCATCTGCTGACCGAACGGAGAGGCGATCGCCGCGCCCGCATGGCCCAGATCACAATTATCGCGAGCGGCCGGAACGGCCGGATGCACGACCTCCGACGGCTGGGGCTGGCCCGCTGACCAGGGCTGATGTGCGACCAGTCAGAACCCACCTGGCGATTTGATTCGCGGGGGCTCTGTGCGTAACTTATTCGAAGTCAGCGCGCCGCGGCGCCGCCCCGGAGGGCTCCGAGAGGAGTTCGGTAGGGGAGAGGAAACCGGGTAGACGTTGACCGCCCCCGAGAAATCGATCCGGGCACAGTCATGTGCCAGGACGAGGACCCGGGGTTGCCGGATGCGGATCTGGCCGCCAACCGAGAGGGTTGCGGACGGGTGAAGTGCCTGGTACTCTGGAAGAGTTGCTCCGGAAGGGGTTAACACTTCAGAAACAGAACAAGCTCATCGAA
>NZ_BAEI01000019.1 GCF_000241325.1 Gordonia polyisoprenivorans NBRC 16320 = JCM 10675 | reverse complement strand
GAGTGTCGTCGTCAGCAGCTCGTTCGAGTTCAAAGAGGATTTCGGTGAGGATTTGGCTTCACTGCTGGGCACGCTAGCCAAGAAGGTCAGTGGCCGCATCCGGTCGATCGACCCGGACGTTGTGGTCGTTCGCCGCGCGGATTGGAACCGCAACACCGGAGGCCAGCGTGGACCTCGCTTGCGCCTGCTAGCGGAGGGGGCGATCACAGGGGCTGCTCACGAAGTAGTGCAGGCGACGAGGATTCGCACAGGGAAGGAATGCGGCACGGACTACGGCGCGTCGAAGGCGCAGATCGACGCCGACGCCTCACAGGTCCATGGAGGCAAGTATTCCGAGGCTACAGCGGCTGCACTCTGCGGATTGGTCGCGGGCGCCTAGTTGTTGAGGCCGGGGACGTTGTGAACGCGTAGCCGTTCGATCGGGGTCTGGCCGCCGATGCCGGAATGTGGTCGGTGGTGATTGTAGTGATGCAGCCAGGCCGGGTAGGTGTCGGCGCGGGCTTCGTCGCTTCGGTAGAGCTGGGCGTATGCCCACTCGGCGGCGAGAGTGCGATTGAACCGCTCGACCTTCCCGTTGGTCTGCGGTCGATATGGTCGGGTCCACTTATGCGTCGCAGTGCCGAGGGCGGTGTTGAAGGCCTTCGAGCGGTAGCAGGATCCGTTGTCGGTGAGCACCCTGCGGACGATGATGCCGTGCTCGGCGAAGAACAGCTCCGCGCGCCGCCAGAACGCGGTCGCAGTCTCCTGCCGTTCGTCGGTGAGGATTTCTGAGTAGGCCAGTCGGGTGTGATCGTCGACCGCGTGGTGCAGGTAACTGTAGCCGCGGCCCTGCTTCTTGTTGTGTCGATTGCCGACGATCCGACCGAGCTTACGGTGCCCTCCGCCGTCCGGGATCCTCCCGAGCTTCTTGATATCAAGGTGAACGAGATCACCTGGGGCGCTGTGCTCGTAGCGAATCGGCCGGGGCGCCCGAACGAGTAGTCCGGTGGCTTGATCGAGGTGCCGAAGCAGCGGCATCCGGTAGCGGCGCAGCACCGCCGCGACGGTCGAACGCGGCAGACGCAGGTGGTAAGCGATCCGCGCCGGGCCCCACCGCCGCTGAAATCGCAGGGCGATGATCCGGCGTTCACGCCGCCGGCTCGTCTGCCCCGGACAACGGTGCGGACGACTGGACCTGTCGGCCATCCCCGCCGCGCCCTGCACGCGGTAGCGATCGGCCCACCGCTTCGCGGTCACCGGCGAACAGTTGAACCGTTCGGCGGCCCGGTGCAGCGGCCACCCGTCGTCGACGACACAGCGGGCCAGGGCCAGCCGGCCCCGATCGGTCAGGAAAGCATTACCGTGAGACATGAGGACCTCGTGGTGATCGGCGTGTGTGTGGTAGCCACACCGATACCCGAGGTCCTCACCTACCTACCGAACGCCACGCCGTTCACAACCTCCCTGGCCAGTACACCTAGTCCGACGACTAGATCCCGGGCTCCGGCCCGAAGTGGTTGGTGATGATGCTGGCGATTTGCTCTTCCCGATACGCGGAGTGATCTAGCAGCTCTTGCTGAGCAGCCAGGGCCGCGTACGCGTCGGCGAGTTGGCTCGTCAGTCGCTTGACGATCTCACGCATCGCAGTGTGGTCGTCGCGGGCGCTCGCGTAGGCAAGTGCGAGTCGGTTGATGTCGTCAATCAGATGCGCATCGACAGGAGGGCGCGTCGAGGACCTGGACTGCCGCTTTCGTGGTCGCTGTGCTCGGCGTTCGACCTCGGCCTCCAGTGAGTGAACGAACACCCGCGGAGCGTTGCGTACAGCTCGCTGCCCCTGTGGTTGCGCCGGGCCGGTCAATACGCCATCACGGAGCAGTTGTTGCGCCCGCTGCCGCGTCACGCCGAGCCTCTCGGCGGCGAGCGCAAGCGAGACGGCCTCCTCCTCCATCAAGCAAGCATGCGTTACGCAATTTTGCTTATCAAGGCCCCGATCTGAGTTACATTCATGGGATTAGGAGAGTAAACTTGCTTATATGACGGTCTCCTTGCTTTCGGATGTTCTCGAAGCGCAAACACAGAACGCGCGTTTGCGCGGCGAGGATCTTCGCCGCGCTGGTGAGTTCATCGCAGCTCACGCCGTCAAGGCCGGGCTCGCGGTGTCAGCAGTTGACCGCACATCTGAACGCCTAGTTGCAGCCGCGTCCATCGCCGACGGGAACGTGCTTGTCGTAGACGAGTCGGAGCGATTGGACGGTCAGCGTGTCCTGCTCGTTGCCGGACACTGTGCTGGTCCGATGGGTATCGCGGCGCAGGCCTCGATCGCCCGAGCACTCGGCGCAACGTGGGTCGAGGCGATGTACGTCGCCGTCGATCCTGGGGACTGGTCCATTCCCGGGGTCGATGCCTTGGCAACCCTCAAATTGCAGGATCTCGGCCGCGGGGCTGCCGAAGGCTCACCTGACCTGGATGCTGGTGTGTCGTTCTCTTCTGAGGGGGTGGCGTGCGCGGCCGGGTAGCGTCGGCGGACACGATGGGATCGGTGACCCGAGCGGTCGAAGCTTCCGGCTGGTCAGGAGTTGTGCTTCCACGCACGAGCGTGCTGGGCGTGTCTCTCTTTCCGGTTGTCGCGATAGATCAGGCTGTGTGGGCGGAGCGGATATCGAACAATCAACCGCCCGAGCATGATCGGTCGACGTTGGCGGTCTGGGAATCCTGGATCCACGAGTTGGGTGATTGCCCGCCTCGCAGTCCGCTGACAATCGTTGGTTTCGTCTCAACGGCGGCCCAGCCTCAGTACGCCCTCGAGGCGTTAGGCAGGGTGTCTGGGTTCGGTGCCGGAATGTGGGTTACTCAAGCTGAGTCACCACGGTCGATCACCCTGGCTGAGTTCGATGTCGCTGATACGTGGGTCGTTCGCGAGCGGGACTCGGCGGTGCTCGTAGAAGGCCGTCCGGGTCCGGCGGCGACTGCGTGCCGGATGACGTCGACTAGGCACAAGGAGGAACAGCTCTTTGCGTGGGCACTCGACGTTGGTGTGGGCATCTAGACGCTGACGCGTGGCGTTGCGGCGAGCCAGGCCTTGACGGCCTTGTGGGGCTTCCATGGCTGCGACCGAGCAGTCAGCAATTGTGAGTGGTTCTTGATGGCCTGCTCGCATCGGTCTCGCCATTCTCCTGGCCTGGCCGGCGCGGGGTGCTCAAGCAGCTGCCTGGCGATCTGTGCTTGTGCTGCCAGCGAGTGTTCCATGGCCGCGCTGGCGACGTCGCTCTGGTCGAAGAGCCACGCCAGAGAGCGCCCATGGCACACGCTGCATGAGCACCTCCAGACAGGCGATTGCGGATTGGTGGTGATGCCACCTTCGACCTTGTCGAGCATGTAGTACGACTGCAGCCTGGGTACGTACACCGACGGCGGAGGTGTGAAAACTTCGTCGTCACCATCGGTCGCCGGATACAGATGCCTCAATCCTGATCGAACACCAACCGAAACCGCTGCCGCACCATGCGCGAGCGCTCCCAGTACGGATGTGTCCGAGCGCAGCAGCAAGGTCGGAACGTCGCACCTGAGTACTTCGATAAGTCCGGCGACGGTCTCCTTGTGACGCAGTGGGTCCGATTCGGATTCGAGAACGAGGGCAACTGGGCGTCCAGTGGCGGTGATCACCTCGATCAGCGTGTCGAGGTTGGCAGTAAGCCAGTCCGTGGCCAACGGCAGACACACCAACAGTCGATCGGAGTGCGTCCCCCATCCGAGGACGGACTTGAGCGACTCGCCGTCGCCCTTCGGAATGTAGCCGGAGTCCGTCATCGCCCACGTCAGGCCTGCTGCGAATTGATCGTTCACCCACTGCTCGGACATCCCGGTCGCGCCGACTCGCCGTGAGTTCCCGGTGTATTGGGCTGCATCGAGGAGGATTGCAGCGCGTTGATTCTCCTTGCGAAGGCGCTTCAGCGCGCGGCGAGCAGTGGCCGCACTTCGGCTGGCGACCACGGCACCAACGTTGTCCGTCGCCGTCAAAGGTGCAACGACGTCAAGGGCGCCGGCGGAGATGTGTGCCATGAACGGTGGTCCGAACTCCGGAAGTTCGGCACAATCGTCGAACTCGAGTGCTTGCGCGATCCCCACGGTGACCCCCAGATCGTTGACTTGGCCGTCTCGCCTCGGGATGTACGGGATCAACCTCGTCGATCGACTTCACCTATACCAGCAGCGACGTGTGATGCGCCACCAACTACGCACCTCAGCTATGCCGCCGAAACCGGACTACGTCGCGGCGCCAGGCGCGCGCGACACCCGTGCTTCTATCGCCTCAACGAGATCCGGGGGAGCACGGCCGCCGTCATCGGCATTCGCCAATCGAACGGCTCTGGTGACCAAAAAACCCGAGGTCACGGACTCATTTGAGTTCGCGACCTCGGGTCCAGCAGTTCATAGAACTGCTCGTGGTGGGCGAAGGGGGACTTGAACCCCCACGTCCCGAAGGACACTGGCACCTGAAGCCAGCGCGTCTGCCATTCCGCCACTCGCCCGTGGCCGCCGAGTTCTCGGCGGGCATGACCGTGAATCGATGGGTTCGATCAACGGCCTGGACGACGATAGCACGCACCTCACCGCAAGTGAAAAACGATGAATTTGACCCGTCGTACAACCCGCGTCATTCAGCTACGCGCAACCCAGGGGGTGGACGCCAAAGCGCTGGTCAGGGATGATTTCAGGGGTAGGCGCACACCACATGACGGTGGTGATGCGTATGTTGCAGACGGTACAGCAGTTGCTTCATGGCAGCCTGGGCCGTCAGTATCGGTATCATCTGTAAAGGCCACACGCACGGCGACACGCCACACAAGCCGCGAAGGGAGGTCGACGGTGGGGATTTTGCAACGCATCGAGCGCAAGCTCGAGGGTGCTGTCGATGACGGCTTCGCGCGCGTTTTCGGCGGCGAGGTCGCCCCGCAGGAGATCGAGAACGGCCTGCAGCGAGAAGCCGAGGAATCGTTGGAGAATCTCGGTGACGGTACAATCCTGGCCGCGAACAGCTACACGTTGCTCTTCAGTCCGACCGACCACGATCAGATCGCGGCCGAGTACGAGCTGAACCGCAAGAGGTTCTCCAAACACCTGGAGAACTTCATCAAGGACAACGGGTGGCAGACATACGGTCAGGTCGTCGTCGAATTCGACCAGTCTCCGTCCCTGCACACGGGTATGTTCCGTGCGCGCGGCGCGGTCAACCCGGACGCCCAGCCGCGACCGGTGCGTGACGGAGGCGTACCCCGACCACAGTCACAGCCGCATCCACACGATGCGGCCAAACAAGTAGGAGCCCCAGAGATGACGCAGAACCCCGGATACGACCAGCGCAGGGCACCGGAACCTGCGTACGACCAGGGCTACGGCCAGCAAGGCGGGTACGACTACCAGCAGGGCTACGGCCAGCCGGGCCACGAGCAGGCCGGCTACGGGCAGCCCGCCCATGAGCAAAACGGCTACGGACAGCCCGGCTACGACCAGGGCTACGGCCAGCAGCAGGGTTATGCCCAGCAGGGCTACGAACAAGGCGGCTACGGCCAACAGGGCTACGACCAGGGCTATGCGCAGCCCGGCCAGGGTTACGAGCAGGGCGGCTACGGCCAGCAAGGCTACGAGCAGGGTTACGGCCAGCAGGGTTATGACCAGGGCTACGGCCAGCAGGGCGGCTACGACTACCAGCAGGGCTACGGCCAACAGGGGTACGAGCAGGGCGGTTACGGCCAGCAGGGTGGTTACGACTACCAGCAGGGCTACGGCCGTCCGGCAGCCGGTTACGCGCCGACCGCGATCACGCTGATCCTCGAGGACGGCAGCAACCGCACCTTCCAGTTGCGAGAGGGCTCCAACGTCATCGGCCGCGGCCAGGATGCACAGTTCCGCCTCCCCGACACCGGCGTCTCGCGTCGTCATCTGGAGATCCGCTGGGACGGCAGCACCGCGATGCTCACCGACCTGAACTCCACCAACGGCACCACCGTCAACGACGTGCAGGTCAACAGCTGGGAACTCGCCGACGGCGACCGCATTCGCGTCGGTCACTCCGACATCACCGTCCGCTTCCAGTAGGCGTCGAGTTCGGCGGTACGACGCGCCTCCGCCGTGGCGGCGGTCGGTGCCGACGACGGCCGGGCGTACGCAGGCACGACGCCCGTTGATGCAGAACTGACACATCTGAATGACGGGCGCACCGGGTTGAGCCCATAAGATGCACCTCGGGTCTTGTACGTCCCGGACCCGCCCGGGTGGGGATCCTCCGTATCGTCGGAGACCGACTCGTTCGATCGACGACCGTTGAGATGCGCTGGAGGTGGATGACGACATGCAGGGGTTGGTGCTGCAGCTGACCCGGTTGGGTTTCTTGCTGCTGCTCTGGCTGTTCGTCTATGCCGTGATCCGCACCGTGCGCGCCGACATCGTCACCGCCTCGGGATCCCGGCTGCCGCGCTTTCGAGGCACGGCCGAGAAGGGACGGGCGAAGCCGAGCACGAAGGGGTCCGCGCGGTACCTGGTGGTGACCGCGGGTGCGCTCGCGAACACCCGCATCACGCTGGGAACGCAGCCGGTGCTCCTCGGACGCGCCGACGATTCGACGCTGGTGCTCACCGATGACTACGCCTCCGAGCGGCACGCACGACTGTCCCGCCGCGGGGATGACTGGTACGTCGAGGATCTCGGGTCCACCAACGGCACCTACCTCGACCGATCCAAGGTGACCACGGCGGTGAAGGTCCCGCTGTCCACGCCGATCCGCATCGGCAAGACCGTGATCGAGCTGCGCCCGTGACACTCGTACTGCGCTACATCGCGCGTAGTGACCAGGGTCTGGTCCGATCGAACAACGAGGATTCGGCGTACGCCGGTCCGCGGTTGCTCGCGCTCGCCGACGGCATGGGCGGTCACGCGGCGGGTGAGGTCGCCAGCCGACTGGTCATCGAATCCATGCGCACCCTCGACGAGGACGACGCGACCGGAGATCTGCTCGACGCCCTCAATCACGCCACCCAGGCCGGCAACCACGCGATCGCCGCCCAGGTCGAGGCGAAACCCGAACTCGACGGGATGGGCACCACCCTCACCGCGATCCTGTTCGCCGGCTCCCGAATCGGCTTGTGCCACATCGGCGATTCCCGCGGATACCTCTACCGCGACGGTGAGCTCACCCAGATCACCCGCGACGACACCTTCGTTCAGACGCTCGTCGACGAGGGCCGCATCACCCCCGAACAGGCCCACACCCATCCGCAGCGATCACTGATCATGCGGGCGCTGACCGGTACCGAGGTCGAGCCGACCCTGACCGTGCGCGAGGCGCGTGCCGGCGACCGGTATCTGCTGTGCAGCGACGGGCTCTCCGATGTGGTCAGCGAGGAAACCCTCGCCGAGACACTCGGTTCGATCAGCGACTACAAGGAATGCGCAGACCGGCTCATCGAACTCGCCTTGCGCGGCGGCGGACCGGACAACGTGACCGTCGTGCTCGCCGACGTCGTCGACACCGACTACGGCGAATCACGGCCCATCGTCGGCGGCGCCGCGGGTACCGGTGAGGACGCCTACACCCCGGACCCGAAGACCGCGGCCGGCCGCGCGGCGGCGCTGCGCCCACCGCTCGAGGCGCCGCAGCAGCCGACGATCCTGCCCGACGACGACGAGCCGGTACGGACCGGACACAAGGGCCGATGGTTCACCATCGGGTTCATCATCCTGGTGATCGTGGCCATCCTCGCGGGCTTCTTCGGGTTGCGCTACTACCTGCACCGCACCTACTACATCGGCGAGCAAGACTCGAAAGTCGTTGTCTACCAAGGCTCTCCCGACGCGGTGCTGTTCTACTCGGTGAGCAACCTGGTGCAGAAGGGCTGCATCGTCGACGCCGACAAGGACTCCGCGCGCATCACCTTCGTGCCCGCGGACGCCGCCGACTGCACCGCGCTCAACGTCGCCGACCTCCAGCCGTTCTCGCAGTCGGCGGTCCGCGAACACCGGATCTCCGGCAAACCGCTCAACGACATCCTCGGCACCACCAGCGAGCTCGAATTGCTGCCGCTGTGCAAGGCAACGATGCCCGGCGTCAACGACCAGTCGATGCCGTCGGAATCGCCCGCGCCCGCCCCGCCGTCATCCACCCCGGCGCCCGCTCCCGGGCCGGCCACGCCGGTGCCCGCGACCTTCGGGCCCGGCGGTGCCCACATCGCCCCGGCGACCGAGGCGCCCGCGCCCCCTACGTCGGGTGCCCCGAACAGCTCGGCGCCCGGCAGCTCCGCACCCTCCAGTTCGGCACCCTCCGGCTCGGCGGGATCATCGACGTCGCCCTCGGCTGACCAGCCCGGAACGAACTGCCGGGAACCGTAGATGACGCAAGCCGCCGCCCCGACCCACGCACGGCCCACCCAGCCCGAACACACCGGACGCAACGCCGAATTGGCGCTGCTGGTGTGCGCCATCGGGGTGGTCACCGTCGCGCTGCTCATCGTGCAGAGCGCCCAGGATCAGTCGCTGACGTGGGACATCGCGAAGTACGTCGCCGCCTACATCGTGCTGTTCGCGATCGGGCATCTGGTGGTCCGGCGCTTCGCCCCGCACGCCGACCCCGTCTTCTTGCCGGTGGTGGCGATGCTCAACGGCCTCGGTCTGGTCCTCATCCACCGGCTCGACCTCGGGTCGGGCAACACCGGGGAGTCGATCAATCCGACGACCAAGACCGACAACGCCGACCAGCAGTTGCTGTGGGCGTTCCTCGGGATGGCCGTCTTCGCCGCGATCCTCATCTTCATCCGCGATCACCGCACCCTGTCGCGCTACGCGTACACGCTGGGTCTGGGCGGTCTGATCTTCTTGGCGATCCCGGCGATCCTGCCGGCGTCGTTGTCGGAGATCAACGGCTCCAAGAACTGGATTCGCACGCCGCTGTTCAACATCCAGCCCGGTGAGTTCTCGAAGATCCTGCTGATCATCTTCACCGCGGCCCTGCTGGTCTCCAAACGCGACCTGTTCACCACCGCGGGCAAACACTTCCTGGGCATGGACCTGCCACGCGCCCGCGACCTCGGCCCGCTGCTCATCGCATGGGTCGTCGCGATCGGCATCTTCGCCCTCGAGAACGATCTCGGTGGCCCGCTGCTGATCTTCACCACGATCTTGGCGATGCTCTACGTGGCCACCGAGCGGGTGGGCTGGGTGGTCATCGGTCTGACCATGTTCGCCGTCGGCGCGATCCTCGCCTACCAGTTGTTCCCGCATCTGCAGGTCCGCGTATCGGTGTGGCTCGATCCGTTCGGCGACTTCTACAACACCGGCTACCAGATCGGCCAGAGTCTGTTCGGCCTGGCCACCGGTGGTCTGTTCGGCACCGGACTGGGCTCGGGGCGACCCAACGCGGTGCCGTTCGCCAACACCGACTTCATCATCGCGACGATCGGTGAGGAGCTCGGGCTCGTCGGCCTGGCCGCGGTGCTGATGATGTACATGATCTTCGTCGTGCGCGGCCTGCGGACCGCGGTGACCGTCCGCGACAGCTTCGGCAAGCTGCTGGCCACCGGACTGTCGGTGACCATGGCGGTGCAGGTCTTCGTCGTCGTCGGCGGCGTCACCAAGCTGATCCCGCTGACCGGTCTGACCACCCCGTTCATCTCCTACGGCGGCTCGTCGCTGCTCGCCAACTATGTGTTGGTGGCGTTGCTGATCCGCGTGTCCAACGCTGCCCGCGAGCCGGATCCGACGAAGCGCCGGCCGACCCCCAAGCCCGTCGAGTCACTGCCCACGCAGGCGGTGAAGCGCACGTGAACACTCCGATCCGTCGGGTGTCGGTCGCGGTGATCGCGTTGATCGTCGTCCTGCTCGCCAACGCCACCTACGTGCAGGTGATCAAGGCCGACAAGCTGCGCTCCGACCCGCGCAACGACCGGGTGCTGCTCGACGAGTACTCCCGGCAGCGCGGCTCGATCATCGCCGGCGGCGAGGTCATTGCGATGTCGCAGGCCACCGACAGCCGCTACAAGTACCTGCGCCGCTATCCGGTGAACCCGCGTGCCTTCGCTCCGATCACCGGCTACTACTCGATCCAGTACGGGTCGGCGGGCCTCGAGCAGTACGAGAACTCGATCCTCTCCGGCAACGACGACCGCCTGTTCGGTCAGCGGTTCACCGACATGTTCTCCGGTCGGGATCCACGCGGCGGCAACGTCGTCACGACCATCGACCCGCGGTTGCAGCAGATCGCCTACGACCAGCTGAACTCCGGGGCCACGTGCGACGGGCCGTGCGTCGGTGCGGTCGTCGCGATGGACCCGAGTACCGGCAAGATCCTCGCGATGGCCTCGACGCCCAGCTACGACCCGAATCTGCTGAGCAGCCACGACCAGAACGTGCGGGAGGCGGCGTGGGGCGCCGACACCGGCGCGGACAAGCGCCTGCAGAACCGTGCGACCGACGAGATCTATCCGCCCGGATCGACGTTCAAGATCATCACGTCGTCGGCGGCATTGCGTGACGGACTCAACGCGTCGACGCAGCTGACCGCGGCGTCGACCTTCCAGCTGCCCGACAGCACCGCGACACTGCCGAACTACGGCGACGAGACCTGCCCGGGCGGCAGCGGCACCGTCAGCCTCGCCGATGCGGTGAAGTACTCGTGCAACACCGCCTTCGCCGACCTCGTGCTCAACAAGATGCCCAACGCCACCGACACACTCAAGGAAACCGCTCGGCTCTACGGCCTCGACTCGCCGGCGCCGAACATCCCGATGCCGGTGGCGCGGTCGACGGTCGGCACGATCCCCGACCGCGCATCTCTCGCGCTCAGTGCGATCGGACAGAAGGATGTTGCGATGTCGACCCTGCAGAACGCGATGGTCGCCGCGACCGTCGCCAACGCCGGTGTGCGGATGCAGCCGTACCTGGTCGACAAGTTGCAGTCGGCGGACCTGCGCACCCTGTACACGACGCCACCGACCACCATCAACTCGCCGATCACCTCGGAGCAGGCGGCTAGCCTGACATCGATGATGGTCGGGGTGGAGAATGCATCGAACCCGTCCGGCGGGCCGGTGCAGATCGCGTCGAAGACCGGTACCGCCGAGCACGGCGACGAGAACTCCGCCACCCCGTATTCCTGGTACATCGCGTTCGGGCCGTCGACGGACGCGAAGATCGCCGTCGCGGTGGTGGTGGAGAATGGGAAGTTCGGTGTGCAATCGGTCGGTAACACCGTGGCCGGACCCATCGGCCGGGCAGTGATCAATGCTTATGTAGGAGGTGGACGATGACGTTGCAGAACGGCACCATCATCGCCGACCGCTATCGGCTGATGCGTCTCATCGCCACCGGCGGTATGGGACAGGTCTGGGAAGCGCTTGACACCCGGCTCAATCGCCGGGTTGCGGTCAAGGTGCTCAAGGCGGAGTACTCCGACGATCCCGAGTTCGCGGCACGGTTCCGCACCGAGGCGCAGACCACCGCGAAGCTCAACAACCCGGGCATCGCGAACGTCTTCGACTACGGCGAGACCGGTGACCGTGGCGGCGGCACGCTGGCGTACCTGGTGATGGAGCTCGTCGACGGCGAGCCGCTGAACTCGGTGATCTCGCGGATGGGTCGGTTGTCGGTGGCCAACACCCTCGACATGCTCGAGCAGACCGGCCGCGCGTTGCAGGCCGCGCACAGCCAGGGGCTGGTGCACCGCGACGTCAAACCCGGCAACATCCTCATCACGCCGACCGGTCAGGTCAAGATCACCGACTTCGGGATCGCCAAGGCCGTCGACGCCGCACCGGTCACGCAGACCGGCATGGTGATGGGCACAGCCCAGTACATCTCGCCCGAGCAGGCCACAGGCGACGACGCGACCGCGGCGTCGGACGTGTATTCGCTCGGGGTCGTCGGCTACGAGGCGCTCGTCGGGCGACGGCCGTTCCTGGGTGACGGCGCGATCACCGTCGCGATGAAGCACATTCGTGAGACCCCGCCGCCCCTGCCGGACACCATCCCGCCGAACGTGCGTGAACTGATCGACATCACCATGTCGAAGGACCCCAAGCAGCGCTACCCCAACGGTGGGGCGTTCGCCGACGCCGTCGCGTCTGTACGCGCCGGGCGCCGCCCACCGCGGCCCGGTGTCGCCGGGGCTGCAGCGGCGGGTGCTGTTGTCGGCGCCGGAGCCGGAGCGGCGGCCGCACGGGCCAACGCGACCCGCGCGATGACCGACTCGACCCCGCCGCCGACGTCGGCGCGCCCGCCCACCACCTCGGCCCCGGCTACCGCGGGTCAGGGCGGGGGCGGCTGGACGACCGGGCAGAAGGTCCTCGCCGGTGTCGCGACGGCACTACTGGTCGGGGCGATCGCGCTGATCGGGTACTACCTGGCCAGCGCGGACGACAACACGCCCGCGCCGGCGCCGGCGTCGACGACGACCACCCAGACCGAGACGGTCACCACCACCGACGACCAGACGACCACCCAGGAGACCACGACCACCCGCTCGCGGCCGCCGACCACGACGACCACCACCGAGGACACCACCACGCCGGAGACCACGACCCCCGAGGAGACGACGCCGCAGACCACCGACCCGGGCGCGACCACGCGGTCGTGCAACATCGGGCCGATCCAGGTGCCGTGCTGATGCCATGATGTCGACCCCGCACCACCTCTCCGACCGCTACGAGCTGGGCGAGACGCTCGGCTTCGGCGGCATGTCCGAGGTTCACTACGCACGTGATCTCCTGCTGAACCGGGACGTCGCGGTGAAGGTGCTGCGCGCCGACCTGGCCCGGGATCCGTCGTTCTATCTGCGCTTCCGCCGGGAGGCCCAGAACGCCGCCAAGCTCAATCACCCGACGATCGTGCAGGTCTTCGACACCGGCGAGGCCGAGACCGACGAGGGGCCGCTGCCCTTCATCGTGATGGAGTACGTGGACGGTGAGACGCTGCGAGATGTGTTGCGGCGCAACGGCCCTGTCGCGCCACGGCAAGCCATGACGTGGATGGCCGACGTGGCCGCGGCGATGGATTTCTCGCACCGCAACGGCATCGTGCACCGTGACATGAAGCCGGCGAACGTGATGATCGACTCGTCGGGCGCGGTCAAGGTGATGGATTTCGGCATCGCGCGCGCGATGAACGACTCGACGTCAACGATGACCCAGACCAGTGCGGTGATGGGCACCGCGCAGTACCTCTCGCCCGAGCAGGCGCGCGGGATCAAGGTCGATCCGCGCAGTGACATCTACTCGATGGGCTGCGTGCTGTTCGAACTGCTCACCGGCGAGCCGCCGTTCACCGGTGATTCGCCGGTCGCCGTCGCCCATCAGCATGTGCACGAGGATCCGCGCTGGCCGTCGGCGGTGCGCCCGGACATCCCGCCGGAGCTCGACTCCATCGTCATGAAGGCGATGAGCAAGAACAAGGAGAACCGCTACCAGTCGGCGGCCGAACTGCGGTCGGATCTGATCAAGGTTCTTGCCGGCGGAAAACCGTCGGCGCCGCTGCTGATGAGCGAGGAGGACCGGACCGCCTGGCTCGACACCGGCTCGGGTCCGCGTCGCGCATTGCGTGCCGACACCGGTGGCCAGCCGGCTGCGGGCAAGGACGACGACACCCCGACCCGACGCCGTCCCCCATGGCTGATCGCCGGCGCGGTGGCGGCCGTGGTGCTGCTGTTCGTCGGGTTGCTGGTGTGGTGGTCGCCGTGGTCGTCCGGGTCGGCGCGCAAGGTGGCCGTACCCGCGGTGGCCGGACTGTCGGCGGCCGACGCGCGTAGCACCCTGGAGAAGGCGGGTTTCGAGGTCAAACAACTCGACGAGTCGAGCGAGACCGTCGACGCCGGTAAGGCCACCCGCTCGGCGCCGGGCGAGAACGTCCCGACACCCGAGGGGTCGACGGTCACGCTGTTCATCTCCAGTGGACGTGAGCGCCAACGCATCCCCGACGTACGCAACAAGACCCAGGCCGACGCGACGTCCGAGCTGCAGAACGCGGGTTTCACCAACATCAAGGTGCAGCAGGTGGACTCGGTGTCGGTCGAGGTCGGTGACGTGGTGGACACCAACCCGGCCGTCGGCACCGACACACCCGTTCGGGACCCGTTGATCATTCGGATCAGCACCGGCCCCAAGGACGTCACGGTACCCAATCTGGTGGGTCAGTTCGAGTCGGCCGCACGCGCCCAGCTCGCCCAGCTCGGCCTGAAGGTGACCGTCGTCGAGGGCGACTCGGACCTGCCGCAGGGCCAGGTCGTCAGCTCCAGCCCGTCGGCCGGTGACTCGGTGAAGCAGGGCGCCACGGTGCAGCTGACGATCTCCCGCGGCAACATGATCGTCGTGCCCGATCTGACCGGTCAGACCGCTGACCAGGCGTTCGCGACGCTACAGCGGTCGGGGTGGAACGGCGCACTGAACCAGACACCGCGCAATGTGCCGCTCGGCAGCCCCGACGACGGGAAGATCCTGTCGCAGAGTCCCGGGGACGGATCGAAGCTGGCCAAGAACGGGGCGATCAACGTCGTCGTCGGGCGCGCGAGCCTGCTGCCGGGCTGAGCACAGCCGGCTCATCGGGACCGGCGGCTCAGGACTGGGCGGCTCAGGACTGGGCGGCCAGCGCCGGACCGATCGCCTCGGCCATCTCCTGTTCGAGGACGGCGACGGTTGACTCGTCGATGTCGATGCCGCAGACGCCCAACCAGTTGGCCAGCATCCGGTGGCCACCCTGGGTGAGCACGCTTTCGGGATGGAACTGAACGCCGTGGATCGGCAGCTCCCGATGCTGCATTCCCATCACGATGCCCGACTCGGTGCGGCCGGTGACCACGAGCTCGTCCGGAATGGTCTCGGGCAGCACCGTCAGTGAGTGATAGCGGGTCGCGGTGAACGGATCCGGCAGACCACGCAGCACCCCGACCTGATCGTGATGGACGAGCGAGGTCTTGCCGTGCAGCAGCTCCGGCGCGCGATCGACGGTGCCGCCGAACGCCGCACCGATGGCCTGATGACCGAGACACACTCCGAGCAGAGGTACACCGTCGGCGGCGGCGACCCCGACGAGCGGCAACGTCGCTCCGGCGCGCTGCGGCGTACCCGGCCCGGGCGACAGCAGCACGCCGGCGAAACCGGACCCATCGGGACCGCGCAGCGCAGCACGCAGCGACTCGTCGGTGAACTCGCCGTCGGTAGTCGTCAGCCGGGGATCATCGTTGCGCCACACCGTTGCCTCGACACCGAGCTGGCCCAGGTACTGGACCAGGTTGTAGACGAAGCTGTCGTAGTTGTCGATGACGAGGATGCGGGCCGCGTGGTTCGCGGAGCCGGTCGCCTCCGGTGCTGCGCTGGTCATCGTGTCAGGTTACCCGGGGACTCGCGGGGCGCTCGTGGCGGCGACCTGGTGCGATACCGTAGAGGTGATGCGCCGGGCGTGTCGCGGACAACACACCGCGCCACGACACCGCCGCCGAACGCGAAACGAGAAGATGCAAGGGGTCATCGCCCGCCGATGACCCGCTCGCTGCACAACAGAGGAAGTCATGCCGAAGTCAAAAGTCCGGAAGAAGACCGACTACACCATCAACCCGGCGAGTCGCACGCCGGTCAAGGTGAAGGCCGGTCCCTCCAGCTCGATCTACGTCGGCGTGATGCTCGGCCTCATGCTGCTGGGTCTGGCCTGGCTGATCGTCTACTACCTCGCTGCCGGCGAGACCACCTACGGTGGCCCCGGTCAGGCGCTGCACTGGATGAACAACCTGGGCGCGTGGAACTTCCTCATCGGCTTCTCGATGATGGTCGTGGGCCTGCTGATGACCATGAAGTGGCGCTGAGGTCGGCCGTTGATGCTGGTCAAAGACCTGCGCGCGGTTATCCACATGTGGAAATTACATGTGTGTAAGTCATCCCCACTGTGAGTAAGTCCTGTGGATAACTCTGCCGAGCTGTCCACACAGCAGTGGGCGACGCCCCGACTCGCGGCCGGCGCGCTCCTGGCCGCAGGCGTCGTGCTCCTGCTGTGCGCGGTGTTCGTCGCATCCGACGCCGTCGGATCGGTGATCATCGGTATCGCCGGGTTGATGCTGCTCGGGTTCGGGGCGTACGCGTCGCTGATCCGGCCGCGACTCGAACTGTCGGCCGGCCCGCAACTGACCATCCGGCGTATCGGCGGCGCCGTGACACTGACGCCCGCCGACGTCGAGCGCGTCCGACTTCTCACGATGCGCCGCATCGGACGCCGATCCGGTCAACTCGAGATCGACTACTTTCCGGCGGCTGCCGACCATGACACCGAACGCGAGGGCACCGAACGCGAGGGCACCGAACGCGAGGAATCGATGCTGGTGGTGTTCAGCCGCTGGGATCTCGGCGCCGATCTACTCGACGTCGTCGACGCACTCGACCGCGCCGGGTTCGCGGTGGAGGACTCGCGTCGCTGAGCGCCTGTGCTCCGGTTGTCGCTGAGCACCTGTGCTCCGGTTGTCGGAGAGCGCGACTCAGTGAACGTAGACGAGTACCGGCCCGGTGTAGGTCACCGCGACGATGACGCTGATGGCCACCGCCACGACCAGCAGGGTACTGACGGCCACCCAGCCGATGAGGGTGGCGTTGCGGTCGGTGCGCAGGGACTGCGGCAGGAGTCGGGGCGACCAGATGAGTGCGGCGGTGGCTGCCGCGCCGAACACCAGGCCGCCGACGTGTGCGGCGAGGGAGATGCCGGGGATCGAGAACGACATCACGAGGTTGATGGCGATGATCGTCAGCACCGGTGCGGGTGAGACACGCAGGCGCAGAACGACGATGAGCATGGCGCCCATCAGCCCGTAGATCGCTCCCGACGCGCCGGCGGAGCGGGCCTCGTTGGATTGCGCGATCATCACCGCGGCGCTGCCACCGAGCAGCGCGGTCATGTAGACCATCACGAATCGTCCGATGCCCAGGGCGATTTCGAGATCTCGGCCGAGGATGTAGAGCGAGATCATGTTCACCGCAAGGTGTATCAGGCTGTAGTGCAAGAATCCCGCGGTGAGCAAGCGCCAGTACTGGCCGAGAAAGACATTGCCGCGCACCAACTCTCCATGCAGGAGTGGCCCGGAGACCTCGACGTTGAAGGAATGTGCGGCGTAGATCGTGTAGGCGAAGACGACGACGTTGATCGCGATCAGCGTGTAGGTGGCCAGCGGGCGCCGGGCGCGTACGGGCCGCGTGACCACCGACCGGATGCCCCGGTCGCCGAAGTCGGGTCGGCGGATGTCCTGGCGGCCGGAGCCCCGCGCGCCGTCGCCGCGCACGCACTCGTCGCAGTGCTGCCCGACCGCGGCCGGGTGCAGACATCCCGGACAAGCCGGCCGCCCGCACCGCGTGCAGGACAGCGCGGTGGGGCGGTCGGGATGTCGGTAACACACCGCCGGCGGACCGGCGGGGCCGATGGTCAGTTGACCTCGATCTTCTCGATGCGGACCTCGTCCAGCGGACGGTCGCTGCGATCGGTGGAGGTGGTCGCGATCGCGTCGACGACCTGCTGCGAGGCCGGATCGGTCACCTCACCGAAGATGGTGTGGCGACGGTTCAGGTGCGGGGTGGGGCCGACGGTGATGAAGAACTGCGACCCGTTGGTGCCCGGTCCGGCGTTGGCCATGGCGAGCAGGTAGGGGCGGTCGAACTGCAGCTCCGGGTGGAACTCGTCCTTGAACTTGTAGCCGGGGCCGCCGCGGCCGGTGCCGGTCGGATCGCCGCCCTGGATCATGAAGCCCTCGATGACGCGGTGGAACACCGAGCCGTCGTAGAACGGACCGGAGTCGCCCCCGGAGGCGTTCGGCTCGCTGTAGTCCTTGCTGCCGGCGGCCAGGCCGACGAAGTTGGCGACGGTCTCGGGCGCATGGTTGCCGAAGAGATCGACCTTGATGTCGCCGCGGTTGGTGTGGATGGTCACGGTCTGCGTTGATGTGCTCACCACTCCATCCAACCAAATCGGCGGCAACAACCCCACGACTCCGTCGGCAACATTCCACGACCTCGTCGGCAACGGCGCATGTTCGGCCTCCGACCACGCGAGTAGCACCGGCAAAGCGGACCTGGCACGCTGTGGGTCATGCCGAAGAAGTATCTCCTGCTGATCGCCGCTGCCTCGGCGGCAGCATTGTCGGCCGTCGCGGCGGTGTTCGTCGTGCGACGCTCCCGTACCGAACTCCCGCCGGTCTCGCCGACGGTGCCCCGTATCGAGAATCTCCGCTCCGCGGAAGGCATCGAGAATCTCGGCTCCGCCGAGGGCATCGACAACCAGGGCACCGCCGAGGGTGATGTGGCTCTCTGATCCCGGCCGCTGGTATCCCCATAAGTCGGACAAGCGTGGTCGTCGCGGGACGCACCATGCATCATCCACCGGGTCCGGAAGGTAATTTGGACCGGTGACCTCCGACGAGAACAGGCCGGGCGGGGACCTCCGTCGCGGCGACGCGCCCGACGGAGTGCCGCCCGTCCCCCGTGACGACGCTCCCGAGGCGGGCACCGGCACGGCGTCGGCGCCCTGGGAGCGCCCGCCGACCGCACCGGTCAGCGGGCGCAACCCCGACCTGACACCCGGCGACGTGCGCTCGGACTCCGGCGTCGGACCCCGACCACCGGGCACACCATCGAACCCGCGCGTACCGATTTCCGGCACCGGTCCCGGGCCACGACCACCCTCGGGCCCGCCCATCGGCCCGGTCGCACCCGGTGCACCCGCGTCTCGTGGCGGGTCGAGCACCGGCTCCGGTCCCCGACCCCCACAACCGGGTCCGGCAGCGCGACCTCCCGGTATGTCCTCGACGGGTCAGGGTCCCCGACCGGCCCCGCCGGCCCCCGGCGGCCCGGGCGCTCCGGGCGCTCCGGGCGGTGCTCCCCCTGCCGGCGCACCCGGAACCACCGGTCCGGGACCGCGTCCCGGCTGGCGCGGCGGACCACCTCCCGGCGCGCGCTCGGGCCCGGGCACCCGGATGCCACCGCCCCCGGGCCGCCGTCGCCCCGGTGCACCGATACCCCCGGGTACCCGGCCGCCGGGCCCCCCATCCGGGCCCGACGGTCCGCCACCGGTGCCGGGCTCGGCACCGCGCGGCGGCGGACCACAAACCGGCGGTCCACAGGCCAACGGACCACAGGGAGCTCCGCCCCGCGGTGGTGTTCCGGCCGGCGCTGCCGGTGTGAACGCCGACGCGACGGTCCGGTCCGACGAACAGTCCTCGGCTCCACCCCGTGCCTATTCGGCCGTCGACGCCGGACCGACCAGAGCCACATCCGCCGGAGCCCCACCCGTTGGGGCCCCACCCAGGTCCGGCGACAAGAGTTCCCCACCGACCACCGCCGCACCGGCGACGGAGGCATCATCGGAGTCCAAGGAGGCGCCCGTGGGCGGGCAGAGTGCCGCCACCGCAGCCCGGTCGTCGTCGCGGTCGACCGCCAAGACGAGCACCCTCGCCATCTGGGCGATGGTGCTGTCGGTCATCGGCTGCACCTCGCCGATCGGGCTGTACCTGGGGTATCGAGCGCGCAATCAGATCCGGCGCACGCGTGAATACGGTGAACCGTTCGCCACCGTCGCGATCATCGTGGGCTGGGCCTACATTCTTGCGCTGATCGTGGCGATCGTGGCGTACATCATCGTGCTCGTCCTGCGGTGAAGGTGTCCGCGATGACGCTAGTCGGGCCGGGCGCCACCTAAAGTGAACCTTGTTCGCGTACCATTCGACGAATGAAGCGTCCACTTCTGATCCTGTTCGGATTCACCGTGCTCGCGGCCGGGTTGCTTGCCTCTCCGGCACCCCGCGCCGCCGCCGCTCCCCCGTGCGCCGACGTCGAGGTCGTGTTTGCGCGCGGAACCGTGGAGACGGCTCCACCCGTCGGCGTCACCGGCCTGTCCTTCGAGCAGGCCCTGCGTAATCAGCTGCCCGGTAAGTCGGTCAACGTCTACGGCGTGAACTATCCGGCCGGTAGCAACTTCGACAACCGGATGGCCTTCGTCGAGGGCGTGGTCAAGGGCGTCAACGACACCCAGCGCCGCATCAAGTACCTGGCTGCGCAGTGCCCCGGCTCGCACATCGTGGTCGGTGGGTACTCGCAGGGTGCAGTCGTCGCGTCCTACGCGTTGAGCAACAAGATCCAGATCGACCCGCAGTACCGGCAGTACCAGGACCGGGTGCCGCAGCCGCTGGCCGACAACGCCGCCTCGCACGTGACCGCCGCGATCCTGTTCGCGCCGCCGTCGTCGAACTGGATCAAGCAGGTCGGTGCGCCCCCGATGAACGTCGGGCCGCTCTACGAGGGCAAGACCAAGCGCTACTGCATCGCCGGCGACGTCGTCTGTGACGGTGCCCCGGTCGGGCAGCCCAACGGTCTACATGTGCTCTATGCCGTCAATGGCATGACTGTCGATGCCGCCCAGTATGTGAAAGCTCGTCTGTAGCACTCACCTCATCAGCACTCGCCTCAACCGGCCGGACGTCCTGTGACGGGACGTCCGGCCGGTTCTTTCGTTCGACATGGCGAAACGACCAGCCGATCAGCATGAGGATCGTCACCGTCAACGGGAGGCCGGTGGCAATCCGTCCGACGGCCAGCAACCCGACGCTGCCGTGCTGATAGATCGCGTACTGGACCACGAAGCGGGTCAGGAACGCCGACGCGGCGGCAAGGGTGACCGCGCCGAACAGTCGTCGCGCCGACGGGTCGCGCCGCCAACCGGTGCCTCGCCCGGTGACCGCACCGAATACGAGGCCGATCACCGGGTAGCCGACGACACACGAAACCGCCAGCGCCGCAGCCACTATCGGCGGATACCAGAGATCGGGCAGAAAGTAGTCGCGCGCTTGACCGCTGTGGAGTGCGAATCCCACAGAGATACTGACGCCGATGCAGGCACCGATGACCGGCCGCACCGTCCGCCACCGCCACACGGTGAACGCCCCGATCGCGACGGTGGTGGCCGCTGCCGCGGCGATGGCCGCCCCGAGGCCCGCCGACGACGCGGTCACCGCGAAGACCGTCGACGGTACCGCCGAGAACCCGACCTCGGTCCATACCTGCGAGGGTCGTCGGTGTCCGGTCGAACGGGATTCCGGGGTACCCATGAAAGCACCCTATAACTAAGTTATAGTCGGGTCCAGCATTGAGAATGCCTCGTCTCCAAGTCAGGGGGTCTACACGTGCCCACACGAGGGTCGTCCGCCGACGAACCGGTCCGCGTCGACGCGGCACACCTGGTGGCCGTCGCCGCCGACTTGCTGGCCGAACACGGACCGGCGGCGTTGACCGCTCGACGCATCGCCGACGCCGCGGGTACATCGACAATGGCGATCTACAGCCGATTCGGGGGCACCGGGGCCCTGCACGCGGCGCTGCGAGCCAACGGATTCGCCCATCTCGCCTCCCTCACCGATGCGGCGACCACCGAGGTGGACGATCCCGTGACCGCGCTGGCGGCCGCATCGTTGGCATATCTCGATTTCGGTGTGGCACAACCGCATCGGTACCGTTTCATGTTCGTCGAACCGGCTCCGGGCGACGAGCCGGGACGCACGGCATTCGCGGCGCTGCGATCATCGATCGAGAAGTGCCTTGCAGCCGGCCGATTCCGCCCGCACCCCGAGCATGCCGACTCCGACGCCGCGGACCCTCCCACGATCTGGGCCGCCCAGCTCTGGGCGATCACGCACGGGGTCACGAGTCTGGTGCTCACCGGCACGGTGCCCGCTGCGGCCGCCCGCCACGTTCTGTGCGACGGTCTGACACGCCTGTACATCGGATACGGCGACGATGCCGAGCGTGCGGCGCGGTCGGTGGCCGACGCATGAGCCGACGCCGGATCGGGGTTGACAGATGGTTGGCATCGTCGCTGAATGGACCCATGGCTGATCCGGTGACGGCGTTCGCGCACTATCGGGTGCGAGAGGGTCGGGTCCCCGAGTTCCTCGAGCTGGTTGCCCGGCACGGGCCGATCCTGCGCCGGCTCGGGCTGGCGACAGAGACGCCCACCCGTGTGTATGTCGGCGCGGAGAAGCAGATCGACGGTCCACTCGTCATCGAGGTCTTCGAATGGATCGACGACGAGGCGTCGGCCCGAGCCCACACTCACCCTGAGGTGAGCGCGGTGTGGACAGCGATGGGCCCCTTGTGTGAGGAACGCGGCGGACGGCCGCCATTCGAGTTCCCCAATGCTCGAGAGGTGATCCTGCCCTGAGCGTGCGTCTGCTCGAGGGACCGAGGAAACTCGACGACATCAACGCGCGGTTCTCAGCGCTCGTGTCGGCGAAAAAGAGTGGAGCCTAGGAGATTCGAACTCCTGACATCTGCCTTGCAAAGGCAGCGCTCTACCAACTGAGCTAAGGCCCCGGGTTCGGGTGGTGGGCCTAGGAGGACTTGAACCTCCGACCTCTTCGTTATCAGCGAAGCGCTCTAACCGCCTGAGCTATAGGCCCCTGAACCGAGGACTGAGATTACCCGACGGGGTGGTGAGAAACCAAAACGGTTCCCACCAACGCCCGTGAGCTGCGCAGATGAGCCTCGGCGCCCGAACTAGTCGAGATCGGCCAGGGTGATCTCGAGACCGCCGACGAGGTCGGCGACCAGGTTGTAGATGTAGGAGCCGATGGTGCCCAGCGCGGTGATCAGCACGGCGTTGACCACACCGAGTACGGCCGCGTAGAAGAACACGCTGCCGGCGCCGATGATGTCGCTTTCCGACGTCGAGCCGTCGGTGGTCACCAACGTGCCGAAGGAGCTGTTGACCTGCTCCCAGACGCCCATGCCGTCGAGCACCAGATACAGCACGGCGACGGCGATCATCCAGATGACGAAGCCGACGATCGAGAGCACGCCGGCCACCTTGAAGGTCGCCCACGGGTCGAGCCGACGGATCTGCACCGCAGCGCGCAGCCCGCGGCCCGAAGAGCCGACCTGGGCCGGCGCCGAGCGTGCAGCGGAGCCGGCGGCCTTCGCCGGGTCGACCGCCGCAGCTCGGGCGGTCTCGGTGTTGGTGTGGTGGATCTCGTCGAGATCTGGCAACTCGGACTCCAGGGAGGGATCCCGCGCAATGTTGCGGGTGGGGGTCTCGGTGAAGCGACCACGCGGTACCTCGGCGGTCGCGGTGGACGCACCCGCCGGCGAATCGAGCTTCTTCACCGGCGCCTGCTGACCACTCATGCTGGCTGCGGCGGTGCCGCTACCGGTCACCACACCACGCGGAGGGGGCCCGCCAGGACGCCCCCCGGCGGGGATCTGCTCGGTGGTCCCCGCGTCGGGCACGGGAGCCTGCGCACTTCCGGTGGCCTCGGGTCCGGCCACTCCGCCCGGGCCGCGCTGCCACGGAGGAACCAGCCCGCCGCCGCGAGGCGGACCCGCCTGGGCTGCCGGGCCACCGGACGCGGTCGACGGCGTGGACGGGGTCTTGTTGTCCGGGTCGTTCGGTTGGCTCACTGGTGTCATTTCCTCCGGTTGCGCACGTTGGGTCCACCCTAACGGTTGTGGCCGTCACACAAGACGAGCCACGACGCTGCAATGGCGTCGTGGCTCGTGCCTGTGTCCGGTATGCCCGTCGGATCAGGCGGTCGGTTCCGGATCCGGCTCGTCGGCGTTGCGGGCGATGGCCAGCAGTGTGGTGCCCTCGTCGAGGTTCATCAGGCGCACACCCTTGGTCTGGCGTCCGGCCTTGCGGACCTGACGGGCCGCGGTGCGGATGACACCACCCCCGGAGGTGATCGCGTAGAGCTCGGAGTCGTCGTCGACGATGAGCGCGCCGATCAACGTGCCACGGCGCTTGTCGTGCTGAATGGTCAGCACGCCCTTGCCGCCCCGCCCCTGCACCGGGTAGTCCTCCATGCCGGTGCGCTTGGCGTAACCGCCGGAGGTCGCCACCAGCAGGTAGGTCCCCTCGCGCACGACATTCAGCGACAGCAACTCGTCGTCGGCGTTGAACCGCATGCCCTGCACACCGGAGGTCTGCCGGCCCATCGGGCGCAGCGCCTCATCGTCGGCGTGGAAGCGGATCGACTGTCCCTTGCGGCTGACGAGCAACAGATCGTCGTCGGCACTGCACAATTGGGCGCCGACGAGCTCGTCCTCGCCGCGCAGGTTGATCGCGGCGATACCACCGGACCGGTTGGAGTCGAAGTCCTCGAGCTTGGACTTCTTCACCAGGCCGTTGCGGGTGGCGAGCACGAGATACGGTGCGTCGGTGTAGGTCTTGATCTGGATGACCTGGGCGATTCGCTCCTCCGGTTGGAACGCAAGGAGATTCGCGACGTGCTGCCCGCGTGCGGTGCGGTTGGCCTCGGGGAGCTCGTAGGCCTTGGCGCGGTAGACGCGACCCTTGGTGGTGAAGAACAGGATCCAGTCATGCGTCGAGCAGACGAAGAAGTGCGCGACGATGTCGTCCTGCTTGAGCCCTGCCCCCTGCACACCCTTGCCGCCGCGTCGCTGACTGCGATACAGGTCGGTCTTGGTGCGCTTGGCGTAGCCGGTCTCGGTGATGGTGACGACGACGTCCTCGCGGGCGATCAGATCCTCGTCGGCGACGTCACCATCGGCGGCGATGATCTGGGTCCGTCGCTCGTCGCCGAACTTCTCGACGACCTCTCGAAGCTCGTCCCGCACGATCGAACGCTGACGCTCGGGCTTGTCGAGAATGTCCTTGTAGTCGGCGATCTCGCGTTCGATCTCGTCCAACTCGTCGATGATCTTCTGCCGCTCCAACGCCGACAGTCGACGCAACTGCATGGCGAGGATGGCATCGGCCTGGATCTCGTCGATCTCGAGTAGGTCCATCAACCCGGTGCGGGCTTCGTCGGTGTTGGCCGACGCACGGATCAGCGCGATCACTTCATCAAGGGCGTCAAGGGCTTTCACCAGACCGCGCAGGATGTGGGCGCGCTCCTCGGCCTTGCGCAACAGGTAGCGGGTGCGCCGCACGATGACGTCGATCTGGTGGGCGACGTAGTAGCGGATCATCTGATCGAGGCGCAGGGTGCGCGGCACGCCGTCGACGATCGAGAGCATGTTGGCACCGAAGCTGGTCTGCAGCTGGCTGTGCTTGTACAGGTTGTTCAGGACGACCTTGGCCACCGCGTCACGACGCAGGGTGACGACGATCCGCAGGCCGACACGATCGGAGGAGTGATCCTCGATCTTGCTGATGCCCTTGAGTTTTCCCTCGTTGACCTGCTCGGCGATCGATTGGATCATGTTGTCCGGGTTGACCTGGTAGGGCAGCTCGGTGATCACGATCTGCGTGGCGCCGCCCTTGGCCTCCTCGATCGCGGTCACACCGCGCATGCGGATCGACCCGCGACCGGTGGTGTAGGCGTCCTTGATGCCCTGACCACCGACGATGAGGCCGGCCGTCGGGAAATCCGGGCCCTTGATCCGCTCCATGCAGGCGTCGAGGGTGGTCTCGTCGTCGGCCTCGTGGTTCTCCAGCGCCCAGAAGATCGCCTCGGCCACCTCGGTGAGATTGTGCGGCGGGATGTTGGTGGCCATACCGACGGCGATACCGCCCGAACCGTTGATCAGCAGGTTCGGGATCCGCGCGGGCAAGACCGTCGGCTCGTTGGTCTTGCCGTCATAGTTGGGCGTGAAATCGACGGTGTCCTTGTCGATGTCGCGCAACATCTCCATGGCCAGCGGGGTGAGCCGGGCCTCGGTGTAGCGCATGGCGGCCGGACCGTCGTTGCCGCGGGACCCGAAGTTGCCCTGGCCGTCGATCAGCGGGTAGCGCATCGACCACGGCTGGGCCAGGCGTACCAGCGCGTCGTAGATCGCCGAGTCGCCGTGCGGATGGTAGTTACCCATGGTCTCGGCAACGGGTTTCGCCGATTTCACATAGCTGCGATCGGGGCGGAAGCCGGCGTCGAAGGAGGCGTAGAGCAGTCGCCGGTGCACGGGTTTGAGGCCGTCGCGGACCTCGGGTAGTGCGCGGCCGACGATCACGCTCATCGCGTAATCGATGTAGCTGTTCTGCATCTCCTGGCCGAGATCGACCGGTTCGACGCGATCGCCTTCCCCGCCGGCGGGCGGGAGCGTGGTGTCAGTCATGAAAAGTCCTCACAGATGTGGTGTCCGGTCAGGCGTGGTGCGTGACGTCAGACATCAAGGAAGCGAACATCTTTCGCGTTGCGGGCGATGAAGCTGCGGCGCGCGACGACGTCTTCACCCATCAGCACCGAGAACAGCTCGTCGGCTGCGGCGGCGTCGTCGAGGGTGACCTGGCGCAGTGTGCGGGTGGCCGGATCCATGGTGGTCTCCCACAACTCGCTGGGGTTCATCTCACCGAGGCCCTTGTAGCGCTGGATGCCGTCGTCGGTGTTGATCTTCTTGCCGGCCTCGAGGCCGACCTGGATCATGGCATCACGCTCACGGTCGGTGTAGGCGTACTCGGCCTCGGCGCCCTTCTGCCACTTGAGTTTGTAGAGCGGCGGCTGGGCGAGATAGACGTGCCCGTGTTCGATCAGCGGGCGCATGAACCGGAACAGCAGGGTCAAGAGCAGCGTGGAGATGTGCTGTCCGTCGACGTCGGCGTCGGCCATCAGCACGATCTTGTGATAGCGCAGCTTGGCCAGGTCGAACTCGTCGTGGATGCCGGTGCCGAAAGCGGTGATGATCGACTGGACCTCGGCGTTCTTGAGGACGCGGTCGATACGGGCCTTCTCGACGTTGATGATCTTGCCGCGCAACGGCAGGATCGCTTGATACATCGAGTCCCGCCCGGTTTTGGCCGAGCCGCCGGCCGAGTCACCCTCCACGAGGTAGATCTCACACTTGGACGGGTCGTTGCTGCGGCAGTCGGCGAGCTTGCCGGGCAGACCGCCGATGTCGGTGGCGCTCTTGCGCCGCACCAGCTCTCGAGCCTTGCGCGCGGCCTGACGCGCATGGGCGGACTCGACGGCCTTGTTGATGATGATCTTGGCCTCGGCCGGATTGGCCTCGAACCAGTGCTCGATGTGCTCGCCGGAGGCCTTCAGCACGAAACTCTTCACCTCGGTGTTGCCGAGCTTGGTCTTGGTCTGACCCTCGAACTGTGGATCGGACACCTTGACCGAGATCACCGCGGCCAGACCCTCACGGATGTCATCGCCGGTGAGGTTGTCGTCCTTCTCCTTGAGCAACTTCTTCTCGCGCGCATAGGAATTCACCACGCGCGTCAGTGCCGCACGGAAGCCCTCCTCATGCGTACCACCCTCATGGGTGTTGATGGTGTTGGCGAAGGTGTGCACCGATTCGGAGTAACCGGCGTTCCACTGCATCGCGATCTCGACCTCGTGGCCGGTGCCCTTGCCGGTGAATCCGATGACCGACTTGTGGATCGGGTTCTTGGTGCGGTTGAGGTGCTTGATGTAGTCGATCAAACCGTCCGGATAGTGATAGGTCCGCGTCTTGGGTTTCGTTGCGGCAGCGGCTTTTTCCTCGTCGGACTTGATCTCTTCGGCGGTCTCGGTGGTGCCCTCCTCGCCCTCGCCGTTCGGGTCGCCGGGCGCCTCGACGGCCTTGGGTCGCCGGTCGGTGAGGGTGATGGTGAGGCCCTTGTTGAGGAAGGCCATCTCCTGCAGTCGGCGCGCGACCGTCTCGGCGTTGAACGAGGTCGTCTCGGTGAAAATCGACGCGTCCGGCCAGAACCGCACCGTGGTGCCCGTCTTCCGGGTGGGCTCCCCCTTGACCAGGCCGTCCGGCTTGGAATCGGTGAAGGTCTCCGACCAGTGGAAACCGTCGACGTCGATCTCGACCTCGACCTTGGTCGACAGCGCGTTCACCACGGAGATACCGACGCCGTGCAAACCACCGGAGACCGCATAGGAGTCGGAGTCGAACTTGCCGCCGGCGTGCAGCTGGGTCAGGACGACCTCGACGGTGGGTACACCGGTCGCGTGCATGCCGACCGGGATGCCTCGACCGTCGTCGACCACCTCGACGCCACCGTCCTCGAGCAGGGTGACGTCGACCTTGCTGGCGAATCCGGCCATCGCCTCGTCGACGGAGTTGTCGACCACCTCCCAGATGAGGTGATGAAGGCCACGTTCGCCGGTGGACCCGATGTACATACCGGGTCGTTTGCGCACGGCCTCGAGACCCTCGAGGATGCTGATCGATTCGGCACCGTACTCGGACGGCTTCTTCCGGGGCTTCTTCGATCCCGAACCACCGGTCTTGTCACTGCTGTCGGCCACGAGGTGCGTCCGCTCCTGTTCTGATCGATTTCGACCCGACGGTCATGAGATGATCAGCACAAAAGCGCCCGCACGACATGCTGTGGTCGGACGAAATCGTCCGCTGTCACCGCTGCCATCGCGGGCGGCTGATCCCCCTGTCGGGACAACTCTCAATTCATTGTACTGCCTCAGTCAGTCAGAAACCCACATCTGGTGCCGCTGATTTGCACACAGACCGATTTTTTCCGGCATCTGCCGGTCCGGTCGTGGTCTGAGGATGAAATATGGCTCAGAGTCGACGTGACGCGGAAAACTGTCGGTGGGGTGGAGTAGCACGTCACGCTGCACTCCGCCGGCTTGTCCGAGTCACCGGCTCCACCGGGTCATCCGTACGTGTCGCGGGGTCCGCGTCCACGCACGTGCCGCTCCCCCTTGCGCCACGACGGGCCCTTGGGTCCGGTGATCTTCAGTGACGTGACCATTCCGTCGCCGATCGCGGCCGCGATCTTGGCAAGGATCTGCGCCTGCACGTACCGCAGCTGCGTCGCCCAGGCCGTGGATTCGGCCTGGACGTATAAGACGTTGTCGCGCAACGATGTCGGTGTGGCATGCGCGGAGATGTCGGAGCCGACGATCTGCTCCCACATGCCGAACAAGGTGCCCTCGGCGATGCGCGGCTGCCATCCCCGTTCGCGGGCCAGTCCACCGACGAGGCGCCCGAAGGGCTGCGGATCCCGTGCGTCCGGACCGGATCCCGACCACCGCCGACGACCACCCTGGCGCACGCCGGACCGCCGCCGCGGTGGCGACGCGCGACCCTGACCGACCGACTTGCCGGCGGCACGCGCCGAGGCCCTCGCCTCTTCCAACGCGCGACGCGCACGCTCGTAGCCGGTGAGTCCATCGGCGGGCGCCGCGGAGCCAGTCCCCGGTGATCCCGTGTCAGGCGCCCCCGTGTCGGGCTGATCGGTCATGACGTCAGTCTCCCCGGCGGGTCTGACACGGCCGTCTCCGACACCTCAGGTTCTGCGACATCGCGTTCTGGGCCGTCGGGGTCTGGGCCCTCGGGGTCTGGGCCGTCGGGGTCTGGCGTCTCGGCTGCCGGCGCGACCACCGAGTGCCGGACCCCGTCCTCTTCGATCATGTTCACCGCGATCCGCCGACCCCCGACTCCCTCGGGGACGTCCTCGGCGACGGCAGCGGTGATGATCAGCTGCTCGGCACCCGCGGTGAATTCGGCGAGTTTGCGACGTCGCGTGGCGTCGAGTTCGGCGAACACGTCGTCGAGCATGATCACCGGTTCGACGCCCTCGGCTCTGGCGAGTTCCACCGATCCCAGTCGCAGCGCGAGCGCGAGCGACCACGATTCCCCGTGGCTGGCAAAGCCTTTCGCCACGTCGGTACCGAGAACGAGATCGACGTCGTCGCGGTGCGGCCCCACCAACGACAACCCGCGCTCGATCTCCTTGCCGCGGATCTCGCCGAGCCGGGTCAACAGCGCCGCCTCGATGGCCTCCGGGTCGGCGGATTCTCCTGCGGCAGGCACGATCTCGTCGCCGACACTGGGCCGATACCGCAGCGTCGCCGGTCGCGAGTGCGGCGCGATCGCCGCATACGATCCGGCGAAATGCGGTTCGAGGTCACCCAGAACGTCGATCCGTGCGGCGGTCACCTGCCCACCGAGAGCGGCGAGTTGGGCGTCCCAGACATCGAGTGTCGAGATCACCGAGTCGGCGTCGGATCCACCGCGCCGCATGGCCGCACCGGCCGTCTTCAACAGCGCCGAACGTTGTCGCAACACCTTGTCATAGTCTGAGCGTGCCGCGGCGAATCGTGGACCACGTTGTGCGACAAGCTCATCGACGAAGCGTCGACGGTCACCCGGATCGCCTCGTACGAGGAGGAGATCCTCGGGGGCGAACAACACCGCGCGCAGAACGCCCAGAAGATCGCGCGGCCTGCGCTGGGGTGCGGTGTTGAGCCACGCCTTGTTGGAACCTTCGGCGTTGATCTGCAGGGACGCGGTCAATTCCCGGCCGGCGTTCTCGACGGTGGCGGTCACCAGCGCCGACGTCGCCGACGAACGCACCAGCGGCGCGTCGGTGCTGACCCGGTGGGATCGCAAGGTGGCCAGATAGAACAGCGCCTCGACCAGGTTGGTCTTGCCGAAACCGTTGCGGCCGGTGATGATCACCGGTCCGGACGCCAACTCCACGTCCACCCGCGGCCACGAGCGAAAGTCACGCAGATGCAGTTCACGGACGAACACGGCTAGCCCGCCGAGGTGTCCGGCGGCGAGCCGGTCTCCCCCACCGAGCGGCCCGTGGTGTCGCGAACAGCGTGCCCGCCGAACTGATTTCGCAGTGCCGAGACAGCCTTGAGGGCCGGCGACCCGTCCTGGCGGGAGGCGAACCGGGCGAACAGCGCGGCCGAGATGACGTTGGCCGGAACCGAGTGCCGGATGGCCTCCTCGACGGTCCAGCGACCCTCGCCCGAATCGGTGGTGTAATCCGAGATCTCCGCCAGCCCCGGATCCTCCTGCAGCGCGCGCACCAGCAGGTCGAGCAACCACGAGCGGATCACCGTGCCATGGGTCCAGGCCCGCAGGGTGCCTTCGACGTCGGTGATCAGGGGTTCGGCCGAGAGCAGCTCGTAACCCTCGCCGTAGGCGTGCATCAGGCCGTACTCGATACCGTTGTGCACCATCTTCGCGTAATGACCGGCACCCACCGGCCCGGCGTGCACGAAGCCGTCGGCGCGTTCGCCCTCGGGACGCAGCGCGTCGAAGATCGGCATGACGCGTGCGACATCGGCGTCGGCACCGCCGGCCATCAGACCGTAGCCGTTCTCCAAGCCCCACACGCCGCCGGACACACCGCAGTCGATATATCCGATTCCCTTGGCTTGCAACAGTTTTGCGTGCTCGAAGTCGTCGGTGTAGCGCGAGTTGCCACCGTCGATGACGATGTCACCGGCCGACAACTCCTCGGCCAGTGAGGCCACGGTGGTGCGCGTCGGATCGCCGGAGGGCACCATCACCCAGATCACGCGGGGCGCATCGAGTGCGCCGACCAGATCGGCGAGGGTCTTGACGTCGGAGACCTCGGGACGCGGGTCGTAGCCGATCACCTCATGCCCGGCGCCGACGATACGGGTGCGCATGTTGGCACCCATCTTCCCCAGACCGACAAGTCCCAGCTGCATCGCGATCCTCTCGAAGGTGGTGGTGGCGATCCGCTTCTGATGTGGAAACCGTTGTGTAGGAACGTCTTCGGGGTGGAACATCTTCGCCGGAGAGGCGAACCGGCTCAGCCCGGCAGGCGGACCGGCATGAGCAGATAGCTGAAGGCGCTGTCGGGAGCGACGAAGGCACCGGACTCGTCGGCGACCGGCTCATCTCCGGTCGACACCCGCAGCACCGCCGGGCGACTGGGTGTGGTGAACCCGAAATCGACGGACTTGGCGTTGATCGCCGACAACCCGTCCTGCAGATAGCCGGGGTTGAACGCGATCGTCAGCGGCTCACCACGGAACTCGACGGGAAGCTCTTCCTCGGCCTTGCCCGCCTCGTCGCCGCCGGCGGTGAGTAGCACCGATCCCTCGGTGAATTCCATCCGCACCTGAGCTCCGCGCTCGGCCACCAGTGCCACACGCTTGATCGCCTCGATCAGGGGAGCGCTCTCGACGGTCGCGACGGCGGTGTGAGCGGCCGGCAGCAGCTGACGGAACTTGGGGAACTCGGCGTCGAGCAGGCGCGTCGTGGTCTGCTTCGACTCGCCGAGAATGCCAAGGATGCCTTCCGAGCCGATGGCATCGCCGGATCCGAACGCGAGTCGAACAGCCCCGGTGCCCTCGGCGCCTGCCGTCTTCGCGCTCTCCGACAAAGTCTTGGCGGGCACGAGGACCGCTCCACTGACGTCGGGCTGGGCCGGATCCCACTCGAGTTCACGCACGGCCAACCGGAAGCGGTCCGTGGCGGCGAGGACGACGGTGTTGCCCTCGATCTCGACGCGCACACCGGTCAGCATCGGCAGCGTGTCGTCACGGCCGGCGGCGATCGCCACCTGCGACACGGCCTCGGCGAACCGGTCGGCCGGGATGGAGCCGGTGATCGCGGGCACGTCGGGCAGCTGCGGGTAATCCTCGACCGGCATCGTCGGCAGCGAGAACTTCGCGCTGCCACAGGCGATGGCCACCCGGGATCCGTCGAGCGTGACATCGACCGGCTTGTTGGGCAGCGCCCGCGTGATGTCGGCGAGCAGGCGTCCCGATACGAGGACCTTGCCCGGTTCGGCGATCTCGGCGGCGATCGATTCCTGCGCGGAGACCTCGTAGTCGAAACCAGAAATCGTCAGACCGGCGTTGGCGTCGGATCCGGTCTCGTCAGGAGCCTCGAGAACGACGCAGCCGAGCACCGGCACCGGCGGACGGGACGGCAGGCTTCGGGCGACCCAGGCAACCGAATCGGAGAACTCGTCGCGCGCGACACGAAACTTCATAACTGGGGATGCGCCCTTCTCTCGTCTGCCTTGGTTGCTGTGCGGGGTCGGTGTGCGGGCCGGCATGGATGCGCTCAAGCGGCGTGTGGGCACGCGCTCGGTGCGAATCGGGAATTCCCACTCTAGAACGCCGACGCGTGCGGGTGGGCGGTTGGGGTCAAGTCGCCACGCCGCGAATCGGCGATCTCCACGCCGACCCCGGAGTGGGTGTGTACACACATCCTTCTTCAAAAGAGATTTCTTGAAAGAGAGATCAACAATAGTCATAGGAGCTGTGGATCCTGTGGAGATCGTGGTGTTTGAGCAGGCCATGTGCCTGATCGGGGTGTGCACAGTCGTGGGATGAGCCGTGGAGGTGCGGCGCGGTTGATGTGGATGACGAGTGTTGTTCGATTCCTGTCCACCTTCGATGCACATATCTGCGGGCTCGATCCCAAGGTCCATCCACAGGGCGGCGGGCACGGATTTCCGGCGTCGAGAGCTCGGAGATCCGTGGGTGAGGACGGCGCGTCGGAACCACAGAAGGCTCGCGTGTGAGTTGAGAGTTGATGCCCGTGGGGTCGGTGACCCGTGCCCAACCGGGTCAGCGGTCGGCGCGCTGCTTGATGCGGGCGGTGAGTTCCTGCACGTGGTCGTAGACCTTGCGCCGCTCGGCCATCTCCTTGCGGATCTTGCGTTCGGCGTACATGACCGTGGTGTGGTCGCGGTCGAAGGTCTCACCGATCTTGGGCAGGGAGAGGTCGGTGAGCTCGCGGCACAGGTACATCGAGATCTGCCGGGCCTGGGCGATCGCTCGGGTCTTGCCGGGGCCGCGGAGTTCGTCGACGGAGATGTCGAAGTACTCGGCGGTGATGGCGAGGATGCCGGCGGCGCTGATCTCGATGGTGCCGGAGTTGGGCAGCAACGCCTGCAGCACGACGTCGGCCAGTGATTTGTCGAGCTCGGTGTTGTTCAGCGACGCGAATGCGGTGACCCGGATGAGAGCACCCTCGAGCTCGCGGATGTTGCGTTCGATCTTCGACGCGATGAGCTCGAGCACATCGTCGGGGACCGCGATGTTGTCCATCTGGGCCTTCTTGCGAAGGATCGCGATCCGGGTCTCCAGATCCGGCGGCTGCACATCGGTGATCAGGCCCCACTCGAATCGAGTGCGGAGCCGATCCTCGAGTGTCGCAAGCTGTTTCGGCGGGCGATCCGAGGAGATGACGATCTGCTTGCTGGTGTTGTGCAGCGTGTTGAAGGTGTGGAAGAACTCCTCCTGGATACCTTCCTTGCCGATCAGGAACTGGATGTCGTCGACGAGGAGGACGTCGACATCGCGGTAGCGGCGTTTGAACGCGACCCGCCGATCGTCGCGCAGGGAGTTGATGAAGTCGTTGGTGAATTCTTCGGTGGAGACGTACTTGACCCGCATGCCCGGGAACAGACGCTGGGCGTAGTGGCCCGCGGCATGGAGCAGGTGGGTCTTGCCCAGCCCCGACTCGCCCCAGATGAACAACGGGTTGTAGGCGCGTGCGGGCGCCTCGGCGACGGCGACGGCCGAGGCGTGCGCGAATCGATTCGACGCGCCGATCACGAAGGTGTCGAAGGTGTACTTCGGGTTCAGACTGACCGGCGTTCCCGATGCGGAGGCGGTGGAGGTGGTGGGTCGCTCGGCGAAATACGACGACCACTCGGCGCCGGGGGTCGCGTTCGGCGCGCCCGGACCGGAGGAATCGGTTGCGCCGGAGTAGCCGGCGCCGGTCGGAGTCGGGTGCGGGAACGAATCGGACGGTGCTCGGTGCTCTCGGCCCGCGAAACCCTGTCCCGCCAACGGTCCCGATCCGTCGGGGGACGGGCGACCGGGCGCCGACGGATCGATCGGGCGGCCGGGCCCGGATTCGTCGAATGCCGTGTGAGACAAGGGAATCGGATTGGTGGAGGCACCGGAGCCGACCGAATCGGTGGTTGCCGGATCGGGTGTCTCCTCGAGTGGCGCGGGCGTGGCGGTCCGCACCCCGAGGTCCACGGGCTGGCCGAGATGACGACTCAATGTGGTGCGGATCGTGTCGCGCAGATTGCGTTCGATCTGTTCCTGAACCAGTGGTGTCGGCACGGCCAGCAGGGCGAATCCCTCGGCCAGCGTCAGTGGCTGAACGAGGGACAGCCAGGCCTTCTGCTGACGGCTGAGAGGCTCATGATGGGCGGCGTCATCGTTGAGTTCGGCGACAACCTGCTTCCAGACCTCGCCGAAGGAGTCGCGATCCGATGTCACACTGACCCTCCTGCTCGACGCCTGCTCACCACCGACGCCTGCTCTTCATCACTGCTGCGAAGGCCGGCGGCGTGCCCTACCGGCTTCCGCCTCCGACGAAACTACCAGCATCGGCGGGGGTCGGTCGGGGGTGGACGGATACCACCTTGGCGGGGTCGGGCGGACTTGTCCACACACTTATCCACATCTGTGAATAAAAGGAGATGGAAGATCGGCGCTGCGGGTCGTGGTCACCGTATACCGTCAATGGGATGTGACTGGCGTCAATGGGACGTGCCTGGCGAAACCGTAACAGACCTGATCGGGCGCCGACAAAGGAAACGAGCGGTCGATCCTCCGATCGGGGGAACGCGTCGGGCTGGCCTGCACGATCGGTGCTCGTTTGATTTGGCCGGGTTCACTCCCGTACTCTCGACTGGTCATCCAGGTTGCGGATTTGCGGTGGATCACGTCATCAGCAGCGTCGTCGAGCACTCGGCGTCGGTGCGGGGGGCGCCACCACCCCGGCACTAGTCCGGCACCGCGTCAGGATAAGCAGAGACCACCACAGGATGTGGGAACGCGAGCCATCGGCGTGCCCATGTCACCGAGCACAAGGAGTCACCGTGGCCAAGGGAAAGCGGACTTTCCAGCCCAACAATCGTCGTCGCGCACGCGTGCACGGCTTCCGGCTGCGTATGCGCACCCGTGCGGGTCGTGCCATCGTCAACAGCCGTCGCAGCAAGGGCCGCGCGAAGCTCACGGCCTGATCTCGACTTGCGCTGCCGGTCGTGACCACAAGTCCGGCCGGCTTCGTGTTGTTCGATGATGTCGGCCCAACATGGGATCTCTCGTGGATCCGACTTCTCCCGCACGCTGAAACGCGGTGTGCGGACCTCGACGCGTGATCTTGTGGTCAGCGTCGCCGTGGTGCCGTCGATCTGGCCGGACCCGTCGGGACGTCGTACCCAGGTGGCGATGTCCGGCGGGCCCTGGCTGGGGCTGATCGTCAGCAAGTCCGTCGGCCCCGCAGTGGTTCGGCATCGAGTGGCCCGTCGGCTGCGCGCGGCCTTCCGCGATGTCCGCGGGCGGGTTCCGGCCACCGAGACCTTCGTCGTCGTCCGCGCCCTCCCGGGCGCCGCACATCGCTCCAGTGACGAACTGGCCGATCAGCTGCGAGAAGTGATGGGACGTAAGCGTGTTCGCGAGCTTGCAGCGCGTTCCGCAGGGGTCGACGTCGCCGGCGCCGGGGTGTCGGCATGACCGATGTCGAGCCCCTCCCCCACTGCTGCACGCCCACCGCCATCGAGGACTCGCGGTCAACGCGGGTCATGCGATGGATCCATCTGTTCCCGCGGCGCGCGCTGATCTTTGTCATCGAGCTGTATCGCACCTGGGTGTCGCCCCTGCGACTGCCGACATGTCGGTTCGAGCCGACCTGCTCGGCATATGCGGTCGAGGCGTTGACCCGACACGGGTTCTTCCACGGCGGTGCGCTGGCGGTGATCCGGCTGCTCAAGTGCGGACCGTGGCACAAGCCCGGCTATGACCCTGTCCCCGATCGAGGATTCCGCCATCCGCCGGTGCCCTCGCAGGTGACGCGGCGTGATGGCGCGCAGAGCGACGTCGCTCACGGAGACCTTTCTCAATCGGACGACCTTTCTCAATCGGACGCGGCGGAAACGTCGTATCGCATCGCCGACGACGGCGTACGCGCATCTATGGAAGTGAGGGATAGCTGACCCGTGCTGAACTTCATCTATTGGCCGGTATCCGCGATCATGTGGTTCTGGCACTGGCTGTTCGACTTCATCACGCCGGACTCTCCCGGCGGTAACGGCGTCGCCTGGGCACTGTCGGTGGTGTTCCTCGTGTTCACCCTGCGTGCGATTCTCTACAAGCCCTTCGTGAAGCAGATCCGCACCACGAAGAAGATGCAGGAGATCAACCCACAGCTGCAGGCGATCCGCAAGAAGTACGCCAAGGATCGGGTCAAGATGACCGAGGAGATGCAGAAGCTGCAAAAGGAGCACGGGTTCAATCCCCTGCTCGGCTGCCTCCCGATGCTGCTGCAGGTCCCCGTGTTCATCGGCCTGTTCCACGTGCTGCGGTCGTTCAACCGCACCGCACACGGTATGGGTCAGCTCGGCATGTCGCCCGAGGAAACACGGTCGGTCGGCAACTACATCTTCAACGTCGACCAGGTGCAGAACTTCCTCGACGCTCGCCTGTTCGGGGTGCCGCTGTCGTCGTTCATCACCGAGCCGAAGACCGAGTGGGCGGCGTTCGTCCAGCCGGGGCAGCCGATTGACTTCACGCGAGTCGACATCGCCATCGTCGTCATCCCGATGATGATCATCGCGTCCATCGCGACCCACATGAACTCCCGGGCGTCGGTCGCACGTCAACCCGAGGCCGCGCTCGAGAATCCGCAAACCCGGATGATGAACATGCTCGCGCTGTACATCTTCCCGCTCGGCATCTTGGTCACCGGCGCATTCTTCCCCGTCGCGATCCTCCTGTACTGGATGAGCAACAACGTCTGGACCTACGGGCAGCAGCACCTCGTCTTCGGTCGCATCGCCAGGGAAGAAGAAGAGGCCCGACTGGCCAAACAAGAGAAGTTGAAGGCCAACGCTCCCAAACCCGGGGTCAAACCGGACCGCACCAAGAAACTCGGTGACGGTCAGGGGTCGGAGAACGGTGTGGACCTCGAGAAAGCCGACGGTGCGGAAGAGGCTTCCGACAACTCGGCGGAGAGCACCAAGAACGCATCGCTGATGGAACGACTCACCAAGGCGCTCGGGATCGGTGGGGCCGGCAGTGCGAAGGCGAGTGGCTCGAAACATGAGGACTCGAAAGCTGACGCCTCGACATCCGCGGCCGCGACTGAGTCCGAGGCGGCAGGCGCGTCCGGTTCTGGGGCGTCTGGTTTTGGGTCGTCCGGTTCCACGGGGAACGGGAATGGGTCCGCACCCGCCAAGCCGAAGCCGGGACAGAAACCTGCGGCGCAGACTTCCGGAGGGTCGGGAGCCAGGCCAAAAAATCAGGGGTCGAAGAAGGGCGGAAAGCGAGGCGGCCGCAAGGGCGGCCGGCGCTGAACCGTTTGCAGTACTCCCCCATCACGGGCCGGGTCATACCGGCGACCGCGCCAGACATCGCAAGTACGAGTAAGAAGGTGGAACCGAGATGACAGCTGAGACCGCGACGCACGGCGAATCAGATGTGACGGAACCCGAAGTGACCGAGTCTTCTGAGACTGAATCTCCTGTGACCGAGTCGGACGTCAAGGAGTCCGGAGTTGCGGAACCTGAGGTCGCCGAGTCGGAAGAGACCGGTGCTGAGGACGACGGTGCTGAGGACGACGGCGACCGTCTCTTCGAAGAGGGAGAGATCGCCGGCGATTATCTCGAGCAGCTCCTGGACGTGTTGGACTTCGACGGCGACATCGATCTCGACGTCGACGGGGACCGCGCGGTGGTGAGCATCGACGGTGGCGACGATCTCGCGAAGCTCGTCGGCCGCAAGGGTGAGGTTCTTGACGCGCTGCAGGAGCTGACGCGTCTCGCGGTCCAGCAGGTGACCGGCGACCGTAGCCGGCTCATGCTCGACATCGCACGGTGGCGGGCGGACCGCCGCGATCGGCTGGCGCGTCTTGGGACCGAGGTGGCCGAGCGAGTCCGGGACAGTGGCGGCCGCGAAGCGCTGGATCCGATGACCCCGTTCGAGCGGAAGATTGTGCATGACGCCGTCGCGGCTGTGGATGGCGTCATCAGCGAGAGTGAGGGCGTTGAACCCAAGCGTAAGGTCGTCGTCATCAAGGTCGACTGACGATCAGCCGCGGCACGCGGCATGCTCGGTGCCATGAAGTCGACCATGAGGTCGGTAGTGACGAAGTCCCGGCTTAGCGCCGGGACTTCGTCATTTCTGGCCCTGCTAATTACACATCTGTAATTCCTGGTGCTGTGATGTTCTCCGCGGCGAAGGTCCGTGTTTCACGTGGAACATGTGGCGTGGGGAAGACAAACGGAAGGATCGCGTTTCACGTGAAACATGAGAGCGGCAGTGCCGCGCCCGACGACGGTGCGCACCCCTCCCCTCCCCCATCGGCCCATGCGGTGTTCGAGGAGCGGCTAGAACTGGCGATGCGGTATCGCGAGATGCTCGCGACCGACGGCATCACGCGTGGCCTCATCGGGCCGCGGGAAGTACCGCGCCTATGGGATCGCCATATCGTCAATTGTGGGGTACTCGGTGAGGTCATCGCCGACGGGGAGTACGTCATCGACATTGGTAGCGGCGCCGGCTTGCCGGGCATCCCACTGGCCTTGGCACGACCCGATCTCCGCATCACGCTCGTCGAGCCCCTCCTACGACGAACAACGTTCCTGGAAGAGGTCGTCGCGTCTCTCGGGCTGGACGTCACGGTCGTCAGGGGTCGCGCCGAGGAGCGAGCAGTGCGAGCTGAGGTAGGGCTCGCCGATGTGGTGACGTCGCGTGCGGTCGCGCCACTGGACCGTTTGGCTTCGTGGTCTGCTCCACTGATTCGACCCGGCGGGCGGCTGGTGGCGATCAAGGGATCGACAGCGTCCGACGAGATCGAGCGGGACCGCATGGCTGCATCGCGCCGAGGGCTGATCGATCTCGAGGTACGACAGTGTGGTGTCGGCGTGATCGAACCGCCGACTACGGTTGTCGTAGGCGTCCGAAATGATCGTGTCAGCGGGTCGCAGTCATCCAAGAAGAAGCGGGTTGATCGGCGTAGCCGATCGGACTCTCGTGGGTCAGGGAGGTAATTGGTGCGGATCGGTCGCAGGGCGCAGAATAGAAGAGCGTCATCAAGTGGCTCGGAGATCTCTGGTGATGACACCCCATTGGTCGGTCGAAGGAGTCCCCGCGTGGTCCAGCAAGATCGCAACGTTTCACGTGAAACCGTCTCCCCAAGCAAGAGCGCATCGGACCCTCGCATCATCTCTCCCACTACTTCGACGGCCTTGGAGGCATCGTTGGACGACACACCTATCGCCGCCGCGGCCGCCCGAGCCAGCCAGGTGCTGACACCCGGTGCGGCTGGGCGGCTACCCCGCCCGCGGGAGACCCGCGTCCTGACGGTTGCCAACCAGAAGGGTGGCGTCGGCAAGACGACGACAGCCGTCAACCTTGCAGCGGGACTGGCTGTCCACGGCCTCCGTGTCCTTGTCGTCGATCTCGATCCTCAGGGCAACGCCAGTACCGCGCTCGGAATCGATCATCGCGCGCCCGACATTGCCTCGGTGTACGAACTGCTCCTCGGAGAAGTCGGGGTCCGCGAGGCGATCAAACAGAGTCCGAGCAACGAGAACCTCTACTGTGTCCCCGCAACGCTTGACCTTGCCGGTGCCGAGATCGAGTTGGTTTCTCTCGTCGCACGTGAAAACCGCCTTCGGAATGCGTTGAACGACGAGGCGATGGCGGAGTTCGGCTTCGACTATGTCTTCATCGACTGCCCGCCGTCACTCGGTCTGCTGACCGTCAACGCGATGGTCGCGGCGCGCGAGGTGCTCATTCCCATCCAATGTGAGTACTACGCGCTTGAAGGTGTCGGGCAGTTGCTCCGCAACATCGAGTTGGTCCAGGCACATCTCAACAAAGAGCTCCACGTGTCCACGATCCTCCTCACCATGTACGACGGACGCACAAAGCTTGCCGACCAGGTGGCCGAGGAAGTCCGCCGACACTTCGGCGAGAAAGTCTTGTCCACGATCATCCCTCGAAGCGTCAAGGTCTCCGAGGCACCCGGATACGGGATGACGATCATCGAATACGACCCGGGTTCACGTGGATCAATGAGTTACCTCGACGCTGCCCGAGAACTCGCGATGCGCGCCGACACGGCGCCCGTGCCCTGATACCGCCTGATACCGCCTGATACCGAATGTCACCCGAGAGTGTCAGCCCGCCTTGCCCGAGAGGAATCCAGTGAGTCAGAAAGAGACCGCACACCGACGTGGTGGACTCGGCCGCGGTTTGGCGGCATTGATCCCGACCGGTCCCACCGACGAGGACCCGACCGCTCCGAAGCTCGGAGCTGCCGCAGCCGACGTCGTGATCGGCACCGGAAACGGCGGGGGTTCGGCAGCGTCATCGGCAGGCGCACCGAGCCAGAAGACCGCTGCGGCCACAGCCAACGGTGCCGACGCGCCAGGTGCATCCACTCCCCCGGCTCCGATCGGCACACCCGATGAGGTCGGCGCGGTGTACCGGGAGATCCCACCGAAGCTCATTCAGCCGAACCCGCATCAGCCGCGGACCGTCTTCGACGAGGATGCGCTGAACGAGTTGATTCATTCGATCCGCGAGTTCGGTCTCATGCAGCCGATCGTGGTTCGCAAGTTGCCCGCTCCCACCGCCGACGGTGTCGAGTTCCAGATCGTCATGGGCGAACGTCGGTGGCGAGCCAGTCAAGAGGCCGGCCTCGATGCGATCCCGGCGATCGTTCGGGAGACGCCCGACGGTGACATGCTCCGCGACGCACTCCTGGAGAACATTCACCGCGCGCAGCTGAATCCGCTCGAAGAGGCGGCCGCGTATCAACAACTCCTCGAAGAGTTCGACGTGACACATGAGGAGTTGGCCGCCCGACTCGGTCGATCGCGCCCGGTGATCACCAACATGATCAGGCTGCTGAAGCTACCCATTCCGGTCCAGCGACGTGTCGCGGCCGGGGTCCTGTCCGCCGGACATGCGCGCGCGCTGTTGTCTCTCGAGACCGGAAGTGATGCTCAGGAGGCGTTGGCGGCGCGCATCGTCGCCGAGGGACTGTCGGTCCGTGCGACCGAAGAAGCGGTCACTCTCGAGAACCGTGACGGCGGATCGACGGCCCCCTCACCGACCTCCAAGCGCAAACCGATGCAGATGCCCGGTCTCCAAGACCTTGCCGAACGCCTGTCGGATCGTCTGGACACTCGCGTCACGGTCAGTTTGGGTAAGCGAAAAGGCAAGATCGTCGTCGAGTTCGGTTCGGTGGACGACCTCCAGCGAATCGTTGGAGTGATCGATCCGGGTAAGTGATTTCGCCGACGATTTTCCACGACCAACCACCCTCGGGAGTAACGTCACTGTGACGCAACAACGTGAACGCGGAACGATGAACATCGAATATCGTTACAGCACAATCGGTTTCGGTGTGACTGCGGCTTCCGACGGCAATGTGGCGATGGGACGGATGAGCTGACATGGAACCGGTGGTCTCGCGGCTGACTCTCGAGTCGTTCGAGTCACTACCTCCGCATGCGCGTCGGTGTGTCTTCTGGGAGGTCGACCCCGGCATGGCCGGCCCGCTGGATCAACCCGAGTCCGCGGGGCATACCGAGGTGGTAGGTCGCGGCGAGATCGTCGGTCGTGGCGTGGCCCGCGCTCCGTTCGAGAGCGAGTTCGACAAGGAAGCCTGGATCTCCTCGGTGCTCTTGGAGTGGGGTGCGTGCGGTCAGCTCGCCACCGATCCGGCGACCGGAGTCATCGTCGGCACAGCCTTCTATGCACCGCCCGGCCGTGTCCCACGATCTCGGTTGTTCCCGACGTCGCCGGTCAGCGCCGACGCCATTCTCCTCACTTCCATCCAGGTGGAGCCCGGTTATGAGGAGGTGGCCACTCCCCTACTCGATGCGGTGCTCGTCGACCTCATGCGTCGCGGTGTTCGCGCGGTCGAGGCATTCGGATTGGTTCGTGGCGGCGGACCGGACGGTACTGGATCCGGCACGGCGCGCCGGAACCCGACGCCTGATGCGACTCCGGGAATGCGCGACATCAGTGAATGGTCCGATGAGGAGATCGTCAGCGTCGCGCGTGAAATCCTCGACAACCCGCAGCCCGATCTGTGCACTCGATGTCTGCTCGACGCCGCCTTCCTGAAAGCATCGGGATTCGATGTCGTTGCATCTCACGCCCGCTTCCCCCGGCTGCGGTTGGAGCTCGATGAAGGTCTGGGGTGGAAGTCGGAGGTCGAGGGAGCTCTGGAGAAACTGGTCGTGATGGCGGCGATCGACATGACGGGACGGGAACGAACCTTCGCCCCGGTAGGACGCCGACTCTAGACCGCTACGAAAAGCCAAGTGGCGCGGTGATTTACCGCGTCGGTTCAGGAGATCTCTTCGGCGGCAAGGAGATCGGCGAAGGTGTAGGTCCCTGTGGGGCGATCGTCGTCGCCGAGCAGATACAGTCGCTTGACCGCGACGAGGATCGCCTCCGCGATGACGTTGCGGTAGTCGGCGTCCTCGAGGACCCGAGCGTCGTCGGGGTTGGTGATGTAGCCGACGTCGAGGATGATGACCGGCATCCTGGTGAGCCGCAACAGCTCCCACGTGCGTTCGTGAGTGCGGCAGTCCGTCAACGGGGTCCGTGCGGCGACCTCGCGTTGGACGAAGCCGGCCAGGTTGCGGCCGATTGTGGAGAACGATCCGTGGCTGTTACCGAAGTAGAAGGCCGCCACGCCGTTCGCGGCCGAGTTCGGGTAATGCCCGACGCGGAGGGAGATCATGACATCGGCGTCGATCATGTTCGCGACCCGGGCGCGCTCCTCATCGGTGGGCCGTCCCCTGCCGTCATGTGACAAAAAGGTCTCCATGCCGGCGGCCGCCATCCGGCCTTCGAGGCGGGCAGCGAGATCCCACAGCAGGCGACTTTCTGTGTCGGCGAGATCACCGGTCGAAAGGTCATGCAGCCCACCGGATCCCGGATCGATCACGATGCGCTTGCCGGACAATCGGGGACCCGAACGACGAACGTGCTCTTCTTCGCGGATGGCGAGAGGCGACCCACCGGTCACCCGGGTACCGAGGCGTTCGAGAGAACGCAGGGTGGCGGGCCCGCAGATTCCGTCGGCGAAGAGCCCGTATTCGCTCTGATAGAGACAGACAGCGTTGTGGGTTGTCTCACCGAAGACACCGTCGACCAGCGCGGTGTAGTAGCCGAGGTTCTGTAGGCGGTTCTGCAGCTGTGCGACGTCATCGCCGACCATCGGCGCCGAGAAACGGAACGCGAGCACACGTGCACCGAGCTGATAGGAGGCCTCGCGCAGCGCGCGGTAGGTCGCGGGTCCGACGATGCCGTCGACGATGAGGCCGCGCTGCTGCTGGAAGGCCCGCACCGCTTGGTCGGTGTCGGCATCGAAAGTGTCACCCGGCGTGTCGGCTTCGGCGGCGTGTCGGCCGTGAGTGGTGCTGAGAAGACCCTGTCCGGCGAGGATCGAACGGATTTCGGCGACTGCCGAGCCCTGATCACCCAGTCGGAATTGTGGCATCTTCAGACTCCTTGGTCGCGACGAACAATCAGTGTCCGTGCGGATCGCGATTCGACGCCGGTACTCACGGAAACGCACTCGGCAGAACCACGAGCATTCTTTCAGTTCGACCGATGTGGGCCAAACCGGATCAGGTCACAATGTAGCGACAGGCACCGTCACCAGGTCGAATGTCGGTGACCGTGCCTGTCGTTATGCCATCTCCAACGATGTCGGGCGAACGATGTCAGGCGTTGGTGCCGACCACCGAATCCAGCTCGCGCAACAATGCGGCTTTGCCCTTCGCGCCGACGATGGTCTTGGTGGGCTGTCCGTTCTCGAACAGGATCAACGTCGGGATCGACATGATCTGGAAATCACGGGCGGTCGCCGGGTTCGCGTCGACGTCGAGTTTCGCGACGGTCAACTTGTCGCTGTGTGCGTCGGCGATCTCCTCGAGAACCGGTGCCACCATGCGGCACGGTCCGCACCAGGTGGCCCAGAAGTCGACGAGCACCGGCTTGTCGGAGCCGAGTACGGCGTCCTTGAACGTGGCGTCGGTGACGGCGACGGTATTTGCTCCCATGGTGATGTCCTCCTGTGATGAGTCTGGGGTTGATGAGGCTCGGGCTCGGGTGGCGGGTGCGGCCGGGTCAGCTGTGTGCGTCGACGACCAGCACGTCGGCCTCGACCGGGGTGGGGTCGATGTCGCCCTGTTCGGCCAACCACCGCTCGGCGTCGATCGCCGCAGCGCATCCGCTGCCCGCCGCGGTGATGGCCTGCCGATAGGTGTGGTCGACGAGATCGCCCGCGGCGAAGACGCCGGGCAGCGACGTGTAGGTGGTCCGGCCCTGGACCTGGACGTATCCGTCGGAATCGAGATCGACCTGGCCGCGCACGAGTTCGCTACGCGGGTCGTGGCCGATGGCGACGAACATGCCGGTCACATCCACTGTCTGGGTGTCGCCACTGCGGGTGTCGATGAGTTCGAGACCCGTAACCGATCCGTCGCCGATGACGGACTTGACCGCCGCGTTGGTGACGAACCGGATCTTGTCGTTGTTGCGGGCACGATCGAGCATGATGCGCGAGGCCCGGAACTCCTCCCGGCGGTGGATCAGGGTCACCGATCGCGCGAACTTGGTGAGGAATGTGGCCTCTTCCATCGCCGAGTCACCGCCGCCGATGACCGCGATGTCCTGGTCTTTGAAGAAGAAGCCGTCGCAGGTCGCGCAGGCCGAGACGCCGCGGCCGAGCAACTCTTGCTCTCCTTCGATACCGAGGTACCGCGCAGCGGCACCCATCGCGAGGATGACCGCGCGGGCGCGGTGGGTCTCACCGGAAGCCACGACCTCCTTGATGTCGCCGTCGAGCCGGAGCTCATCGACGTCCTCCATGCGGAGGTCGGCGCCGAAGCGGATCGCCTGCTCGCGCATCTCGTCCATCAGTGCCGGACCCTGGATGCCGTTCTGGAACCCCGGGAAGTTCTCCACCTCTGTGGTCGTCATCAGAGCGCCGCCGAACTGAGTTCCCTCGAAGACGAGCGGGGCGAGTTCGGCGCGAGCCGCATACACCGCCGCGGTGTAACCGGCAGGCCCGGATCCGACGATGATCAGCTCGTGGATCTGCTGGTTGTCTGACTGGGTCAATTCGTCCTCCGTGTCATCGACGCGCCGGCCCGGTGAGCCGCACGTACCTGGCATTCAACACAAGGGTATGCGGACATGTTCCCCGACGCGTCGGCCCCACGACGCGCGATCGGGCGTTTCGGCTGCATGGTTGACGAACGATATACCCGGGCGTTCTCGGCGGGATCATCCCCCGATGATCGCGCGGGAGATCGTGGCCGGATTGCCGGAATCACACTCGGGGCCGACCACGAGCGCCAGGAACCGCCCGGCCGTCCCGGTGGCGAGCAGGATCACCACCTGGCGGACACCGTTGACCATCACCGGTCCCGACCCCAGCACCGGTGTCTCGGCAGCGACACCGTTTGCAGCGGTGCACCGGCGTAATGCGGCTGTGGAGGCGAATGGTGCACCGTCGGTCCGGCCGAGCACCGACAGCGCTGCTGCGGCACCAGGCGCGGCGACGGAGGGCGCAAGGGACGAACTCGCCGTGCGGGTGCCGTCGGCCTGTGCACCGGTAGACGGAGCGCCGGTACGGGCCGAGTGGCTGACCAGGACGACACCCACGATGACGGCAACGAGGACGGCTGCGGCCACCGAGAGCAGAGCCGCCGCCCGCGGGGCAGAGCGCAGCGGCCGCCGGCGCGCGAGCGGTGTGATGTCACTTCCGCTGCCGACCTCGGCGGCGATTCGGGCGAGCGTTTGCTGCGTGCGCGCGTCGACCCACTCGGGAACGGGCTGCTCGGGCACCGGAAGATCGCGCAGATCGACGCGCAGACCCTCCAATGCCGCGAGAACCTCCCGAGCTCCGGAGTCGTCGGCAAGTCGGGAACGGATGTGCGCGGCGACATCGGGTTCGAGTACGCCGGCATCGAGATCGGTCAGCAGATCCACGGAATACGGTGGATCCGGAAAGCGCGGTGATCCTGCAGAGCGCAGGTCATCGTCGGTCATCCGCGCTCCCCTCGTGTCGTGTCGCTGTACCCGGTGGGAACCCGGTCGTGATGGGACCCACGAATAGTTGGACGCAGCAGGACCTCCAGGGGTTCCATGGCGTTCGAGACAAAGTTCACGCCCGGCCTCACTCCGACTCGTCCTGCAGTGACTCGTGACGGAGATGACCGAGCAGTTTGGCCAGGCGCAGCCGTCCGCGCGAACTCCGACTCTTGATCGTGCCCTCGGGCACGCCGAGCAACTGCGCCGCCTCCGAGATGGAGTAACCCTCGACGTCGAGTGCGAGGACCGCCGCCCGCTGACCGGACGGCAATTCGTCGAGCGCTCGAGAGATCGTCTCGGTCAGGTCGACGCGCTGATAGTCGTCGGTGTGATCGGTGAGAATCGCGGTGTCGAACTCCGGTAGCGGCACAGTGCGGCGAGCCGCGTTGCGCCGCAGTCGATCCAGCGAAGCGTTGACCACGATGCGATGCAACCAGCTCGATACACGTGCCTCGGCGCGAAAGGAGCCCGCGGTCCGGTGAGCCGACAACAGTGCCTCCTGCAGGGCGTCGGCGGCATCGTCGGGGTCTCGGGTGGTGCGCAGGGCGACATTCCACAGGTACGTGTGGTGTCGGGTGATGAGTGTGGTGAATGCGGTGGGATCGCCATGGGTGTGCGCGGCGAGCAGTTGCTCGTCGCTGCGTGTGTCGCCCTGTGGCGAGTGGGTCCCCCCGGACATGGGATCGAGCGTAGTGGGCGCGGGTGTGCCGGGATAGTCGTGGTGCGGTGCTTGTGGACAACCGCACCGACGGTGGGGAGACCTGGATCAATCGAGGTTCCTCGGGCCCCGCGACCGAGTGCCGCACCGCAGGCGGTGTCATCGAATGTCGATGTCATCGACTTGATTCACCTGCTGCACAACCGACGGAAGTGCCTGCGGCGCAGCCGAACCTGCGCGGAGACGCACTCGAGCTCGCTACCCGGCCGGCGTTGTCCATTGGATCGTTGACGCACCGTCATGACCATGAACCGCCTCGACATCGGCGATCCCGCCCCACACCGCCGTCGAGCGGTGTTCGCCGGCCACCCAGTGGATCGCCACGCTTCCGTCGGTGAATTCGACGCCCTCGGCGACCACACCGGTGCCGGTCACCCCGGATACGTCGATGTGACGGTAGAGAAAGAAAGTCCGCATGGTGCGCTCCCCCCAGAGCGCGGATCAAGCCCGTTGCCCGGTCGCGCACTCCGACGGAGATTAAATATCAGATAGTCGGGCTTCACTACTTCATTTGCATAGACGTGAGCAAGATCACCACGCCGAGTCCGGTCCCGGAGCGGCCATGCGGCGTCCACGACACACACGCCGCACGCTCCCGGAAATCGCTGTGCGCCAGCGCTTTCACACCGTTCGGGGCTACAGTCGGGAGGTGTCCCGCGCCCGGCTGCGCCTCCTCGACGATGTCGAAGTACGACGTCTGCGCGCCGAAGAATTCACCTATTCGGAGGTCGGCGAGACGACCGGAGTGACACCCACCGGCTATCGACACGTCCGCCTGCGGACGCAACTGGGCAGCGGCCGTGATCATTTCGAAGTGGCGCGTGAGGCCATGCTGTCCTGGCAGATCCAACTGCGCGCGAATATCGCGGTCGCCGCGTCGCATCCCACCATCACCGACGATGCGGTGGCGATATTGGGCCTACGGATCGGGAGGGTGAATGCCGTGCGGGCACCCGTGGCTATCGTCGCGGTGGAGTCCGATGAGGACATGGCCGGGTTCACCTACGGGACGCTGCCCGGGCACCCGGAAATGGGTGAGGAACGATTCGAACTGCGTCTGATGTCCGACGAGTCGGTTCAGTTGTCGATCAACGCCTTTTCGAGGCCGGCCACCCTCATGACCAGGCTCGGCCGACCTGTGGCCGCCGCGCTCCAGGATGCGATCACCCGGCGATACGGCCGCGCATTACAGGCGTGACGGGTATCCACCGTAGAAAAGACCCGGTACCCCGACGTCGGTCGACGTCGCGAATCAGGTACCGGGTCAGTTCGATAATCGTGGGATTTGGGGTGCAGGTCAGTTTGCCGCGTCGTAAGCCTCGAGGATTTCCTTCGGGAGTCGGCCACGCAGCGGCACCTCGTAACCCGCTTCCTGCGCCCACTCGCGAATCACCTTGGTGGACGGACGTGCTGAACTCGACGACGATTCCGAGCTCGCCGCGGGGGTACTGACCTTCGGCGCGGTCGACTGCTTGCGGCCACCGACCCGGGTCGACACCTCGAGTAGTTTGGCGACCGGAACCCGACCGTTCTCGATCTTGTCGAGATTCGCCGACGACACATCGATCTGGTAATCGACGCCCGACCACGACCAAGAAATGGTGTGAGCATCGTCGATATCGAGTTCACGGCCGTCGAGGTCATCTATGAACGACACAACTTGTCTTTTAGCCACGCCACGAGAATAACGCACGCCGCGGGCCAGACGTCGCATATGTGTGCACTGGCCACGTGCAGGGACGCCGACGGCGTCCGACGGCAACCCTCGCCCGACGCCGGCAGCAGCGTCAATCGGGCGTCTCGGCCCGGTGGCGCGGATATCCGCGAAATTGTCCCCGGTATTTCAATGAGCTTGCAGTGCAACAATTTTCGACAACTCTGGAACGCTCTCAGCGAAACGCGCCTCATCGTATTTCCCGCGCAGTGCAAGAAAATCGGCGACTATGTGGTGCCCTACCGAATCGCCGGCGAGAGATTCGGTCCCGCGATCAGTCGGCGATGTCGAATACCGCATTCACCTTGGTGGGCGTGAGGCGGACGACGAGCTCGCCGGGTACCGCGTTACGCCTGCCGTACGCGTCGGCGAGATCCGGCCCCATATATCGGGCAGCGATACGTGTTGCGGTATCGAGGAGATCGGCGGGATCCTCACCGATCTCCGCGGTGCCCTGGACCTGAACGAAGGAGAAGGGCGGACGCTCGTCGTCGACAAGTATTGTGAGTCGCCGATCACGACTGAGCGCACGCCCTTTTGCGGTGTCTGCCCCGGTATTGAACACGAGGACACCGTCATCCACGATGAACCAGATGGGCGCGACGAGCGCTCGTCCGGACGCGGAGACGAATGCCACCTTTCCGGTACGCGTGCCCTCGGTGAGAAATGCGACAACCCGGTCGTCGAGTTCGGTGTGTGCCATCACCCCATCATGGCCGACCGTGCGACGAAATTCAGCGCCGACAGTCCGGCGAGCGAAAGGAAAAGATGACGCCGAACCTTCTCAGCGCATGAGCTGATCGTAGGTGGCACCGAACATATCGACACAGACGTCGAGCACGACGTCGAGGTCGGTGGGTTCAGCGCCGATATCCACGGGATCGGGCGCGACATTCGTGAAATACCAATCGACGAGCAATTGCGTGACCGCGCCGACGAGTCCGACCGCGGCGAGGTGTTGTGCCGGCGACACCTCGCGCTCCCCCATCGCCAGCGCGAGAATGAGACTCGCCCAGTTGTGGATGGCTCGTAGGCGAGTCGACTCCACCGTCGGATCCACTCCGACGACCTCGACGAGCATCACGCGTGCGCGTCGCGGATCACCTGTCAACGTTGCGAGGAACGCCCCGAGGGTGTCACGGGCCGCTGCGTGCACGGCGTCGGGCGCGACGCCTGCCGGGTCGAGGAGATATTCCGCGGCGGCACCCACGGTCGCGGTTCGGGTGACCTCGACGCAGTGCTCGTACACGGCGATCAGCAATGCGGGACGGTCGGCGAACGACTCGTAGAAGTAGCGCTGGGTCAGACCGGCCTCGTCGCAGAGCCGTTTGACGGTCACCGCGGGGTAGCCGAGTTCCCCGAACAGCTGCAAACCGGCGTCGATGAAGGCTCGTCGCCGGCGGGCGCGTCGCTCGTCGGCCTCTGCGCCCCCGTACCGGCGCCCCTCCGCGGACTCGGGCTCCGCGGACTCGGGCTCAATGGAAGAGCGCTGCTCCCGGGATGGCAATGCTCTCCCCTTTCGGCGTGTGCGATCCGACGGCACCGTGGACAACCCGTCATCTGACACGCTATCGTGTCACACACAGATCTGACACGAGACTGTGTCAGATAACTCGACGACCACCGGAGAACAACGCCGTGCTCGACCTACTTCCCGACCCGATGCACGAGCCGACGGTGCTCGCGATCCCGTTCTTCCTGGCGCTGCTGGTACTGGAATGGTTCGCGGCCTGGAAACTGGAGGATCGGGCCACCGATACCGAGGACACCGATACCGAGGACACCGGTCCTGCCGTCGAGCGCCGGTCACCGGTCGGTGCCTACGAGAAGCGTGACGCGCGGGCCAGCATCTCGATGGGACTGGTGTCGATAGCCACGAGCGCGGTGTGGAAGATCGCGGGGCTGCTGGTCTACACGGCGATCTTCGTCTACATCGCGCCGTGGCAGCTACCGATCGGCTCCTGGTACACGTGGGTGATCGGATTCGTCGCCGTCGACGTCCTCTACTACTGGAATCACCGCATCTCCCACCGGGTCCGGTTGGTGTGGGCGACTCATCAGGCCCATCACTCGAGCGAGTACTTCAACTTCGCGACCGCGTTGCGGCAGAAGTGGAATATCAGTGCGGCGCTGGTGATGTGGATACCGCTGCCGTTCCTGGGCATCCCGCCTGCGGTGGTGTTCGCCTGCTACGGCGTGAATCTGGTGTACCAGTTCTGGATTCACACCGAACACATCGATCGCATGTGGCGGCCCGTCGAATTCGTCATCAACACCCCGTCACACCATCGGGTGCATCACGGCAGCGACCCGGAGTACCTCGACCGCAACTATGCCGGGGTGTTCATCCTGTGGGACCGGATGTTCGGATCGTTTCGTGCCGAGGCGCATCGGCCACATTATGGGCTGACCAAACCTGTTGGCACCTACAACATCTGGACACTGCAGACGCACGAGTACGTCTCCATCGCCCGTGATGTGCGGGCGGCCGCGGGCTGGCGTGCCAAGCTCGGCTACATCTTCGGACCACCCGGGTGGAGCCCCACGACCGGGGACGCCCCCTCGGCGAGCGGCGCGGTCAGCTCGTCGCGCTGATCTTGGAGATCTGCACCTGATAGCTGCCCCCCGCGCCGGGCAGGGAGGTGACCCACACCAGTAGATACCGCGACTGTGTGGGACTGGCGATAGACAGTGTGGTGTCGGGCTGATCGACGGTGCCCTGTGCCAGCTGGGTTGTCTGGGCCAGGGTGGCGTCGGCGCTCTGCGCACCGCGCAGCGATACCGCGAATCCCGGTGTGGTGGTGGTGATCGAGACGGACTTGACCGTCTGTGGCGATCCGAGATCCAGCATCAGGCCGAGCCCCTGCTTGAGGCTGCCGAAGTCGGCGGTGCGGTAAGTGTCACTGCGCCAACCAGATCCGGCTCCGGTGATCACGTTGCGGGCGAGGTCGGGATTGTCACCGGACTGCCCGGAATAGTCGACGAGGGTGGCCGAGCGCAGCGCGATCGGTCCGCCCGCGGATGCAGCTGCGCCGGGTGCCGGTGCAGGCGCCGACGTGGTCGACGACAGGAACTTGTTGATGTCGGTCTGCTCGTCACCGCCGCCGAAGACACCGGTCAGCCACACCACCAGGGCGATCACGACGAACAGCACGAGCAGAGCCGCACCGACGAGCAGCGCGACGGTCCGGTTGCTGCGCGCGGGCTCGTCGGAACCGATCCGACCTGACGGGCCGATCGACACCGGTGGCTCGTCGGAGTCACCGAGTGCGGGGATCATGTCGGTCTTGAGGTCGACGACGGTGGCCTGATCGAGAACGTGCTGAACCGTTGCGGCAGTGCGGATTCCACGACTCCCCGACAACGCGCGGGCGGCGACGGCGGAGATCTCGAACGGGATCTCCGGGTCGACCTCGCGTGGCTCTATGGGGCCCTCGCCGTCGGCGGCGGGCGAGGCGATCGCCAGACCGCCCACCGGGGTGGTCGTGTTGATGGTGGTCACCAGCTCGGAACCGGTGGCGCCGTCGAGCGGCCACCGTTGCAGCAGTAGTGCGTAGAGCACCGCTCCGAGTCCGCGGACGTCGGAGGTGGCATCGTCGCCGGCGAGGGTGCCGGGGAAGGCGAGCACCGCATTGCCCTCGGCGGAGATGCGGATGCGATCCGGATGGTCGATGGACAGGGCGCCGCCGGAGCGATGCGCGGCCTCGGCCGCGGCGGCCAGCGCGCGGACCGCACGTGCGGCACCGATCGGTGACGGATGCGTGGCGGCGACCTCCGACAGCGAGGAACCCTGAACCCATTCGGCCACAACGATGCCGCCCGATGAGCCGCGGACCACGTCGAGCACGCGGGCGACGCCCGACGAGCTGATCTGGCCGAGACGCAACGTACGGGTGAGCACGGCCTGCGGTCCGGTGTCGCCGGATCTGCTCGGAGCTCCCTTGTCCGGTGGGGGTGCGAGCTGTTCGGCGTCGACGAAGGTCAGTCCGACCTCGCGGTCGAGGTTGATGTCCTGGGCCTTCCAGAACTGCAGACCCCGTGTGCCGCCGTGATGTTCGAGCAGGCGGTACCGGCCGCCGGCGACCGCGGCGCCCGGCACGAGGCGGGGTCCGCGGCGTCGCGCCGGGCGGATGGGCTCGGCGCGGTCGGGATCGACGGGGGTGGCCGGCATCGCGTCGGCCGGCTGGGCGCCGCCCGAACCATTGGCCGAATTCGACTGTGCGACCGGCCTTTCCGGAGGTGTGGTGGTATCGGAAGTCGGGGTGACGCCGCGTTCGGCCGGGCTGATCGGGGATTCCGGTGTGGCGTCGATTCCGCTCTCGTTCACGCGGCGAACTCCTCTCCTCCGATAGCGCATGTCCGGGGGTCGTTGGGGCGGGGTCCACGGCGCCACACCGGCGCCGCCCGCGGCGCCACCGGTGTGCACCGCATACGACTGCCACGTCGCGGAACCGCGATCGAACCGTCGAACGACCTGTACCTGACCAGAGTACGGTAGCGACTCGTCGCTGGTGACCCGCGGAAACTGAACCGTGATCGTTGCCGATGGTTGTTGTTGCGGTTCGCCGTTCGGCGCAAGTGCGGGGATGAAGCGACCGGCCACGCGTCGCACCGACATCAGGACGGAGACCACGTCGGGAAGACCGGCCGCCGCCAGGCCCGCATAGATCACGCCGAGCACCACGATCGCGGTGAGCAGAAGGTAGGCGATCGACCCGATCTTGCCGTGCTGTGTCGCCAGATGCAGGCCCGAGATCTCGGCGATCAACCACACCGCGAAGGCGCTGCCGACGGAGATCGCGAGCGTCACCACCGTCGTGCGGGCGACGTTGGTCAGCCGGGCATCACGCGGATCGCGGGCATCGGCGCGCAATCGGCTGCGCAACAGATAGTGGCCGACGATCGCGCCGACGAGATAGCCGAGACCGTTCGACAGGGCCAACCAGCGCACCACGAGGTCCGGGTCGGAGAACAGCACCGGGCCGAGATAGGAGGCGGCGATCTTGACGACGGTGATACCCAGAACCATGAAGGTCGGCGTCCACGCATCCTCGCGGGCGTAGAACACCCGCAACTGCACCAGCGTCATCGCATAGGGGATCAGGGTGAAGGCACCCCAGGCGAGCGTCGAACCCAGCTGCGTGGCCACGTGCGCGTCGAACCGGCCGAAGTTGAACACCGCGACGCCGATGGCCGGGCCGAAGAAGGTCATGTAGGCGACGACGGGCACCAACGCGACCATCGTGAGCCGGGTGGCCAGCGACATGTCGTCGACGACGGCCTTGGTGTCGTCGCCGGCGGCATTGCGCGAGAGCCGCGGCATGATCGCGGTCAGAATCGTCACGCCGAGCACACCGTAGGGCAGCTGCAGCAGCTGCCAGTGCGTGACGTAGACGCTGATGCCGGTCTCGGTGGCCGCCGACGCGATGCGATAGGTGACGATGAGACCGACCTGCAGGACCGCGACGTAGGAGACGATCGCCAGCGCCATGTTCCCGAACTTGCGCAACCGTGCGTCGAGCCCCCACTCGACGCGCAGCCGGATGCCGGCACGACGCAGGTAGGGCAACAGCACCAGCGCCTGCAACACCACGCCCATCGCGCAGCCGATCCCGAGGACCAGCAACTGCGGATCGCTCATTCGGAACGGGTTGAGCGTCAACTGGCCGGGCATCAGCCAATACGCGATGAGTGCGCTGATCTGGACGACGTTGTTGAGGACCGGCGCCCACGCTCCGGGCTTGAAGTAGCCGCGCAGATTCAGGATCGCGGTGAACAGTGCGGTCAGCCCGTAGAAGAGGATCTCGATGAGCAGGAAGTAGGCCAGCCCGGTCGCCAGCGGGCGCAGTTCCGCGTTGTCGATGTTGAGGCTGGTCAGCAGGGGGGCAGCGGCGATCGCGGCGATCGTGCCGATACCCAGCACGACGACGGTCAGCGTGAAGATCTTGTTGATGAACGACGCGCCGCCGTCGGGGTCCTCGGCTTCGGCGCGGGCCAGCAGGGGGATGACGATGGCAGTGAGCACCGCGCCGAGCAGGATCTCGGCGATCATGTTCGGCAGGACGTCGGCAGCCTGGAAGGCCGACGCCACCGAGGCGCCGAGCAGGGCCAGGATGAGCACGGTCCGGACGAATCCGGTGATGCGGCTGGCCAGGGTGGCGATCGCGATGGACCCGCTGGTCCGCAGGATGCTCGAGTCGGAGTCGCGTGCCAGTCCGGTGGCGGACTCGTCGGACGGGCCGTCCTCCGGTCGGGTTTCGTCGGACCGGGTTTCGTCGGACCGGGGATCGCGGTCGAGTGTCGGGGTCAGGGTGTGACGCGGGGCCCGCGCGGGTGGCGGGGTGACGCCGGGCCGGGGTCCGGTGCCGCCGGATGCGGCGCGGCCCGCGCCCATGCGTCGGGTCTCGGGGGTGACAGGTGCGCCCGACAGCGGCGGGGCGTCGGCGAGCGGGCCGGCCAGCGGCGGCGGTCCCGACCGGTGGGGACCCTGACGGGCCGGTCCGTCGGCCGGCCGGGACTGAGTCCGGCGGGGCGGGTTCCGGCGGTCGGGGATCTGCCGTTCCGGAGCCGGAGTAGGGGGAATGCGACGGGGTGCGGCGCGACGCGGTGGTTCGCCCGGTCCTCGCTCGCTCATTCGCCTGCCTTGTCGGTCATCTCGGTGGGGTACTGCTGTGTTCTGCCGGTGTCGTCGGATTCTCCGCCGGTTCCGGCTCGTCGGGTTCCGGACCGGGCGTCGGCCCGTCGGTGGATCCGGGGTCGGTGTGCCGGTAACCCGGGTCTTCGGACCCGTCACCACCCGGCGAGGTCCGCACCGACCCGGCATCGTCGGCCCGCTCGGGATCCGGTGGCCACGAGTACCCCGCGTCGTCCGACCACGCACCCGAATGAACTTCTTCGATGTGCAGCGTACGTCGTCGTTGCTGATAGGTTGCCGCGGCGAGCAATCGCTCCTGCTCGTCGGGCTCGGGACGGTCGGCGTCGGCCGGGTCGGGTTCGCCGCGGAAACGGTGCCAGAGTCGCCGTGCCGTCAGCAGCACCAGGGCTGCACCAGCGATGATCGTGATGATGAACAACGCCTTGCCGTAGGCGTTGGAATGCACCGAGAGTCGGATGTCGGAGCCCATCGGCAGGCCGGTGACCGTCGCGATCGAGATGGTGACGGTGATCGCCTCGGAGGTCTCGGCCCGCGTCGGCAGCTGCAATTGGCGCGTGCCGCGTGCCGGGATCTCGATCGTCCCGACGTCGCCGATGTCGAGGTCGTGGGGCGCGCTGGTCCTGATGTCCACCCGAATGGGCAACGCCAGATCGTTGCGCACCACCAGTAGCAGTGGGCTGCGTTCGGAGGCGAGCGTGTAGCGACCGCCCGGGTCGAGGATCGTCACCGCGGCCCGCATGCGATCCAGCGTCGAGGTGACGGCACGGATCGTCTGCGCCCGGGTGTCGGCCAGTCGGGTGCGCGTCGCAGCGCCGGCCCGGGCGGGCACGGTCAGCGAGCGCAGCATGTCCTCGCGCAGTGGCGCGAGGTAACGCTCCGGGGTGGTCTCCACGTCGGCCGAACTCACCAGCGAGCCCTGCAGCTGGTAGCTGAGGTCGGCCTGCTCACGCATCGCGGTCGCCGTCTGCTCCGGCAGGGGCACCGACACCGATGCCACCGGTCCCACACCGGGCAACGGGGCCAGCCGGGCGTCGGCGCGCGCAGCGTCTGCCGAGTCGACGACGCTGGTCAGCGGGGTGGGGGTGGCGACCCTGGAACCCAACAGCACCTCTGCGGTGGAGATGAGTGCATTGGCGTCGTCGGTGGTCGGCGACCAGTACAGGGACGGAAGAACCACCTGCGAGCGACCGGTCGTCGGCTGCTCCGCGGTCGGGGCGACGGAGCCCTGCTCCGAGTCGCCGCGCTCGTCATCGGGAGTGTCGACCGCGGCGAAGGCCAGCGCGCCGATGCCTGCCTGACGTCTGCTCAGGGGCGACTCCGCAGCGAGGTCGACCGTCTGGTCGGCAGGCGTGATCGCCGGTGTCGACGGGTCGGTCCCGAGAGCCGCGAGTGCGGCGGTCACCGGCTCGTCGTAGGACTGCGCGGCCAGCGGTCCGACGCGGTAGGCGCCGGTGCTCTGCGGTTGCGTGGTCGACAGATTGCCCGCGGAGGTCAGCACGGTGGTGTGCTTGGTGTCCTCGAGCAGTGTCGCGCCCGCCTGGTTGATCGCGCCGAGGGCCGGAATGGTCAGTCCGCGAACGCTTTTGACGCCGAGAATGGAGTCGACGACGTCGGCGGGGGAGTCCAGTGCGGCCGCGGTCAGGCCCGAATTGTCGATCTCGGCGAGTGCAGAGAGGTCCGCCCCGGCAAAGGGCAAGGCCACCACGCACAGTCGCGAGGCGACGTCGTGCAGCTCGTTGAGCCAGGTGGTCGCCGCGTCCTGACCGGTGCCCGGCACCGTCGACGACGTCGGGTCGGACGGATCGGAGGACACCACGTAGCCCAGCGACATCGCGCGCACCGTGACGAGCAGATTGGGGTCGACGGCCAGGCACATGCTCCGCGCGAGGTCCGAGGTCTGACCGGACTGTGCACCCGGTGCGGGGGCCACCGACGACGGCGCATTCGGGTCGGGCGCCGACGGCGGCGCGGCGTCGGCGATCGCCCGCAGCGGGGCGAGCACCGAATCCAACCGACCGCCCGGCGACAACGAGCGGGCCATGTCCTCGCTGATCAGCCGCACCGGTTCGGTGTTTCCGCCGAGGGCGCCCGGAGCGAGCTGCGGGGGCGCGGCAATCGGCCACAACAGGGTGAATCGCGACGGACTGGAAGTGTCGGCGGACACCGAACCGTCGGCACCGAGACCGGGGGTCACCGACGACGCGTCGCCGCTGCCCGGGTCGGTGTAGGAGGCCGCCCGACTCCGGTCCGGCGGCAACGACAGCACCGGCAGCAGCGTGCGCGATCCGGCGACCTGGGCGACGCCGCCGTAATCGGGGAGTCCGTTGACGTTGAGCTGCAACGGATACACCCCGCGTTGCGAGATCTGCAGACCACCCGTACCCGACAACGGCGCCGTAATCGAAAAGCTTGCCTGCGCACCCGGGCCCAGGGTGTCCGACGACAGATCGGTGAAGTCGGTGGCCGCCGCGATCGGTGGATGCTCACCGGCCAGCGCCGACCGCAACTGTGTGGCATTGGTCAGTGCGTCGCCCCGCTCGAGCCGGATACCCAGATCACGCAGTGTGCGGCTGCTGGTGTTGACCACATGCCCGGAGATCGCCACCGTAGAACCCGAACTGCTGGTGACCATCGACGGCGTCATCGAATCGATGACGATCTGGGCAAATCGATCCGGTTGTGAGGTGGCGTCGGCGCCGGGTGCCGCAGCGGCCGGGGCGGCCGACAACACCGCGGCCGGGGCCGCCGACAACATCGTCAGCATTGCCACTGCGACGACCGTGCAGAAACGAGCCCACCATGCGCGCCCCGACGAGCGTTCAGCCATCACCGGCCGCGGGGCGGCGGGGACGCCTCCGGCGCCGACGCGAGGGCGCCGCGGGAGGCGGCTCGTTTCGGCGCTGGTTGCGGGCGGCTGCGGCTCTCTCATAGGCGTTGGGTTCTGTGCGACTGCTCTCGGCCTCGGACTGGGCCAACCGCTGGGGGTCGGCGGCCAGGTCGGCGATGACACCGCGGGCCATGCGGGCCAGTCGTCGCTCGTCAGAGTACGTCAGTCGGCGGGGTAGCTCGTGCAACGGCACCCACGCCACCTCGCTGACCTCGTAGTCCGCATCGGAGAGTTCGCCGCCGACACTGCGCAACAGATAGTGGTGCACGGTCTTGTGGATGCGACGACCCTCGCTGACGAACCAATAGTCGATCTTGCCCAGCGGCGCGACCACCAGGCCCTGGATGCCGGTCTCCTCGGCCACCTCGCGGACCGCGGTCTGCTCGGCGGTCTCCCCGGTCTCGATGTGGCCCTTCGGCAACGACCACATCATGCGCCCACGTCGGTCCACGCGGCCGATCAAGGCCGCCGACAGTTCCTCGACCGGCAGATCGAGGTCGGAGATCACCAACCCGCCCGCCGACGTTTCCCGGACGGTGCGTAAACGCTCCGCGCGCTCCGGACGACGATTGCCGCGCCTGCGCCGACCCGGTGCAGGCGTCGCCGCGTCCTGGGTGAGGCCGGTCTTGGTGATCTGGGCCGACATCACGGCCATGTCCGACGGCTTCGGCGCGCTCACCCGCGTGCCCTTGCCGGTCGGTGTGGCGGCGGCCACGGACGCCGGGGACGGGTGACGGGGACCCCCGGGCTTGGGCGCGTGCACACCTGTGCCGTGCCCTCCTGTCCCGTGCCCTCCTGTCCCGTGCGCGCCGGTCCCGTTGACCCCGGTTCCGTTCACGGGAGCCGCCGACCAGTTCACCGGGCCGGGCTTGGCGGTTCCGTTCTTGCCTGTGCCGTTCTTGCTCGGGCCGTTCTTGTCGGCGCTGGTGCTGGTGTGGTTCCTGGTACCGCCGGCCCGATCGGCGAGATCTGCCGGAGATGGCCGTTTCGGGCGGGGCGTCGGATGCTCGGCACTGGTCGGAGGCGTTTCCGGGCGTGGATGGAACTCCGCATCCAACCGCGATTCCGGAGTACCCCGGCGCTTCCGGCGACCCCGACGACCACGCCGCCGACCCTGCCCACCGACACCATGCGCCTCACCCGACCCGGCCTCTGCGGCCTGGCGCCCACCCGCGTTGACGTCGGCGGAGACGTCTGTGGGGTCGGTTGACGGGTCGGTGGGCACGCCTTCGATGCTAGCTGCTGGTCACCGGCCGTTTGCCCACATGGTGCTGGCAGCAGCGCAGACAGGCGTATCCGGTCGCTACAGATCCGGCCCGCTCGCTTCGCTCCCGGCGCCTGGCCCCGATCCGGCCCGCTCGCTTCGCTCCCGGCGCCTGGCCCCGATCCGGCCCGCTCGCTTCGCTCCCGGCGCCGGTAGGCTGTCGTGCCGTGACCGAGCAGCCCCACCCCGACACCACCGCCGAGCGCCGCACCCGGCTCCTCGCCGCGGCGGCGGTGTCGCTGCGCGCGCTCTCCGACATCACCGAACCGCTCGGCGCACTCTTCGCCGACGCCGGCCACGACCTCTATCTCGTCGGCGGCTCGGTTCGCGACGCCGTCCTCGGCCGCCTGGGCACCGACCTCGACTTCACCACCGACGCCCGACCCGAGAAGGTCCAGGAACTGTTGTCCGGCTGGGCCGACACCATCTGGGACACCGGTATCGAGTTCGGCACGATCAGCGCTCGCCGCAAGGACCTGATCCTCGAGATCACCACCTACCGCGCCGAGAAGTACGACGGCGTCGGCCGCAACCCCGAGGTCACTTTCGGCGACTCCATCGACGACGACCTCGTCCGCCGCGATTTCACGATCAATGCGATGGCCGTGCGCATCGGCCGCGCCGGGGCCCAGGAATTCCACGACCCCCTCGACGGATTGTCGGCCGCCCTTGCCGGGATCATCGACACCCCCGCGACCCCGCAGGAATCCTTCGGCGACGACCCGCTGCGCATGCTGCGTGCGGTGCGCTTCGTCTCCCAACTCGGCTTCGACGTCGCACCCCGCGTTGCCGCGGCAATCACCGACATGGCCGAACAGATCGATCGCATCACCCCCGAACGTGTCCGCGTCGAACTCGACAAGATGATCACCGGCGCGCACCCCATCGAGGCCATCGAACTGATGGTCGACACCGGACTGGCCGAGCGCGTGCTGCCCGAGGTGCCGGGGATGCGTCTGACCATCGACGAGCATCATCAGCACAAGGACGTCTATCAACACTCGCTGACCGTCCTGCGGCAGGCCATCGATCTCGAGGACGGCGACCCCGATCTCGTCCTGCGCTGGGCGGCGCTGCTGCACGACATCGGCAAACCGGCCACTCGTCGCCACGAACCCGGCGGCGGCGTGAGCTTTCACCATCATGAGGTGGTCGGCGCCAAGATGGTCCGAAAACGTATGCGCGCGTTGAAGTATCCGAAGGCCGTCGTCGAAGACGTCGCATCGTTGGTGTTCCTGCACCTGCGCTTTCACGGATACGGCGACGGTGCCTGGACCGATTCCGCGGTCCGCCGCTACATCACCGACGCCGGGCCGCTTCTGGACCGTCTGCACAAACTCGTGCGCGCCGACTGCACCACCCGCAACAAGCGACGGGCCCGGCGCCTGCAACAGAACTACGACGATCTCGAACGCCGCATCGACCAACTCCGCGCCGCCGAGGACCTCGCCCGTGTCCGCCCCGACCTCGACGGCAACGCGATCATGGAGTTGCTCGGTCTACCGCCGGGGCCGCTGGTCGGCAAGGCCTGGCGCCACCTCAAGGAACTACGCCTCGACCGCGGGCCGCTGTCCCGCGACGAGGCGGAGGAGGCACTCCGTCAGTGGTGGGCCGAACAGGGCGGGGCGGGCACCGCGTAGTCGCGCGAGGGTCGTGCCGGAACTGCGTCAGTACCCCATCGTCCGCAGGGCGTCGGCGAGCCGGTCGAGGTCCTCGCGGCGCACGTCGAGGTGAGGGCTGATCCGCAGCACCGCCTGGTCCCCGGCCAGCGGTGCCCGCCACGATTCGGCGGCGGTGACCAGGATGCCGAGCTCGTCGAACAACCGATCGCGAGCGGCCCGGAGGTCGGAATCCTGCCAACCCGGCGGTGGGGCGAGGGTGACCAGCGCAGACGGTTCGTCGACGGGTTCGCAGACCACCCAGCTGCCGATCCCGTCGAGGCGTTCGCGGGTCGCGCGGCCGATCGCCGCGAGCTCGCGGAAGACTCGTTGCTGGCCGATCTGCTGCAGTTCGGCGACCGCGACACCGAGCCCCAATCGGCCCGCGAGGAACGCCTCCGAACTCTCGATCTCGACGGTCCGCAACGAGTCCCGGCGCACCGCGAGAAAGCCGACGCCGCGGGGCCCGGTCAGCCACTTGCGGCTGGTGCCGTAGACGATGTCGGCGCCGGTGACGGTGGGGACATGGCCCACCGACTGCGCCATGTCGACGACGACGGGCACCTGTGCCGCATGGGCGATCTCGACGATCCGCGCCACCGGCTGCACCACCCCCGACATCGACCCGATGTGGCAGATGTGGATGAAATCGGGCTGCTCGAACTGCAGCATGTTCTCGAGCGCATCGAGGTCGATGTGCCCGTTGAGGTCGCCGTCGGGCAGTGGGCGCACGGCATAGCCGCGACGTTCGAATTCGACGAGGTTGGGCCCGAACTCGTTCTTGGCCACCCACACCGTGGTCGAGACCGGCAGGCTCCACCCGTTGAGCAGTGCCCGCAACGCCGCCCGCGCACTCTCGCGAAAGGTGATCTCCTCGGCGGTGTGTCCGATCAGAGAAGCGAGATCCCTTGTGTCCCTGGCGAATTCTTCGGCACGGTCATCGGCGGCCACATAGGATCCACGCTCGGCCTCACGCCACAGGTGCGCCGAGATGGTCCCGATGACGGCGTTGGACGACCGACCCGCCGACGCCGAATCGAGATGGGTGATCGCCGGCGACAGTCGCGCCCGGTGGAACTGCTCGCCGAGAACGCTGACGTACATAGCCGTTGAACCTACCGTGTGGGTCGTCGCCGCGACCATCGACCGTCGAGGGAACCGTGGACCCCGCCCGTGCGTCCAATACCCCATGGATCCTGTCCTGGAGTACGTGTTCGGCAATGGCGACTCAGAGCCCACGCACTGGCACACCCCCGCCGACACCGATACCGACGCCGACGGTGTGCTCGACGCGATCGCGCTCGACTTCGACGGCGACGGTCGTCGCGACGATCTGCTCATCGACACCGACGCCGACGGCATCGCCGACCTCGCGGCCCTCGACCTCGACGACGACGACACCGTGGAGCACCACTATCGCGACTCGGGAAACGGGATCTGGGGTGTCGCCGTCCCGACACGGGAGGCGCCTGCGCCACACATCCCCGGCACTCCCACCCCGGCCACCCCCACCCCTGCGGATCCCGCTCCCACCGACACCCGGGTCCAGGCGCACGACCTCGACGGCGACGGCACCCCCGACATCGAGATCCTCCTCGACGCGGGGGCGATCCGACGGCTCTACGTCGACACCGACTCCGACGGCCGCCCCGACCAGGTGCTCGTCGACTCCGACGGCGACGGCACCGCCGATGCCGCCTACGCCGAGGGGGAGCCCGGTTTCGGCAGGTGATCGTCGGGGACGGGCGGCGGTGAGTAGTTGTGGCGGGCAGGATGCAGGCCGCGGACCACCACGATTCCGATGAGATAGAGCGCGCACCCGATCAGCACGAGCGGCACCGAGCGGCCGTCCGGGGAGATGATCACCGCGGTGATCACCATCGCGATGACATAGGCGAGGTTGAACAAGGCGTCCTGCACGGAGAAGACCTGTCCGCGCACGGAGTCGGAGATGTCCACCTGCATGGCGACGTCGCCGCACAACTTGGTGGTCTGCCCGACCAATCCGAGCACGACGGCGGCCACGCAGAAGCCGGGGATCGTGAACGTCAGCAGCAGCACCTGGGCCAGCGCGCCGAGCAGCAACATGAGCATGATCGTGGCGCGTCTGCCGTAGCGGTCGACGAGGATCGGTGTGGTCACCGCGGCGGCGAAGGCCCCGGTCGCCACACATCCGAGGACCAGGCTGATCCGGCTCAGTCCGTCACCGCCGCCGTGCACGTGCCGGGCGAAGACGAACAGCATCAGGGTGTTCAGACCGAAGACCAGCCGGTGTATCCCGATCGCCGACAGCGCCGCCGACGCCGGACGGCACCGGGCGATCGCCCGCGCCCCGTGCAGAAAGCCGACGGCCACCGCGTGAGCAGCCGAGTGACCGATGTCGTCGGGACGGTCGGGTCCGAGCTGACGGGCCGGAAAACCGTGTGCGACCAGCCCGGCGACGAGCGCGAGCACCACACCGATCAGTGTGGTCTCCGCGCTACCGACGTTGTCGTTGCCGACGAGGGCGCGCATGCCGAGCGCGAGACCTGCACCGACCGACAACATCGCCCCGCCGAGTGTGGTGAACAGCGCGTTCGTCGCGACGATGACCTCGCGATGCGCCACGTGCGGCAGCGCCGCCGACAGCCCCGACGCCACGAACCGGCTGGCCCCGGTGACCGCGAGCGCGCTGATCAGCACCAGGGTGTCGGAACTGCCGGTGCTGATCGCGATCGCGACCATCACGATCAGCAGGGCGCGCAGGACGTTGGCCCACAGCAGGACGCTGCGCCGATCCCACCGGTCCAGCAGCGCTCCGGCGAACGGGCCGATCACCGAATAGGGCACCAGCAGCACCGCGAAACCGAGCGCCGCGGCGAGCGGATCGGCATGGCGTTCGGGATTGAACAGCACGCCACCGATGAGCGCGGCCTGGAAGACTCCGTCGGTGAGTTGACTGGTCAGCCGCACCGCGAGCAGCCGGCCCAGGCCGGGTGAGTGGCTCAGCGAATGGGTAAAGATCTTCCACGAGGACGTACCTTCGGTCACCGCGGAATTCACGTACCTACATTACCGACCGAGCCGACTTCTCATGCGATGATGGATGTCGTGGACGGCGGTGACAGCGCAGACGATCTCACCCCCGACCGGCCCGAGCGCGGCGTCGGCGGTGGCGGCGGAGCCGCGGATGCGGCACGAGACATCGAGTCGGCCAACAGCATTCGGGCCGGCACGCTCCTGCTCGCGTCCACCGATCTGCTCGAACCCACCTTTGCGCGCACCGTGATCTATGTGATCGAGCACAATGACGCGGGCAGTCTCGGAGTGGTCCTCAATCGGGTGAGCCAGACCGCGGTCCACAACGTGATGCCGTCGTGGACCGATCTGGCCGCGCAGCCGCGGGCCCTGTTCGTCGGCGGCCCGGTCAAACAGGATTCGGCCCTGTGTCTCGGCGTTGTCCGGCACGGCGCCGACATCTCCGGGATCGAACAGATCCGGCCGGTCAGCGGCCGCGTCGCCCTCATCGACCTCGACGCCGATCCCGAGCTGATCGGGCCGGTACTCGAGGGCCTTCGCATCTTCGCCGGATACGCCGGCTGGGGGATCGGTCAGCTCGACGCGGAGATGGCCCAGGACAGCTGGATGTTGGCCTCGGCGCTCCCGCGCGACATCCTCGCCCCGTCGACCACCGACATCTGGGCCGACGTGCTGCGCCGCCAACCATGGCCGTTGCCGTTGTTGGCCACCCACCCCGTCGACGTCACCGGGAACTGAGCGCCGACACCCGGTCAGGCGATCCCGCAGGACCGGTGACACGCCTCACAGGTCTTGCTAGGCTCTCGTCCGGTCACATCTCACCGGGGGGACGGCGATGCGGGTACGGGAAATTCGGGTACGGGGAGTCGTCGTTGCGGCGGTCATCGCGATCGTCGCGTTGCTGACCGGCCCGACTCTGGGAGCGGCAGGAACGGCGCACGCGGCCACCGGCCCCGACGGCGGAGCCCCGGCCAAGCGGTGGCTCGCCTCGCACGACGGTCCGCATCCCTACGCCGACGTCAACACCCAATGGGACGTCCCGATCCGGATGAGCGACGGCACCATCCTGCGCGCGAACGTCTACCGCCCGGCCAACGCGGCCCGGATACCGACGACGGCCAAGACGCCGGTCATCGTGACCATGACGCCCTACACCAAACTCGTCTCCGCGATCACCGCGGCCGCGTTGGCCAACCCGGTGCTGGCGCCGCTGGCCGTCCAGGTGGCCTCGGCGATCAACTTGTCGGGCACCCCGATCGACGGCATCAACGACGTCGCGCACCTGATCCGTGATCAGGGATTGCGCAACTTCTCCGTCGACTTCGATCTCGTGCGCAGCGGCTACACGGTGGTGGTCGTCGACGTCCGCGGAACCGGCTTCTCCCAAGGGGATTGGGACGTCTTCCAACAACGGGAGCAGCAGGACTCCGTCGAGGTCATCGACTGGGCCGCCAAGCAGAAATGGTCCGACGGCAAGGTCGGCATGTCCGGCGTCTCGTATTCGGCGATCAACCAGATCCAGGCCGCCAACAAACATCCCGAAGCCCTCAAGGCGATCTTCCCGGTCGAACCGGGCGGCGACCTGATCCGTGACATCGTCGCACCGGGCGGCGCGCTCGGCGTCGGATTCCTGCCGCTGTGGCTGACCCTGGTCAATTCCACCAAGCTGGTCCCCAACGTCGCGTCGATGCTCAACGGCACCTTCGACTGGACGTGGCTGGCCGACCGCCTGCGGGACCCGTTCACCTTCTTCCCGCAACTCATCCAGGCGCTGACCGTCCCGAACATCGCGTCCATCCCACCCCAGCTGCGTGATCTGCTGAGCCCGAATTCCGGTCCGCGGACGGCCTGGCAGGATCACGCCGACACGATCACCACCCCGACGCTCATCTACGGCGGATGGTTCGATCTGTTCACCAACTCCGAGGTCGCGATGTACAACAAGATCCCCCTCGCGCCCGGACGTAAGCAGTTGATCATGGGCGACGGTTACCACCTCACGATCGGCGGTGGGCAGGGCCGGCCGGGTACGCCACCACGTCTCGACGTGCTGCAGAAGGCGTGGTTCGACAAGTGGCTCAAGGGAATCGACAACGGGATCGACCGCTACGGCCCGGTGAACCTCAAGCAGGTCGGCGACCGGTGGATCACCGCCTCGCAGTTCCCCCGCGCGGGCATGACCCGTCAGCGCCTCTACCTGGGTGATCGGCGCTCGGGCACGGCCCCGTATGCGCTGGGTGACGGCAGTCTGGGCATCGGTGTCCCGGCGACCCGCGCCCGGATGACGGTGGCGCCGGGACTTGCGACGCTGTGTTCGCGCGACTCGGCACAGCAGATGGCCGGCCTGACCGCGATCTTCCCCGACTGCGCCGACGACGCACGGATCTCCGAACGCAACGCGCTGAGTTTCACCAGCGCACCGATGACCACCACCCGCAGCGTCAGCGGCTACGGCAACGTGCATCTGAACACCGTGCTCGACGCCCCGGACGGCTACTGGACCGCGACGCTCAACGACGTCGCCCCGGACGGCACGTCCAAGGTCATCAGCTCCGGGCAGGTGGTCGCGTCGCTGCGCGAATATGACCGTAGCCGTTCGCAATTCGCGCCCAACGGGGATGTGATCGATCCGTTCTACACGCTCACCCTCGACACCCGCCACCCCGTGACGCCGGGTAAGTCGGTGGGCATCGACATCGGACTCCTACCGACGGAGGCGCTGATCGGCAAGGGTCACCGGCTGCGGATCGACGTGTTCGCGATGAACCTGCCGCGCGGGCTCCCGCTGCGGCCGCTGCTCAACGATTCCGGGCTTCGACCCCAGCACATCGAGCTGGATCCGAGTAACCCCAGCTTCGTGAACCTGCCCCTGTCGGCACCCCTGTGAGAAACCCCCTGGACGGTTCATCGTTACGGTGAACTGGTGCACGCCTTCGCCGACTGGCTCATCGGGGTCATCGAGTCGGTTCCCTCCTGGGCGGTCTACCTGATCGCGGCGGGCATCGTCTACCTCGAGACGGCCCTGCTGATCGCCGGTCTGGTGATGCCGAGCGAGGCGGTGCTGCTCGCGGCCGGGGTCGCGGCAGCGGTCGGCTCCACCAACATCGCCTGGCTGGTGGTCGTCGTGGTGTTGTGCGCGGTCGCCGGGGATGCGACCGGGTATTGGCTGGGCCGGGTCGGTGGGCAGCGGCTCAAGGAGTCGGGGCTCGGGCGCCGATTCGGCGAACAACGCTGGGACAACGCCCAGCAGCGTCTGGAACGATCCGGCCTGCTCGTCGTCGGCACCGGCCGCTGGGTCGGGTACGTGCGGACGATTGTGCCGCGGATGGCGGGCATCAGTCGGATGAGTTTCGTGCGGTTCGGCATCGCTGATGCGATCGGCGCACTGACGTGGGCGTCTGCGGTGCTGCTGGCCGGCTATTTCGCCGGGGCGGTGCTCGGTGCGACGATCCTGCTCTACGCCGTGATCGCCCTCGTGGGTGTGGTCGCGGCCTTCTACGGCGTCAGCTGGGCGGTGCATCGCTGGCATCGCGGTGACATCGGCTGAGAGCCGACCGCTCGGGGAAGGCGAATACAGATTCCACCGATTCGGCGCGACACGCCGTGGAATCGGGGTCGGTGGCCCGCTCCGGTGGAAGCTGTACTCGTACCTGACGCTCTCAGCCCGGTTCCGACCCGGATTCGGCGGCTTCGAGGGCGGCGGCCTCGCGACCGTAGCGGGTGGCCAACCACGAGCACATGATCAGCTGTATCTGGTGAAAGATCATGAGCGGCAACACGATCAGGCCAACCACCGACCCGCTGAACAACACCGTCGCCATCGGTAGACCGGTCGCGAGGCTCTTCTTGGTGCCGCAGAACTGGATGGCGATGGCGTCCTCGCGGTGGAAGCCGAGCCGTCGTGGCAGCCAACCAGTCAGCCACAGCATGAACGCGACGAGCACGATCGCGACCACCGCCATCGCCACCACCTGCCACACCCCGACGATCGACCAGATGCCGTTGCGCACACCCTCGCTGAACGCGGCGTAGACGACGAGCACGATCGACCCGCGATCCACGTACTTCGTCGGCTCGGCGAATCGCTTCAGGATCGGCGTGACCAGTGGCCGGCACAGCTGGCCGAGGATGAACGGCACCAGGATCTCCAGCAGGATCTCCAGGACCTGCGACCCGGTGATGTGCACACCGTTGGTGCTCGACATGAGCACCACAACCAGCACCGGGGTGAGAACGACGCCGAGTAGGTTCGACGCCGACGCACTCACGATCGCGCCCGCGACATTGCCCCGGGCCATCGAGGTGAACGCGATCGAGGACTGCACCGTCGACGGCACCAGGCACAGATACAGCAACCCCGATGTGAGGTCGTCGCCGATCACCGGCCGCAGCAGCGGTTGCAGCGCGAGCCCGATGAGGGGGAACACCACGAAGGTGAAGGCCAGGATGATCAGGTGCAGGCGCCAGTGCGTCAGCCCCTCGAGTGCCTGCCGGGGGTGTAGTCGGGCGCCGTAGAGGAAGAACAGGAAGCCGATGGCGACCACGACGACCCAGTCAAGGACGTCGGCGAATTGGCCACGGGCCGGCAGGAAGGCCGCGGCGACGACCGCTGTGAGGATCGCCAGGATGAACCCGTCGATCGGCGAACGGCTCAGTAGGGAGCGCATGCGGTCGCTCAGCGCTGGGCGGTGTCGGCTGCCGGTTCGGCCGCGCACACACCACGCAAGGTGCATGATGCGCAGCTCGATTCGCCACACTCGTCGGCCGGGCCCTGCGCGTCGGTTTTCGCCGCATCCGTCGCGGGGGCGGTGTGGTCATGGGAGCCGGCATCGGCAGAACAGCATGAGCAACCCGAGTCGTCGTCGGGGTCGACCGCCCAGCGCGCCGCGCGCACCCCGTAACCACTGACCACGCCGACCACCACCAGCGCGGCGAGCAGGGCGCCGACGGCGAACAGGAACGACCACGTGCCGCCGACACCGAGCGTCAGCAGGCCGCCGGCGATCAGGATCACCGCGGCGCCGAGGGTGCCGGGGGCGGCCACCTTGTTGGCCAGCGCGAAGGCCTCGTCGGAGACCAGCGTCTCCGGTGCGCGAACGCCGAGCCAGCGGTTGCGTCGCAGCGTGCCGCGCAGACCGGCAACCCCGACCACGACCCACACGAGGGCCAGGACGAACACGCAGACGGCGACGACGACGGACAGAACGCTCACCCGACCACCATACGAGCTGGGGCAGGCAGGGGCGAAACTCGCCCGCGGACTCCGCGCGCGAGTGGGACGAGTGCCGCTGCAGTGTGCCTCGGGCCACCATTTACGCTGGTGGGGTGACTTCAGCGGATACCTCGACCCCACCGGCCCAGGGCACCCATCGCTACACGGCCGAACTCGCGGGACAGATCGAGCAGCGCTGGCAGCGGAACTGGTCCGACCGGCACGCCTTCGAGGCGCCGAACCCGGTAGGGCCGCTGGCCGGTGATCTCAGCGCCTTCGGTGGCGGCGCTCCCGACTCGCCCGAGAAGGTCTTCGTCCAGGACATGTTCCCGTATCCCTCGGGTGCGGGTCTGCACGTCGGACATCCCTTGGGGTTCATCGCCAGCGACGTGTTCGCCCGGTATCAGCGGATGATCGGCCGCAACGTCCTGCACACGATGGGTTTCGATTCCTTCGGTCTGCCCGCCGAGCAGTACGCGGTGCAGACCGGTACCCATCCGCGGACCACCACCGAGGCGAACATCGAGCGCTACCTCGGTCAGATCCGCAGGCTCGGGCTCGGTCACGACGAGCGGCGCCGTGTGGCCACCACCGACGTGGACTTCTATCGCTGGACGCAGTGGATCTTTCTGCAGATCTACAACGCCTTCTACGACGCCGAGCAGCGCAAGGCGCGGCCGGTCTCCGAGCTGATCGCCGAATTCGATTCGGGTGCACGCACTCTCGATGGTCACGACAAGTTCGGCGGGCGTGTGTGGGCCGATCTGTCGCCGGCCGAGCGCAACGAGGTCGTCGACTCCTATCGTCTGGTCTATCAAAGTGATTCGCTGGTCAACTGGTGTCCCGGGCTGGGTACCGTGCTCGCCAACGAGGAGGTCACCGCCGACGGTCGCAGCGACCGCGGCAACTTCCCGGTGTTCCGTAAGCACTTGCGGCAGTGGATGATGCGCATCACCGCCTACTCCGACCGCCTCCTCGACGACCTCGAGGACCTGGATTGGCCGGAGAAGGTCAAGACCATGCAGCGCAACTGGATCGGGCGTTCCCGGGGCGCGCAGGTCCGCTTTGCCGCCGGCGGCACGACGATCGAGGTCTTCACCACCCGCCCCGACACGCTGTTCGGCGCCACCTACATGGTGCTCTCACCCGAGCATCCGCTCGTCGACGAGCTGACCGCCGACGCCTGGCCCGACGGCACCGATCCCCGATGGACCGGTGGCGGTGCCGACACCCCGACCGCCGCCATCGCGGCCTACCGCACCGCGATCGCCGCCAAGTCCGATCTCGAGCGGCAGGAGAACAAGGAGAAGACCGGCGTCTTCACCGGCACCTACGCCACCAATCCCGTTGACGGGCGCGAGATCCCGGTGTTCATCGCCGACTACGTGCTGATGGGCTACGGCACCGGGGCGATCATGGCGGTGCCCGCTCACGACGGTCGTGACCATGAGTTCGCCACCGTCTTCGGCCTGCCCATCCTCGAGGTCATCGGATCCGAGCAGGGGGTGGCCACCGAACCGTTCGTCGGCGACGGGCCGCTGGTCAATTCCGGTTTCCTCGACGGCTTGCGCGTCGAGGAGGCCAAGGCCGCGATCACCGCGTGGCTCGAGGAGCGCGGTGCCGGTGAGGGCACCATCCAGTACAAGCTGCGCGACTGGCTCTTCGCCCGGCAGCGGTATTGGGGCGAACCGTTCCCGATCGTCTACGACGCCGACGGTCAGGCCCACGCGTTGCCGGAATCGATGCTGCCGGTGGAACTCCCGGAGGTCGATGACTACGCACCGGTCTCCTTCGACCCGGAGGATTCCGGGTCGGAGCCGTCCCCGCCGCTGGCCAAGGCGACCGAGTGGATGACCGTCGAGCTCGATCTCGGCGACGGTCGTCAGACCTATACCCGTGACGCCAATGTGATGCCGCAGTGGGCGGGCAGCTCGTGGTATCAGCTGCGCTACATCGATCCCACCAACGACGAGACGTTGTGCGCCAAGGAGAACGAGGCCTACTGGATGGGCCCGCGGCCGGCGCTGCACGGGCCGAATGATCCCGGCGGCCTCGACCTCTACATCGGTGGCGTCGAGCATGCGGTGTTGCACCTGCTGTACTCGCGCTTCTGGCACAAGGTCCTCTTCGACCTCGGTTATGTGACCAGCCGTGAGCCGTACCGAAAGCTGTTCAATCAGGGCATGATCCAGGCCTACGCCTACACCGACTCGCGCGGCATCTACGTGCCCGCCGAGGAGGTGACCGAGCGTGACGGGAAGTTCTTCTACAACGGCGACGAGGTCTCCCAGGAGTACGGGAAGATGGGGAAGTCGCTGAAGAACTCGGTGACCCCCGACGACATCGCCGCCGACTACGGCGCCGACACCCTGCGTCTCTACGAGATGTACATGGGGCCGCTCGACCAGTCTCGCCCGTGGGCCACCAAAGATGTTGTGGGACTGCAACGATTCCTGCAGCGGGTGTGGCGTCTGGTGGTCGACGAGGAGACCGGCACGGTGTGCGTCACCGACGCCGAGCTCGACGACGTGACGAAGCGGTTGCTGCACACGACGATCGCGGAGGTGCGAGAGGAGTTCGCCGGGCTGCGTTTCAACATCGCGGTCGCGGCGCTGATCAAACTCACCAATCACCTCACCAAGCAGTTCGAGGGTGGTGCCCCGCGCGCCGCCGTCGAGCCGCTGGTCACCATGCTCGCCCCGCTGGCCCCGCACATCGCCGAGGAACTCTGGCACCGCCTGGGCCACGATGAACTGCTGGTTCGGGGGCCTTTCCCGGATGCCGACCCGCAGTGGCTCGTCGCCGACTCCGTCGAGATCGCCGTGCAGGTGAAGGGAAAGGTCAAGAGCCGCATCACCGTTGCCGCCGATGCCGACGAGGCCACGCTACGTGAGGTGGCGCTGGCCGACGAGAAGATCGTCGCCCTGCTCGACGGGGAGCCCCGCAAGGTGATCATCGTGCCGGGGCGATTGGTCAACATCGTTCCATGACGGCTCGCGGTGATGGTGCCCGCCGGCCACCATCACCGCGAGCCGAGTATCAGATGATCTCGGGCAGAAGCTGATTGAGGCGCGCGAGGGCATCCTCATTGCGTCGGTAGTGTGACCACTGGCCGATCTTGGTGCAGTGCACGAGGTCTGCGCGCTGCAAGACCGCCACATATTGCGAGACGGTCGACTGGGATGCACCCATCCTGGCTTGAATGTGCTTGAGGCAGACGCCCACTTCGCTTGCGGGTTCGAGTTGGGGCGGGAAACTTTCCGGGTCGCGCAGCCATCGCATGATCGCCATCCGCTGCGGATGCGCGATCGCCTTGAGGGCGGTGACCACCCACTCGTCGGTGTCGAGCAATTCACTGCTGTTCATCGCTCCAGCATATCTGCTCATCGCGATCTTGTGATATACATTCATCGTAAAATCACGATCTAACGATGGAGGCTTCATGTCGGTACGCGGGAACGCTCTGGTCATCGGTGCACTGGGGGTCATCGGCGGCAACCTGGTCGAGCACCTGGCAGGCACGGACAACTGGGATGTGGTCGGGATATCCCGACGTGGCGCAGAGAACCGGCCACGCATACGCCACGAGCGCGCAGATCTCCTCGATCTCGACTCCACGCGGGCCGCGATCGGTCGTGCCGCGGAGACGACGCATCTGTTCTACGCCGCCTACCAGGACCGTCCGAACTGGTCGGACCTCGTCGAACCGAACGTGACGATGCTGCGCAACGTCCTGGATTCGGTGGATCTCCTACCCGCCTTGGAGCACGTCAGCCTGATGCAGGGCTACAAGGTCTACGGGGCCCATCTCGGTCCGTTCGCGACGCCTGCCAAGGAGAGCGATCCGCCGCACATGCCCCCCGAGTTCAACGTCGATCAGCAGCAATTGCTCGAGCGACGGCAGCGTGGCCAGAGCTGGTCGTGGTCGGCGATCCGCCCGTCGGTCGTTGCGGGAGTCACCGTGGGCAATCCGATGAATATCGCGATGGTGCTCGCCGTGTACGCGTCGATCAGTAAGGAGCTCGGAATCCCGCTGCGCTTTCCCGGCAAGCCGGGTGCCTACTCCAGCCTCATCGAAATGACCGACGCGGGCCTGCTCGCGCGCGCCACCGAATGGGCGGCGACGACTCCGTCGGCCGCCAACGAGGCCTTCAACATCACCAACGGCGACATGTTCCGGTGGCAGCGCATGTGGTCGGTGGTCGCCGACTTCTTCGATATCCCGGTCGCGGATCCGTTGCCCATGTCGTTGTCCGAGGTGATGGCCGACAAGCAGCAGGTATGGGACGCGATGGTCGCCGAGCACGGACTCGAGCCCACCCCCTACGAGGACGTCTCCTCCTGGCAATTCGGCGATTTCGTGTTCGGCTGGGACTACGACGTGATCGCCGATACCTCCAAGAGCCGACGCGCCGGATTCCACGACTACGTCGAGACCGACGCCATGTTCACCAGGATCTTCGAGCAACTCCGGGAGCGCAGGCTCATCCCCTAGTTCTTCGGCAGCTGCAGTTCCTCGGCACTCCGGTGGGTCAGTACTTCGCCGGGAGTTTGCGGGCGTAATCCGATCCGAGGGTCACCCACCGGCTCAACTGGCGCTCGGTGCGCACGCCCTCGCCGCCGACGCGGAGCCAGCCGCGTGTCTCGCGGCCGGACATGACCATCGGCTCGGTGTGCGGATACTCCAGGAGTACCTCGGTCTGCTCGGGCGGGACCCGCACCATGAGTCCACCGCGGGAGCTCGCAGCCAACGCCATGTTGCCGTTGATGAGGAACGCGAGACCGCCGAACATCGGCTTCTCGTCCACGTTGCTCTCACCGCTGAGCAATGCGCGGATCCGAAACGCGAGTTCATCGTCGTAGGCCACCACTCGAGGGTAGGCATCGCGGCCGCCACCGCGCACGCTGACGCATGCACGCGGTGATCTTCGCACCCACCCGCGGCAGGACCGCCGTCATCATGTCCGCCGAGCAGCTCGCCGAACCGACGTCATGATCTGCACACCGGCACCAACGTTGGCAGGCTAGAGCCACCCGGCTCGCCCTCGACGCGCACCCCGCCACCGTCACCGTCGACGGACTAGTCGACATCCTGCACTACCCTGCCTGCCGACATCAGCAGTCCGCCGGCCTCCTTCGAATACCGACGGCCCCTCGGGGGCGACACGACGCACCTGAAGTCGCTACCCAACTCCACACGCTCTGCACGAACTTGACACGGCTAGCACCAAGTTCGCTCCGCGATTCCTGGCCCGGCACCGTCCACCTACCTGCACACCTTTATGTCACCATTCAGGGTCGTGCCCGATAGCATCAGTGTCCTGCCGTCCGCCGCATATCTATCGGAGTTATGCCGATTCTTCACACGGGCATGCGAAGCAAGACTCTCCAGACTCTTCTTTCGATCGAGAAGAGAGGTCACTATACCAACCGGTCCGTCCGATAGCACGGCAATGCACCGCTGCGATGAAACTGGTCGCGAGCGTCGAACCTTTTACATTGGCTAGACCTGCAAGCTTAAGCACGTGGGCAGTGGCAGAAAAGTAGTCGTGGTCCCCGACTATCGCAGTGGATTGATCCCGATAGTCGTTCAAAGCACTAGCCAGAATCCGTGCTAGATCGATGGTGTCCTCCGTGATCGGTGGTGAGTTGTTCAGCGCAATCCGCACGATCTCGTCGACGCGCGGCTCTATCGACCTAAGTTTACCGAAGGGGAAATCACGTAGCTTTAGTCCCCATTGGTGTTTGACGCTAAGGAGTCGTAGAACTCCGACCACGAAGGCTAGTGCAAGTCCCTTCTGAATTAGTTCGCTGGCGGAGATTCGTACCCCAGTGCCTGCCGTGGCTGTCCGCAAGTGGGCGCCCAATACTCGCTGCATCACTGATTGGTCGACCAAGACCAGGTCCATCACAAAGTCGTGCCCGTCCGAGGTAACAACTCGCGTGCCATACGGAACCTCAGTCGGAACGAAATCGTCGTAATCGCTGTCTACTAAGAAGTAGGCACTCGGGATCGCGTACTGATCAGCTTTGATTGATGCTTCAAGGACTTCTCGCTTGCCACCGTGTGCTCCTATGACGGTTACGGATGCACCGGTGTGATAATCCATTGTGTACTCGTCGTCACTGCCCTCTACCACAAGAATCATCCCTTTTAGTTCGGGACGGATCATCGCAATTTCATTGAAAAGTGTATTGGAGTTTAGGTATTCGATCATTAGAAGCTCGTATCAGACGGTCCAAGTCGGATGGCTTTGTCCCATCTGTCGTTGATGATCTGAGGCGAGTGTGTCGCAACAATGAACTTCAGCCCTCGGATCTTTGCGATCCTCTGCACGTCCGGGATGAACTCGATTTGCCAACTCACGTGAAGTGAAATTTCGGGCTCATCAATCAGAACAAGAGCGCCCTCTGGAACATTGAACAGGAGGTCAAACATTAGGATCACCTCATGCTGCTCACCGGACGACAGTGTCTCAAGTGCTATCTTGCGACCACCTGATTCATCGGAAACAGAAATTCCCTCGCTAGAGTCTACGTGAACTTTCTTTCGCAGGAGGCGACGGTTGAGGATATCCTCAAGTAGTTCGATTCGGCGTAGAATATTAACAAACGGCTGTAGCTTCTGGTCGGCATCTGACAGGTACAAATCGAGAAGTCGAAGCTCCCAATTCTCCAGCGATCGCGAAGGTAGCGACAATTCACTTTCTAGGGGAACGGATACAACACGCCCTAGCCGCGACCGAAATTCATTTTGTTCATTGTACCTGGCTCGTATACCCGAATCGTCATTTGCTTGTGCTGACTCACCTGAAGCTTCGAGAATACGACTTGGAAAGGTTCTATCAAGTTGTTGGGTAATTCTCGAATGTTCGGTCTGTGCATTATTTATCTGAAACTTCATTACTTCGGCCTGGTCATTGATCCGGGTTGCGTTAACGGCCGTTCGCCTGCGCCTTTGGAAACTGGCCGGTCGTCGAAGGATCGGACGGGGCGTCGAGCCTGTTCGAAGTCTCTGCGTTTCGATCAGATAGACAGGAAATCGTTTCCGAAATTGCTCAAGGGCTTCCGGTATCTTGCCGCCCAACCCCGAACTTAGCTGAGAAGAATAGAGGGACTCCAAATGCTCATAGGTCGATATCTCGCCGTCGGAGCGGTCCTCCCACAGGCCATTTTCAATTGGTCGCCACGGTGTGTTGTCGATCAGCCAATCGACAGCCTCTGGCTGGTCGTACGTCCACCGGTCCTGCAATTCTCCATCAATAAGTAGGTCGAAGGTAACGAACTGTTCCGCAGTTTCCCAGCTGGAAGTGGCGGTGATTTTATTGTTACGATCAAAAAGTATCTCGGCAGTGTCAAACGGTAGATTAGAAAGCGCTCGACCGTCAATTCGGCAGAGGCCGTCTAGTACCTCCAGAGTCTTAGTTTTGCCGACACCGTTGGGGCCGTAAACGATCACGAAATCGTCATCGGAGCCGAACTTAATGGTGTGGTCGTAGGCACCGAGTACACCATATACGCTAGCCTGTATGAGCTTGAGTGGTTTCTGGTCCGTCACACCGGACATCTTCTCATTCCAACCTATCGCCGCACACTGCATTCGCGTCTGACGCCGTGTTGTGCCAGAAGCCTGTCTCGCCTATCGAGCGCAACGCCCGTGCGGACGATATTGGCCGCGACCATGGCGGGAAGGGACTGACTAGCGGACCGTGACTGTACTCTTCGGCTGCGACTTGTCCCGAATCTCGCAGTCGAGGAACTGACACCCCCAACTCCCCTGATGGCCTCCGCTGAGACGTCCGTCGTCCTTGGGTGCACTGCGTGCGGTTGTCCATCGCGCTGTCTCGGGTGGCGCGGGGTTATCGTTACGCAGCATGCCTTCAGGACCAGTAGGAATTCGACTCATCGCCTACTTGGGTCCGCACCTGTTCATCCGGGCACCGGACGTGTCCGCAGCATGAAGATGCCAGCGCGCCAGGGTCGCCTTTGTGTCATTTGCCAGCCGGCCGCGCTTCTTGGTGCCGTCCACCGGCATCGTTTCAGCCAGCGCATAAGACCGACAGATTTCGGCTGCATGATCAACAATCGATCAACTGAACCGCACATTCAGGCGGTCGGGCACCCGGTGAGGTCCACGGGGGTCGAGCACTACGACGTACCCACGGTCTAAGCGGCCGGCGATCGTCGCGGTAGGCAGATCGGCGCGGTACAGGTGGTTGGCAGAAGACGCAGCGGCTCAGCAGCGCGGCCTCTCATTGCCACCGGTCGACAAAGCCGACGTTCACGCGGTGTCTGCTGCCAACAAGACCTGTTCGCCTTGAGTGTGTTCGACGTGGAGTTGACCGCCAACTATCTACGGGTAAAGGTCCTTACTCGGGGAGTGTCCCGCGACGGAGCGCGGGTGGCCACCGCACGCGACGCCAGGGCGGCTGCGTTACGGCGCCCCGACTACTCGTGCCAGCGAATCCCCTCCGCGAAGGTGGGCTGGACAGCAACTTACTTCTGAGTAAGATAGCCCGCATGGCGATCAACCTGGAGCTCCCGAAGAAGTTCGATTCGGCGGTCGAGCAAGCCCACCTCGCGGCCGAGCACATCTTCCGACCGGTCTCGCGCAAGTACGACAAGGCCGAGCACGAATACCCCAAGGAACTCGACGACCTGGGCGCACTCGCCAAGAAGGCGCGCGAGGCGGCCAAGGAGTCCGACAAGTCGGGCGGCGCCGATGCCGATGCGGGCACCGTCAACGGCGCCAACATCCGCGGTGTGTTGCACGGCGTCGAGATGGGTTGGGGCGACGTCGCCCTCATGCTGTCCATCCCGTATCAGGGTCTGGGCAACGCGGCGATCTCCGCGGTGGCCACGCCGGAACAGCTCGAGAAGTTCTCCGGTGTCTGGGCGGCGATGGCGATCACCGAACCGAGCTTCGGCTCCGACTCGGCGGCGGTGTCGACGACGGCCACGCGCGACGGCGACGAATACGTCATCAACGGCGAGAAGATCTTCGTCACCGCCGGATCCCGCGCCGACCACGTGGTCGTCTGGGCGACCGTCGACAAGAGCGCCGGTCGCGCCGCGATCAAGAGCTTCGTCGTGCCTCTCGACGCCGACGGAGTGAGCGTGGTGCGCCTCGAGCACAAGCTGGGCATCAAGGCCTCCGACACCGCGGTCCTGCGCTTCGAGAACGCGCGCGTGCCCGCCGAGAACCTGCTCGGCTCACCGGAAGTGGAGACCAAGAAGGCGTTCGCCGGGGTCATGCAGACCTTCGACAACACCCGCCCGGTGGTCGCGGCGATGGCCGTGGGACTCGGCCGGGCTGCGCTGGAAGAACTGCGCAGCCTGCTCAGCGACGCCGGCCACACCATCGACTACGACGCCCCCGCGGCCACCCAGCATGCTGCGGTCGCCGAGTTCATCCGGCTCGAATCCGATTGGGAGGCTTCCTGGTTGCTCGCGATCCGGGCAGCCTGGATGGCCGACAACTCCCAGCCCAACTCCACCGAGGCGTCCATGTCGAAGGCCAAGGCCGGCCGCACGGTCACCGACATCACCAACAAGGCGGTGGAACTCGGTGCGAGCGCGGCATTCTCGGAGACCATGCTGCTCGAGAAGTGGGCTCGCGACGCCAAGATCCTCGACATCTTCGAGGGCACGCAGCAGATCCAGCAGCTGATCATCGCCCGCCGTATCCTCGGAAAGTCCAGCGCCGACCTCAAGTGAGCGACGGGTTCAACGGACGCCGAGTCCGATGACCGAAAAGCTCAGCCCAACAATCGTGTTCGCAGCAGGTCCTCGCGGACCAGGCGTGCCGTGTCGCGTTCGCGGCGCGCTGCCATGACCGCGGCGAGGACATCCTCGGCCGGCGCCTGCGGCGGAGGAGCGGGCGCGACATATGGCGCGATCGCGAAGATCAGACGCTCGGCGAGAGCCGACCGCGCCGCCGGGCTGTAGGCTTCGCGCCGGTTGAGGAACTGCCGTACCGACACCGCCAACGGGTCCGGGAGAGCGGCGATGTCGGCGGCCCTCGCCCACGGGACCAGTGGCGGCGGCATCGGGATCGGTTCGGGCAGCGCGATCGTGAATCGTTCGCGGATCACGTATGTGCCGGCGACGAGGTCGCCGATGCGTTTGTTGCGGCGGTTCACCGCCGCGCAGATCATCGCCGGGACACCGAAGAACGTGTAGATCTCGACCACGCCGATCATCGCCCGGGTCAGGGCGTGGCGGAATCGGATCGGCCCGGCGTCGTCGCGGACGGTCCGCAACCCGAGTATCACGTGCCCGAGGGTTTTTCCGCGGGTGAGCGTCTCCCACGTCGTCGGCACCGCGGCGAATGCGATCACCGTCGACACCGTGAGACAGGCGCCGAACAACGCGTCGTCGACGTCGTAGGCCAGCTTGAACGACAGGTAGATGCCGAGGATCAGCACGAGGTAACCGAGGATCAGATCGATCACCCCGGACAGGATGCGCAGCCCGAACGAGGCGGCCGGCAAGTCGAGCGCCACCGCCTCACCCGACACCTGGTCGTCGCGTCCGACGCCGACCGTGCCGACCGCGCCCCGACCCCAGGTGACCGGCGGATACGGCCGCACCGGATAGGGCATCTGCTGCGGATACATGCGCCACACTCTAGGCCACCACGCCGGCCGCGGCGTCGATCAACCGGTTCACATCCGCACTCCACCGTCGCCCGGCGTTCTAAGCTGTCGAGGTGGATCTCGATGCCTACGTGGGCGACAAGCGGCCGACCTGGGAGCGGCTCGAGCAGCTCACCAAGCGCCGCCGGCTCTCCGGCGCGGAGGCCGACGAACTGATCGACACCTACCAGCGGGTGGCCACCCACCTCTCGGTCATCCGGTCCACCGCTCCCGACGCCTCCCTCGTCGGCTATCTCTCCGCGTTGTTGGCCAAGGCGCGGACCCGATCCGCCGGTGTCAAGGAGAGCAGTTGGGCGATCGTCGGCCGCTACTTCGGGCGGACGTTCCCCGCGGCGTTGTATGCGATGCGCTGGTGGTGGCTCAGTGTTCTGATCGTGTCGTTCGTCGGAATGTTCGCGATGACGTGGTGGTTCCTGGACCATCCCAGCACCGAGACCGCGTTCGGCAGCCCGGCCGACATCCAACGACTCGTCGACAACGACTTCGCGAACTACTACACCGAGAACGCCGCGACGTCGTTCGCGTTGCGGGTCTGGACCAACAACTTCTGGCTCGCCGCCACCTGTATCGCCTTCGGCGTCTTCGGTTTTCCGATCGTCATGGTGGTGTGGAGCAACATCCTCAACGTCGCGGTCACCGCGTCGATCATGATCCGGCACGGTCGCGCCGATGTGTTCTTCGGCTTGATCACCCCGCACGGATTGCTGGAGATGACCTGTCTGTTCGTCTCCGCCGGAGTGGGCCTGCGGGTCTTCTGGTCGTGGATCGCGCCCGGCCCGAAAACACGAATGCAGTCGCTGGCCGAGCAGGGTCGCGCGGCGATCGGTATTGCGTTGGGATTGGTTGTCCTGCTGCTGATCACCGGGCTCATCGAGGCATTCGTGACACCGTCGGGGCTGCCCACGTGGGCACGTGTCGGGATCGGCGTGTTCGTCTGGGTGGGATTCTTCGTCTATGTGTTCACCGCAGGCCGGTGGGCCTACAACGACGGCGAGCGCGGCGACATCCCCGATCCCGACCGCGGTGACGCAGTGCCCGTGGCGGCCTGAGCGGCGTCCTGACCGGAGGAGCCCGGACCGGAGGAGTCCTGACCGGAAGAGTCGTGGCCGGCGGTGGCCTCGGGAGCACGGTGCCGTCCGACGTAGCCGCCGGAATCCGATGTCGGTGAACTCGATGTCGGTGAACTCGATGTTGTTGTACTCGGGGTCGCCGAGGCCGGGGTGATGGGTGTCTGGGGGGCAGACGTTGTCGTGGTGGCAGCGGGAGCCGATGTCGGGGTGGGTGTTCCGAGGGCCGAGGATGCGCTTGTCGTCACGGCGTAACCGGTCGCCGCCGGAGCCGCGACGCTCTGACGGGCCGCGGCGCGGGATGCGGTGTTCTCGGCGGATCTCGCGGCGTTCGTGGTGGCAGTGGTCCCGAAGACACTGCCGATCGTCTGCTGCGCGGCCGGATCGTCGCCGAGGGTGGTGTAGCCGGTCCGGTTGTATCCCTGATCGACGATCGTCTTGAGCGGACCGTTGAGTTGGTCGGCCACACCACTCAGACCCATCATCCGGAGTGGTTCGAGCAGAGGCAGATTGGCGGTCGGAACGAGGACGTAGGTGGTGCCGCCGACGGTCTGGACGAGATTGTTCTGGTCCTCGACGTCCACGCCGGTGTAATCGGTGTGGACGACGAAGTACCCGGCGATGGCGTTGGCGACCGCCAGCCCGTTCAACGGGTTGTTCGGCCAGTCCGATTCGCCGTCGTACTCGCGGGAGACGTCGATGACGGTGTACCCGGTGTCGGTGGGGGTCGCGGACCCGACGCCCAACGTGGGCGCCTGGCCGTTGAGCCCTCGTTGCGGGTTGCCCAGCAGAACAAATGTCAGATCCGACTTCGGCGGGGCCGTGGCCGACGCGGCACTGTCCTGAAGCCAGGAGGTGACGATCATGCCGCCCTGAGAGTAGGCGAACACCACCTTCTTCCCGGGTGTCGTGTTGATGTCGGTGGTCAGGGCCGCCACGCCCTTTTGCAATGCGATACCGCCGATGTCGCCGGAGGGGTAGACGACCGTCTGGCACACATTGGGCGGTGAGCAGAGCGCGCCGCCGAGTTCCTCGTTCATCGGGATGTTCACGACCGTGGTGTTGCCCGCCACCGTCAGCACGGTCGACGCCAGGCGCACGTTCGCCGGGGACAAAGTCACCGGTGCGGAATCCGCGGCATTGACCCCAGGACTGACCCCATGACCGGCCGCAACGGCCGCAGCGATCAGAGACAGTGCGGCCACCGATACGGGGGAGCTGAGATGATTCGGGCGCATCGGATTTCCCCTCCTGAGCAAACCCCAACCCGCCCCGGACGCTACACGATGATGGTGTGCAGGTGGCGAGTAGCGATGGCTGTCAACCAGATTGGGTTGCCTGACAACCAATAGGGGAGTGAACGGACCGGGTTGGGGAGCACACCGACCGGCTCAGAGCAAACCGCGTGACTTGAGGGTGAGGTAATGATCGGCGAGTGCCGCCGGGAGATCTGCCGGGTCGGCGTCGACGACGTCGACACCCAGGCGCGACACCGCCGATTCGGTGCGTCCGCGCAGGGCCAGGGTGCGGGCGGCAGCGGCGGCGTCGTAGATGTCGGCCGCGTCGTCGCGCAGAGCAGCCATCGCGGCGAGCTGCGGGTCACGGACCGATCCGATCACCACCTTGTACCGCTGCGCCAGCACCGACAGCGGTGCCAGCATCGACTCCTCGACGGCGGCCGGCTCCAAGGGCGTCAACAACACGAGTAACGCACGTTGCCGGGTCAGTTTGCTCACCTCGGCGGCCAGCAACGGCCAATCTGCTTCCAGTAGAGCGGGTTCCAACGCTGTCATCGCGCTGACGAGATCACCGAGCAGGGTGGTGCGCGACGCGCCGACCACGCGCCGGTGGACGACGCGATCACCGGCGATCAGATCGACGCGATCACCGGCATGCGCGGCGAGGGCGGCCAGCAGCAGGGCCGCGTCCATCGCCGCGTCGAGACGCGGAGCATCACCGATGCGGCCCGCGGAGGTGCGCGAGGTGTCCAGCACGATCACGATGTGGCGGTCCTTCTCGGGCTGCCAGGTCCGCACCACCGTCGACCGTCGCCGGGCGGTGGCGCGCCAGTCGATGCTGCGCACGTCGTCGCCGTCGACGTAGTCACGCAGGGAGTCGAATTCGGTGCCCTGCCCACGAATCCGCACCGCCGAGCGGCCGTCGAGCTGACGGAGCCGGGCGAGCCGGGACGGCAACAACTTTCGGGAGTCGAACGGTGGCAGTGCACGAATGGAGCCGGGTACGACATAGCCCGATTGCCGCCCGGCCAGTCCGAGCGGACCCATCCGCCGTACCGTCACCCGATGCGTGAGCCGATCCCCCCGGCGGGTGGGCCGCAGCCCGGTCACCAGCTGTTGCTGCTCGCCGGGCGCCAACGACACCGCGTGCACCGCGTTCACCGCGCCCGCCGACGGCTGCCACGAATCGTTGATCCGCGCCCGGAACCGGCGGCCGGTCGCGTTGTGCGCCATCAGAACCGAGCTCCCGGTCTCGCCGAGGCGGATGGGCGCCGACGGAAGCCGGTAGAGCCGCAGGGTTCTCGTCGACCCGGCGGCGATCAGATCGACGACCATGAGGACCACGCATCCCAGGACCCACAGCAGGGCCACCCAGTAGCGCGGGTAGGCGATCACCGGGATCGCGCCCGCCACCACGAGCGCGAAGAACCGGCCGGTGAGCACCATCAGCGCGGCACGGGCACCGAGGCGATGGCGGCGTCGAGGACCGCCGCCACCGACACGCCTTCGAGCTCGGCCTCCGGTCGCAACGAAAGGCGATGTGCCAGAGTCGATTGGGCCAGCGCCTTGACGTCGTCGGGTGTGACGAAGTCCCGTCCGCCCAGCCATGCCCACGCCCGGCTGGTGGACAACAGGGCGGTGGCGCCGCGCGGGCTGACCCCGAGCGCGAGTGACGGTGAGGTCCGGGTGGCCCGGGCGATGTCGACGATGTACGCCGCCACCTGCGGGGCCACCGCAACGTGCCGGACGGCATCGGCGGCGGCGACGATGTCGGCAGCGGAGGCCACCGGTCGCAGCCCGGCCGCTCCCAGATCCTTCGGGTCGAATCCCGCGGCATGCCGTGCGAGCACGGTGATCTCGTCGTCACGGGGTGGGACGGGCAGGGTCACCTTGAGCAGAAAGCGGTCGAGCTGCGCTTCCGGCAGGGGATAAGTGCCCTCGTACTCGACGGGATTCTGGGTCGCCGCGACCAGAAATGGGTCGGGGAGCGGGCGGGGCACACCGTCGACCGAGACCTGCCGCTCCTCCATCGCTTCGAGCAGCGACGCCTGCGTCTTGGGTGGTGTCCGATTGATCTCATCTGCCAGAAGGAGATTGGTGAACACCGGCCCGGGCCGG